>NZ_JBICUQ010000008.1:269185-280669 GCF_043198225.1 Nonomuraea sp. NPDC048826 | reverse complement strand
CGGCGGGCTGAGCGGGCCGCAGGCACGCATCACGGCGCCCAGCCCGAGGGGGTTCCCCGAAAAGCCTTTGACCCACCCCGCGCCAGACCCGCACACGTCCGGAAACACCCGCCGGACCGAGACGAACCGCCTACGGCGGGCTGAGCGGGCCGCAGGCACGCATCACGGCGCCCAGCCCGAGGGGGTTCCCCGAAAAGCCTTTGACCCACCCCGCGCCAGACCCGCACATCGCCCGGAACACCCGCCCCAGACCCATCGAGGCTCCCCCGCCTTCGACCTCTCACGCGTCATACGGAAACGCGCGAGCGAACGTCGTCAGCGTTCGTAGCGGAGGCGGACCTCGGAGGCCAGCGTCTCGTCCTGGTGCTCCAGCCCGTACGCCCACACCTGGCCGGCCGCGTCGTCACGGCCGCGCAGCGGGAGCGTGCGCGCCAGCAGCTCGATCGCCAGCGCGCTCACCTGCGCCTCGCCGCCTTCCTCCAGCGCCCCGGCGAACTCCGCGCAGGCCAGCTCCAGGTGCGCGATGCCGAGCTGGACCCGCAGCCGGGCCGCGTCCTCGCCGGAGGCGTGCTCCAGGGCGTCGAGCAGCACGTCCGCCGCCTCCCCCGGCTCCTCGCGTTCGATCAGCAGGTCGGCGAGCTGCTGCGCGGCGTGCACCCGCGCCTCCGCGACGGGCGCGCCCATGTCACCTTCAGGGCCGTCCGGCGGAGGGGCGCCGTCCTCGGCCCGGTAGCCGGTCTCGATGGCGGCGCGCAGCTCGGCCTCGGCCTCGTCGTAGTCGCCCACCTCGCCGGCCAGCCGGGCGAGCGCCAGGTGGGCCAGGGGAACGTATCCGGGAGTGCCGACGCCGAGCACCGCCTGCCAGGCCCCGCGCGCCTGCTCCAGCCGCCCTTCGCGCTCGAACCCCTGGGCCAGATGGCAGGCCGCCTGGGCGGCGAACTCGGGATGACCGGTGGCCAGCGCCGTCCGGGCCGCGGCGCGGGCCCCTTCGACGTCGCCCCGCTGGTCGAGCACCACGGCCAGCCCGACGGCGGCCTGGGCCTGGTCGGGGCTGTCGGGCTGGGCGGCGAGCTCGGCGAGTATGGCGGCCGCGCCGTCGAGGTCACCGCCTTCGGCCAGCCGGCGGGCGGTGTCGAGCGGCGGGGTCTCCAGCTCTGATGACGTCAAGAGAGCTCCTTCGGCGACGATCGCCCCGAGCCTAACGAGTTCTCGCGATCATGTCTGCTCGGTTGCGCCCATCGGTCTACCCACCGCCCGATATATCCCCATTACCCCGTTCCGCACCCTGGCGATACCCGCCCGGAAGCCTCCAGGCGGGACCGCCCGGACGACCACGGCGAAACCGGCGGTCAGTCCTCGTACGCCTCCAGCGGAGGGCAGGAGCACACCAGGTTGCGGTCGCCGTAGGCCTGGTCGATCCGCCGCACCGGCACCCAGTACTTGCCCTCGCGCAGCGACGGCACCGGGTAGCCCGCCTCGCTCCGCGGGTACGGGTGCGTCCAGGCGTCGGCGGTGAGCGCCTCGGCGGTGTGCGGGGCGTTCCGCAGCGGGTTGTCCGTCTTGTCGTAGGCGCCGGAGGCGACCTTGGCGATCTCCCCCCGGATGGCGATCATCGCGTCCACGAACCGGTCGAGCTCGGCCAGGTCCTCGCTCTCGGTCGGCTCGATCATGAGGGTGCCGGCGACCGGGAAGGACATGGTGGGCGCGTGGAAGCCGTAGTCGATGAGCCGCTTGGCCACGTCGTCGACGGTGACGCCGGTCTCCTTGGTGATCTGGCGCAGGTCGATGATGCACTCGTGGGCGACCAGCCCGCCCCGGCCGGTGTAGAGGACGGGGTAGTGCGGGGCGAGCTTGCGGGCCAGGTAGTTGGCCGACAGGATGGCCTGCTCGGTGGCCGCGGTGAGGCCCTCGCTGCCCATCATCCTGACGTACGCCCACGAGATCGGCAGGATCCCGGCCGAGCCGTACGGAGCGGCGGAGACGGGGCCGACGGGCGAGCCGTCGCGCAGCGGGTGGCCCGGCAGGTAGGGGGCGAGGTGGGCGCGGACGGCGACCGGGCCGACGCCGGGCCCGCCGCCGCCGTGCGGGATGCAGAACGTCTTGTGCAGGTTGAGGTGCGAGACGTCGGCGCCGAACTCGCCCGGCTTGGCCAGGCCCACGAGCGCGTTGAGGTTGGCCCCGTCGACGTACACCTGGCCGCCGGCGTCGTGCACCTTGGCGCAGATCTCGGTGATGGCCTCCTCGTAGACGCCGTGCGTCGACGGGTAGGTGACCATGATGGCGGCCAGCCGGTCGCTGTGCTTGGTGATCTTGGCGTCGAGGTCGGCCAGGTCGACGTTGCCGTCGTCGTCGCAGGCCACGACCACGACCCGCATGCCGGCCATGACGGCGCTGGCGGCGTTGGTGCCGTGCGCGGACGACGGGATGAGGCACACGTCGCGCTCGGTGTCGCCGTTGGCGCGGTGGTAGGCGCGGATGGCGAGCAGCCCGGCGAACTCGCCCTGGGAGCCCGCGTTCGGCTGGATGGAGACCCGGTCGTAGCCGGTGACCTCGGCGAGCCAGCCCTCCAGCGTGCGGATCAGCTCGCCGTAGCCGACCGCCTGCGCCTCGGGCGCGTACGGGTGGATGTCGGCGAACTCGGGCCAGGTGATGGGCTCCATCTCGGTGGTCGCGTTCAGCTTCATCGTGCAGGAGCCGAGCGGGATCATCGAACGGTCGAGCGCGATGTCCTTGTCCTGGAGCCTGCGCAGGTAGCGCAGCATCGAGGTCTCGTTGCGGTGGGTGTTGAACACCGGGTGGGTGAGGAAGTCCGACTCGCGCAGCAGCGGGGCGGGCAGCGCGTCGGCCACGTCGTCGAGGGGGGCGGAGGTGCGCTCGACGCCGAAGGCGGCCCACACCTTGACGAGCTCGGCGGCGCCGGTCTTCTCGTCGCAAGCGACGGAGACGTGGTCGGCGTCGGCCTGCCACAGGTTGACGCCGCGCTCGGCCGCGGCGGCCACGACGGCGGCGGCCCGGCCGGGGACCCGGGCCAGCACGGTGTCGAAGAACTCGGCGTGCACCACCTCGACGCCGCCCTGGCGCAGCCCGTCGGCGAGCACGGCGGCGTGCCGGTGGACCCGGCGGGCGATCCGGCGCAGCCCCTCGGGGCCGTGGTAGACGGCGTACATGCCGGCGATGACGGCCAGCAGGACCTGCGCGGTGCAGATGTTGCTGGTGGCCTTCTCGCGGCGGATGTGCTGCTCGCGCGTCTGCAGGGCCAGCCGGTAGGCGGGCGCGCCGTCGGCGTCGACCGACACCCCGACCAGGCGGCCGGGCATCTGGCGCTGCAGGCCCTCGCGTACGGACATGTAGGCGGCGTGCGGCCCGCCGAAGCCGAACGGCACGCCGAACCGCTGGGAGGAGCCGACGGCGATGTCCGCGCCGAGCTCGCCCGGCGCGGCCACGAGCGTGAGCGCCAGCAGGTCGGCGGCGGCCACGACGAGCGCGCCGGCCGCGTGCGCGCGCTCGGCCACCGCGCGGAAGTCGCGCAGCCGCCCCGACGCGCCGGGGTACTGGACGAGCACGCCGAAGCACTCGGGCAGCTCGCCGGTCAGGTCGCTCTCCACGAGCGTGATGCCGAGCGGCTCGGCGCGGGTGGCCAGCACGGCCTTGGTCTGCGGCAGCGCGTCGGCGTCGACGACGAACACCGGGCTCTTGACCTTGCCGGCGCGGCGGGCCAGCGTCATCGCCTCGGCGGCGGCGGTGGCCTCGTCGAGCAGGGACGCGCCCGCGACGGGCAGGGCGGTCAGGTCGGAGACGACGGTCTGGAAGTTCAGCAGCGCCTCCAGCCTGCCCTGGGAGATCTCCGGCTGGTACGGGGTGTAGGCGGTGTACCAGCCCGGGTTCTCCAGCAGGTTGCGGCGGATGACGGCGGGCGTGACCGTGTCGTGGTAGCCCAGGCCGATCATCGAGGTGAGCACCTGGTTGCGCCCGGCGAGGGCGCGCAGTTCGGTGATGGCCTCGGCCTCGCTCGCGGCGGCCGGCAGCTTGAGCCGGTCCTTGGCCCTGATGGCCTCGGGCACGGCCACCCCCACCAGGTCGGCGACCGATTCGAAGCCGACGGCCTCGAGCATGCGCTGCTGCTCGGCCGGTGCGGGCCCGATGTGCCGGCTGGAGAACGGCGGTGCTGACAGGTCGGTCATGGAGATGCCTCCCGAGGCTGTGGAGACCGGCGCTGGGCGCGGGCTTATGCCGGATCTCCCCCTCTGTCATGACGACCTGAGAGCTTCACCCCGTACAGGGCTTGCACCGTCGGTGAGATGCGCCTGGCGGGCGCACCTGCTTTCCAGAGTTGCCTCACCCGAGCGGTACAGGCGCCTGAGAGATTCCGGGGAGGGTTGCTCCTTCGGCGCCCCGGTCGTGCCGGGGTCTCTCCCGCACGGGGTCGTCAGCATGTCCTAGATTACAGCCTCGTCCCGGATCGGGGTGGTTCGGGGCGTCACCCGGTGCGGCGCGCGCGCCGTCGCCGGGCCAGTTCGTCAGCGGGATGGTCGGCCGGGACGTCGTCCGCGACCGCCGCCCGTTCCCCCGGCAGCTCCGCGAGGGATCCTTCTACCTCGCGCCAGACCCGGCCGAGCGCGATGCCGAACACGCCCTGCCCGCCCTGGAGAAGATCGATGACCTCGTCGGCCGAGGTGCACTCGTAGACGCTGACGCCGTCGCTCATCAGCGTGATCTGCGCGAGGTCGGCGACCCCGCGGTCGCGCAGATGCTGGACGGCCGTGCGGATCTGCTGGAGGGAGACTCCCGTGTCGAGGAGCCGCTTGACGACTTTCAGGACCAGGATGTCGCGGAAGCTGTAGAGGCGCTGGGAGCCCGAGCCTTGCGCGGCTCTTATCGTGGGCTCCACCAAGCCGGTGCGCGCCCAGTAGTCCAGCTGCCTGTAGGTGATGCCGGCCGCCGCGCAGGCCGTCGGCCCGCGGTATCCGATGTCGTCCGGCAGCGTGGCAGGCTGTTCGTCGAAGAGCAGTCCTTGCTCTCCGGCACGCTGCCGCGCACTCTCGCGCCGCACCGGATCTTCCTGGCCGGCCGTCTTACCCTCGCCGCTGCTGACCGCCACGCGGACCTCCGGCTTTCTCTCATCCCGTGGTCTCATCTGGGGGTTCGTAAAAGGTCGACCACGGGTTTCACTTGCACCGTAGGACCGTGACCATGCTCAGTCAACGATCCGGCTCGGCGCGTCGTGAAGCGTAAATGCACTGAAATACCTACCCCGCCCGGCCGAAGTCCTCAGGCGAGATCGTGTCAAGGAACTCCCTGAACTTCTCCACCTCGTCCTCCTGGTCGTCGGGAATGATCACTCCGGCCTCCTGGACCACCTCTTCGCTGGCGAAGATGCGGGCGCCGGTGCGCAGCGCCAGCGCGATCGAGTCGGAGGGCCGCGCGCTCACCTCTACGCCGTTGGAGAACACGAGGTCGGCGAAGAAGATTCCGTCACGCAGGGCGACGATGTTGACCGCGCGCAGGCCCACGCCGAGGGCGCTCAGCACGTCCCTGAACAGGTCGTGGGTGAGCGGCCTGGGCGGCGGCTCGTCGGCCTGGGCCAGCGCTATCGCCGTCGCCTCGGTCATGCCGATCCAGATGGGCAGGAACCGG
Source organism: Nonomuraea sp. NPDC048826 (assembly GCF_043198225.1). NCBI lineage: Bacteria > Bacillati > Actinomycetota > Actinomycetes > Streptosporangiales > Streptosporangiaceae > Nonomuraea > Nonomuraea sp. NPDC048826. The sequence continues at coordinate 275,035 of NZ_JBICUQ010000008.1, read as the reverse complement.
TCCCCGTGTGCCTCCTTGAGCAGAACGATCGGCTGATTGGTGGGCATCTCTACCCGAACGCCCACTACCTCCATCTGCAACACGGGCTGCTCCATATTCGACTGGCCGGTGGCCCGGCTCAGGTCATCGCTGGTCCGCTTCTGCATTTCAACGTAACACCCGCTGGGCCCTGTATGTCCCGCAGGCCGCTCATCGGCCCAGAACCCCACGAACCCCCGTACGCAGCAGCGCCGCGTGCAGATCGAGCAGCAGCGTGGACAGCTCCCTGGCCGCCTCGTCGGCCTCGCCGATCGCGCCGGGTTTGCGGCGTTTGAGGATGGGCGCGACCGTCTGCTCGACCAGGCCCGCCTCCCGCTCCGCCGCCGCCTTGACCGCCCGCAGGTGGCGGGCGTGCAGGCCGAAGCGGGCCAGCCCGCCCACGGCCCTGGCGATCTTCAGCGCCTCCTCGTCGTAGCGCCGCGCGACCGGCGCCAGCAGGCCGTAGTCCTCCAGCTCGGTGAGCGTCTCCTCGTCGAGCGCGGCGGCCTCCAGCAGCTCGGCGCGGGTGAGCCTGACCTCCTGCTTGTCCTGCAGGGCGCGGGGACGGCCGAAGCTCTCGGCCATCTTGTCCTTGATCACGCGCAGCGGGAGGTAATGGTCGCGCTGCTCGGTCAGGATGTAGCGGAGCTGCTCGACGTGCAGGTGGGTGAACTTGCGGAAGCCGGACGGGGTGCGCTCGGGCTCGATCAGCCCCTCACCCTCCAGGAATCGGATCTTGGAGATGGTGACGTCGGGGAACTCGCCCTGCAGGAGGGCGAGCACCTCCCCGATGCTCATGTGCGAGCGTGCCGCCTGTGAGCTCATGCGCCGGCGGGGGTCCGCATCAGGAACAGCAGCCGGAACTTGCCGATCTGCACCTCGTCGCCGGAGTGGAGCGGGACCTCCTCGATGCGCTCGCGGTTGACGTAGGTGCCGTTGAGGCTGCCCACGTCGCGGACCGAGAACTGGCCGCCGCGGTGGCGGTAGAACTCGACGTGGCGGCGCGAGACCGTGATGTCGTCGAGGAAGATGTCGCTCTCCGGGTGGCGCCCGGTGGTGGTGAGCTCCTTGTCGAGCCGGAACCGGCTCCCCTGGTTGGGCCCCCGGGTGACCGTGAGCAGCGCCGCGCCGGGCGGGAGCTGTTCGACCAGCGCCCTCTCGGCCAGCAGCATGTCGCCGGTCTCAGCCTCGTACGCCTCTATTCCCGCGACGGAGATCGTCGATGTGGTGTCCCCGGAGACCTCGGGTCTGGTCAGCTGGGTCCCACAACGGGAACAGAAACGGGCATCCTCGGGGTTGGCATGCCCGCACTGCGTGCAGTAGACGCTCGGCATCGATCGGCTCGGCCTCCTACCGCGAAGTCGCGGCAACGGTGCTCGGGGCGCGCCTCGCTTCGCTCTTCACGTTTTTGCGAATGCCGCAACTTACGCTGATCAGCGGCAAAGGTCAAGGCGGGGCGCTGGACGACAGGTTCGGACGCTGACAAAGTTACAACCGCCCCCACCTGAAGGTCCATGCCGCCGCGCGTTCTAACATTACGATCTTGCGGTCCTTCCCGACAAATCGCGGACAAGACGCGGTGCTGTGTGGATCATGTCGCCTGCTCGACGACCCGGGCCCAGTTTTCGAGCAAGAGCTGGGCGGTGTCGACGTCGGCCGCCTCGGCCCACAGATCGGTCACCGGTTCGGTGGCGGCGGGCAGGATGAGCACCCAGCTGCCGTCGTCGCCGACCACCCGCACCCCGTCGGTGGTGTCGATCCGGTAGCCGTCGGGGTTGGCCTCGGCCGCCTCGATGACCGAGCGCATCACCGCCCCCTTGGCCGCCCACTGCGTCGGGATCGTCCGCTTGAGCAGCCTGGCCTCGGGGATCCTGGCGTCGATCTGGCTGAGCGAGAGCCGGGTGCGGGCGACCAGCCCGAGCAGCCGCATGAAGGCGGCCAGCCCGTCGATCGCGGGGCTGAACTCGGGCACCACGAAGCCGCCCCGCCCGTCACCGGCGAAGATCATGCCCGGGTCGGCGGCGGCGGAGGTGAGCGCGTCGACGGCGGTCGAGGTCCAGCGCACCTGCACGCCGTGGAAGCGGCACACCTGCTCGGCGACCCGGGTGGTGGTGACGGGCAGCGCCACCTGGCCGCCCCGGCGCTCGGCGGCCACCAGGTCCAGGACCACCAGCAGGGCCCGTTCCTCGCTGATGAGCTGGCCCTGCTCGTCGACCAGGGCGATGCGCTCCCCCACCGGGTCGAACCGGACCCCGAAGGCCGCGCGCGAGGAGCTGACGAGCTCCGACAGCCGTTGCAGGTCGCGGCGGCGTTCGGCGATGGTCTCGGTGGGCGACAGGTCGTCCAGCACGGCGTTGACGGTGAGCACCTCGATCCCGGCCCGGCCGAGCAGCCTCGGCAGCACCAGCGAGGAGGTGCCGCCCGCGCAGTCGGCCACCACCTTCATCCCGCGCACGCCGGTCATGTCGACCCGGCGCAGCAGCTCGTGCGCGTAGTCCTCGACCGCCCTGGCCGGGTAGGTGAGCTCGGCGATCTCGCCGGGGAAGGCGCGGCGGAACTCCTGGCGCGAGAACACCCGCTCCAGCTTGCGCTGGGCGCCGGGCGACAGGTCGGCGCCGCGGTCGTCCATGATGACGATGTCGACGCTCTGCGGGTCGCCGGCGGTGGTGCGCAGCGTGATGCCGCCCGCCGCGGTGCCCCTGGAGGTGTGGAAGCGCGCCACCGGCAGCGGCGCGGCCTCCAGGTCGTGCACGTTGATCGCGCTGGCGTTGAGCGCGCCGATCACGGCCCGCTTGAGCGCCCTGGCGGCCAGCGAGGAGTCGCGCGAGATGACGACGTGCTCGCCCTTCTTCAGGGTGGTGGCGTACGCGCTGGCCAGCCGTACGCACAGCTCGGGCGTGATCTCGACGTTGACCAGCCCGCTGACGCCGCGCGGGCCGAACAGGCCGCGCTGCCCGCGCGACTCCCAGATGACGCTGGTGTTGACGACCGCGCCGGCCTCGATGGTCTTGAAGGGGTAGATCTTGACCCCGCTGGAGACGTACGCCTCCGCCTCGATGACGCACTCGTCACCGATGATCGCGTTCTCCTCGATGCGGGCCCCGCTCATCACGTCGGTGGCCTTGCCGATCACGCAGCCGCGCAGGTGGGTGCCGGGGCCGAGGTAGACGTTGTCGTGCACGACCGCGCGGTGCAGGAAGGCGCCCTCGCGCACCACCGCGTTGTTGCCGAGCACGGTGTACTCCCGCAGCTCGGCCCCGGCCTCGACCTTGGCGTACTCGCCGACGAACAGCGGGCCCTTGAGCACCGCGTCCGGCTCGACCGAGGCGGAGCCCGCCACCCAGACGCCGGGCGAGACCTCGAAGCCGCCGATGTCGAGCCTGACCTTGCCGGACAGGGCGTCTGCCTGGGCCTTGAGGTAGCTGTCGTGGGTGCCGACGTCCTCCCAGTAGCCCTCGGCCACGTAGCCGTAGATGGGGGCGCCGCGCTCCAGCAGCCGGGGGAAGACGTCGGCCGACCAGTCGGCGGGCTCACCGGCGGGGACGTCGCCCAGCACCTCGGGCTCCATGACGTAGATGCCGGTGTTGACGGTGTCGGAGAAGACCTGGCCCCAGGTGGGCTTCTCCAGGAAGCGCTGCACCCGGCCGGCCTCGTCGACGATGACGATGCCGAACTCCAGGGGGTTCGGCACCCGTTTGAGCCCGATCGTGACGAGCGCCCCGGTGTCGCGGTGGAAGCGGATCATGTCGGTCAGGTCGATGTCGGTGAGCGCGTCGCCGGAGATCACCAGGAAGCGGTCGTCGTGCAGCCGGGCCGCGGCGTTCTTGACGCTGCCCGCGGTGCCCAGCGGCACGTCCTCGGTCGCGTACTGCAGGCGCATGCCGAGCTCGTCGCCGTCGCCGAAGTAGTTGCGCACCAGCGCGGCCAGGAACTGCACCGTGACCACGGTCTCGGTGATGCCGTGCCGTTTGAGCAGGCGCAGCACGTGTTCCATGATCGGACGGTTGAGCACGGGGAGCAGGGGCTTGGGCTGGTTGGCCGTCATCGGCCGCAACCGGGTGCCTTCGCCGCCCGCCATGACAACCGCCTTCACCCGCTCACTCCTTCGTGGTCGCGGTCACGAGCCGGCGCACCTGTATCACGTACAACACACCGGCCCACCAGTAAAGGCCCGTTCCCCACAGCGCGAAGGCCCATCCTGCGATGCGGGCTATTTCGGCATACCACCCGGTGTGGGAGGCGAGGAAGAGGAGAGGGAAGGCGTACATGAGGTTGAACATGGCGGCCTTGCCCAGGAAATGCACCTGAAGTGCGCGGTAGCCATGCTTGCGGAGGACGGGGAAGGAACAGAGGACGAACAACTCCCTGGCCAGGATCACCGCCACCAGCCACCACGGGATGATCTCCCGCACCAGCAGCGCCACGATGGTCGCGGCCACGTACAGCTTGTCGGCGGCCGGGTCGATCAGCCGCCCGAGCCGGCTGGTCTGGTTGAACGCCCGAGCGATCTTCCCGTCGAGCCAGTCGGTGAACCCGGCCACCGCCAGCACCCCGAGGGCCCACCCGTCCGCCCGCGGTCCCAGAGCCAGCCACAGGAACACGGGCACGCCCAGGAGGCGCAGGAAGCTCAGCAGGTTGGGAACCGTCCAGATCCGGTCCTCGGCGGAAGTTTCACTCACGCCCCAGACCCTACTGCGCGAACTCCCAGCCCAGCGGGGCCGCATCCGGCCAACCGCGCCTCCTCAGGCGCGGAGGAAGGAGTGGGTACGGCCGATCTCCTCGAAACCGAGCCGGGTGTAGAACTCCTTGGGCCAGTCGGCCGCGTCGGCCACGAGGAACACCAGCCCGGCCGCCGCGGTGGCCTCCGCCAGCAGCGAGAGCATCAGCGCGCGGGCGTGCCCCCTGCCCCGGTGGCGCATCCCGGTGACCAGGTCCTCGATCTGCGCCACGCCGTCGTGCACGTACAGGTCGGCGCGGGCGGCCGGCTCACCGTCCGCGCCTCGTACGCCTCGGAACACGACCTTGTCGGCGCCCCGCAGCCGGGTCTCCGACCGGCGGCTGAGCTGCTCGATCGCCTCGTCGCCGACCTCGGGAAGCGTCTCACGCCAGGTCTCCCTGAGCACCGGCAGCAGCGTCTCCAGCGAGAGCTCCTCGGCGTACGGGACCTCAGGCGGGCCGCCCCGGTGGACCATGAGCACGTTCTCCTCGTGCTCGTAACCCGCCGCCGCGAACGCGGGCGCGAACGCCCGGCCCAGCCGGTCGTCGTCCACGCACACCAGCCGGTGCCCCCGGTCCGCCAGCACCTCATCCGCCGCGGCCAGCACCGGCGCGGGGTCCTCGCCGTGCCACACCAGCAGCTTGTTGTCGTCGTACGAGGCCGCGTACCGCGCGTCGAGCACCGCGAACCCCCCGGGCACCGGCACCACCCGCGGCGCCCGCCTCCGCGCGAACCCCCGCAGAAACTCCACCACCACAACCAGCTCCCCACCCCCGCCCGAGCCCCGTCCCTGCTCCACCCCCGCCCCCTGCTCTGAGGCCGGCCCCCGACCGGAGTCGTGGGCCCGAGCGGTGTCCGGCGCGAAAGCAGAGGCAGCAGGCGCGGCCGGGGAGGATCCCACCTCCGGCGCCAGACCCGCGTCCGGCGGGAGAGCAGAGGGCGCGGCCGGGATGTGGGCGGCACCTGAGGTGGGGGCGGCGCCCACGGAGGAGGCCGCCTCCGGCGCGCGACCCGCCTCCGGAGCGGGCGCGGAGGCCGCCTCCGGAGCGGGAGCCGCGTCCGGACCCGAGCCAAGCTCGGGGGCGGAGGTCGCGTCCGAGCCAAGCTCGGGGGCA
>NZ_JBICUQ010000008.1:0-269088 GCF_043198225.1 Nonomuraea sp. NPDC048826 | reverse complement strand
GCAGAGGTCGCGTCCGAGCCAAGCTCGGGGGCAGAGGTCGCGTCCGAGCCAAGCTCGGGGGCAGAGGTCGCGTCCGAGCCAAGCTCGGGGGCAGAGGTCGCGTCCGAGCCAAGCTCGGGGGCAGAGGTCGCGTCCGAGCCGAGCGCAGGGGCAGAGGTCGCGTCCGAGCCGAGCGCCGGGACCGCGTCCAGGGCGGGGGCGGGGGTCGCGGCCGGTTCTGGGGCGGGGGGCGGGGTTGGGGGTGGGGTGGGCATGTCAGGCCGCGTCGCGGGCGGCGGTGATGAAGGCGGTGATCAGGGCCGGGTCCTTGACGCCCGGGGAGGTCTCGACGCCGCTGGAGACGTCCACCCCCCACGGCCGGGCGGCGGCGACGGCCTCGGCGACGTTGGCCGGGGCCAGGCCGCCCGCGAGGAGCCACCGCCCGGTGGGACGGCCGCGGACGGCCGACCAGTCCCATGGCTCGCCGGAGCCCGCCCGGGGCGCGTCGACGATGAGCAGGCTCTCGTCGTGGGCACCGCACCGCAGGTCGGCCTGGGCGTCGACGGCCCTGATCAGGGTGAGGTCGAGGTCCTTGAGCGCGGTGAAGTCGCCGTGCGGGTGGCGGCCGTGCAGCTGGATGGCGCGCACGCCGGCCGTGAGCGCCGCGGCCCGGACCGTCGCCGGGTCCTCGCCGCGGAAGACGCCCACGGTCAGCACCTCCGGCGGCACCCCGGCGGCCAGCTCGGCGGCCCGCTCGGGGGTGATCCGGCGTGAGCTGCTGGTGAGCACGAAGCCGATGGCGTCGGCGCCGGCCTCGACGGCGGCGGCCACGTGGCCGGGGTCGGTCAGGCCGCAGATCTTCACGTACACACGAACGAGATTAGCGGCGGCGGGACGCCCCCGGCGACCACGACCAGATGACCAGCGCGGTGGTGAGCCCGAACATGAGGATCCCGTTCGGCAGGTGGGCGCCGAGCATCATCCAGGTGAAGTGCTGGCCCATCCCGGCGAGGAACAGCACGAGGCTGGCCAGGGCGGGCCAGCCGGCGCCGCGGCCGGGCCGCCAGACGAGCACGGCGATGATGATCTGCACCAGCCCGACGAGGTGGACGAGGAGCCCGGCCATCACGTGGGACTCGGCCATCGCCCCGTCGGTGGCGACCGACTGGCCGGCGAGCGAGCCGGCCACGACGAGCCCGGCCGCGTGGGCGATGATCGACACGCGCAGCGCGTACAGCAGGCCGCTGCTGACCGGCTTGGCGGGGGTCTCGGCGGGCGGGCGCCGGAAGAGGTCGGTGTCACTCATAATCAGGTCCTTTCGATCGAGGACCAAGAATGCGCGCCGGGCCCGCCCGGGGTCGTCAGCCTGCCGGGTTACCCGGTGCTCCGCCGCGCGGCGGACGCACGGGGCGGAAGGACGCGTCGACGAGGCCGCTGCGGTGCGCGACCACGGCCGCCTGGATCCGGTTGCGCAGGCCGAGCTTCTCCATCGCGGCGGCGATGTGGGTCTTGACGGTGGTGACGCCGACGTGCAGCTCCTCGGCGATCTCGGCGTTGGACAGGCCGGTGCCGACCAGGGCGAGGACCTCGATCTCGCGCTCGGTGAGCCCGCGCGGGGCGCCGCCGATCTGTTCCTCGGCGTCGAGGAAGCGTTCGACGACGCGGCGCAGCACGGACGGCGCGAGGAGTTGCTCCCCGGCGTGGGCGCGGCGGATGGCGTCGACCATGCGTTCCGGTTCGTCGTCCTTGACCAGGAAGCCGACGGCCCCGGCGCGGAGTGCGGCGTAGACGTTGGAGTCCTCGGCGAAGGTGGTGAGCACCACGATGCGGGTGGACGGGCGGACGGCGAGCACCCGTTTGATCGCCTCCAGCCCGTCGACCCTGGGCATGCGCAGGTCCATGAGGATGACGTCGGGCAGGTGGCGCTCGGCCAGCCGGACGGCCTCGGCGCCGTCGTCGGCCTCGCCGACCACCTCCATGTCGCTGTTGGCCTGCAGCAGCATCCGCACGCCCGCGCGGACGAGGACCTGGTCGTCGGCGATGAGGACGCGGATCACGAGACGCCCCTGGCCGCCGGCAGGTTGGCGGCGAGCAGCCAGCCGCCTTCCTCGTCCGGCCCGGCGTGGAGCGCCCCGCCGAGGGCCCGGACCCGTTCCCGCATGCCGGCGAGCCCGCGCCCGGACGATGGCAGGCGCTCGATCGTGGTGGGCGGGCGGCCGTTGTGGATCTCGACGTCGACCCCGTCGCGGTCGGCGCTGACCCGGACGCGGACCTTGGTGCCGGGTCCTGCGTGTTTGAGCACGTTCGTGAGGCCTTCCTGGACGATGCGCGCCGCGGAGGTGCGGGCCACGAGCGGGGCGTGGTCGGTGTCCGGGTCGAGTTCGAGGTCCACCACGAGGCCGGCGGCCGTCATCCGCTCGGCGGACTCGCGGATGACGTCGTTGGGGTCGGCGAGCAGGTTGGACTGCCGGTCGGGGTCGCGCAGCAGGTCGATCAGGCCCCGCAGGTCCTCCAGCACCTGATGGCCGGTCTCGCGGATGTCGGTGAGCGCGTCGGCGACCGGGCCGTCGGGCGCGGTGTAGCGGGCGGCGCTGGCCCGCAGCACCATGGCGCCGACGTGGTGGGCGACGATGTCGTGCACGTCGCGGGCGATGCGCTCGCGCTCGGCGAGCTGGTCGGCGCGCATCTGGGCGACGGTGAGCCGGGTGGACTCGCGCACGCGCAGCCGCTCGGCCGCGGCGGCGGCCTGCCTGACCCCGAGGTAGCGGCCGATCGCCACCGGGGTGACGACGAGGGCGCAGACGATGGCGGCCCGGAAGACGGTGGTCTCGGTGCCGGGGCCGACGACGGCGACCGCGGCCAGCAGGCAGGTGGCCAGGTAGGCGAGGGCGGTCCACAGCCAGGAGGCGACCCGCATGGCGAACACGGCCAGCGCGATCAGGACCAGCACCAGGCTGGCGTTGACCACGTCGGGCAGGTAGGTGTCGGCGGCGACGAGCAGCATGCCCTGGAACAGGAAGACCAGGCCGGGCAGGCGTCTGGCCACGCCGAGCGACAGCCCGGCGGCGACCGCGAACACCCCGGTCACCCAGGCGGGCTGGGGTCCGGCGTGCCAGCTCGTCCAGGTGCTCAGCATGGTGTGGGCCAGGCCGCCCGCGGCGAGCAGCACGTCGGGCGTGATGTCACGGTGTTCCAGCTCGCCCACCGAACCCCGCAGGTAGCCGCCGACCACGACCGGGAAGACGGCGATGCCCGCGCAATAGAGGCCGATCCTGAACGACAGGGTCATGCCGGGGTCGACCAGGTTGACCGCGGTGGCGATCACGGTGGCGGCCATGACCATCCCGACGGCGCGCGGCCGTTCCCGGTAGGCGGTGACCGCGACCGCGACCAGCAGCAGCATCTGGGCGGTGTTGGAGCTGTAGGCGCTGATCTGGTCGGTGACGACCAGGGCGGCCGCGAGCCACAGCGCGACCGCGAGCGGCCACCGCCGCACGAATCCCAGGGGCGCGCCGACCAGCAACGCCAGCGGGACGACCGTGGAGGACGGCGGAAGCTCCCCCTGCAGCGCCTGGCCGAACATCAGCAGGTCCAGGCTGACGCCCGCGGCGGCGAGGAGCAGGTCGAACGGCACACCGCGCCAACGCCAACTCATGCCACCCAAGGTATCCAGCCGCGCCTCGTGGACAGTCCTCCCGGCGGAGGATGGTATCTCCTCCATCTGGCCGGATCTCCGTCCCCTTGAGGGAGACGCGGACGCGATCTTCACGTCTACGGTCTAGCCATGTCGAACGACACCGCACTGTTCCTGGCGCAGTTCCTGCGTTCACCGGGCACCATAGGAGCGCTCGCGCCGAGCTCGCAACGGCTCGCCGCCGCGGTCTGCGCGCCGGTGCCCGAGCGCGGCGAGCCGACCGTGGTCGAGCTGGGGCCGGGGACGGGCCCGTTCACTGTGGAGATCCAGCGCAGGCTGGCCGGTCGCGGCCATCACCTGGCCGTGGAGCTCAACGAGGCGATGTCGGCGCTGCTGGCGGAGCGCTTCCCCGCGGTGGACGTGGTGAACGGCGACGCGGCCAAGCTGCCCGAGCTGCTGGCCGAGCGCAACCTGGGACAGGCGGACGTGGTGGTGAGCGGCCTGCCGTGGGCGGCTTTCCCGCAGGCGCTGCAGCTGGCGCTGATGGGCTCGGTGACGTCGGTGATGAGCCACGCGGGCGCGTTCACGACCTTCTCGTACGTGCACGCGATCCCGCTCAGCCGGGCGCGGCGCTTCCGGGCGCTGCTGACCGAGCGGTTCGAGGAGGTGGTGGCCGGGCGGACGGTGTGGCGTAACGCTCCCCCGGCGTTCGTCTTCCATGCGCGCAGGCCTCGCCCGCGAACAGAGCTTTCTTCTACCATGGCTTGATGGATTTCACTCTCCCGGAGAGCGCGCTCGCGGTGCAGCGGGGCATCGCCGACATCTGCTCCCGTTACGACTTGGACTACTGGCAGCGCTGTGAGGCCGAGAAGCGCTGGCCCGAAGAGGTGTGGCAGGAGCTGGGCAAGGGCGGGTGGCTGGGTCTGGCGGTGCCGGAGCGGTTCGGCGGCGGCGGGCAGGGGCTGCTGGAGCTCGCGGTGGCGACCGAGACGATCTCGGCGTCGGGTGCGGCGGGCGGATCGGCTTTCACGTACGTGCTCACGCCCGGGTTCGGCGCCATGACCCTGACCCGGCACGGCCAGGGGTGGCAGCAGGAGGAGCTGCTGCCGAGGCTGGCCACCGGCGAGCTGGAGACGTGCTTCGCGCTGACCGAGCCGGACGCGGGCTCCAACGCGCTGGCGATCACCACATCGGCCCGCCGCGACGGCGACGAGTTCGTGCTCAACGGGCAGAAGATCTGGATCACCGGTGTGCAGCGGGCGACCTGGATGCTCCTGGTCACCCGGACGGTCCCGGCGTCGGAGGCCAGGCCGCGCAGCCACGGGCTGACGGTGTTCCTGGTGAACGTGCCGGAGGCGGTCGCCGCCGGGCGGCTGTCGTACCAGCCGATCCCGAAGATGGGCGCCAACACGACGCCGTCCAACATGGTGTTCATCGACGACCTGCGGGTGCCTGCCGCGAACGTGGTCGGCGAGGTCGACCAGGGCGCGGCCGTGCTGTGGGACATCCTCAACCCCGAGCGCATCCTGCTGGCGGCCTCCGCGCTGGGCGGCGCCGAGGTGGCCCTGCGGGTGGCCGTGCAGTACGCCAAGGAGCGCGAGGTGTTCGGCCGGCCGATCGGCGCCAACCAGGCGGTGGCCTTCCCGCTCGCCCAGGTCAAGGCGAAGATCGAGCTGGCCAGGCTGATGCTCTACAAGGCGGCCTGGTCGTTCGACCGGCAGCTGCCGTGCGGCACCGAGGCCAACATCGCCAAGCTGACCGCCTCCCAGGCCGCCTGGGAGGCCGCCGACGCCGCCTTCCAGACGCACGGCGGCATGGCGTACTCCCTGGAGTATCCGGTGGCCCGCCTGCTCGCCGACGCCCGGATCGGGAAGGTGGCACCCGTGACTGAGGAGCTTCTGCTCAACTACCTCGCGACCCAGGTGCTCGGCCTCCCTCGCGGCTTCTGACCGCCCCCCGGCCGTGACCTCGCGGCGGGCCGCTGCTTCGTCCCCCGAGGCGGCGTTCTCGGCCCCGGCCGACAGGCCCGCCGTGTGGTCCGGCCTTGCGTTCCATGCCTGTGCGCCTACCCGCGGCACGGGACCGAAACCACTTCTCAGGCGAAGCGGGGCGGGCGCTTCTCGCGCAGCGCCCGCACGCCCTCGGCGACGTCGGGGCCGGTGAAGCCGAGGAACTCCATGGCCAGCGAGGCGTCGAACGCGGGCCCGGCCAGGCGCAGCCAGTTGTTGAGCGCGTACTTGGTGAGCCGGATGGCCTCCTGCGAGCCGGCGGCGAGCTTGACCGCGATGTCCATGGCGGTCTCGTGCACCGCGTCGTCGTCGACGCACAGGCTGACCAGGCCCATCCGCTCGGCCTGCTCGCCGGTGACGGGCTCGCAGAGCAGCAGGTGGTACTTCGCCTTGGCCATGCCGCACAGCAGCGGCCAGATGATGGCGGCGTGGTCGCCGGCGGCGACGCCCAGCCGGGTGTGGCCGTCGATGATCCGGGCGGTGCGGCCGGCCACGGAGATGTCGGCGAGCAGGGCCACGGCCAGCCCGGCGCCCACGGCAGGGCCCTGGATGGCCGAGACGACCGGCTTGGCGCAGTTGAGCACGTTGTAGACGATGTCGCGGGCCTCGGCGAAGACGCGCAGCCGGGTGTCGTGGTCGCGCGTCATCTCCTCGATCATGGACAGGTCGCCGCCGGCGGAGAACGCCTCGCCCTCGCCCCTGATGACCACGGCCCTGACCGCGTCGTCGCGGTCGACGTCGCGCCAGATCTCGGCCAGCTCGCGGTGGCCGGCGCGGTCGACGGCGTTGAGCCTGCGCGGCTCGCTGATGGTGATCCGCAGCACGCCTTCGGCGGGGGTGTCGGTCTTAAGCCGCTCGTAGGTCACAGCGCCTCCTTCAGCCGGGCGGCGATGTGGTCACGGGCCTCGGTCGCCTGGTCGAACAGGCGCGGCAGGCCGAAGAAGCTGTGCACGGCCCCGTCGAAGCGGCGCAGGTCGACCGGCACCCCGGCCTCGGCGAGCCGGGCGGCGTAGCGTTCGCCCTCGTCGCGCAGCACGTCGCAGCCGGCGGTCAGCACGGTGGCGGGCGGCAGCCCGGCGAGCGACTCCAGCCGCAGCGGCGACAGGCGCGGGTCGTCGGGGTCGGCCCCGCCGGCGTACTGGCGCAGGAACCAGGCCATCTCCGCGGCGTCCAGGCCGTGGCCGCGGGCGAACTCGCGGTAGCTCGGGGTGTCCATCCGGGCGTCGAGCACCGGGTAGACCAGCACCTGGTGGGCCAGGCTCAGCCCGGCGTCGCGGGCCTGCCAGGCGGCCACCGCGGCGAGGTTGCCCCCGGCGCTGTCGCCGATCACCGCGACCTTGCCGTCGCACTGGTAGAAGGCGGGCCGGGCGAACACGTCGCGCACGACGGTCCAGGCGTCGTCGGCGGCGGCCGGGAACGGGTGCTCGGGGGCGAGCCGGTAGTCGACCGAGACGACCACGGCGCCGGTGCGGATGGCCAGGTCGCGGCCGAGCGCGTCGTTGCGCTTGACGCTGCCGAAGACGAACCCGCCGCCGTGGAAGTAGACCAGGACGGGCAGCGGGGCGTCGCCCCGGTCGGCCCGGTAGATCCGGATGGGCACGCCCTCGGCCGTCTCGTCGCGGACCGAGGGCAGCTGCGTGAGAGGCCCGCGCTGGGCGGCCAGGCCGTCGACGGCGCGCATCTCGCGGATCCGCTCCAGGTCGAGCGTCTCCGGGTCGACGCCCAGGTCCGACGGGTAGGCGGCGACGTACGCGCGTGCCTGGGGATGCAGCGACATGATCGAAGCCTAGCGGGCCGCCTCCACGAGCGCATCGAACAAGCCGTGGCCCGTCACGCCGTCTCCGGTCTCCCGCTCCGGGTGCCACTGCACGCCCACGCCGAACCGGTGGCCCTGCAGCTCGATGCCCTCCACGATCTGGTCGTCGGCCCAGGCCACGGCCAGCAGCCCGGTGCCGAGCCGGCGCACCGACTGGGTGTGCGGGGCGACGGCCTCCACGTGGTCGCCGACGGCCTTGCCGAGCTTGCTGGACACGCTCACCTGGATGCGGTGCGGGGCGCCCGGCTCGTTGTGCCGCTCGCTCTCCAGCATCTCGGGCAGCCACGGGATCAGGCTGCCGCCCTGGGCCACGTTGAGCACGTGCATGCCGCGGGCGATGCCCAGGATGGGCAGGTCGGCCTGCACGGCGGCCCGGGCCAGCGCCAGCTCGAACCGGTCGCGGTGCGGCTGCGGCTCGCCCGCGCGCGGGTCCTGCTCGTCGCCGTAGGCCGCCGCGCCCACCCCGGTGCCGCCGGTCAGCACGATGCCGCTCAGCCCGCGCACGTAGTCGGCGATGGCGTGGCCGTTGATCGGCGGCAGCACGACCGGGGCGCCGCCCGCCCGGTCGATCGCTCTGGCGTAGGCGGGTGGGGAGAGCACGGCCTCCCGCACGTAGTCATCCCATCGGGCGGCTTCGAAGTAGGCGGTGACGCCTATCAACGGTCGGGACATGGCGATCTCCAGGGGAGCGTTGTGCGGGGCGGCCTGGGGCGCAGGCACATGCCCATCATGGCGCACACCATTTCGGTTATGTCGCTTGTCCCACAAGTCTCCTGGCGGCTGCCCGTCTGGAGCCCGCCGTCCGGGTCCGGGGCGGGGGCCGAGGGGGCGGCGGCGGGGGTACGGACCGCCCGGCTCCCGAAATTTCACCACAAAAGACGAATGAGATTCCTTCTCACATTCACCGCTCAATGCCATTCCGGATAGGTGCGGAAAATAACATGACCGTTACTGATAGTTCAGATCTGCACCTCATCGGGCGAATCGGTTGTGAGGCCACGGAGGCGATGTAACACTGATTTCGAGCGCTCGGACGTGCCGGGGCAGGCCGGACGCTCGTCACCCGGAGCCGTCAGGGAGGTGGGACGACACGACCGGAATTGTTTTCCGGTCAATAGGACGGGTTGGGTATATGACATTGAATCCGCGCCTGGTCAAGGAGAGTTTCTCCATCATCGAGCCGGTGGCCGACAAGGCGGCCGCCTACTTCTACGGCAGGCTGTTCGCGGAGAACCCGCACCTTCGCGGGATGTTCCCGCCGGCCATGGACGCGCAGCGCGACCGGCTCTTCAGCGCGCTGACCCGCATCGCGTGGAGCGTCGACAGCCCGGAGAGCATGCGCTCGTTCCTGAGCCAGCTGGGGAGGGACCATCGCAAGTACGGAGTGGTCGCCGAGCACTACACGGCCATCGGCAGCGCCCTGCTCGCCACCGTCAGGCGCTTCGCCGCCGACATCTGGAACGCCGAGATCGAGGCCGCGTGGGTGTCGGCCTACACGGCCGCCGCCAACCTGATGATCGAGTCGGCCGAGGCCGACGCCGGCGTCTCCCCCGCCTGGTGGCTGGCGGAGGTCACCGACCACGAGCGCCGTCACGACGACATCGCGGTCCTCACCCTGCGCCCCACGCAGCGGCTGCCGTACACGCCCGGCCAGTACGTCAACGTGCAGACCGCGCGCTGGCCGAGGGTGTGGCGGACGTACTCGATCGCGAACGCGCCGCGGCCGGACAACACGATCCGGCTGCACGTGCGGTCGGTGCCCGGCGGCTGGGTGTCCACCACGCTCATCCGCGACACCCGCATCGGCGACACCCTCATGCTGGGGCCGCCGATGGGCACCATGGCCGCGCCCGCGCGCAGCGTCAGGGACATGCTGTTCGTGGCCGGCGGCACCGGGCTCGCGCCGCTCAAGGCGATCATCGAGCAGGTGATCGACTCCGGCCGCCGGCCCACCATGCACCTGCTGTACGGGGCGCGCACCTCGGCCGAGCTGTACGACCTGCCGGACCTGATCCGGATGGAGTCGGCGTTCCCGTGGCTGCGGGTGCTGCCCGTGGTGTCGGACGAGCCCGGCTACGAGGGGATGCGCGGCCGCCTGCCGGACGTGACCCGCCGTTTCCACTCCTGGACCGAGCACGAGGTGTACGTGTGCGGCCCGCCCTCGATGGTCACCGAGACCGTACGCAACCTGCAGGCCGACGGGGTGCCGCCGGCGCGCATCCACCGGGACGTGCTGCACGGCGAGCCCTGATCAGCGGAACGCCGCGGCGGTCTCCTCGTCGGCGGGCCAGAACGTCTCGATGGCCAGCTCCGAGGCCGTCACCTCGACGGGGGTGCCGAAGGTGGCGATCGTGGTGAACATGGACAGCACGCGGTCGCCGTGCCTGATCCGCAGCGGCAGCAGGATGTCGCCGGGGCCGGGCACGTGCGCCACGTTCAGGTCCACGCCCGGATACCGGTAGCCGGCCAGCTCGTCGTGCAGCTCGGTCAGCCGCCCGTTCCCGGACATCTCGGCCTGCCTGCGCAGCCGGTGCAGCAGGTGGGCCCGGACCTCGGCCAGGTTCAGCAGCCGCCCGCCCATCGCCTCCGGGTGCAGCGACAGCCGCATCACGTTGACCGGCTCGCGCAGCAGCTCCTCCGGCACCCCCGCCATGAACATCCCGGCCGCCGGGTTGGCCGCCACCAGGTTCCAGGAGGCGTCCACCACCAGCGCCGGGTACGGCTCGTGCCCGGCCAGGATTGTGTCGAGCGCCTGGCGCACCACGCCCATCTCCGGGGCGCGCACCTCCCGCTCGGCGAACACCGGCGCGAACCCGGCCGCGACCAGCAGCCGGTTGCGGTGCCGCAGCGGCACCTCCAGCTCCTCGGCCAGCTTCATCACCATCTCCCGGCTGGGCCGGGCGCGCCCGGTCTCCAGGAAGCTGATGTGCCGGGCGGAGACGTCCGCCTCGATCGCCAGGTCGAGCTGACTGATCCGGCGTCGTTGCCGCCACCCTCGCAGCAAATCACCGAAATTCTCTTCTTGTACGGCCACAGCTCCCATATCCCGAAGATTAGTGACATTCAGGGAAGGGACACGATTACCCATGAGGTAATCGCGCGGCAAATCGCCCAGTACTCGGCGGGCCGCCCATGCGCGTGGCACGATGGCCGCAAGCGACGATGGGAGCGATGCCATGACAGACGCGATGCTCGCGATCGGCACCCGCAAGGGCCTGTTCCTCGCCCGTTCCTCCGGCGGAGGGGCGTTCCACGTCGAGCCGATCCAGTTCTCCACCGTCGGGGTCCACTCCGTGGCGATCGACACCCGCGGCCCGTCCCCCCGCCTGCTGGCCGGGATCGAGTACGGCCACTTCGGCCCCTCGGTCATGTACTCCGACGACCTCGGCGCGACCTGGCAGGAGGCCGACCGGGCGCCGATCGCCTTCCCCGAGAAGACGGAGGCCACGCTCACCCGCGTGTGGCAGCTCGTGCCGTCGCCGTCGGAGCCCGGCGTGGTGTGGGCCGGCACCGAGCCGGGGGCCCTGTTCAGGTCAGAAGACGGCGGCGTCACCTACACCCTGGTCGAAGGGCTGTGGGAGCACCCGCACCGGCCGCAGTGGCAGCCGGGCGGCGGCGGGCTGTGCCTGCACACGATCATCCCGCACCCGGCCGACCCGCGCGTGATGGGGGTGGCGATCTCCACCGGCGGCTTCTACCGCACCTCGGACGGCGGCCTGTCGTGGGAGGCGGCCAACCAGGGCATCCGGGCCCCGTTCCTGCCGGAGGGGCAGCAGTATCCGGAGTTCGGCCAGTGCGTGCACAAGGTCGCGATGGACCCCGGCCGGCCCGACCGGCTGTTCCTGCAGCACCACTTCGGCGTCTACCGCAGCGACGACTTCGGCGGCTCCTGGCACGACATCGGATCGGAGCTCCCCTCCGACTTCGGCTTCCCCGTCGTCACCCACCCGTCGCGGCCGGACACGCTGTACGTGCTGCCGCTTCACGCCGACATGGACCGCACCCCGGTCGGCCACCGCTACCGCGTCTACCGCAGCGCCGACGCGGGCGCGTCGTGGACGCCGCTGGGGAGCGGGCTGCCGGAGGGGCCGGTGTACGCGAGCGTGCTGCGCGACGCGATGACGGCCTCGGAGGCGGGCCTGTTCTTCGGCACCCGCGACGGCGAGGTCCACTGGTCGGCCGACGAGGGCGAGACGTGGTCGACGGTGGCCGCCCACCTGCCCGACGTGCTGACGGTGCGGGCGGCGGTGCTCTGAGCCATGGCCCGTCCGGTGATGCTGGTCGTGTTCGTGCTCCCCGCCGCCCTGCGCAGGTGGGTGAGCGGCCGTACGGAAGTGAAGGTGTTCGCGGTCGGGACCGACCGCGACTCGCCGCCCACCCTGGGCGCGGCGCTCGACGTGCTGCGCCGCACCCACCCGCTGCTGGAGGAACGGATCAGGGACGAGTACGGCCGGATCCGGCGCCACATCAACATGATCGTGTGCGGCGAGAACGCCCGGGGCCTCGCCAGTCTCGACTGCGCGCTCCCCCCGGGCGCCGAGGTGTACGTCATGCCCGCCCTGGCCTGACGCGCGACCTCAGGGGCAGACGCGGCCGTTGGCCTCGAAGGCCGCGTGGGTGAGCGGCATGAGGCCGGCCCAGAGCGCCTCCATCTTCTCGGCCACCATCTCGATCTCGCGCTGCGGGAAGGACGGGAAGGTGGAGTCGTCGCGCTTGACCCGGAGGGAGAGGAAGTTCATCAGGGCGCGGGCGTTGCAGGTGGCGTACATCGAGGAGTAGAGCCCGACGGGCAGGACCGTCCGGGCGACCTCCCTCGCGACTCCGGCCTCCAGCATCTCCAGGTAGGCGCGGTAGGCCTGCCGGTAGCTCTCCGTCGTCGCCTCGGTCACCAGGTCGTGCTGCTCGGGGGTGCCGGGCTTGAAGACGTACTTGCCCGGCTTGCCTTCCTGCACCAGGTCACGGTCGGGGCCGGGCACGTAGAAGACCGGCACGAGCTGGCGGTATCGGCCCGACTCCTCGTTGTAGGAGAAGGTGCGGTGGCGCATGAACTCGCGGAAGACGAAGATCGGCGCGCTCACGTAGAAGGTCATGGACGAGTGCTCGAACGGGGTGCCGTGCCGGTCGCGCATCAGGTAGTTGATGAGGCCCTTGGAGCGCTCGGGGTCGGCTTCGAGCTCGGCCAGGGAGCTCTCGCCCTTGGTGGAGACCCGGGCCGCCCAGAGCACGTCGGCGTCGGAGGCGGCGGACTTGACGAGCTCCACGTCCATGTCGCTGCGGAACTTGATCTCGGCTTCGACTCTGCCCATGGTTCCCCCGGTCGCATCAGTGGAGTGGTGACGGCACCCAAGCAAATCACAGGTACGGGCCGGTCCGGACCCCTGCATGTGGCCCTGCGCCGGCTCACAGCCGGTACACGCGGCGGGCGTTGCCCGCGCCGATCATGTGGGCGATCCTGGCCGCGTCTGCGGCGCTCCACTCCCCCGCGTCCAGCCGCTCCTTGATCGCCGAGCCGAGCGCGCGCCGGAAGTAGACCGCCCCGAGATGACACGTCTCGGCCAGCTCGCGGCAGCCGGAGCCGTACAGCTGCTTGTGGAACGGCGCCAGCTCCAGCAGCTCGGCCAGCACCCGGGACGCGCCCGCGGCGGTGTGGGCCAGGGCGAGCCCGACGTCCGCGTACACGTGCGGGAAGGCGTGCGCCAGATAGGCGGCCTGGCGCTGGTGGGGGTAGCAAGTGAGCAGGACCACCGGCACCCCGGCCGGCTGCAGCGCCCGGACGAAGCCGGTGAGCAGGGACGGGTCGGCGAGGTGCAGCCCGGCGTGGCATCCCCCCATCCCGGTCTGCGCCTGCAGGGGCAGACCGCGTTCCCTGGCCACGTCGGCGGCGGCCCAGAGCAGGTGCAGGGCCAGCACCGGCTCGGTGAGCGGCTGCTTGGGGTCGGCGAGCCGGCGGTTGGCGGCGGCGAGCACGGCGCCCCGGCTCGGCCTGGCGGCGTCGACGTCGAGCCCGACGAGCCCGGACACCACCGTCTTCAGCGCGACCGCGCGGGCGGCGCGGGCGGCCAGCTCGTCGCCGAGGGCGGCGAGGTAGTCGAAGGCGGTGCCGCCGGACGCCAGCTCGGCCACGTCCTGCTCGATCTGCTCGATCCTGACGACCTCGTCGGCGGCGGCCCCGCCGTCGCGGCCCATCTCGGCCGCCGTGAGCAGCTCCGCGCCCTCGGGGCCGGTGTCGACGAGGAGCGCCGACACGCCCGCGGCCCGCAGCAGGAGCCGGTTGGCCTCGGCGGCGCCCAGCTCGGCCCGGCGCGACAGGTAGACCGACGGGGGCACGTGCGGGTCCAGGCCCAGGACGGGCGCGCACCAGCGCCGCACGGCCGCGCCGAGCGGGGTGTCGAAGTGGGTGGTGCCGGGCGGGGCCGGGCTGCCGCCCTCGCTGATCAGCAGCTCGAAGCGCCCGCGGGTCAGGTCGTCGCGGCGCACCCCGTGACAGGCGTGGTCGACCAGCGGGGCCAGCAGGGCGTCACGCACCGTGTCGGGCAGGTCTACGGGGAGCATGCGGGAGACTCTAGGCGGTCCCCGCACGCCCCCGTGGACGTTTTACCGAGTCACCGGCGGCACAACCGCAGCACGTTCCGGATGACCCTGGCGCCCGCGCCGCCCTCGGCGGTGAGGATCGACTCGGGGTGGAACTGCACGGCGAACCGGCGCCGGTCGGGGTCCTCGATGGCCATCACGTTCCCGTCGGGGGTGACGGCGGTCGGGGTGAAGCCGACCACGCCGGGCCGCTTGGCGTGCAGCGAGTGGTAGCGGGCGGCGGTGAACTCCTCCGGCAGCCCGTCGAGCAGCGCGCTGCCGCCGAGCCGGGAGACCTGGCCGCGCTTGCCGTGCTCGGGGTAGTCGAGCAGTTCGAGGCTGCCGCCGGCGTGCTCGACCATCGCCTGCAGGCCCAGGCAGACGCCGAACACCGGCAGGTCGCGGGCGTAGATCCGGTCGAGGAGCGCGGTCATGCCGAAGTCGGAGGGCCAGCCGGGGCCGGGCGAGAGCACGACCAGGTCGGGGCCGATCTCGTCGATCATCGCCGTGGGAAAGCCGTGGCGCAGCGTCACCACGTCGGCGCCCTCCTGGCGGAAGTAGTCGGCGAGGGTGTTGACGAAGGAGTCCTCGTGGTCGACGAGCAGCACCTTCAGGCCCAGCCCCGGCTGCTCCCTGGGCGCGGTCGCCGTCACGGCCTCGGGCGTGCCGACCGTGGCCAGCGCGCCGAGCAGGGCGCTGGCCTTGAGCTCGGTCTCGCGCTCCTCGGCCTCGGGGTCGGAGTCGAACAGCAGCGTGGCGCCGGCCCGCACGGTGGCCAGGCCGTCCTTGATCTGGGCGGTGCGCAGGGTCAGGCCGGTGTTCATGGAGCCGTCGAAGCCGATGAACCCGATGGCGCCGCCGTACCAGCGGCGGGTGGTGGCCTCGTGGTCCTCGATGAACTGCATGGCCCAGGTCTTGGGCGCGCCGGTGACGGTGACGGCCCACATGTGGGTGAGGAAGGCGTCCAGCGCGTCGAACTCGGGCCGCAGCCGGCCCTCGATGTGGTCGACGGTGTGGATGAGCCGCGAGTAGAGCTCGATCTGGCGGCGGCCGATGACCTTGACGCTGCCCGGGACGCAGATCCGCGACTTGTCGTTGCGGTCGACGTCGGTGCACATGGTCAGCTCCGACTCCTCCTTGACGCTGGACAGGAGGGTGCGGATGGCCTCGGCGTCGCCGACCGGGTCGGCCCCGCGGGCGATGGTGCCGGAGATCGGGCAGGTCTCGACCCGGTCGCCGGTGACGCGCACGTACATCTCGGGCGAGGCGCCGACGAGGTGCTCGCCCTCGCCGAGGCTGATGATGAACTCGTACGGGGCGGGGTTGCTCTTGCGCAGCCCGCGGTAGAAGCCGGCCGGGTCGGGGCAGGTGGCGTGGAAGACCTGGCCGGGCACCACCTCGAACAGGTCGCCGCGCTTGAACCGCTCCTTGGCGGCGGCCACGACCTCGGCGTACTGGCCCCGCGGCGGGTTGGGCGGCACCTCGGCGGGGGCGACCGGCGGGCGGGACTCCCCGGTGCGCTCCAGGCCGCGCGTGCCGCGGCCGTCGACGGTGAACTCGTAGCGGCGCTCGAAGCAGGTCTCGCGCTGCCGGTCGATGACGACGAGCCGGTCGGGCAGGTGGAGCACGAGATCGCGCTGGTCGGCCGGGCGGTCGAGCCGGTGCTTGATCGGCTCGAACTGGAAGGCCAGGTCGTAGCCGAACGCGCCGTAGAGGCCGAGGTGCGGGTCGTCGCCCTTGAAGGCGGCGATGACCTCGCGGATGGCGGTGAAGACGGTGGGCCGGCGGCTGCGCATCTCCTCGGGCAGCAGGTCCTCCGACTCCGGGACGTGCACCTGCACGAAGTCGGCGGTCGGCTCACCGATCGGCTTGCCCGCGGCCAGCAGGCAGGAGGCGACGGCCGGCAGCACCACGCGGCCACGCTCGTTCAGCGCCCTGGCCGAGATGGTGCGGCCCTTGGCGACCAGCTCCAGACAGGGGTCGACGTAGCCGAACGCCCATCGGCTGTAACGGCCCGGGTAGTCCATCCCCGACGAGAACGCGCCGCCGCGCCGCTCCCCCAGGGACGTCACGATCTCTTCGAGCGCGTCCTCGGACACCGCGCGCACCTCGAGCTCGACGCCGATGCCCTTGGCGGTGGTATATCCGCTCGTCTCCACTGCTGCCCCTTCGCCCACTTAGGTCAACGAGCCCCGGGGCGAACACAACAAAGGCCGCCGAACCGGGGCGGCCTTCAGGTATGCGAGATCATCGCGCCGCCTAGGAGCGGCGCCACCACTGAAGCGAGGAATGATGTCGCATGGGAGAAGGCTACTCCCGCCTGTCAAGATCGCGCAACGCGGCGCGCACATGGCGAGGGGGATCTTCGGCGCATAGGTTGGGATCTCATGGACACCCCCCTCGCCTGGCGGCCGGTCGCGGCCGTCTCCGGCCTCCTCGTCACCGTGCTGCTGGCGTTGAGTCCCCGTTACGGCTACCACCGTGACGAGCTGTACTTCCGGACGCTGGCCGACTATCCCGCCTGGGGCTACGTGGACCAGCCGCCGTTCACGCCGCTGGCCGCCAGGATGTCGATGGCGGTGTTCGGCGACTCGCCGACCGCGCTGCGGGTGCTGCCGGCACTCGCGGCGGGGCTGCTGGTGGTGCTGGCGGCGCTGATCGCCCGGGAGCTGGGCGGGGGCGGCGTCGCGCAGACGCTGACCGCGGCGGGCACCGCGACGGGCGCCTACCCGCTGATCGGCGGTCACACGCTGCTGACCGTGAGCTTCGACCTGCCGCTCTGGACGGCGGCCATCCTGTTCGTGCTGAGGGCGCTGCTGCGCGACGAGCGGTGGTGGCTCGCGGCCGGCGCGGTGATCGGCGCGGCCACGTACAACAAGCTCCTGATCGCCATGCTGGTGCTGGCGCTGGCGGCGGGGGTGCTCGTGGCGGGGCCGCGGCGGCTGCTGCTGAGCCGGTGGCTGTGGGCGGGGGCGCTGGTCGCCGCCGTGCTGGCGGTGCCCAACCTGATCTATCAGCTCACCCACGACTGGCCGCAGCTGAAGATGGCGGCCGGGCTGAGCGAGGACGAGGGCGGCACCATGCGGCTGCTGTTCGTGCCGATGCAGTTCCTGCTGTTCGGGCCGGTGGTGGCGGTGATCGGCGCCTTCGGGTTCGTGCGGCTGTGGCGTGACCGGCGGGTGCGGGCGCTGGCCGTCGCCTATCCGGCGGCCGCGGTGCTGACGCTGGTCAGCGGCGGCCGGTTCGACTACACGGGGGGCCTGATCCCGCTGCTGTTCGCGGCGGGCTGCGTGGCCGCCGAGTCGGCCGGGCGCGACAAGGTCAAGTCAGCGAGCTGGTCGCTGGCCGCGAACGGGCTCGGCAACGCGCTGATCGCGCTGCCCCTGGTGCCGCTGACCCTGCTGGCGAGCACCCCGGTGCCGCTGATCAACGAGGTGGCGCGCGAGTCGGTCGGCTGGCCGGCGTTCAACGCGGCCGTGACAGGGGTGCTCGACACGCTGCCGCCGGAGGAGCGGGCGCGCGCCGTCGTGGTCACCGGAAGCTACGGCGAGCACGGCTCGCTCGTGCAGGCGGGTCTGACGCGCGTCTACTCGGGCCACAACCAGCTCTGGGAGTACGGGCCGCCGCCGGACGACGGGGACCCGGCGATCATGGTGAACGTCGGCCGGGCCGGTCGCGACCAGCAGTTCTCCTCCTGTGAGGAACGGGCCAGGGTCGACAACGGGGTGGGCGTGGACAACGAGGAGCAGGGCATGCCGGTGTTCCTGTGCCGGGGGCTGCGGCAGCCGTGGAGCGCCGTCTGGGACCGCTGGCAACATTTCAACTGACCACATTACATTTTGTTACAGGTGGCGGCTTGTCAGGATTTTCCCTTGCATTCCCGACAAGATCTCTTCACTCTTCTCCACAGAGCCGGAAAGATCAGCTCTTTCCGGCAGGTGCGAAGGAGAGCTTGTGCCGAACACCCCCCGCTGGCGCGCGCTCCTGATGGGAGCCGTCGCCGCATTAGCCCTGATCATCCCGACCGGGGTCGCCCAGGCGGCCCCGGATCCGGAGAAGATCAGCAAGGCTGTCCAGGCCCAGCTGGACAGCGATGACAAGGCCACGTTCTGGGTCCGGATGAAGGACGAGGCCGACCTGAGCGGCGCCCGCCGCGCCGCCGCCAAGGAGGACAAGGCCGAGCGCGTCTACGAGGCCAAGACCGAGAAGGCCGACGCGTCGCAGGCGGGCCTGCGCAAGCTGCTGGACCAGCACCGCGCCGAGTACACCCCGTTCTGGATCGTCAACGCCGTCAAGGTGACGGCCGGGGCCAAGCTGGCGGCGGAGATCGCCCAGCTGCCCGAGGTGGCGGGGATCGAGCCGGTACGGACGCTGTCGCTGCCCAAGCCGGTCCCGGTCCAGGAGCAGGCGCGGGTGAACGCGGTCGAGTGGAACATCGACCGGGTCAACGCTCCGCGCGTGTGGGAGGAGCTGGGCAACCGCGGTGAGGGCATCGTGGTGGCCAACATCGACACCGGCGTCCAGTTCGACCACCCGGACCTGCAGGCCGCGTACCGGGGAAAGAACCCGGACGGCTCGGTCAGCCACGACCACAACTGGTTCGACCCCGCGGGGGTGTGCCCGACGGCGGTGCCCTGCGACAACAACGGCCACGGCACCCACACGATGGGCACCATGGTCGGCGCGAACGGCATCGGCGTGGCCCCGGGCGCGCGCTGGATCGCGGCCAAGGGCTGCGAGCTCAACACCTGCACGGACGCCTCCCTGCTGGCCGCCGGTCAGTGGGTGCTGGCGCCGACCGACCTGAACGGCGACAACCCGCGTCCCGACCTGGCCCCTGACATCGTCAACAACTCCTGGGGCGGCGAAGGCTTCGACCCCTGGTACAAGGAGACGGTCGAGGCGTGGGTCGCGGCGGGCATCTTCCCGGCGTTCTCCAACGGCAACGAGGGCCCGTCGTGCCAGAGCAGCGGCTCGCCCGGCCAGTACGAGATCAGCTACAGCGCCGGCGCGTTCGACGTGAACAACGCGCTGTACGTGAACTCCAGCAAGGGCGCGGGCGAGAACGGCGAGATCAAGCCGAACATCGCCGCCCCGGGCGTGAGCGTGCGCTCCTCCCTGCCCGGCAACCGCTACGGAGCGGCCACCGGCACCTCGATGGCCTCGCCGCACGTGGCGGCCACGGTCGCGCTCATGTGGTCGGCCTCGCCGCGGCTGCACGGCGACATCGCCGCCACCCGCCCGCTGCTCGACAGCACGGCCGTCGACACCGCCGACACCAGCTGCGGCGGCACGGCCGCCGACAACAACGTCTGGGGCGAGGGCAAGCTCGACACCTACGCGGCGGTGCAGGCCACCCCGCAGGACTCGCTCGGCGGGCTGAGCGGCGTGGTCACCTCCGGCGGTCAGCCGGTGTCCGGCGTGACGGTCACGATCGACGGCCCGACCGACCGCACGCTCGTGACGGGCGACGACGGCGCGTTCTCGTTCGTCCGCCTGCTGCCGGGCGAGTACGCGGTGACGGCGGAGAAGTTCGGCTACGAGCGCGCCGCCGCGACGGCGACCGTGACCGGCGACCAGACCACCACCGTGGACCTGACCATGACCGCGCTGGCGACGGGCACGGTGTCCGGCACGGTCACCACCGCCGGCACGCCGGAGCCGGGCGTCACCGTCGCGGCGGCAGGCACCCCGCTCAGCGCGGTGACCGACGCCGCCGGCCGCTACGAGCTGACGCTGCCGCACGGCGCGTACGACCTGTCCGTCACCCCGGCGTCGCGCTGCTCCACGGCCACCACCGTGGCCGTGACGGTCGACGGTGACGTCACGCGCGACGTCGACCTGCCGCTGCGCGGCGACAACTTCGGCTACACCTGCCGCGCGGGCGCCGAGCCGTACGTGGCCGGCACCGAGAAGCTGGCGCTGACCGGCGACGACGAGGCGGTCCAGGTGACGCTGCCGTTCCCGGTCCCGTTCTACGGCAGCGGCCAGACCCGGGCCTGGGTCGTCACCAACGGGTTCCTCACCTTCGCCGAGGGCCGGCTGACCACGCCGAGCAACAGCCGCCTGCCGAGCACGGCCACCCCGAACCACGCGGTCTATCCGTTCTGGGACGACTTCATCGTGGACGCCGAGAGCGGCGTGTACACGGGCGTGACCGGGACGGCGCCGTACCGGAAGTTCGTGGTGGAGTGGCGCAACGTGAAGTTCTACGCCGACCAGACCCAGCGCGTGTCGTTCGCGGCCCTGCTCGGCGAGGACGGCTCGATCGGCTTCCGCTACCAGGGCCTGGAGAGCGACAGGGAGCGGGGCGCGTTCGGCACCGTCGGCGTGGAGAACGCGACCGGCGACGACGCGCTGCTCTACGTGTACGAGGAGCCGGTGCTGGCCAGTGACCGGAGCCTGACCATCACGGCGAGCAGGCACGGCCTGGTGACGGGCGTGGTGACCGACGCGAACGACGGCGACCCGCTGCCCGGCGCGACGGTGCGGATCGGGGACGTGGCCACGTTCACCACCGGCGCGGACGGCGCCTTCTACGGCCAGGTGCTGGCCGGCGACTACGAGGTGATGGTGTCGAAGGAGCACTACGGCACCTTCACCCAGCCGGTCACGATCGCCCCGGCCTCGGTGACCAGGATCGACACGGCCCTGGTGACCGGGCGGGTGGCCGCCTCGGCGGCCGAGCTGACCGTGGTGATGCCGGCGGGCCAGACCAGGACCCGCACGCTGGAGCTGACCAACCTCGGCACGGCGACCCCGTACACGGTCACCACGGACCCGGCGGGCGGCTGGCTCGGCGTCACCCCGGCCGCCGGCGACCTGGCCACCGGTCAGAAGGCGACGCTCCGGGTGACGGTGTCGAGCGACGGCGTGCAGCCGGGCACGACCCGCGCGGGGAAGCTCCTGATCAGGTCGGCCAGCGGCCGCCAGCCGGTGATCGAGGTCGCCGTGACCGTCGTGGTGCCCAAGCACCAGGTGGCGGTGGACGTCGGGGCGACGCGCGGGTCGACCGACTCCGCCGGTGACGCCTGGACGCCGGATCGCCGCTACAGCACGGGCTCGCACGGCTGGGTCGCCAATTCCTCGGGCACCCACAGCACGAACAAGACGATCAAGAACACCCAGGACCAGGCGCTCTTCAGGACCGCCCGCGAGCGGATGCTGGAGTACCGCTTCGACGCCGTGCCCAACGGCGTCTACACGGTGGAGCTGGACTTCGCCGAGATCCGCAACATGGCCATGGGGCGGCGGGTGTTCGACGTGCTGGTCGAGGGCCAGCTCGCCATCCCGGCCCTGGACCTGGCCCTGGAGGCGGGCACGTACACGGCGGTGAGCAGGCAGTACACGGTGCGGGTCACCGACGGCCAGCTCAACGTCAGGTTCGCGGCCCGTAATGGGTCGACGATCGTGAACGCGATCCGCGTCTCCGAGCGGCCGGACAAGACCGCGCCGTAGCGGCGTCCATCCGGGGACGGTGCCCGCGCGAAGAAGGGAGGACAGCAGACACCGACCCCGAGGAGATCTGATGCGTAAGAAAGTGGCCGCAGGGCTGCTGGTGCTCGGTGCGGGAGCGGCGCTCGCCGCCGCTCCCGCCCAGGCCGCCGACAGGCCGCCGGCGCCGTTCGTGGCCGGGCTGACGTCGGCGGGAGAGCTCGTGGCCTTCCTCGCCGACAATCCCGGCAAGGTGGAGCGTGTGGGCATGGTCAACGGCCTGCGGGGGGACTCGGCGCTGGTGGGCGTCGACTTCCGGGTGCAGGACGGCAAGCTGTACGGCGTCGGCGACAAGGGCGGCGTCTACACGCTCGGCCGGCAGGCGAAGGCCACCAAGGTGTCGCAGCTCAGCGTGGCCCTGGACGGCAAGGCGTTCGGGGTGGACTTCAACCCGGCCGCCAACCGGCTGCGGGTGATCAGCGACACCGGCCAGAACCTGCGGCACAACCTCGACGACCCGATGGGCGCGCCGGCCGCCGGCACCACCGCGGTCGACGGCACCCTGACCCTGCCGCCCACGGCGACCGGCGTCACGGGCGCGGGCTACACCAACAACGACCTGGACGCGGCCACCGCGACGACGCTGTTCGACGTGGACACCGCCGGCGACCAGGTCGTCGTGCAGTCGCCGGCGAACGCGGGCAACCTCGCCCCGACCGGCAAGCTGGGCGTCGACGCCGGCCCGGTGGCCGGGTTCGACGTCTTCACCACCCTGCGCAAGGGCGTGGCCGTCGCCAACCAGGGCTACGCCACGCTGCGGGTCCGCGGGGCCTACCGGTTCTACGCGGTGGACGTCCTGACCGGGACCACCACGCGGATCGGCACTTTCCCCGCTGACCACCAGGTCGTGGACATCGCGGTCCGCCTGGACTAGGCGTACGGGCTACCGCTCGCCCCGTCCCGCATGTTACTGGTAAGTAATGCGACGCGTGCATGTCCACCGTGACGTCCCCGTGCCGATGCCCGACGGCGTCACCCTGCTCGCCGACCACTACGTCCCCGCCGGGGCGGAGCGGTCCCCGGTCATCCTCATCCGTTCCCCGTACGGCCGCCGCGGCCTGTTCGGGCTGCTGTACGGGCGCGGCTTCGCCTGGAACGGCTTCCAGGTGCTGATGCAGAGCTGCCGGGGCGGCTTCGGCTCCGGCGGTGACCTCGACCCGCTCGGCCACGAGCACGACGACGGCCTGGCGACGATCGCGTGGATGCGCGAGCAGCCCTGGTACGGGGGCTCGTTCGCCATGTTCGGCCCCTCCTACCTGGGCTTCACCCAGTGGGCCGTGGCCCCGTACGCCGGCCCCGACCTGAAGGCGATGGCCACCCAGATCACCGCCTCCCAGTTCAGGGACGCCGCCTACGTGGGCGGCGCGTTCGCGCTGGAGTCGACGCTGAGCTGGACCACGCTGACCGACCACATGGGCCGCCGGTTCGGCGGCACGGCGGCCATCACCGCGCCCCGGGTGACGCGGCGGGCCGTGCTGTCGGGGCTGTCCGGGCGGCCGGTGGCCGAGCTCGACCTGGCGTCGGCGGGCCGGCCGCTGCGCTTCTACCGCGACCTGCTGGCCCATCACGCCGACCCGGCCCCGTACTGGACCAGGCGCGACCACTCCCCCAAGGTCGGCGAGGTGGACGCCGCCGTCACCATGCTCGGCGGCTGGTACGACGTGTTCCTGCCCTGGCAGCTCAAGGACTACCTGGCGATGCGGGCGGCGGGCCGGCGGCCGTACCTCACCATCGGCCCCTGGTCGCACATCGACGCCCGGCACATGATGCCGTCGATGGCCGAGTCGCTCGCCTGGTTCCGCGCCCACCTGCTGGGCGACTTCACCAAGCTGCGCGACCAGCCGGTGCGGCTGTACGTGACGGGGGCCGAGGAGTGGCGCGACTACCCCGACTGGCCCGTCCCCGGCGTGCGCGAGCAGCGCTGGCACCTGCAGCACGGCTTCGGCCTCGGCCCGGACAGGCCGCTGGAGTCGGAGCCTGACCGGTTCCGCTACCACCCGGACCACCCGACGCCGGTGATCGGCGGCCCGGTGCTGCTGGCCGACTCCCGGCCGCGCGACCAGCGCCGCCTGGAGGCCCGCCGCGACGTGCTCGTCTACACCTCCCCCGCGCTGGAGTCCGACCTGGAGATGATCGGCCCGGTCGCCGCCGAACTGCACGTCCGTTCCAGCACCCCGTACGCGGACGTGGTCGTCCGCGTGTGCGACGTGCACCCGGACGGGCGCTCGACGAACGTGTGCGAGGGCGTGCGCCGCCTCGGCCCGCTCGACGCCGATACGCTGGGGGACGTGCGCAAGGTGCGGGTGGAGCTGTGGCCGATCGGCCACCGGTTCAGGCGGGGCCACCGCGTCCGCGTGCACGTCGCCGCGGGCGCCTACCCGACGATCGCCCGCAACCCCGGCACCGGCGACCCGCTGGGCGGTCCCGGCGGCCCGATGGTGCCGAACGACGTCGAGGTCCTGCACTCCCCCGATCACCCCTCCGCCGTGATCATGCCGCTGTGCGCGCCGCCCGGCTGATGTCCCTGGTCCTGCTGCTGCAGGGCCGGGGCGGCATGACGGCGGCGGAGCTGGCCCGCGAGCTGGAGGTCTCCGAGCGCACCGTGCACCGCGACGTGGCCGCGCTGTCGTCTGCCGGTGTCCCTGTTTATGCCGACCGGGGGCGCGGCGGTGGGTACCGCCTGTTGGAGGGGTACCGGACCCGGTTGACCGGGCTGGACCGGGCGGAGGCGGAGGCGCTGTTCCTGTCCGGGGTACCCGCGGCGCTGCGCGAGATGGGGCTGCAGGAGGTGGCGGCGACGGCCCGGCTGAAGGCCGCCGCCGCGCTCTCCCCCGGCCTGCGCGACGCCCCGGCCGTGGCCGCGCAGCGCTTCCACCTGGACGCGCCCGGCTGGTTCGCGCACGACTCCCCGCCGCCGGCGCAGCTCGCGCCGCTGGCCAGGGCGGTGTGGAACGACCGGGTGGTGACGGCCTCGTACAAGGGGCGGACGCGGGCGCTGGAGCCGTACGGGCTGGTGCTGAAGGCGGGCGCCTGGTACCTCGCGGCCCGCTCACCGTCTTCGGAAGGGGGGTCCTCTCCCAAGGAGGCGCGGTTTCTGCTGTTCCGGGTGGACCGCTTCGGCGAGATCTCCGTACGGGACGAGAGTTTCAGCCGGGACCCGAGCTTCGACCTGGCCACATTCTGGACCGAACAAGCGGCCGCGTTCGGCCGGTCGCTGCTGCGCACCTCGATCACGCTCAGGCTCACCGAAGCCGGGCGGCGGATGCTCCGGCACATCGCCGACCCGGCCGCCCTGCCCGACGCCCTCGCCTCACTCCAGCCCGACGGTACGGTCCGGCTCGGCGTCGAGTCGATCAAGGTGGCGTACGCGCAGGTGCTGCAGTTCGGGCCGGAGGCGGAGGTGCTGGAGCCGGCGGAGCTGCGGGCGATGACCGCCGAAGCCGCCGCCCGCATGTCGGCCCTCTACCGGTAGCCCGGGTCGCCATCCGCTACCCAGACCTACCGCCCGCCTGCCGATACCCGAGCCGTCGCCCTACCGGTAGTCGTCCGGGTCAGCCTGCTTGCCACCTTCGGTGTCGGCCAGGTAGCGCCACACATCCGGCCGGCTGCCGTCCACGTCGGTGAACCCGTACGCCTTGGCGAGAGTCCCGCTGTCCACCGACTTGCCGGACCAGCGCATCCGGTCAGGGTCGTTGGCCAGGGCCGCGACCGCCCGCCCCGCGTAAGCCGGGGTCTCCGACACCGCGAACGCCGGCTCCCGCTCCGCCCCGTCGCGCCAGTTCGCCTCGGTGACGCCGAAGTTCTCCAGCATCGCCTCCGACCGCAGGAACCCGGGCGTCAGCGCCACCGCCGCGCAGCCGTACGGGCGCAGCTCGTGGGCCTGGGTGAAGGCCAGCCGGTTCACCGACATCTTGGCCAGGTCGTAGAAGAGGTTCTCTCGGTAGCGGGGGGCGTTGAAGTCCCAGGTCCCATCGGTCACCTCGACGACCAGGCCGCCCCCGTTCCTGATCATCAGCGGCAGCGCGTGGTGGCTGGTGATCAGATGGGTGTGCACCCCCAACCGGAGGATCTTCAGCCCCTTCTCCAGATCCTGCTCCCAGACCGGAGTGTTCCAGTTCCACAGCCCGTCGGCGCCCCAGACATCGTTGACCAGCACGTCGAGCCTGCCTTGCTCACGATCGATCCGTTCGGTCAGTGCCTTGACCCGGTCCGGCTCCAGGTGGTCCACCTGCACGGGGATGCCGGTGCCCCCGGCCTTCGTCACCAGCTCGGCCGTCTCCTCGATCGTCTCGGGCCGGTCCATCTCCGAATGCCGCTCCCGCGTACTCCTGCCCGTGCAGTAGACCGTCGCCCCGACAGCGCCGAGCTCGACGGCGATGCCTCGTCCTGTGCCGCGGGTCGCACCCGCCACCAAAGCAATCATGCTGGACAGGCTTCCGGGAAAAGAGGACACCTCATGTCATGTTTCAGGGCCAAGCACATCTTCCTCTTCAAGAGGAGCACCGACGAGCCTGCCGCCGTACCGAATACCTTCCCTTGGCACCGGCCCCATGACCGCAGTGCAGGTAGCGGAAGAGACCACTCCCGCTGGCAATTTCACAGAGCAGGTCTGGTCAGATCTTCGAAGCGCCATCACTGGACAACATCGCCGCAGCCACCGACCACTACCGCAGCCACCCCACCGACGGACTCCAGCTACTCGGTTTCACAACATGAGAACGCATCGGCCCTGGCTACGTCACAGCTTCACCTCCTGCTCTGCTGGGCGCACGAAAAGGGCTCAGTAGTTTATTTAGCAGGATTCGCGCATGCAATACCAGATTCATTCATTCCAAAAGTTGTTGATAATGTTTCATATACCTATAAATGCCCGGGAGTCTCACTGCCATCTCGTCAGGATCCGAGGGTTCCCAACGTTCACCCTCCGGATCAGCTATCGAATAGGTCACCCCATATGCATCCAGCTTGGCCTCCAGACCGTCGAAGTCATCATCGGTGAGGGCTAGATAAAGCTTACGCGCCATACCGCCCAGTTGGTAGAAGTAGGGCTCATCTTCACGAGTCCACACGGGCAACTCGCCGCCGCTTCGCACCCAGTCCAGTTGGAGCTGAAGAAGGCGTTCGATGGCCGGTAGGTGGATTAGACTATCCGGCCGCATAGCTACCTCTTCGAAAACTTCACGGCCCAACCCTATCAACCAAGACAGGAAATAGTCGAAACTATCCGCAGAGCCCACAAGGAAGATACCAGAGAAGGCGCTATACATATCCCACGTATTGACTCTCTGTTTGGCGACAGAAAGCCACCAATGGAAATCTGCGATTTCGCCGACAGGGCGTGTGGCCAGCATGCTTCGTAGCCATTTCGCCCGCTCTAACTTCCCCTCCGTCTCATTCTTTGATCGATGAATTAGGTCCCAGAACTCATCAATTGTCAGTGTAGGTACTTCCGACATGACTCTCACCCCTCGCTCGAAATGCTTCTGCAGCTATCTCACCTTTATGCCACCGGCCCTTCTGCTTCCTATCAGTCTTTGCGGAGGCATCCACCTATCGAGCTTGCCTGGCGAAGCAAACCTGCCAGTTTCCGCTCCTCCCCAGCGAATTTCATAAGCATGAGCGCCCTTCACCACTGGCACGCCTAGGGGCCTTCGCACGCCAACCCCAAGCTGCTGAAGCACGCCCAGCCCCGTATTAACTGCATGGACGCAGCCTCAAGACACTGGGCCTTTTCGAGGCTGCTCACCGGCGCCCCGCAGCTCACTCCAAAGGCGAAGAGAATGCCGAAGAGCGCTAAGGGACCGATTCTCCCGCTACACCTTTCACCAACCGAACGATGCCGCTGCTCCCACCACTTCATATGAATCATTCTCCAGAAGGACGGAATGTATTCCCGCACCGGCATCGCGTTGAACGCCGCCGCCTCTCTACTCGCAGCACCGAAAGCTCAGGGAAGGGGACGTGCGGCTAACAGGCAGGCTCTCAGGGCGCACCGGACCAGCGTTGCGCAGGCGGCGCGAGGATGAAAGCGTTCACTCTTTATCCCAACTAAGAAAATACAACCAAGTCTTCGTCTTCAGGGGCAGTCCGCCCTGCTTTTACTGGTAAGGGCGCCGCACACTCACCTCTTCAGTGGGAAATTCGAGGGTGAGCATATCCGCTTGACGGGACACTACCCTCATGTGAGGCCTCTCCACTCTCAGGGGATGGATCAATCTCCATCGAGATGGAGTTCGAAGGAAGGCTCGCTGGAGCAGATGAGCGCCATGCGCCTCACCTCAGCCAGGATCGCTGTTTGCCAGGGTGAATTCACACGCTCTTTGAGGAGATCCAGCTCTCGGATGAGTTGGTCCATCTCCTCTGAAGTCAGAATCACCGTTCTGACAGGGTCCGCCCTTTCCAGCATCGGCAGTCCGCTGCCCGAGCACAGTTGCACGAACCGGTCGTCCGTGTCCGCGTAGGATTCAACCCGAGTCAGTCGGCGCCGCCTGGGGCTCGTGCCCTTTTGTTGCACCTGTACGAGGACTACGTCGACTCCCATGCTGCCACCGCACCTCCGCCTATCCAGAATGCACGCTCTGTCCCGCCGGGGCGATGGCCCGGTGCATGCGCCTCGAACTCGGTCTCGATGATCTTACGGCCGAGGACGCCTAATCACGGCGTCGACTTCGAAGGTGGTGTCATGGCCGCGCGGGTGAGACGCCGGTAGGTTCGTTCTATGCCAGAGGTCCATCCAGCGTGGCTTCCCGATGAGGCGTTCCGGGCTGTCGGGTCGCGCCGGGTTCTCGTTCTGACGGATGGGGTGGTGCGGGACGAGGTCGCGCGGGCCTGTGCCGACTACGGCGGGAGCATGTGCGAGGACGGCGGGCAGGCCGACCTCGTGCTGGCCACGTCCGACCGCCTTCCGGACCGCCTGCGGGTGAGGGGGGTGCCGGAGGACTGGCAGGAAACCGGCGAGGAGTTCCTGGTCGCCAGGCGTGACGGGGTGACCGTGGTGGCGGGCGGTGGGCCTGCCGGGTTGCTCTACGGTCTGTTCCACGTGGTGCGGATGGGTGAGCGGGCGTTCGGGGGTGACTTCCCGGCCCAGCGGCACCGGCCCGCGATGCGGCGGCGGATGCTCGACCACTGGGACAACGTCGCCGTGCATCCCGTGATGGGGCAGGTCGAGCGTGGGTATGCGGGCGGGTCGCTGTTCTGGGCGGACGGCGGGCCGCGCGGTGATCTGGATCGGGTGCGGGCCTACGGGCGGCTGCTGGCCGCTGTCGGTGTCAACGCGGTGGCGGTCAACAACGTCAACGTGCACGCCGCCGAGGCGCGGCTGCTCACCGACCGGCTGGGTGACGTGGCCGACATCGCCGACGTGCTGCGCCCGTACGGGATCAAGGTGCATCTGTCGGTCACCTTCGCCGCGCCCGTGGTGCTCGGCGGGCTGCCGACCGCCGATCCACTGGACGAGGACGTGCGGGGCTGGTGGGCGCGGGCGACCGAGCGGGTGTACGAGGCGATCCCGGATTTCGGGGGTTATCTGGTCAAGGCCGACTCCGAAGGGCAGCCGGGGCCGTTCGCCTACGGGCGCAGCCATGCCGACGGGGCCGATCTGCTGGCCGGCGCGCTCGCCCCGTACGGCGGGGTGGTGCACTGGCGAGCCTTCGTCTACGACCATCGGCAGGACTGGCGCGACCGGTCCACCGATCGGGCCCGCGCCGCTTTCGACCATTTCGCCCCGCTCGACGGCCGGTTCGCGGAGAACGCGATTCTCCAGGTCAAGCACGGGCCGATGGACTTCCAGGTGCGGGAGCCGGTCTCGCCGGTGATCGCCGCCATGCCGCGTACCCGCCTGGCGGTGGAGGTGCAGGTAACGCAGGAGTACACCGGTCAGCAGCGGCACGTCTGCTATCTGGCGCCGATGTGGCGTGAGGTGCTCGGCTTCGAGCCCTCCGGCGGACGGCCGGTGTCCGGGGTCGTCGCCGAGCTGGCGGGGGTCTCGAACGCGGGCGACGATCCGTACTGGACCGGGCATCCGCTCGCGCAGGCCAATCTGTACGCGTTCGGGCGGCTGGCCTGGGACCCGGGGCTCGACCCGGCGGGGATCCTGGACGAGTGGATCGACCTGACATTTCCGGACGTGGCTGGGGAGGTGCGGGCGCCGCTGCACGCGATCATGGACGATTCGTGGGAGCGGTACGAGCGGTACACGGCGCCGCTCGGCGTCGGCTGGATGGTCCGGCCGGGTCACCACTACGGCCCCGACGTGGACGGCTACGAGTACACGCCGTGGGGCACGTACCACTTCGCCGACCGCGACGGGGTCGGCGTCGACCGGACGCGCGCCACCGGCACCGGCTACACCGGCCAGTACCCGGAGCCGTGGTCGGAGACGTACGAGTCACCGGAGACGTGCCCGGACGAGCTGCTGCTGTTCTTCCATCACGTCCCGTACGGGCACGTGCTGAAGAGCGGCAAGACGGTGATCCAGCACATCTACGACACCCACTTCGCCGGGGCGGAGGAGGTCGCGGAGCTGTTGCCGGTCTGGGAGAAGCTGGCCGGGCCGGTGGACCCGGCGCTGCACGCCCGGGTGCGCGACCTGCTCCACGAGCAGCTCCGTTCCGCCCGGGAGTGGCGCGACCAGATCAACACGTACTTCTTCCGCAAGTCGGGCGTGCCCGACGCGCACGGCCGCCGCATCTACTGATCCAGGACGAACCGTTCCCGGATCTCCGCGATCATCGGCCGGCTGTTGCGCAGCAGCCCCGCCGCGAACGCGAACGCCAGCGCCAGCGGCGCCAGCTCCGAGGCGGCCAGCGTGAGCCCGCCCGCCACCACCAGCAGGGACGCGTTGCCCAGCGTGGCCGCCGGACGGCGGATCAGGAAGTACGAGGCCAGCCGGGCGACGTCCACGGCCCGGAACCGGAACAGTGACGCGATCACCAGCGCGCCGGCGGCCCAGAGCGCGCCCGCCACCGCGACGGCGACCAGCAGCGCCGCCCACCACCCTGGCACCCCGGCGGCGTGGAAGTGCGCCAGGTTGACGCCGACCACGGTCATCCCCGCCAGCCACGGCGCCCAGATCTTCAGCACGTCGAAGGCGTTGGCCCGGTAGCCGCGCAGGAACGCCGCCCCCGGCGACAGGTCGGCCAGGTCGAGCCGCCGGTGGTGCAGCGTGTACAGCGCGGCCGACAGCGCCGGGCCGGCCGGCAGCGCGCAGAGCGCGTACAGCGGCAGGTTGCTCGCGTCGCGGTCGAGCAGCACCAGCCCGGCCAGGCCCGGCGCGCAGGCGGCCACCGTCAGCAGTTCCACGACCAGCACCGTGTAGATCAGGGCGGCGGCACGCGAGAGCGGCCCTGCGCCGAACCGCCGCCCGGCGGTCACCTCGCTCACCGGATCAGCCGTGTTCCTTCTTGAACCGTTCGGCCGCGGCGTTGATCAGGTCGATGTAGGCGGTCATGTTCTTGCCTTCGAGCTCCTTGACGTAGGCGTCCCATTCGCCGAGGTCGCGCTCGCCGAGGATGAACTTGAGGGTGTTCTGGGTGACGTGGTCCTTCAGCGGCGTCTCCCAGAGCGTCGAGCGCTCGCGCTCCTCGTCGGTGAACGGGTGCGGCG
This sequence comes from Nonomuraea sp. NPDC048826, assembly GCF_043198225.1. NCBI lineage: Bacteria > Bacillati > Actinomycetota > Actinomycetes > Streptosporangiales > Streptosporangiaceae > Nonomuraea > Nonomuraea sp. NPDC048826. The sequence goes on along the minus strand of NZ_JBICUQ010000008.1, from coordinate 237,983 downwards.
GGTCCACCGGCCAGGGCTTCCTGGCGTTCATCACGTTCTGGAACTCCATCTCCTCCTCGGAGAAGGTGGACTGGAGCAGCTTGGTGGTGCCGCCGTAGGCGAACACGCCGTTGCCGAAGCCGAAGTCCTTCTGCAGGTGCTTGGGGGCGCCCGGGTTGAGGCCGACCATGTCGACGTCGTCGGCGAGCTTGTAGGCGCCGGCGGAGTCCTTGGTGTAGGTGGTGCCCTCGACGCCCCACTTGGCGAACTCCTGACCCTGGTCGGAGTACCACAGCCAGTCGATGAACTGCATCATGGCCACGAAGTTCTTGTTCTCCAGGGCCTTCTTGGAGATCATGACGCCGTTCTCCAGCCGGGTGCCGATCTTGTAGTCGCCGACCGGGCCCATGAGCACGGGGATCTTGGCGACCTTGGCGCCCTTGACGGTCTTCTCCAGCGTCCCGCGGTACTCGTTGACGAGCGTCTGGGCGTTGGCGCTGATGACGAACGACTTGCCGGAGGTGAACTTCTGCTTGGCCTGGTCGTCCTGCTGGGTGAAGCTCTCCGGGTCGAGCAGCTTCTCCTGGACGAGCTTGCGCAGGTACTCGATCATCTGCTTGTACTGCGGCATGGCGCCGGTGTAGGCGAACTTGCCCGCCGCCGGGTCCCAGGTCGCGTGCTGGTACTCCCAGCCGCCCTTGGTGCCGTACGCCTGGGCGACGATCTTGAGCAGGTTGCCGCCGGGGGTGGGGACGCCCCACCGGTCGGTCATCGGGTAGCGGTCGGGATACTCCTGCTTCATGGCCGTGAGCACGGTGTGGAGTTCGTCCCAGGTCGTCGGGGTCCGCAGGCCGAGCTTGTCCATGATGTCGGTCCTGATGGCCAGGGTGTAGTCGACCCAGATGCTCTCGTGGATGCCGGGCAGCAGGTAGAAGCGGCCGTCGGCCTGGCGGAGCGTGTTCAGCTCGGGCTCCAGCCGCCATTTGGCGATCTTGTCCTTGAGGTTCGGCATCAGGTCGAGGTAGTCGCTGACCGGCAGGATCGCGCCGGAGGAGACGAAGGCGTCCTCCTGCGGATGGTAGGTCTTCGGGATGATGAGCGGGGCCTGGCCGGAGCCCACGAGCAGGCCGCGCTTCTTCTCGTAGTCGCTGAGCGGCACCTCGACCGGCTTGAGCGTCACGTCGGTCCGCTTGGTGAGCTCCTGCCAGAACAACCAGTCCTTCTTGTTGGGGTAGAACGGGTGGTTGTTGTAGAGCACGTCGAAGGAGAGCGGCTCGGTGGCCTTGAACTGCTGGTTGACGCCGAAGTTCGCCATCGCGCCCGCCCGGTTCGCGGAGGTCTCGGCGGCCTGCTTCGGCGCCGTGCCGTCCTCGCCGCAACCGGTGAGCACGAGCGTGAACGCGCCCAGTCCGATGATCGCCTGACGCCGGGAGATGTCGCGCATGGGAGGACTCCTTTGCCGTGGGGGTGGGTTGCGGCCTATCCCTTGACCGCGCCGAGCATGACGCCGGAGACGAAGTACCTCTGGACGAAGGGGTAGACCGCCAGGATGGGCAGCACGGTGAGCATGATCGTCACTGACTGGATGTTCGACGCCGCCTGGGTCACGTCCGCGAGCCCGGCGCCGGCCGACTCCGCGCCGGTGGCCCCGGCGATGAGGTTGCGCAGGTAGATGGTCACCGGGAACAGCTCCTGCTCGTGCAGGTAGAGGAAGGCGGTGAACCACGAGTTCCAGAACGAGACCGCGTAGAAGAGCACCATCGTGGCGATGACCGCCTTCGACAGCGGCAGCACGATGCGCCACAGGATGCCGTAGGTGTTGAGGCCGTCGATGGCGGCGGCCTCCTCCAGCTCGACCGGCAGGTTCTCGAAGAACGTCTTCATGATGAGGAGGTTGAAGACGCTGATGGCGTTGGGCAGGACGACGGCCCACAGGGTGTTCGTCAGCCCGAGGCTGTTGATCAGCACGTACTGGGGGATCAGGCCGCCGGTGAAGATCATGGTGAAGACGGCGAGCCAGATGAGGACCTTGCGCCCCTTGAGGTGCTTCTTGGCCAGGACGTACGCGTAACACGTGGTCAGGACCATGGCGATGGCCGTGGCGACCACGGTGTAGACTACCGTGTTGCGGTAGTTCGCCCAGAACATCGGGTCCGACACCACGATCTTGTAGGTGGTGAGGTTGAACCCGCGCGGGACGAGGTTGACCTGCCCGGTGACGATGTACCGTTCCTCGCTGAGCGAGCGGGCGATGATGTTGGCGAACGGGTAGAGCGTCACGACCACGACACCGGTGAGGATCACCGCGTTGATCCACCGGAACACGCGGTGGCCGCGGCCGCCGTCCCGCGTCACCACAGGCTCGTCCCCACCGTACGGCGGGAGATGAGGTTGGCCGAGGCGATGAGCACGATCCCGATCAGCGCCTCGAACAGGCCGATCGCGGCGGCGTAGCTGAGGCTGCTGGACTCGACGCCCATGCGGTAGAGGTACGTGGTGATCACGTCGGCGGTCGGGTAGGTCAGCGGGTTGTACAACAGGAGCACCTTCTCGAAGCCCACGGCCATGAACGTGCCGATGTTGAGGATCAGCAGCGTGACCGCCGTCGGCCGGATGCCCGGCAGGGTGACGTGCCAGATCTGCCGCCACCGGCCCGCGCCGTCGATCCGGGCCGCCTCGTACAACTGGTCGTCGACGGTGGTCAGGGCGGCGAGGTAGAGGATGGTCCCCCAGCCGACCGTCTGCCACATCTCGGACGTGACGTAGATCGTCCGGAACCACTCCGGCTTCTGCAGGAACGGGACCGGCTCCTCGCCGATCGTCTTCAGGAACTGGTTGATCGGGCCGTCGATGGACGTCATCTGCATGACGATCCCGGCCACGATCACGATGGACAGGAAGTGCGGCAGGTACGACACCGACTGCAGGAACCGCTTGAGCCTGCGGGTGCGGAGCTCGTTCAGCAGCAGCGCCAGCACGATCGGCAGCGGGAAGCAGAACAGCAGCGTCAGCCCGCCGAGGACGAGCGTGTTGGTGAACACCGTCCAGAACGTCGGGTCGTCGAGGAACATGCGCACGTAGCGCAGGCCCGCCCACTCCTCGCCGAAGATGCTGCCGCCGGGCTCGAACTTGCGGAACGCGATGACGTTGCCGACCATCGGCAGGTACCGGAAGATCAGGAAGAAGGCCAGCGGGAGCAGGGCCAGCGAGTACAGCTGCCAGTCGCGGCGCAGCGCCTGGCGCCAGGTGGTGCGCGGCGCCGCCGCCGGCTTCGCGTCCGGGGGGCGTGGCCGGCCTGGGTCGCGGGTGTCCGGCGGGGCCGTGTCGGTCGTGCTCATGAGACCTCCGGTGCTCCGCCTCGGCCGTCGACGCCTGCGACGCGGACGTCCGGCTGCAGCCGCCGCCCGTGGCCGACCTCGCGTTCGCGGCCGGTGAGGCGCAGCGGCAGCGCCGCCACCACGTCGGCGCTGGAGCGGGCCAGGCGCAGCTCGACGTCGCCGGGCTCGACGATCCGCCGGCCGCGCACCCCGGTGAACGAGGCGAGGTCGGCGTGCACGGTGAACGTCACGCGGGCGGCCTGGCCCGGCTCCAGCGGTACGCGGGCGTACCCGATGAGCCGGACCACCGGGCGCGTGGTCTGGGCGACCGGGTCGTGCAGGTAGAGCTGGACGACCTCGGTGCCGGGCCGGTCGCCGGTGTTGCGCACGGTGACCGCCGCGACCGCCTCGCCGTCGACGGGCCACTCGCCGCCGCTCTCGGCCCCGGTCCAGGAGAAGGCGGTGTAGCTCAGGCCGTGCCCGAACGGGTAGGCCGGGGTGGGGTCGACGGACGACACGTCGGTGCGCCGTCCGAGCGGCGGCGTCAGGTAGGTGGACGGCAGCCCGCCGTCGTCCCTGGGCACGCTGACCGGCAGCCGCCCGGACGGCTCGGCCGCGCCGGTGAGCACCTCGGCCAGCGCCCGGCCGCCGAGCTGGCCGGGGAAGAAGCCGAACAGCACGGCCGCGGCGGCGTCGGTCTCCGGTCCGAGCGCGTACGGACGACCGGCGAGCAGCACCAGCACCACCGGGGTACTGGTGGCGAGCACGGCCCGCACCAGCTCCGCCTGCACCCCGGGCAGGCGCAGACCGGCGGCGTCGCACCCCTCCCCCGAGGTGCCGCGGCCGAACAGCCCGGCCCGGTCGCCGACGGCGAGCACGCACACGTCGCTGTCCTGGGCGGCGGCGACGGCCGCCGCGATCCCTCCGGTGTCGTCCCCGCTGACGTCGCAGCCCGGCTCGTACGTGAGCCCCGGGACGAGCGCGGCCAGTTCCTCGCGCAGCGACGGGATGTCCAGCCCCGTCCCGTGCTCGGGATGGTGCGGGCCGACGTGGTTGGGGAAGGCGTAGCAGCCGAGCATCGCCATCGGGTCGTCGGCGACCGGTCCGACGAGGGCGACTTTCCGGCCGGGGGCCAGCGGCAGCACGCCGGTTTCGCGCACCAGCACCACGGACTGGCGGGCCAGCCGCAGCGCCAGCCCCCTGGACTCCTCGTCGTCGAACCGGATCTCGTCCGGGTCGCCGGGGACAGGCCGCCAGTCGTGGTCGAGCAGGCCGAGCTCGGCCTTCTGCGTCAGCACGCGGCGCAACGCCCGGTCGACCAGCCCCTCCCCCACCACGCCCGACTTGACCATGTCGACGAGCGGCTCGCCGTAGGCGTCGACGGTGGGCAGTTCGACGTCGATCCCGGCGCGCAGCGCGAGCCCGGCCGCCTCCGCCCCGTCCCCGGCCACGCCGTGCAGGCTCTCCAGGAACCTGACGGCGAAGTAGTCGGCGACGACCGTGCCGGTGAAGCCCCACTCCTCGCGCAGCAGCCCCGTCAGCAGGCTCTCGTCGGCGGCCACCGGAACGCCGTCGATCTCCGTGTACGCGTTCATGACCGATCGGGCGCCGCCCAGGCGCAACGCCATCTCGAACGGCGGCAGCACGACGTCGGCCAGTTCGCGCGGGCCCAGATGCGCGGGCGCGAGGTTGCGGCCGCCGCGGGAGGCCGCGTAGCCGGCGAAGTGCTTGAGCGTGGCGACGATCCCGGCGCTCTCCAGGCCGCGCACGTAGGCGGCGCCGATGCTGCCGACCAGGTACGGGTCCTCGCCGATGGTCTCCTCGGTGCGCCCCCAGCGGTAGTCGCGGGTCACGTCGAGGACCGGCGCGAGGCCCTGGTGGACGCCGGCGGCGCGCATCGACCGGCCGATCCGGCCGGCCATCTCCTCGACGAGCGCGGGATCGAAGGCGGCGCCCCAGCTCAGCGGCGCCGGGTAGACGGTCGCCCGCCAGGCGGAGAGCCCCGTCAGGCACTCCTCGTGCACCTGGGCCGGGATGCCGAACCGGCCGGCCGCCATGATCTCCCGCTGGGAGGCGGCCAGGGAGCGGGCGCCGGCGGCCGGGTCGACCGGGGCGGTGCCGTACGGGCGGGTGAGCTGGCCCAGGCCGTGGCGGATGACCGCAGGCCAGTCGACGACGTTCATGTCGGACTGGCGCGGGGCGACGCCGTCCCCCGATGGGTCGGCGCCGGCCCACACCCCCACGAGCTGGGCGAGCTTCTCCTCCAGCGTCATGAGCGGGATGAGGGCGTCGGCCCGCTCGGCGGGCGGCAGCATCGGGTCCCGCCAGGGGGTCGCGTCGGGGGGTGCCTGGCCCGTCATGAGATCCTCTCGGCCGGCAGCCGGCGGAAAGTGTGCCGCCAGACTTTGCCGAAACTTTTCGGAGAGTTGTCAAGTCTGTCGGCAACGTAGGACCGGGTGTCGAGAGGTGTCAAGAGGCGAGTCGGAACTCGGCTCATCCGGCGACGTGCACCTGCGGCGACGTTACGGGCGTGGCGGGCTTGCCGGAAAGTTTCAGGAGCCGTGCCCGGGAGTCAGCGGGCCTCGGCGGTGCTGGCGCGCACCACGAGGCTCGTGGCGAGCTCGATGCGGGTGCCGGTGGAGCGTGGGTGCGTGAGCTCCTCGTGGACCAGGCGGATCGCCTCGTTGGCCATCTCGTCGAGCGGCTGACGCACGGTGGTGAGCGGCGGCGTCATCATGTCGCACGTCGGCGAGTCGTCGAAGCCGACGACCGACAGCTCGTCGGGCACGCGGATGCCGCGCTGGGCGGCGGCCTGGTAGACGCCGGCGGCCTGCGGGTCGGACCCGGCGAAGACGGCGGTCGGCCGGTCGGGGTGGTCGAGCAGCTCGCCGCCGTGCAGCCGGCCGCCCGAGACCAGGAAGTCGCCGTAGCGGGTCAGGGCCGGATCGGGGTCGATGCCGAAGGTGCGGTGCGCGGCGAGATAGCCCTCGTGGCGGTCGAGCGTGCACTGCTTGTCGAGCGGGCCGCCGATGAAGCCGATGCGCCGGTGACCGAGCTCCAGCAGGTGGGTGGTCGCCTGGACGCCGCCGGCCCAGTTGGTCGCGCCGACGGCCGACAGGCCCAGGTCGCGCTGGCCCACGGGGTCGAGCAGGACCAGCGGGACGTGCAGCAGATCCTTGATCGCCTCGATCTCCTCCCGGCCGGCCCGCGACAGCACCAGCACGATGCCGTCGGTGCCGCGCTTGCGCAGCATGCCGACCCAGCGCCGCCGGTCGAAGTCGGAGTGGTAGGACGAGGTGACCACCAGCGAGAAGCCCCAGCGCGCCGCCGCCGCCTCGGCGCCCTCGATGATGACGTGCGACCAGGGCGAGCCGAGGCCGTTGATGAGCAGGTCGACGATGCCGGCCCGGGGACCGCCCGGCGGGCGCGGCGGCTCGTAGCCGTGGGCCCTGGCCGCCTCCAGCACCCGGTCGCGGGTGGCCGGCGAGACGTGCTTGCGGCCGCTGAGGACCTTGGAGACCGTGGGCACGGAGACCCCGGCGGCCGCGGCGATGTCGGCGAGCGTGGCGCGTTGCACGGAACCCCCCGGAGGCGTTCGCGGCGCTGTTGACAGAGCCGCGAAGCGGAGCCTACCTTAACGAAACAATCTTCAGCCAAATTACCGGCAACTCTCGCTGAAACTTTCCGACGTCACCCGGATCGATGGGAGCGTCATGCCCCGTACGTCGGCGGCGTGACGATCAGTTGCGTTCGCGCAGGAGTGCGGCCTGACCGGTGGGCCAGGCGATGTCGTCGACCGCCAGGAACGGCTCGTCGGCCACCGTCGCCGGGGTCGCCCCGGTGAAGGCCATGACCTCGCGGTGGAGGTGTGACTGGTCGGCGTAGCCGGTCTCGGCGGCGACCCGGGCGGCGGGCTCGCCCGCGACCAGGCGGTGGGCGGCGTGATCGAAGCGGACCAGGGTGGCGGCGCGCTTGGGCGGCAGGCCGAGCTGGGACCGGAACCGGTTCCACAGGCGCTTGCGGCTCCAGCCGACCTCGTCCGCCAGCTCGTCGACCCGGACCAGGCCGCGGCCCCTGACGAGCCGGTGCCAGGCCCACGCGACCTCCCGGTCCACGGGCGGCCCCGTCTCGTGGCGGCGGGCGATCAGCGCGTCCGCCAGGGCGAAGCGGTCCTGCCACGACGGCACGTCGCCCAGCCGCCCGCGGATCCGGGACACCTCCCGGCCCCACAGGTCGTCGAGGGAGACCAGGGCGCCGTCGAGGTCGGCCGGGGAGACGCCCAGCACCGCGCGGGCGACCACCGGGGACAGCCTGACCTGCACGCACTCGACGTTCTCGCCGCGCACCCGGACCGTACCGCCGGCTCCGATCCCGGGTCCGGCGACGACGCTTCCCCCCTCGCGCAGGCCCCCGGCGTCGTCCACGACGATCGAACCGGCGCTGAAATCGATCAGCAGCATCGCGGCAGGATGCGGCACCATCCGGAGGGCGTCCAGGTCACGGATGCGGAACCCGGCCATGGTGACGCCGGCCACCCGGCCGGGCCGCCGCGGGCGGGCGACCTCCCACACCACGCTGCCGTGCGCGAACGTCTGCACGGCCTCATGCTACGTAAGCCGTACGGGGGACATTCGTTCAATACGTCGCCCCGCGCCGGAGCCGACAGTGGTGCCATGACTGTTTCCGACGACCGGTCGCGCGTGAGCCGCGACGCCGAGAGCATCCTTCTGCCCCTGGACGACGGCGACATCCACGTGTGCCAGGAAGGCCCGCGCGACGCCCCCGCGCTCCTGCTCGTCCACGGGTCGGCGGCCTCGGGCCGCTCGTGGGACGCGATGGTCCCGCTGCTGGCCGGATCCCATCGGGTCATCCGGATCGACCTGCTCGGCCACGGGCGGTCGGCCAAACCGGCAGGTCCCAGTTATGCGACCGTCGACCAGGCACGCCGGGTCGGCGCGGCCCTGGATCTGCTCGGTGTCGGCCGCGCCACGGTGGTGGGCCATTCCAGCGGCGGCGCCGTCGCCACCGCCCTGGCCGAACAGCGACCGGACCTGGTGACCGCGCTCGTACTGATCAACACGGGGCCCGGCATGGACGCCTTCATCGCGTCGGAGTCCGCCGCCATCAGCCCCGCGCAGTGGCCGCCCACGAACGAGCAGATCCGGCAGTTCGCCGGCTCCGGTTTCAGCCGTCCCGGGTACGAGGTCCCGCGAACGATCCTGGACGAGATGCGCATGATGACCCACCACACGCTTGTCACCACGATGCGGGGCACCACGGAGTATCTCCAGCAGCGGCGGCTCCCGGATCGGCTGGCGGTCCTGGGCAAGCCGTTGCTGGTGATCTTCGGTGCGGACGACCGCAGGTGGCGGTCCTCGTCGGCCGCCGACTACCGCGCCGTCCCGGGCGCGCGGATCGAGCTGCTGCCCGAGGTCGGCCACACGCCCATTCTGGAGGACCCGGACCGGACCGCCGCGCTCCTCCTGACCTTCACCCGGGGCCGCTAGGTCCCGGTGCCGAAGCCGTCGAGCGTCTCCCGTTCCTCCAGGGTGGTCAGCTCCTGGAAGACCGTGATGTGCATGCCGCCGGGGGTGTCGAGGCGGGCGTTCAGCGACTGCCAGGGCGTGACGGTGGGCGGCGCGACCTCGTCGGCCCCGGCGGCGACCAGACGGCCGGCCGTCTCCCGCGTGTCGTCCACCTCGAACGCGACCCGGAACTTGGGCGCCACCTGACGGCCCACCTCCACGTCGTCGATCATCCGCTTCTGCGTCGGGTTGGCGATCTCCAAGGTCGCCCGTCCGGCCTCCAGGATGACCACCTCGGCCCCGTCACCCCCGGAGAAGGCCGCCTGCTCCGGCAGCCCCAGCACATCCCGGTAGAAGGCGACGGCCGCCTCGTAATCCTCCGCCTCCACCACCAGCCGCAACTGCCTGACGGCCTGCGGCTTCCGCTCGGCTGACATGATCGCCCCTTCCCGAGATCCTCCGGTCAAGATTCTGGCAGAGCCGGAGACGAGCCCCGGGCGGGGCACGGATGGGGGACGTGCCGGTTCGAGCAGCAGATCACGCCGAGGGTGACGAACCGGCCACCCTGCAACCACTCTCCCCACTGCACGTCCACCCCCCGGAGCAGCAGGTCACGAGCGGTCTCCAGCCGCTCCTCGACCGGGATCCGCTCCGGCGGCAGCAGCGCCGTGCGCGTCTTGCCGTACTCGCCCGCCAGCCACGCGACCGCCGGGGCCACTTCCGCGAAGGTGACGGCGATCCGTGACCTGGGCTTGAGCAGCCAGTCGCCGGTGCGCATCGGCGGCAGCGGGGAGGTGGAGAAGCCGGGCGAGGTGGGGCGGCGGTCGGCCTCGTCGGCACGTTCCGCCCCCGGGCCGGTCCACTGATAGGCGTGCCAGTGCATCGTGTGGCGCTCCCGGTAGGGTCGCGGCGGCTGTGATCAGGCAGGGACCGCCGTCTTCGCGGGTGACGCCTCAAGGATGGACAGACCGGCGGTGCGAAGCTCGGCTACCGGTGAACCGGAGCGTCCCGGCATCCGGGTTCTTCGAGTCACGCACCGCGTAGGCGTCCTCCGCCCCCGGGATGGGGGCGATCCTTCCCTGCGAGACCTGGACCGGCCGGTCCAGCGGGAGACAGCATAAAACCTTCTAATACCTTTGCAGACGTAGTCCAGAGTTTTAGCAGGTCAGCAATCCCATACGGTCTCACCATGGCCCTCGAGGACAGAAGCGACCGAATCGACCATGACGGGGCGAAGCTGGTCTGGCAGCAGGTGGCGGAGGATATCGAAGCGGGGATCGCCTCAGGCGTACCGTCAGCCGGCGCCAAGATGCCGACCGAGCTGGAGATGGCCGACCAGTACGGGGTGTCCCGCGTGACAGTGCGCCGCGCGGTCAAAGACCTCGCCGAACGGGGCCTGCTCGTCGTCGTTCATGGTCGCGGCACGTTCGTGGCGCAACAGGTCCCATCGGACTGATGCCGATGGGGCGGCCACGCGGCTTTGCGTGACCGCCCCCGTGAGGCGAAGGTGTCAGCTGAAGGTGACGTCGCTGCAGAAGTAGTACGTCTGGTCCATGTGGGACGCCTTCCAGATCGTGTAGATCACGTGGCGGCCGGTGCGTGAACCCTTGGTCAGGCTGGTGATCAAGTAGTTCTCGGCGGGTGCGTAGCGGGGTGTCTCGCGGACGAGCTCCAGGTGGTTCCAGCCGAGCGGGGTGGTGGTGGCGTCGTAGCCCTGGCGGGTGATGTAGACCCTGATGTAGTCGGCGCCGTGGCGGGCCTGGTCGTGCAGCCGCAGGTTGAAGGAGCTGCCGAGGGCGGTGGTGGTCCAGGCGCCGGGGGTGTCCATGGACCGGTAGCGGCCGTCCTGGGTGCGGCCGGCGCTGCAGAGCTGGCCGTCGGGGACGGCGGCCTGGTGGTTGCCGCCGACGTTGTCGCGGTAGAGGCCGTTCCAGTTCCACATCGCGTTGGTGTTGTCCTGCCAGGCCTGCCAGCACATGGGGTCGATCTGCTGCATGGCGGGGTTCTGGAAGTCGCTGCCCCAGCGCAGCCAGCAGCCGTAGTTGCGGGTGGCGGGGTCGACGATCGAGCCGTGCGCGGAGGCGGTGCCGGTCATGGGGACGACGAGGAGGGTCACCGTGGCGAGGAGCAGGGCGAGGATGCGCCGCGCCCGGCGGCGTGGTCCGGCGTGGGACATTGTGCGGTCTCCGTGTTCCGGTAGGGGGCCGGGGGTGGGAGCGCTCCGTGCGGGTGACGGTATCTGACCGCGAAAGTTCACGCCAATGACGATCCGGTGTCAACGGACGGGAGTGAGGGAGACCTGACGGGATGGCCTGGGGAAAGGGCTTTCCGAAGCGGTCGTGGTCCGGCTGAAAGTTTCGTGGCCCCGATCAGCAGGTCAGCTCGCCGTCCCGCACGGTGACGCCGGTGTGGCCCTGTGGGGCGGGAGCGCTGGGGACGAACATCGGGAGGCAGCTCGTCGCCGAGATCGCCAGCGCGCAGGTGGCCAGGGCCGTACGGATCACGAGGCGTAGCCGGGGTTGGCGACCGCGAGCTTGGCTCGTACGGCGTCGCGGAGGAACGGCGTCAGCATGGGGTTGTCGTCGAGGCGGCCGTCGCGGATGGCCGCGGCGAGCTCGGCGTCGTCGGCGACGCCGAGGGCGGCCAGGCGCGTCTCGTGGTCGAGTGCCTGGGACGGGCCGAGCTCGATCTCCCGCTCGACCATGGCGAGCACGTTGATCGCGACCCTGGTGTGGAAGCGGACCCGGCCCTCGGCGGCCGGCAGCACGTCGGATTCGAGGAACTCGCGGACGGCGGCGATCAGCTGGGCGGACGTCGGGGCGTCGTGCGGTGCGGGCATGCAGTTCTCCGTTGACCGGACACCGGTTTTCCGTTGAGATCCTTGCATGAGTTTCGCCGTGCCTGACAGGGTCCGCCCGTTGCGGGATGCCGTGTATGCGTTCATGACCGAGCGGGTGGAGCCCGCGGAGCGCGCCATCGAGGAGGGTGGCCGGGAGGCGCTCCGCGAGCTGCAGGAGGAGGCGAAGAAGGAGGGGCTCTGGGCGCTCGGCCATCCCAAGGAGCTCGGCGGCGGCGGGCTGCCGTTCCTCGACTACGTGTACGTCAACGAGGTGCAGGGACGCAGCGAGTACGGGCAGCTCGCGCTCGGCACGTACACGCTGCAGGACTCTCTCATGCTGTACGAGCACGCGACCGGCGAGCAGCGGGAGCGCTATCTGGCGCCGCTGGTGCGGGCCGAGATCTCGCCGAGTTTCGCGATGACCGAGCCGGCGGTGTCGAGCAGCGACCCGACGCAGCTCGCGACCCGGGCGGTGCTCGACGGCGACGAGTGGGTGATCAACGGGCACAAGTGGTTCACCACGGGCGCGTCTCAGGCGGCGTACACGACCGTGATGTGCCGGACCGAGGACGACGCTCCCCCGCACCTGGCGTTCTCGATGATCCTGGTGCCGACCGACACGCCGGGCTATCGGATCGTGCGCGACACGCCGGTGCTGGGGCTGCACGGGTCGCACTGCGAGGTGCGGTACGAGGACGTGCGGGTGCCGGCGGGCAACCTGCTCGGGCCGCGCGGGCACGGGTTCGTGATCGCGCAGAAGCGGCTCGGGCCTGGGCGGATCTTCCACTGCATGCGGTGGCTGGGGCAGGCGCAGCGGGCGTTCGACCTGATGTGCCGCCGGCTGCACGAGCGGACCGCGTTCGGCGAGCCGCTGGCGAAGAAGCAGCTCATGCGGCAGCACGTGTTCGACTCGTACGCGGAGATCCAGGCGGCGCGGTTGCTCACGCTGCAGGCGGCGGAGGCGGTCGACGCCGGGGGCGACGCGCGGGTGGAGATCGGCGCGATCAAGGTCGTCGGGGCGCGGATGCTGCACAACGTGGTCGACCGGGCGATCCAGGTGTACGGCGCGGCGGGGCTGACGCCGGACACGCCGCTGGACCGGATGTACCGGCACGCGCGGGCCGGGCGGATCTACGACGGCCCGGACGAGGTGCACATCGACTCGGTGGGGCGGCGGATCCTCGGCGCGTACGCGGCCGGCGGCAACTGGGAGTTCGGCCTCCGGTGAGCGACGTCGAGACGGTGGTGCGGGCGGCCTTCGGCGACGGGGCCGTGGTCGAGGGCCGGGTGCGGCTGCCCGGCGGGGCGTCGCGGGAGACGTGGGCGCTGGACGTCGTCACCCCCGGCGGGGTGCGGCATCCGCTGATCCTGCGGTCGGGGTCGGAGGGCGCGCTCGGGACCGGCCTGGCGGCGGAGGCGCGGCTGATGCGGGCCGCGCGGGAGGCCGGGGTGCCGGCGCCCGGCGTGCTGGCCGAGGGTGACGCGTACGTGCTCATGGAGCGGATCGAGGGTGAGACGATCCCGCGGCGGATCCTGCGGGACGACGCCTACAAGGCGGCCCTGCCGCGGCTGGCCGGGCAGTGCGGTGAGGCGCTGGCGGCGATCCACCGGATGCCGCTGTCGGCGCTGCCCCAGCCGCAGGGCGACGATGACCCGCTGGATCAGTACCGGGCGGCGCTGGACGCCGTCGAGGAGCCGCATCCGGTGTTCGAGCTGGCGCTGCGCAGGCTGGCCGCCGCGCGGCCCCGGAGCGTCCGGCGGACCGTGGTGCACGGCGACTTCCGCAACGGCAACCTGATCATCGGCCCCGAGGGCGTCCGCGCGGTGCTCGACTGGGAGCTGGCGCATGCCGGCGACCCGCTGGAGGATCTCGGCTGGCTGTGCGTGAAGGCGTGGCGGTTCGGGTCGCCGCTCCCGGTGGGCGGTTTCGGGCGGTACGACGACCTGGTGACCGCGTACGAGAAGGCGTCGGGACACCCGGTGGACCGGGAGGCGCTGCGCTGGTGGGAGACGTTCGGCGTGCTCAAGTGGGGCGTCATCTGCGCCGTGCAGGCGCGGCGGCACCTGTCGGGCGAGTCGCGGTCGGTGGAGCTGGCGGCGATCGGGCGGCGGGTGTGCGAGAACGAGTGGGACCTGCTGGCCATGCTGGAGGAAAACCCGTTGCGATGAGCGGCGCCCGGGCCGCAGGCTGTGGCGGTGGCCATCATCGAGGCGATCAGGCTTGTCAAGCGGTTCGGCCCGGTCACCGCGGTCGACGAGCTCAGCTTCGGGGTAGGCGACGGTGAGGTCGTGGGCCTGCTCGGGCTCAACGGCGCGGGCAAGTCGACGACCCTCCACATGCTGCTCGGCCTGATCACCCCCGACGCGGGCGAGGTGCGGGTGTTCGGGCTCGACCTGGCCCGGCACCGCACCGAGGTGCTCAGCCAGGTCAACTTCGCCGCCAGTTACGTCGACCTGCCGGGGCCGCTGCTGGTGCGCGAGGTGCTCGACGCGTTCGCCCACCTGTACGCGGTGCGGCGGCCGGGGGCGCGGGTGGCGGAGATGATCGAGCTGCTGGAGCTGGGGCCGCTGCGCGGACGGCGGATGATGGATCTGTCGTCGGGCCAGCGCACCCGGGTGCAGCTGGCCAAGGCGCTGCTGAACGCGCCCCGCCTGCTGGTGCTCGACGAGCCGACGGCCAACCTCGACCCGGACGCGGGCGACCGCATCCGCGGCCTGCTGACGCGGGTGTCGCGGGAGCGCGGCAGCGCGATGCTGATCACCTCGCACAACATGCGTGAGGTGGAGCGGATGTGCGACCGCATCCATTTCATGGCGGCCGGGCGGATCGTGGCCACGGGCACGGCGGCGGAGCTGGCCGGCCGCTACGGGGCCGAGGACTTGGAAGAGGTCTTCCTGAAGGTGGCGCGCGGATGACGACCATGACGTTGCCCCCGCTGGGGGCGGCCGCCCGGCGGCGGCGGGTCCTCGGCGTGGTCCGGCGCGACTTCGCGGCGCTGCGGCGCAGCCCGATCAGGATGTTCGAGATCCTGTTCTGGCCGGTGGTGGAGCTGGTGCTGTGGGGTTTCGTGACCCTGTTCCTGCAGACGCAGCGGGTTCCGTTCGTGGTCACGTTTCTGATCGGGGCCGTGCTGCTGTGGCAGGTGCTGCAGAAGGCCAGCAACGAGATCTCCATCGCCTTCCTGGAGGACATCTGGTCCAGGAACCTGCTGAACGTGCAGGTGAGCCCGCTGTCCAGCGCCGAGTACCTGACCGGGCTGGTGCTGTTCTCGCTGGGCAAGGTGGCGTTCGCGGTGGCGGTCATGGCGGGGCTGGCGTACGCCCTGTACGGGTTCGGGGTGACGAGCCTGGGCGTGGGGCTGGCGCCGTTCATGGGGGTGCTGCTCATGTTCGGCTGGTCGCTGGGCCTGGTCGCCATCTCGGCGGTGCTCAGGTTCGGCGAGAACGCGCAGGTGATCGCCTGGTCGCTGGTGTTCGTGGTGCAGCCGCTGGCGGGGATCTTCTACCCGGTCTCGGTGCTGCCGGAGCCTCTCCAGGCGCTGGCCTGGTTCACGCCGGCGTCCCACGTCTTCGAGGGGATGCGGGCCGTCCTGGCGGGCGGCGCGGTGCCGTGGGACCGGCTGGCGTGGGCGGCCGGGCTGAACGTGGTCTACCTGGCGGCGACGCTGGCGTTGTTCGGGTGGGCTCTGCGGTACGCCCGGCGGCACGGGAAACTGTCCCGGTTCGGCGACTGACGGCGCGCTCGCCGGGTTAGTCTCAGGATCATGAAGATCATCCCGAACAGCGGAACCGGGTCCGGCGCCATCACGCCCGACGGCTCGTCCGTCGAGGTCTACAAGATGATCAAACCGGGCGAGGAGCCGGACGTCGTGGCCGGGCAGGTGCCGGCCGGCGGCTCGGTGCTCGACCTGGGCGCGGGCGTGGGCCGGGTGACCCACGCCCTGATCGAGCGCGGCTACGAAGTCGTCGCGGTCGACGAGTCGGCCGAGATGCTGGCCGAGGTGCGCGGCGCGGAGACCGTGCGCTGCCGCATCCAGGACCTGCGGCTGGGCCGGCGCTTCGACGGCGTGCTGCTGGCCTCGAACCTCGTGCACACCGCCGACGAGGCGGGACGGCAGGGCCTGCTGGAGGCGTGCGCCCGGCACGTCGCCGGCGACGGGTCGGTGCTGGTCCAGTGGACCCCGCCGGAGCGGCACGACGCCTGGGAGGTCGGCCGGGGCCGCACCGAGGGCGACATCCGGGTCGAGATGTCGGCGCTGGAACAGGTCGCCCCCGGCGTGGTCAACGCCACCATGCGGTGCGTGTGCGGGGAGCGCGAGTGGACGCAGTCGTTCACCTCCCGGCGCCTGTCGGACGAGCAGCTGGCGGCCGCGCTGGAGGCGGCGGGGCTGCGGCTGGACCGGTTCCTCACCGACGACCGGGGCTGGGTGAAGGCCGTGCCTGCGGCCGGGGCCTGACTGGAGTGGCGGCTGATCGACTGGCAGACTGCACCCAGGGGGTACGCCAAACGGGAGGCCGACGTGTCCGACGAGTTCGACGAGTTCGACGTCATCGTGATCGGAGCCGGTCCGGCCGGTGAGAACGTCGCCGACCGGGCGGTGCGCGGCGGCCTGTCCGCCGCGGTCGTGGAGGAGCGGCTGGCCGGCGGCGAGTGCTCCTACTGGGCGTGCATCCCGAGCAAGGCGCTGCTGCGCCCGGTCGAGCTGGCCGCCGAGGTGGCGCGGGTGCCGGGCCTGGAGGCGGGGCCGATCGACACGCGGGCGGTGCTGGCCCGCCGCGACGAGGCGGTCAGCGGCTACGACGACGCCGGTCAGGTGCGCTGGGTCGAGGGCGTGCCCGCCGCGTTCGTGCGCGGGCGCGGGCGGCTGGACGGCCCGCGCCGGGTGGTCGTCGACACGCCGGACGGCGGCGAGCGGGTGCTGACCGCCCGCCACGCGGTGGTGCTGGCGACCGGCAGCGTCGCCTCGGTGCCGCCGGTGCCGGGGCTGCGAGAGGCGGAGCCGTGGACCAGCCACGAGGTCACCGCCGTCAAGTCGGTGCCCGGCCGGCTGGCGGTGATCGGCGGCGGCGTGGTCGGCTGCGAGATGGCGCAGGCCATGCACGGGCTGGGCGCGCGGCAGACGACGCTGCTGGTGCGCGGCGGCGGGCTGCTGGAGCGCATGGAGCCGTTCGCGGGCGAGCTGCTGGCCGACTCGTTCGCGGCCGCGGGCATCGACGTGCGGCTGCGTACCGGGGCGGAGCGGGTGGAACGGCCCGAGCCGGGCGGCAAGGTGACCGTGCACCTGTCGCAGGGCCCACCGGTCGAGGCCGACGAGGTGCTGGTCGCCGCCGGCCGCAAGCCCGCCACGAAGGGGCTGGGGCTGGAGACCGTCGGACTGCCGGAGGACCGGCCGGTCGAGGTGGACGACAGCCTGCGCGCCACCGGCGTGACCGGCGGCTGGCTGTACGCGGTGGGCGACGTCAACGGGCGCAACCTGCTCACCCACATGGGCAAGTACCAGGGCCGGGCGTGCGGCGACGTGATCGCGGCCAGGGCCGCGGGCCGGCCGGACGACCTGCCGGGCATGCGCGCGGGCGCCGACGGGTCCGGGCCGCCGCAGGTGGTGTTCACCGACCCGCAGATCTGCTCGGTCGGCCGCACCGAGGCCGCGGCCCGCGAGGCCGGGTTCCGGGTGCGGACGGTGGAGTACGACCTGGCGAACGTGTCCGGGGCCTACCTGCTCGGCGACGGCTACCGCGGCCGGGCCAAGGCGGTGGTGGACGAGGACCGCAAGGTGCTGCTGGGCGTCACCTTCGCCGGGCCGGGCACGGCCGAGCTGCTGCACTCCGCGACCGTCGCGGTCATCGGCGAGGTGCCGCTGGAGCGGCTCTGGCACGCCGTGCCGTCGTTCCCGACGGTGAGCGAGGTGTGGCTGCGCCTGCTGGAGGCCTACGGCCTCTGATCGCCGCGCAGGTAGGCGACCGTCATCTCGCCCACCATGCGGCGCAGCCGGGCGCGGTGCTCCGGCGCGGTCATGTCGCGGCCGAACAGCGCGCCGAACGTGTGCTGGTTGGCCACCCGGAAGAAGCAGAACGCGCTGATCATCATGTGCACGTCGACGGCGTCGGCCTCGGTGGCGAAGTCGCCGCTCGCCTTGCCCGCCTCCAGGATGCGCTCGATGACGCCGAGCACGGGTGTGCCGAGGTTGGCCAGGACCTCCGACTTGCGGATGTGCTCGGCCTCGTGGATGTTCTCGATCGCGACCAGCTTGATGAAGTCGCGGTGCGCGTCGTGGTGGTCGAACGTCAACTCCGCCAGCGTGCGGATCGCCTCCACCGGCGCCAGGTGCTCCACGTCGAGGTCGCGCTCGGCGGCGCGGACCACCGAGTAGGCGTGCTCCAGGACGGCGATGTAGAGCTTCTCCTTGCTGCCGTAGTAGTAGTAGATCATGCGCTTGGTGGTGCGCATCAGCTCGGCGATCTCGTCGACCCGCGCCCCCGCGTAGCCGCGCCTGGCGAACTCCCGCTGGGCGACCTCGAGGATCTCCGCCCTGGTGCGGTCGGCGTCGCGCCGGCGCTCACCGGTGGCTGGCTGCGAGGTCATGAGACTCCACGGGACGGCGGGGACGATTTCGCCTCATCCTATGACCGCTCCACGTGCTGCACCGCCAGCCGGACGGCCGCGTTCGCCGCGCCGTACCCGTCGTAGCCGCCGATCCGCTGGACCAGTTCGAAGAAGACCCGGCCCGCCGTCACCGTGTACAGGTGCAGGAACTCGCCCCGCTCGTCCCTGTCGTACAGCAGCCCCAGCTCCCTGATCTCCGGGTCGGTCGCGTACCTGGCCTCCAGGTTGTCGTGGTAGTTGGCCGGGATGGGCAGCAGCAGGCCGGGATGCTCGGCGCGCAGCCGCCGGGCCAGCGCCCGCAGGTCGCGGACGGCGAGCGCGACGTGCTGGCCGGGCGCCCGGCCGGCGCCCACCCTGGCGATGTTGACGACCAGCCGGGTGCCGCCGCCCGCCATGGCGCGGCTGCGCAGCAGGCCGTACGGGTCGGCGACCTCCAGGCTCTCCTGCGGACGCAGCCCGAGCACGCTGCGGTAGAACAGCGACGCCTCGTCGAAGTGCTGCCACGGCTGGGTGAGCGCGACGTGGTCGATCGCGGTCACCTCTCCCTCCGGTACGGGGGACACGCGCGGGAAGTCGGCCGTCCAGTCGGGGTGGTCGGCGCGCCCGGTGCGGCAGAAGAACAGGGCGGTCCCGTCGGGGGCGGCGATGGCGTCCAGCGGCGCGTCGCGGGGGGCGCGCTCGCGGGGCAGCACGGGGGCCAGCAGCGTCTCGGCCCGTTTCACGGACGCGGCCGGGTCCGGCGTCTCCAGCCCGATCGCCACCAGCCCGGGCTCCTCGTCCGCGGGTTCGTCCTGGCCGGCGTTGAGAAGGACGCGGGCGCCGCCCTGCTCCCAGAGCTCGACCGGTTTCGTCCGGTGTGTGCCCGTACGAGCGAAACCGAGGGCCGACAGGAGGGCGGGGAGCTCGGCGGAGCCGCCGGTGGCCAGTTCGGCGAACGCGAACCCGGACGGCACGACCGGCGGGGCGCCCGACGGCCGCAGCGCCTCCTCCAGCGCGATCAGCGACCGCATCGCGTCCAGCGCGGTCCTGCGGGCGTCGGACTGGCGGAAGACGTCGTTGAACACCTCCAGCGACAGCGGCCCCGCGTACCCGGTGGCCAGCACGTGCCGGACCAGGCCCGTCACGTCGAAGCCGCCCTGGCCGGGGAAGCAGCGGTAGTGGCGGCTCCACGGCAGGACGTCCATGGCCATCCGGGGCGCGTCGGCGAGCTGCAGGAAGAACACCTTCTCCCCCGGGATCGCCTCGATGCCGATGGGGTCGGAGCCGCGCGAGAGGATGTGGAAGCTGTCCAGGCAGACGCCGAGCGACGGGTGGTCGGCCGTGCGCACGATCCGCCAGGCGTGCAGATACTCGCTGACGTGCCGCCCCCAGGCGAGCGCCTCGTAGGCGATCCGGATGCCGTGCCCGGCCGCCCGGTCGGCGAGCCGGTGGAGCTGCTCGGCGGCGAGCGCGTCGTCGGGCAGGGCGTCCGGGGAGACGTTCGAGCAGACGAGCAGCGTGTCCGCGCCGAGCCGGTTCATCACGTCGAAGGTGTACTCGGCGCGGCGCAGGTTGACCCGGAGCACGTCGTCGGGCACCGCTTCGAAGTCGCGCAGCGGCTGGTACAGGTCGATGCCCAGGCCCAGGTCGGCGGCCCTGAGCCGGATCTCCTCGGGCGGCAGCGGGCAGGCGATCAGGTCGTTCTCGAACACCTCCACCCCGTCGAAGCCGGCCGCGGCGATCGCCTCCAGCTTCTCGGTCAGCGTGCCGCTCACCGACACGGTCGCGATGGACTTGCGCATGGCGTCCTCCTGTCAGGCGGGGTTCAGGCGGGTTCAGGCGGTGACGAGTTCGGTCAGGTGGGCGAGCATCCGCTCGGCGTCCGGCTTCCTGCCCGTGAACAGGTGGAAGGCGTGCGCCGCCTGGAAGACGACCATGCCGCCGCCGTCGAGCGTGCGGCAGCCGAGTGCGCGGGCGCGGCGCAGCAGCTCGGTCTCCAGCGGCCGGTAGACGATGTCGGCCACCCACAGGCCGGGGCGGAGCAGGCCGGCGGGCAGCGGCAGGCCGGGGTGCTCCGCCATGCCGGTGGGGGTGGCGTGCACCAGCCCGTCCGCGCCCGGCAGCAGGTCCGGCAGGTCGCCGGGCACGGCGGGGCGGGCCCGGCCCGCGCCGAACCGCCCGGCCAGCTCGGCCGCCAGCGCCCGGGCCCGCGCCGGATCCGCGTCCACCACGGTCAGCTCGCCCGCGCCGAGGGTGAGCAGCGCGTGCCCGACCGCCGCCCCGGCCCCGCCCGCGCCGAGCTGCACCACCCGGCCGGTGGGCGCGCCGGGCAGGTCGCGGGCGAACGACTCGGCGAAGCCGGTCCAGTCGGTGTTGTGCCCGACGGCCCGGTCGCCGTCGAACACCACCGTGTTGACCGCGCCCAGCGTGGTCGCGTCCGCCGACAGCTCGTCCAGGTGCGGGAGCACCGCCCGCTTGCACGGGTGGGTGATGTTGAGCCCGTCGAAGCCCAGCCGCCGCGCCATCCGGACCAGCTCTCCCACCTCCTCGGCGGCGCCCGCCTCGATCAGCCGGTAGACGTACGGGATGCCGAGGCGGGACGCCTCCCGCTCGTGCAGGGCGGGACTGAGTGACGGTCCGATGCCGGAGCCGATGAGCCCGATCAGGTAGGAGGTCATGCTCACCCTCGAGTTATGTACGAACTAGTGAGTTAGTCATAACATCCCCGACGCCGTCCCGGGAAGAGACTCTTGACATGAGATGGCGGTCACAGCACCATGGCGAGCAATTAACTATCTAGTTCGTAACAAGTGAGCGGCCCGGACGGGGGGCAGGGCCCGCACTGACGACGCCGCACCACAGGGAGCCATCGTGACCGACCAACCCCCCGGTGCCCGCCAGGGCACGCCGCGCAAGGCGGCCGTCGCGGCCTGGATAGGCAGCGCGCTGGAGTACTACGACTTCTTCATCTACGGCAGCGCCGCCGCCCTCATCTTCTCCAAGGTGTTCTTCGACGAGTCCGACCCCACTACGGCGACCCTCCAGTCGCTGGCCAGCTTCGGCGTCGCCTACGCCGCCCGGCCCGTCGGCGCGTTCTTCCTGGGCCACTACGGCGACCGGTTCGGACGCAAGCGCATCATGGTGTTCACGCTCGTGCTCATGGGCGTGTCGACCTTCCTCATCGGCTGCCTGCCGACCCGCGACCAGATCGGCGGGCTGGCTCCCGTCCTGCTGGTCCTGCTGCGCGTGCTGCAGGGCCTGTCGGCCGCCGGCGAGCAGGCCAGCGCCAACTCCATGACCTTGGAACACGCCCCGGAGCACCGCCGCGGCTACTACACCAGCTTCACGCTCAACGGCACCCAGTTCGGGCAGATCCTGGCCACCATGGTGTTCATCCCGGTGGCGGCCATGCCCGAGGAGCAGCTGCTGTCGTGGGGCTGGCGGGTGCCGTTCTGGCTGAGCGTGGTCGTGGCCGTGGTCGGCTGGGTGATCCGGCGCCGGCTGGAGGAGACGCCGGCGTTCGAGCGCGAGGTGGCCGAGGGCACGGTGCCGCGGATGCCGCTGTCGCTGCTCTTCCGCGACCACTGGGCGAGCGTGCTGCGGGTGGTGTGCGCGGCGCTCATCGCGACGGTCAGCACCATCTTCACCGTGTGGTCACTCAACTACGCCACCGAGAACGTCGGCCTGGACCGGGCCACCATGCTCTGGGTGAGCACCGTGGCCAACGCCGCCGCGCTGCTGGCGATCCCGCTGTGGGCGATGCTGTCGGACCGGATCGGCCGCAAGCCCGTGTTCCTCATCGGGGCCGTCGGCAGCCCAATCATGATCTTCGCCTACCTGGCGGCGATCAACTCGGGCAGCTACCCGATGATCTTCCTGGTCGGCATCCTCACCCTGGGCGTCGTCTACAGCGCCTCGAACGGCATCTGGCCCTCGCTCTACGGTGAGATGTTCACCACCAAGGTGCGGCTGTCGGGCATGGCGATCGGCACCCAGATCGGCTTCGCCATCGCCGGCTTCGCGGTCGCCTCGGCGGCCGGCATCGTCTCCCCCGAGGGCTGGCTCGGCCTGCAGGGCTGGGTCGGCGTGGGAATCTTCACCGCCATCCTGTGCGCGATCAGCGCGGTGGCCGTGGCGACGGCACGCGAGACGCACAAGGTCCCCACCGACCAGCTCGGCCTGCCTCCCGCCGACCGCGTCACCACGTCCTCCTGATTCATTCCTCGTACGCGGCCGCGCCTTTCCCGGCGCGGCCGCGTCCGTGTGCCAGGGCGACACGCCCGGGAAAATACTGGTAATTACTGGAACCACTGATACTCTCGCGCCATGAGTGACCGGCTGGACGAGCTCGAACGGCGGATCGACGAGCTCAGAGCCGGTGTGCGCAGGGCCGTGCGGGCCAGGGACGGCGCGGCGGCCAGGACACTGCGGGCCGAGCTGCGCACGGCCGAGCGGGCCTGGGACACGCTGGTCAGCGGCCCTGACGACAAGCCCGGCGACACGCGCGGGCAGAAGGCTCGTGGGTCTCGGCTGGTGACCGTGCGCGAGCAGGTGCACCAGGCGCTGGCCCTGCTGGGCGCGCCGGCGCAGGCCCGGCTGGTGGTGGCGGTGAGCGGCGCGTTCCAGGCGGGCACGATCCGCAGCTCCCAGCTCACCAGCCTGCGCAGGGACGAGGAGCGCTCGTTCCGCTCGTCGCCGTTCGGACGGCCCTACTACCTGTGCGCGGCGCTGACCGACCGGCTCTCCCCCGCCCGCGGCTACCTCGCCGTCAGCACGTGGCCGGTGGAGCGCCGGGTGGTGGGCCCGCTCAGCCCCCGGGTCGACTTCCTCACCTGCGCCATCCGCATCGCCGAACACGCCGGGTCCGGCGGGCGGACCGCCGAGGGCGACCGGCTGTTAGCCAGGATCGCGCGCAACATCCCGGGCGCCGGCGACCAGGTGCCGCCCGACCCGGCGCGGGTGGCCGAGGCGGCCCGGCGGGAGCTCGCGGTGCACGCCGGACGCGACGCCGACGACCGGGCGGAGCTGGCCGGGCGCGCCGACGCGCAGCTCGATGACGTGGCCCGGCTGTTCGGGGCCACTACGCTGGCCACTGTTCCAAGATCAGTCACGGCTATGAGAGGCGGCCGATGAACCGGCTTGACGCGTTGCGCGGCACCACGCCGCCCAAGCCGCACGACGCCCGGGCGATCGCCGCGCTGGCGGCCAACCCGGGCTGCACCCGCCGGGCGCTCATGGACGGCGCCGGGATCGACAAGGACGCCGTCGCCCGCCATCTCGGGTTCCCCGCCCCGTTCGGCCAGTCGCCGTTCGCGATCACCCGCGGGAACGCGTTCGAGTCGCTGGTGAAGGCCGACGGGTGCGCGGAGCTGATCCGGATGCTGCGCGAGCTGCTCGGCCTGCCGATCGACGAGGTGGCCTACCACGACGTGGAGAACGTCGGCGCCCACCTGCGCCACACCCACACCCGCGCGCTGATCGACCGCGCGGCCAGGGGCGAGGGCACGGGCACCGTCTACGACCACCCGCTGTTCACGCTGGCCATCGCCGGCCATACCGCCTACCTGGAGCCGGACGTGGTGGCGTTCCAGCTCGGCGGCCGGTTCCACATCGTGGAGATCAAGTCGTTCGCGGTGGTCGACGGGCAGGCCGACCCGGCGGCGGTGGCGGCGGCCGCGCGGCAGGCGGCCGTGTACGTGCTCGCGCTGCGCACGCTGCTGGAGGATCTCGGCCACGACCCGCTCCGGGTGGCGCACGACGTGGTGCTGGTGTGCCCGGAGAACTTCGCCAACCGCCCGGTGGCGACGCTGGTCGACGTGCGCAGGCAGCTCGCGGTGCTGCGCCGCCAGCTCGCCCGCGTGACGAGCCTGGACCGGCTGCTGGCGGCGCTGCCCGAGGGCGTGACGTTCGACCTGGAGCCCGGCGAGGACGGCCGGCCCGCCCGGCCGGTCGCGGAGCTGGCCGACGCGGTGCGCCGGACGGAGGCCCGCTACGCCCCCGACTGCCTGTCCACTTGCGACCTGTGCTTCTTCTGCCGTGACGAGGCCCGCCAGGAGGGCGCCTCCGACCTGCTGGGCCGCGACGTCCGCGACGCGCTGGGCGGGGTGGCGTCGGTGCGGGAGGCGCTGGCGCTGGCCGATGGCTCGCGCGCGCCGGCGCCGGGCCAGGAGGAGATCGCCCGGCTGCTGCGCGGCGCCGAGCGGCTGCGGCGGGAGTGCCTGGCGTGACCGGGAGGCGCCCGTGAGCCTGCTCACCTCGCTCGCCCGGCTGAGGGCGATCGACGAGGGCGTCGCGCAGCCGATCGCGACCGTCCGCCACTGCCACCTGTCGGCGCGGCCGATGGTGTTCATCCCGCTGAAGCTGTCGGGTGAGGCGGCGGCGCCGCTGGCGGCCATGCTGGGCACCGATGCTGACGAGCCGCGGCTGCTGGTGGTGACCCAGCCGCGCAACCGCGACCTGCGCTTCGCCTGGGCGGCCGAGGTGGCCGGGGCGCTGCTGCCCTACGTGGCGGGGTTCGCCGCCGAGACGGAGACCGTGGAGCGGCGCAACGCCGACCCGTACGAGCGGGCGCTGGACGCGCCGCAGCTGATCGTGCCGAACCGGGCGGGGGTGGCCTTCACCCGGCTGCTCGGCCGCTCCACCCGGTTCCGGCGCACCGACGGGCCGTTCCCGGTGCCGGAGGGGGTGCCGCTGCTCGGCCGGTGGCTGACGTACTTCACCGAGCGCGCCGCCTACCCCGGCTCCTCGCTCATGCTGGCCGCGACGGACGAGCTGGCCCGCCACTGGGCGAGCGGGCAGAGCGCGCTGGAGGACGCCAACCTGGCGGCGCTGCTCGCCTGGATCACCGACGGGCCCGACGACGCGGCCGAGGACCCGCTGATCTGGCCGCCGGCCGGCCCGGCCACCGATCCGGGCTTCGACGCCGAGGTGCTGGCGCCCGCGATGGAGAGCGGCTCGGCCGAGCGGATCACCGAGGCGCTGCGCACCCAGCTGGAGCCGACGTGGCGGCTGGTGTGGCGGGCGATCGGCCTGCTGCGCGAGCTGCCGCCCGGCGCGAGCGTGGCGCAGCGCTGGGAGCAGGACCGCGGCTCGTTCAGCGGCATGACCGCGCAGCTCGCGGAGGGGGCGCCGCCGCAGGCCCGGCGCGACGGCGCGGTCGCGGCGGCGGCCCGGCTGGCGCGCATGGAGCGTGCCCAGGCCGCCTACGACGTGCAGCGCGCCTACGACGACCCGCTGGTGATGGCCGAATACCGGCTGACGGGCGAGGCGTTCGCGGGCGAGGTCGTCGACACGGTGCCGGACCACACCGAGGGCGAGGGCCGCTCGCGCAAGCTGCGCCCGCTGGTGACGATCAAGACCGACGATCTCGTACGGATCCCGCCGGGGACCGCGCTGGGCACCCCGCAGCGGCGGGGGCAGGGCGCCGAGCTGGTGTCGGCGCGGGACGGCCTGGTCACCTTGAAGATCACCAAAGGGATGGGGCGGGGCAAGACCCCGGCGCCCGGCGCGGTGCCCGAGGCCGGCGAGCGGGTCTGCTACACCTCGCTGACCGACGACTTCCAGGGCGCGGCGGCGCTGCCCGAGCCGGACCAGACGCCGTGGACGCACGGCGGCCCGCCCCGCCCGTACGAGCCGACCGACGAGGACGCCAGGGAGGAGTGGTCGTGACCCCCGAGCCCACGCCGGAGCCCACGCCCGAGCAGGTCGTCCGCCGGGTGCTGGACGACCTGCCCCGGCACCGCGGCGTGGTGGTCGACTCGCCGCCGGGCGCGGGCAAGTCCACGCTGGTGGTGCGGGCCGCCGCGCACCTGGCGGCCACCGGCGAGCCGCTGATGATCGTCGCCCAGACCAACGAGCAGGTCGACGACCTGGTGGCCCGGATCTGCGACAAGCATCCGCGGCTCACCGTCGGCCGGTTGTCGGCGGGCGCGTACGTGCCTCCGAAGCGGATGCTGGAGCTGCCGGGGGTGACCGTCGGCACCCGCGTCCAGGATCTCGGCGATCCCGACATCGTCATCGCCACCGCCGACAAGTGGGCCTGGATCGGCGGCAGGACCTGGCCGTGGGCGATCGTGGACGAGGCTTACCAGATGCGCTCCGACAAGCTGCTGCGCATCGCCGGGCTGTTCGAGCGGGCGCTGTTCGTGGGCGATCCGGGGCAGCTCGACCCGTTCTCGATCGTGGACGGCGACCGGTGGTCGGGGCTGTCGTGGGACCCGCTGCAGAGCGCGGTGTCGGTGCTGCTGCGGCACAACCCGGACCTGCCGGTGCACCGGCTGCCGGTGTCGTGGCGGCTGCCCTCGTCGGCGGCGCCGGTGGTGTCGCGGGCGTTCTACCCGTTCACCGGGTTCCGGTCGGGGACGGGGCCGGGCGACCGGCGGCTGGAGCTGGTCACCGGCGGCATGGGCACGGTGCACGACCGGGCGCTGGAGGAGGCGGCCCGGTCCGGGTGGGCGATGCTGGAGCTGCCCAACCGGCACACCGTGCGCACCGACGCCGAGGCGGTGGAGGCGGTGGCGCTGCTGGCGGCCCGGCTGCTGCAGCGCGGCGCGGTGGCGGGCTCGGAGCAGGGCGAGCGGCCGGTCACCGCCGACCGGATCGCGGTCGGCGCGGCCCACCGCGACCAGGTGGCGGCGATCAGGAACGCCGGGCTGCCGCCGGAGATCACCGTGGACACCGCCAACCGGCTGCAGGGCCGCGAGTACGACGTGACGATCGTGCTGCACCCGCTCTCGGGACGGCGCGACGCGACCGCGTTCCACCTGGAGTCGGGGCGGCTGTGCGTGCTGGCGTCGCGGCACCGGCACGCGTGCGTGGTGGTGGCCAGGGCCGGCATCGCCGAGCTGCTGGACGCCCACCCGTCGGCGGAGCCCGTGCGACTCGGGGCGCCGGTGAAGTTCCCCGACGGGTGGGAGGCCAACCAGGCGGTGCTGGACCACCTGGCGGCCCACAAGGTCTAGGCGTCGCTCGTGATCGTGTTCCGCCAGATGTCGACGACCAGGACCGGGCGCATCCCCTCCGACTCGTACAGGCCCAGGGCGGGAGTGGTGTTGTTGGCGTCGACGTGCAGGATGGTGCCCTTGCGGCCGCGGGCGTGGTCGGCGGCGACGGCGGTGCGCAGCAGCAGGCGGCCCAGGCCGCGGCCACGGAACTCGGGCAGCACGGCGAGCGTGGCGACGTAGCCGCAGCCCTCGTCGGAGAGGAACTGGTCGTTGCCGAGCACCATCGCGGCCGGGCGGCCGTCCACCCTGGCGACGGTGAGCTGGTCCCAGTCGGTGGTGGTCCGGCCCTGGCGGACCTCGTACCAGTGGTCGTAGTCGACGTAGGCGTGGCCGAAGTGGGCGGCGAAGCCTTCCTGGTGCACCCGGTGGGCCTCGCGGAGGATCTCCTCGTCGTGGCCGCTGTGCAGGGTGACGCCCGGGGGCGGCTCAGGCGCCTGGACGGGGCCTTCGAAGTCGACGCGCAGGCGGTGGAAGCTGGTGGCGGCCGCGAACCCGTACCCCTGGACGAGTTCCTGCTTGGCCCGGTCGGCCCGGTAGACGCCGACGTCGACCACGGCGGCGGCGTGGCCGCGGTCGCGGGCGAGCACGCCGGCGCGCTCCAGGACGAGCGGCCAGAGCCGCTCGGCGAGGCCGGTCACCCCGGGACGGACCACGACGTCGGCCTCGACGATCTCGCTGTCACCCTGGGCGCGGGCCCACGCCCAGCCGTCGAGCCGGCCGTCGGGGCCGTGCCAGAGCCAGGCGTCGCTGCCGAGGTCGAAGCCGGGTTCGGCGAGCTCGCCCGCGATGTCGTCGAGGGTGAGGTCGGGCTGGCCGAGCACGTCGGTGTCGCAGGCGGCGGTGAGCTCGTAGATGGCCGGGGCGTCTGCCACCTGGGGCCGGCTGAACTGATGCATGTGCCGATTGTCGTAGATGTCCCCCTCTGCGCGCGCCATATTTTCCATGGTGGCTAGGCTGTGGGGGTGGTCGACAAGACACCGCTGCACATAGAGATCGACTCGTCAGACGCGACGACTGTCCAGGTCACGCTGAGCGGTGATCTCGACTTCGACACCGCGAGTGAGCTGGCCTCGGTATCCCTGGGCGAGGGGTTCGAACGGGTGGACGTCGACCTGTCGGGCGTCGAGTTCATCGACTCGTCGGGGATCGCCGCCCTGGTCCGGCTCTACCAGCGAGCGGCCGCCGAGGACGCGGTGCTGCGGGTGGTGGCGGTCACCCCCTACCTGCGCAGCCTGCTGCGGATGACCGCGCTCGACCGGCTGTTCAGCCTGCCACCGAGCTGACCTGCCCGCCTTCGTCCCGCGACGATTGCTTCGCCGGATCAAGGGCAGGTGCTCTCTCGACACGGAAGGGAGGGCGCCAGTGGAGGCGACGATGGCGCTCCGGCTGCCGAGGGACGCGGCGAGCGTGCCGCTGATCAGGCAGATGCTGGACGGCACGCTCACCTCGCTCGGGGTGGAGCCGCAGATCCGCGACGACATCGAGCTCATGCTGTCGGAGGCGTGTTCCAACGTCATCCGGCACGCCGCGCCGAGTGACGACTACACGGTGAGCGCGATGGTCTACGACGACCTGTGCGTGATCCGGGTGACCGACAACGGCAACGGGTTCGACCCCGCGGCGGTGCGCGAGGCGACGCCCGGCTCGGAGCACGGGCGTGGGCTGCAGATCATGCGGGCGCTGGCCGACGACATCCGGTTCACCAACAGGCGCGAGAACGGCGCGGTGGTGTGCCTGGAGAAGCGGCTGCGCTATTCGCCTGGGGCGGCGGGCCCGCACTTCATGACGACCTGAGCGCGCCCTGGTTCACGGTCGCTCCGCCGAACGGCGGAGCCGCCATGTGTCAGGACGATCGGGGCGTCGTGGAGGCCATCAGCACCAGCCAGATCAGTACGATCACCGCGATGACCAGCACGGCGAGGAATGACAGGGTGAGGGCGATCAGCAGTGAGCCGATCGCGCCGAGCAGCGTCCACACCCTGTCAGATTTGCCGGTGAACACCCGTTCTCTGCAGTTTCATCGCGGTCACTTGGGCGTTATGTGGCGATATATCCCTCTTACTCGATGGCTCCGTCCAGCGCCTCCAGCCGTCCGGGGAGCGCGTCCAGCCGGCGCAGGATGACGCCCTCGCGCAGCGCCCACGGGCAGATCTCCAGCCGCTCGACCTCGAACAGGTCCATCACCGCGTCGGCCACGAGCGCGCCGGCGGCGAGCTGGGCGGCCCGCCCGGCGGACACCCCGGTCAGCTCGGCCCGCTCGGCGGTCGTCATGCCCGTCAGCTTCGCCGCCCAGTCGGCCATGTCGGCGCGTGACAGCGAGCGCGGCACGTAGACGCCGTCGCTGGACGGGGCCGCCCCCGAGATCCTGGCCAGTTGCTTGAAGGTCTTGGAGGTGGCCACCGCCCGGTCGGCCGCGCCGTAGCGGACGACGCCGCCGACGGTCCGGGCGATCTCGGCGCGCACGTGGCGGCGCAGCTGACGCACCTCGTCGGCGGAGGGCGGGTCGCCGGTGAACCAGTCGCGGGTCAGCCGCCCGGCCCCGAGCGGCAGGGAGACGGCGACGTCGGGCTCCTCGTCGACCCCGGCCGCGATCTCCAGGGAGCCGCCGCCGATGTCGAAGGCCAGCAGCCGACCGGACGACCAGCCGAACCAGCGGCGCACGGCCAGGAACGTCAGCCTGGCCTCGTCGCGGCCCGACAGCACCTCGATGAGCACGCCGGTGTGACGCTGGACCTTCTCGAGCACCCGTTCGCCGTTGGCCGCCTCGCGCACGGCAGAGGTGGCGAAGGCCAGCAGCTCCTCCACGCCCTTGTCCTCGGCGATGACCACGGCCTGCTGGACGAAGGCGCCCAGCCGCTCGATGCCCTCGGCGGACAGCTCGTCGTGCGGGCCGAGATGCTCGCTTAGGCGCAGCTCCTCCTTGTGGGAGAAGGCCGGGATGGGGCGAGCGCCCCGGTGGGCGTCGACGACGAGTAAATGGACCGTGTTCGAGCCGATGTCCAGCACGCCGAGTCGCATGGTGACGACGCTACAGGCAGGCGCTCGGCGCGGCGAAGCCGAGGCCATCGGCGTGTGACGGCCGCGTCGTGGTGGGCATGCCGGGGCGACTACCCTTCCTAGAGGTCGCTGACACTTGGGAGGAGCCAGATGAGCGCGTGCTGCGGGCCGAGCCGGGACACCGCCCCGGAAGGGCCGGTCCTCGTGAGCCCCGTCCCGGTGCGCCGTGAGCCGCCCCGGGGGATGATCCGCATCCCCGGCGGGACGTTCTCGATGGGCGGCGACGACCCCGACGCCAACCCGGAAGACGGCGAGGGCCCGGTCCGCCAGGTGACGCTGGACCCGTTCCTGATCGACCCGGCCTGCGTGACGAACGCGCAGTTCGCCAGGTTCGTGAAGGAGACCGGCTACGTGACCGAGGCCGAGCGGATCGGCTGGTCCTTCGTGTTCCGCCAGTTCGCCTCCCGGGGGGTCATGGACGCGAGCGTGCCGCAGGCGCCCTGGTGGGTGGGCGTGGAGGGGGCCGCCTGGCGCTCCCCCGAAGGGCCGGGCTCGTCCATCGGCGACCGCCAGAACCATCCCGTGGTGCACGTGTCCTGGAACGACGCGACCGCGTACGCCCACTGGGCCGGCAAGCGGCTGCCGACGGAGGCGGAGTGGGAGATGGCCGCCCGCGGCGGCGCGGAGCGCACCCGCTACCCGTGGGGCGACGAGCTCGCGCCGAAGGGCCGGCAGCGGTGCAACATCTGGCAGGGGCCGTTCCCGGCGGCGCCGAGCGGGGGCACGATGCCGGTCAAGTCGTTCCAGCCGAACGGCTACGGCCTCTACAACGTGGTGGGCAACGTGTGGGAGTGGACCGCCGACTGGTGGGACACCCGCTGGGAGCCGTACGCGGCGAACCCCACCGGGCCGGCCGAGGGCACGATGAAGGTGATCAGGGGCGGCTCCTACATGTGCCACGACTCCTACTGCAACCGCTACCGGCTGGCCGCGCGCACCGCCAACACCCCCGACTCGGCCACCGGACACACGGGTTTCCGGTGTGCGGCCATAGTCTGAGCCCATGGCACCAACCCTGCGACTGCTGATCACCGGCGGCGGCACCGGTGGTCACACCTACCCGGCCCTGACGACCCTGACGGCCATCCAGCGCCGAGGGGTGCCGCACGACGTGCTCTGGGTGGGCACGGCCAACGGCCTGGAGGCGCGGATCACGGCCGAGCACGGCATCCCGTTCAAGGCGATCACCACGGGCAAGCTGCGCCGCCGGCCCAACCTGCGCGAGCTCGGCACCAACCTGGCCGACCTGTTCCGCATCCCGGTCGGTGTCTGCCAGGCGATCGGGCACGCCGCCCGCTATCTCCCCGACGTGGTGCTGTCGACCGGGGGCTACGTGGCGGTGCCGATCGGCGTCGCGGCCAAGCTGATCCGCAGGCCCCTGGTCATGCACGAGCAGACGACGGTGGTGGGGCTGGCCAACCGGATCCTGTCCAGGCTGGCCACCCGGATCGCGCTGTCGCACGAGTCGTCGCTGGAGCACCTGCCCGCCAAGGCCAGGGCGAAGGCCGTGGTGACGGGCAACCCGATCCGGCCCGAGCTGCTGCAGGGCAACCGGGCGGCGGCCTACGACCTGTTCGGGCTGACCTTCGAGGTGCCGCTGATCTACGTGACCGGCGGCGCCCAGGGCAGCAAGCAGATCAACACCCTGATCGCGGAGATCCTGCCCCGGCTGCTGCCGCACGCCCAGATCGTCCACCAGTGCGGCCCGGCCTGGATCGAGCAGATGCGGGCCGTGCAGCTGCCGCCGGAGCTGGCCGACCGCTACCACCCGGTGCCGTACGTCGGCGGCGAGCTGGCCGACCTGTACGCGGCGGCCGACGTGGTGATCTCACGCAGCGGGGCCGGCACGGTGTCGGAGCTGACCGCGATCGGCAAGCCCTCGCTGCTGATCCCGCTGATCCCGACGGGCGGCGACGAGCAGCGCAAGAACGCCGGCTACCTGGTGTCGGCGGGTGCGGCGCGGGCGCTGCTGGAACCGCGCCCCACGGCCGACCAGCTGCTGGCCGAGCTGATGCCGCTGCTGGCCGACCCGGGGCTGCGGGCGGCGATGGGCGAGGCGGCCCAGAAACTCGGCCGGGTCGACGCCGCCGACGCGCTCTGCGACCTGCTGCTGCACACCGCCCAGCCCGCCCGCGCCACCCAGCCCTCCGTCTGACCCGGTCCGGTCGCCCGGCGGGCTGTCTAGCCGGGCTCGCCCGGCTCGCCCGGTTCCAGGTGGCGGAAGGCCTCGTGGGCGGAGCTGAGGCTGCGCCGCAGCGCCTGCTCCAGCTGGTCGGCGTCCTCGGCGAGCCGGGCGATCTCCGGCACCGCGAACGCGTCGGCCCCGGTCTCGGCGACCAGCTCCTCATACTGGTGGAGTCGGCCGCGGAGCTCCTCGATCTGCTGGTGGGCGCGGAAGGCGCGCTCGGCCTCGGTGACGTTGGCGGCGTAGCGCTCCAGCGCCTCGACCCGGGCCACCACGGCTTCCTCGCTGCTGTCGAGCGCCCGGCCGAGCGGCTCGGCCACCGCGGCGACCTCGGGGGCGACGGCGCCGGTGACCGTCTCGCGGTGCTTGGTGCGCAGCGCCGACAGCTTGGCCAGCAGGCGGGCGATCTCCCACTCCTGGGCGGGCAGCATCACCGCGTTGCGCACCCCGTCGAGCAGCCCTTCGGCGTTGACCGCCGAGTCCTCGACGGTGGCGATGGCCTGCCGCGCGCGGGCCAGCAGTCTCCTGGCGGACTCGTCGAGGTCCTCCGTGATCACGTAGCGGCCCTCGTACCAGCGCAGCTGCTCGTAGATCTCGCGGTCCGCCGCCGCTTCCTCGTCCTCCTCGACCAGGTCGTTGCGGATGAACGCGACGAGGAGCACGGGCACGCCGACGAAGGCGAGCAGCAGCAGGCCGATGCCGCGGCTCATCAGGCCGAGCGCGACCATCAGGACGGCGATGGCGGTCACGGTCACGGCGACGCCCTTGGACCGGGCGGCACCGCCGCGCGGCGGCTCGGGGACCCAGCCGCGGCGCATCCTGATCAGGACCGGAGCGCTGTCCCTGATCAGTTGTGCGTCTTCCGGCGGCACCCCTGGATCCACCACGACACCCACAAACGGGGATCCTATGCCCTTCGGGCTCGATTCTTCGTACGACAAACGGCGTGCGACCCTCCCTGTGGCGGACGGCAGGTGACTGACCGTCACCCTCGTAAGTGACGGAAGGCTTCGTGGGCGGAGGTGACGCTGTCGCGCAGCGCCTGTTCGAGCCGGTCGGCGTCCTCGCTGAGGCGTCTCAGCTCGGGCACGGCCGAGTCGTCGGCCCCTGACTCGGCGAGCAGTTCCTCGTAGCGGGGCAGCTGGGCGCTGAGCCGCGCGATCTGGTCGCGGGCGCGGTGGGCACGCTCGGCGTCGGCGACGTGTCCGGCGTACCGTTCCAGAGCTTCGACCCGGGCCACGACGGCGCGTTCGCTGCTGTCGAGCGCCTGGGCGAGCGGTTCGGCGACGGCCGCCACCTCGGGGGTGACGCCCTCGGCGACGACCTGCCGGTGCCCGGCGCGCAGCTCCGAGAGCTTGGCGAGCAGGCGGGCGATCTCCCATTCCTGGGCGGGCAGCATGACGGCGTTGCGCACGTCGTCGAGCAGCCCTTCGGCGTTGACGTGGGATTCCATGACGGAGTCGATCGCGGCCTGGGTGCGGGCCATGAGCTGGCGGGCGCCCTCGTCGAGTTCCTCGCGGAGCACGTAGCGGCCGGAGAACTTGCGTGCGCTGTCGTACACCTGCCGCTCCACCGCGTGCCGGCGTTCGGCGTCGGCGTCCGGGCGGGGTTTGGCCAGCACGCCCGCGATGAGCAGCGCGGCCAGGGTCATCACGACGACGAACGGGGTGTAGAGGCCGGCGAGGAAGAAGTCGAGCCCGGCGCCGATGGCCAGCAGGGCGACGAGCGTGGTGGTCATCCGGGTGACGAGCCCGAGGACCGGCGGATGCCGCTTGCTCGGGGGGGTCCACCCGGCGCGGATGCGCAGCAGGAGCTTGCGGTGGTCGCGCAGCAGGTCGGCCGTCTCGGCAGGCACGGTCGGCTCCACTACCACCTTCGCATGACGACCCGGCACATTACGGATCCTATGTGGCGGTCTGTCCGAACGTCAGCCTTCCAAGTAGCGAAAAGCCTCATGCGCCGAGGTGACACTTCGCCGCAGGGTGCGTTCCACGGTGTCGGCGTCCTCCGCCAGGCGCTCGATCTCGGCGACGGCCATCGTGCCGGCGCCGGACTCGGCCAGGAGTTCTTCGTATCGGGGCAGGCTGGCACGCAGTTCCTCGATCTGGTCGCGGGCGTGGTAGGCGCGCTCGGCCTCGGCGACGTGCCCGGCGTAACGTTCCAGAGCCTCGACGCGCGCGACCACGGCCGCCTCGCTGCTGTCGAGGGCGCTCTGCAGCGGCCTGGCCACCGCCGCCGCCTCGGGGGCGAGGCCCCGGGCGAGCATCTCGCGGTGCTCGGTGCGCAGCGCCGACAGCTTGGCCAGCAGGCGGGCGATCTCCCACTCCTGCTCCGGCAGCATGATCGCGTTGCGCGCGCCGTCGAGCAGCCCTTCGGCGTTGACGTGGGAGCGCAGCACGGCGCCGATGGCCAGCTGGGCCCGGCGGAGCACGGCCGCGGCCTCCTCGTCGAAGTCGTGCGGGATGAGGTAGCGGCCGTCGTGCAGGCGGGCCTTCTCGTACAGGGCGCGCTCGTGGGACCGGTCGTCCTCGGGCACCTCGCTGATGCTGGCGATCTTGACGAGGACGACGAAGACGAACCCGCCGAGCAGCAGGAACCCGGCGGGCGCGGCCGGCGACTCCAGGAGCACGGCCATGAGCGCGATGACCAGCGGGGTGACGGCGAGCAGGGCCACGCTGGACGAGTTGCGCCGCCGCACCGGCACGGGCAGGGCCGCGGGCGGCACCCAGCCGGCCCGGATCCTGGCCAGCAGGGGGCCGTTGGCACGCAGCAGCCCGGCGATCTCCGGTGGCACCGCCGGATCGACCACCACTCCCACGCTCTGCCCTGGCACCTTGGCGCCCCCCAAGCTCCGCTTTTCCGGATACTACGAAACATCCCGCTCGAGTGTCAGCCTCCCGAAGGACAGCCTGGGGAACCACCAGTTGCGCTCGCCGAGCACCTCCATCGCGGCGGGCACCAGGACGAGCCGCACGATCGTGGCGTCGACCAGCACCCCGGCGGCCGGAGCGGAAGGCTGGACGCCATGACGCCGTCCCCCGAACGGGCCGGGCCGGCCGGAGGAGACGCAGTTCAGCGGTGAGCGGATAACCACGGGGTCACTTGATCCGGTTACGCCCGCGTTATGGCTCTACAGTCACACTGTCCGGCACTGTCGAACTTGGGGGGCAAGGGTGCGCGTGTTGATCGCCGAGGACGAGCGGATGCTCGCCGACTCGATCGCCGAGGGGTTGCGGGACGAGGCTCTGGCCGTGGACGTCGCCTACGACGGCGACGCGGCGCTCGATCGTCTCGGTGTGCACGACTACGACGTGCTCATCCTTGACCGGGACCTGCCGGGTACACATGGCGACGAGGTGTGCGCGACCGTGGTCGAGCGGGGCTGGCTGGTGCGGGTGCTCATGCTGACCGCGGCGGGCGACGTGCGGGCCAGGGTCGCGGGGCTGTCGCTGGGCGCCGACGACTACCTGCCGAAGCCGTTCGCGTTCGAGGAGCTGGTGGCGCGGGTGCACGCGCTGGGCCGGCGCGCCCGGCCGGCCGACCCGCCGATGCTGGAGCGGGCGGGGGTGCGGCTCGACTGGGCGCACCGGCAGGTGTTCAGGGACGGGCGGTACGTGCCGCTGGCCCGCAAGGAGTTCGGGGTGCTCGCGGAGCTGTTACGCGCGCGCGGCGCGGTGGTGTCGGCCGAGGAGCTGCTGGAGAGGGTGTGGGACGAGCACATCGACCCGTTCACGAACACCGTGCGGACCACGATGATGAAGCTGCGCAAGAAGCTCGGCCCGCCGCAGGTCATCGAGACCGTGCCCGGCGCGGGATACCGCATCCCATGAGCATGCGGTTCAGATTCGCGCTGGCCTGCGCGGTGGTGTTCGCCCTGGTCGGGGCGCTGCTGCTGGCCGGGCTGCTGCTGGTCGTCCGGCAGAGCCTGGAGCCGCGGAGCGGCCTGCTGACGCCCGAGTACATGGACCTCCCGTCGGGTCATTACCGGCGCGGAACGCTGGGCTACGTCCTCGCCCAGGAGCGGGTCGCCGAGGTGCGCCCGGTCTACCAGCGCGACACGATCGCCAACGTGCGCGACCTCGGGGCGCTCGGGGTCCTGGCCGGCGCGGGGCTGGCCTTCGCGGCCGGCTGGCGGGCGGCCGGATGGGTGCTGCGGCCGGTCGGCAACGTCACCGCGACCGCGCGGCGGGTGGCGCAGAGCCACGACCTGACCGAGCGGATCGGCTACGAGGGGCCGCGCGACGAGCTGAAGGAGCTGACCGAGATCTTCGACACCATGCTCGGCCGGCTGGCCCGCTCCTTCGACGGCCAGCGGCGCTTCGTCGCCAACGCCTCTCATGAGCTGCGCACCCCGCTCACCATCAACAGGACGCTGGTGGACGTGGCGGTGCGGCGGCCGGACGCGACCGACGA
Organism: Nonomuraea sp. NPDC048826; assembly: GCF_043198225.1. Lineage (NCBI taxonomy): Bacteria > Bacillati > Actinomycetota > Actinomycetes > Streptosporangiales > Streptosporangiaceae > Nonomuraea > Nonomuraea sp. NPDC048826. The sequence goes on along the minus strand of NZ_JBICUQ010000008.1, from coordinate 201,083 downwards.
CGTCAAGCGGCTGGGCGAGTCGCTGCTGCTGGTCAACGCCCGGCACGAGCGGCTCATCGACGGCCTGCTGGCGCTGACCGAGGGTGAGCGGGCGGTGCTGGACCGGCGGCCGTTCGACCTGTCGGACGTCGCCGAGCACGTGCTGGACCAGGCCGCGGAGGAGGCGGCCGAGCGTGAGGTGACCATGCACCGGCTGCTCGACACCGCGCCGACGGCGGGTGAGGCGGTGCTGGTGGAGCGGCTGGTGCAGAACCTGGTGGAGAACGCCGTCCGGCACAACCACGCCAAGGGCGAGGTGTGGGTGACGACGCGGCAGCGGGCCGACCGGGTGGAGCTGGTGGTGGCCAACACCGGGCTGCAGGTGCCCTCGTACGAGATCGAGACGATCTTCGAGCCGTTCCGGCGGCTGCACGGCGACCGGCTGCGGTCCGAGCGCGGCAGCGGGCTGGGCCTGTCGATCGTCCGGGTCATCACCGAGGCGCACGGCGGCACGGTGATCGCCAGGCCGCGCGAGGAGGGCGGCCTGACCATCACCGTCGAGCTCCCGGTCCAGGAGGCCGGTTAGGGGCTGTGGATCTTGCGGAGCACGTCCTCGGGAATGCCCGCCTGGACGAGGCTCTCCCAGCTCTCGAACCGCTCGGCGATCATGGCTTCGACGAGCGGCCGCAGCAGCGCGTGGTCGGCGCCGGCGTGCAGGAGCTCGCTGAGGATGCGGCCGCGGCCGGCGAAGGGCAGCGCGACACCGTCGAGCGTGACCGCGTGCGCGACGAGCGCGAGCGGCCGGGCGTCGCGCGGCATGCCGGGGGCGGTGAGCGCGGTGATCGCGTCGAGATAGCGTGCGACCCTGGCCTCGGGGTCCGGCGGCACCCCGGCGAGCAGGTCGAGCAGGAGCCGGGGCAGGCTGGCCGCCTGGTTCGGCGGGCGCAGCACGAGCGCCAGGTCCGCGCTCTCGGCCAGCAGGTCGGCGAGCAGGTCGGCGTCGGGGCTGAGCAGGTACGGGCGTTCGGCGAAGGCGCGGACCCGGTGGCGCAGCACGGTGGCGCGCTGCCCGAGCCGGTGGTCGAGCCGGTGGGCGAACCACCAGCCGAGTCCGTCGCCGCCGGACGGCTCGGCGGGCCCGCCGAGCAGGATGTCGCGCTCGCCGTTCTCCGACACCCGGCGGGCCGGCAGGGCTGCCAGCAGCCCGTTCCAGCCGCCGTCGCCGAGCTGGCTGCGCCACAGGTGAGCGTGGGAGGTCCAGCCGGCCAGCGGGTCGGGCTCGCCGAACAGCTCCGACACCCGTACGGGCACGCCTGACGCGGCCACGGCGAGCAGGGTGAGGTTGGCGGAGTAGGCGGCCAGCCGCCGCGTCACCGGGCGCCGCACCGGCTCGAACCCGGTGAAGGAGCGCCGCCGCCGCTCGTGCAGCGACTCGCGCAGCAGCGCGCCGAGCAGTTCGACGGCCCGCTCGCGCTCCTGGGCGGGCAGCTCGGCGAGCAGCTCGACGGCGAAGCCGACGACCGGCCCGCGCTCGGCCAGGCAGGAGAACGAGGTGACCGCGTACAGCAGGTCGTCGTCCAGGTCCTGGGCGGGCGCGGCGGCCAGCTCGCCCCCGGTCAGGTCGTGTCTTCTGACCAGCTCGCGGACCGCGAACACGGCCAGCCAGCCGACGAGGAACTCCCCGAACGTGGCGTGCGCGAACGCGTAGCCGCGCACCCGCTCCGCGTCGCGGCCGGGCTCCGCGGCGCTGTGCACGACCGTGCGGTGCACGAAGAACAGCCGCCTGGTGGCCCGGTCGGCCCGGTTGCCCGGCCCGCAGAGCGCCGTGAGGTCGGCGTCGAGCGCGGCCTCCGCGGCGACCGGCCGGCCGCGGGCGAACATGGACAGCGCGACCACCCCCAGCCGCACCAGCTCCCGGTCGACCAGGGCGCGCAGGCGGGGCGGCGGCAGCCCGACGGCCGAGGCGTCCCTGGCGATCTCGCGGCGGGCGAAGTCGCGGACGAGCGCCTCGTACAGCTGGGCGCGGCCGATCCGGCCGGCGTCGCGGACGCCGCCGCCGGTGGCGTCGTGCAGCGCGAGCAGGAGCAGGAGCAGCGGTTCCGCGGCGAGCTCGGGATGGGCCAGCGCGTCAGCCGCGGACAGCGGGACGCGGTCGCGGCGGGCGAGCACCGCGCGGTTCGTCTGGTCCCAGATGTCGAGCCAGTGCCGCACCTGGTCCTCCTCGAACGGGCACAGCTGCAGCACGACCACGCCCTCGGGGAAACGCACCTGGTCGGCGACGACGGTGCGCCCGGTGACGACGACGGCGACGGGCCGGCCGACGCGGTACTGCCTGGCTTGGAACTCCTGGATCTGCTCCAGGTAGTCGTACCGGCCCGCGCCGGCCGCCTGGATCAGCTCGTCGAAGCCGTCGAACAGCACCACCGGCAGCGCCCCCTGCCCGGCGTCCACGAGATCCTCGAAGCGCACGTCCTCACCGAGCACGGCGCGCAGCCCCTGGTCGATCTGCGACAGGACGGTGGAGTCCGGCACCACGTCGCGCAGTTCCACCCGGACCGGCAGGAACTCCGACCCGGCCAGCCGGGCGGCCAGCACCTCGACCAGCGTGGACTTGCCCGCCCCCGGCTCGCCCAGCACGACCAGCGGCGCCTGGGTGGCGCCCAGCGAGGTGAGGTGGCCGACCAGGAACGCCTCGGTGTCGGGCAGCGCCCGCTGCCCGGCCCACCAGCTCTTGGCGGCGGGCCTGGCCGGTTCGGCGGCGGCCTCCTCGGGGGCCACCTCGGCGACCCGGCAGCGCGGGGTGACGTAGCCCTCGCCGAGCAGTGGCAGGGTCACGCCCTCCGGCGGCTCCTGACCGGCCATGAGCGGCTGGTCGAGCGCGCCGGCGGCGAGGCGGACCAAATGGATGACGGGCCGGTCGCCGGTCCGCGGCGGGGCCAGTTCGGCCAGCAGCCGCGCCACCCGTGACAGCCCGGCGCCGAGCGGCGGCCGTTCGGGGATCAGGCTCCACCTGCCGAACTCGGGGCAGTCCAGGGCGAGCAGCCGGTAGTCCTCGTCGTAGACGCGCAGCGCGTGCGCCTCGGGGCCGTCGGCGAGCAGCGCGGGCAGCCGGGTGCGGTCGCCCGCCGACAGCTCGCCCCACACCGGCAGCTCGCGCACGTAGCCGACGAGCGCCTCGGACATCCGCCGGAAGACGTGCCGCACGGCCTGCCGGGTCTCCTCGTACGGGCGGTGCGGCTCGGGCGCCGGCAGCCGGGTGGCGAGCAGGCTCCGGACGAGGGCGGTGTACGGGTCGGCGGCCTCCGGGTGGCGGGCGTGCTCCAGCTGCTCCAGTTTGACCGGCAACCTGGCCGACTCGTCCATGGCCTCGAAGTACGCCGAGACGACGATCACGGCGTGCGCGGCGGCCAGCCGCCGGGTCCTGCCGAAGCGGCTGCCGTCGCCGCGCAGGGCGGTGCCCCTGCGCACCGCGTCCTCGGTGTAGCGGACGATCTCGCCGCGCAGCTCGATCAGGCCCGCGGCGGGCACGACGCCGCCGCCCCGGCCTGCCGGGGACCGGGCCGCGGCCTGCTCGACGGCCTTGGCCAGCCTGATCCGCTCACAGCCGAGGATCTCCAGCGCACCGGCGTAGCTCAGGATGTCCGTCATCAGCGTCTCCGAAGAGCGTGAGAAGTCCCATCATGACGCCGTTCGTGCGGCTTTGGAGCGTTCTTTGACGGTCGACTCAGCGCTTGACCGCGTCGGCGATCTCTGTGAGCGCCGCGGGGTCCTCGATGGTGGACGGGACGCGGTAGGCGGCCCCGGCGGCGATGTCGCGCATGGTGCTGCGCAGGATCTTGCCGGAGCGGGTCTTGGGCAGCCGGCTCACCACGACGGCCTTGCGGAAGGCGGCCACCGGGCCGATCCGCTCGCGGACCAGGGCGACCAGCTCGCGCTGGAGGTCGCCGGGGTCGCGTTCGGAGCCGGACTTGAGCACCACGAACCCGACGGGAAGCTCCCCCTTGAGCTCGTCGGCCACGCCGATCACCGCGCACTCGGCCACGTCGGGGTGGGCCGAGACGACCTCCTCGATGGCCCCGGTCGACAGCCGGTGACCGGCCACGTTGATGACGTCGTCGATGCGGCCCATGACGAACAGGTAGCCGTCGTCGTCCACGTAGCCGCCGTCGCCGGTCAGGTAGTGGCCGGGGTAGCGCGACAGGTAGGACTCGTGGAAGCGGTCGTCGTCGCGGTAGAGCGTCGGCAGGCTGCCCGGGGGCAGCGGCAGCCGGACCGTGACGGCGCCCTCGGCCCCGGGCGGGCACTCGTTCCCCTCCCGGTCGAGGATGCGCACGTCCCAGCCGGGGACGGGCTTGGTGGGCGAGCCGGCCTTGAGCGGCAGTTCCTCGATGCCGACGCAGTTCGCGGCGATCGGCCAGCCGGTCTCGGTCTGCCACCAGTGGTCGATGACGGGGATGCCGAGCAGGGCCGAGGCCCAGTGATAGGTGTCGGGGTCGAGGCGTTCGCCGGCGAGGAAGAGGTAACGCAGGCCGGACAGATCGTACTTTTTCGCGAAATTGCCGGATGGGTCCTCCTTTTTGATGGCGCGGAACGCCGTGGGCGCCGTGAACAGCGTCCGAACCCCGTACGTCGACACCACCCGCCAGAACGCGCCCGGGTCGGGCGTGCCGACGGGCTTTCCCTCGTACAGGACGGTCGTGCAGCCGGCGAGCAGCGGGGCGTAGACGATGTAGGAGTGGCCGACGACCCAGCCGACGTCGGAGGCGGCCCAGTAGACCTCGCCGGGCGCGGCGCCGTACACGTTGCCCATGCTCCAGTGGAGCGCCACCGCGTGGCCGCCGTTGTCGCGCACCACGCCCTTGGGCACGCCGGTGGTGCCGGAGGTGTAGAGGATGTAGAGCGGGTCGGTGGCGGCCACGCTCACGCACTCCGCGGGCTCGGCGTCGCCCACCGCGGTGGCCCAGTCGAGGTCGCGGCCCTCGGCGAGGTCGGCGCGGCACTGCTCGCGCTGCAGGATCACGCAGTGGTCCGGCCGGTGCGACGCCTGCTCCAGGGCGGCGTCGAGCAGCGGCTTGTAGGCGATCAGCCGGGTCGGCTCGATGCCGCACGACGCCGACAGCACCACCTTGGGCCGGGCGTGGTCGATGCGCACCGCCAGCTCGTTGGCCGCGAACCCGCCGAACACCACCGAGTGCACGGCTCCGAGCCGGGCGCAGGCGAGCATGGCGATCACGGCCTCGGGCACCATCGGCATGTAGATCACGACGGTGTCGCCGGTCTCGACGCCCAGCCCGCGCAGCATCCCGGCGGTGCGGGAGACCTGGTCGAGCAGCTCTCGGTAGGTGTAGCGGCGCGCCGTCCCGGTGACGGGGCTGTCGTAGATCAGCGCGTCCTGGTCGCCGCGGCCCGCCGCGACGTGCCGGTCCACGGCGTTGTGGCAGGTGTTGAGCCGCGCGCCGGGGAACCACCGCCCGGCCTCATGGATCCGATCGGGCGCGACGTCCCAGTCGATGCCCCGCGCCGCCTCGCGCCAGAACTCCTCGGGCGCCTCGATGCTCTGCCGGTAGACAGCCTCATAACCACGCACTTATCGATCAGACCAGCCCCGTCCGTCCTGTGCAAGCCCTGCGCGGGGTGTCGGGCAAGATCGGGGAAACCAGGCGACACCCGGTTGCCCGGCTCGTTACGGTATGCCCCTGGGAGCGGGTGCTTCCGCAGGTGGTGGTACGGGGGATCTGGTGGACGGCACTGACGACCTGATCCTGTCCGTGGTGACCGGTTCGCGCGCGTACGGGCTGGAGACCGAGCAGTCCGACACCGACCGGCGCGGCGTGTTCGTGGCGCCCACCGAGGCGTTCTGGCGGCTCGACAAGCCGCCGACGCACCGCGACGGGCCGCTGCCCGAGCAGTTCTCGTGGGAGGTGGAGCGGTTCTGCGCGCTCGCGCTCCAGGCGAACCCGACGGTGCTGGAGTGCCTGTGGTCGCCGCTGGTCGAGCTGGTCACGCCCGCCGGGCGGCGGCTGCTCGACCTGCGCGGCGCTTTCCTGTCGAGCCGCGTCCACGAGACGTTCGCCCGGTACGCGGACGCGCAGTTCCGCCGCCTGAACCCGGCCGCGCCGAAGTGGAAGCAGGCCATGCACATGATCAGGCTGCTGATGAGCGGCCTGCACCTGGTCCGGCACGGCGAGCCGCGGGTCCGGGTGGGCGACGACCGCGAGCGGCTGCTGGCGATCAAGCGCGGCGAGGTGCCGTGGGCCGAGGTGGACGCCTGGCGGCTGCGGCTGGTCGCCGAGCTGGCCTCGGCGACGTCGGTGCTGCCGGAGCGGCCCGACCGGGAGGCCGTGGAGGAGTTCCTGATCGGCGTGCGGAGGGAGAACCTGTGAACCTGCCCGCCTGGCTGCCGGAGATCGCCGGCGCACGAGGAGCTGGTGGCGCTGGCGCCCCGCTGCCTGACCCGCCACCACGCCCACCATTACCTGGGGTTCGCGCGGACGCAGTGGCGGTTGTTCGACAGGACGGGCGAGCTGAAGCCGCTCCTCTACACCTTCCGGGTGCTCGCCACCGGGATCCACCTGATGCGGACGGGTGAGCTGCGGGCCGACCTGACGGAGCTGTACGGGTACGGGCCCGCGTACCTGCCGGAGCTGGTGGCGGCGAAGCGGGAGGCCGAGCACGCCGCCCTGCACGACCTCGTGGTCCGCCTCCGCCTCACGCCTGCAGGGGGGCGGCCGAGAGCACGAGCCTGACGGCGAACAGCTCGTAACCTGCCCGCTCGAACGCCCGCGCCATCGGCGTGTTGCCCGCGTCGGTGTCGGCGGCGACCCGGTCGGCGCCGCGGGCGGCATGGCAGCGGGTGATCTCGGCGAGCAGGTCGTCGACGTAGCCGCGGCCCCGGTGGCCGGGCAGCACGCCCAGGTAGCCGACCACCGGCCCGGACTGATTGGCGGACGGCAGCGCGAACCCGGCGAGCTCGCCCGAGGCCGTGCGGGCGAGCCGCCACCACGACCGGTCGCCCGGCATCGCGAGGTAGTCGGCCAGGTCCTCCCTGGCCTGGGTCTCGGCGTCCTTGACCAGCAGCGCCTGCCGGGTGTGGTGGTCGAGGCTGCCGGCCGACGCCGCGGCGAAGGCGGCGACGAACACCTCGTCGTCGGGTTCGGCGGTGAAGGTCAGCCTGCCGGACGCCTCGGGCACCGGACGGTCCGGTGTCCAGGCGTACCGGAGCCGTTCCAGCTCCTCGGTCAGCCCGGCGCGGCGGCCCGCCTCCCACCGCCAGCCGACGGCGCCGGTGACGGCCTGGTTGTCGCGCCAGCCGACCGGCACGAACAGGTGATAGGCGGGCCGGTCGCCGAACGCGTCGTGGGCGTGCCGCAGCAGGTCGGCCGCGAGCGTGATCCGGTCGGTGACCGACGGGTGGACATAGAGGCAGTCGAGCGCGAGCGGCGCGGCGCCGGGGAAGCCCCACCAGACGGCGCGGGCCAGGATCTCGCCGTCCTGTTCGGCCACCCAGATCCGGTCGTACCGGTAGTGGCCGTCGGCGAGGAAGGAGCGCAGTCGTTCGGGGTGGGCCCAGCTGACGGGCTCGTCGACGACGCAGTCGAGCAGGCGGCCGAGATCAGCCTCGGTCGCGGGACGGACGTGCATGGTTCCTCCGAAGAGCGGGATCGGACGCGGTGAACGTCCGGGGAATGCGGGACATCTCAGCGCCTCCTTTCATCCGGTCTTACGGGGCAAGGGGGACCCTATCGCACTTGCCAGGAAGGTCCGACAGGATAGGGGGATGTCCGCCTACGAAGACGTGTTCCCGCTCCAGCCGCCCGTCCGCCTGCCTCCGCCGGAGGAGCTGGCCGCCGCCGTGCGGTCGGCCCCGCTGGCGGCGGAGTTCCTCGACGGCCAGGAGGACGAGCTGGAGGCGTGGGGCGAGGTGTGCCGGGACCGGCTCGACGAGGCCCTGCTCCTGGAGGTGGTGCGCCTGTTCGTGGCGCGCGAACCCGCCGCCGGCGAGCCTCCCGCCGAGCTGGTGGCCTTCGGCCTGGTACGGGGCGCGAACCCGTACGAGGCGACCCCGGTCGGGCTGTGGATGGGCCGGCGCCTCATCGAGGAGCTGACCGGCCAGGAAGTGCCGATCATGGGCTCGCTCGCGGAGCGGGACGCCGCCGGGCTGCTGCGGGGGCTGCGCTCGTACCCTGAGGCGGAACGCGACGAGGAGCTGGCCGGCTGGCTGGCCCGCCGCGACCCGGACGGGGCCGCCAAGGAGGTCGCCGCCGTGCTGGCGGAGGCGAGCCCGCTGAGCCGTGCGGTCGGCATCGAGCTGCTCGGGTTCAAGATGGGCGACGAGGGCCGCAGGGCGCTGGACGACCTGGTGATCGAGCCCAAGGTGGGCGCGGTGATCGCGGCCAGGCTGAGCCGCGACGACCGGCAGCCGGCCACCGAGGAGATCGGCTGGGTGCTGGTGGACATGGCGGCGGCGCTGCTGGAGTTCGGCGGCGAGGCGTCCGAGGTGGTCGAGTCGGTGGCGGCCGGCATGGAGACGGACGAGCAGGCGAGCACGATCACGCTGCTGGCGCTCTGCGACCATCCGGCCACCGAGCCCGTGTTGCGGGTGTTCATCGAGCACCACCCGGACGCGGGCGTGGCCGCGGCCGCCCGCAAGGCGCTGCGCCGCCTGCACGGGCTCGCCTCGGCCCGCGGGTGAAGGAGCGGGGGTAGAGTCGGCCGCGATGACGAAGCATACGATCACCCGCCAGACCGGGACGATCCTCGGCGAGACCTACGGCTGTGACTGCGGCATCTACCTGGCCGGACGGATGGCGGCCGAGGTGCACGCGGCCGAGCACCACCAGTGCTCGGTCTGCCTGGGCTCGGCCGAGGAGGAGTCGGCCCCCGGCCTGAGGCGCCCTTGCACCTCGTGCGCCGGCACCGGGCGGCGGCGCGAGCAGATCACCTGGCAGCTCGCGCACACCGAGGCGGAACACCTGATCACGCTCGCGGTGGTGCGCGGGGTGGTGGACGCCTTCGACGGGCCGTTCCGGCTGTCGGAGGTCGCCGACGCGGTGCGCGACGGGTTCGGCCTGCCCCCGGGGCGCCTGCCGGTGGGGCCACGGGTGCGCGACCTGCTGCTGGACATGCAGTCGGCGGGCGAGATCACCATGGTGTCGGCGCCGGACGAGCTGATCGACGGCACCGACGTGGTGCTCTTCCGCGACCCCCAGTGGCAGAAGGCGCGCACGCTCGGCTTCTAGAGCCCTTGTCAGACGCGGCAGAGGATCTCGCCGTGCAGGATCGACAGCCAGCCGTCGCCGTCCGCCGCCCACTCCCACCAGCCCTCGGAGATCCGCCGCAGGTCGTCGGCGGTGGCGGCGCCGGTGGCGAGCGCCTGCTCCGCCATGGCGGAACGCAGGACCCGGTCGGCCCACATGCCACCCCACCAGGCGCGGTCTTCCGGTGAGGCGTAGCACCAGGTGGAGGAGGTGGCGGTGACGTCGGTGAAACCGGCGGCGCGGGCCCACGAGAGCAGCCGCCGCCCGGCGTCGGGCTCGCCGCCGTTGCCGCGGGCCACCTTCTGGTAGAGCGCCATCCAGTCGTCGAGCGCCGGGACGCGCGGATACCAGACGAAGGCCGCGTAGTCGCTGTCGCGGGCGGCCACGACGCCGCCCGGCCGGGCCACCCGCCGCATCTCGCGCAGCGCCTGGACCGGATCGCCGACGTGCTGCAGCACCTGGTGGGCGTGGACGACGTCGAACGAGCCGTCGGGGAACGGCAGCGCGTGCACGTCGGCGACGGCGAAGTCGGCGTTGGCCACCCCTCTGGCCGTCAACTCGGCCCTGGCCAGCCCCAGCGCCTCCTCGCTCACCTCGGTGGCGGTCACCCTGGACACCAGCCCGGCCAGGTCGGCGGTGATGGTGCCGGGGCCGCTGCCGACGTCGAGCAGGGTCGCCTCGGGGCGGAGGGCGGGCAGCAGGTAGGCGGCCGAGTTGGCGGCGGTGCGCCACCGGTGGGAGCGCAGCACGGATTCGTGGTGGCCATGGGTGTAGACGGTGTCCATCGTGACTCCCTCGTCATCGGATGATGAACGGCACGCTATCATCCATCTCATTATTCAAGAGGATATGTCTTGCTATATGGACATCTGACGGGTGACCGTAGACTGGGCCGGACGTCTGGGAAAGGGCGGTTGCCGTGGGCGAGGTCCGGCCGATCGTGCTGGTGGGCGACCCGGTGCTGCACGCGCCGTGCGAGCCCGTCACCGGATTCGACGACGCGCTGCGGGCGCTGGTCGGCGACCTGTTCGCGAGCATGTACGCGGCCGACGGGGTGGGGCTGGCGGCCAACCAGATCGGCGTGCCGCTGCGGGTGTTCGTCTACGACTGCCCCGACGCCGACGGGGTCCACCACCGGGGCGTGGTCGTCAACCCCACGCTGGAGCTGCCCGGCCTCGGCCTGCGCCGGCTCGACGCCGATGAGGAGGGCTGCCTGTCGGTCCCGGGCCAGTACGCCCCGCTCCCCCGCCCTGACCGGGCCACGGCGCACGGCTTCGACGCCGAGGGGCGGCCGGTCACGGTGGAGGGCACCGGCATGCTGGCGCGCTGCCTCCAGCACGAGACCGACCACCTCGACGGCCATCTCTACATCGACCGCCTCCCGGCCAAGCGCCGCAAGCAGGTGCTCGCCGCGTACGAGAAGTCACGTACCGTAAGCTAAATTCCGACAAATACCTCATTCGTCAAGTGAGCCGGGGGGATGTCGGGTAGATGCTGCTCCTCCGACCAGGAACATCGAGGAGGCACACCATGGCCAACACCATGGCCAGAACCGTGGCAGACGTGATGACCACCAGTCCCGCGAGCATCGACGGCGGCCAGCCGGTGAGCGCCGCGGCCGCGCTCATGCGCGACAACGACACCGGCGCGATCATCGTCAACGACCACGGCCGCATGTCCGGCATCGTGACCGACCGCGACATCACGATCCGGCTCGTCGCCGACGACAAGGGCCCTGACACGCCCGTACGCGAGGCGTGCACGCCCGCCGTCGAGGTCGTCTGTCCCGACACCAGCATCGACCAGGCCGTCCAGCTCATGCGCCAGCACGCCGTGCGCCGCCTGCCGGTGGTCGAGGACGGCCGCGCGGTCGGCATCCTGAGCATCGGCGACCTCGCCATGGAGCGCGACCCGAACTCGGCGCTCGCCGACATCTCCTCGGCGGAGGCCACCCGCTAACGTTGCGGGCGTGATCACAGTCGAGGACGTACGACAGCTCGCGGTGACCCTCCCGCGATCGTCGGAGCACCTGATCAGGGATCGGGTCAAGTTCCGCGTGGGCTCGATCGTCTACGTCGCGTTCTCGCGCGACGAGACGCTGATGGGGTTCGGATTCCCGAAGGAGGAGCGGGACGCGCTGATCGCCGCCGAGCCCGACAAGTTCCTCCTGCCCCGGGAGTCCGATCTGCGCTTCCACTGGGTGGTCGGCCGCATGGCCGCCCTCGATCCCGACGAGATGCGCGAGCTGGTGGTGGAGGCATGGCGGATGGCCGTGCCGAAGAAGGTGTACGCGGCGTACATGAGTCGGCCGGGCCACTGACCGCGGGTCGCCCGTGACCGGGGTGTCCGTTAGCCTGGCCGATCATGTACTTCCACCATGCGGACGCCATCTGGCGCGACTTCCCCGAGCTGGTGCCCGGCACGATCGTGGCGACCGGCATCACGCCCGCCGCCGACGTGACCGGGGCGGTGGAGCGGTTCTCCGACGTTGCCCGCTCCCGCCTCGGCGGCGGGTCCGAGGCGGAGCTGCCGGAGATCCAGGCGTGGCGGCGGGCGTTCTCCCGGATGGAGCTCAAGCCGACGCAGTACCGGTGCGCCTCGGAGTCGCTGCTGCGCCGCTTCAGGAAAGAGGGCGCGCTGCCGCGCATCCACCCGCTGATCGACCTGTGCAACGCGGCGTCGCTGGCCTACGCCGTCCCCGTCGCGGTCTTCGACGTCTCCCGGGTCACCGGCTTCCTGGAAGTACGGCGCGCCACCGGCGACGAGACCTACACGACCTTCGGCGGCGACGTCGAGCACCCGGAACCGGGTGAGGTGATCTTCGCGGACGAGGCCGGACGGGCGCACGCCCGCCGCTGGACGAACCGGCAGAGCGGGCACTCCGCAGTCCGCGGCAGCACGACGGACGTGCTCATCGTGGCCGAGGCGCTGCACGCCACGGCCGCCGACGACGTCCGCGAGCTCATCGCCGACCTGGCCGGCGAGCTGGAGGCGCGCTGGGCCGTCGGCGGCGAGCCGGCCGTGCTCTCCCCGGCGGCGCCGCGGCTGGCGTTCTGACGAAGCCGGGGCCGCTATGACACGCCGCGGTGGAGGTCGCGGGTGATCGTCGTGATGCGACGCACCGCGCTCCGCCACGAGCTGCCCGCCGGATGCGCGGTCAGCACCGCCATGACGTACCTCTCGTCCTTGCCCACCAGCCCGGTCGTGTAGAGCACCGGCCGGCCGTAGTCGGGCACGCGCTCGTCGGCGGCGCGGGCGGCGACGAGGGAGATGGACGCGCTCTGCGTCCTGGCGTCGCACCGCACCGGCGGCGTCAGCCCGAAGCCCGACCAGCCCTGCTTGACCGCCTTGCGCCCCGGCACCCCGTCCGGGATGCCGAAGGTCTGGTCGAACCCGTCGCTGCCGCACGGCGTGGCCTTGCGCAGATGGCCCAGGATCGTCTCGCGCACCCGTGGCGCGGCGGTGTCGAGCAGGTAGCGGTAGGTGCGCACGACGTCGTGCGCGCTCAGCGTCGCGTAACCCCAGAAGCCGGGCTTGGACGCGGGCGGCGGCGTGGTGTCCGCCAGCCGGAGCTTGCGTGCCATCCGGGTGACGATGGCGCCCTTGCCGCCGCGGTTCCAGAACGCGGTGGCGGCGTCGTCGTCGCTCTCCCGCAGCATGATCTTCAGCAGCCTGGCGTCGGCCGTGGAGACCGCCTTGCGCGACTCCAGGAAGTCGATCGCGATCAGGATCTTGATGACCGAGGCGGAGCGGTACTTGCGGTGCGCGTGGCGGGTGGCCACGAACTTGCCCCGCTGCCGGTCGTACACCAGCCACGACGCGGTCGTGCCCGGCGGCACCTTCGGCGGCCTGGCCGTGCGCGCCGCCGCGTCCGACTCCGTCGCCGACGCCGTGACCTGGGCGGACGGGCTCTGGGCCGGTGAGCTCTGCGGGGCGGAGCCGGACGCGCGGGCGGGGGCCGCCACGGGGCCTGCGACGCATCCTGCCGCGAGGGGCACGGCCGCGGCGACCGCGGCCCAGGGCTTGATTCGCATCGGACATACCTATCAGAGTCTTGACCAACCACAGAAACGGCGATAAACACAGGGGAAACCAACTCGAAACGGCGGTGAATCAACATCATGTACGCCGAGGAACGGCAGCAGGAGATCCTGCGCAGGGCGCGCGCGGCGGGTCGCGTCGACGTGGTGTCGCTGGCGGCCGAGCTCGACGTCACCACCGAGACCATCCGCCGCGACCTGACCGCGCTGGAGCGGGCCGGCGTGCTGCGCCGCGTGCACGGCGGCGCCATCCCCGTGGAGCGGCTCGGCTTCGAGCCCGCGCTCGCCACCCGCGACGAGGTGATGACCGCCGAGAAGGAGCGCATCGCCAAGGCCGCCCTGGCCGAGCTGCCCGACGACGGATCGGTCATCATCGACGCGGGCACCACCACGGGCCGCCTGGTCGGCGTGCTCCCCGCCGACCGCGAGCTCACCGTGGTGGTCAACTCGCCGCCGCTCGCCACCGTCCTCGCCGCCCGGAGCAACCTGAACGTGATCATGCTGGGCGGCCGGGTACGCGGCCGCACCCTGGCGACGGTGGACGACTGGGCGCTGCAGCCGCTGGCCCACCTGCACGTCGACGTGGCGTTCATGGCCACCAACGGGTGCTCTGCGGAGAAGGGCCTGACCACGCCCGACCCGGCCGAGGCGGCGATCAAGCGGGCGATGGTCCGCGCGGCCGAGCGCAGCGTGCTGCTGGCGGACCACACCAAGTTCACCAACACCTACCTCGCGCGGTTCGCCGCGCTGAGCGAGATCGACGTGGTGATCACCGACACCGGACTGGACGACGCGCTCGCCGCCGAACTGTCGGCCTCCGGACCTCAGGTGGTGCGCGCATGATCCTGACCTTGACGCTCAACCCCAGCCTGGACCGCACGATCGAGATCGCCGCCCTGGACCGGGGCGCCGTCATCCGCGCCGCCGCCGCCCGCCTCGACCCCGGCGGCAAGGGCGTGAACGTCTCCCGCGCCCTGCTCGCCAACGCGGTGGCCTCGCGCGCCGTGGTGCCGTTCGGCGGCGACGAGGGCCGCCAGCTCGTGCACCTGCTCCGCCAGGAGGGCCTGGACATGGTGACCGTGCCGGTGGCCGGCCGGACCCGGTCGAACGTGACGCTGGCCGAGCCCGACGGCACGGTCACCAAGATCAACGAGCCGGGCACGGCGCTCTCACCCGGCGAGCTCGACACGATCGCCGACTCGGTGCTGGCCGAGGCGCACGAGGCCGACTGGGTGGTCGCCTCCGGAAGTCTGCCGCCCGAGGTGCGCGAGGACGTCTACGCCCGGTTGTGCCGCCGGTTCGCCGGGGCGGGCATCCACGTGGCGATCGACACCAGCGGGCCGGCGCTCGCCTGCGCGCTCGGCTCCGGGCCCGCACTGGTCAAGCCCAACCTGGAGGAGCTGGCCGGCGCCACCGGCATGGCAATCACCTGCGTCGGCGACGTGGTGGCGGCCGCGGCCAAGCTGCGGGCGGCGGGCGCCCGCACGGTGCTGGCCAGCCTCGGCGCCGACGGCGCCGTCCTGGTCGAGGACGGCGGCGCCTGGTACGGGGAGGCGCCCGTCGCCGAGCCGCGCAGCGCGGTGGGGGCGGGCGACGCGATGCTCGCCGGGTTCCTGGCGGGCGGCGGGCGGGGTGAGGTGGCGCTGGTGGAGGCGCTGGCCTGGGGGGCGGCGGCGGTCGGCCTGCCGGGCAGCCGGATGCCGGGGCCCTCGGACATCCGCCGCGACGCCGTCCGCGTCCGACGCCCCGACCCCGCCCGGCCGCTGACCTCGCCGCTCCCCCGCGGGAACGTTCCCTCGGGCGCCGCCGGAGAGCCGGGTCTCCCCCGGCCCGTGACACCCGCCTCCGCCGGCCGCCCGGACGGGACGGCGACGCTCTCCGCCGGGAGAGGCGACGGCCTCACGGAGACGGGTCCCGGCGCGGGGCTCCCGCCGCCGTCCCCCCGCTGACCCCCCGCTCATCACGCACGAGCCTGCTCACCCCCCGAAGGAGCAATGTCCCATGGCCGACACCTACACACCCCCGGTCTACGGCACCGGCGTCAAGGCCACGATCCAGCGGATCGGCGGTTATCTGGCGGGCATGATCATGCCGAACATCGGCGCGTTCATCGCCTGGGGGCTCATCACCGCCCTGTTCATCCCCACCGGCTGGCTGCCCAACGAGTCGCTCGCCGCGATGGTCGGCCCGATCATCTCCACCCTGTTGCCCATCCTCATCGCCTACACCGGCGGCCGGATGGTGCATGGACAGCGGGGGGCCGTGGTCGGCGCCGTGGCCGCGATGGGCGTCGTGGTGGGCACGGACGTGCCCATGTTCCTCGGCGCGATGATCATCGGTCCGCTCACCGCCTTGATCCTGAAATATGTAGACAAGTTCACGGAGGCGCGGACCAAGGCCGGCTTCGAGATGCTCGTGGACAACTTCTCCGCGGGCATCGTCGGCGGCGCCATGGCCGTGGCCGGCGTGCTGGGCATCGGCCCGGTCGTGCAGGAGGTCACCAGGGTCGCGGGCGAGGCGGTGAACTGGCTGATCGGCACCGGCGTGCTGCCGTTCGCGTCCGTGCTGATCGAGCCGGCCAAGGTGCTGTTCCTCAACAACGCCATCAACCACGGCGTCCTCGGCCCGCTCGGCGTGACCCAGGCGGCGGAGACCGGCAAGTCGATCCTGTTCATGCTGGAGTCGAACCCCGGCCCCGGCCTCGGCCTGCTTCTCGCCTTCATGTTCTTCGGCCCGCGCGCGATGCGTCCCAGCGCGCCGCCCGCGATGATCATCCACTTCTTCGGCGGCATCCACGAGATCTACTTCCCGTACGTGCTGATGAAGCCCCGGCTCATCCTGGCCGTCATCGGCGGCGGCGCGGCCGGCGTGTTCACCTTCATGATCACCGGCTCCGGGCTGGTCGCCACGCCGTCGCCGGGCAGCATCTTCGCGTACGTGGCGGTCACGCCGCGCGGCGGCCTGCTGGGCGTGATCGCCGGCATCGTGGTCGCCACGGCCGTGTCGTTCGTCCTGGCCGCGCTGCTGCTGGGCTTCGGCCGCGGCGAGAAGGAGGAGGAGCCCGCCGCCGGCCTGTCGGCCGAGGACGCCGGGACCTCCGCCGGCGCCACCGAGGACTCCCTCGACGAGCAGCCGGCGAACGGCGAGCGCCGCGAGCCGGCCGGGAGCGCCGAACGCGCCGAATCCGCCGAGGAGACCCAGACCCGTACCGCCGGCAAGGAGGCGTGAACCGTGCCCAGCATCGACAGCAAGGACATTCACAAGATCATCGTGGCCTGCGACGCGGGCATGGGCAGCAGCGTGATGCTCGCCAGCCAGCTCCGCAAGCAGCTCAAGGACTCGGGCGTCACCGTCGAGCACACGCCGGTGAACAACATCCCGGCCGACGCCGACGTGGTGCTCTGCCACGCCGGGCTGGCGGCCAGGGCCAAGGCGGTGGCGCCGGACAAGGTGCTGGTGCCGTTCCAGATCTTCCTGGGCGACCCGGCCGTGACCAAGCTGGTCGCCACCATCAAGAGCGGCGGCACCGTCGATGCGTGACGACCTGCTCGACCCGCGCGCGGTGCTCCTGCACGAGAGCGCAGCCGGCCGCGACGAGGCCATCCGGCGGTGCGGGCGGGTCCTGGTCGACATCGGCGCGGTCGCGGAGCCGTACGTCGGCGCGATGCTCGAACGTGAACGCTCGATCTCCACGTACGTCGGGGAGGGCGTGGCCATCCCGCACGGCACCGCGGCCGCCAAGGAGGACGTCAAGCGCGACGCGATCTGCGTCGTGCGCTTCCCCGGCGGCGTCGACTGGGACGGCGAGCTCGTCACGGTGTGCGTCGGGATCGCGGCCAAGGACGACGGCCACGTGCCGCTGCTGGCCGCGCTCGCGGAGATCCTCCTCGACCCGGAGCGGGCGCGCACGCTGCGGGAGGCGACGGAGGCCGATCAGGTGATAAGGGAGCTGACAACGTGAAGGTCGCCAGATTCCACGCGCCGGGCGACATCCGGATCGAGGACGCGCCGGAGCCGGTCGCCGGCCCCGGCGAGCTGAAGATCCGGGTGCGCAACTGCTCGACGTGCGGCACCGACGCGAAGATCTACAAGTTCGGCCACCACCACATCCGGCCGCCCCGGGTGATGGGCCACGAGATCGCCGGCGAGGTGCTCGGCACCGGCGAACGGGTGCAGGTGATCGCCGCCATCCCGTGCGGCACGTGCCCCGACTGCCGGCACGGCCGGCTGACCGTCTGCCCGAACCAGGAGTCGATGGGCTACCACTACGACGGCGGGTTCGCCGAGTACATGATCGTTCCGGCCAAGGTGCTGGCCGTGAACGGGGTGAACACCGTCCCGGACGGCGTCGGGTTCGCCGAGGCGTCGGTGGCCGAGCCACTGGCGTGCGTGCTCAACGGGCAGGCGCTGGCCCGGGTGGGTACGGGTGACGACGTGGTGGTGATGGGGGCGGGCCCGATCGGGTGCCTGCACGTGCGGCTGGCGCGGGCTCGCGGCGCCGCGCGGGTGTTCCTCGTGGACGTGAACACCGACCGGCTCGCGATGGCGGCCGAGCTCGTACGTCCCGATGCCGCGATCGACGCCGACCCGGTGGAGCAGGTGCTCAAGCTGACCGGCGGCCGGGGCGCCGACGTGGTCATCACCGCCGCCGCGGCCGGCGCCGCCCAGGAGCAGGCCGTGCTGATGACCGCCCGGCAGGGCCGCATCAGTTTCTTCGGCGGGTTGCCGAAGGACGACCCGTTCATCAGGCTGGACTCGAACCTCGTCCACTACCGTGAGCTGACGATCGTCGGCGCCAACGGTTCCAGCCCCGCCCACAACGCCGAGGCCCTCCGCCTGATCGCCGAGGGCGCCGTGCCCGTCGCCGACCTGATCACCCACCGGCTCCCGCTCTCGCGGGTGCTCGACGGGATCGGCCTGGTCAGCCAGGGCGCGGCCATCAAGGTCACCATCGAACCGTGAGGAGGTCGCCATGCCCGAGAGGACCGTGGCCGTCGCGTCGGCCAGCGGGCTGCACGCCCGGCCCGCCAAGCTGTTCGTGCAGGAGGCGGCGCGGCTGGGGGTGCCGGTGCGTATCCGGGTGGGAGAGAAGTCGGTCCCGGCCCACAGCATGCTGGGCGTGCTGTCGCTGGGCGCCGTGCGCGGCACCGAGGTGACGCTGGAGTCGGACGCCCCCGGCGCCGACGAGGCGCTCGACGCCCTGGCGGCACTCCTGTCCCGCGATCTGGACGCGGAAGAGGCCCTCGATGCCTGATGTCTCGCCCTCCGGCCCGGCCTCCCTGGCCGGGCTGGGGGTCAGCCCGGGGCGCACGGCGGGGCCGTGCCTGCGCATGGCCGGGCCGCCGTCGCTGCCCGGCCCGCGCCCCGTGACCGACCTGGACGCCGAGCTCGCCGTCGTGGGCAAGGCGCTGGAGGCGGTCGCCGAAGACCTGCGCCGCCGATCCGCCGCCGCGGCGGGCGGCGACCGCAGCGCCGGGGAGATCCTCGATGCGCTCGCCATGATGGCCGACGACCCGATGCTCAAGGAGGAGGCGGAGCAGGGGGTGCGCGACGGCCTGGACGCCCCGCACGCCCTGGACGCCGCCTTCGCCCGCCACCGTGAGGCGCTCGCGGCGCTGGGCGGCTACCTCGCCGAGCGAGCCGCCGACCTGGACGACCTCAAGCACCGCGCGGTGGCCGCCGCCCTCGGCGTGCCGATGCCCGGCGTGCCCTCGCCCGGCCACCCGTTCGTGCTCGTCGCCGAGGACCTCTCCCCCGCCGACACCGCCGGGCTGGGCGCGGAGGTGCTGGCGCTGGTGACGGTGCAGGGCGGCCCGACCAGCCACACGGCGATCCTGGCCCGCGGCCGCGGGCTGCCCGCCGTGGTGGCGTGCGCGGGCGCGGCGGGCCTGGCGGACGGCACGTACGTCGCGGTCGACGGCGGCACCGGCGAGATCGCCGTGGGCGTCACGGAGGAGGAGGCGGCGCGCATCCGCGAGCAGGACACCGCCGAGCGCGCCCGGCTCGCGGCCACCACCGGCCCCGGCAGGACCGCCGACGGCCACCCGGTCAAGCTGCTGCTCAACATCGGCTCGGCCGCCGACCTGCGCCCCGACGGCGAGGGCGTCGGGCTGTTCCGCACCGAGTTCCTGTTCCTGGACCGCAAGCAGGCTCCCTCGTACGAGGAGCAGGTCACCGCCTACGCCGACGTGTTCGCCGCAGTCCCGTATGTCGTGGTGCGCACGCTCGACGCGGGCACCGACAAGCCGCTGCCGTTCCTGGGCCTGGCCGAGGAGCACAACCCGGCCCTCGGCATCCGGGGGCTGCGCGTGGACCGCGTGCTGCCGGACGTCCTGGACACCCAGCTCGACGCGATCGCCGAGGCGGCCCGCCGCACCGGCGCGGACGCGTGGGTGATGGCCCCCATGGTGAGCACCCCCGCCGAGGCCGCCGCCTTCGCCCGCCGCGCCCGGGCCAGGGGCATCGCCAAGGTGGGCGCGATGGTGGAGGTCCCGGCGGCCGCGCTGCTGGCCGGCCGCCTGCTGCGCGAGGTGGACTTCCTCAGCATCGGCACCAACGACCTGAGCCAGTACACCTACGCCGCCGACCGGCAGCATCCCGGCCTGGCCGACCTGCTCGACCCGGCCCAGCCGGCGCTGCTGCGCCTGGTGGAGATCTGCGCCGAGGCGGGGCGCGCGGCCGGCAAGCCGGTGGGCGTCTGCGGCGAGGCGGCCGGCGACCCCAAGCTCGCCCCCGTGCTGGCCGGCCTCGGCGTGACGAGCCTGTCGATGGCCCCCGTCTGCGTCCCCGCCGTCCGCGACGCCCTGTCCCGTCTCACGATGGAGGAATGCCAGGATCTGGCCCGTACGGCCTTGTCTTCCTAAGGTTCGGCGCGTGCGGTGGGCGGGATGTTGTGGTTGAGGTGGAAGACGTTGTCCGGGTCGTACCGGTCCTTGAGCGCCGTCAGCCGGGCGAGCTTCTCCGCCGGGTACGCCCGCCGCACGCCCGTCTCGCCCTCGTCCGTCAGGGCGTTGACGTAGGCGCCGGTGGCGTAGGGCTCCAGCGACGCCCCGTACCTGCGGGCGGCGGCCATGCGGCCGGCGTCCTCGGCGGGGTCCGACCAGCGCTGCGAGGCGACGAACTCCACCAGCGCGCCACGATGGCTGAAGGCCGTCTCCTCGTCGGCCACGTCGGCGATCGCGCCGCCGTACGACTGGAGGCTCGCCGCCGGGCGGAACGGCCCGTCGCCGGGCGCCAGGAAGGCGCGGACCGCGTCGTCGGGGAACCCGGTGAAGTAGTGGCCCTTCCAGTAGCGGCGCAGGGCGTGACCTTCCACGGTGTCGTCCATGGTCTGGAGGTCGAGGTACGGCAACTCCTGGACGCGTTCGGCGACCGGCGATCCGAGGTCGCGCAGGGCCGGCAGGAGACGGCGGCCCTCTTCCGGGTCGCCCACCCAGACGTATCCCACGGAGGCCAGCGGCCGGTCGTGCAGCTCGGAAGGTAAGTGCGGCCAGTCGCCCGCGATGCCGGTCCACGCGGTCAGGGTGGCGCGACGGGGCGCGTCCGCGATCAGGTCGCGCCACCCGCCCATCGGCGCCGCCGCGTCCTCGGGGTCGAAGTACAGGTCGGCCAGGAGCGCCCGGGTGCCGGACTCGTGCAGGCGGAACCCGAACTCGGTCACCACGCCGAAGTTGCCGCCGCCGCCGCGCAGCCCCCAGAACAGGTCGGCGTTCTCCTCGGCGTCCGCGCGCACCACGTCGCCGTCGGCGGTCACCATCTCGAAGGACACGACGTTGTCGCACGCCAGGCCGTACTGCCGGGCGAGCCAGCCCATGCCGCCGCCGAGCGTCAGCCCGCCCACGCCGGTGTGGGACACGTTGCCCGCCGTGGTCGCCAGGCCGAACCGCTGGGTCGCGCGGTCCAGCGCGCCGAGCGGCGCACCGCCCTGCACCCACGCGCGACGGCTGGGCGGGTCCACCCGCACGGCGTCCATGAGCGACAGGTCGATCAGCAGGCCGCCGTCGGACACCGGCAGCCCGAGGACGCTGTGGCCGCCGCAGAGCACCCCGATCTCGAGGCCGTGGTCCCGCCCGAAACGCACCGCGGCGGCCACGTCGTCGCGGTGCGCGCAGCGCGCGATGAGCGCCGGCCGCCGGTCGACCATCGCGTTCCACACGCGTCTGCGCCTGTCATAGCCGTCGTCACCGGGCAGCAGAACCTGCCCGGCGAGATCCCTGCCGAGCGTCGCCATGTCCGTGCGGCTCGCACCCATGAACCCTCCGGTCGCGCGTCCTCGGCCTCCCGGCCGTGTGCGGACCCACTCTGCACATCCCGGGCGGACCTTACGAGGGCGTCGACCGGACGTTCACCGGCCATCGGTCACTCGGTGGCGACCAGGTCCACGATGGGCGTGTCACCGGAGACGAGCTCGAAGGTGCGGCCGCCCGCGCCGCCGGACCGCAGCAGGGCGGCGACGACGGCGGCCACGTCGTCGCGCGGCACCGAGCCGGACGGCACCTCCGGCTCCAGCCGGACCAGGCCGGTGCCGGGCTCGTCGGTGAGCCGGCCGGGACGCACGATGGTCCAGTCGAGGTCGCGGCGGCGCAGGTCGTCCTCGGCCGCGGTCTTGGCCTCGATGTAGGCGGCCCACACCTCGTCGGTGCCGGGGCCCGGCGGCTTGCCCGCGCCCATGGACGAGATCTGCACGAACGTCCGCACCCCGGCCCGCTCGGCGGCGTCGGCCATGAGGACCGACGCGGCCCGGTCGACGGTGTCCTTGCGGGCGGCGCCGCTCCCCGGCCCCGCGCCGGCGACGAACACGATCGCGTCGGCGCCGCGCACGATCTCGGTCACCTCGTCGACGCCCGCCTCCTCCAGGTCGCACACCAGCGCCCGCGCTCCGGTGGCCTCGACGTCCGCGATGTGCGCGGGATTGCGGACCAGGCCGACGGCGGCCGGGCCGAGCAGCTTGGCCAGCCGCAGCGCGATCTTCCCGTGCCCGCCCGCGATGATGATCCTCATGACTCCATGGTGTCATGGGGACATGGACGACTTCCCTGAGACACCGGCTCCGGCGTTCCTGTTCGACCTCGACGGCACTCTCATCGACAGCGTCTATCAGCACGTCATCGCGTGGCGGCAGGCGTTGTCGGGGCTGGGCATCGACCTGTCGGTGTGGCGCATCCACCGCCGCATCGGCATGAGCGGCGGCCTGTTCGTGCACGCGCTGCTGCGCGAGACCGGGCTGAAGCTCACCCAGGAGCAGATCGACGCGCTGCAGACGACCCACGCGGAGGCGTACGAGCAGCAGGTCGGCTCGGTCCGGCCGCTGCCCGGGGCCAGGGAGCTGCTGGCCGAGCTGTCGTCGCGGGGCGTGCCGTGGGCGATCGCGACCAGCGGGTACGCGCGCACGGCCCGGCTCGCGCTGGGCATGCTGGAGCTGCCTGAGGACACCCCGATGGTGACGCGCGACCTGGTGCGCCGGGCCAAGCCGGACCCCGACCTGTTCCTGGCCGGGGCCGCGCTGCTGCGGGTCGATCCGGTGCATGCCATGGTGGTGGGCGACAGCATCTGGGATCTGCTCGCCGCGCGCCGCGCGGGCTCGCTCGGGATCGGGTTGCTGTCCGGCGGGTACGGCAGGGATGAACTTGAGCGTACGGGGGCGTTCCGGGTATACGCCGACCCCGCCGACATGCTCGACCGGCTCGACGAGCTGGGCGTACGGCGCGGAGACTAGCGGCCGAACCCTCGGGCCGGGGCCTGCGTATCACCCATAGAGGAGCTTTCACATGGACTTGGCAGACATCGGCGTCACCGGCCTGGCCACCATGGGCCGCAACCTGGCCCGCAACCTGGCCCGGCATGGCTACGCGGTGGCGGTGCACAACCGGTCGGCGTCCCGCACGCACGCGCTGGTGCGGGAGTTCGGCGGTGAGGGGACGTTCGTGCCGTCGGAGCAGCTGGCCGACTTCGTGGCCTCGCTGAAGCGGCCGCGGCGGGCGATCATCATGGTGAAGGCGGGTGCCGGCACCGACGCGGTGATCGACCAGCTCGCCGGGCTGATGGAGCCGGGCGACATGATCGTCGACGGCGGCAACGCGCACTTCGAGGACACCCGGCGGCGGGAGGCGGCGCTCCGCGAGCGGGGCATCCACTTCGTCGGCACCGGCATCTCCGGCGGCGAGGAGGGCGCGCTCAACGGCCCCAGCATCATGCCGGGCGGGTCGAAGGAGTCGTGGGAGGCGCTCGGCCCGATCTTGGAGGACATCGCGGCCCAGGTCGACGGGGTGCCGTGCGCGGTGCACGTGGGCCCCGACGGCGCGGGCCACTTCGTGAAGATGGTGCACAACGGCATCGAGTACTCGGACATGCAGCTGATCGCCGAGTCCTACGACCTGCTGCGCCAGGCGCTCGGCGCGACCCCGGCCGAGCTGGCCGAGGTGTTCCGCGGGTGGAACCAGGGCGAGCTGAACTCGTACCTGATCGAGATCACCGCCGAGGTGCTCGACCAGGTGGACGCGGCGACGGGCAAGCCGTTCGTGGACGTCGTGGTGGACCGGGCCGAGCAGAAGGGCACCGGCCGGTGGACCGTGCAGAGCGCGCTGGAGCTGGGCGTGCCGGTGACGGGCATCGCCGAGGCGGTGTTCGCGCGGGCGCTGTCCGGCCACCCTGAGCAGCGGGCGGCGGCCCGGTCGCTGGCGGGCCCCTCGCTGTCCGGGGTGGGCGCCAAGGAGCTGGTCGAGGACGTGCGCCAGGCGCTGTACGCGTCCAAGATCGTCGCGTACGCGCAGGGCTTCGACCAGATGGCGGCCGCGTCCAAGGAGTACGGCTGGGACCTGGACCTGGGCGCGATGGCGACGATCTGGCGCGGCGGCTGCATCATCAGGGCCAAGTTCCTGGACCGGATCCGCGCCGCCTACGACGCCGACCGGAGCCTGCCGACGCTGCTGGCCGACCCGACGTTCGCGGCCGCGCTGGGGGTCGCGCAGGAGTCGTGGCGTCGGGTGGTCACCACGGCCGTCCAGATCGGGGTGCCGACGCCCGGCTTCTCCTCGGCGCTGGCCTACTACGACGGGCTGCGCCGCGACCGGCTCCCGGCCGCCCTGGTGCAGGGGCTGCGCGACTACTTCGGCGCGCACACGTACCTGCGGGTGGACCGGGAGGGCGCCTTCCACACCGACTGGTCGGGCGACCGCGCGGAGCGGCCCGCCTAGCCGGCCCGCCTGGTCAGCCGCGCAGCGGCACCGGGTTGGCCAGGGCGGTGACCACGCAGAAGCCGAACGGGCCGGCGGTGTCGTGCAGGGTGACCTGGCCGGTGGAGACGCCTTCCGCGGCGACCCGGCCGGTGGCCTCCATGCCGATCAGCTCACCCTCGGGCATCCGCGCGAGGGTGAGCGTGTAGTCGGCGTTGATGAAGGCGACGCCGCCGTCGGCCATCGCGGTGAGCGGGCTGGCGAAGTCGCCGGCCAGGGCCGCGCGCACGATCGGGGTGAGCTTCTCGTCGTCGACGAGCGGGCGGTCCTCGCGCATCCACATCCGCCGCTGGCCGGGCATCCACCACATCTCGAACGGCGGTTTCCAGCCCTGCGCGGACGGCGGCGGGCCGTCGGGCGGGGTCTCGTCCCAGGGGGCGGTGAGCGGTTGCTCGTTCTCCGGCTGCTCACCGGTGCGCAGCAGGACGGCGCCGGCGCGGCCGATCACGCCCTGCTCGGTGCGGAGCGTCGCGTCCGCCACCCGGATCCGCCGCCCGTCGCGCACCAGCGCGGTCTCGACCGTGACCGGCAGCAGCGGGCTGTTGCGGAACAGGTCGACGGTGAGCCGCGCGACGTGCAGGCCGGGGTCGCCGTAGCGGGCCTCGATGGCGCGGGCCGCCAGCCCGCCGAGCAGGCGGCCGTGCAGCATGCCGGGAGACCACGGGCTGTGCGCGTGGGCGGCGGGGACGAACTCGCCGCCTCGCGAGGTGAAGAACGCGGACGTCACAGAATCAGATTCTAGAGGACGGTCGCCGGGCGAGGTCATGCGACCTCTCAGACGGACGTGGACGCCGGCCCGGAAGCCTCGTACCGTCGGATCGGCATCCCCCGGGACCGGATCCGGAGGCGCGGCGGGTGGCCGCCGCATCCACCGGGCAGGCTCATCGGGTGGTCCGCTGGACCGACTTCCCGTCCGGCGGCCCGCGTCGCCACGTCCGTATTTTCGCCGGGCTCGGCGCCTATCCCGCGGAGACGCAGAACGGGTGACCCTCGGGGTCGAGCAGCACCGTCCACCCGTCCCCGGGCTGGAACTCCGGCCTGGTGGCGCCGAGCGCCACCAGCTCCCGCACGGCCGACTCCGCGTCGGCCGCCCGCAGGTCCAGGTGCGCGTGCTTGCCCGGGCCCGGCCAGCCGGGCCCCTGGTAGCCGTCCACGCGCTGGAAGGTGAGCCCGACGGGGCCGCCCTCGACGCTCGCCCAGTCGGCGTCGGCGTCGGTCACCTTCCCTCCGACGGCCTGGGCGTAGAAGGCGGCGAGCGCCGCCGGGTCGGCGCAGTCGATCACGATCGACGAGATTGCGGTGATGGTCATGTCGCCAGCCTGCTTGCATCCCGTCCCAAGGTCTTGAACATCCTTGCGGGGCGGCGAAGATCGGAGACATGACGGTTCTCCCGCCCGCGAGCGTGCTCGTGGCCTTCGGCCTGTCCGGTGACCCCGAGCCGCTGCCCGGCGGGGAGGGACGCGCCGTACGGGTCGGCCGCGCGGTGCTGAAACCGGTCGACGGCCGGGAGGAGGCGGAGTGGTGCGCCGGGCTGTTCGACCGCCTGCCGCCGTCCGTGTCGTTCCGCGTGCCCCGGCCGATCAAGGCGGACTCCGGGACGTACGTGGTCGACGGGTGGACGGCGTCGGAGCTCGTCCCGGGCAGGCCGTGCCCTGACGGGAGGTGGGCGTCGCTGCTCGCGGTCGGCCGCGCCTTCCACGAGGCGTTGCGCGCCGTACCGCGCCCCGACCTGCTGGACCGGCGCGCGCACCCGTGGGCGATCGCCGACCGGGTGGCGTGGCAGGAGGAGGACGTCACCCTGCGAGGGGACGCCGCACCGCTGCTGGCGGCCCTGCGCCCGCTGCTCACGCCGGTCGCCGCGCCCGCCCAGCTCGTGCACGGCGACCTGACCGGCAACGTGCTGTTCCACCGCGGCAGCCCGCCCGCGGTCATCGACTTCTCCCCGTACTGGCGGCCTGCCGGGTACGCGGAGGCCATCGTCGTCGCCGACGCCCTCCTCCACCACGGCGCGGGACCGGACCTGGTGGACGCCCTCGGCGAGGAAGGTCCGGAGCTCCTGGCCCGCGCCCTGGTGTTCCGCCTGGTGGCGCTGGCCCTCCTCGTCGAGAAACCCACCCCCGACGACTTGGCACCCTTCGCCGCCATCACCCGGCTGGCCCGGTCACGTCTCTGAAACCCCGCCGCGCGGTCACGCCTTGGGGCCCGCCGCGCGTCCGCGCCTTGGGGCCCGCCGCGCGTCCGGGCCTTGGGGTCCGCCGCGCGTCCGGGCCGCCATCACTCCATGGGGCGTACGGCGGGGCCGGGGATTGTCGGAGCCGGGGCGTAATCTGCCGCGCATGCGCACTGCACGACGGCTGAGGGTGGGGGCCGGGTTCGTGGTGGACGCGGTGACCTGCCTCGACGACCACCACGGCTGGTCCGCGGCCGAGCGGTCCAGCGGCCACCGGGTGGTCCTGGTGCGCCGCGGTCGATTCCGTCGCGCGTCGCGGGGGCACGCCGCGGTGGTGGACCCGACCATGGCCTACGTCGCGAGCCCCGGCGAGGAGGAACGGTTCGCCCACCCGGCGGGCGGCGACGTGTGCACCTCCCTGCACCTGTCCCCCGGCCTGTGGCACACGCTGGCCGGTGACGCCCGGCTCACCCGCTCCACCCTCTACGTCGACGCCCGCCTCGACCTGGCCCACCGCCGCCTCCTGTCGGCCGACCCCGCCGACGACCTCGCCGAGGCGCTCCTCCCGCTGATCTCGGCCGCGCTCTCCCAACTCGCGACCGCCCCCACCCCCGCCGACGACCAGCCCCCCACCTCACCCCGCGCCTCTCTCCACCCTTCAGCCCACCCCCCTCCCTCCACCTCAGCCAGCACCTCTCTCCACCCCTCAGCCAGCCCCTCTCCCCGTACTTCGGTCCGTCCCTCGGCCCGCACTTCGGCCAGTTCCTCGGCCCGCGCCCTGGTCGACGCCGCTCGGGAGGCCATCGCCGACGGCCATCCCGCCTCCGACGCCCTGCTCCCCCTGGCCGCGCTCCTCGGCGTCTCGCCCTACCGGCTCAGCCGCGCGTTCACCCGCGAGCTCGGCGTCTCCCTCACCCATTACCGCAACCGCGTCCGCGTCGGCCGCGCCCTCGACCGGCTGGAGCAGGGCGAGCCCAGCCTCGCCGATCTGGCGGCCGACCTCGGCTTCGCCGACCAGGCCCACCTCACCCGCACCGTCCGCCACCACCTGGGCCACACCCCGACAGCTCTGCGCCGCCTCCTGCGCCCCTGACTCCGCCCTCTGTTGCCTCTCGGGTCCGGCCGCAGCCCGAACTTCGCGCGGCCCGCCCACCCTTAGGACCCATCCCACAGACACCGGCCTCGACGTCTCCCACGGTGTGGACGGGCGGTCAGCGAGACAGGGACCCGGTCGGCACGGGCGGGCTGGTTTCCGTCGATACCCCGGCCAAGGCCGGGCGAGCGAGGAGACGGGGAGCCGGTCAGGACCGGGGAGGCGGGCCCGTCGGCACGCCCGCCCAGCTGGGCGGGCGACGAGACAGGGACATAGTCAGGCGCGGGAAGGACGAGACTCGCGGGTACCCCGACCAGACCAGGCAGGCAGCGAAACAGGGGCTCGGTCAAGCGCGGGGGGCCAAGATCCGTTGCTGCGCCAAGCCGAGTGAGCAGGAGACAAGAACCCAGTTGGGCGCGGGCCGGGGGCTCGTTGGTGCCCCGGCCAGGCCGGGTGGGCGGTGAGACCCGGGCCCGGTTGGGGGTGGGTGGGGTGGGGTCCGTAAGATCCGGCAGGTGCGTGATGTCGGAGAGGACCCGCGGCCCGTCAAGGGTGCCGTGCGGGAGGTGCGGTCGTTGCGTGAGGCCGCCACGTTGGCCTACTCGCCTGACCTGGACGGGCTCGCCGATCCGGGCGAGATCGTGTGGGCGTGGGTGCCGTACGAGGAGGACCCGTCGCGGGGCAAGGATCGGCCGTTGCTCGTGGTGGGCCGGACGGGGCGCAGGCTGCTGGGCCTGATGTTGTCCAGCCGGGGCGACGACGGGCCCGACTGGTTCGAGCTCGGCGTGTGGGGCCGCGACGGCAAGGTCTCCCACGTACGGCTGGACCGGGTGTTCGTGCTGGACGAGGACGACATCCGGCGCGAGGGCGCGGTGCTCGACGGCGACCGGTTCGCGCGGCTGGCCTCGGTGCTGATGAAGACGTACGGGTGGGCCGCGGGGCGGTGAGCCCGGCGGCCCACCGGGTCAGGAGCGCCGCCAGGCGGGGATGTCGCCCGCCGGGTGGAGGTGGAAGTCGGGGGCGGCTTCCAGGGCCTTCTCCTCGCCCCCCGGCGTGTAGGTGACGATCAGGCGGAGCGGACGCCAGGTGGTGTTGTAGGTCGAGTGGTAGACGCCCATCGGGATGTGCACGGCGTCGCCCTCGCGGATGGGGAACTCCTCGCCGTCGCCGACGGTCTGGCGGGCCTCGCCGGAGATGACGTACAGCACCTCTTCGGCGTTCGGGTGGTTGTGGCGGGCGTGGCCCATGCCGGGGTTGACGATCACCTCGCCGAGCGTGCTGCCCGCGCCGGCGATGGCGGCCGGGGTGACGAACCACTTGATCGAGCCCCAGTCGAACGTCATCGTCGGGACCGCGTCAGGATTGATCAGCATCAGATCTCCAGGCTCTTGAAGGCGGTGACCTGCTCGGTGATGGCCCGCTCGGTGGGCAGGCGTTCGACGGAGGACGCGCCGAAGAAGCCGACCACGCCCTTGGTGCGCGCGAGCACGTACTGGGCGTCCTGCGGCTCGGCGATCGGCCCGCCGTGGCAGAGCACGAGGATGTCCGGCCGGACGGCCGCGGCGGCGTCGCGCATGGCCTGCACCCGGGTCACCGCCTCGTCGAGCGTGAGCGCGGTGCCGGCGCCGATGCTGCCCCTGGTGGTCAGCCCGACGTGCGGGACGAGCACGTCGGCCCCGGCTTCGGCCATGGCCCTCGCCTGGTCCTCGTCGAACACGTAGGGGGCCGTCACCAGCTCCCGTTCGTGCGCCAGCCTGACCATCTCGACCTCGAGGTCGTACCCCATGCCGGTCTCCTCCAGGTTCTGCCGGAACACCCCGTCGTACAGCCCGACGGTCGGGAAGTTCTGCACCCCGGCGAACCCCATGGCCTTGAGCTGGTCGAGGAAGCGCGGCATGACCCGGAACGGGTCGGTGCCGCAGACCCCGGCCAGCACCGGCGTGTCCTCGACCACGGGCAGCACCTCGGCGGCCATCTCGACCACGATCTGGTTGGCGTCGCCGTACGGGAGCAGCCCGGCGAGCGAGCCGCGCCCGGCCATCCGGTAGCGGCCGGAGTTGTAAATGATGATCAGGTCGACGCCCCCGGCCTCCGCGCACTTGGCGGACAGGCCGGTGCCCGCGCCCGCGCCGATCACCGGCCTGCCCTGCGCGACGGTCGCGCGCAGGCGGTCGAGCACTGTCTGCCGGTTCATCTACTTGCCTCCGATCAGTTCGTGGAGCCGGTCGGCCATGGCCCGCCCGAACTCCGGATCGTTGATGTGCAGGTCGAGCCGGACGGTCGAGGGGAACGCCGCCAGGGCGGCGAAGCAGGCTTCGTCCGCCTCCTGGTCGTGGAAGGGCATGCCCTCGGCGTCGAGCGCGGACACCCCCTTGAGCGGGACGAACAGCTCGGCGGGCCCGGTCGCCCGCGCCAGCTTGGCCGCCACCCTGCGGCCCAGCTCGGCCATCTCGTCCGTGGTGGTGCGCATGAGGGTGACGGTCGGGTTGTGCACGTACAGGTCGCGGCCCGCGAACCGCTCGGGGACGGTGTCGCGCGGCCCGAAGTTGACCATGTCGAGCGCGCCCGGCGCGACCACCTGCGGCACGCCGTGCCGCCCGGCGGCGGTGAGCCGGTCCGGCCCGGCCGACAGCACGCCGCCCACCAGGTCGTCGGCCAGCTCGGTGGTGGTCAGGTCGAGCACCCCGGCGAGCAGGCCGCTCTCGGCGAGCCCTTCCATGGCCCGGCCGCCGGCCCCGGTGGCGTGGAAGACGAGCACCTCGTACCCGAGGTCGCGCAGCCGTTCGCGGGCGGCGTCCACGGCGGGCGTCGTCACCCCGAACATGGTCGCCCCGATCAGCGGCCGGTCCCCTTCCTCGGCCCGCTGCTCGCGGTAGGCGGCGGCCATCCCGGCGGCAGCGGCGGCGGCGTTGCCGAGGATCACCCGCGACAGGCGGTTGACGCCGGCGATGTCGACGACGCTGTACATGAGCGTGACGTCCTTCGCCCCGACGTACGGGGACACGTCGCCGGCGGCCATCGTGGAGACGATGAGCTTCGGCAGGCCGATCGGCAGGTCGCGGACCGCCCGCGCGGCGATCGACGAGCCGCCGCTGCCGCCCACGGCGAGCACGGCCGAGACCTGCCCGGCCGCGTGCAGCCCGGCCAGCACCGCCGCCGCGCCTTCGCCCATCGCGGTGACGGCGGCGCCCCGGTCGCCGGTCGCGCGCAGCGCCTCCAGGTCCGCGCCGGCCGCGGCCGCGACCCGGTCGTTCGGGTGGTCGACGGGGTACGACACGCCCGGCGCGCCGGTGCCCGCGTCGATCACCAGGACGTCCTGGCCGAGCTCGATCAGCCTGTCACGCAGCCATCCGTATTCGTCGCCCTTGGTATCGAGCGTGCCGATGAGTACGACTGTCATTCTCCGACGTTAACCCGGCTGGGATCATGGCAGCATGCGTGTTGCGGTCATCGGGAGCGGCATAGTCGGAGCCGCCGCGGCTCACTGGCTGAGCGGTCGGGGTGTGTCGGTGACGGTCGTGGACGGGGCCTACCCCGGGCAGGCCACCCAGGCGGGGGCCGGGATCGTGTGCCCGTGGGTCGACCACCCCGACGACGACGCCTGGTACCGGCTGACCCGCGCCGGCACCCGCTACTACCCGGAGCTGGTGGCGGCGCTGGGCGAGACCATGGGGTACGCGCGGGTGGGCGCGCTGCTCGTGGCCGACGACCCCGCCGACCTGGAGCCGGTGCGCGCCCTGCTGGCGCGGCGGTACGCGGAGGCGCCGGAGATGGGGGAGGTCGTGGACGTGGCGTCGCCGTCCACGCTGTTCCCGCCGCTGGCCGAGGACCTGAGCGCGCTGCTGGTGCCGGGCGCGGCCCGGGTGGACGGGCGGGCGGTGCGGTCCGCGCTCCTGCGCGCGGCGGTCCGTCAGGGGGCCGAGCTGCGGTCGGGTACGGCGACGCTCACGGCGGACGGCGGCGTGCTGGTCCGCGACGTCCGCGAGGCGGACTCCCGCGGCTCCGACGCGCCCGCCTCCCCGGGCCCCTCGGACCTGGCCTCCTGGCGCCAGGCCACCCCCGGCCCCACCCCGTACGAATCCCCCGCCCCCCGACCGGATTCCCCGTACGGCCCACCGGACGGCGGCCAAGCCGGAGGCACGCCGGGCTCCCCGTACGGGCAGGGGGGCGGAGAAACCAGGGGCGCGGGAGGCTCCCCGTACGGGCCTGGAGGGGAAGACGCCGGGGGCGCGACGGGCTCGCGGGGCGGCGGAGCGGCGGGGGCCTCACACGGGCCGGAGGTCGGTGGAGGTGCCGGGGGTGCGGCGGGTTCCCCGGGCGGGACGGTGGGGGGCTCGCGTGGGGCGCGGGACGGTGGGGGTGTCCTGTACGGGGAGTCGGAGGTCGCGGTGGCGGGTGGGGAGGTGGGGGAAGAGCGACCGGGGGCGGTCGGTGAGGGGGTGCCGCTGGACGTCGACGTGGTGATCGTGGCCGCGGGGGCGTGGACCGGGGAGGTGTGCCGGGGGCTGGGGGTCGAGGTGCCGGTGTTCCCCCGGCGGGGGCAGATCGTGCACGCGACGCTGGACGACGTGGACACGTCGGGGTGGCCGATCGTGCTTCCGCACATCGGGCCGTACCTGGTGGGGTTCCCGGGCTCGCGGGTGGTGGTGGGGGCGACGATCGAGGACGTGGGGTTCGCGCCGCGGGTCACCGTGGGCGGTCTGGACGAGGTGCTGCAGGCGGGCCTGCGGGTGGCGCCGGGCCTGTTCGGGGCGACGGTGAGCGAGACGCGGGTGGGGCTGCGGCCGGTGTACGCGCCGGGGTCGCCGCTCGTCGGGCCGGTGGGCGAGCGGGTGATCGTGGCGACGGGCATGGGCGCGTACGGCCTGACGGCGGGCCCGTTCGCCGGGCGGCTGGCCGCCGGGCTGGCGCTGGGCGAGGAGCCGCCGATCGACGTGCGCCCCTACGGCCTGCGCGGGCGCTGACGCCCGGTCCTGCCGCGGGGGCACGATGGGCGCAATACCCGGTGCGGCGGTCACGCAGCGGGTACGATCAGTCACCTCCCCGTCGTGACTCGTGGGGAGGCGTGGGTGCGCGCGTTGGTGATACCGGTCCTGCTGGGCCTGGTGGCGGCGTGTTCCGGGGCGGTCCCGCCCGGTCCGCCGCCGGAGCCCCCCGCGACGTCGCCTCCCGTCGAGCCGCCGCCGCAGACGGTTCCTCCGATGCCCGAACAGCCGCCGGAGATGACTCCTCCGATGCCGAGCGCGCCGCCGCGGGTCCCGCAGCGGGCGTCGGGCCGGTACGAGGTCGCGCGCGGCGGCGCGGCGCCGGGCCGGGGGCGCGGCGGGGTGATCCGCTACCTGGTGGAGGTCGAGCGGGGGCTGCCGTTCGAGCCGCGGGAGTTCGCGGCCGAGGTGCACCGGACGCTCAACGACCCGCGCGGCTGGGGCCGGTTCCGGCGGGTGGACCGGCCGCCGGTGCGGCTGCGGGTGGCGCTGTCCAGCCCGCGGCTCACCGACCGCGAGTGCCTGCCGTTGCGCACCGGCGGCGACCTGTCCTGCTGGAACGGCTCCCGGTCGATCATCAACGCGCTGCGCTGGGCCGAGGGCGTCCCGCAGTACGACGGCGACCTGGCCGCCTACCGCCACTACCTGATCAGCCACGAGGTGGGTCACGCGCTCGGCCACCGGCACGCCGCCTGCCCGGGGCCGGGCCGCCCGGCGCCGGTGATGATGCAGCAGTCGAAGTCGCTGCGCGGCTGCCGGCCGAACCCGTGGCCGTACCCGGACCGGGGCCGCCAGGAGCGTTAGGCTGAGTGCATGCCGACGATCAGCACCGGTGAGGTCCGCGGATCCGAGCATGACGGCGTCGCCGTCTTCACCGGCATCCCCTACGCGAAGAGCCCGTTCGGCCCGCTCAGGTTCGCCGCCCCGGAGCCGGTCGATCCGTGGCACGGCACGTTCGAGGCGACCCGGTTCGGGCCGCGCCCGCCGCAGCCGGCGATGTTCCCCGGCCTGCCGGAGTGGGATCCGGCCGCCGGGCTCGACATCCTGACGGTCAACGTGTGGACACCCGATCAGGGCGGGTCCGGCCTGCCGGTGATGGTCTGGCTGTACGGCGGCGCCTACTGGATGGGGTCGTCCGACTGGCCCGAGTACGACGGCACCCTCCTGGCCCGCGACGGCGTGGTGGTGGTGACGCTCAACTACCGGGTCGGCATGGAGGGCTTCGGCCAGGTGCCGGGCGCCCCGGCGAACCGGGGCCTGCTCGACCAGGTGGCGGCGCTGCGGTGGGTGCGTGACAACATCGCGGCGTTCGGCGGCGACCCGGGCAACGTGACGGTCTTCGGCGAGTCGGCGGGGGCCGGGTCGGTGGCGTGCCTGATGGCGATGCCGTCGGCCGCGGGGCTGTTCCGGCGGGCGATCGCGCAGAGCGTCCCGGGGGTGTTCCTCTCCCCCGCGCTGGCCGCCCGGGTGACCGACGCGATCATGGCGCGGGCGGGCGGCGGTTCCCCGCACGACGTGCCGCCGGAGCGGATGGTGGCCGCGGCGGCGGCGTTCACGCAGGAGGAGCTGACCGGCCGCCACGACCGGTGGGGGCTGCTGGCGAGCGCGGCGATCGCGTTCGCGCCGGTGGTCGACGGCGAGGTGCTGCCGGAGCTGCCGTGGCAGGCCCTGCGCGGCGGGGCGTCCCGTGACGTGCAGCTGATCACCGGCTACAACCGCGACGAGTTCCTCACCTTCCACGCGGCGAGCCCGAAGCGGACGGTCAATCTGGCGGGGGCGCTGGAGCGGCTGGCCCCGCCGGGCGCCGAGGCGGTCTACCGGAAGGCGGCGCCGGACGGCGACGAGCAGGCGTACGTCATGCTGATGTCCGACTGGTTGTTCCGGATGCCGACCACGCTGCTGGCCGAGGCGCATCGGGGCCCGGCCTGGCTCTACGAGCTGACCTGGGCGCCGACCTCCTTCCTCGGCGCCTGCCACGGCCTGGACGTGCCGCTGGTGTTCGGCACGACGAACGGCCAGCTGGGCGGCATGATGATCGGCGGCTCGCCGGACGCGGAGCGGATGTCGGAGCAGTTCCGCACCGCGTGGGTGCGCTTCGCCGCGACCGGCGATCCGGGCTGGCCCCGTTACGAGGCGGGCAGGGCGACGACCCACCTGTTCGACGTCGAACCGTCCGACGCGGACGACCCGCAGGCGGTCTCGCGGGCGCTGTGGGCCGGGCAGGGCGTCACGACGCTCGACTGATCAGGGTCCTGGCGCAACGGGTGAAGCACTCTGATCTATCGCGATATATCGTACTAACTGGGAACATCGGGGCCCTCTCGCCGGGTTTCCGGTAGGGAGGACGCTTTCCAGGGGAGTGTGAGCATGACGGGTTTCCGGACAGTACGGCGCGTCCTGGCGGGTGGCGCGGTCCTGGCGGCGGCGGGCTGGGCGCTGCGCCAGGTGCCTGCCGAGCTGGGCGTCCGGCCGCTGACCTCGGGGCCGGCCCGGGCCGACAGGATGCGGCGTTCGCCGCAGTTCCGCGACGGCACCTTCTTCAACCCGATGCCTGAACGGGTCACGCTGATGGCGGGGCCGCCCGTGGGCATGCTGGCCGAGCTGGCCAAGGACAAGGACCTGCGCCGCCCGTCCGGCCCCATCCCGGTGCGGGTGCCGCCGTCGGACCCGCCCCCGGCGGGCGGGCTGCGCGCGGTCTGGTACGGGCACGCGTCCACGCTGGTGGAGATCGAGGGCAGGCGGGTGCTGTTCGACCCGGTGTGGAGCCGGCGGCCGTCACCCTCGCAGCTGGTCGGCCCGGTGCGGCACCACCCGGTGCCGGTGCCGCTGGGCGGGCTGCCGCGGGTCGACGCCGTGGTGATCTCGCACGACCACTACGACCATCTCGACCGGGCCACGGTGCGCGCCCTCACCCGGGGCCAGCACGCGCCGTTCCTGGTCCCGCTGGGCATCGGCGCCCACCTGGAGCGCTGGGGCGTGCCCGCGTACCGGATCATCGAGCTCGACTGGGACGAGGAGGCGGAGGTGGCCGGGCTGCGGTTCACCGCCACGGCCGCCCGCCACTTCTCCGGCCGGTCGTTCACCCGCAACGACACGCTGTGGGGCTCGTGGGTGGTGGCCGGCGCCGCCAACCGGGTCTTCTACGCGGGCGACTCCGGCTACTTCGAGGGCTACAAGGGCATCGGCGCCGCCCACGGGCCGTTCGATCTGACGATCATGCCGATCGGCGCCTACAGCCCGTCCTGGCCCGACATCCACATGAACCCGGAGGAGGCGGTCAACGCCACCATCGACCTGGGCGGGAAGCTGTTGCTGCCGGTCCACTGGGCGACGTTCACGCTGGCGCTGCACCCGTGGGCCGAGCCGGTCGACCGGATGTGGCGCGAGGCCAAGGCGCGTGACGTGCGGTTCGTGGTGCCCAGGCCCGGCGAGCTCGTGGACACCGGGGACGTCCCCGCGTTCGACACCTGGTGGGAGACTCTGGGCTCGGCCCGTACAGTCGGAGGATGAGCAACCTGGAGGCCGATCCCCGCGAGATCCTGTGCGGTCCCGGAGGCGGGGACGGCGACGGCGGCGAGGTGCTGGAAGGACGCGCGGTGCCGCTCGGCGGCCCGCGCGCGATGACCGTCACGCGGACTCTCCCGCACGTGCGCCGGCGCATGATCGGCGCCTGGTGCTTCGTCGACGCCTACGGTCCCGAGCAGGCGGAGATGCGGGTCGCGCCGCATCCGCACACCGGTCTGCAGACCGTGAGCTGGCTGGTGGCCGGCGAGGTGCTGCACCGCGACAGCCTGGGCAGCCTGCGGGCGATCCGGCCCGGCAGCCTCAACCTCATGACGGCCGGGCGCGGCATCTCCCACT
Organism: Nonomuraea sp. NPDC048826; assembly: GCF_043198225.1. Classification (NCBI taxonomy): domain Bacteria; kingdom Bacillati; phylum Actinomycetota; class Actinomycetes; order Streptosporangiales; family Streptosporangiaceae; genus Nonomuraea; species Nonomuraea sp. NPDC048826. The sequence goes on along the minus strand of NZ_JBICUQ010000008.1, from coordinate 164,467 downwards.
CCGAGGAGTCGCGGCTCGGCCTGCTGCACGGGGTGCAGCTGTGGGTGGCGCTGCCGGGGCCGCACCGGCGGGTGGCGCCGGGCTTCGAGCACCACGCCACGCTGCCCGTGCTGTCCGGGGCCGGTTACACGGCCACCGTGTTCATGGGCGCGCTGGGCGGGGTCCGCTCGCCCGCGACCGCCTATAGCCCGCTCGTGGGCGCGGAGATCCTGGTCGCCGGGGACGCCGAGATCCCGCTCGACCCCGCGTACGAGCACGGGCTGCTGCCGCTCGACGGGGACGTCGCGCCGCTGCGGCCAGGCCCGCTGCGCTACGTGCCGCCCGGCCGCGACGGCGTGCGCCTGAGCGGGAACGGGCGGGTGCTGCTCATCGGCGGCGAGCCGTTCGCCGAGGAGATCGTGATGTGGTGGAACTTCGTCGGCCGCGATCATGACGAGATCGCCGCGTTCCGCAAGGAGTGGATGGAGGGTGACGGGTTCGGCGAGGTCCGCGGCTACGACGGCGCGCCGCTGCCCGCCCCGGTGCTGCCGGCCACCCGGCTGAAGGCGCGCGGCCGCGTGCGCTGACCCGGTGATCGAACCGCGCATGCGGAAAGAAGGCGGGCGGAAGGCACCCTTTCAGTAGCATGTCCGCCATGCATCCGCCCCCTCCGCAGCCCCCGTGGAACCAGCCGCCCCCGCCCGCTCCGCCGCCGGGGCAGGCGTTGCTGGTCCTCGACATGAAGCGGCACTGGCTCGGCTTCATGCTGTCGATGATCACGCCCATGATCGTGATCAACGGCCGGCCGTCGGCGGGCCGGTGGGGGCTCAACACGATCCCGCTGCCTCCGGGCCAGCATCACCTCCACGTCCACCTGCCCTACGTCATGCCGGCCCGGATCGGCCCAGCGGACCTGACGATCTGGCTGCAGCCCGGGATGTCGCTGCCGGTCGAGTACCGCGCCCCCATGTGGGCCTACGCCCGGGGCTCACTCGGCCCGGCGCCGCAGCCGTGGAGCGGGATGGGCTGCATGCTCGCGCTGCTCACGATCCCGACCGGCTTCGTGCTCCTGCTGGCGTTCCTGGTCATCGGGTCGGCGTTCTCGCTCTTCTGACAGAACACGGGAAAAGGCCCGCTCGGGTGAGCGGGCCTTTCTCGTCACGGTCGTGACATCAGACGTTGATCTGGTGCCAGGGGCCGCGCTTGACGACGTTGTTGCTGTACTTGCCGATCTGGCTGACGCGGATGCGAACCTTGTCCACGTTGTGCTTCCAGAACGTGAAGTGCTTCACCTGGCCGGCGTTGCACAGCTTGTAGGACTTGGCGTAGTCCCACTTCCAGTACGGCTGGTACAGGTGGTGGACCTTGATCTGCACGTACGCGCACTTACCGCCCTGCTGCAGGGTGCGGAAGTCGAGGTCGTACAGCTTGCCCTTGATCCGGACGTCGTTCTTGCTGTGCGCCGGGTTCCAGTGTGTCTTGAGCGTGCCCTTGGCCTTGGCCTTGAAGTTGCTGGAGTAGTAGGAGCCCCAGTTCTTCACGGGCGGGTCGGCGATCAGCGGCTGCGGGTCGGCCGAGGCGGGGGAACCCATGACCACGGCGGTGGCCGCGGACGCGGCGGCCAGCGTGAGAACGGTGCGAAGCGAGCGGCGCATGTCTTCTCCTTGAGGGATGAGAACTCCCGGGGACCGTCCCCGGGGGCCCCGTGTGCTGTCGGGGTGTGCACCACAGTGATAAGCCCGACCGCCTGCCGCGCACTTGCCGCCGCTATTCTGTCCGCCTTCATACCGCTTTATCCGTGGTTGCAAGCGGAGATCCCCCACGGTTTCCGAGCCGTCCCACCGCCGGAGGCGAGGAAAGCGCGGTCAGTAGACCGAGATGTGAGGGTGGTCGTAGTGGTTGGCGGTGGTGCCGCCGCGATCGGTCATCACGCGCCAGGCGCCCGTCCGGACGTGCCAGATCCGCTGCCGGTAGATGATGTACATGATGCCGAACCGCCTGGCGTTCTTGATGGCCCACGCGGCGATCTCATGGCCCCGCTGCACCTCGGCGGGTGAGGGGAAGGCGCCGCCCCGGCTGAGCATGAAGTCGCAGGCGCGGCCGAGAGGATGCTGGCCGCCGTCCTGGATGGGCCGGTAGCAGCCGATCCCCGGCCCGGTGCCGAAGCGTTTCTCGATCAGATTCCGGACCAGGCGCATCCGCGGGGTGATGTTGTCGGCCCCGTCGGGGAGCTGCGGCACGAACGTGCCGTCGGAGCGGCGGCCGGGCACCTCGTGGAGCTGGTCGATCTTGTCGCGGATCTTCCCGATCGTCCGCTCCGCCTTCTTGCGCCGGCCGTCGAGGTCCTGCACGGAGGCGGCCAGCTCGTCCCGCCGGGCCTCGGCCTCCTGCTGGGCCTGCCGGTGGCGGTCCCGGACCTGGGCGAAGCCGGCGAGCGTGGCCTGCTGCTCATCGATGAGGTGCTGGGTGAGCGCCAGCCGGCGGATCTGCACCCCCCGGTCCTCGATGCCGGTCAGCAGCGCCATGTTCTCGGAGCCGCCGTTCATGTACTGGCTGACGGCCATGGCGCGCAGCTCGGTGGCCTGCCGGTCGAACACCGCCTGGGCCTCGGCCAGCTTCTCACTGGCGGCCTTCTCGGCCTTCTCCGCCTGCTGCTGGTCGCGGCGGCCGTGGTAGTAGTCCTCGATGAGCTTGTCGGACTCCTTCTGGAGATCGGCCAGCTCCTTCTCCAGCTGCTTGACCGTGGGCTTCGGGTCCGCGAGCGCGGACGGCGGGAGCGCCGGGGTCAGGGCGGCACAGAGGACGGTCGTGAGGACTGTCGTGCCGAGAACTCGGAGGGAGGCGCGCCGCCTTCCGGCGGGGGACGCAACCGCCACGCTTCTCCTTCGCCGCATGGTGCAGGACGCGTCTCCGGTCCTGAACCGCACGGCCCGGGCGTGCCCACTTTCGAGGCACGATAGTAGGGGATCTCTCGCTCACCCGTGACCGTTCATGATTTATCCGTATCGGCCCCGGCTTGGTCAGGCGGCGGCCCGGGACGCGGAAAGCAGGTCGTGCACGGCGCGGGCCGCGCCTCGTCCGGCCCGGTTGGCGCCGATCGTGCTCGCCGACGGCCCGTACCCGACCAGGTGCAGCCGCGGCTCGCGGACCGCCCGGGTGCCGTCGACCTTGATGCCGCCGCCGGGCTCCCGCAGCCGCAGCGGCGCCAGGTGGTCCAGGGCCGACCGGAAGCCGGTGGCCCAGATGATCACGTCGGCCGGCTCGTACCGGCCGTCCGGCCAGACGACGCCGTCGGGGGTGATCCGCTCGAACATCGGCAGGCGGCGCAGCGCTCCCGCCTCCATGGCCTGCCGGACGACGGCGGTGGCGCCGAGGCCGGTCACGCTGACGACGCTGCGCGGCGGCAGCCCGGCGCGGACCCGCGCCTCCACCATGGCCACCGCGTCCCGCCTGGCCTGCTCGCCGAAGTCGTCGGTCCGCAGGTCGGGCGGCCTTCTGGTCACCCAGAACGTCTCCTCGGCGACCCCGGCCAGCTCCGCCAGCACGTGCGCGGCCGAATGGCCGCCGCCCACCACGACCACCCGCCGCCCGGCGAACCCGTCGGGACCCCGGTAGGAGGCGTAGTGCAGCTGCCGGCCGCGGAACTCCGCGGCGCCCGGGTAGTAGGGCCAGTACGGGCGCGTCCAGGTGCCGGTGGCGTTGACGACGGCGCGGGCGGCCCACCGGTGGGTGTCCTCCCCTGTGATCAGGAGGCGGTCGCCGGGGCCCGGCTCGACCCTGGTCACCTTGACGGGCCGGCGCACGTCCAGGCCGAGCCGCCGCTCGTAGTCGGCGTAGTAGGCGGGCACGACGGACGCGGCGGGCCGGTCGTCGCCGTCATCGCCGTCATCGCCGCCGTCGCCGCCGTCGCCGTCCGCCTCGCGGCGGATGCCCGGCAGGTCGAAGACGCCGTGCACCTTGTCCATGGTGAGCGTGGGCGAGCGGTGCCGCCACGCGCCGCCGGGGCCGTCGCCGGAGTCCAGGACCAGCGGGTCGTGGCCGAACCGGCGCAGGAAGTAGGCGCTGGACAGCCCTGCCTGCCCGGCGCCGATCACCACCACGTCGATTTCGTCCATATTTGTGCAAACCGCCGGCGTCGCCGGGCTCTTCCCCGCTGGTCACGAGCGCGCCCTCAGAGGGCCGCCTCCAGGACCGGGCGGCCCCGCACTCCCGGCTCGGCGGTGAACACGGCGCCGGCGTGCGGCTCCTCGACGCGGTCGGCGTCGATCGCGGAGGTGGTGATGAACAGCCGGTCCAGGTCGTCGCCGCCGAACGTCACCGCGGTGACCTTGCGTACCGGAAGCTCGACCACGGCGTCGAGGGCGCCGTCGGGGCCGTAGCGGTGGACGGCCCCGCCGTCCCAGAGCGCGACCCACACGCCGCCCTCGGCGTCGACGGTCAGCCCGTCGGGCTGCCCCCGTTCGACGACGGCGAACGGGCGGCGGCCGGTCAGCCCGCGCCCGGGGTCGTAGTCGAGGACGTCCACCCGCCCGGTCGTGGTGTCGGCGTAGTAGGCGCGGTCTCCGGCGGGGCTGAAGTCGAGGCCGTTGGAGATGCTCACCTCGGGCAGCACCACGGTCAGCGTCCCGTCGGGCGCGGCCACGTACAGCGAGCCCTTGCCCGGACTCTGGTCCCAGGCCATCGAGCCGATGTAGAAGCGGCCGTCGGGGTCGCAGCCGCCCTCGTTCATCCGCACCGACGTGTCGTGCCACGCCTCGCCCAGGGAGCGCAGCGGCGCGTCGAGGTCATCGGTGCCGGCCAGCAGCAGCTCCCGCTCGGCGGCGACCAGGAACCCGCCGCCCGCGCGCGGCCTGACGACGGCGGCCAGCGAGCCGACGTGCCTGCGCCGCACGCCGCCCCGGCCGTCGAGCGCGAGCAGGTCGCCGGCCAGCATGTCGACCCAGCGCAGGCCGCCCCAGCGCGGGTGCCACACGGGCCCCTCCCCGTGGTGGGCGACGGGATCGGTCACGGGACTCGCGATGATCGCCATGCGGGCAGGGTAACATGGTGAATGACTGTTCATGAACGTACGTTCATAAGGAGTGACATGGCTATCGTCAACGCTCACCAGGCCGAGGCGTGGAACGGCTACGAGGGCTCTCACTGGGCGTCCCACCACGACCGCTACGACGCCATGAACGGCGGCTTCAACGAGCACCTGCTGCGGCGGGTGCGCGCCGGCGACCGGGTGCTCGACGTCGGGTGCGGCACCGGCCAGGTCACGCGGCTGGCGGCGGGCCTGGGCGCCGCGGCGACCGGGATCGACCTGTCGGCGCCGATGCTCGCCAAGGCCCGCGAGCTGGCCGCCGCCGAAGGGGTGGGCAACGTGACCTTCACCCAGGGCGACGCCCAGGTGCACGATCTCGGCGCGGGCGCGTACGACCTGGCGATCAGCCGGTTCGGCATCATGTTCTTCGCCGATCCGGTGGCCGCCTTCCGCAACATCGGCGAGGCGCTGGCGCCGGGCGGGCGGGTCGCGTTCCTCAGCCTGCGCGACATCCCGGCGCTGGGCGCGGTGTTCGCCGCCATGGCCGCCCACCTGCCGCCGCCGCCCGAGTCGCCCGACGGCACCTCCCCTGCCTCGTTCGCCGACCCGGCCCGCGTCGAGGAGGTGTTCACCGCGGCGGGGTTCGCGGACGTGGCGGTGACGCCGGTGGAGTCCGACCAGCTGTGGGGGCGCGACGCGGCGGACGCCGCCGCGTTCCTCGCCGCATGGGGGCCCGTCCGCTACCGGCTCTCCCTCGCGGAACCGGCCGCCGCCGAGCGTGCCGTGGCCGCGCTGGAGCCCGCCCTGCGCCCGCACGAGCAGGCGGACGGCGTACGGATCCGCGGCCGGGCCAACCTGATCACGGCGGTACGTGCGTGAGCCCGCGCAAGGCGGCGGCCGTCCCCGACAGCGAGTCGTTGCCCGCGCATCTCGTCGCGGCGGCCGAGCGGCTGATCGCCCGGCAGGGGGCGGCGGGGCTGACCGTGCGGGCCATCGCCAAGGAGGCGCGGGTGGCCGACGGGGTCCTCTACAACCACTTCGCCGACAAGGAGGAGCTGATCGCGCGGGCGCTGCGGGCGCACGTCCGCACGGTCCGGGGCGGGCTCCCGCCGCTGCCCCGGCCCGGCGAGGGTGACCTGGAGACGGGTCTGCGGGCGTACGTGGAGCACGGGGTGGCCCTGCACCTGGCGATCCTGCCCGCGTTCGCCGGCCTCGTGGCCCGGCCGGGCGTCCTGGCCCGGCTCGCGGGGCTCGACGAGGACGACCATCAGGATGACGGCGGGCTGCGCGTAAGACTGACGGATTTCCTGCGCGCCGAACAGGCCGCCGGGAGGGTCGCGGCGGACGCCGATCCCGAGGCCGCGGCCACCATGGTGGTGGGCGCCTGTCATGAGCTCGTCCTGCCCCCTCTGTTGTCCGGCGTCCCGGTGGAGGAGATCCGGGTCCCGCCGGGGTTCGCCGGTCGCGTGGTGGCCACGTGCCTGCACGGCCTCGTCCCGCGGTGACCGGGCGTTTGGTTCCTGGCATCCGTGGCAGGTGGTGATTTATCGGTTCAAAGGGGACGAATGTCGTGGATGAGTCCCGGCACCGTCCTGACGCTCCCGTCCGAGAGAGGACGCCATGCCCGTCACCGGCCACGGAAGCCTGCTGTTCATCGGGAACGCCACCACCCTGATCCGCTACAACGGGTTCAACCTGCTCACCGACCCGAACTTCCTGCACCGGGGCCAGCGCGCCTACCTCGGCTACGGGCTGACGTCCAAGCGCCTGACCGAGCCCGCGCTGAGCATCGACGAGCTGCCGCCGCTGGACGCGGTGGTGCTGTCGCACCTGCACGGCGACCACTGGGACCGGGTCGCCCGCAGGCGCCTGGACCGGGACACGGAGATCGTCACCACCCGGCACGCGGCGTCGCGGCTGAGCCGGCAGGGGTTCACCCGGACGGTGGGCATCGGCACGTGGCAGCAGCACGAGCTGCGCGGCCCCGGCGGGTCGGTGACGATCACCGCGCTGCCGGCCCGCCACGCGCCCGGCCCGGTCGAGGCGCTGCTGCCGCCGGTGATGGGCAGCATGCTGGAGTTCTCCGACCCTGACGGACTGCCCGACCTGCGGCTGCTCATCAGCGGCGACACGATCATGGACCGGCGGCTGGAGGCGATCCCGCGCCGCTTCCCCGACATCGACGTCGCCGTGATCCACCTGGGCGGCACCAAGCTGCTCGGCCTGACGGTGACGATGGACGGCGAGCAGGGCGCCCGCTACGCCGACCTGGTCGACGCCCCCGCCGTGGTGCCGGTCCACTTCGACGACTACAAGGCGTTCGCCTCGCCGCTGAGCGACTTCACGGAGCACATCGAGGCCTGCGGCCTCGGCGATCGCGTGATCTACCTGAAGCGCGGCCAGCGCTGCGACCTGACGGGGCGCCGCTCCAGCATCTGACCTGTTGCCGCGCCGCGCGGAATGTGGTTCACTGCACTCATGAGAGAGCAGTGCTCTCGGATTGGAGCGGTGAACATGGAATGGCTCGACGTCCCCGGCGGCAGGATCGCCTACCGGGTCACCGGCGAGGGTCCGCTGGTGGTGCTGGTCCACGGCATGGGCGACACCCACCGGACCTTCCGCCACCTCGTCCCGCGGCTGACCGGCTACCGGGTCGCCGCCATGGACGTGCGCGGCTACGGCGCGTCCGACATCGGCTGGCCGGAGTACGGGGCCGACGCGATCGGCTCCGACGTGCTGGCCCTGGTCCGCCGGCTGGGCGGCCCCGCGACGCTCATCGGCCACTCGATCGGCTGCTCGGCCGCGGTCTGGGCGGCGGCCGAGTCACCGGAGTCGGTCACGGGCCTCGGGCTGATCGGCACCGCCTCGGGGGACGTGCCGATCAAGTCGTGGATGCGGGCGGCGTCGTGGCTCGTGTCCCGCGACGCCGCCCTGTGGGGGCTTTTCGTACGCTCCGGCTATCCGGCCTCACGCCCCGCCGACTTCGCCGCGTACCTGGCCGAGGTCAAGGCGAGCCTGCGCGGGCCCGGCCGGATGGCGGCGCTGCGCGCCCAGATCGCGCTCGCCCTGTCGGGGGTGGAGAACCGGTACGCGGCGGTCACCCAGCCGTCGCTGGTGGTGATGGGCGCCGAGGACGCCGACTTCCCCGACCCTGCGGCGGACGCCGCCCGCACCGCAGCCAAGCTCGGCGGCCCGGCCGAGGTGCGGATGATCTCCGGCGCCGGTCACTATCCGCACGCCCAGCTGCCGGAGGCGACCGCCGAGGCCCTGCTGCCCTTCCTGGCGTCGGTCACCGCCGCCCACCGGGACCTGCCGGTCACTTGACGCCGCCGAAGGCGACGGCGGTCGTGGCGGCGATCACCGTCGACAGCACCACCACCAGCAGGACGGTCCCGAGCGGGTTGGGCCGTTGCGGCAGGGCGGGGCGTTCGGCGCGGATCCTCGCCTGCGGGGTGGGCGTGGCCACGGTGGGGGTCGGCGTGGGTGTCGGGGTGGGGGTCACCACGTGCCGGACTCTCTGCTGGGCAGGGGTCGGGACGGGGCGATCCGGCGCCCGGCCGGCGACGCGGCACCTGCCGATGTGAACGTGGGAGCCGGGGGTGTCGACGCACACCGCGTCCTCGTACAGGCGCACGTCCGGCACCGACACGACGGGGCTGGGCCTGGGCCTGCCCCGCACCCTGCCGGTGCCGACGGACACCCCGGGTGGCCGCACCCGGGACCGCGCGTTCCGTGACAGCCGCCGGGCGAGCCGTTCCGCCCGCTCCCCCACCTCGGTGGCGCCGGGCACCCGCCCGGTACGCGCCGCCCGGGTGCCCGGCACCCCGGCGCCCGGCCGGGTGACGGGCACGCGGGTGCCGCGCCGAGGGCGCGCGGCGAGCTCCGCCGCGTCGGGCAGGCGGGGGCCGAGGGTCGCCGATGAGCTCCCACCACGGCGGGAACTCACCGCCACCACCGACGCCCCGCCGGAGCCGGTCCCGGAAGCCCGCGCGACCCCACGATCGCCCGGCCCGCCCCGCAACCCCGCGGAGCCCGGGTCGGCCGACCCGCGCCGCCACCCCGCGGAGCCCTGCGTGGCCGGCCCACGCCGCCACTCCCCCGATCCCTGCGTGGCGGACCCGCGCCACTCCGCGGAGCCCTGCGCGGCCGACCCGCGCCACTCCGCTGATCCAGGGGTGACCGCGCCGCCCCGCCATCCCTCCGACCCCTGGGCTGCCTGGCCGTGGGCGGGTCGCGTGGCCGGGGGGTGGGGGTTCGTCCCGGGCGAGCCCGCTGTCGGAGACGAAGGTTCCGGGCCGGGGAGGCAGGCGGAGAGGGTGACCAGGGTCAGCGCCAGGAGGAGCGGCGACAGGAGGCGGGGCATGTCAGACGCCTCCGGCGATGCGGGCGAACTCGTGCAGCGCCGCGGTGAAGGCGTCCGGGGTCACCGCCAGCGGGCCGTCGAAGGCGCGGGTGATGTCCCAGGTCAGGTAGGCGCCGAAGCCCAGCAGGGCGGCCATCGCGGCCAGCGGCGCGAGCGTGATCCCGCGCGGCCGGGCGCCCGCGAGGAACGGGAAGAGGATCACCGACAGCCCCGTCAGGACCGTGAGGGCCAGGAGCCCGGCCGGCGGGGTGGCGGCGGCGTCGGCGGCACGCTGGGCGCGGGCCGCGCCGATGGTGCCGAGCTGGTCGAGCAGGGCCGCCCTGGCCTCCCGTTCGTCCTCGTCGTCCGACGTCAGCTCGGTGATCCGGGAACGCAGCTCGTCGAGCCGGACGCCGCCCATCGGGTCGAGCCGCCCGCGCGCCATCAGCGGCCACTCGTCCTCCACCACGAACGTCACGTACTCCCGCAACCCGGTGCGGACAGGCCCCACCATGACGGCCGGCAGGTCGGCGGCGGCCCAGTAGGCGTCGACGACGGCGCGGCTCTCGGCCTGCGTGTTCTGCCTGGCCGCGTCGGCCGTGGTCCACGGGACGATCACGGCGATCGCGAAGACCAGCAGGAACAGCGCCGACAGCATGGCCCCCGCGTGCCCGGCGGAGGGCCCGCCGGCGTCGCGGTCGTCGGTGCCCTTGCCCGCCAACCGGAACGTGAAGGCGGCGGCTCCCACCAGACCCACCGCCGCCAGGACCGCAAGCACGTACGCCACCATGACGATCTCCTCGTTACTGACTGTGAGTTGACCATCACAGTAAGCGATCTGATGCCGATAGCCAAGGAATCGCCGGGTCCGGCTGGACGGATCGCCGTCCAGCCGCGCGGCATCGCGCCATCCGTCCAGCGGGGCAACGGCCGCCGGCCGCCAGGCTTCACGATGGGGCACGTGAACCTACTCAACGGCCGCAAATTCGTGATGGTGAGCTCGACCGCGAGCAAGGTGGACCCCGACGGGCCCACGGAGTTCGAGTACTGGGAGGAGGACGGCGTCGTGTGGGGCAGCTACACCGGTGACACCGTGACGGTCGGCCGCTTCGTCGGCACCCGGGAGGACGACCGCATCTCGATCCAGTACGTGCACGCGTTCGTGACGGGCGGGGTCGCGGCCGGGCGCAGCGACAGCCGGATGGAGAAGGAGCCGGACGGCAGGTTCCGGCTGGTGGAGGAGTTCAAGTACGCGGGCGACGACACGCCGCACGTGAGCGTGTGCACCGAGGTCGTCGCCTGAGCCGTCAGGTGTCTTCCTTGCGCAGCGCCGCCCTGCCCTCGGCGGCCTGCACGAAGCGCATCTTGCCCAGCGGCACGTCGCCCGGCGTCTCGGGGGCGGGCCGCCGGGCGGTGCGGGCCTTCTCGCGGTCGCTCGGCAGCACGTAGGGGCGCTTGAGCACCTCGTCCAGGATGAACACGGTCTCGGTGGCCTTCACCGCCGGGATGTTGGCCAGCCGGTCGGTCACCATGGCGTGCACCTCGGCCACGTCGGCCATCCTGACCAGGATCATCGCGTCGTGCTGCCCGGTGGTGATCGCGCAGTACTCGACCTCCGGCATGCGTGCCAGCTCGGCCCTGAACTGCTTCCACATCTGCTGCCGCACGGTGACGAAGATGAGGGCGGTGATGCCCAGCCCGGTCTTGACCGGGTCCACCTCGGCGGTGAAACGCCTGATGGCGCCCTCGGCGCGAAGGGCCTCGAAGCGCGTGTAGGCGTTCGCGCGGGAGATGCCCACCCGTTCGGCCAGGGCCGCCACCGAGATCCTGCCGTTCTCGCGCAGGATCTCGAGGATCTTCATATGGATGGTGTCCAGTTCCAGACCGATGCCGATCCGTCCAGGGTGAGGGCCACCCATGCCACCATTTCTGGAAATTTCAGTCATTGTTACCTCTCCCCTATTTATATCCGTCTCAAGGACTGCACAGAACCTGGACAGATTGCCGGACAATCCTCGGCATTCCTGTTCCAACCGTCCACTTGGAGGACATCACATGGCGACCCGCTCGCAGACGGCGGCAGTGCTGCTCGCCGGTGCGCTCGCCCTCGCCGCCTGCGGAAGCGGTGGCGAGCAGGCTCCCGCCGCGCAGGGCGGCGGCGCAGGCAAGACCCTGGTCATTGACACGTCCTTCGACCTGAAGACGGCCGACCCGGGACGCACCTACGAGCCGACCGGCCTCATCGTGGGCAAGGCCACGTACGAGACGTTGCTCACGTTCGACGGGTCGGACGTGACCAAGCCCGTCCCCGCGCTCGCCGAGTCGTATGAGCTGTCCGACGACGGCAAGGTGCTGACGCTCAAGCTCAAACAGGGCGCCACGTTCGCCGACGGCTCCCCCATCACGGCCGACGACGTGGTCTTCTCGCTCACCCGCGTGCGTGACATGAAGGGCACCCCGTCGTTCCTGCTGGACGGCGTGGAGATCGAGAAGACCGACGACACGACGATCACGATGACGTCGGAGAAGGCCAACGCGGCGCTGCCGTACATCCTGCCGAACCCCGCGCTGGGCATCCTCAACAGCGACGTGGTCAAGGAGAACGGCGGGACCGCCGACGCCCAGGACAAGGCCGAGCAGTACCTGAACGCCAACTCGGCGGGCTCCGGCCCGTACCAGATCGAGTCGTTCAACGTCAGCAGCCAGGTCGTGCTCAAGGCGAACCCGAAGTACCACGGCGACAAGCCCGCGTACGAGAAGGTCGTCATCCGCAACGTCGAGTCGGCCACGCAGAAGCTGAACGTGCAGCGCGGCGACAGCCAGATGGCGCTGAACCTGTCCGGCGACCAGGTCACGAACATGCCCGACACCCTGCAGGTCAAGAAGACCGCCTCGGCGAACGTCTTCTTCCTGCTGGCCAACCAGGACCCGGGCGTCAGCAAGGTGACGACGAACGCCAAGTTCGTCGAGGCGGTGCGCAAGGGCGTCGACTACTCCGGTCTGCTGGAGCTGGCCGGCGAGGGCTCGACCAGGGCGCCGGGCGTGATCCCGTCGCAGCTCCTCGGCGCGCTCCCCGCCGAGGAGGCGGTCCAGCGGGACGTCGAGGGCGCGAAGGCGGCGCTCGCCGAGAGCGGGCTGTCCAACCCGACGGTCAAGCTGGAGTTCCCGACCGAGCTGACCGTGAACGGCCTGTCCTTCCAGCCGCTGGCCGAGCGCGTCCAGGCCAACCTCAAGGAGGTCGGCATCACGGTGGACCTCCAGCCCGCCCCGGTGACGACGGCGCTGGACAACTACCGCAACGGCAAGGAGGAGATGGGCCTGTGGTACTGGGGCCCTGACTACCCCGACCCGAACGACTACCTGGCGTTCCTGCCCGGCCAGACCGTCGGCGAGCGCGCCGGGTGGAAGGCCGGCGCCGCCAAGGAGCTGGAGGACCTCGGCGCGAAGGCGGCCGCCGCGATCGGCGACGAGGCCCGTACGGAGGCCTACCACGAGGTGCAGCGCAAGCTGAACGAGTCCGGGCCGTTCATCCCGCTCATCCAGCCGAGCCAGAACATCGTCGCGGCCACCTCGGTCACCGGCGTGGAGTACCACCCCGTGTGGCAGGTCGACGTCGCCGACCTGGGCGCGCAGTAGCAGTGCCCGCGAGCGTGGAGAAGGGCGCGGCGGTCTCCCCGCCGCGCCCCCGGCGGCCGGCGCTGCCGCCGCTGGCCCGGTTCCTGATCCGCCGGGTGCTGATGGCCATCCTGCTCGCGTGGGGGGTCACCCTGGTGACGTTCGTGCTGACGAACCTCGTGCCGGGTGACCCCGTGGCGGCGAACCTGGGCCAGCGGGCGCTGGGCGACCCGGCGATCGTGGCGCAGTGGCGGGCCGAGCACGGCCTGGACAAGCCGCTGTGGGAGCAGTACGGCCTGTATCTGCAGGGCCTGGTCCAGGGCGACCTGGGCGACAGCCAGCAGAGTCACCGGCCGGTGAGCCAGGACCTGGCCGAGGCGGTGCCGGCCACGCTGGAGCTGGCCGGCGTGGCGATCCTCATCTCGCTGGTGCTCGGGGTGGCCTTCGGCGTGATCGCCGCGCTGCGCCGGGACCGGCTCTCCGACCACGTGCTGCGGCTGCTGAGCCTGATCGGCATCTCGGTGCCGACGTTCTGGCTGGCGCTGGTGGCGTTCTACGTGTTCTTCTACCGGCTGCAGATCACGCCGGGCAGCGGCCGGGTGGACCCGGCGCTCGGCGCGCCTCCCCCGGTGACCGGGCTGCACACGGTGGACGCGCTGCTGGCCGGCCAGTGGGACGTGTTCGGCTCCGCCGTCGGCCACCTGATCACGCCCGCGCTGGTGCTGGCCCTCTACACGATCGGCCTGCTGACCCGGTTCACCCGGTCGGCGGTGCTGGAGGTGCTCGGCCAGGACTACGTGCGCGCCGCCCGGGCCAAGGGCCTGCCGGGACGGGTGATCCTGTTCCGGTACGTGCTGCGCTCGGCTCTGGTGCCGGTCATCACCGTGGCGGGCCTGGCGTTCGGCAGCCTGCTGTCCGGCACTGTCCTGGTGGAGGCGATCTTCGCCTGGCCGGGCATCGGCCAGTACGCCTACAAGAGCGCCACCACGCTCGACCTGCCCGCGGTGATGGGCGTCGGCCTGGTGGTGGGCGTGGTCTACCTGGTCATCAACCTGATCGTGGACGTCCTGTACGGCGTGATCGACCCCCGAGTGAGGCTGCAATGAGGCGGGATCCCCTGGCCCGCAAGGGACTGACGGCCCGGCTGCCGCAGGCCTGGCCGCAGCCGCTCGCCGTGGCCGGCGTGGTGATCGCGGCGGCCTGGCTGGTGATCGCGGTGGCGGCGCCCTGGCTGGCGCCGCACGACCCGCTCGCCCAGGAGCTGCCGCGGCTGGCCCCGCCGGGGCCCGGTCACTGGTTCGGCACCGACCAGCTCGGGCGCGACATCCTGTCCAGGGTCATGCACGGGGCGCGGGTGTCGATCCCGCTGACCGTGGTGCTGGTGGCGCTGTCGTTGCTGATCGGCGGCCTCCTCGGCGCCTGCGCCGGATATTTCGGCCGATGGGTGGACGAAACGATCATGCGGCTGGCGGACCTGGTGTTCGCGTTCCCGACGGTGATCCTCGCCATGGTGGTGGCCGCGGCGCTGGGCGCCAGCCTCACCAACGCGGTGCTGGCCGTCCTGGTGGTGGCCTGGCCCGCGTACGCGCGCGTCACCCGCGGGCTCGTGCTGGGCGTGCGGGAGCGGGAGTTCGTGCTGAGCGGGCGGCTGCTCGGCTTCTCGGCGTGGCGCTCGCTCCGGGTGGACGTGCTGCCGAACGTGACCGGCCCCATCCTGGTGCTGGCCACGCTCGACATCGGCACCGCGCTGCTGCTGCTGTCCGGCCTGTCGTTCCTCGGGCTGGGCGCCAAGCCGCCGTCGCCCGAGTGGGGCGCCATGGTGTCGTCGGGTGTGGAGGTGTTCGACAGCTGGTGGGTCGCCACCTTCCCGGGCCTGGCGATCCTGACCGTGGTGCTGGCGTTCAACTTCCTCGGCGACACGCTCCGCGACGCCCTGGATCCCCGTACCGCCCGCGCGATCAAGGAGCGTGCCCTGTGACGCTGGCGATCACGGACCTGAAGGTGACGATCGGCGGGAAGGACATCCTGCGCGGCGTGGACCTGACCCTGGAGCGCGGCCGGGTGCACGGGCTGGCCGGCGAGAGCGGCTCCGGCAAGACCATGACCGGGCTGGCCGTGCTCGGCCTCCTGCCGCACGGCTCCCGCGTCACCGGCGGCATCGCGCTGGAAGGACGCGACCTGCTCACGCTGCCGCCCAAGGAGCTGAACAAGGTGCGCGGAGGCGAGGTCGCCATGGTCTTCCAGGACCCGGCCACCAGCCTGCACCCGATGCTGACGGTCGGCAGGCAGCTGACCGAGCACATGCGCCACCACCTCGGCCTGGGCAAGTCTGAAGCCCGGGACCGGGCGGTCGAACTGCTGCGCAAGGTACGCATCCCCGGCGCGGAGGAGGCCTACCGGCGCTACCCGCACCAGTTCTCCGGCGGCATGCGGCAGCGCATCGCCATCGCCGTGGCGCTGGCCTGCTCGCCCAAGGTGCTCATCGCCGACGAGCCGACGACCGCGCTGGACGTGACCGTGCAGGCGGGCGTGCTGCGGCTGCTGCGCGGGCTCTGCGACGAACTGGGCCTGGCGGTGCTGCTGGTCACGCACGACCTGGGCGTGATGTCGGCGGTCGCCGACGAGGTGAGCGTGATGAAGGACGGCCTGGTCGTGGAGACCGGGCCGCGCGGCCGGGTGCTGCGCGAGCCGGAACACCCGTACACGCGCACGCTGCTGGCGTCCCTGCCCGACGCGGAGGTCTCATGAGCCTGCTGAAGATCGACGACCTGGTCGTCGAGCACCGCACCCCCGGACGGCCCGTGGTCAGGGCCGTCGCGGGGGCCAGCCTGGAGGTCAACGCGGGCGAGGTGGTGGGCCTGGTCGGCGAGTCCGGCTGCGGCAAGTCCACGCTGGCGCGCGCCGCGTGCGGGCTCAACCGGCCCGCCTCCGGGTCGATCACCTTCGAGGGGACGCCGGTGACGCCGCTCGGCCTGCGCCGCAGGACGATGACCGGGGTCCAGATGGTGTTCCAGGACCCGTACGCGTCCCTGAACCCGCGCCGGAGGGTCGGCGACCAGATCGCCGACGGGCTGCGGGTGGCGGGCGACACCGGGAACAGCCCTGCCGACCTGCTGGAACGGGTGGGCCTGCCGCGTGAGTTCGCCACCCGGCACCCGCACGAGTTCTCCGGCGGGCAGCGGCAGCGGATCGCCATCGCGCGGGCGCTGGCCGCCCGGCCGCGGCTGCTCATCGGCGACGAGCCGATCTCGGCGCTGGACGCCTCCGCCCAGTCCCAGGTGGCCACGCTCATGCGGGACCTGGCCGTCGGCTCGGGGGCCGGGCTGCTGTTCATCAGCCACGACCTGTCGGTGGTGCGGCTGATCGCCGACCGGATCGCGGTCATGTACCTGGGGCGGATCGTCGAGGTGGGAGACACGGCCGAGGTGTGGGCGGACCCGCGGCACCCGTACACGCGGGCGCTGCTCGGCGCGATCCCCAAGCCCGACGGGATGGGGGTGCTGCCGGCCGAACTGCCTGGCGACGTCCCCGACCCGGCCGAGCCGCCGCAGGGGTGCCGGTTCCACCCTCGGTGCCCGCTCGTGATGGACGTCTGCCGGGTCAAGGAGCCGGAGTTCGGGCCGGTCGCCTGCTGGCTCCACGAGCCGTCATGACCCCGCCACCCCCGCGCCCCCCGCAGGACCCACCACCCGCAGGGGGTTTCCCACCCGAGCGTGAGCCCGCGCCCGCACGGGAGTCCGAGCCCACGCGAGACCTCGCGCTCTCAGCGGATCCCGCTGCCTCAGGAGACTTCGCCCCATCGCCGGACCTCGCGTCCGCGCCGGACCTAGCGTCCGCGCCGGACCTCGACTCCTCGCCGGACCTCGACTCCTCGTCGGATCTCGGCTCCTGGGCGGGCCTTGAACGGTCCGGCCTCGGCTCCTCGCTCGACCTCGTCTCCCCGTGGGAGCCGGGGTCGTTGGACCGGGTGGGGGCCGTGCGGGAGGAGATGTCGGCGGCCGGGATCGACGCGCTGGTGTTGCGGCCTTCGCCGGACTTCCGGTTCCTCGGCGGGCGGGGTGACGGGTTTCTGGTGGTGACGGCCGAGGATGCGGTGGAGACCGCGGACCCGCTTCCGTACCTGCCGCCGGGGGTGCGGCGGGTGGGGGTGGATCCGGAGATGCGGGTGCGGGAGCTGTTCGGGCTGGCCGTCGAGGCGGAGCTGGTCCCGGCGGCTCAGGTGTTCGCGCCGCTGCGGCTGCGCAAGGAGCCGTACGAGGTCACGCTGCTCGAACGGGCGGCGCTGGCCGCGGAGTCGGTGCTCGGCCACGCCCGGGAGCTGTCCTGGTTCGGCGTCACCGAGCGGGCCATGGCGACCCGGCTGCGCGTGCTCGCGCTGGAGGCGGGATGCGAGGAGGTGCTGTCGGCGCGGGTCACGGCCGGGCCGGGCACCGCCGTCCCCGGGAGGCCGCCGTCCGACCGGGTGATCAATCCGGGTGACGCGCTGCTGGTGTCGCTGAGCGGGCGCTGGGAGGGCTACTGCGCCGAGGTGGCGCGGGTGTACGCGGTGGCGGAGCCGCCGGAGGACTTCGACGCCGTGTACTCGGTCCTGATGGCGGCGCACCAGGCCGGAATGGCGGCGGCCCGGCCGTCGGCCCCGGCGTCGGCGGTGGCGGCGGCCGTGGCGCAGGCCGTCGACGACAGCGGCTACGGCCGGTACGCCGCGCCCGCCGCGGGCCGGGGCGTGGGGCTGGACGTCGACGAGGCGCCCTGGCTGCGCGCGGACGACGACACGCCCCTGGAGCCGGGGACGGTGTTCTGCCTGGAGCCCGCGATCTACGTCCCGGACCTGTTCGGGGCCCGCGTGGCGGATCTGGTGACCTGCACGGACGCCGGCCCGTGCGCCCTCACCACCGCCCCCGCCTTCCTCCCCGTACTCGAACGCTGACGTCCCCTCCGTAAGAGGGGCGCCGGGATGTATGGGCCCCGACGGAGGGGTAGGTCCGGTGAGTGGATCAGTTCGTGCTGTTCGCGATAGTCGTCCTGGGCGCTCTGATGATGGTGCCGCTCGGTGATCGGCTGGGGCTGCCGCCGCCGGTGCTGATGACGCTGCTGGGGATCGTCCTCGCGCTGGTGCCGTTCGTCCCGAACGTGAACATCCCGCCAGGGCTGGTGCTGCCGTTGCTGTTGCCTCCGCTGCTGTACGCGGCGGTGCAGCGGACCTCGTGGCGGCAGTTCGCGGCCAACTGGCGGCCGATCTTCCTGCTGGCCGTGGCGCTGGTGTTCGTGACCACGGCCGCGGTGGCCGCGGTGCTGCACGCGCTCGTCCCCGGTCTGCCGCTGGCCGCGGCGGCGGCGCTGGGCGCGCTGGTGGCGCCGCCCGACCCGGTGGCGGCCACGGCGGTGGCGGGCCGGCTGGGCCTGCCGCGCCGGCTGGTGTCGCTGCTGGAGGGCGAGGGCCTGTTCAACGACGTGACCGCGATCGTGCTCTACCACGTGGCCATCGCCGCCGTGGTGACCGGCACGTTCTCGGTGCCGGAGGCGATCGGCGAGTTCGTGCTGTCGGCGGCGGTGGCCGTCGCGGTCGGGTTCGCGCTGGGCTGGCTCGGCGACAAGCTCATGACGTACCTGGGCGAACCGACGCTCCAGGTGGCGCTGTCGCTGCTGATCCCATTCGTCGGCTACGCGCTGGCGGACGAGCTGCGCGGCTCCGGCGTGCTGGCGGTGCTCACCACCGCCTTCTACCTGGGCGAGCGGATGACGGACGCCGACGACGTGTCCGGCCGGTTCATCGCCGGCACGTTCTGGCGGGTGGTGGACACGCTGGTGACCGCGGTGGCGTTCGGGCTGATCGGGCTGGAGCTGCGCAACCTCTTCGGCACGGTCGGCGGGCGGCTGGGCGAGGTGCTCGGGTGGAGCGCCGTCGTGGTGGTGGTCGTGGTCGGGATGCGGCTGGCGTGGCTGCTGCCCGCCGCGTGGCTGGCGGGCAAGGCGCACGCGCTGCGCGGGGACGACACGGAGGTGCCGCTCGGCTGGCGGGAGACCGTGGTGATGTGGTGGTCGGGGATGCGCGGCGTGGCGTCGGTGGCGCTGGCGCTGGCCATCCCGATGGAGACGGCCGACGGGTCGCCGTTCCCGGAGCGTCCTGTGCTGGTGTTCATCGCCTTCTCCGTCATCCTGGTCACGCTGGTGGTGCAGGGCCTGACGCTGCCGTGGCTGGTGAACCGGCTCGGCGTCAAGGCCGACACGGCCGCCGAACGCGCCCTGGAGGCCCGGCTGGCGGTCAGGGCGGCCACCGCGGCCAGGCGGCGGCTGAAGGAGATCGACGCCGAGGAGGGGCTGCCCGGCGAGGTGGTGGACGCGCTCGACTGGCGGGCGACGGATCTGCGCATGCGGCTGAGTCCCGAGGCCGGCGACGAGGCGCGGCGCGAGGCGTACGAGCAGCGCGCGAAGCGGATCGACCTGGTCAGGCGCGTGCAGGCGGAGATGATGTCGGCGGCGCGTCAGGAGGTGCTCGACGCGCGCCGCGACCCGTCCGCCGACCCCGAGGTGCTCAACCGGTTGCTGCGCCGGCTCGACGTGCGCAGCCTGCGCTGACCCCGTCACTCGGGGGCCCGGCCAAGACGCGGGCGTCGTCTTGGTGTGCCCCGACGAATCCACGCGGGGGCGCGGTGGCATAGCGTCGCGGTGACGTCCGACGCGCAGGGAGGGCCGACAGTCTTGGTCGCCATCAGGGAGCTCCACGCCATCGAGGAGTTCGAGCAGGTCATCACGCTGTTCGATGACATCTGGCACTTCGAGCCGGCCCGCCGGCCGGTCTCCGCCGAGCTGATGCTGGCCCTGGCGCACGCGGGCAACTACGTGTGCGGCGCCTTCGACGGCGATCGGCTGGTGGGCGCGTCGGTGGGGTTCTTCGGCGCGGGCGCCGCGCTGCACTCGCACATCACGGGCGTGCTGCGCTCCCCCGGCACCGGGCTCGCGCTCAAGCTGCACCAGCGGCGGTGGGCGCTGGAGCGCGGGCTGGATCGGATCACCTGGACGTTCGACCCGCTGGTGCGCCGCAACGCGCACTTCAACCTGGCCAAGCTGGGCGCCCGGCCCGAGGAGTACCTGCCGGCCTTCTACGGGGTCATGGACGACGGGCTCAACCAGGGCGACGAGGGAGACCGGGTGCTCGCGGTCTGGCGGATCGGCGACCCGCGCGTGGCGGAGCTCGCCGAAGGGAGGCCCGTGACCGTCCGGGTGCCGCCGGACGCGGTGGTGGCGCTCGCCGACGAGGGCGGGCGCCCGGTGCCCGGCCGCGCCGACGCCGCGACCGTCCTGGTCGCCGTCCCCGCGGACATCGAGCGCCTGCGCGCTACCGACCCGGGCGCGGCGAAGGCCTGGCGGCATGCCGTACGGGAGACGCTCGGCGACATGCTGGCCGAAGGGCGCAAGATCACAGGATTTCACGACAAGTCGTACTACGTAGTGGAGAGCATGTGAAGATCACTGGAGTCGAGCTGCGCCGGGTCGCGATGCCGCTGGTGTCCCCGTTCCGCACCTCGTTCGGCACCGAGACGGCCCGCGACGTGCTCCTGGTGCGGGTCGTCACCCCCGACGCCGAGGGCTGGGGCGAGTGCGTGGCCATGTCGGAGCCGCTCTACTCCTCCGAGCACGTCGACGGCGCGGCCGAGGTGATCCGCCGCTTCCTGCTGCCGAGGCTGCCCGCGAACGTGGACGCGCAGTCGGCCGGCCGGGCCATGGAGCCGGTCAAGGGGCACCGGATGGCCAAGGCCGCGCTGGAGACGGCCGTGCTGGACGCGCAGCTCCGGGCGTCGGGCGAGTCGTTCGGCCGGTTCCTCGGGGCGTCGCGCGACCGGGTGCCGTGCGGGGTGTCGGTGGGCATCATGGACTCGATCCCGCGGCTGCTCGACGCGGTCGAGGGCTACCTCGCCGAGGGGTACGTGCGCATCAAGCTGAAGATCGAGCCCGGCTGGGACGTCGAGCCGGTGCGCGCGGTCCGCGAGCGCTTCGGCGACGACGTGCTGCTCCAGGTCGACGCGAACGCCGCCTACACCCTGGTGGACGCCCGTCACCTGGCCCGGCTGGACGCCTTCGACCTGCTGCTCATCGAGCAGCCGCTGGCCAACGACGACTTCGTCCAGCACGCCAGGCTGGCCCGTCAGCTGCGCACCCCGGTGTGCCTGGACGAGTCCATCGAGTCGGCCGAGCACGCGGCCGCGGCGATCGCCCTCGGCTCCTGCTCCATCGTCAACATCAAGCCCGGCCGCCTGGGCGGCTATCTGGAGGCCCGGCGGGTGCACGACCTGTGCCGGGCCAACGGGATCGCGGTGTGGTGCGGCGGCATGCTGGAGACCGGCATCGGCCGGGCGGCGAACGTGGCGCTGGCGGCCCTGCCCGGCTTCACCCTCCCGGGCGACAC
This sequence comes from Nonomuraea sp. NPDC048826, assembly GCF_043198225.1. Lineage (NCBI taxonomy): Bacteria > Bacillati > Actinomycetota > Actinomycetes > Streptosporangiales > Streptosporangiaceae > Nonomuraea > Nonomuraea sp. NPDC048826. The sequence goes on along the minus strand of NZ_JBICUQ010000008.1, from coordinate 143,101 downwards.
CTCGGCCTCCCGCCGCTACTTCGCCACCGACGTCACCGAGCCGTTCGAGCTGTCGGACGGCCATCTCGCGGTGCCCGCGGGACCGGGCCTGGGCGTCGACCCGATCCCGGACGTCCTGGAGGAGATCACCACGTCGAAGGAGTGGATCCCCCTCTGACGCGGCTCCCGGCGGTCAGGCCGTCCTGGGGGTGGCGCGGGCGCCGAGGTGCACGTACGGGGAGCCGTCGGGCAGCTCGTAGAAGACGGCCGAGGACCAGTCGGGGTCGCCCTTCTTGCGCCCGACGAACGTGACCTCGTCGACGGCCACCAGGTCCATCTCGACGGGCTCGTCCAGCGCGGCCAGTTCGCCGGTGGTCTCCAGGAGCAGCCGAAGCCCGCCCTCGCGCTCGCTGATCGTGATGCGGGCGCCGGCGCGCTCGTAGCGACCGGCGAAGCGGGCGACGTCGGTTTCGACGGGCTCGGCCGGCGGGCCCAGCTTGGCGGGCACGGCGACGCCGTCGAGCTCGGCGAACAGCTCGGTGGCGACCCGGTGGGTGAAGGCGCTGCTGTGGCCGCCGTTGGCGGTGACGCAGGCGATGGTGCCGGTGCCGGGCAGCATCCAGAGCATGGCGTGCTGGCCGATGGTGTTGCCGCCGTGGGAGACGACCTGGTGGCCGTCCCACTCGTCGAGGATCCAGCCGATGCCCCACCGCCGGCCGAGCGTGTGCGGGTTGGGGATGTCGACCTGCGGCTCCCGCATGGCGGCCGGGTCGTCCAGCAGGCCGCCTTCGAGGTGCGCGCGGGCGAACGCGACCACGTCGGCGGGGCGGGCGCAGATGAGCCCGGCGGGCCCGATGGAGCGCATGAGCCCCCACTTCGGGGCGGGATCGCCGCTGTCCAGGTGGCCCATGGCGCCGCGGAAGCGGAGCACGTCCTCGGGCAGGGTCCAGGTGTGGGTGAGGCCGAGCGGCTCGACGATCCGTTCGCGCAGCACGTCGTCCCAGCGCCGGCCGGCCAGCTTCTCCAGGACGCGGCCGGCGATGACGAACCCCGAGTTGCAGTAGGACTGGGTGACGCCTAGCGGGTGGTTCTGGGCCAGGTCCGCGCAGGCTGCCACGTACTTCTCGACGCAGTCGTCGCCGCGGCCGGTGTCCAGGAACAGGTCGCCGTCGATGCCGCTGGTGTGCGAGAGCAGGTGGCGGATCGTCACGCCCGCGGTCGCGGCGGCGTCGGCGACCTTGAACTCGGGCAGCACCTCGATCACGGGCGTGTCCAGGGTCAGCCCGCCCCGCTCGATCTCCTGCATGAGCAGGGTGGCGGTCCACACCTTGGTGATCGAGCCGACCTGGTAGAGCGAGTCGGCGGTGGCCTCCACCCCCGTGGCCCGGTTGAGCACCCCGGCGGCGAACTCGTGGAGCTCTCCCCGATGCAGGTAGGCGAGGGCCGCGCCGGGCACCTCGTATGCGGCGATCAACTCGGCGAGCCGGGAGCCCAGTGCTGGAGCCACGCGACCTTCCTCTCGTGTGTACCGATTTGTCGGGGTTGAGGCGGACATCACTGCACACTAGATCACCTGTCAGGCGGTCCGCTTCGGGGCCCCGGACGAACCCGGCGGCCCCTCTCGTCCTCCCGTACGAAGGGGAATAATCCGTTGCCCCCCGATGCTGAGACCAGCACTATGGTCATCATGATCCGGCACGTGCCCCTGACGACGCCCGCCATCGCGGGCGCGTTCGAGCGTGCCTTCGACGGCCTGGAGCGCTGACCTCTTCCCGTTCGTCCCGGAGTGTGACCCGGCGGGGAGAGGTCGACGACCCGCACGGGTCACCACGCATCCAGGTTCGTCAAGGAAGGGATCATGGCCAAGCAGGCCTACGTGCGGAACAAGCCGCACCTCAACATCGGCACGATGGGCCACGTCGACCACGGCAAGACCACGCTGACCGCCGCCATCACCAAGGTGCTGGCGGAGCGGGGCCAGGCCACGTACACGCCGTTCGAGCGGATCGACCGGACCCCGGAGGAGCACTCCAGGGGCATCACGATCAACATCTCGCACGTCGAGTACGAGACCGCGACCCGGCACTACGCGCACGTGGACATGCCGGGCCACGCCGACTACGTGAAGAACATGATCACTGGGGCGGCGCAGCTCGACGGCGCCATCCTGGTGGTGTCGGCGCGCGACGGCATCATGCCGCAGACCAAGGAGCACGTGCTGCTCGCCCGGCGGGTGGGCGTCGAGCACCTGGTCGTCGCGGTCAACAAGGCCGACGGGGCCGACCCGGAGCTCACCGACCTGGTGGAGCTGGAGCTGCAGGACCTGCTCGACGAGCACGGCTTCCCCGGCTCGCCGATGGTGCGGGTGTCCGGGCTGCGGGCGCTGGAGGGCGACCCGGCCTGGAGGGCGTCCATCGACACGCTGCTCCAGGCCGTCGACGACCACATCCCGGTCCCGGTCCGGTACGTGGACGCGCCGTTCCTCATGCCCGTGGAGAACGTCATGTCCATCACCGGCAGGGGCACGGTCGTCACCGGCGCCATCGAGCGCGGCGCGGTGCGCGTCGGCGACACGGTCACGGCCGTCGGACTCGGCGGCGACCTGTCCGCCGTCGTCACCGGCGTCGAGACGTTCGGCCGCACGATGGAGCGCGGCGAGGCGGGCGACAACGCCGCCCTCCTGCTCCGCGGCGTCCAGCGGCACCAGATCCGGCGCGGCATGGTGCTCGCGGCCCCGGGCAGCCAGCGGGCGCACCAGGCGTTCACCGCCCGGGTGTACCTGCTGACAGCCGAGGAGGGCGGCCGGCGGCGGTCGATCGCCTCGGGCTACCGGCCGCAGTTCTACCTGCGCACGACGGACGTGCCGGGCGAACTGCTGCTGACCGAGCCGGCCCGGCCGGGGGACACGATCGAGGTCTCGGTCGCCCTCGGCAAGCCGGTCGCCCTGGAGCCGGGCCTCGGTTTCGCCATCCGTGAGGGTGGCCTGACCGTGGGCGCCGGCACGGTCCTCGCCGTGGAGGACTGAACGCGCTGCCGGGATCCCCGCCGGGGTCCCGGCAGCCGCGTGTCAGCCGGTGGACGGGGCGGCCGACAGGACATCACGCTCGGAGAAGAGCGCGTACCCGGGCACGATCAGGTCGGGCGGATCGATGCCCAGGTCGGCGACCTTGTCCGCGCCCGTCCGGGCGTCCAGGGCGACCAGGGCCTCGCGGTCCTGCCCCTGCCGGGGCCCCACGACGGCGTAGAGGACCCCGGACCTGCCGCCGGTGATCAGCGGCGCCACCCGTCCCGCGGCCTGCTCCGGGAGTGTCCACAGCTGTCTTCCCGTCGCCGTGTCGAAGGCCGTTGCGAAAGGACGGCGGGTCCCGGGAGTACATCGGCCCGGAGCAGGCCACCGTCTCCCGCCCGTCGTGGTGGCAGCCTGCGTTGCCCTTGACGCGGAAGCGGGTGGCGCCGGTCCTCGCGAACAGGGCTTGCGTCCACACTCCTCCGCCCGGGCCCAGGAGCTTGACGATGACCAGCGTGTCGCCCGCCGCGTAGAGGTCGCGCTCGGGGTCCCCGCTGGTGTCGATCCAGAGCTCGTCCACGGTCCACTTGCGCGTGGCGTCCGCCGCCGACAGCCCCGTCACCACCCAGCGCTGGTCGAGGGGCGAGCCGGCGGGCTCGTCCGAGGCCGTGCCCGCGACGACGGTCTCGCCGTCGCTCATGCCGGCCCGGGTGCCGGACCGCAGCCAGCGGACGGCTCCGGTGGCCGGGTCCAGGACCGCGGTCAGCGCCCCCGAGGGGGATTTGGCCATCGTGGTCACGACCAGGTGGTTCTCGTCGGCGGCCACGACGGTGGCGGCTCCCCAGGTCTTGGTCCTGTCGGGATCCTCCGGCACGGCGTCGGCGGTCCATTTCACGCTGCCGTCGCGGGCGTCGGCGACGACGGTGCGGACGACGCGGCGGTCGGGCACCGTGCCCGATCCCCGCGCGACGGCCCAGAAGGCGGCGGCGACCACGGGCTGCCCGCCCATGGTGAAGACGACCGGCGCGGCCAGGTGCTCGGCGCCCTGGTCGGCGCCCTCCAGCGGGATCGACCACTGTCCGGCGCGGCCGGGGATCCGGAGCGCGGAGAACATGATCCCGCCGTCCGCCTCGGAGAAGAAGTAGAGGACTCCCTGGTGCACGGCGTAGGCCCGGTAGGCCAGGTCCATGGCCGTGACCAGCTCCACGGGGCCGGCGAAGGCGAGCGGCGGGTCATGCGCCGGCGGGGCCGGGGAGCCGGTGGGCGCGCCTCCCCCGCCGGTGGGCGTGGACGCGCACGCGACGGTGACCGCGAGCGCCGCCGCTGCGACCGCCGATCGCCGCATCCCGCACCTCCGAGACAAAGGATCTCCCCGAACATACGCCTCCGGAACGGTGAAACCAAGGAAAGTCCAAACAACGGCCTTGACAGAACAGGCGAGGGTATTCACTGTATCCAGGTCAAGAGCAGCGGATTCATGGCCGGGCAGACGGTGGTGGCGAACGGCCAGGCGCTGCGCCAATACAGCATGGGCCTGGCCGACGGCACGGGGACGTACCTGCTGGAAAGCGTCTCGTGAAAAGCTCGGGGCCGTCGGCGCCGACGGCCCCGGATTTCTTGACACGCCATTCGACAGGAGCCGGTCACGCGTTTTCGAAACGAAGGCGGAAAGTGACCGGGTGGACGCGCAGTTCGTAGCGCGGCAGGGTGCCCGGCCCGCAGGCCGCCGTGCCGATGCCGTGCTGGGCGGCGTCCAGGGTGAGGTGGAGGCGGCCGTCCGGGACGAGGTCGGGGCGGTGGGCGGCCGCGTCCAGGGCGGCGGTCGACCAGGGACGGGCCGTCAGGCCGAACACCGGGTCGCCGGTGATCCGGATCCCGGCGAGCTCCGCCCAGCGGACGGCGGCGCGGTGGCCGTTCTCCTGGGGGTAGACGTACGGGGTCTGCAGGTCGTCCACCGTGCTGGTCCACCGGCCGATCCTGGCGGCCAGGCCGGTGTCCGGGTACGCCTCCCCCGGGCCGAGTCCGTACCAGGTGACCGAGTCCGGGACGTCGGGGAGGGTCATGGCGAGGCCGAGGCGCGGGACCGGCTCGGTCCAGTCGCCTTCCGGGACGACGTCGACCCGCAGGTCGAGGGCGTCACCGGCGGCGCTCCAGGTGTAGGTGGCGCGCATGCCGAGGTCGGTGGCGGCGGGCGCCACCCTGGTGCGGACGGTGAGCGCGTCGCGCGGCTCGACCGCGTCGACCCGGTGGGTGAGACGGTGCAGGCCGAGCAGCCGCCAGCGGAACTCGGCGCCGCCGTACCGGTCGTTGTCGATCGGGGCCCGCCACAGCTCCAGCCGGGGGCCTTCGACGTCGAGGCCGAACAGGCGGGTGAGAAGGCCGGTCACCGGGTCGAACGCCGCCCCGCCGACCTCGATCCGGTCGCCGTGGGTGACCAGGGCCGGACCGCTCCCGGCGGCCGGGGTGCGACGGCGGGGCAGGGTGCGGAGGTCGTCGTCCCCCGTGTACGGGGTGCCGTCGGCGTTCAGCGCGACCTGGGCCCACGCCACCTCGTGGCCCGCGCCGGCCCACGGCTCGTCGCGGGCCAGGACGGCGCGGACGGTGAGCCAGCGTTCGGCCTCCCTGGCCGGGAAGGCGGGCAGCTTCACCTCACCGCCCTCGGCGGGCACCTCCAGCGAGAAGACCGCCCTCGGCTCGCCCTCCGCCTCCACCTCTCCGGTGAAGGCCAGGTGGGACAGGTCGCGGAAGCCGTACGTGCCGCGGACCGTCACCGAGGTCTCCGAGAAGGCGAACGTGACCGGCTCGAACACCTTCTTCAGGTCCAGCAGCCCGGGTGACGGCGTCCGGTCGGGGAAGACCAGGCCGTCGACGACGAAGTTGCCGTCGTGCACCGGCTCGCCGTAGTCGCCGCCGTACGCGAAGCCGAGCGACGGATGCGCGAGGCCGTGGTCGATCCACTCCCAGATGAAGCCGCCGGCCAGCCTCGGGTACCGCTCGAACAGCTCCTGGTACTCGGCCAGCCCGCCGGGCCCGTTGCCCATGGCGTGCCCGTACTCGCACTGCAGGAACGGCATCGCGCGCCGCCTGGCGTCCAGCTCAGGGTCGTCCAGCGGCTCCTCGGCGCCCCTGCCGATCGCCTCGACCTCGGCGTGCGAGGCGTACATGCGGGAGTAGACGTCGGTGTGCTCGCACGACCGGTCGCCCTCGTAGTGGATCGGCCGGGACGGGTCGCGCTCGCGGGCCCAGTCGGCCATCGCGCCGAGGTTGCGGCCGACGCCGGCCTCGTTGCCGAGCGACCACATGATGACGCTCGGGTGGTTCTTGTCGCGCTCCACCATGCGGCGCATCCGGTCGAGGTACGCCTCCTCCCAGCGCGGGTCGTCGCTGGGGTTGCGCCGCCAGCCGACCTGGCCGAAGCCGTGGGTCTCCAGGTCGCACTCGTCGATCACCCACAGCCCCAGCTCGTCGCAGAGGTCGAGGAAGGCCGGGTGCGGCGGGTAGTGGCTGGTGCGGACGGCGTTGACGTTGTGCCGCTTCATCAGCAGCACGTCCTCGCGCATGGTCGCGTGCGTCACCGCCCGGCCGGACGACGGGTGGAACTCGTGCCGGTTGACCCCTTTGAGCAGCAGCGGCCGCCCGTTGGCGAGCAGCACCCCGGCCACGATGGCGACGGTGCGGAAGCCGACGCGCAGCCGGATCGTCTCCTCAGGGGCGCGCAGCACCGCGTCGTACAGCCGCGGCGTCTCGGCGCTCCACGGCTCGGCGTCCACGGTGACGCGGTCGCCGGGCCGCAGCCCGGTGACGCCCAGCTCGGGCACGTCGAGGACGCCCTCACCGTCGAAGCCGAGCGTGCCGCGCCCGTCCTCGTACGAGGCGCGCACGAACACGTCGGCGGCCGAGCGGGTGAGGGTGACGTCGCGGAAGATGCCCGGCAGCCACCACATGTCCTGGTCTTCCAGGTAGCTGGCGGCCGACCACTGGTGGACGCGCACGGCCAGCACGTTGCGCCCCGGCCGGAGGTACGGCCCGGCGTCGAACTCGGCGGGCAGCCGGCTGCCGGTGGTGAAGCCCAGCTCGTGCCCGTTCAGCCAGACCTTGGCGTACGACTCGACCCCGTCGAGGCGGAGCCTGCCGCCGCTCCAGCCCTCCGGCAGGTCGAAGGCGCGGCGGTAGTCGCCGGTCGGATTCTCCGTCGGCACGTGCGGCGGGTCGATCGGGAAGGGATAGGACACGTTGGTGTACGCGGGAGCGCCGTGCCCGTGCAGCGGCCAGTGCGACGGCACCGGCAGCTCGTCCCAGCCCGCGTCGTCGTGGCCGGGGTCGGCGAAGTCCTCGGAGACGGCCGCCACCGGCGAGAGGCGGAACCGCCACAGGCCGTTCAGGTCGAGCGAGGGGGCATCGGAGCGCAGGGCCGCGCGGGGAGTGAGGCGGCCGGAACCAGGGGAGAAACGTTCGCATTCCATCGACTGCCGAGCCTAGATGGTCGGCAGGTTTTCGTCAGCGATGAGTTCTCCGCCCTGGCGAGGTCTGCATGGGCATGAGCGATGTGGTGCTGAACATGACGGTGTCGGTCGACGGGTTCGCCACCGGTCCGGACGAGGACCTGGAGCGGCTGCACCAGTGGATCTTCAGTGACGCCGAGGCGGACGCGGAGATCCTCGCGGAGTTCGCCGCCGAGCCGGGCGCGTACGTGATGGGCATGGGCATGTTCCGGCCCGGCCTGGAGCCGTGGGGGGACGAGCCGCCGTTCCCGCACCCGGTGTTCGTGCTCTCCCACACCGCGCGGGAGCCGCTGGTCAAGCCGCCGGCCACGTTCACGTTCGTCACCGGCGGCATCGAGGAGGCGATCATGCGGGCGAAGGACGCGGCCGGGGACCGCGACGTGTGGGTGGTCGGCGGCGCGGACGTGTGCCGGCAGGCGCTGGCCGCGGGCCTGGTCGACGAACTGCGGCTGCACGTCGCGCACGTGCTGCTCGGCGACGGGCTGCCGCTGTTCGGGAAGCTGACGGAGACGGTGGAGCTCCGGGAGGCCGGCACGGTGACGACGCCGGGCGTGACGCACGTCAGGTTCCGGGTGGTGCGCTGAGCCGGGCCCCGTCCCCGGCCGAGGCGGCGAGATAGCCGGCCAGCAGGCTCTCGGCCACCTCGTCCACGACGGCGTCGTCCGGCAGGAAGTCGGGGCTGTGCAGCCCGGCCGGCGTGTCGACGCCGACGAACATCATCAGCGACGGCATCAGCTCGCCGTACTGGGCGAAGTCGTCGCCGCCGCACGAGCGCAGCTCGTCGCTGACCGTCCGTCCGTTGGCACGCAGCAGCTCGCCGGTCCGCACGGCCAGCGCCGCGTCGTTGACCAGCACCGGCTCGCCCGGGAAGACCTGGACCTCGGCCGCGCAGCCGTGGGCCCGCGCCACGTCCTCGACGAGGGCGGCGAACTGGGCGTGCAGCGTCTCGCGCCACGACGGCGACAGGGTGCGGAGCGTGCCGCGGGCGACGGCCTCGCCGGGGATGGCGTTGGGCGCGGTGCCGGCGTGCACGCTGCCGAACGTCACCACGGTCGGCACCATCGGGTCGGCGACCCGGCTGACGAGCTGCTGGGCGGCCACGATCACCTGCGCCATGGCGACGACCGGGTCGCGGGCCAGATGCGGGTAGGCGGCGTGCCCGTCGACGCCCTTGAGCGTCACCTGGAACTCGTCGGCGGAGGCGTTGACCGCTCCCGGCGTGCAGGCGATCACCCCGGCGTCGAGCACGGGCTGCACGTGCGCGCCGATCATGGCTCGGACGTCGTTGCGGGTCAGGGCTCCCGACCCGACCACGTCCGCGGCGCCCGAAGGGTGGCTCTCCTCGCGCGGTTGCAGCACGACCATGAGCGGGGCGGGCCGTTCGTGGCCGGTCACGGACTCGTACCCGGCCTCGGGCGGGGTGTCGCGGGTGTCGAGGATGGCCGTGACCCGGGCGACCGCGCGGGCCAGCGCCACGACGGCGGCCAGGTGGACGTCGTGGCCGCAGGCGTGCATGGCGCCGTTGGCGGACGCCCAGGGCACGCCGGTCCGCTCGGTCAGCGGCAGCGCGTCCAGTTCGCCGCGCACGCCCACGGCGGGGCCGGGGCCGCCGATCCTGACCAGCGCGCCCGTGCCGGCCACCCGCTCGACCCGGCTGTCGGGCAGCGCCGCCAGCACCCGTTCGAGCGTGGGCCCCTCCTCGCCGGACAGCCTGGGGTCTGCGTGCAGCTCGCGACGCAGGCGGCGCGCGACGGGCAGCTCGGCGCGGAGCGCCTCACGCAGCAGCACGTCGCGGTGGGCCGGACGCTGGTCGGCGCGCTGGTCCGGACGCAGATCGGGACGGTGATCGGGACGGTGGTCGCTGAGCTGGTCGGGGTGCTTGTCCAGGTGCGGGAGAGCGCGGTTCGCGGTGCTGTGGTTCTTGGGGGTCACGCCTCGCCTCCGAGCCGGTAGACGCGGCGCGCGTTGGTCTCGCCGATCATGGTGAAGACCCGGATGGCCTGCGCGGTCGTCCACTCTCCGTCGGCGACGAACTCGCCGAGCACCCGCGAGACGGCCCGCCGCCACAACTCGGCGCCGAGGAAGTGCAGCTCGGCGGGGCCCCATCCGTCGGACGAGAACATGATCTTGGCGAACGGGGCGATCTCCAGGCTCTCCGCCACGACCGCGACGCTCCTGGCGCCGGTGTGGTGGACGGCCAGGCCCACGTCGAAGAACACGTGCTGGTACGCGTGCGCCAGATAGGCGGCGTTGCGGTGGAACGGGTAGCAGTGCAGCAGCACCAGCGGCGTCCCCGCCTGGGCGGTCCGCTCGATCAGCCCGCGCAGCAGCAGCGGGTCGGCGCGGCGCAGGTTAAGGTCCGGGTCGCCGAACCCGGTGTGGAACTGCAGGGGCAGCCCGGTCTCCAGCGCGGTCCAGATGAGGTGCCGGAGCAGCACGGGGTCCGTCAGACGGCCGCCGGCGGCGAACCAGCCTCCCGCGGCCTCGGCCACCTCGGCGGGCGAGGGCGGCTCCGGGTCGAGGTCGAGCCCGTGCCGGTAGGCGGCGATGCTCTTCAGCGCCCTGGCGGTGCGGGCCCGCTCCCCCAGCACCTCGGCGAACCGGCCGGCGAAGCCGTCCGCCGACACGCCCGAGCCGGCCACCTCCTCGGCCACGGTCTCCAGGCGCACCACCTCGTCGACCGGGACGCCGGCGATCTGCGCCATCCCGGACGCGCCGACGACGTCGCCGGACCGGAAGCCGGTGTCGACCAGGTAGTGGCCGGCGCCCGCGGCGCCGAGCAGCAGCCGGTTCACCTCGGCGGCCCCCAGCCTGGCCCGGCGGGCGAGGTAGGCGGCGGGCGAGGCGAACGGTTCCAGACCGAGCACGGGCGCGCAGTGGCGCAGGATGGCGTGCCCGAGCTGGGAGTCGAACGGCGTCATCCAGTCGGGCGCCGGCCCCCGGGCCTCGGTGATCAGCTCCTCGAACGCGGCGCGCGACAGGTCGTCAACCGTCACCCCGTGGGCGTGCTGGTCGACCAACGGCAATTCTTCTACGGCCCGGTTGAGCCCGGACAGCATGGCGAGCTCAGCGGACATCGGCGCCCCAGCTTGGCGTCACTCCGACACGCATCACGTACGTCTATCCCCTTCGCGAACAACGGCCCCGTCTGGGACCTGTGCCCGCGAGCGGGCCCGGCGAACGTGGGGACGGGCACGACCCGCGCGCCCGTCCCCGTGATCAGGCGGAATCCGGCTGCCTAGGCCGCTGTCTTGGCTGCGGACTTGGCGGTGATGGCCACGGCGGCCTGCCGGGTGACGCCGTTGACGGTGACCGCGACCGTCACCTCGCCGGCGCGCAGTGCGGTGAGCGTGCCGGTACCGGGGTCGAGCACGGCGACGTGCCGCGGCTTGGCCCCGGCGCGCGAGCCGATGTGCAGGTTCGGCGAGCCGGACCAGCGCGCCGACACCGGGTAGGCGACGGGCACGTCACGCGTGCCCTGCCGGACCGTGGCGGCGACCGTGCCCGGGCTGCCGACCGCGACCGTGGCCGGCGCGGTCAGCGTCAGCTCGTCGACGTGCGGGCGCAGCTGGGCGCCGATCCACTCCGGCGCGTCGGCGAACCAGTTGCGCTTGACGTGCTCGGCCTCCTTCTCGGTGACGGGGTCGACGCCCCACAGGGACCAGCCGGTGAAGCCGCCGTCGCCGGGCGGGGTGGCCGGGTTCTTGGCGGAGTTGCCGTTGATGACGTACGGGACCGCGTCCACGCGGGAGGCGTGGAAGGTGCCGACGTGCCCGCCGATGAACGCCGCCCCCTTGCCGGTCTCCCGCTGGAAGTCGGCCAGCCAGCCTTCCACCAGCGCGGCCTCCTTGCGGTCACCGAGCTGGCTGCCCTTGCCCGGGGTGGGGTCGCGGGGCGGCACGTGGAACAGCACCGCGACCGAGCCGATCGAGCGGTCGCGGGCGGCCTCGTCCAGCTTCGCGCGGAGCAGCTCGATCTGCGCGAAACCGCCGCCGCGCAGGTTGAGGCGGGAGGTGTCCAGCGTGATGAAGCGGGTGCCCTTGTGGTCGAAGGTCCGGTACGTGTCGCCGAAGACGGCCTTGAAGTTGTCGATCTGGCCGCCCATCACCTCGTGATTACCCGGGATGTAGTGATATTTCAGGTCATCGCCGAGTTCTTCGTCGAGGATCCGCTTGGCCAGCGCGAAGTCCTCCGGCGAGGCCTCGTCCACCAGGTCACCGTTGATGAGCAGGAAGTCCGGGTTCGCGGCCTTGATCTCGCGGAGCGTGCGGCGCGCGCCCCGCACCAGGTCGCTGTCGGGATCCCGGGCGACGAACTGCGCGTCCGACATGACCGCGAACCGCCACGGCTGGTCGGCCACGTCCGGCTTGACCACCGGGTCGGCGACCTTCTCCGCCTCCGGCGACTCGATCGACGGCGGCACCTTGGCCACCAGCCCGTCGATCAGGATCTCGTTGGTGTAGGAGGCGTCGGCCTTGGTCTCGGCCACGTAGAAGCGCCGCAGCTTGAGCGGGTAGCTGACACCCGGCGGCACCGCGAACTCGACGAACTGCCAGCCGGTCCACGTCAGGTACGGGCCGCGCAGGATCTGCGACTGGCCGAGCGCGTCGTAGAACTCCAGGCTGGGCCACTCCCCCTTGCCGGTGGAGTGGATCCACAGCCCGAACGCCTGCGGCTGCCCGTCGATCACGAGCTGCTGCGGCGGGCTGGCGTAGGCGGCCCGGGTCGCCGTCGACTGGGTGAAGTCGTACGAGAGCTTGAGCCCGCCGCCGGTCTGGCCGGGCGCGGCCGAGAGCGAGCCGGTGGCCCGCGCGGCGGCGAACGCCCACGAGGCGGCGTTCTCGAAGTCGGCGACCGGCTGGTCCTCGAAGCCGACGGTCACCGGCAGGGCCGTGGTGATCTTGCCGACCTTGGCGGTGACGAGGCCGGAGCCGGTGTCCTTCTTGGCCTTGACGGTGAAGGAGCCGTACTCGTTCGCGGTCACCTCCAGCAGGGCGCGGTCGTAGTCGAGGGTCAGGTCGGACGGCTCGATCGGGGCGGTGTTGCCGTTGCGGTCGTAGCCGACGACGCCGAACGTCGCGGTGCCGCCGGCCCCCGCCAGGCCCACCCGGTCGCTGGTGACGCCGAGCCGCTTGAGCGGCTGCAGCACGGTCAGCTCCAGGGAGCCGTCGGCCCGGCCCCGGGAGGCGGTGACGGTGGTGGTGCCGGGCACCAGGGCGTGGAACGTGCCGTTCCTGACGATGCCGTGCACGGCCGGCGAGCTCCGCCAGATCGGCGCCCCGGACGCGGGACCGTACGTCTCGTCGTACCCCGCCGCGGTCAGTTTGCGGGTGAGCCCGGGGAAGACGCGCTCGGGGCGCCCGCCGCCGACGGGGGCCGCGCCGGGAGCCCTGGCGGGGTCGACGGCGGTCTCCACCCAGAAGCCCTTGAGCGTGCCGCTGCCCTCGGGGGCGTAGAGCGCCAGGCCGTTGGGGACCTCCCGCTCGCCGCCGTCGGACGGGCTGTTCTCGACCTGCACGTCCGCCTGGCCGGGCTCGCGGGCGAGCATGGTGGAGGAGCCGCCGCCGTCGAGGTTGAGCGCGTCGGCCGCGCCCAGCTCGACCATCATCGCGGCCAGCTCGTCCAGGGTGACGCCGCGGCTGTCGGCCTGGCGGCCGTCCACGGTGAGCAGGATCATCTTCTTGCCGTCAGCGGTGAAGCCGACCGCGGTGCGCGGGTGGGCGGACTGGTCGGTGGAGTGCTGCGCCTGGCCGTCCTTGACCAGCACCCAGTTCCCGCCGACCGCGGCCTTGACGTCCTTGCCGTCGGAGGCCTTGGGCCGGTACGCGACCTCGACCTCGTCGCCTGCCTTGAGCCCGGCCAGGGCGGCGGCGCCCGCGTCGCGGCCGAGCAGGATCGTGGTCCCGGCCGGGATGGGGCCGTCGCCCGCCGCCTGGCGGACCGCGGTGACCACGCCGTCCTTCAGCTCGACCTCGGTGACGGCGGCGGCGCCCTCGACGGCGCGGGCCCGGGTGTAGGAGCCCCAGAGCGGGGTGAAGAGCCCGACGCCGTCCTTCTGGATGCGCTGGTTGAACTGGGTGAGGGTGACCGGGGAACCGCCTTCGGGGGTGGCGGTGCCCTCGAAGTACATCTTGAGCACCCGGCCGACGCCGTCGCCGCTGATCGCGACCGCGTTGTCGTGGCCGGCCATCGGCGACTGGACGAGCTCGCCCGTCTGCACGCCGACGCCCTGGGCGGCGCCGGAGTTGTTGATGTCGAAGAAGTCGCCGTTGACGGCGGCGACGGCCCGCGACCGCCTGGCGGGGCCCGACAACGGCTCGGTCTTGGACACCTCGCCGGAGAACACGTAGTCGGCCTTGTTCTTGCCGCCGAGCTCGGCGGTGAGCGCGTCGGCGCGCAGCCAGCCCAGCGGGTCCAGCCGGTCGAACGAGGTGAGGGTGATGCCCGGCGCGACCGGCCTGGTCTTCTTGGCGGTGTCGAGCCGGTCGCCGGTCGCCTCTGCGGCGACCAGCGTCGAGGGGGGCGGGTAGGACGACGCCTTGGGCGCGTCCTCTACAGGGGGTGCGGGATCGGCCTGTGCGGGCGCGGCCGCGGTGAGCACGAGCGCCGCGGCGGCCAGTAAACGGAGGGTCTGCACGACCGAATGCAATCGCTCGTGCACATAAGTTTCAAGACTTTGGGGTGAACTAAAAGAAAATTTCAGATCTTCGCGGGGATCGGACTCTCGTCGGGCAGCGGCTCCTCCAGCGGCGCGCTGTTGATGCCCGCGTACAGGACCAGCGGCACGGCCACCGCCACGACCATGGACAGCACGGCCGTACCCGAGTCGTTGACCAGCATGCCGACCACGCCGCTGACCAGCGTGCCGATCAGCCCGGCCTTCAGCATGGGCGCGCGCTCGAACGCCAGCGGCACCACCCCGGCGCTGATCTTGTCAGGCCGCAGGATCGCGAAGATCAGGAACGCCAGGCCGGTGATCACGATCGGCATGAGGTTGGGCGAGAGCATGGTGTTGAGCATGGCCCCCAGCTTGCGGAGGATCATCGGCATGAACGTCCCGTCGAGCACCATGCCGACGAACCGGCCCAGATGGGTCTGCGACGGCGCCGGCCGCATGTAGTCGAGCACCGCCAGCGCCGACACCGTCACCCCGCCGAGCACGCAGAACCCGACGAACTTCAGCACCGACACCCGCTTGCCCGCCACCAGCAGCGCGGTGACCGCGATGCCGGGCACGAACGCGATCACGCCGCCGAAGTCGCTGCCGATGCCCGGCCAGCCCGCGAGCAGCATCGCGGTCACGCCCAGCGCCGACACCAGCGCCACCGCCGCCCGCCGGCGCCCGGCACGCACGAGATGGTCGGCGACCACCGCCGTCGTCATCAGCACGGAGGTGGCCAGCAGCGCGAACGGGATGTTGGCCAGCCCGTAGTAGCGCCCGCCCACCACGGCCGTGTAGCCCATGAGGCTGTTGAACTGCAGGTTGGTGCCGGTCAGCAGGTCGGTCACCATGACCAGGCCGATGATCGCCGCCACCGCCGCGGGCGGGCCCACCGGGCTGCGGCGCCACGGCCCCAGCACGGCGACCGCGGTGATGGCCGAGGCGATGGCCACCACACCGGCGATCACCAGCGCGATCGGGTACGGGCCGTGGCCCCACGGGAACACGTTCACCAGATAGGTGGAGACGGGCACGGCGGCCAGGCCGAGGGCGACCACGCCGACCGCGCCGGCCTTCTTGCGGCGTGACAGCACGTAGTAGGCGATCGCGTAGAACACCACCGTGACGATCGCGAAGCCGGTGAAGAACAGGCCCGTGGTGTTGCGGATGCCGGTGCCCATCAGGTCGGCCCTGCGCAGCTCGGCGACGGCGTCCTCCAGCGACAGCCGCTCCCCCGCCGCCCAGGGCAGGCCGATCACGGTCTGCGGGACCGGGATGCCGACCGCGCCCAGCACGGTCGGGGTCGTGTCGGTGACGATGACGATGTCGTCGCGCCGGGTGGAGGCGGTGCCGAGCAGCGCGCCGGACGCCTCGGCCCGCTTCCACATCGCCACCCGCAGGTGGGGCACCGACCCGTGGTCGCCGATGCCGCTCAGCACCACCTGGGCGCCGGCGGGCAGCTTCGCCAGGGCGGCGCCGACCTCCGCGTCGGCGGCCCGCACCGCCGCACGCCGCTGCTCGGGCGTCAGCGCCTCCGGCACGGTGGGCAGCTTGCCGGTTTCCGCGAGGTAGGGGCGGATCAGCTCGTCCACGTCCACGGCCAGCACCCGGCAGCGCGACCAGTCGGCCAGCGCGGCCGGCTCCGGCGCGTACACGTCCACCTTGCCGTCGACGTCGGCCAGCGCGAGCGCGGCGCCCGCGCCGACGGCGGTCGTGCAGTGCCCGGCCGCGTGCACCGCGGCGCCGAGCGTGCCCGCGTACGTGCCGTCACGCGTCGCGCGCAGCCCCTCGAAGCCGGGCACCCGCGCACCCGCACCCGTCTGCTCGGGCTCGGGCGGCAGCCCGCACCGCTGCCCGACGGCGGAGCGGACGCCGGCCGACACCGAGAGCCATCCGTCGTACGGACAGGCGAGGGTGCCCACCGTCTTCACCGAGACCGAACCCAGGTCGCTCTCCCCCGCCAGCCGCCACAGGTTGGGCGTCACCTGCGGGTCGACGTCCTCCCAGAGCAGGCCGGGGACGCCGATGAGGGCCACCGAGGCCTCCTCCTCGGCGGCGTGCGCGGGCGGCGCCGCCCACCACAGCGCCGAGGCGACCAGCAGGAAATACGCCCACCTCACCGTTGCCCCCTCTACGGAGAAGGAGTCCGGGACGGCGGCCCCGGACCGGGCCGCCGGCGGCACTCGAGCCGGAGATCAGCAGGCAACGTAGCACGGCGCATCCCCGTTCTGCGCGCTTGTGTCCCAGCCGCCCAGGTCACGCTCGATCCGGACCGCGAGGCGACATGGTCCTCCCCCGGCCGGCCGACCACCTGCCCGGCCAAGCCCCCGCACGGCCCCCCACGTCCGGCCGCCGGTGCCGCTCGGCGATCCCGCCGCCGTACCCCTCCGCGCCGCCGGTGCCGCTCGGCGATCCCGCCGCCGTACGCCTCACCGAGCTGCGGGTAGAGACCAAGGCGGGGACGAGGACCACGGGGCCGCGGCGTGGGCGATGGCGGCGCTGACGGAGGCCGGGGCGCGGGCGCCCGACCGGCCGACGTGCGGGAGGAGGTGCTGGAGCTGAGCCGGCGCTCCTGGGGCGGGGCTGCCGTGGAGCCTCACCGGGGCCCCACGCCCGCGCCCATCCCGTCCGGGCCGGTGATCGACCGCAGCACGGCGTCGAGGTCGGCGACGCTCCCGGCGATGGGGCCGATGGCCCCCACCAGCGCCGCCGCCCCCGGCGATGACCCGCCGGGCACCGGACTCGGATCCCGCGGATTCCTGGTCATGCCGACGACGGGCCATCCGGGACGTCACGCTCCCAGCCGCAGGTCCAGCACGCGACGACCGCGGACGGGCTGTCCAGGAGGGGCGCCTTCCGGCACGAGATCAGCAGCCCGGTGCCGTCTCCCGGCACACCCTCCTGGTCACCAGGTGGTGGCGACCAGGATGCCCACCATGACGACGGCCACCACCGCATACCGGAACGCTCGGCCGCGCAGGGCTCGGGAGATCCGCATCGTCAGTCGCCGGAGCCCAGGCCGAGGTGCTCCTCCAGCCTGGAGATCCGCTGGACGACGGGCGCGAGCTGCTCCTTGAGTACGGCGGTCAGCATGGCCGCCGGGTCGGCCACCGACCCCGTGCCCTGCCCGATGGGTTGGCCGGGAACCTGGCCCGCGCCGGTGCCGGTGGGTGCGGGGGTTCGCCGGCCGGACTCGGCGCGCAGGTGCACGTACCCGGCCAGGGCCGCCACGACAGCACGGCGGGTCGGCCGGAGCTCGGCGCCCAGCCCGCGCAGCACCTGCCCGGCGATCCCGTCGGGCTCGGCGACCAGCCCGAGCAGCAGATGCTCGCAGCCGACGTAGTTGTGCCCGAGCGAGATCGCCTCGTTGACCGCGAACTCCAACGCGTTCGCCGCCCCCACCCCGAACCGCCGCCCCTCCGCCCCCGGAGAACCGCTCCCCGGCGGGCCGCCCACACTCCCGCCGCCTTCGGACGGTCCCGGCTTCCCACCGAACCCACCGTGCTCCGGCCGCCCCGACACCCCAGCAGACCCGCCACCCTCCGGCAGTCCCGGTCCCTCACCAGAGCCACTGTCACTGCCTTCGGGGCGGCCCGAGTCCTCAGGGGACCCGCCCTCGGGGGATCGTCCCGGCGTCTCCCCGGGCCCGGTGCCTGCGGGCCGTCCCAGTTCCCCGCCCACCCCGTCCTCAGGCATGCGCATGGTCAGGTCGCGGCTCACCCGGCCGGGGTCGATGTCCATGGCGCGCAGGACGTGCAGGGCGAGGTTGGTGCCCTCCGCCAGCATGCCCGCCAGAAGGTGCTCGGTTTCCACGCCCCCGGACCCGGCCCGCGCCGAAGCGAGCTTGAGGACCGTACGGGTGCGTGGGGTGAGCAGGGTCAGGGCGCCGGTCGGCCGGTCGAGGTCGAGGTCCGCCGGCGCGGTCTCGCGGATCGCGGTCACCCGGCGGACCGCCTGTTCCAGGGCCCGCTGGCAGATGGCTGAGACCGGCACCCCCGCCTGTTTGACCGCCTCCGCCAGGTCGTCCGGCAGGTACACGTTGATCTTCGGCATCGTCCGCCTCCTTTGGCTAACCCCACCATAACCCCTCTATAACCCCATCGCCTACTCAGGAGGGGGACGGTCTTATTCACTGGCGTTAGGGCAGTTGTCGGCGCAGACTGGAAAGACGGCGAAACACCACAAAGTGGAGCACCCGTGGACAATCACCTTGATCACATGCCGGTTCTGTCCCGCGGCAGGCATCGCAACCCGAAGCGTGGTGCTTGCTTCATGGAATTCGCGTCCTATCTGGCCGGAGAACGGTGGAGCGACCACCCAGCCTGCACCCACCCGCTGCTGGCGGCGCTCGCCCGGCTCGTCAACGACAACACCGCCGACGAGACCCGCAACCGCCTCGTCCACCTGGTCCCGTCCATCATCGGGCTGACCAGCACGGACCTGCGCGTGGACGCCCACATCGCGCTCCGGTGCGCGACCACCGCGCTGCCCGTGGCCGCCGCCGAGCGCCAGCTCGCCCTCGCGGTCTCGATCCTCGCGGCGGAGGAGGTGCTCGCCAGGCTGGACGGCGTCCCGCCGGGACGGCTGAGCCCGCGCAGCCAGGAGGCGATGGACCAGGTCCCGCAGGCGGCCGCGCAGGCACGCAAGTTCAGCAGGGCAGCCAAGATCACCGAAAAGGGCTTCCGGAGGTACGCCGCCCCGAACGCCGTGCAGCTGGCCGTCGTCGGGATCGTCCAGGCGTGCATCGAGGACCCGGACACCATGCTGCACGACCTGCTCGCGGGGGCGATCGACGACTGCACCCGCCTGATCGGCGTCGCCGAGGCCGCTCTGGAGGCCTCGCTGCCCGTCGCCGAGCCCGCGTCCCGAGTGTGACTTTCGTCACTGCCGGACGCCCGGTTAGGAGATCCTAAAAGACTCGTCCACCTGTTCGTATTCATCACAGAACCGCAGGTCAGGCAAGCCTCTCCTTCTTTGCGGATCTTTCCGACACATGCCTAATGTCGGATTGAAACGCACCATACGGGAGGGACTTCATGACCATCGAGCTGGAGCGGACGTACTCGCCCGAGATCCACCACAGCCACCGTGACGTCACCGGAGGGTGGCTGCGGCCTGCGGTGTTCGGGGCGATGGACGGGCTCGTCTCCAACTTCGCGTTGATCGCCGGTGTGGTGGGGGCCACGGGTGCCGGACGCGGCGCCGTACTGGCCGGGTTCGCCGGGCTGGTGGCCGGTGCGTGCTCGATGGCGGCCGGCGAGTACACGTCGGTCAAGTCGCAGACGGAGCTGATGCGGGCCGAGATCGCCGTGGAGCGGCGCGAGCTGGCCCGTAACCCCGAGGGCGAGCGCGCCGAACTGGCCGCACTCTACGAGGCGCGCGGGCTGGAGCCTGAACTGGCGGAACGGGTCGCGGCCGGGCTGTCGGCCGACCCCGAGCGGGCGCTCCGGGTGCACGTGCGCGAAGAACTCGGGGTGGACCCGGACGACCTGCCGTCGCCCAGGCTGGCGGCCCTCTCGTCGTTCTGCGCGTTCTCGGCGGGTGCGCTGGTGCCGCTGGTGCCGTTCCTGTTCGGCGCGTCGGGGCTGACGCTGGCGGTGGTGCTGAGCGTGCTCGGCCTGTTCGGGTTCGGGTCGATCGTGGCACGGCTGACGGCCCGCCCGTGGTGGCTCGGCGGCCTGCGCCAGCTCGTGCTGGGCGTCGGCGCCGCCGCGGTGACCTTCGGCATCGGCCACCTCCTCGGCGTCGCCGTCTCCTGACCCCCTCCGCTGGGCCGCCTGCGTCAGGCCTCGATGCGGACGTTCCCGTACGAGAACCACCCCGGCGGAGATCAGGGGCGGGTGGATGCGGCGAGGTTGATGCCCAGGGCGATGAGGGCGGTGCCGGTGAGGGCGTCGAGGGTGCGCCGGACGGCGGGGCGGGCGAAGAACGCGCGCAGGGCGCTCACCACGTTGGCGACCACCAGGAACCAGAGGGTGGTCCCGCCGAGGGCGATGAGGGACAGCGAGAGCGCGTCGGCGCCGCCGCCACGACCCAGGCGAACACGCCGACCGCGATGCCCAGGGCGGCGGCCATGCCCGGCCCGCGCCCCGACCCGGCGGAGCGGCGCACCACCACGGCGAAGTCGGGGCCGGGCGACATGGCGCCGAGCAGCACCACACCGCCGAAGGCGAGGGACACGGTCAGCGAGGACACAGGTGGTGCTCCTTGGGGATCAGTGGCGCCGGCGACGGCGGCGCTTGATGAGGGCGCGCAGGGTGAGCAGGAGCACCACGGCGACGAACTGGCCGCCGACCACGATGCGGTTGACGTCGACGGCCGGATGCCAGCGGACATCGCCGTCCTTGACCACGAACACCCCGGCGGGAGTGGCGGCCACGCCGTAGCCGAGGCCGCTGCCGCTGCCCGAGTCGCCCTTCTCCGCCTCGCCCTGCCCCATGCCGCCACCGCCGCCGTAGGCGATCTTGGCGACGGGGATGACGACCACGTCGCCGTGCTGGACCGGGTCGCCGAAGACGCGCTTGACGTTCGCGGAATCGCGTGATTTCTCCGCTATCTCCATGATGTCCATGCCCTCATGGTGGCTCATGAGGACCGGCCCCGCAGCTCGCGGTAGACGCGGACGAGCCGCTCGGTCGAGGGATCGGGGAAGTCGGCCTGCGGTTCGTCGGAGGTCAGCGCGGGCGCCAGGTCGAGCGCCATCTTCTTGCCCAGCTCGACGCCCCACTGGTCGAAGGAGTCGATGCCCCAGATGGTGCCCTCGACGAACACGACGTGCTCGTACAGGGCGACGAGCTGGCCGAGGGTCGACGGGGTGAGCTTGGGGGCCAGGATGGTGGAGGTGGGCCGGTTGCCCGGCATGACCTTGTGCGGCGTGACGCCGGCGGCGGTGCCCTCGGCGGCGATCTCCTCGGCGGTCTTGCCGAACGCGAGGGCCGAGGTCTGCGCGAAGAGGTTGGCGGAGAGCAGGTCGTGCATGCCCGCGCGGTCGTCGTGCGGCTCGGCGAAGCCGATGAAGTCGGCCGGCACCAGATGGGTGCCCTGGTGGAGCAGCTGGTAGAAGGCGTGCTGGCCGTTGGTGCCCGGCTCGCCCCAGAAGATGGCGCCGGTGTCGCAGGTGACGGGGGTGCCGTCGGCGCGCACCGACTTGCCGTTGGACTCCATGGTGAGCTGCTGGAGGTAGGCGGGGAAGCGGTGGAGGCGCTGGCTGTAGGGCAGCACGGCCCGGGTCTGGGCGCCGAAGAAGTCGACGTACCACACCCCGAGCAGGCCCATCAGCACGGGCATGTTGGCCTCGAACGGCGCGGTGCGGAAATGGTGGTCGATGGTGTGGAAGCCGGCCAGCATCTGGCGGAACCGCTCGGGCCCCACCGCGATCATGAGGGACAGGCCGATCGCGCCGTCGAAGGAGTAGCGGCCGCCCACCCAGTCCCAGAAGCCGAACATGTTGGCGGTGTCGATGCCGAACTCGGCGACCTTCTCGGCGTTGGTGGAGACGGCCACGAAGTGCTGCGCGACGGCGTCCTCGCCGAGCGCGCCGACCAGCCAGTCACGGGCGACCTTGGCGTTGGTGAGGGTCTCGAGCGTGGTGAAGGTCTTGGAGCTGACCACGAAGAGCGTGGTGGCGGGGTCGAGGCCGCGGAGGTTGCCGGTGATGTCGGCCGGGTCGATGTTGGAGACGAACCTGGCCTCGACGCCGGCGTCGGCGTAGTCGCGCAGCGCCTCGTAGGCCATGGCGGGGCCGAGGTCGGAGCCGCCGATGCCGATGTTGACCACGGTGGCGATGGGCTGCCCGGTGGCGCCCCGCCACTCCTGCGCGCGCACCCGGTCGGCGAACGCGGACATCCGGTCGAGCACGGCGTGCACGTCGCCCGTGACGTCCTGGCCGTCGACCACCAGGGCGGCGTCGGCGGGGGCGCGCAGCGCGGTGTGGAGGACGGCGCGGTCCTCGCTTACGTTGATGCGCGCGCCGGTGAACATGGCCTCGACGCGCTCGCGCAGCCCGGCCCGCTCGGCCAGCCGCACCAGCAGCTCGATGGTCTCGCCGGTCACGCGGTGCTTGGCGTAGTCGAGGTAGAGGTCGCCGGCGGTCAGCGTCATGCGCCCGGCACGGGCGGGGTCGTCGGCGAACAGCTCGCGCAAGTGCTTGCCCGCCAGCTCGCCGTGGTGCTTCTCCAGCGCCGCCCACTCCTGGCTCTGGGTGATGTCGCCGTTCACGTAGCCTCCTCGCAGCCGTCACCAACGATCAACGCCTGATCCCATCGTCCCGTACCCGCCTACCCGAACTCGCCGATTCCGCGCATGGCGGAGCGGACTCTTTGCCGGTGACGGGATCCGGACCCGGGGCCCGCGCGGCTCAGTGGGACTCGCGGCCCACCGCGTCCCCGCTCGACCCGGTGAGGAAGTCGAGGTCGACCCCGCGGTCGGCCTGTAGCACGTGCTCCACGTACAGGCGCTCCCACCCGCGCACGGGCCGGGCGTGGCCTGTCATGACCGGCTCCCTGGCGGCCAGCTCGGCCTCGGGCAGGTCCACGTCGAGCCGCCGGGCGGCGACGTCGAGCACGATCGGGTCGCCGGTGCGCACCCGGGAGAGCGGCCCGCCGGCCGCGGCCTCGGGGGCGGCGTGCAGCACGACGGTGCCGTACGCGGTGCCGCTCATCCGGGCGTCGCTGATGCGGACCATGTCGCGCACGCCCTTGGCCAGCAGCTTGGCGGGCAGCGGCAGGTTGCCGACCTCGGGCATGCCGGGGTAGCCCCGGGGCCCGCAGCCGCGCAGCACCAGCACGGAGGTCTCGTCCACGTCCAGGTCGGGCGAGTCGAGCCGGGCGTAGACGTCCTCGATGCTGTCGAAGACGACGGCCCTGCCGCGGTGGCGCAGCAGTTCGGGCGAGGCGGCGGCGGGCTTGATGACGGCGCCGTCGGGGGCGAGGTTGCCGCGCAGCACGGCGATGCCGGCGTCGGGCTGGAGCGGGTCGGCACGCCGCCTGATCACGGTCTCGTCCCAGATCTCGGCCCCGTCGAGATAGTCGCCGAGCGGCCGGCCGGTGACGGTGATCGCGGACGGGTCGAGCAGGTCGGCGACCTCCTTGAACACCGCGCGCAGGCCGCCCGCCCTGAACAGGTCTTCCATCAGGTGCCGTCCGGCGGGCTGCAGGTCGACGAGGAGCGGGACGCCGGACCCTGTGCGGTCGAAGTCGTCCAGCTCCAGCTCGACGCCGAGCCGGCCGGCGATGGCGAGCAGGTGGACGACGGCGTTGGTGGAGCCGCCGATGGCGGCCAGGGTGACGATCGCGTTGAGGAAGGAGGCGCGGGTCATCACGTGGCTGGGGCGGCGGCCCTCGCGGACCAGCTCGACGGACAGGCGGCCGGTGTCGTGCGCGCGTTCCAGCAGTCTGCTGTCGGGGGCGGGGGTGCCTGAGGTGCCGGGGATGGTCATGCCGAGCGCCTCGGCCATGCAGGCCATGGTGGAGGCGGTGCCCATGGTGTTGCAGTGTCCCCGGCTGCGGATCATCGACGACTCGGACTCCAGGAATGCCTCGCGGGAGAGCGTGCCGGCGCGCACCTCCTCGCTGAGCCGCCACACGTCGGTGCCGCAGCCGAGCGGTACGCCGCGGAAGCGGCCGGTGAGCATGGGGCCGCCGGGCATCACCACGGCGGGCAGGTCCACGGAGGCGGCGGCCATCAGCAGCGACGGGATGGTCTTGTCGCAGCCGCCGAGCAGCACCACGCCGTCGATCGGGTTGGCGCGCAGCATCTCCTCGGTGGCCATGGCGGCGAGGTTGCGCCAGAGCATGGCGGTGGGCCGGACGTTGGTCTCCCCGATGGAGAGCGCGGGCAGGTTGAGCGGCACGCCGCCGGCCGCCCACACGCCCTGTTCGACGCTCTTGGCGACCTCGTCGAGATGGGAGTTGCAGGGGGTCAGATCAGAGGCGGTGTTCGCGATCGCGATGTGCGGCCGCTCACCGGTGAAGGCGTCCCGCGGCAGGCCGCGGCGCATCCAGGCACGGTGAATGTAGGAGTTCCTGTCGTCGCCCGCGTACCACTGGGAGCTGCGCAATGCCATAACCGGCACCCTAACCACCGACTCATGGCGAACGGTAGGCAGCGCTGACCCAACGTGTTCTGTTCACCGATGCCGCAAAGGGGGCAGTTCTGGTGACATGGACACCATCGACGCTTACTGGCGGGCGGCCAACTATCTGTCAGTGGGCCAGATCTACCTGCTGGACAACCCCCTCCTCCGTGAGCCGCTGCGCCCCGAGCACGTCAAACCGAGGCTGCTCGGCCACTGGGGCACCACCCCCGGGCTGAACTTCTGCTTCGCGCACCTGAACCGTGTCATCCGCGAGCGCGACCAGGACATGATCTACATCGCCGGCCCCGGGCACGGCGGCCCCGCGGCGGTGGCGCATTCCTGGCTGGAGGGCTCCTACACCGAGCGCTACCCGGACATCACGCAGGACGAGGCGGGCATGCGGGCCCTGTTCCGTCAGTTCTCCTTCCCCGGCGGTGTCCCCAGCCACGTCGCGCCGGAGACCCCCGGCTCCATCCACGAGGGCGGCGAGCTGGGGTACGCGCTCGCGCACGCGTACGGGGCCGCGTTCGACAATCCGGACCTGGTGGTGGCCTGCGTCATCGGCGACGGCGAGGCCGAGACGGGCCCGCTGGCGGCGAGCTGGCACTCCAACAAGTTCCTCAACCGCGAGCGCGACGGCGTGGTGCTGCCGATCCTCGCGCTGAACGGCTACAAGATCGCCAACCCGACGGTGCTGGCCCGCATCCCCGAGGACGAGCTGCTCAAGCTCATGGAGGGGTACGGGTACCGCCCGTACATCGTCGGCCCGGACCACGAGGAGATGGCGCGCACCCTGGACGAGGCGTTCGAGCAGATCGCCGCGTACCGGGAGGGCTCCGAACGCCGCCTGCCCATGATCATCCTTCGCACGCCGAAGGGCTGGACGGGTCCGAAGGAGGTCGACGGGCTGCCCGTGGAGGGCACCTGGCGGTCCCACCAGGTGCCGCTGTCGGCGGTGCACGACAACCCCGAGCACCTGGTGCTGCTGGAAGAGTGGATGCGCTCGTACAAGCCGGAGGAGCTGTTCGACGACGGCGGCCGGCCGGTGCGGGGCATCCTCGACACCGTCCCGCGCGGCGAGCTGCGGATGAGCGCCAACCCGCACGCCAACGGCGGCGAGCTGCTGAAGCCGCTGCGGCTGCCGGACTTCCGCGACCTCGCCGTGGAGGTGAAGCTGCCGGCCACGCAGTCGACGGAGCCGACCCGGGTGATGGGCGGGCTGCTGCGCGACGTGATCGAGCGCAACCCGGACACGTTCCGGCTGATGGGGCCGGACGAGACCGCCTCCAACCGGCTCAGCTCGGTCTTCGAGGTCACCGATCGCACCTGGGAGGCCGAACGGCTGCCCACCGACGAGCACCTGGGTCAGGCCGGGCGGGTCATGGAGGTGCTCAGCGAGCACCTGTGCCAGGGCTGGCTGGAGGGCTACCTGCTGACCGGGCGGCACGGCCTGTTCAACTGCTACGAGGCGTTCATCCACATCGTGGACTCGATGTTCAACCAGCACGCCAAGTGGCTGGAGACCGCCCAGAAGATCCCCTGGCGGCGGCCGGTGGCCTCGCTGACGTACCTGCTGTCGTCGCACGTGTGGCGGCAGGACCACAACGGCTTCAGCCACCAGGACCCGGGCTTCCTGGACGTGGTGGTGAACAAGAAGGCGTCGGTGGTGCGGGTGTACCTGCCGCCGGACGCGAACACGCTGCTGTCGGTCACGGACCACTGCCTGCGCTCGCGCGACTACGTGAACGTGATCGTGGCGGGCAAGCAGCCGGTGCTCGACCTGTTCAGCATGCAGGACGCGATCGCGCACTGCACGCGCGGCCTGGGCATCCTGCCGTGGGCGTCCACGGACGGCAACACCGAGCCGGACGTGGTGCTGGCCTGCGCGGGCGACGTGCCGACGCTGGAGACGCTGGCCGCCGCCTCGATCCTGCGCGACGAGCTGCCGGAGCTGAAGGTCCGGCTGATCAACGTGGTGGACCTGATGCGGCTGCAGCCGCCGTCGGAGCACCCGCACGGCATGCCGGACTCCGAGTTCGACACGCTGTTCACCACCGACCGGCCGATCATCTTCAACTTCCACGGCTACCCGACGCTGATCCACCAGCTCACCTACCGGCGCACCGGGCACGCCAACCTGCACGTGCGCGGCTACAAGGAGGAGGGCACCACGACCACGCCCTTCGACATGTGCATGCTCAACGACATCGACCGCTACCACCTGGTCATGGACGTGATCGACCGGGTGCCCGGCCTCGGCTCGAAGGCCGCCCACCTGCGCCAGCGCATGTCCGACGCGCGCCTGGAGGCCCGCGCCTACACCCGCATGTACGGCGAGGACGCCCCCGAGATCAGGTCGTGGACATGGCCGCACGCATCCTCGTCCTGAACACGGGCTCCTCGTCCATCAAGTACGAGCTGATCGACGCCGAGTCGGGCGCCCGGCCGGCGCGCGGCGTGATCGAGCGGATCCACGGGGGCGAGGGCCTGCTGACCCACCATTCCGGCGACGCTCCCCCGTACGAGAGGAAGGGCGTCTACGCGGACCACGCGCAGGGGCTGGAGGCGGTGCTGGAGGCGTTCCGGGTCGCGGGGCCCGAGCTGGACCCGGTGGCGGTCGGCCACCGGGTGGTGCACGGCGGCGACCGGTTCGGCGCGGCGGCGCTGGTGGACGAGGAGGTGATCGCCGCCGTCGAGGCGCTGGCGCCGCTCGCCCCGCTGCACAACCATGTGAACGTGGCGGGCATCCGGGTGGCGCAGGCGGCCTTCCCCGGCGTGCCGCAGGTGGCGGTGTTCGACACGGCCTTCCACCGGTCGCTGCCGCCCGAGGCGTACACGTACGCGGTGCCGCGCGAGTGGCGCGAGCGGCTGGGCGTGCGCCGGTTCGGCTTCCACGGCACCTCGTGCGCGTACGTGTCGCGCCGGGCCGCCGCGTTCCTGGAGCGCGACCCGGCCGGGCTGAACCTGGTCGTGCTGCACCTGGGCAACGGCGCCAGCGCCACCGCGATCGAGGGCGGGCGCAGCGTCGACACCTCCATGGGGCTGACCCCGCTGGAGGGCCTGGTGATGGGCACCCGGTCGGGCGACGTCGACCCGGCGCTCTGCGCGTACCTGGGCCGGGTGGCCGGGTTCGACACGCAGGACGTGGAGGAGGCGCTGGGCCGCCACGGCGGCCTGCTCGCCCTCGCCGGCACGGGCGACATGCGCGAGGTACGGCAGCGCGCCGCGGACGGCGACCCCGAGGCGCTGCTGGCGCTGGACGTCTACTGCCGGCGCGTCCGCAAGTACGTGGGCGCGTACTACGCGGTGCTGGGCAGGGTGGACGCGATCGTGTTCACCGGCGGCGTCGGCGAGCACGACGCCGCGACCAGGGCCGCGTCGCTGGCCGGGCTGGGGCGGCTAGGCGTCACGGTGGACCCGGAGCGCAACGGCGCCGACGACGGCGGGGAGCGGGCGATCTCGCCGCCGGGGGCGGAGGTGGCGGTCCTCGTCATCCCCACCGACGAGGAGTGGGAGATCGCCAGGCAGGCGCTGGAGCTGATCTGACGGAGGTCAGGAGGTGGCGGCCGTGCGGCGCACGGCCGCCACGATGTCGCTGTTGGGCAGGCCCTTGAGCACGTATTCGCGCACGCCGACGCGGCGCATCTCGTCGACGGAGTGGGAGTCGCCGTAGGCGGAGAACGCCATCACCCGGGTGGCGGGCGACAGCCGGCGGATCTCCCCAGCCGCCCACGCCCCGCCGCCCGGCATCCGCACGTCGAGGATGGCGACCGCGGGCTCGTGACAGACCGCCAGCCGCACCGCCTCCCGGGCGTCGGCGGCCACCGCGACCACGTCCAGGTCGGGCTCGGCCGCCAGCACCTCGCTGAGCGCCTCGCGGATCAGCGGCTGGTCGTCGCCGATGAGGACCGTCAGGCGGCCCGGTGTGCCGCTCATGGCTGTCCCGGACGCACGGCGGGAATCCAGAACTCCACGGTGGACCCCTCGCCCGGCCGGCTGTGGAACTGCCACCAGCCGCCGGAGATCTCGGCCCGCTCCCGCATCTCGATCAGGCCGAAGTGCCCGCGCCGGGCGGAGGTGTCGTCCGGGTCGGCGAAGCCCACGCCGTCGTCGCCGACCTTGACGTGCACGCCGTGGTCGGCCGAGGCGAGCGAGACCCGCACGGAGGTGGCACGGGCGTGCTTGCGGACGTTGGTGAGTGCCTCCTGGCAGATCCGGAACACGGTGATGGCGGTCTCGGGCGGCGGCTCCTCGTCCAGGTCGGGGACGAGGTCGTAGGCCAGGCCGGCGCCGGAGACGACCTGGTCGAGGTAGCCGGACAGGGTGTCGACCAGGCCGCCGCTGTCGAGCCCCGGCGGGTGCAGGTCGAAGGTGAGATTGCGCAGGCGGCCGACGGCGGCGTTGACGGTGTCGTTGAGCCGCAGCGCGGCTTCGGCGTGCTCGGCGGACAGCGTCGAGGCCAGCAGTTGCAGACGCATGCCGACCGCCACCATCGACTGGATGGTGTCGTCGTGCACGTCCCAGGCGATGCGCCGGCGCTCCTTCTCCTGGGCCCGGACCAGGTGGGCGAGGAGCCGGCCGCGCTCGTCCAGCGCGCGCTCGACGTTGCGCCGCTCGCTCACGTCGCGGGTCACCTTGCCGAAGCCGCGCAGCCGGCCCTCGGGGTCGCGCAACGCGGTGATCACCACGTTGGCCCAGAACCGGGTGCCGTCGGAGCGCACCCGCCAGCCCTCGTCCTCGAACCTGCCCTCGGCCTCGGCGATCTCCAGCCCGCGCGCGGGCTTGCCCTCGGCGTTGTCGTCGGGCGGGTAGAAGACGGAGAAGTGACGCCCGACGATCTCGTCGGCGGTGTAACCCTTGATGCGCTGGGCGCCGGAGTTCCAGCTCAGGACGTTGCCGCCGGGATCCAGCATGAAGATCGCGTAGTCGACGAGGCTCCGCAGGAGGAGTTCGAGGTCGATGTCGTCGTGCTCGGGCATAGTGCAGCTTCGCACGGTGACGGCCCGAACCGGGAACGTGATCTTCTCAGCCGGTGGGGGCGGCGAGGGCGAGCGGCGCCGCGAGCTCACACCACACCACCTTTCCGCCCTCGTGCCGGGAGGTGCCCCAGGAAGTGCAGAGCTTGGCGATGACGTGCAGGCCCCAGCCGTCGGCCGGGCCCGGGGCGCGCGGCTCGGGCTCGCCCTCGCCGCAGTCGCCCACCTCGACGCGGATGTGGCCGGAACCGCCGGTCAGACGCAGCGTCGGCCCGCCCGAGGCGTGCACGAGCGCGTTGGTGACCAGCTCGGACACCACGAGCAGGACGTCCTCGCCCCGGCCGCGGTAGCCCCACTCGGCCAGGGCGTCACGGGTGGCCTGCCGCGCGAGGGAGATGCTGCCCATCTCCTCGGCGAGGTGGCATTCCACCGTGCGTGAGTCCAGTTCCGTGGCCATGGTCCTACTTTCGGACAACCGAGCCTTGACCGCGAGACGCAACCGCGCTTGCCCTTTCAGTGCGGATGCAGGACATCACGTAGTGCATACGCATCAGTCGAGGCATCGGTCGAGGCATCGGTGGAGGCATCGGTGGAGCGTCAGTCGAGCAGTCCTTCGCGCCGGGCGATGGCCACGGCCTCCAGCTTGGACCTCGCGCCGAGCTTTTCCAGCACCCGCTGGATGTGGTTGCGCGCGGTGTTGCGTGCGATGCCGAGCCGCTCGCTCAGCTGGTCGGTGCTCACCCCCTCGGCGAGCAGCTGGAGGGTCTCCCGCTCCCGGCCGGTCAGCGTCCCGCCCCCGGCGCGGCCGCGGCCGGCGAGCTGGTCGAGCACCGCCGGCAGCAGGTCGGGCGCGAAGGCCACGCCGCCCGCCGCCACCTCGCGCACCGCCGACTCCAGCTCGCGCAGCCCCGACGACTTCACCACCAGGCCCGCGCCGCCGGCCTCCACCACCCGCACCGCGGTGGGCGGCGACGCCTCGCCCGTCAGCACGAGCACGCGGACGCCGGGCGCCTCCTGGGTGATGCGGCCGATGGCCGCGATGCCGTCGCCGTCGGGCAGCCGCCGGTCCAGCACCACCACGTCGGGACGGTGGGCGCGGACCCCGGCCACGGCGTCGGCCGCCGACCTGAACCTGGCCACCACCCGCAAGCCGGGGGCGTTGCCCAGCGCCATCGCGATCGCCTCGGCCACCATGTCGTGGTCCTCCACGAGGATCAGCCGGACCGGGTCGGGCGCGTGCGGCTCCTGCGAGGGTGACACCACGACTCTCCCTAGAACTGGCGCCCTTTCGGTGATCCCGCCCCGCACCCTACCTCTCACCTGGAATCTCAGGGGTGCTCGGTGCCAATACGGTGCACAAGGATTGGTAAGGTGGCCCGCGTTATTTTTCGGAATCGGATAGGTGGGATACGGCTGTGGAGGTCGAGCAGACGGCGCTGCCGGGCATTGGGCTGCGCCATGAGTTCACGACACAGGCTGGGCGCAGAGTAGGGGTGATCTCCCACCGCACGGGGCGGCGGGATCTCGTCATCTACAGCAAGGACGACCCCGATCGTGCCTGCGAAGTCGTCAAGCTCAACGACGAGGAGGCCGACGCCCTGGTGGAGCTGCTCGGCGCGCCCCGCATCGTGGCGCGTCTGAACCAGGCGCACGAGGAGGTCGAAGGGCTGGTCAGTCTCCAGCTGCCGATCCCGGCCAACTCTCCGTACGTGAACCGGCCGATGGGTGACGCGCGAGTGCGGACCCGCACCAACGCGTCGATCGTCGCCATCGTCCGCAACGGGCAGGTGTACGCCAGCCCGGGTCCCGACTTCGTGCTCACCTCCGGTGACATCGTCGTGGTGGTGGGCAGCGCCGACAGCACGTCCGAGGTCGGCGTCATCCTGGCAGAGGGCTAGGCCGGGTGCATCACACCGCGATAATCTTCCTGGAATTCGGGGCCGTCCTCCTCGGCCTTGGCGTGCTCGGAGCACTGGCGCTGCGCGCCGGCATCTCCGCCATCCCCCTCTATCTGATCGCCGGCCTCGCCTTCGGCACCGGCGGCGTGCTGCCCCTGGCCACCAGCGAGGAGTTCATCTCCATCGGCGCGGAGATCGGTGTCGTCCTCCTGCTGCTGACGCTCGGTCTGGAATACAACGCCGACGAGCTGGTCTCCAGCCTCAAGGGCAACGCCCGGGCCGGCATCGTCGACCTGGTGCTCAACGCCGCGCCCGGCGCGATCCTGGCGCTG
Source organism: Nonomuraea sp. NPDC048826 (assembly GCF_043198225.1). Taxonomy (NCBI): domain Bacteria; kingdom Bacillati; phylum Actinomycetota; class Actinomycetes; order Streptosporangiales; family Streptosporangiaceae; genus Nonomuraea; species Nonomuraea sp. NPDC048826. Next base: position 111,671 of record NZ_JBICUQ010000008.1, on the reverse strand, counting down.
CTGCTCGGCTGGGGGCCGGTGGCCGCCCTGGCCATGGCCGGCGTCACGTACGCGACCTCGTCCGGCATCACGGCCAAGGTGCTGAGCGATCTCGGCTGGATCGGTAACCGCGAGACGCCGACCGTGCTGTCGCTGCTCGTGTTCGAAGATCTCACGATGGCGCTCTACCTGCCGATCCTGACCGCCACCCTGGCCGGCCTCAGCCTGCTCAACGGGGCGATCGCGGTGGGCATCGCGCTGGCCACGGTGACCGTGGTGCTGCTGGTCGCGCTGCGGTTCGGCAAGTGGATCGAGGCGTTCGTCGCCAGCCCCAACAACGAGGTGCTGCTGCTCAAGATCGTCGGCCTGGCGCTGCTGGTGGCCGGCATCGCGCAGGAGCTGCAGGTGTCGGCGGCGGTCGGCGCCTTCCTCGTCGGCATCGCGCTGTCGGGGCAGCTCGCGCACGACGCGCAGGCGCTGCTGGCGCCGTTGCGTGACCTGTTCGCGGCCGTGTTCTTCGTCTTCTTCGGCCTCCAGACCGATCCGACGAAGATCCTTCCGGTGGCGGGGATCGCCGCCGCGCTGGCCCTGGTCAGCATGCTGACGAAGCTCGCGACGGGCATGTACGCGGCCAGGCGGGCCGGCATCTCCAAGGCCGGTCAGGCCCGGGCCGGCATCGCGCTGGTGCCGCGCGGCGAGTTCAACATCGTCATCGCGGGCCTGGCGGTGGCGGCCGGCGCCCACCCCGACCTGGGTCCTCTCGCGGCGGCCTACGTGCTCATCCTCGCCGCCTTCGGCCCCCTGGCGGCCAAGCTCGTCCAGCCGCTCTTCGAAGCCATCGCCAAGCGCGCCTGACCCCTCCCCTCCTGCGAGACGCGCCTCTCGCGGGAGGGGCGCGGCCGCCTCCCGAACTGTCGGTGGGACGTGCGAGGCTGGGCTCCGTTCAGCGAAGGAGGCGAGCGCGTCATGACCACCCGCGTGACCGCGGACACCACGATCGGTCCCGGCGACTGGGACGACCGCGACCTCGACGGCGAGACCTTCCAGCGGGTCCACTTCGTCGACCTCGACATGATGGAGACGGCCGACGACCGCGCCGTCTTCGAGGAGTGCACGTTCAGCAACGTCCGGCTCAACGTGTCGGCGCACGAGAGCGCCGCGTTCGTCGCCTGTACGTTCCGGAGCTGCTCGTTCTTCGACGCCACGTTCCGGGGCTGCAAGATGACCGGCAGCACGTTCGCCGGGTGCACGTTCGGGCTGCTCAAGGTCGACGGCGGCGACTGGTCCTTCACCTCGCTGGCCGGGGCCGACCTGCGGGGCAGCACGTTCGACGGGGTCCGCCTGCGCGAGGCCGACCTGTCGGGGGCCAAGCTGGAGGGCTCCACGCTGCGCGGCTGCGACCTCACCGCCGCGTCGCTCCGCCAGACCGATCTCACCTCCTGCGACCTGCGCGGCAGCGACCTGAGCACCCTCGACCCCCAGACCGTCACCCTCCACAAGGCCACCATCGACCCCCACCAGGCCACGATCATCGCCACCGCCCTGGGCCTCCAGGTCCGCGCCTGACGGGTCGGAGGGGTGACCATCCACCCCCGCGCCTGACCGTTCACCCCTGGCGAGCCATCACCTCCGTGGGGGCGGGTCAGGGGCGGCCGTCCAGGCGGTGGTAGGCCTTGCCGAAGACCGGGGCCCACTCGTCGATGAAGTCGGCCGGGAAGCCGCGGGTGAAGGGGGCCGCCTCCGCCAGGCGGTTCATGGCCTCCTCCGGGAGGGTGACGTCCACGGCGGCGAGGGTGTCGGCGAGCTGGCCGGGGCTGCTCGCGCCGACGATGGGGTGGACGACGCGGGAGCGGGCCATGGTCCAGGCGGTCGCCACCTGTGACGGCGTGACGCCCAGGTCGGCCGCCGCCTTGAGGACGGCCCTGGCCGCCGTGTGATCGCGTTCGGTGACCGAGGCGGGCGCGAGCCTGGTGGGCGTCTCGGGAGCGGGGCCGGCGGTGTACTTGCCCGACAGCACCCCGTGCGCGAGCGTCCCCCAGGCGGCCACGGTCAGCCCCGTCTCCTCCGCCATCGGCAGCAGTTCGCGCTCGATGTCGCGCCAGAGCAGGTTGTAGGGCACCTGGAGGCCCGCGAACGGGGTCCAGCCGCGCCACTCCGCCAGCGTGTTGGCCCTGCTCACCACCCACGCCGGCGCATCCGATATCCCGACATAAAGCACTTTGCCCGCCCGCACCAGATCGTCCAGGGCCCGCATCGTCTCCTCGATCGGCGTGTGCCGGTCCCAGACGTGCACCCACAGCAGGTCGACGTAGTCGGTGCGCAACCGCCGCAGGCTCTCCTCCAGGGACAGCACCAGGTTCTTGCGGTGGTTCCCCGCGGCGTTGAGGTCGGTGTCGTCGCGGGTCAGGGTGTACTTGGTGGCGAGCACGAACCGGTCCCGCCGCCCTTCCAGCACCTCGCCGACCACGCTCTCCGACTCGCCGTAGGCGGAGGCCGTGTCGACGACGTTGCCACCCGCCTCCTCGTACAGACCGAGCATCTCCCGCACCTCGGGCGTCACCGCCCGCCACGTCATCGCGCCGAGGAACAGCTCCGACACCCTCAATCCCGTACGCCCGAGCAACCGATATCGCATGACCGTCTCCCTTTCGATGAGTGCGTTCCGTACGACGTCCAGGCTCGCGGAACGGCGGCCGGGGAGGGAGACCGGGCGGAGACTGGCTCCGGCAGGGCCACCCTACGGGCGATCGGCGCGCCTAGACTGCTCGGCGTGAGCGGGAACGAACTGGCCGCCTACCTCCGAGGTCTCCGGGAAGCGGTCAAGCCGGCCGACGTCGGGCTGCCGGAGGGGTCACGGCGACGCACTCCAGGGCTGCGCCGGGCGGAGCTGGCCACGCTGGCGGGCATCAGCGTCGAGTACCTCACCCGGCTGGAGCAGGGCCGCGACCGCAACCCGTCCGCCCAGGTGCTGGGCGCGCTCGCCGACGTGCTCGGGCTGGGTTTCGAGCAGCGGCTCCACCTGCGCCACCTGGCCAAGCTGGTGAGCGGCGACGCGTTGCTCTGCCCCTCAGTACTCCCCTCGCCCGCGAGCACGGTGCGGCCCACGCTCCGCGCCCTGCTCGACCGGCTGGAGCCGGCCCCGGCCGTCCTGCTCAACCGGCTGTCCGACGTGCTGGCGTACACCGTCGGATATGCCCGGACGGTGGAGGCGCTGGGCGTGCTCGACGGTGACCGGCCCAACCTGGCGCGCTACGTGTTCACCGATCCGCGCGCGCGGGCGGCGTTCCCCGAGTGGCGCGCGGTTGCCGCCGGGCAGGCCACCACGCTGCGGCTGGCCGCCGCCATCGGCGACCCGTACGCCGACGACCTGATCGAGGAGCTGACGATCACGGCCGGGGCGGCGTTCACCGAGCTGCTCGGCACGCCGTCGGCACCGCCCGCCGCGCCGCGCCGGGAGCGGCTGGCCCATCCGGGTGCGGGCGAGCTCCGGCTGGTGGCGGAGTCGCTCGACCTGTCCGACGCCGAGCAGCGGCTGGTGGTCTGCCTTCCCGCCGACGAGGCCACGGCCGCGGCACTCGACCACCTGACCGGCCGCCACCCCGGCGCGCTGCACGCCGTCACCGCCTGACGAAGCGTCCCGCTCCAGTGAGCGGTCATCCGGGTGGGGCCAGGTGTTCGGCCGTGCGCCGCAGGGAGGGAAGCGCCGCCAGGACGGCGGCGGCCCGGGAGCCGCGGGCGGCGGGGGTGTCCGCCCCGAGGTCGGCGAGCAGGTCGAGGAGGCCGTCCGCGGGCGCGGGCCGACCGGCTGCGGAGAGCTTGAGCAGGCAGCGCGCGTACGTGGCCGCCAGCCAGAAGACCGCCTCCCGATGGAGACCGGCGTCGATGAGGGCCCGGGAGCCGTCGATGGCGACCGGCCGCGCGGTGTCGGTGATGTCGGAGTTAAACGGGTAGGCGGGGGCGTCCACGTTCTTGGCCGTGTCGAAGAGCCGCTCCAGGCCGTGCAGGTGGCGCGAGGCCCGCCGCGGGGTCATGGCGGCGCAGCCGAGCAGGTCCAGCAGGAACTCGTGGTGATCGGCCAGTCCGCGGCCGGCGAGCAGTTCGCGGGTGGCGGCGTACCTGCGGCGGACGGTCGGGTTGCGCAGCCCCGCGACCAGCAGGACGTGCGCCGTCCCGCCGGTGCCGAAGAGCCACGCGTTCACCTGCTGGGGCAGCGGCCCGGCCGATCCGGTCGAGGTCAGCCGGGTGCGGGCCGTCTCCAGTGCGTGCTCGCAGCGGGCCAGCACCCAGCGCCGCTCGGCGAACCGGTGGGAAACCTCGCGCTGGAGCGCCGACAGCCGCCCGGTGGGGTCGGCCAGCACGCCCGGCCGGTGGAAGGCGCCGGCCAGGTGGTAGTGACCCAGCACGTCGTCGGCCGACGCCACCTGCGCGGCGGGCACGTACGACACCTCCAGGAGCGCTCCCCCGTACCGGAGCTTGCGTCCGTGACCGGCGGGCTCGTCGAGCACCACCAGCACGTCCACGTCGGAGTGCGGCGGCAGCGCGGACCCGGGCGGCGCCCAGAGCGCCGACCCGGTCAGGAAGGCGCCGCCGAAGCCGGGCAGGCGGGCGCCTTCGTCACGCGCCCAGCGGCGGGCGACGGCCACCGCCTCCTCGATGATCACGTCAGCCATCGTACGGACGGGAAGGGCTGTCGCACCCGGCGGTAGGTTCGCGCGGGGCGGTCGCGGGCAGCGGGATGCCATGAACGTGGCGGAGCTGGAGACCCTGGTGTGCCGGGAGCTCAGGGATGCCGGGTTCGCCGTGGAGCCGTCACGCAAGCCGGCCGACGGCGGGCTCAGCGTGTGGCGCGACCCCGAGCGCGGCGTGGTGGTGCGCTGGAGCGTTCCGTCCGGGGACCCCGCCCGTCATGACACGATCCGCACCGCGGTGCGGCTGGCGTTACGCACGATCCTCGGCGCGGCCGGGTTCGAGGTGACCGAGGTGGCCGGGCCGGCCGGGCTGGCCGAGCTGGTGGTCACGGCGACGGCCCGCCACCGGCGTGGGGACGTCCCCGAGCCGGGGTCCGCGACGCGCTGACCTGCCCCGGACAGCGTCTGCGATGAGTTCCGCCCGGCAGGGAGGTCCAACCCGGTGCCGAGACTCACGGGGGGCCCGATGCAAGAGATCATGCAGGGAATCGCCGACGAGCTGGTGGCCTCGGGGGTGGAGCGCGGGCTGCAGGTCGCCGTCTACCGGCGGGGCGAGCTGCTGGCGGACGTGGTGGCCGGGGTGGCGGACGCGGAGACCGGCCGGCCGTTCACGTCCGGCACTCCCGTGTACGCGACCTCGACCGGCAAGGGCGTCACCGCGGCCGTGGTGCACGTGCTGGCCGAGCGGGGGGTGCTGGACTACGACACGCCGATCGCCGAGCTGTGGCCGGAGTTCGGCGCGCGGGGCAAGGAACGGGCGACGATCCGCCACGCGCTCTCCCATCAGGCAGGTGTGCCCGGCGTGCCCGTGGCGACCACGCCGGAGGACTTGTGCGACTGGGACCGGATGTGCGCGGCCCTCGCCGACGCCGAGCCGTGGTGGGAGCCGGGCATCCGGTGCGGCTACCACCCGCAGACGTTCGGCTATCTCCTGGGCGAGGTGGTGCGCCGGGTCACCGGCGAGCGGATCTCGCGGGTGCTGGAGGAGGAGGTGGCCGGGCCGCTCGGGGTCTCGGGCGAGCTGTTCTGCGCCGTGCCGGAGGCGGAGCTGGGGCGGCTGGCGCGGATCGAGGAGGCCGCCCCGCCGACGCCGCCGGGCGGTGGGAACCCGTTCTTCCGGGTGGTCGGCGGCTACACCGCGATGCCGGTGGCGGCCCTGCCGGGCGCCGCGTTCAGCAATCGGCGCGACGTGCTCACCGCCGAGATCCCGGCCGGCGGCACGATGACCGCCCGCGCGGTGGCGCGCGTGTACGACGCGCTGCTGACGGGCGAGTTGGTGCCGCCGGCGCGGCTGCGCGAGCTGTCCGCGCCCGCGGTGAGCGGCCTGGACGAGGTCACCGGCGTGCGGGCGACGTGGGGGCTGGGCTACGGGATCGGGCTCACCCCCGGGCTGGCGGCGCCGACCGTGTTCGGCATGCCGGGCAGCGGCGGCACCGCGGCCTTCGCCGACACCGCGACCGGGCTGGCCGTCGGCGTCATGAAGAACCGCATCGTCGCCGGTGACTTCACCACCGTGGACCGCATCGGCTCGGCGGCGCTCAGCGCCGTGCGCTGACGTTCAGCGGAGTGCGGTGACGAACCCGCCGCCGATCGGCTCGGGGGCGCCTCAGCGGAGTGCGGTGACGAACCCCCCGCCGGTCGGCTCGGTGTCGCCGAACACGTGCAGGTCCTCCCGGAACACCTCCAGGTAGGTCTCCCTGTCGTGGAAGGTGCCGGCCAGCGCGTCGCCGTAGTCGATCAGCTCGGCGTGCGCGTGCCTGCGCGGCTCGTACGCGGTCTCCAGGCCCTTCTCCAGCAGCGCCGGGTCACCCTCGGCCGCGCAGATGACCCCGGCGAGGATCTCGGCGTCGTGCATGGTGTAGCTCATGCCCATGCCGGTCATCGGGTGACAGGCGAACGCGGCCGAGCCGAGCAGGGCGGCGTTGCCCTTGTGGTAGGCGGGCACGCGCATGGCCGCCACCGGGATCTGCTGCCAGTGCGCCGGGCCGAGCACGTCGTAGGCGTCGTCGTTCTCGGTGATGAAGTCCCGGAACACGTCGGCCTCGAGGCCGCCGCCGAACACCTCGCGGTCGTCCTCCAGCGGCAGGCCGACGAACACCCGGGCCTGCTCCTCGTTGACCGGGTACAGGTAGCTGAACCAGCCCCGGGAGTTGAAGTACAGCCGGTTGAGCCGGGCGACGCTGGCGGTCAGCGGCACGGTGGCCACCCGCATCATGTGCGGGTAGGCGGTGGTCTCCTTGGTGATGCCGAGCGCCTGGCGCACCATCGAGCGGGTGCCGTCGGCGGCGATGACCACGTCGGGCCGCAGCTCCCTGCCGTCGGTCAGGGCCAGCCGGGTCACCCGGTCGCCGTCGCGCTCCAGGCGCTCGATCCGCGAGTCGAACCAGAACTCCACGCCCTCCATCGAGCAGCACGAGTAGATGACCTCGACCAGTTCGCGGTAGGGGCGGATGAGGAAGCCGTCGGGGTAACGGCATTCCTGGATCGCCTCGCCGTCGTGGTAGTAGCGGACGATGTCGCGTTTGAGCGCGTGCCGTTCCACCAGGCTGCCCAGCCCGTGCCGGGCCAGGACGCCCATGCCGGGACGCTTCACGAAGTCGGCGCCGGCGGCCGGGATGGCCGCCCCCTGTTCCACGACGACGACGTTGCGACCGTTGCGACCCAGCAGCAGTGCCAGGAAGCAGCCGCCGAGACCGGCGCCGACGATCGCTACGTCACAGGTTGTCGTCCTTGCCATGATCAGAGCCCTTCTGATGTTCTTGCGAGACGCGTGCCCCCGTGCACGCGGGGTTGCGAGCCGGGCCTCATGGCGTGGGCCTGGCCCCGTCCCACCTGCGGCGGGACGGCTTGCTGCGGGACGGCCTGGGTCGCGACGGCGTGCGGCGGACCTGCCGGGTACCCGGCTGGATAAGCGGCCGGGTAGCCGTCTGGGTAACCGGGAGCCTGCTGGGCGGGCAGCAGCGCGTCGGCCTCGGCGGCGACGGTGGCCAGCTGCATGCGCAGTTCCAGCAGCATCCGGCGCGGCACCAGCACCATGACCTCGCCGGTGGCGTGCGGCATCCGGAGCATCTTGATCAGTGCGATCGTGCCGACCAGCACGGAGACGCCCACGCACACGGCCAGCGCGCTGGCCAGCCCGCCCATGGGCCCCACCATGAAGGGGTGGCCGATGACGACCGACACGGTCGCCACGCCCACGGCGCCGCCGACCATGCGGGACATGACGGCCGCACCCACCGCGGAGGCGTACTGGTGCGGCTGGGCGGCCAGGGTGGTGGCCATGGAGGTGCCGGGCGCGAGCGCCCCCACCCCGACGCCCACGCCGACGCTCGCCGCGAGCCCCCACAGCGTGGGGCCGCTCTGCGCCAGCGCCACGACGCAGGAACCGCCGCACGCGGTGGCGCCGACGTAGATGAGCCCGTACGGGCCCAGTTTGCGTACGACCTTGCCGCCCAGCCACGCGGTGACCGCCACGGCGACGGAGGTGGGCGTCAGCCACAGCGCGACCTCGATCATGGGGAAGCCGAGGTGCAGGAGGTAGAGCGGCTGCAGCGCGAGCAGGCCGTACGACAGGACCCCGAAGCCCCAGGTCGCCAGCCAGCCCCAGGCGAAGCCGGGGCGGCGCCACAGCGTCAGGTCGACGGCCGGCACCCGGTGCCTGCGGGACCGCAGGAGCGCCAGGGCCAGCAGGACGAGCGCGCCACCGGCCAGGTAGCCGCAGGTCGCGCCCCAGGTGGTCGCCTTGGAGATGGCGAGCACGAGGGCGCCGATGGAGGCGGCCAGCAGGATCGCGCCCAGCATGTCGGGCCGGGTCCTCGGCGCCCCGTCGCGGCGGGCGGGCAGGCCCGGCGGCAGCCAGGTGGAGGCGAGCAGCAGGAGCATGCCGGTGACGACGACCGGGGCGAACAGCGCCCGCCAGCCGAACCCGGTGGCCAGCCAGCCGCCGCCCGCCTGCATGAGCAGGCAGCCGAGGCCGGAGGCGGAGCTCCACAGCGCGATGGCGCCGCGCCGCTGGTGCTCGGGCAGCTCGCCGAGGAGCACGGCGAGGCTCGCCGGGATCATCGCGGCGGCGCCGACTCCCTGCGCGGCCCTGGCGGCGAGCACCATCGACCACTCGGGGACGGTGAGCGTGGCGAGCCCGCCCAGGACGAAGATCACGAGCCCGATGACCAGCACGCGGCGGCGGCCGAACAGGTCCGCCCAGCGTCCGGCCGTGGCGAGCAGGGCGGCGATCGGCACGAACGCGGCGCTGGTCAGCCAGAGCAGGTCGCTCAGCGGCAGCGTGTTGTCGGCGCCGCCGTGCTGCATCAGGCCCACGGCGAGGGTGGTGGCGGTGGTGTCGGCCATGACGGTGAACATGACACCGGCGCCCACCAGCCGCAGCAGTGTGCCGCGCCCTCGTGCGGGCTTCCGTGCCACCGGGTGTGCCCCCACTTCGACGACTGGCGACTGACGCAACGTGGCCACCTCCATGAGAGCCCGGATGTCGGTCCCGCCGCCCGGCGCACCGGGCGGCGGTCGTGCCTTCCTGTCCAGCCGCCGGTGCCGTCAGGCGCTGTAGCGTCCCGGCGACAACATCCCGTACGGGTCCAGCGCGCCCTTGAGCCGGTAGAGCATGGCCAGGGTCGCGGTGGAGGACTGCGCGTAGACGTCGGCGGCGGCGTTGTCGATGTCGGAGCGGTAGATCGGGCACCCGTAGCCGCGCAGCAGGCCGTTGGCGTCCTGGCGGAGGCGGTGGGCGCGGGCCGGCGCGTCGGGCACGCTCCGGTCGAAGAAGATCTGGATGACGCCGTTGGCCAGGTTTCTGCTGACCATGTTCCACTCCATCATGGCCGCGGTGCCGTTGCACTCGACGGCCGCGCGGAGCACGGTCAGGAGGTTCTCGGTGGAGATCTCGTCCATCGGGAGCTTGGGCAGCAGCGCGAGGAAGCCGATCGGCCCGGTGTCGACCTCGTCGCAGGAGCTGACGCCGAGCGCGTTGTGCACGCTCATGCAGGTGGGGATGCCCTGGGCCATGAGGGCCCGCGGGTAGAGGGGGTCGTCGGGGCTCACCGCGGTGGCGTCCAGGACGCGCAGCCCCTCGGCGCCCTCGACCTCCAGCAGGTGCTTGCGGAGCAGTTCCTCGGCCAGGCGCACGGTCTCGCCGCTGCCGAGCAGCGGGCCGATGATGGTGAGCAGTTCCGGGTCCACCCCGTCGGGGAGCATCCAGCCGCCGCGGCTGGGCGTCAGCGACAGCTCGCGCACCCGCAGCAGGCCTTCGGCCGGGTTGCCGCGGCGCAGGAACGATCCCACGGCGCCCACGGCCCGGCCGGCCTGGTCGCGCGGGATGCGGGCGTGCACCAGCCCGATCGCCTGCGGGCGGGGCACCAGCGCGATGACGCCGGCGGTGACGATGCCGAGGTTGTGCTGGACGAACGCGCCGGTCAGGTCGGGTCCGGCGACGTGGCCGCGATAGCGGCCCCAGTGGTCCAGCCCGCCGGTGCTGACGAGGCTGCCGTCGGCGAGCACGGCCTCGACCCCGACGAGGTCGTGGACGCGGGAGCGGATCGAGCCGTCGCCGCGCTCCAGCGCGTTGCCGACCACGGAGGTGTCGGCGCACGACGAGGTGACGTTGAGCAGCCAATCGGTGTCGCGCAGTTCCTCGGCGAGCTGGCGCTGGGTCACGCCGGGCTCGATGACGGCGAAGCCGTTCTCCAGGTCGAGACTGCGGATGCGGTTCATGGCGCTGAGGTCGACGACCACGTTCTCGTCCTTGGCCGGGACGCCGGAGCCCATGCCCCAGTTGCGCCCGGTGCTCAGCGGATATAACCGGCGCCCCTCGACGGCTGCCCGCCGTACCACGGCACGCACCTCGTCGACGTTCTGGGGCCGCGCGACGCCCGCGATCATTCGCGCGCGGTGTGCTCCGACATCGCGTACTGCTGACGCCAGTCGCGTGTGACCTTGCATGACACTCCTTGGTGAGCCGAGACATTCCCCGCGGGTCACCGGCCGCTTCGCCGGGTCTCCCCCCTCGTGGTTCGCGATCAGGCGGTGCGCTTGAGCAGGTCGTCGATCGACCCGATGGCCCTGTTGGATATCTCCCGGATCTGCCACAGCCGCTCGGTGACCTGCGTGTCGGCCTCGGTCTGCTCCGGTACGGCGGTCTCGTCCAGGTGGTCGTAGACGGCAAGACGCGGCCTGGGCGGCTGCCGGTCGCCGTCATAGGGATGGCGGTAGTCGGGGTGGACGTGCATGGCGGGGCTCCTACCGAACGGGTCCTGGGTCGCGGTCGGCCGTGACGTCGGTGCGGTGCCGTCGGGGGTAACGCTCATCTGGCCGGCCACCTCCCACTTCACGACATCGCAGAAGTGCTCTGTAAACCCTGAACTAATTGTTCCGCCCTGATCCTGCCATTTACCGCCTAGCTGTCAACTGCTACTTAACGAATGCGTTGGGATCCGCCCGTTGACCACCCGGCGACCCGCAGGACCCTCCAGGCGCGTCCGTCCACCGCCGCGCACGGGCGTCCGAAACCGTTCCGCTGGTGCTCGGAAAGGGGATTCCGCCTTCAGAAGGGCGCACGGCAGGGCCCTGCGGCACCTAACCCGAAGGTCAGGCGCGGCTACCCTGCGGGAGGGTAAGAGAGAGACCACCGAGTAACGGGCCGTCACGCCCCGCGAACTCGATCAGTCCCGGCCGTTTTCGGGGATTAGCGACCGGATCTTTCTCTATGGGAGTTCTTTCACCATGTGAAGGCGAGGGCGCGATCACGCACCCTCGCCTGACATCCGGGCGGAGCCGGAGAGCGTCAGCGCTCGTGCCGCCCGTTGTGCCCGCGCCCGTCGTGGCCGCGGCCCTCGCGGCCCTCCGGTCCCTTGCGCCCCTCGCGTTCGTCGCCCGCGAGCTCGTCGATGGTCGTGCCGTCCTGGTCGACCTCGAAGCGCTCCCGGCGGACCGTCCCGTGCACCGTCTCGTCCCTGCGGACCTTCTCCTTGTGCAGGCGCACGCGCTCGACGGGCGTGGTCTCCTTGCCGATGACCGGGCGTTCCTCGTACAGGGTGATGGACTCCTCGTCCTCCTCCAGGTCGCGCCCCTCCAGGGGCGTGCCGCCGGTGATCGGCTCGCGCTCGATGACGACCTCGTCGCGCTCCAGCGGGATGCTCTCCTGGACGTCCTCGGTGTCCACGTACTTGCGCAGCCGCACGTGGCCCGCCTCTCTCCTCTCCTTGCCGACGTGCATCCGCTCCTCGGACCGGGTCATGTCGACGTCGCGCTCGCCCTGGCCGCGCATGCCGCGCGGCTCGTGACCGGTCGCCGCGCCCGTCCTGCCGGCAGTGCCCGTCGTGCCGGTGGCGCCGGTGGCGCCGGTGGCGCCGGTCCCGGTCTCTCCCTCGGGCCTGCGCTGCGAGGGGATGGTGGACGGCTGCATGCCGTAGTAGCGGTAGAGCCCCGCCTCCTCCTCCAGGGTCAGGCGGTCGTCCACGTCGATGTTGGGCGCGCCCTTGATGGTCTCCTTGTCGAACGGGACCCGGAGCTCCTCCCCGGTCCGGCGCGCACCGGTCAGCGGCACGAAGGTCTGCTTCATACCGAACAGCCCGGTACGCACCGTGACCCATTCCGGGTCCCCCGTGCGGTCGCTGAGGTAGACCTGGCCGACCTTGCCGACATGCTGACCGTCCGAACCGATGACGTCACAGTCGAACAGGCTCCGGATCTCTGTTTGCATGGCCACGACGATTCCCCCGAATTGGTCGTACCGCCGGCCGCTTCGCCGGGCCGGCAGGTGGCTCAAGACGGACAAATACCCCCGTACCTGCACAAACGCACGCGGTCGGGGGATGTTTTGCCGTAATTCGGGGTCGGCGCCTTACGAGTTCCCGGGCGCGGGGGTGCCGCTGTCGGGAGCCGGGGTGCCCGCGCCGGGGATCTTCTCGAGCTCGTCGAGGTGCCGCTCCAGCGCCGGGAGCGCCTGCTCCGCCAGCTGCTTGACCTGGGGTGAGGTGCCCTGCTCGATCTCGGTCTTGGTCGCGGCCACGGCCTTCTCGTGCGCCTTGCGCATGGCGGTGACGAACTCCTCGTCGAAGTCGGCGCGCGAGGCCTCACGGAGCTCGGCCAGGACCTCCTTCTGCGCGCTCGAGGCGGCCTTGGGCAGCTTCACGTCGAGCTGCTCGGCGGTCCGCACCACCTCCTGGTCGAGCTTGGTGTGGTCCTTGACGAGCATCGCGCCGAACTGCTTGACCTCGGGGGCGGTGCCCTTGCCCTCGGCCAGGTCTCCGGCCTGGATCTCCGCCAGGTTGCCCTGGTGGATCTCGCGCAGCCAGATCCGGTCCTGGTCGGAGGGCGCGGGGGTGGCCTCCCCCGTGCCCGGGGACGTGGCGGTGGGCGAGGCCGGCGAGGCCAGGCCTGCGGAGGTGCTGGTGCCGCCGTTGCAGCCGGTGACGGCGGTCGCGGCGGCGAGGAGCAGGGCGAGGTACGGGCGTGAAACAGGCATGACGATACCCCCGGCGGTATGTGGCGAGATGATGACGGACAGTCATCAAAGCGCGTCCGACCGTCACGGCCAGCCACGCCACGCCGGTTCACCGGTAAAAGAACCGGCCGCGAAGGTTAGGGCGGAGCGACAGCGGGCATGGCAGGCCACTCCTGTACGTCGAACCGAGGAGGAGCCATAGTGCTCACCCTGACAGCCAACGCAGCCCAGGCGATCCGCAGTCTCACCGAGGGCGCGCCGGAGCCGGCGCAGAGCGGCATCCGCATCGCGTCCAGCGGTGACGACGCCAGTTCGCTCACCCTCTCGCTGGCCACGGCGCCCGAGCCGGCGGACGCGGTCGTGGAATCGGAGGGCGCCCGCGTCTATCTCGACCCGGTGGCCGCGACGGTGCTGGACGACAAGTCACTCGACGCCGGATCCGACGACCAGGGGGCTGTGTCCTTCCTGGTCACCGAGCGCGCGGGCTGACGCATCGCGCGACTCGACACGCCGCCGGGCCCGGTGCGCGCCATGCGCCGGGCCGGCGGCGTGCCTCGCGCCTGGGATTTGACTCAGGCGAACAGCTTGGCCAGGTAGCGGAGCTGCTCCTCGCGCTGATAGCCGCTCCCGCCCTCGTGGCCGTTCCACGGCCAGACCGTGATCTCCTTCGGCCCCTGCCAGTGGTTGTAGGCGGCGAAGACCGTCGACGGCGGGCAGACGAAGTCCATCAGCGCCACCGAGTACAGCGCCGGCACCCTGCCGCGGGCCGCGAAGTTGACCCCGTCGAAGTACGACAGCGTGCGGAACACCTGCTCCGCGGCGTCGCGCCGGGTGGCGAGGAACCGGACCAGCTCCTGGTACGGGTCTCGGTCGGTGATCTCGACGGCCCGGCGGAAGTGCGACAGGAACGGCACGTCCACGAGCGCGCCGGCCACCGACGGGTGCAGCGCGGCGGTGGCCTGCGCGATGCCGCCGCCCTGGCTGCCACCCGAGACCACGATCCGGCCGGCGTCCACGGCCGGGTGGGCCACGGCCGCGTCGACGGCCCGGACGGCGTCGGTGAACACGCGGCGGTAGTAGTAGTCGTCCGGGTCCATGATCCCGCGCGTCATCATGCCGGGGGCCTGCGGGCCGTCCGCGCCGTGCGGGTCGCCCGTCGCGCCGGGCGACTGCACGTTGGCGCCGCCGTGGCCGCGCGTCTCCATCACGAACACCGCGTACCCGGCCGCCGGCCACATCAGGTGGTCGTGCGGGAAGCCGCGCCCGCCGCTGTAGCCGATGTAGTGCATGACGCACGGCAGCGGTCCCGCCGCGTCGCGCGGGAGCAGGAACCAGCCGTTGATCCGGTGGCCGCCCCAGCCGGCGAACGACACGTCGTACACGTCCACGTGCGCGAACGGCAGCTCGTACGGGGTGAACTCGGCGTCCAGCGCGAACTCCCGGGCCTCGGCGAGCGTGCGGGACCAGAACGCGTCGAAGTCGGCCGGCTCGTCACGGTCGGGCCGGTAGTCGCGGAGTTGATCGAGCGGCAGATCAAACAGGGGCACAGATACTCCAACCTTTCGGGATGGAGACATTTCATCGCATTTCCCCATCTCACCGCCACAGAGCGCACGATCGCCCGGAATCCGGGTAGTGAGCGGCCGTGAACGTGCACCTGTTCCAGACCTCGAGCCCCCGCTTGGCGTCCGGCATGATCCTGGACGCCCCCCTGGACTACGACGACTTCATCCTGCAGTTCGGCGACGAGACCGAGGCCCGGGCCGAGCTGGTCCTGTTCGGCGGCCGCCCGCTGCTGGTCGTCGGCGGTTACATGACCATGGACGGCACCGTCGTCGACGAGTGCAGGTGGACCGTGAGCGAGGTGACCGTGCGCGGCGACCGGCGCATGCTGCGCCTCGGGCAGCCGCTGGAGTGAGCGTCGTCAGGGGTGGTACGGCCTGACCCGGGGCCACCATCCGGGCACCGCGCGGCGGTAGCGCTCGTAGTCGTCGCCGAACTGCGCGAGCAGGCGCGGCTCCTCGTACCAGTGGGCGAAGCCGCCCATCGCCGCGCCGGCCACCGTCGCGTAGACGACCAGCCCGCCGTCGCCGAACAGCAGCGCCTGCCCCACGATCGCCGCCAGGACGCCCACGTACATGGGGTTGCGCACGTAGCGGTAGAGACCGCCGACGACCAGCCGGCCGGGCGCGGCGATCGGGGCGGGCGTCCCGGAGCCCTCGGCGACGAACCGGACGAACGCGTCCACCACAACGGCGGCGCCGGCCAGGATCAGCGCCGCGCCCGCCACCCTGAGGGGGATCATCCAGGCGCCGGGCAGCGGCGAGCGCGCCTCCCAGCCGGAGACCCACCAGGGGCCGAGACCCGCGACGACGCACGGGGCGGCGAGGAAGAAGATCGCGCTGCCGATCGCGGCCGATGTCCTGCGCATGGGCTCCCCCTTTAATTCATCACAGGATGACTTCCCTTCGGCCGCGCGTCAAGCCCTCCTGGGAACGCGAAATGCCGCACCCGTCGCGACGGGTGCGGCATTTCGCGCGCTATTTACAAACGGCGGGTTCTAGTCGTTGTCGTGCTCGCCCCACCACTGGTCGCCCATGCCGAAGTCCGGCCACAGCCACCAGGGCTTGTGGTGGTTGTGGTGCTTGGCGTAGCCGAAGCCGTGGTCATGGCCGCGGTAATCCCACTTCTTCTTGCCGTGGTCGCGGTTCTCCCACTTCTTCTTGTCGTAGTCGCGGGGCTCCCACTTCGGCTTGTCGTGGTCGTAATCGTGGTCGTCGTGGTCGTGCTTGTACTTGTGCTTGTCCCAGTGGTGGTGCCGGTGTCCCCAGTGGCCATGGTGGTGGTGGTGACCGCACCGGTGGCAGCGGTGATGACCGCACCCGTGGTGGCAGCGGCGGTGCTTGCACTTGTGGCGATGCTTGCACAGGACCGGCTTCTCGTGCACGACGGCGGCGGTGCCGGCCACCTGGCCGGTGGCCGCGCCGGCCTGGGCCGCCGGGAGGAGCAGGGCACCCGCGGCGGCGGCCGCAAGCGCCAGACCGGCGACCCTCTTGGCAGCGCGGACAGGGCTTTCAATGTTCATGGGCGATCGTTTCCGTTCATGGTTCATCGATCTGGAAGCGGGCTCTCTCGAAAGCCTCGCGACAGCGGCGAACATACCCGTGCCGCCGTTCCCGACTATCTCGCCACTCAGCAATTCCGGTTAAAGAAATTCCATTCAGGGGAACCAAAGAAGCGGTAACCCTTATTGTCCGAATTCGCCCTGCTTTGCTCTTTACAGAATGCGACCATTCGACGGGCCCGCCATTTCCCTTCACGGGATACGGTTGCCTCTATGATCAACGCCTGCCGCATTCTCGTGCTCGTGCTGTGCCTCGCGATTCCCCAGGCCCTTCCCCGCACCGCGACGGCGGCGCCGGACGACGACAGGGCCGTGCTGCGCCCCGGCGACCGGGGCGAGGACGTCAAGCGGCTCCAGCAGGGGCTGCGCCGGCAGGGCTACCTGTGGAGCAAGGCGGCGGGCGTCTACGACAAGGACACCCGCTTCGCGGTCTGGGCGTTCAGGAAGAGCCAGGGCATGCGTCTCTCGAACGTCGTCGACGCGGCCGTCTGGAAGCGGCTGGAGCGTCCCAGGAAGCTGCGCCCGCTGGTCGGGAGCGGCGCGGCCGACCGGGTCGAGATCGACCTGCGCCGCCAGCTCCTGGTGGTGTACCGGGCCAGGCGGCCGGTGCTGATCTCGCACGCCTCGACGGGCGCGGGCGTGCGGTTCTGCGAGGGCGGCCGCTGCCGCGTCGCCCAAACCCCGATCGGCGACTTCAAGGTGTTCAAGCGCGCGGCGGGCTGGACGAAGGGCCCGCTGGGCTCGATGTACAACTCGCTGTACTTCGTGGGCGGGGTGGCGATGCACGGCTCCCGGCGGGTGCCGTCGTGGCCGGGCTCGCACGGCTGCGTGCGCGTCCCCATGTCCGTCTCCGAACGCCTCTACCGGATGGTGGCGGTCGGCGAGCCGGTGCACGTCAGGCGCAGCCCCAAGACGCGTTCCTGAGCCCGGGGCGGCCCGCGGAAAACCCGTCGAAGGGGCCCGCGGCCCGCGATTACCGTGTGCCGGATGCACACCGAACGACTGATCCTGCGCCCCCTCACCCCCGGCGACGCCGACGAGCTGTTCCGCCTGAACAACGACCCCGAGGTCATGCGCTTCCTCAACGGCGGCCGGCCGACGCCGCGCGAGACGATCGAGCGCGAGACGCTCCCCCGGCTCATCGCGTCGGGGTTCCTGGCCGCCGAGGAGCGGCGCACCGGCGCCTTCGCCGGCTGGTTCCACCTGCGTCCGGGTGCCGAGGGCGAGCTGGAGCTGGGCTACCGGCTGCACCGGGCGTGCTGGGGCCGCGGATACGCGACCGAGGGGGCGCTGCGGCTGATCGAGCGGGCGTTCGCCGAGCTGGGGGCGCGCCGGGTCTACGCCCAGACGATGGCGGTGAACCTGGGCTCGCGCCGGGTCATGGAGAAGTGCGGCCTCCGGCACGTACGGACTTTCTGGGAGGACTGGGACGACCCGATCGACGGGGCGGAGCACGGCGAGGTCGAGTACGAGCTGCTCCGGGAGGAGTGGGAGGCGTCCCGCCATGCGGGACCACCTGGTGCACTGGTCTGACCAGTGACTAAGGTGCTGCCATGACGGCATACGAGCGGTTGTTCCGCCTCGACGGGCGGCGTGCGGTGGTCATCGGATCCGGGAGCGGCATCGGCAGGGAGGCGGCCCTGGCGCTGGCCGCGCACGGCGCGTCGGTGGTGTGCGCCGACCGCGACCTGCCCGCGGCCGAGGAGACGGCGGCCCGCTGCGGCGGCACGGCCCGGCCGCTCGACGTGCTCGACGGCGCCGCCGTGCACGCCGCGGGCGCCGAGCTCGAACCCGACGTGCTGGTGTTCACCGCGGCGACCAACGTGCGCAAGCGGCTGCTGGACTACACGGCCGAGGAGTTCCAGCGGGTCGTGGACCTCAACCTGAAAGCCTCGTTCGAGGTGGTGCGCGCGTTCGGGGCGGGCATGGTGGCGCGCGGCCGGGGGTCCATCATCGGCTTCGCCTCCATCCGCGCCTCCGTCACCGAGCCGGGCCAGGGCGTCTACTCGGCCACCAAGGCCGGGCTGGTGCAGCTGCTGCGCACCGCGGCGGCCGAGTTCGGGCCGCACGGGGTGCGGGTGAACGCGATCGCCCCCGGCGTGGTGGAGACGCCGCTCACCCGGCAGATCAAGGACAACCCGGGCTGGTACGACGCGTACGCGGCCAAGAGCGCGCTGGGCCGCTGGGCCACCGCCGAGGAGATGACGGGCGCGGTCGTCTATCTGGCGAGCGACGCCGCCAGCTTCGTCACGGGCTCCGTGCTGCACGTCGACGGCGGCTGGACGGCGGTGGACGGCCGCTTCGACCCGCCCAACTGACGGCGGACCAGGACCGGGCGGTTCGCGGCGCGTCAGGCCCGGTCCGCCCGCTCCCGCCTGCCGACGTAGGCGTCCCGGCAGCCGGCGCAGCAGAACGCGTGCAGCGTGCCGTCGGCCTCCAGCGTGATGGCGTCGTCGCCGAGGGGCACGATCACCCCGCAGAGGGGATCCCGAGCGGCCCGGCCCGCGCCGAGCTCCGCCTGGTGCGGCTCGCTGAGCAGATCCACGATCTCGGCGGACGTCCTCGCCCGCCCGTCGAGGCCGATCCCGCCCTCCGGTACGCCCAGCACGTGGACCTGCACGGCCGGGTTCCCGCCGTCCACCTCGTTGATCACCCTGGTGACGTACTCGATCACCGTGTGGCTCATGTCCTTGCGCCAAGGACCCGGCACGTACACCCGCACCAGGTAATGCGGCCGGTCGGCAGGGCCGAGCGGCCGGTCGCCGGCCACCCACACCTCCGGCTCGTGCACCACCACCTGGAACATCGACCGGAAGACCTCGGCCGTGCCGTCTCCCACCGGGGCGCCTCCCCCGGTCAGCTCGCACAGGCTCCCCAGACGCCCGGCGACGAGACGGCGTCCCGTGGCATCCAGGTTTCCCCACGGCGTGAACAGTTCGACGAACATCATCGGCGAACACCTCCTGGACCACGAGGGTGCCGCCCCGCCCTGTCAGAGCGCTGCCGGACGCCTGTCACGCCCGGCGGGCTCAGGGCCGGATGATGGCCATCCGGGTCACGGTGAGCTCCTCGATCGCGAACCGGGGGCCCTCCCGGCCGACGCCGGAGTCCTTGACGCCCCCGTACGGCATGTTGTCGGCCCTAAACCCCGGCACCTCGTTGACCACCACTCCCCCGGCCTCGATCCGCTCGATGGCGGCGAACGCGGTGGCCAGGGAGCGGGTGAACACCGAGGCGTGCAGCCCGTACCGGGAGGCGTTGACCGCGGCGAACGCGGCCTCCAGGTCGGGCACCTCGCGCACGCACACGACGGGCCCGAAGATCTCCTCGTCCCACGCGGCGGCCCCGTCGGGCACCCCGGCGAGCAGCGTGGGCGCGATGGCGCGGCCGTCGCGCACGCCGCCCGTCACCACCTCGGCCCCGGAGGAGGCGACCCAGTCGAGCACCCGGTCGGAGGAGGCCGGGTCGATGAGGGGGGCCACCCGGGTCTCGGGCTGCCGCGGGTCGCCCACCACCACGTCCTTCATCCGGGCCGCCAGCAGCTCCCCGAACTCGGCCGCCACCGGCTCCTCGACCAGCACCCGCTGCACCGAGATGCACGCCTGGCCGGAGGCGTAGTAGCCGCCGCGCACCACCGCGTCGGCCGCGGCCTCCAGGTCGGCGTCGGCGGCCACCACCAGGGCGGCGTTCGAGCCGAGCTCCAGCAGCACCTTCGTGGGGGCGGCGTTGCGGGCGATGGCGTGCCCGGCGGCGGCCGAGCCGGTGAACGAGACGGCCCCGATCCGCCGGTCCTCCACCAGGGTCCGGCCCACCTCGACGTCACCGGTGACGAGCTGCACCGCGGCCGGGGGCAGCGCGCCGGACTCGCGCAGCAGGTGCACCAGCCAGAGCGTGGCGAGCGGCGTCGCCGGGGCGGGCTTGACGATCACCGGGCAGCCGGCGGCCACCGCGGGGGCGATCTTGTGGGCGGCCAGCAGCAGGGGGTAGTTGAAGCCGGTGATGCCGACGACCACCCCGATCGGCCGCCGGGTCCAGAACCCGACCAGCCCCTCGCCCGCGGGCAGCAGGTCCAGCGGGACGGTCTCGCCGTGCAGCCTGGCCACCTCCTCGGCGGCCGTGACCAGCGTGACCAGTGTGCGCGCCACCTCGACCCGGCAGTCGACGAGCGGCTTGCCGGTCTCCAGCACGAGCAGGTGCTCGACCTCCTCGCGCCGGGCGGCCAGCGCGTCGTGGGCGGCCATGAGCGCGCGGCGGCGGGCGTGCGAGGGCAGCGCCGCCATCGCGGGCGCGACCGCCAGCGCCTCCTCGACCGCCCGCGCGGCCAGACCGGCGTCCCCGACGGGCGCGGGCATCACCGCCGAGCCGTCGTACGGGAAGATCACGTCGGTCTCGGTGGCCGTCTCGACCCACCCGTCGCCGATCGGCAGCCCCGACGGCCACGCATCCTGATATTTCACGCTTTTCGATCCCCCTTGCTGATTCTTCGCGCTTCTACGGCGTACGCGTCGCGCTCGGGAACACGTCGAGATAGGCCGGCGCGCCCTCCCTGCCGGTGGCGCCCAGCACGGCGTGCGCCACGGCCCGGCTGAACACGTCGGCCCCGGCGGCGAGCAGGTCGTGCAGGTCGTGCGGGTTCGGCGACTCGCCGGGCTCGGTCCCGGCCGGTCCGTCGGTCCGCTGCCCGTACTCCCGCCGTTCGCCGCGCGGCTCGGGCAGCACGCAGGTGGCGACCCCGAAGACGGTGTCGCCGTCGACCATGGTGTGCGCCGGGCGGATGGCGCGGGCCAGGCCGTCGTGCGCGACGGCGGCCAGCTTGCCGCACTGGGCCTTGGTGAGGGTGAGGTCGGTGGCGACGACGCCGATCGTGGTGTTGAGCGAGGTCACCTCGCCGGGCCGCCAGGCCGCGGTCTCCTCCTCGCTCGGCTCGCGCAGGTGGTCGAACTCTCCGGGCAGCCCGTATCTCGCCCCGGCCAGCCGGCCGCCGACGGGGTCCAGCACGGAGCCCGCGGCGTTCACCACGGCCAGGGCGGCGACGGTGGCCCCGGAGGGCAGCACCACGCTCGCGGTGCCCACCCCGCCGGCCAGCCCGCCGGCCATCGCGCCGGCGCCCGCCCCGACGGACCCGCTGGCGTGGCCGGGCGCGGTCGACGCCGAAGAGCCGTCGCCGGTCGTCCCCGCGCGCACGGCCGCGTCGTAGGCGGCCGCGCCGAAGGCGGCGTCCGGGGTGGCGCGGAAGGAGCCGCCGCGGCCGAGGTCGAAGATGACCGCCGCGGGGACGATGGGCACCACCCCGCCCTCGACGGGGAACCCGGTCCCGGCGTCGGCGAGCCGGGACATGACGCCGCAGGCCGCGCTCAGCCCGAAGGCGCTGCCGCCGGTCAGCACGATGGCGTGCACCCGTTCCACCAGGTTGCGCGGGTCGAGGAGCTCGGTCTCGCGCGTGCCGGGTGCGGCCCCGCGGACGTCCACCCCGGCGGCCATGCCGCCCTCGGGGGCCAGCACGACGGTGGTGCCGGTGCGGTAGCCGCCGCCGGTCCGGTGGTGGTGGCCGACGCGCAGGCCGGCCACGTCCAGCAGGGAGTTGGTGGGCCCGGGGGTCACGCCGGGTCCCGGGTGAGGAAGCGCCGTGCGGCCTCGGCGAACACCCGGGTGCAGGTGACGATCTCGGCCACCTCGACGTACTCGTCGGCCTGGTGGGCGATCCACTTGCCGCCCGGCCCGTACACGACGGACGGGATGCCGCCCCAGTGGGTCAGGACGGTGCCGTCCGTGGAGCCGGGCACGCCGCCGTAGACGGGCTCCTCGCCGGTGACGTCCCGGTGCGCGGCGGCCAGCGCGGCCACCACCGGGTCGCCGACCGGCACGTCCACCGGTGGCCGGTCGACCAGGATGGACACCTCGGCCGTGATCCCGTCCCAGGCGGCCAGGGCGGCCACCCGGTCGGCGACGTCCTTGTGCTCGACGCCGGGGATCGTCCGCACGTCGACGAAGACGGAGGCGGTGGCCGGGATGACGTTGACCTGCTCCTCGGTGCCGGCCCGGACCACGGTCGGGGTCACGTACACCTCGCCGAGGTGCTCGTGGGCGGGGAAGCGTGCCTGCAGCTCGGCCTGGAGCTCACGGAGCCCGGTGAGCAGCGCGCCGACGGCCTGGACGGGGTTGCGGCCGTGCTGCGGCATCGCGCCGTGCGCCATCTTGCCGGTGAAGTCGACGCGCAGCCGCAGCGCGCCCTTGGCGACGGCGCAGATCTCGCCGGCCTCCGGCTCGGCCACGATGGCGCCGTCCACGTCGGCGGCCAGTCCCTGGTCGACGAAGTGGTGGGCGCCGATCATGAGCCCTTCCTCGTCGGCCAGCGCGCACACCTTGATCCGTCCCGGGAACGGTCCAGCGAGCTGCAGCGCGCGGGTCGCGTACAGCGTCGCGGCCAGGCCGGACTTCATGTCGGCGCTGCCGCGGCCCCACAGCCTGCCGTCGCGGATCTCGCCGCCGAACGGGTCGACGGTCCACTCCGACAGGTCGCCCTCGGTGACGACGTCGGTGTGGCCCTCGAACATCAGGGTGGGCCCGTCACCGCCGCCGCCCTCGACCACGGCGACCACGTTGGGCCTGCCGGGCGCGGCCTCGTACACGACCGGCTCCCAGCCCCACTCGCGCATCCTGGCGGCGACCAGGTCGGCGGCGGGCTGCTCGTTGCGGCCGCGCGCCGGGTCGTTGGTGCTGGGGATGCGGACCAGCGCCTGGGTGAACTCGACGACGCCCTGCGCGTCCACTTCGATCACAGCAATCCTTCCAGAGTCGGTACGGCCTGCAGCAGCGCCCGCGTGTAGGGGTGGCTCGGCTCGATCCAGATGTCGTCGACGGCGCCCGTCTCCACGACCTCGCCGGCGTTCATGACGGCGACCGTCTCGCACACGTGGCGGACGACGGACAGGTCGTGCGAGACGAAGACGAGGGTGAGGCCGAGCTCGTCGACGAGGTCGGCCATCAGGTTGAGGATCTGCCCGCGTACGGACACGTCCAGCGCGCTGACCGGCTCGTCGGCGACGAGCACCTTGGGGCGGGGGGCGAGCGCGCGGGCGATGGCGATGCGCTGGCGCTGGCCGCCGGAGAACTGGTGCGGGTAGCGCTCGGCGGCGGCGGCCGGCAGCCCGACCGCGTCCAGCAGCTCGGCGACCCGGCCGCCGACGGGCTCGCCGAGGGCGACGAGCGGCTCGGCGACCAGGTCGCGGACCCGCATGCGCGGGTCGAGCGAGCTCATCGGGTCCTGGAAGACGATCTGCAGGCTGTGGCGCAGGAAGCGCAGCCGCCGCTCCGGCAGCCCGGTGATCTCCCGGCCGTCGAACCGGATGGAACCGGCGGTGGGCTTGTCGAGCCCGCACAGCAGCCGCAGCAGCGTGGACTTGCCGGAGCCGGACTCGCCGACGATGCCGAACCGCTCGCCCTTGTGCACGGTCAGCGACACGTCGCGCAGCGCGCGCACGATCCCGGCCGGCTTGCGGAGGGAGGTGCGGGGCCGGTGGTAGACGCGGGTGAGGTGGCTAACCTCGATCAGCGGGGTGCCAGCATGCGTGGGCATGGCCCTCTCCTGTCAGCGCAGGGACCTTCTCGCACGCGGGGTCGGCGTGCGGGCAGCGGTTGCGGAAGACGCACCCGTCGGGGAACTGCCCGGCGGGCGGGACGCTGCCCTTGATCGTGGGCAGGCGGGTGCCGCGCGGCGTCAGCTTGGAAGCGGCCAGCAGGCCCTCGGTGTAGCGGTGGCGGGGCCGGCTGAACACCTCGCGGATCGGGCCGCTCTCCACGACGCGTCCCCCGTACATGACCAGGACGCGCTCGCAGACGGAGGCGACCACGGCCAGGTCGTGGGTGATGAACAGGAGCGCGGGCGCCACCTCGGCGATGAGGTCGAGCATCTGCTTCTGCACGGTCACGTCGAGCGCGGTGGTGGGCTCGTCGCAGATGAGCAGCTCGGGCTCGTTGGCCAGGGCGATGGCGAGCATGACCCGCTGGCGCTGACCGCCGGAGAGCTGGTGCGGGTACGCGCGCGCGACCTGTTCGGGGTCGGGCAGGCGGACCCGGCCGAGCAGCTCGACGGCGCGGACGCGGGCCTGGTCGCGCGGCTTGCCGTGCAGGGTCATGACCTCGGCGACCTGCGCGCCGACCCGCATGAGCGGGTTGAGCGCGGTCATCGGCTCCTGGAACACCATGGACATGGCGTTGCCGCGCAGGTCCTTGACCCGCGACTCGGGCACGCCGACCAGGTCGCGGTCGCGCAGGCGGGCCTTCCCCGCGGCGGCGACGCCCTCGGGCAGCAGGCCCATGAGCGACAGCGCGGTCAGCGACTTGCCGGAGCCGGACTCGCCGATGAGGCCGACCCGCTCGCCGGGCCCGATCCGGAACGACACGTCGTGCACGAGCTCGACCGTGTGCGCGCGCACGGTCAGCCCCTCAACGCTCAGCACGGATCCTCCTGAGCTTGGGGTCGAGGTAGTCGCGCAGGCCGTCGCCCAGCAGGTTGAAGCCGAGCACGGCCAGCGCGATCGCCAGGCCGGGCCACAGGGCCAGGCGCGGCGTGGAGAACAGCAGTTCCTGCGACTCCTGCAGCATGCGCCCCCAGGACGGGGTCGGCGGGCGGGTGCCGAAGCCGAGGAACGACAGCGCGGCCTCGGCCAGGATGGCGATGGCGAACGACACCGACGCCTGCACGATCAGCATGGAGCCGATGTTCGGCAGCACGTGCCGGAACGCCACGGGGAGGCGGCGGCGGCCGGCCGCGCGGGCGGCGAGGATGTAGTCCGTCACCATGACCTGCAGGGTGGCGGCCCGGGCGACCCGGGCGAAGGCGGGCACCGTCGCCACCCCGATGGCGATCATCGCGGTGAGCGTGCCTGCCCCGTACACGGCGCCGAGCATGACGGCCAGCAGCAGCGCGGGGAACGCGAACACCAGGTCGTTGACCCGCATGATGAGCTCGGACAGCCAGCGCCAGCCGGTCATCCCGGCGATCATGCCGAGCGGGGTGCCGATCAGCGCGGCGATGCCGACGGCCACGATGCCCACGTAGAGGGTGGTGCGCGCGCCCACCATGAGCTGGCTGAAGGTGTCGCGGCCGAACTTGTCGGCGCCCAGGAGGTAGCCGCCGCCGGGGTCGCGCAGCTTGTTGGCGGCGTCGACGTGCACCGGGTCGTGCGGCGTCCACACGAACGACAGCAGCGCCAGCAGCACGACCAGGCCGACCAGGACGCCGCCGGCGATCAGGCTCGCGTTCAGCCGGCCCTTCATCGTGCCCCCCGCAGCCGCGGGTCGAGCGCCGCGTAGGCCACGTCGACCAGGAAGTTGATCAGTAGCACGGCCACCACCAGCACCATGACGACGCCCTGCACGAGCAGCAGGTCACGGCCCGCGACCCCGTTCAGCAGCAGGTCGCCGAGGCCGGGGATGACGAACACCCGCTCCACCACGACCGCGCCGATGAGCAGCGTGGCCAGTTGCAGGCCGAGCACGGTCACCACCGGGACGGAGGCGTTGCGCAGCCCGTGCCGCCAGAGCGCGCCCATCCGGCCGCGGCCCTTCGCGCGGGCGGTGCGCAGGAAGTCCTCGCGCATCACGTCCAGCACGGCCGAGCGGACGTAGCGGGTGAGCACCGCGCCCTGGACGAGGCCGAGCGACAGCCACGGCAGCAGCAGGCTGCGGAACCACTCCACCGGGTCCTCGGCCAGCGGCACGTAGCCGCCGGACGGCAGCGCCTGGGCCTGCACCGCGAACACGAACACCAGCAGGATGCCCGCCAGGAACGCCGGGATCGCGATGCCCACCTGGCTGACGGCGCTGATGGCGACGCCCAGCGGGTTGCGGTGGTGGACGGCGGCGAACGTGCCGGCCGGGACCGCGATCAGCAGGGCCACGAGCATGCCGCCGCCCACCAGCACGACGGTGACGAGGAGCCGGTCGCTGATCTGCGGCCCGATCGGCGCGCTGGTCACGTACGAGGTGCCGAAGTCTCCGGTGGCCAGCCCGCCGAACCAGTCGAGGAACTGGGTCACCGGCGGCCGGTCGGTGCCGAACTGCGCGCGCAGCTGGGCCACCGCCTCGGGGGTCGCGTTCACGCCCAGCGCCACCTCGGCCGGGTCGCCGGGCAGCACGGCCATGAACGCGAACACCAGCACGCCCGCGGCCGCGGTGCTCACCAGGAACACCGCGGCCCTTTTCAGCAGGTACAGGATCACTGCTTGGCGAGCCCGGTGAAGTCGAAGGACTCCGAGATGGCGTTCTTCGGCAGACCGGTCACGCCCTTCTTCGCCACGATCAGGTTGGGGAACAGGAACAGGAAGTCGGCAGCCGCGTCGTCGGACAGCAGCTTGGCCGCCGCCTTGTAGTTGTCGGTCTGCTCCTGCTCGGTGCCCTCGTCGGCGGCGGCGAGCAGCTTGCCGAACTCGGGGTTGTCGTAGCGGAAGTAGTAGTCCTTGTTGGCGAAGATGCTGATGTCGCGGGGCTCGACGTGGTTGATGATCGACAGGTCGTAGTCGGCCTTGGTGAACACCGCGTCCAGCCAGCGGGCGGGGAACTCCAGCGGCTCGATCTCGGCGTTGATGCCGACCTGGGCGAGCTGCGACTTCACGACCTGCGCGCTGGCGACCGCGTACGGCAGGTTGGGGATGCGCATCTTCACGTCGTACGTCTTGCCGCCCAGCAGCTCCTTGGCCTTGGCGACGTCGTGCGGGTAGTCGCCGGTGCGGTCCTCGTACCACGGGTCGGTGGGCGGCACCATCGAGCCGATCAGCTGGCCGCGCCCGGCCCAGGCGGTGTCGAGCAGCGCCTGGTGGTCGATGGCGTGGCGGACGGCCTGGCGCACCTTCTTGTCGTTGAACGGCGGCCGGCTGTTGTTCAGCGACAGCACCACCTCGCCGTTCGTGGTGCCCTCGATGGTCTCGAACCGGTTGGGGTCGGCGAACTGCTGCAGCGACTCGGGCGCCTGGACCGCGGAGATGACGTCGATGCCGCCGGTCAGCAGCGCGTTGTTGAGCGCCGTGGCGTCCTTGAAGTACTTGAGCGTCACGGACGAGATCTGCGGCTTGGTGCCCCAGTAGCCGGCGTTGGCGTCGAGGCGGATGTGGTCGCCGCGGCGCCACTCGCCCAGCTTGTACGGGCCGGTGCCGACGGGGGTGTTGGCCAGGTCGGAGACGCCGGTGCGGCTGAACATCGCGCCGAGCCGGGTGGCGATCGTGTAGAGGAAGCTGTTGCTGGGCTTGGAGAGCGTCACGACCGCGGTGGTGTCGTCCTTCTTCTCCACCTTCTCGACCACGTCGAGCTGCGAGGTGATCTTCAGCTTCCAGTCGGTCTTCAGCCGGTCGAAGGAGAACACCACGTCGTCGGCGGTGAAGGCGGCGCCGTCGCTGAACTTGACGCCCGGCCGCAGGGTGAAGGTGTAGGTCTTCCGGTCGTCGGAGACCTCCCACTTCTCGGCCAGCAGCGGGACGATCTTGCCGTCCTGGTCGAGCTTGACCAGGCCCTCGTAGACGTTCACCAGCAACGCCTGCGGGATGGCGGCGCCCTCTGTCGAGGTGAAGTCGAGGTTGGCCGGCTCGGCCACGAACCCGACTGACAGTTTCTGCTCCTGAGGGGCCTGCTGCTCGCCGCCCGCGGTCCCGGAGCCGCCGCCCCCGCCGCCGCAGGCGGCGATGCTCAGCAGGAGACCGCCCGCGGCGATCCAGGTCCCGATTCGCCTCATGTCCTTCAGCCTCCTGGCTAGTGCACTGGTCTGACCAGTAGGCTGCACATTGCCAGTCCGCTACGGCTCAGGTCAAGGGGGCTTCAATGGGTGGTCCACGGTTCGAGCCGGTGCGGACCGTACGCGCTTACGAGCGGATCGTGGAGCAGATCGAGAACGCCGTCGAGACGGGGGCGCTCACGCCCGGTCAGCGTCTGCCGAGCGAGCGTGAGCTCATGGCGCAGTTCTCGGTGAGCCGCTCCACGGTGCGCGAGGCGCTGCGCGTCCTGCAGGCGCGCGGGCTCGTCCAGTCGCGCCCCGGAGACCCCAACGGGGCCGAGGTGCAGCCGTTCTCCCCCGCCGCATTACACAAGTCGATGACCACGCTGGCCCGGGTGGACGAGCTGTCGCTGGGCGAGCTGGTGCAGTTCAGGATGGTGCTGGACGCCTCGGCCAACCTGCTGGCGGCGCGGCTGCGCACCGACGAGCAGCTCGCCGAGATGGACACGGCCATCGAGCGGATGCGCAAGGCGGCCGAGGTCAGCTACGACGAGTTCAGCGCGGCCGACGTGGCCTTCCACGACGCGGTGGCGCGGGCCTCGCGCAACAAGCTCATCCAGATCAGCACCGACGTGGTCCGGTCGATCGTGGTCGGCCTCATCGCGGGCAAGATCGCCTCGTCGGACGACCGGGTGGCGCTCATGCGGCGCAGCATCCGGCACCACGAGGAGGTGCTGGCCGCGGTCCGCGCCGGCGACGGCCCGCTGGCGGCCAGGCTCTCGCGGGAGACGATGTACGACTACTACGCCGACTACGTCGCGCCCGCCGAGCGCGCGGCACTGCGGGCACTGCTGGAGGAGTGAGGGGTAGCGCCTGCGGTGCAATCCAGGTAAAGAGTGTTATGTTGCACCCGTGGCTGGGGAGGAGTCGGTGGCCGAAGCGTTCCTGCGCGAGCCCCGCCGCTACACCAGCCACCAGGTGGCCGAGATGGCGGGGGTGCCGGTCTACCGCGCCCGGCGGTTCTGGCGGGCGCTCGGCTTCGCCAACGTGGCCGACGACGCGGTGGAGTTCACCGACTCCGACGTCGAGGCGCTCAAGACGCTGCTCGGCATGGTCAGCGACGGCGTCTACGACGAGGAGCACGTGCTGCTCATCGCCCGCTCGCTCGGGCGGGCCACCGCCAGGCTCGCCGAGTCGCAGGCGGAGCTCGGCGCCGAGGCGCTGGACCAGGCGGGAGTGCCGCTGGCCGAACGGCCCAGGGCGTGGCGCCGGCGGGCCGAGCGGGTGGTGCCCGACCTGGCCAAGCTGCTGGTCTACTCCTGGCAGCGCCAGCTCGCCGCGGCGGCGGGCCGGCTGGCGGTGCAGGACCTGCACGCGGCCCGGGTCACGGTCGGGTTCGCCGACCTGGTCGGGTTCACCCGGCTGAGCAGGCAGATCACCGAGACCGAGCTGGCGGCACTGGTCGACAGGTTCGAGGGCCGCTCGGCCGACGTCGTCACCTCGCACGGCGGCCGGGTGGTCAAGACGCTGGGCGACTCGGTGCTGTTCGTGGCGGACAAGTCGCACGTGGCCGCCGACATCGGGCTGCGGCTGGTCGAGACGCACGCCAAGACCCGTGGCATGCCTGAGCTGCGGGTGGGCCTGGCGGCCGGGCCGGTGGTGTGGCGGATGGGCGACGTCTTCGGCACCACGGTCAACCTGGCCAGCCGCCTGACCGCGCTGGCCCTGCCGGGCACGATCCTGGCCGACCCGCAGACGGCCGAGGACCTGGAGCACGACCCGGCGTTCCGGCTGCGGGCGGTGGACCGGCTGTCGGTCCGCGGCCTCGGCGAACTGGCCCCCTTCACCGTGTCCCGCGCCTGACGGAACATTTCTCGTCCGCCCTTGTTGCACCGTTACATGACACCGCTCTCGATCCTGGACCGTTCGCTGATCCGGCAGGGGCAGACCCCGGCGGAGGCGCTGCGCGACACCGTGCGCTTCGCCCGCCAGGCCGAGGAGCTGGGCTACCACCGGTTCTGGGTGTCGGAGCACCACAGCGTCCCCGGCGTGGCGGGGTCGGCGCCGACCGTGCTGGCGGCGGCCGTCGCCGCGGCCACCTCCCGCATCCGGGTCGGCACCGGCGGCGTGATGCTGCCCAACCACCGGCCGCTGCTGGTGGCCGAGCAGTTCGGCGTGCTGGAGTCGCTCCACCCGGGCCGCGTCGACATGGGGCTCGGCCGGTCGGTGGGGTTCACCGGCGGCATCCGCAAGGCGCTCGGCCACGGCAAGGAGGCCGCCGACGACTTCCCGTCGCAGCTGGCGGAGCTGCTCGGATTCTTCACGGGCGAGCAGGACGCCTACCCGGGCGTGCACGCGCTGCCCGCCGAGGGCCTGCGCCCGCAGGTGTTCGTGCTCGCCATGAAGTCGGGCGCGGACGTCGCCGCCGCGCACGGCCTGCCCCTGGTGATCGGCGGCTCCTCACCGGCGGAGGCCGCCGCCCGCTACCGCGCCGCGTTCCGGCCGTCCGCCTGGAGCGCGGCCCCGTACGTGATGGTGGCGGCGAACGTCGCCGTCGGCGAGACCGCCGAACGGGCGGAGCTGCTGCACCTGTCCGAGGCGTGGGCCACCGCGCACTCGCGGGTCCGCGGCGTCTTCCCGCCGCTGCGCCCGCCCGGGGACATCCTGCGGATGGACCTGCCGGAGCGCGAGCGCGCGCTGCTGGAGGACGCGCGCAAGGGCCGGATCGGCGGGACGGAGGACGAGGTCGCGGAACGGCTGCACGACCTGGTGACGGTGACGGGCGCCGACGAGATCCTGGTGACGATGAACACCTACGACCAGGACGACCGGCTGGACTCCTACCGGCGGCTGGCCCGCCTGGCGTGAGCGCCCAGCTCACCGGCCGGCCGTCAGCCGAGCTCCAGGATGAGCGCCACCTGCGCGATGAGCACGACGGCGAGCGCGACGACCATGAGGGACGCGCGAAACAGCGCGGTGACGACTCTGCCGAGCGGCCGAGATCACGGCCCAGCCGGCGAGGACGGCCAGGAGGTAGAGGAGGCCACGTGCCATCGCGACGCCCTCGGGGCTGGCGATGGTGGCCACGAACGGGGGCGGGGCCGAGGTGACGAACATGGTGGGTCCTTGTGGGTCGGCATCGAAGGGCCTTGGTCTGTACGCTGAACTTCGGTTGAATTTCAGCGCTTCCCTCGCTTTGACGCATTGAGGTGTTGCACCTCGGATGGGGGGTCCTCATGGCGGATTCCGGCCAGGCCCTAGCGCACCGGCTCCGGCAACTGCGCGTCCAGCAGTGGCCCGACAAGAGAATCAAGCAGCCGCAGCTGGCCCAGGCGCTCAATGTCAGCGTCCCCCTCATCTCGTCGTGGGAGAACGAGGCCAACCCCAAGGTGCCGCCGGTCTCCCGCCTGGAGGCCTACGCGCTGCTCTTCTGCAGCCACCGCTCGCTCAGGGCCGACGACCTGGTCCCCCTAGCCGAGGCCGAGCTGACCATGGAGGAGTCACAGCTGCGCGACAAGCTGCTGCAGGAACTGCTCGACCTGCGCGCCGCCGCTCTCAACCACGGGCCGTCGCCGTCGAGCGCCCCCGCGGTCGCCAACCCGTGGCAGTTCGACGACGGCAGGCAGGTCGTCATCGTCTGCACGCGACTGCCCGACTCGTGGCTGGCGCGCATGCCGTACGTCGACCCCGACGACCCGCACCACATCGAGCTCTACACCTACGCCGACCTCGACTCGCTGTTCGAGCTGCACGGGCACATCCGGGCCTTCAACCCCGCGAGCGAGATCCGCCGCCACACCGCCAAGGAGCTGGAGCCGGACGACCTGACCTCCCATCTCGTGCTCCTCGGCGGCGTCGACTGGAACGACCTGACCACCGACGTCTTCCAGGTGCTCGATCTACCGGTGCGGCAGATCAACGACTGGGAGAGCGAGAACGGCCCCTACTTCTCCCACGGCGACCGGCACTTCTCCCCCACGCTGACCGACGGCATGCTCCGCGAGGACGTGGCGCTGTTCTACCGCGGGCCGAACCCCTACAACTCCCGGCGCACCCTGACGATCTGCAACGGCATGTACGGCCGCGGCACGCTGGGCGTGGTGAGGGCGCTCACCGACACCAAGTTCCGCGACCGCAACACCGAGTGGATCCACGAGCGCTTCGGCGACGGCGAGGCCTACGCCCTGCTGAGCAAGGTCCGCGTGGTCCGTGGCCAGGTCATCACCCCCGACTGGACGCTCGACGAATTGAGGCTGGTCGAATGGCCTGATTAGCTGCGGAACATGCCCCACGCCTACCGTGCCGTCGGCGGAGCGCTGGTCGTGGAGACGGTGCGCAACTCGTCTGCCGCCGGTTCTGGATGACGAAGCATCACAGAGTTCCGGGTGTGGCGGGGTCTGCGCGGACCATGGTGGCGGCACCCACCTCCCGCATGGTGGGCACCGACCCCTGGTGGCCGGGCAGTTCGGCGTGCTGGAGTCTCTGTATACACCGCGCCCGCGTCGATATCCTGCGGCTGGACCTGTTTGAGCGCGAGCGCGCGCTGCTGGATGACGCCCGCAAAGGCCGGATCGGCGGGACGGCGGACGAGCTCTCGACGCGGCGGCGCGACCTGGCGACTGTTATGGGCCCGGTCCTCGTGACGATGAGCACCTACGACCCGGATGACCGCCTGGAGTCGTGCGGGCGGCTGCCCTGCCTGGCGTGGCGAGACGGGCACCTCGTCGCGCCCATCCCGACGGGCGGGCCGTCAGCCGAGCCGCAGTATGAGCGCCAGTTGCGCGATGACCACGACGACGACCGCGCCGACGGCGGCGAGGGCGACGACCACGAGGGTCGCGCGGAGCAGCGCGGTGACGGCTTTGCCGAATTGACGGATCGCGGCGATGGCGATCCAGACCGCGACGATGGCCACGAGGTAGAGGAGGCCACGCGCCATCGCGACGCCGTCGGGGCTGGCGATGAGGGCTACGGTGACGGACATATGAGGTCCCGTGGGTCGGCGTGAAGGGCTCAGTGGATGCCGGCGCTCCTGGTGGGTCGGACCTGGAAGTGCCTGCCTGTTCACGAGGGTGCGCTCGCCTGGCCTGGAGTAGCGGCGGATCTCTCATCAGGACCCCATCACTGAACTTCAGTTAATCTTCAGCACTTGACTGAATATTCCCTACTTTCCGAGCGTCAATCCTCCTCGCGGTAGGTCTATCTGGACTACAGTGATCCTTCCACTGCATGTGGCGGGCACAGCCTGTGCTTATGTCATCGCCATCACTGCAGGAAGAGGTTTACTGAAGGTGTTGAACCTCGGATGGAGGTGTCCTCATGGCAGATTCCGGCCAGGCCCTGGCACGTCGGCTTCGGCAGTTGCGCCAGCAGCAGTGGCCCGACCAGAAGATCACACAGCCACAACTGGCCCGCGCGCTCGAGGTGAGCGTCCCCCTCATTTCTTCATGGGAGAGTGACGCCGCCCCCAAAGTGCCGCCTGTCTCGCGGCTAGAGTCATATGCCGCCCTGTTCAGCACATCCCGATCCCGCGGCGGGGAAGCGCTGCGCATCCTGAACGACTCAGAGTTGACGCCCGAAGAATTGCGACACCGCGAAGAACTGCGCTCAGAATTGCTGAGATTGCGCGCCGAAGCGTTGGGCCGGACCTCGGAAGAACTGTCAGAGAAGGATCTGTGGGTGTTCAACGACGGCAAACCCATCACCATCGTCTGCGGGCAGTTGCCGGACGACAAACTAGACAGCATGCCGTACACAAAACCCGAAGACCCCGACTACGTCGAAGCGTACAACTTCGCCGATCTTGACGCGCTGTTCGAGCTTTACCGTCATGTCAGCGTGCTCAATCCCCATGCCGAGATTCACCGGCACACCACGGCGACTCTCAAAGCGGAGCACCTCAACGGGCATCTCGTGCTCCTCGGCGGCGTGGACTGGAATCCCAGAACCCGCCGCCTCCTAGAGGATCCGGACCTTCCGGTGAACCAGGTGAGCGACTGGGAGCACGCCCCAGAAGGCACGTATTTCGAAGTGCGCGAGGGCGAGTATCAACTGAAATTCCATCCCGTGCTCAACGCCGAAGGCATTCTCCAGGAGGATGTGGGTCACTTCTATCGCGGCCCGAACCCGTATCGAGGCGACTCCACGGTCACCATGTGCAACGGCATGTACGCGAGAGGAACCCTGGGCGTGGTCAAGGCACTCACGGATCGGAGCGTGAGAGAGGCCAACACGGCGTACCTCCAACGTCGTTTCCCCGGTCAGGCAGCGTTCAGCCTGCTCACTCGGGTGATCGTCATCGACAACCGTGTGCTGGCCCCCGACTGGAACACACCCGTCAACAGATTGCACGAATGGCCTCCGAGCGCGTGATCGACGAAACCGGCCATCGAGTCGCCCAAAGGGCTTCAGTTACACTTTGCTTGGTTCAGGTGCGGGTCGAAATCACCAAAGAGAGAACAGAAGGTCCGAGACTCGTCGGATGGCCTGACCGAACGGCGCCCATGACTCGTGACCGAAATCACGTGGTCCCCCTATCAACTCCGGAGTCCTCGCATTGTCGCCTCCGCGCTCCGCCAGTTCGGCCCAACAATTTCACCACTCCTCACATCTGCAACTACTGCCAACGCCGCACACCCCTCCGGGTGGGGGCAACGTCGATGCGATCGTGGTGCCTACCGCGCGCCCCAGCCGCTACCTGGAGCACGCCGCCGCGATAGCCCGCGAACTGGGGTGCCCTCTGATCGCCTTGTGCAGCGGCAGGTGGACGAGTGCGGAACGGGTGATGATGTGGGCCGACGCGGGCTCCGAGATCATCGCCATCGATTTCCCTGGAGAGCAGGCAGTAGGTTTACCCGCTTTCGAGACATCGAGAGTCCTGCCGCCGAGGCTGCGCCGCAGCACCGACACCGCCGCCAAGCGCAACCTGGCTCTCGCGCTGGCCGTCATGGTCAAGTGGCCACGCATCGTCTTCCTCGACGACGACATCGAAGTAAGCTCACCCGACGATCTACGTGGCGCGGCGGGACTGCTCGACCGCTACGACGCCGCGGGGCTGTCGATCGGCGGGTTCCCCGACAACTCCGTGGTGTGCCACGCCTATCGGCTGGTCGGCGGAGCGCAGGAGTCGTTCGTGGGCGGCGGCGCTCTTGCGGTGCGAACCTCGCGCGGCCCGGCATTCTTCCCGGACATCTACAACGAGGACTGGTTCTACCTGCTTGAGGAGGACGGCCTCCGCCGGCTCGCCATCACCGGCGAGGTCAAGCAGGCACGCTACGACCCCTTCCGCACGCCCGAGCGAGCGAGGTCAGAGGAACTGGGGGACACACTGGCTGAAGGCGTTTTCTGGCTCTTGGACGAGGGCAGGTCCGTGCGCGACGCCGACCTCCGGCACTGGCGAATGTTCTTGGGGCGACGCCGCACATTCCTCGAGCACGTCCTGGAACACCTGCCCGAAGCGCAGGTAGAAACCGCAGAACGACATCGCATCAAGGAGGCGATGAAGGCCGCGCGGGGCCGGCTAGCCCTCATCCCGCCCGAGCTATGCCTGGCCTACCTGGACGCCTGGCGTAATGATCGCAAGTTGTGGTGCGACTTCGTGGGAAGACTCCCCCACGTCTCCACCGTCGAGGAGGCGCTTCCCCTCCTCGCGAGGCCCGGTCAGCCGTTGAAGGCGCTGACAAATCATCATCGGTTGGCTCGGCACCGTGCAAGATTCGGGCATCTAGCGGTATGAAACTCAATACCATGCTTCATGTCCGGATTCGAGCGGCCGTGGACGGGGATCTCGCTGCCCTGGTGAACGCCCTGGGGCAGGAGCCGTACTTCCGGGCGCAGCTGGACCGCCAGCGCGAACGGCACGGGGTGCTGCTGGTGGCCTGGCACGGGTTCGACCCGATCGGGGACGTGTACCTCTGGCTCGACCAGGCCGAGGAGCCGGAGCTGCGGGAGCGGCTGCCCGGGGTGCCGCTGCTGACCCATCTGGAGGTGGCTCCCGCGTACCGCAACCGGCGGATCGGCACCCGGCTGATGGACGCCGCCGAGGAGCGGTTACGCGGTCTCGGCCACGACCGGGTCGCCCTGGGCGTGGACCCGCGGAACGACCGGGTGTGGCCGCTCTACCGGCGGCTCGGGTACGAGGAATGGCCGCATCCTCCCGTACCGACCACGCGCCGGATCTACCTGCCCGGCGGGCGGGTCGAGCAGGTGCCCGACGTGTGCCGGATCCTGGTGAAGGACCTGCGTGAACCACGGGCGGGCGAGGGTTAGTATTCCCGAACGATATTCGGCCAAGTGAGGGATGTCCGGTATGACGACTCGCCAGCATGCCATCGGAGACCTGCTGCGCCGCTCCGCGGCCCGCCATCCCGCCAAGACCGCCATCGTGTACGGGGAACTGCGGCAGAGCTACGCCGACCTGGACCGCACGGTGAACCGGACCGCCAACGCGCTGGCCGCGCGGGGCGTGCGCAAGGGCGACAGGTTCGCGATCCTCTCGCACAACAACCACGCCTTCGTGGTCGCCTACTTCGCGCTGGCCCGGCTGGGCGCGATCTCGGTGCCGATCAACTTCATGCTGGGCCCGCAGGAGGTCGCGTACATCCTGGAGCACGCGGGCGCGACCGGGATGCTGGTGGAGGAGGCGCTGCTGCCGGTGGCGCGGAGCGCGGCGGGCGAGCGGGTGACGGTGCGCGGCGTCATCGGCGCGGGCCAGGACGGCTGGGAGCCGGTCGCCGACTGGATGGCGCACGGCGACGACGCCGAGCCGCAGGTGGAGATCGGCGACGACGACCCGATCCAGCTCATGTACACCAGCGGCACCGAGTCCCGGCCCAAGGGGGCGACGCTGTCGAGCCGGAGCCTGATCTCCCAGTACGTCACGTGCCTGGTGGACGGTGAGATGAGCGGCGACGACGTGGAGGTGCACGCGCTGCCGCTGTACCACTGCGCGCAGCTGCACTGCTTCCTCACGCCCGGGATCTACCTGGGGGCGACCAACATCGTGCTGGCCGGCGCCGACCCGGCGGGGATCCTGGCGGCGATCGAGGCGGAGCGGGCCACCAAGCTGTTCTGCCCGCCGACGGTCTGGATCGGCCTGCTGCGTCATCCCGACTTCGACCGCCGTGACCTGTCGTCGCTGCGCAAGGGCTACTACGGCGCCTCGATCATGCCGGTCGAGGTGCTGAAGGAGATCGCGGGGCGGCTGCCGGAGGTGCGGCTGTTCAACTTCTACGGGCAGACGGAGATGGCGCCGGTGGCCACGATCCTGCGGCCGGAGGAGCAGCTGACCCGGCTGGGCTCGGCCGGGAGGCCCGCGCTGAACGTGGAGACGCGGATCGTCGGCGACGACGACCGGCCGCTGCCGCCCGGCGAGGTGGGCGAGATCGTGCACCGCAGCCCGCACGCCATGCTCGGCTACTGGAACGACCCGGAGAAGACCGCGGAGGCGTTCCGGGGCGGCTGGTTCCACAGCGGCGACCTCGGCGTGATGGACGTCGACGGCTACCTGTCGGTGGTCGACAGGAAGAAGGACATGATCAAGTCGGGTGGCGAGAACGTGGCCGGCCGCGAGGTCGAGGAGGCGATCTACCAGCACCCGTCGGTGGCCGAGGCCGCCGTGTTCGGGGTGCCGGACGAGCGGTGGATCGAGGCCGTGACGGCCGCGGTCGTGCTGCGCGAGGGCGCGAGCCTCACCGCCGAGGAGCTGATCGCGTTCCTGCGCGGGCGGCTGGCCCCGTTCAAGACGCCCAAGCAGGTCCGGTTCGTCGCCGCGCTGCCCAAGAACGCCAGCGGCAAGGTGCTCAAGCGGGAGCTGCGCGAGGCGTTCTGACCGCCGCGCCGGGTAGACCCGGAGGTATGCCGGAGGGACACCTGGTGCACCGCTACGCGGACGAGCAGCACGAGGCGCTGGCGGGCCGCACGGTGCGGGCCGCCTCGCCGCAGGGCAGGTTCGACGCGGCGCCGTACGACGGGCGGGCGGTGGCGCGGGTGGAGGCGCTCGGCAAGCACCTGCTGTACGTGTTCGACGGCGCTCCGGCCGTGCACGTGCACCTGGGCATGCGGGGGCTGTTCCTGCGCAGGGACGATCCTGAGGCGCCGCCGCGGAGCGGGACGCGGCTGCGGCTGGCCACGGACGCGGTGGCGTTCGAGCTGATCGCCCCGTCCCGGTGCGAGCCCCTGACGGACGGCGAGGTGGCCGCGCTGGCCGGGTCGCTCGGCCCGGACCCGCTCCGGCCCGGCGCCGACCGGCGGGAGGCGGTGCGCCGGATGACCGCGTTCGCCGGCCCGGTCGGGGCGGCGGTGCTGGACCAGGGCGTGTGGGCCGGGATCGGCAACGCGTGGCGGGCGGAGCTGCTGTTCCTGGCCGGCCTCGACCCGGACGCGCGGGGCGTGGGCGAGGAGACGGCCGGGCGGCTGTGGGACGACGCGGCCCGCTATCTCGCGCTCGGCCGGGACGCCGGGCAGGTGGTCAGCGACCCGCGGGCGCCGGACGAGCGGTGGGTGTACAAGCGGGAGACCTGCCGCCGCTGCGGCGCCCCCGTCCGCACCTGGACGCTCGCCTCCCGAACCGCCTACGCGTGCCCCGTTGACCAGGGAAGATAACGCTCCGTCAGGATGTTGCACTGGAAATGCGCGACAACCTGCTCGACATCCGCCGCATCTATGTCGAACCCGCCGCCGCCGAGCTGCCGCGCGGCCGGGAGGTGCTCGGCAGCTTCCCGGAAGCCGAGCTGGTCGAGGTGGAGCGGCACGATCGCATCCCCGAGCTGTACGGCGACGAGACCAACGTGGCGCGCTGGGTGCGGATCAAGACCGAGGCGCTGGTGCTGGGCACCAAGAAGTCGCTGACCGCCCGGCCCAACGGCCGCTCCAGCGACTTCATCGCGCCGTCGACGGCCAACGGCTGCGCGATGGCGTGCGCGTACTGCTACGTGCCGCGCCGCAAGGGCTACAGCAACCCGATCACGGTGTTCGCCAACATCGACAAGATCGTCGGCTATCTGGCCAGGCACGCCGCCCGCCAGGGCGTCAAGCCGGAGCCCGACCAGGTGGATCCGCACGCCTGGGTGTACGACATCGGCGAGAACTCCGACTGCTCGGTGGACGCGACGATCTCCCGCAACGTGCGCGACCTGGTGGAGTTGTTCCGCGGCCTGCCGAACGCCAAGGCGAGCTTCGCCACCAAGTACGTCAACCGCGACCTGCTCGACTGGGATCCGCGGGGGCGCACCCGGATCAGGTTCAGCCTGATGCCGGAGGCAGACTCCAAGCTGCTCGACATCCGCACCACCCCGGTGGCCGAGCGCATCGCCGCCATCGACGACTTCGTGGCGGCCGGCTACGAGGTGCACGTCAACTTCAGCCCGGTGGTGGTCAGGGACGGCTGGCTGGAGGACTGGGCCGAGCTGCTGGACCAGCTCGGCGACGGGATCGGCGCGGCGGCCCGGGAGCGGCTCGCCGCCGAGGTGATCTTCCTTACCCACAACGACCGGCTGCACGAGGTCAACCTGGGCTGGCATCCCAAGGCCGAGGAGCTGTTGTGGCGGCCGGACCTGCAGCAGCCCAAGCGCTCGCAGACCGGCGGCTGGAACGTCCGCTACCGCACCGGGCACAAGGGCCGGTACGTGGCCGCGCTCACCGACCTGATCGGCGAGCGCCTGCCCTTCTGCCGGGTCCGGTACGCCTTCTGACCACGCATCCGGGCATGAGAACGGGCCGGAGGCGCCTTCGCCTCCGGCCCTGATTGACACCGCTGGTTAGAACGGCGCGTTGTTCACCGAGTTGACCTTGATCCCCGTGATCTTGATCTGCTTCATCCGGACCGTCGAGGTGCCCGAGGGCTTGGTGCACGCGAACGTGAACAGCCCGTTGCCGGTGAAGTTGTGCACCACGTTGAGCGCCACGGTCTGCTGCGAGTGCGGCGGCAGCGTGACGAACGCGTGGTCGGTGTCGGCGCCCGCCTCGGCGCTGACAAGGCAGGTGTACTGGATCGCCGTGTTGCCCGTGTTCTCGGCCGTCAGCTTGACGCTGACGGTGTACGGCCCGCTGAAGATGGCCTGGTTGAACGACGGGCTGATCGAGTTGACGTGGACCAGCTCGTTGTTCCAGCGACTGATCACCTCGGGCGGCGCGGCCTCGGCGGCCACGGTGTTCCCTGCCAGCAGCGCGCCCGCCGCCGCTGCCACCACCAGGGTGGAGGCGATGCGCAGACGGCGCGACGCGGTCGAAGGCATGGACATGAAGGGTCTCCTTCTGGAAAGGGTGGCCCCGCGGACGGTCGCCGCGGGGATCGGCACCCCTCCGGCGGCCGAGGCGGTTGCCTGCCGGGGCGTGCACCAGGGGAACGTAGCCCGGCGCCCGCACCCGCGACCGCGCCAAAGTGCGCGGACTCAGCGCGTCGTTGGCCGTGGTTCCACGGCGCGTTCCGTGCCGCGCATGCCGAGGATGATCACCGCTCCGGCGGCCAGGTGCATCAGGGCGAGGGTGATCTGCGAGGCCGGGTTCACCCCGCCGAGCGGGCCGGCCAGCGAGAGCACGAGGACGACGGCGGCGATCCAGGTCCACAGGGTGCGGGCGCGCCGGGTGAGGCGTTCGAGCAGGGCCAGCAGCCCCCAGCCGGCCAGCCCCGCCACGACGGTGGCGACCACCACCGCAACCGGCCCGACCTCGGTGAGTGCGGCTCCGGTGCGGGCGGCCAGCTCGACGCCGGCGATCGGGACGGCCACGACCCAGATGGCGAGGGTGGCCGCGACGGCGATGCCGATGGGCGCGATGCGGGTGCTCATGCGAGCCTCTCTTTCCTGAGCGGCTCGTACAGGCTGCTCCAGCTGTTGAAGAGCCCGCTCATGATGTAGTGGACATTCGTGATGATCATGGTGATGAGGGTGGCGGCCACGTACAGCAGAGTCCCCGCCACCCGCACCGTGTCGGCGGGCAGCATGTAGGCCATGGCCACCCGCGCGGCCGCGTCGAGCAGCAGCGCGACACCCCAGATGACGGACGACACCCGCCAGATCCGGCGGAAGCGGGGCAGCCGCTCCCAATAGACCTCCCACCGCTCGCGCACCGGCCCGACCGGGTAGCGGCGCTCCAGCAGGGGCCGGGTGAACGCGTAGGCGAGCGGCCTGGACATCCTGATCGAGGCCAGGAACCAGAGGCCGGCGGCGCCGGTGACCCAGCCCTCCTTGGCCAGCAGCATGCGCTCGTCGCCGCTGAACAGCGAGATCACCACCGCGACGGCGAGCATGGCGGTGAAGAACGCGCTCAGCCCGTCGAGCCGGCGCTCGCGCAGCAGGGTGCGGGCGGTGACGGCGGCCGACAGCAGCGTGTCGGCCAGCAGCGCCACCTGGACGCTCACCCCGGCGGCGCGCAGCCCGTAGTACAGCACGACGGGGGCGCCGAGTGCGGCCACGATCGTCGGCCATCGCCTCGTCATGGGCCCGCCCGGGTGGCCAGGTCGAACGTCGTCTCCAGCTCACGCGCCGTCAGCTCCAGGTCCAGATCGGGCTTGGCGCGCAGCAGGAACGGCAGGCCGTCGAGCGAGCGCTGGATCGTGGCGGCCATGACGAACGGGTCGAACGGGCGGAACTCCCCCCGCTCCTGGCCGTCGCGCAGGATCGCCTCCAGGTGGCCGAGGGTCTGTTTCTCCTCCTGCGGACCGTAGGAGCCGGCCTCTCCCGGGTGGCTGAGGAAGATCGTCATGAGGGCCTCCATCTGGTCGCGGTGCGCGGCGTTGTACGCGACGATGCCGCCGATGTAGGCGCGCAGCCGGCCGCGGGCGTCGGGCTGCGCGCTCACCCGCTCGTGCATGAACCGCCCGAGCTCGCCGAGCACGTGCCCGACCACGGCGGCCATCAGCTCGTCCTTGCCGGCGAAGTGGTAGGAGATCAGCCGCGTGCTGCTCAGCTCCGCCCGCTCGGCGATCTTCGCGAACGAGGTCTGCCCGTAGCCGAGCCGCCCGAGGGTCTCGATGGTCGCGGCGATGATCTGCGCGCGCCTCGCGTCCCCGGTGAACGTCCGCTTTCTTACTTGCATAAGTAAACAGTAACTCATTCAAGTAAAAACCGGAAGTCCCCCTCCCGTCCGCCTCGCCGCCATGACGGGGCCACCCGGCGGGTCTACCGTTCGCGCATGAGCATCCGCAGCCTGATCGCGAGTGTGCTGGCCGTGCTCTCGGCCGGTACCGTCGCCCTCGTGGCGACCTCATCGACCTCCGCCGCGACGGCCGCCGACCGCGGCCGCCGCGCCCAGCCGCCCCTGGTCATCGGCCATCGCGGCGCCAGTGCCCACCGCCCCGAGCACACGCTGCTCTCGTACGAGGCCGCGATCGCGATGGGCGCCGACTACATCGAGCCCGACCTCGTCTCCACCGGCGACGGCGTGCTCGTCGCCCGGCACGAGAACGAGATCTCGCAGACCACCGACGTGGCCGGGCGGCCGGAGTTCGCCGCCAGGCACACCACCAAGACGATCGACGGCCGCCAGGTGACCGGCTGGTTCACCGAGGACTTCACGCTCGCCGAGCTGAAGACCCTGCGGGCCAAGGAGCGGGTGCCCGACCTGCGCCCGGACAACACCGCCTTCGACGGGCTGGCCGAGATCCCCACGTTCCAGGAGGTCGTCGAGCTCGCGCTGCGGCACGGCGTGGGCGTCTACCCGGAGACCAAGCACCCGACGTACTTCGACTCCATCGGCCTGTCACTGGAGGAGCCGCTGCTGGAGACGCTGGAGCGCAACCGCGTGCGCGAGGCGTACATCCAGTCGTTCGAGACCGCCAACCTGCGCGAGCTGTCCCGCCGGACGCGGCTGCCGCTCATCCAGCTCATCGGCGCGAGCGGCGCCCCCTACGACTGGGCCGCCGCCGGAGACGGCCGCACCTACGACGACATGGTCACCCCGGCCGGCCTGCGCGAGGTCGCCAAGTACGCCGACGGCATCGGCGTCGACACCCGGCGGGTGCTGCCCGTCGACGCCGGCGGACGCACCGGGGAGCCGACGACCCTGGTCCGTGACGCCCACCGGGCGCGGCTGGACGTGCACGTGTGGACCGTCCGCAACGAGAACTCCCAGCTCCCCGCTGATTACCGGCTGGGCGACCCGGCGAGCCCCGCCCACCCGCGCGCCACCGGCGACGTGATGGGCTTCCTGGCCCGGATGCTGGAGCTGGGCGTCGACGGCGCCTTCTGCGACGACCCGGCGATGGGCCGCGCGGTCATCGCCCGGCACACCCGCTGACACCCGAGGCGGGTTGCCTATAGTGCCTGCATGACGACTGACGCCCGGATGATCGCCGACCGGCAGGGGCTCGCCCTGAGCGGGGCAGGGCGGGCCGCCGCCCGTCACTACGACCGCGCGGTCGACGCGCTGCTGCACTTCCGCGCCGAGGTCGACACCGAGACGTCCGCCGCGCTGGCCGAGGCGCCCGACTTCCCCATGGCCCAGGTGCTGAGCGCCTACCTCGGGCTGCTCACCACCGAGCCGGCGCACGCCCGCACGGCCAGGGAACGCTTCGCCGCCTTCCTCGGCCGTACGGACCCCACGGCGTGGTCGCCGCGCGAGCGGGCGCACGCCGAGGCCGTCGGCGCGCTGCTCGGCGGCGACTTCACCCGCTGCGGCACGCTGCTGGCGCGCATCTCCGAGCAGTACCCGCGCGACCTGCTCGCCCTGGCCGCCGGGCACCAGATCGACTTCTTCACCGGCGACGCCCGCTCCCTGCGCGACCGGATCGGCGGCGCGCTCAGCGCCTGGCACCACGACGACCCGCACTACGGTCACCTGCTCGGGATGTACGCGTTCGGGCTGGAGGAGGCCGGTCACTACGACCGGTCCGAGGAGGTCGGGCTGCGGGCCGTCGAGCTGAACCGGTACGACGTGTGGGGCGTCCACGCGGTCGCGCACACGTACGAGATGCAGGGACGCTTCGGCGACGGGAGCCGCTTCCTCGACGCGCGGGTCGGCGACTGGTCCACCGGGACGTTCCTCAACGTGCACACCTGGTGGCACTACGCGCTGTTCGCGCTGGAGCGCGGCGACACCGGCCGGGCGCTCGACATCCACGACGCGGTGATGTCCGACGGCGAGACCGCGATGCAGCTGCTCGACGCCTCCGCCCTGCTGTGGCGGCTCTACCTCGAGGGCGACACGCGGCACGACCGGTGGCGGGCGCTGGCGGACGCGTGGCCGGCCAAGATGGACGAGGCGTGTTACGCGTTCAACGACATGCACGCGGTCATGGCGTACGTGGGAGCCGGCCGCATCGGCGAGGCGGAGCGGCTCATCGCGGCGCGGGAGGCCTATGTGCGCGAGCCGCGGCCCGGAGTCAGCAACCAGGCGATGACCGAGCGGGTGGGGCTGCCGGTGTGCCGGGCGCTGGTGGCCTACGGGCGGGGCGACCACGACCGGGTCGTCGAC
The DNA here is from genome assembly GCF_043198225.1 of Nonomuraea sp. NPDC048826. Taxonomy (NCBI): domain Bacteria; kingdom Bacillati; phylum Actinomycetota; class Actinomycetes; order Streptosporangiales; family Streptosporangiaceae; genus Nonomuraea; species Nonomuraea sp. NPDC048826. Next base: position 67,314 of record NZ_JBICUQ010000008.1, on the reverse strand, counting down.
CTCCTCCATCCGATCAGGCACCGGGTGAACGAGTTCGGCGGCAGCCATGCGCAGCGTGACGCGGTGCAGAAGACGCTGCTGGAGTCCGCGCTGCGGGGCGGGCGGCACGACCTCGCGCGGGTGCTGGTGAGCGAGCGGGTGCACGTGCGGCCGTGCAGCCCGTTCAACTGGCTGAAGCAGGCGGCCCTGGCCGAGGCGATCGGCGACCGCGCCGCCGCGGCGGCCGCGCACGAGGAGGCGGCGCGCCTGACCCGGGCGGAGTGACCTTCACGGCGCGGCGAGGGACAGGCTCGCCGGGATGGCGTCGAACGCGTCCGGCAGGCGCTCGACGAGGGCCTGCCGGACGCGTGCCGGCCGCCATCACCGCCCGCGCCGACGCCGAACTCGCCACCGCCTGACTCGCCTCTCGGGGGAATGTCGGCGGCGCCGAGTAGGGTTTCGGCCATGGATCGCAGACTGACCTTGATGGCCGTGCACGCCCACCCCGACGACGAGTGCCTGAGCACGGGCGGGGTGCTCGCCCGATACGCCGCCGAGGGCGTCCGCACCGTCCTGGTCACCTGCACCAACGGCGAGCAGGGCGACGGCCCCGGCGGGGTGAAGCCCGGCGAGCCCGGCCACGACGCCGACGACGTCGCCCGGCGGCGCCTGGCCGAGCTGCGCGCCTCGGCCGACCATCTCGGCATCGAGCATGTCGAGCTGCTCGGCTACCGCGACTCCGGCATGGCGGGCTGGTCGACCAACGACCACCCCGACGCCTTCGCCAACGTCCCGGTGGAGACGGCGGCCGCCCGGCTGTCGGAGCTGATGGCCCACTACCAGCCGCAGGTCGTGGTGACCTACGACGAGACGGGCGGCAGCGGCTACGGCCATCCTGACCACGTCCAGGCCCACCGCATCGCCGTCGCCGCCACCGACGACAGCGGCGTCCCCGCCAAGCTCTACTACACGGCCATCCCCCGCTCCGCGATCAAGAACATGGCGGCCACCCTGCGCGAGTCGGGCGTCGAGGTGGACTTCGAGCCGGGCGACGACTTCGGCACCCCCGACGAGCTGGTCACCGCCGTCGTCGACGTCTCCGCCTACGTCGACCGCAAGCTCAAGGCCCTGGAGGCGCACGCCAGCCAGGGCGAGAACATCTTCCCCTTGCGCATGCCCCCCGAGGCCCAGCAGCAGGTGTTCTCCCACGAGGCGTTCACCCGCGCGATGAGCCGGGTCAACACCCCGGCACACGAGGACGACCTCTTCACCGGCCTCCGCTGACGGGGCTCGCGCGTCTCCGGCCGCTTCTTACGGCCCCTGCTCGCGTTCAGCCCGGCCCGGCCCGGCGCTGACCTGGCATGCGTCGGCCTGGTCTGCGCGTAGCTGGCCTGCGTAGCTGGTCTGCGCGTAGCTGGTCTGCGTTGATCCGGCAGACGCCGATCCGGCCTCCGTTTGCCCGCCTGAGTTGAGCCGCCTGCGCTTTCGCGGTAGTACAGCGGGTAGCTCTCGTACAACCCCGATATCCGTATCCGGCACAGCCGGCTCTCGCACGACCCCGCCGACGTCCGAGGCCGGTGCAACGAACTCTCCTACCACCCGCCGACGTCCGCAGCCGGTACAGCCAGCTCTCGTACGACCCACCGATATCCGTGGCCAGGACAGCCAGCTCTCGCACGACGTCGCCGACCTCCGAGGCGGTCCGCCGACCTCTCGTACGACCCCGCCGACGTCCGCAGCCAGGACAGCTAGCTCTCTCGTACGACGCCGCCGATGATCGTGGTGACGGCCTTGCGGACTGCTTCGGGGTCCGGGGGGCCGGCGGTGCGGTCGGCGTGGATCAGGTGCGCGGAGCCGATCAAGGTGGGAGCGAGGACGTCCACGTCGGCGTCGGCGGCGAGGCGGCCCAGTTCGCGTTCGCGGGCGAGATAGGCGGCGATCATGGCTGCGGCCTCGGTCAGGATGGGGATGCCGGTGGGTGTGGTCTGGCGGAGCCGGGTGCGCAGGTCGTCGCGGAAGATGAGCAGGCTGACGATCGCCACCGCGACCGACCCGAACAGCTCCGTCAGCACGCCGGTCAGGTTGCCGACCACCGTGCCGGTCCCGGCGGCGCGGAGGAGGGCGTCGCCCTGGGCCTCGGTCCGGACGACGCGGTCGCGTACCAGTTCGGCGAGGAAGGCGTCGAAGTCGGCGAAGTGGCGGTGCAGCACGCCCTTGGCGCAGCCGGCCTCCGTGGTGACCGCCCGGCTGGTCAGCGCGTGCGGTCCGTCTCTGAGCAGGACGCGCTCGGCGGCCTCGAACAGTTGCTCGCGCGGATCGCGCAGGGCCACCCCGGTCGGCATGTGCTTCCTTTCGTCGGACTCGGTGGACGAGTGGGCGCTTGCCCACTATGGTGGGCGCATGCCCACTATAGCTGCGCGTGACCCGTCCGAACCTCATCAGCACCGCCATATGGCGGAGTCGTTCGGCGCCGACCCCGAGCGTTACGACCGGGCGCGCCCGCGCTACCCCGATGCCCTCGTGGACCGGATCGTGGCGGGCAGCCCCGGCCCCCGCGTCCTGGACGTCGGCCTCGGCACCGGCATCGCCGCCCGCCAGTTCCGGGCGGCGGGGTGCCGGGTCGTCGGGGTCGAGGTCGACGCCCGGATGGCCGAGTTCGCCCGGCGCGACGGTTTCGACATTGAAGTGTCGGCCTTCGAGACCTGGGATCCCGCCGGTCGCGCCTTCGACGCGGTCATCGCCGCGCAGACCTGGCACTGGATCGATCCGGTCGCGGGCGCGGCCAAGGCGGCCGAGGTGCTGCCGCCCGGCGGCCGGCTGGCGGTGTTCTGGAACGTGGTCCAGCCGCCGCCCGACCTGGCCGACGCCTTCGCCGCGGTCCACCGGCGGGTGGTGCCCGAACTGCCGATGCTGGCCAAGCCGGTCAAGGACGGATACTCGGTGCTGCTCGGCAAGGCCTCCCACGGGATCCGCGCCGCGGGCGCCTTCGGCGAGCCGGAGGAGTGGCGCTTCGAGTGGGAGCGGCGCTACACCCGCGACGAGTGGCTGGACTCGGTGCCCACCTCCGGCGGATACAGCCGGTTCCCGCAGGACACGAAGGACGAACTGCTGGCGGGCCTCGGGGCCGCCATCGACGAGGCCGGGGGCGCGTTCACCGCCGGCTACACCACCGTGGCCCTCACCACTGTCCGGACCTGAGGCCGTTTCGGCGGCGGAGTGCGGGGCAGGCGGCGAGGGTCCCCGGATCGATGGAGGTAGGCCATGCCGACCGCACGAGAAATCATGACGGCCGACGCCGAGTGCGTGAACGCCGACGAAACCGTGAAGATCGCGGCTGAGAAGATGGCGCGGCTGGACGTCGGTTCGCTCCCCATTTGCGGCACCGACGACCGGCTCAAGGGGATGCTGACGGACCGCGACATCGTCGTCAAGGTGCTGGCCGCGGGCAAGAACCCGGACAGTTGCCTGGCCGGCGAGCTCGCCCAGGGCGAGGCCGTCACCATCGGCGCCGACGACGACGCGCGGGAGATCCTGCGCACCATGGCCGCGCACAAGGTGCGCCGGCTGCCGGTGATCGACGGTCACAAGCTCGTCGGGATCGTCGCCCTCGCCGAGGTCGCCAGGGCCCTGCCCGACGCGACCGTCGGCGACCTGCTCGACGCCCTCACGACAGACTGACCCGGCATCCCCCAAAGGGCCGGTGACCTCGACGGTCACCGGCCTTTACTTACTTCCGGGGCTCTGGTCGGTCACCCGCCTTCTCCGTACGTCCGGGGACTGGATGTCACCGGTCTTCTCCGTACGTCTGAGGGTTTGGGTGGTCATCGGCGCAACCCTAGGGCAGGCCGGCGAGTGGGTGGCACGGGTCGGCGGCGCGGGTGGGTGGCGCGGGGTTCGGGATTGGGGGGCGGGTGCCTTGTGCTCGTGCGCGTGCGATGAGGTGGCGTGAGAGGGTGGTGGGGTGATCGCGGTGCTGGGTGAGTGTGTGGCGGACGCGTTCGCGGATCGGCGGGCGGATGGGTTGACGTTGCGGGTGCTGCCGGGGGGTGGGCCGGCCAATACGGCGGCGGCGCTGGCCAGGCTCGGTACGCCGGTGCGGTTTCTGGGGCGCTTGTCGGGTGACGTGTTCGGGGAGCTGTTCCGGGAGCGGCTGGCCGGGGTGGATCTTTCGTACGCGGTCGAGGCGAGTGAGCCGAGCACGCTCGCGGTGGCGGGGCTGGACGAGGACGGCCGGGCGCGGTACGGCTTCCACGCGGAGGGCACCGCCGACTGGCAGTGGACGGAGCGGGAGCTGGCCGGGCCGGTGCTGGACGGCGCGCGGTGTCTGCACACCGGGTCGCTCGCGCTGGTCAGGCCGCCGGGGCGGGACGTGGTGGAGGCGTTCGCGGCGGCGGCAGCGGGGCGGGTCACGGTGTCGGTGGATCCCAACGTGCGGCCGAGCCTGGCGACGCGGGAGGCGTACGCGGTCGAGCGGTGGTGCGGCTTCGCCGACGTGCTCAGGCTCAGCGACGAGGACCTCGAGTTCCTGCGTCCCGGCGAGCCGGTGGAGCGGGTGTGCGACGAGTGGCACGCGGCCGGCGCCCGGCTGGTGGTGGTCACGAAGGGGCCCGCCGGGGCGCTGGTGTCGCTCGCCGGGGCGCGTGCCGAGGTGCCGGCCCCAGCGGTGGACGTGGTGGACACGGTGGGCGCGGGCGACGCGTTCACGGCCGGGCTGCTGCACTGGCTGGACGGGCGCGGGCTGCTCGGCGGCCGGCTGGGCGGGCTGGACCTGGCGGCGGCGCGGAAGGCGGCGACGTTCGCGGCGGGAGTGGCGGCGCTGGCGTGCACGGTGCCGGGCGCCGACCTCCCCGCCGATCTCTGAATCGGCCTCTCCGCCGATCTCTGGGTCGGCCCCCCGCCGATCCAGAAGTCGATCTGCCTGCTGAACTGCCGGGTAACCGGCTGGTCAGCGGGAGCGGGACAGGGCGTCGCGGACGTCCATGAGGGCGAAGCCGAGGAGGTTGAGCCCGCGCCAGGTGGCGGGTGAGGCGGCGCCCGGATCGTCGGCGGCCAGGCCGATGCCCCACACCCGGTCCAGCGGGCTGGCCTCGACCAGCACCTGGCCGCCGGTTCCCAGCAGGAAGTCCCTCAGGTCGGCGTGCCGGCCGAACTTGGCGAGGTTGCCCCTGACCACGATCTCGTAGCGGTGGGCGGCCCAGGTCTCCTCCTCGAAGCCGCCGACGGAGCGCCCGAGCTTCTTCGCCTCGCCGGGGTGGGCCGCGGCGAGGATCTTCTCGGCCGCCGCCTCGTCGCCGAAGAGGAGCGCCTTGTGCGCCATCATGTAGTGCTCGGCCGACCGGTAGTGCCGGCCGTCCTCGGTGAACTCGGCGGGCCACCACTGGCTGAGGCATCCTCGGCCGGGGCCGCCGTCGCGGGCGGGCCGGTGGCCCCAGAAGTAGAGGTAGCGCAGCGGTCGCCCGGCCAGCTCGGCGGCCACGGCTTCGGGGACGGACCGGGGAAGCGTCTCGGACATGGCCTCACTTTGTCACACCGTCACTTGTGCACGCCTGAACGGCGAGGGGCCGGTTTGCCGTGGGGTGGCCGGGGCATGCGGGGTGCAGGAGAACGAGCGGGGGTTCCGATGGCCGAGTACGAGGCGACACGTGGCATGCCGGCTGAGAGCGGGGTGGTGTTCGGGGTCGCGTCGGATCTCACGCTGATGAACCGGTGGCTGCCGCACGGCCTGTGGGTGCGTGACAGCGGGCCGAACACGGTGGAGGCGGGCGGGGACGCGGTGCCCGGTGAGGGCGGGCACGAGGGTTTGTTCCGTGTTCAAGAAGAGCAGCTGAGAGTAGAGTGGGGCGGTCGCGATCATCCGGAGTACGCGGGCTGGTTGCAGGTCTCGGACGCCGGCAGTGGCACGAGCGAGGTGACGGTGCACATCTCCCTGATGGACGAGCCTGCCGAGGAGACGCCGCGCGAGCGTTCCGACGAGGTGCGCGGCATGCTCGACGAGTCGCTCGCGCGGCTGAGTGACGAGGTCGGCGGCCGTCTGACCAACTCGGGCTGATGGATGGAGCCGCTGCTCGTCCTCCATGCGGCGGCCGCGCTCTGCGCTCCCTGGCTGGTCCGGCGGTTCGGGCGGAGTGCGATGCTGCTGCTCGCGGCGGCTCCGGCGGCGGGGTTCTGCTATGCCCTGGTGGGCCCTGAGCCGTCGGCCCGGCCGTGGGCTCCCGCGCTCGGCCTGACGTTGTCGTTCCGCGCCGACGAGCTCGGCCTGCTCATGATGGCGCTGGTGACGGGCGTCGGCGCCCTGGTCATGGTCTACAGCGCGCGTTACTTCGGCTCGGGTGACGCCGGGCTGGGGCGCTACGGCGCGGTCATGACGGGGTTCGCGGGGGCCATGCTGGGCCTGGTCACGGCCGACGACCTGCTGCTGCTGTACGTGTTCTGGGAGCTGACGACGGTCTTCTCGTACCTGCTCATCGGGCACCACCCGGAAGACCGGGCGAGCAGGCGGGCCGGCATGCAGGCGCTGGTCGTCACCACGCTGGGCGGGCTGGCGATGCTGGCCGGGTTCGTGATCGTCGGCCAGGCCGCGGGAACGTACCGGATCTCGGCGATCCTCGCCGACCCGCCGCAGGTCACGCCGGTGGCGCTGGTGCTGGTGCTGACCGGCGCGCTGGCCAAGTCGGCGATCTTCCCGTTCAGCGCGTGGCTGCCCGCGGCGATGGCCGCCCCGACGCCGGTGTCGGCCTACCTGCACGCGGCGGCGATGGTCAAGGCGGGCGTCTACCTGCTGGCCCGGCTGGGCCCGGCGTTCGGCGACGTGACGGTGTGGCGGGCGGTCGCGGTGCCGCTGGGCGCGGTGACGATGCTGCTGGGCGGCTGGCGGGCGCTGCGGGAGACCGATCTGAAGAAGCTGCTCGCGTACGGCACGGTCAGCCAGCTCGGCTTCCTGATCGTGCTGTTCGGGGCGGGCACCGGCGCGACCGCGCTGGCGGGGGTGGCGATGCTGCTCGCGCACGCGCTGTTCAAGGCGGCGCTGTTCCTGGTGGTGGGGGTGGTGGACCGGGCCGCGGGGCGGCGTGACCTGCGCGGGCTGAGCGGGCTGGGCCGGACGATGCCGTGGACGTGCGGGGCGGCGGTGCTGGCCGGGGCGTCGATGGCGGGGCTGCCGCCGCTGGCCGGGTTCGTCGGCAAGGAGGCGGCGCTCGACTCGCTGCTGGACGACCCGCTGGTGCTGACGGCGGTGGTGGCCGGGTCGGCGCTGACCGCCGCGTACACCCTGCGGTTCCTGTGGGGGGCGTTCGCCGCGAAGCGGGGCAGGCGGCCGTCGCGGGTGAAGCGGCCGCCGGTGCTCATGGTGGCGCCGGCCGCGCTGCTGGCCGGGCTGGGGCTGGTCCTGGCGCCGCTGGCGGGCTGGTACGAGACGGCGATGAAGGGCTACTGGGGCGCCTTCCCCGACCCGGGGCACGGCGCCCATCTGGCGATCTGGAGCGGGGTGGGGCCGCCGCTGCTGCTGTCGCTGCTGGCGCTGACGGTCGGCGTGCTGCTGTTCCTGGTGCGCGAGCCGGTCGCACGGCTGGGGACGGCGCTGCACATCACCGACTCCGGCGTGGCGTTCTGGCACGCGCTGCGCCGGACGGACCGGGGAGCGCTGCAGGTGACCGGTGTGATCCAGCGCGGCTCGGTGCCCGATTACGTGCTGCTCACGCTCGCCACCCTGGCCGGTGTCGGGATGCTCGCGCTGTCGTACGGGCCGCCGCTCTCGCTGGACACCTCGGTAGTCTGGTGGCAGCGGGCCGAGCAGCCGCTGCTCGCCCTCCTCATCGCGGCCGCGGCGGTGCTCGCCCTGCGCGCCCACAGCTACCTGCTGCTCGCCCTGTCGTGCGGTCTGACCGGGTACGGGGTCGCGCTGCTGTTCCTCACCCACGGCTCCCCCGACCTGGCGTTGACCCAGTTCCTGGCCGAGACGCTCAGCCTGGTCATGTTCGTGCTGGTGCTGCGGCGGGTGTCGAACCCGCCGGTCCCGGCCAGGCTGCCGTTCCCGCTCCGGCTCGGCATCGGCCTCGCGGCCGGGGCGGTGGTGGTCGTGGCGGGCATGCTGGCGATGGACGCCCGCCAGGCCCGGCCGGTCGGTGAGCTCATGGCCGGGGCCGCGGAGCGGGCCGGAGCGGGCAACATCGTCAGCGCCCTGCTGCTCGACATCCGGGCCTGGGACACGATGGGCGAGAGCACCGTGCTGGTGGTGCTCACGCTGGGCGTCACCAGCCTGGTCTATCTGCGGCGCACCTCGTACGCGATCGACAGGAGGCCCGCAGGGCCGCGGCCCGGCCGGCCGTGGCTGGCGTCGTCGCTGCCGGAGCACGACCGGGCGCTCGCCTTCGAGGTGGCCGCCCGGCTGACCTTCCACACGATCCTGGTGCTCTCGGTGTTCCTGCTGTTCGTCGGGCACGGCCGGGTCGGCGGCGGGTTCTCGGGCGGGATCGTGGCGGGGCTCGCCATCACGGTCCGCTATCTGGCGGGCGGGCGCGACGAGCTGGCCAGGGCGGTGCCGATGCACCCGGGCGTGCTGCTCGGGGCCGGGCTCACGCTGTCGGTCGGGACGGCGCTGGCCGGGCTGGTGTTCGGCGGGGACGCGCTGCGCATGCTGGCCGCCGACGTGACGGTGCCGCTGGTCGGGACCCTGCACCTGTCCACGGTGCTCCTGTTCGATCTGGGGATCTATCTGACGGTGGTGGGAATGGTGCAGGACGTGCTGCGGGCGCTGGGGGCCGAGGTCGACGAGCAGGTCGAGGCGTCATGACGATCTCGCTGGTGCCGCTGATCGTGTGCGGGCTGCTCGTGGCCGCCGGGGTGACGCTGCTGCTGGAGCGGAGCCTGGTCCGGGTGCTGGCGGGCGTGATCCTGCTCGGCAACGGGGTCAACCTGCTGATCGTCACCACCGGTGGCGACGCCGGCGCCCCGCCGCTGCTCGGCCGGACCGAGCCGGACCGGATGGCCGACCCGCTCCCCCAGGCCATGGTGCTGACCGCGATCGTGATCACGCTGGCCGTCACCGCGTTCCTGCTGGCGATGGTGCACCGGGCCTGGCAGCTGCGCGGCTCCGACGAGGTGAGCGACGACACCGAGGACCGCTGGGTGCGGCTGCGCGCCCGGCGCGGCCAGCTGGGTGAGCGGGTGCGGACCCGGCAGGCGGAGTACGACCGGCTGGTCGCCGAGCAGCGCGCCGAGCTGCGGAGCGAGCCGACCAGGGGTGAGCGGCTGGCGCACCGGCGGATCGACCGCCGCCGGCTCAAGGCCCGCCAGCGTGAGGCGCGCAAGCAGATGCGGCGGGCCATCAGGGCCGAGCGGGAGCGCCAGGCGCTCGCGCTCGACCCCGAGCTGGAGGGCGACGAGTAGTGGAGGCGCTGATCCCGATCCCGGTGCTGCTCCCGCTTCTCGCGGCCGGGATCAAGCTGGCCATCGGCGCCCGGCTGCGGCACCTGCAGGGCGTGATCAGCATCAGCGCGCTGGCGGTGAACCTGGCGGTGTCGACGATCCTGCTCGTCCAGGTCGACACGCACGGCCCGATGGTGGCGCGGATCGGCGGCTGGGAGTCGCCGATCGGGATCACGCTGGTGGCCGACCGGCTGTCCGGGCTCATGCTGGTCACCTCGTCGGCGGTGACGCTGTGCGTCATGATCTACTCGGTGGTCAGCGCCTATGACCGTCAGGAGGACGTCGCCCCGATGGCGATCTTCCACCCGGCGTTCCTGGTGATGCTGGCCGGGGTGGCGAACGCGTTCCTGACGGGTGACCTGTTCAACCTGTTCGTGGCGTTCGAGATGCTGCTGAGCGGCTCGTACGTGCTGCTCACGTTCGGCGGCACCGAGTCCAGGATCCGGGCCGGGGCCACGTACACGGTCATGGCGCTGATGTCGTCGATGCTGTTCCTGGTCGCGCTGGCGATCGTGTACGCGGCCACCGGGACGCTTTCGATCGCGCAGGTCGCCGAGCGGTTCGCGGACCTCACGCCGCAGGTGAAACTGCTGGTGGAGCTGTTGCTGCTGCTGGCGTTCGCGATCAAGGCGGCGATCTTCCCGGTGTCCGGCTGGCTGCCCGACTCCTATCCGACCGCGCCCGCCCCGGCGACGGCGGTGTTCGCCGGGCTGCTCACGAAGGTGGGCGTGTACGCGATCTTCCGGCTGGAGTCGCTGCTGTTCCCCGGCGGGCCGGTGGCGACGCTGCTGCTCTGGGCGGCGCTGGCCACGCTGGTGCTGGGCGTGCTGGGCGCCGTGGCGCAGGCCGACATCAAACGGATGCTGTCGTTCACCCTGGTCAGCCATGTCGGCTACATGGTGATGGGGGTGGGGCTGGCGACCGTGGCGGGGCTGGCGGGGGCCGTCTTCTACGCGGTCCACCACATGACCGTGCAGACGAGCCTGTTCCTGGTGGCCGGGCTGATCGAGCGGCGCTCGGGCACCACGTCGGTGAACCGGCTGGGCGGGCTGATGCGCAACGCGCCGCTGCTGTCGGTGCTGTTCTTCATCCCGGCGATGAACCTGTCGGGCATCCCGCCGATGTCCGGCTTCCTGGGCAAGCTGGCGTTGATCCAGGCGGGCCTGGAGGTGGGCGGCCCGCTGCCGATCGCGCTGGTCACGGCCGCGCTGGTGACGAGTCTGCTCACGCTGTACGCGGTGGCGAAGGTGTGGGGGAAGGCGTTCTGGCGCGGGGCGCAGGTGGAGGGCGAGAGCCGGCCGGACGCCGGCGAGGAGGCGGTGGAGCGGAGCCCGGCGGCGACCCCCGGCCTGTACGGGCCGGCCGCGGCGCTGGTGGTGCTGGGCCTGGCCTACACGGTGCTGGCCGGGCCGCTGTCGTCGCTGGCCGAGCGGGTGGCCGGGGAGCTGATGGAGCGGCAGCCGTACATCACGGCCGTGCTGGGGGCGGCGGGATGACGCGGCAGGAGGCGGAGGGGCGGAGCGGGCGCGACTGGTCGGCGCCGCGGCCGTTCGGGCGGCCGGTGCCGCTGGCGCTGGTCGGCTGGCTGGCGCTGATCTGGGTGATGCTCTGGGGCGAGCTGACGTTCGGCACCGTACTGGGCGGGCTGGTCGCGGGGGCCGTGGTGACGTGGCTGCTGCCGCTGCCGGTGCTCGATCCTGGCATCCGGTTGCGGCCGCTGCCGTTCCTGCGGTTCCTCGCCTGGTTCCTGCTCGACCTGGTGCTGTCGACGGCGCGGGTGGTGTTCTGGGTGCTGCGGTCGGCCTCGCCGCCGACCGCGGTCGTGCAGGTGCCGGTGCGCACCTCGTCGGAGGCCATGACCGTGATGATCATGGTGGCGGTGACGACGGTGCCGGGCAGTCTCGTGCTGGCGGCCGACCGGGAGCGGCGGGAGCTGACCATCCACGTGCTCGGCCGGCCCGAGGCCGAGGAGGAGGTGGCCGAGCTGACCCGGCTCGAGGTGGCCGCGCTGGAGAGACGGATCGTGACGGCGTTCGGCACGCGCGCCGATCGGAAGGAGCTGGATTGACTTCCTCCCCCTCGTAAACGAGGAGGATTCCCACGGTCGCCCGTGAGGGTTCCTGCTTCACCGCCGGTTGCCCGCCCGAGAGGACTCTCGTTGAGGTCTCACACCAGCTCCACAGGCGTTTCAGCTCTCCGCCAGCCCGGCGGCGAGCACGTTCCTGGCCGCGTTCACATCCCGGTCGTGGACCGCGCCGCAAGCGCACTGCCATACCCGGACGTGCAGCGGCATCTTCTCCCGCAGCGCGCCGCACACCGAACACAGCCTGCTGGAGGCAAACCAGCGATCCACCGCCACCAGCGTGCGGCCGTACCAGCGGGCTTTGTACTCCAGCATCGAGCGCAGTTCCCGCCAGCTCGCGTCGGAGATGGCCCGAGCCAAACTGTGGTTCTTGACCAGGTTGCGGACGGTCAGGTCTTCCACGGCGATCACTTGGTTCTCGCGAACAAGCCGTGTCGTGACCTGGTGCAGGTGATCCCTTCTGCGGTCGGCGATCCGGGCGTACACCTTGGCCACCTTCAGCCTGGCCTTGGTGCGGTTGGCCGAGCCCTTCTCCTTGCGGGCCAGCGCCCGCTGAGCCTTGGCCAGCTTGCGCCGGTCCCGCCGCTCGTGCCGAAGGTTGACGATCTTCTCGCCGGTGGACAGTGTGGCCAGTGCGGTGATTCCGGCGTCGATCCCCACGTTCGACGCGACAGGCGGCAGGGAGCTGATCTTCTCCTCCACCAGGAGGGACACGAACCAGCGCCCGGCCGCGTCCCGGCTCACGGTCACCGTGGACGGCTCGGCGCCCTCGGGCAGCGGGCGCGACCACACGATGTCCAGCGGCGCGTCCATCTTGGCCAGCGTCAACCGGCCCTCGCGCCAGCGGAACGCCGAGCGGGTGTACTCCGCCGACGCCCGCGACTTCCTTCTGCTCTTGAACGCCGGGTACTTGGCGCGCTTGGCGAAGAAGTTCGCGAACGCGGCCTGCAAGTGCCGCAGCGCCTGCTGCAGCGGCACCGACGACACCTCGGACAGGAAGTCGAACGCGCCGCTGCGCTTCCATCGCGTCAGCATCGCCGACGACTCCGCGTAGGAGACGCGCTTGCCTTCCAGGGTGTAGGCGCGGGTGCGTTCCTCCAGCGCCTTGTTGTAGACGAGGCGGACGCAGCCGAACGTCCGGGCAAGCTCGCAAGCTTGCCCGGGGGTCGGATAGAAGCGGTACTTGTAGGCCCGCTTCACGGTCTGCGCCACGCCGCAGATCTTAGCGCGCGATCAGCCAAGTATCGCGTGTGTGTTCGAGACGCCGTTTCGCCTGACGGCGAATCGGCTGCCCCTGTCCTGCTCGGCAGGGGTCCGATTCCTCCCCCGCCTGAAGGCGGGGGTCTCCTCGGAGGAATCCGATGACCACGGTGTACCTGGTGACGCTGGTGATGCTCGGCGTCGGCGCGGCGGCGGCGCTCTTCCGGCTGGGGCGGGGCCCGACCACCCTGGACCGGGCGGTGTCGCTGGACGTGATCACGTCGCTGGCGATGTGCGGCGCGGGCGCCTACGCGGCCGTCTACGGCGACTACGCCGACGTGCCCGTCCTGCTGGTGCTGTCGCTGCTCGGGTTCGTCGGCACCGTGTCCCTGGCTCGCTTCTTCCCGGAGGGCGGGCAGTGAGCGCGCTGGACGTGGCGGCGGCGGTCTGCCTGCTGGCGGGGGCGGCGCTCGCGTTGTCGGCGGGGTTCGGGATGGTGCGCTTCCGCACCACCCTGGACCGGATGCACGTGGCCACCAAGCCGCAGGTGCTCAGCGTGCTGCTGGTGCTGCTGGCGATGTGGCTGCGGCAGCCGACCTGGGCCACGGCCGGGCCGCTGATCATCGTGGCCGTGGCTCAGATCATCACCGTGTCGGTGGCCTCCTACGTGGTGGCGCGGGCCGCGCACCGGCGCTCAGACGCCGGCTCCGGTTCCGCCTCCTGAGTGGCGGCCCGCGCTCTCCTCGTCCGCCGTGTCTCCGGGCTGGCCGGACCGGTCGAGCGCCGGCTGGCCGAACCACGCCCACGCCGCCAGCGCGGCCACCACGCCCGCCGTGCCCCAGGCCAGGGTGGAGTCGAACAGGAAGTCGACCACCAGCATGGTCGCGGACGTCATGGACACGATCAGCGCGAGCGCGCCCGCGATGCCGTAGCGGTTCGAACGGCGGACCAGCTTCTCCTTCAATCCCTGGCGGAACAGCACCCGGTGCTGGTTGGCCGGGGCGATGTAGCAGATGGAGGCCAGCGCGGCCGACACGAGCGCCACGTAGAACAGCCACCGGTCGAACGCGCTCAGCCGCTCGAAGCCCTGGGAGAAGGGCACGGTGAGCAGGAAGGCGAACAACACCTGGACCCCGGTCACCGCGACCCGGGCGCCCTGCAGCAGTTCGACGAAGTTGCGGTCGGCTCGTTCCTGCCGGGTCTCCTTGTCCTGTTCGGGCACCTGGTCCACGCGTACCGCCTCCCGGCATGTCTCGATATGTCGCAAAGTAGAAGGTGTTACTGCCAAGGGCAAGACACTCAAAACTCCTCACCGGCGAGGAATGATCGGACCACCCTGGCGAACTCGGCCGCCTGGAACTCCAGGGGCACCATGCCGTGCGGGATGACCGTGACGGACGCCCCCGGCAGCCGTTCGGTCAGCGGCCGGAGCTCGGGGAAGGCGAAGGGGTCCTCGGCCGCGCCGACGCACAGGACCGGGCAGCGGATCAGCCCGAGCCGGTCCTCCATCCGGTAGGCGGCGACCGCCCGGTGTCCGCCCTCCAGGTCGGGCCAGGCCGCGAGCGCGTCGCGGACGAAACGGGCCAGCAGGTCGGGGCGGCTCGGCGGGTAGAAGCCGGCCCGGCCCACCCACAGCTCCATCAGGTGGGAGCCGTCCTCCCGCTCGGTCACGTGGTCGACGACGGGCCGGCCGAGCCGCCGCCGCCGGGCCTCGGCGTCCATCAGGGGCGTGGACGACAGCACCAGCCGGGTCACCCGTCCGGGCGCGCGGGCCGCCACCTCGACCCCGATCACCCCGCCGGTGTGGTGGCCGGCGACCGCCGCGGTGTCCAGGCCGAGGGCGTCCATGAGGGCGAGCACCCCGTCCGCGTACGCCTCGATGGTGTGCTCGGGCGGGGGCGCGGAGGCGCCGAAGCCGAGCGTGTCCATCGCGATCGCCCGATGGCCGGCGCCGAGCAGTGGGAGGACCTCGCGGTACTCGTCCCAGGAGCGGGGTGTCTGGTGGAGGAGCAGCACCGGCTCACCGGTGCCGCACTCGGCGTAGTGGATCTGTCCCAGAGGGGTGCGGACATAGCCGAATCCGATCATGCGCACCATACTCCGCCGGTGGCCGCGGATGTAAAGAGTGTCGCCGGGACGGCCCCGGGTAGGGCGTCAGGCATGCTGGAGCAGGGTCAGGAGTGGGCCGGCGCGGCGGTGCTCACGGTCAACGCCGGGTCGTCGAGCCTGCGTCTCGACCTCGTCGACGGGGGCGCGGTCGTCGACAGCGCGCGGAGCGAGCGGGCGGTGGACCCGGGGTCGGCGCGGGCCGAGCTGTCGGAGTTCCTGGGCCGCCACCTGGACCGGGACGTGGGCGCGGTCGCGCACCGGCTGGTGCACGGGGGCGCGCTGGTGACCGGGCCGGCCGTGGCCGACGACGAGCTGGTGGCGGCGCTGCGCGGGATCACCGGCCTGGCGCCGCTGCACCTGCCGCCGGCGCTGGCCCTGGTGGACGCGGCCCGCGAGCTGCTGCCCGCGGTGCCGCACGTGCTCTGCCCCGACACCGCCTTCCACGCCGGGCTGCCGGCCACGGCCGCGGCCTACGCCCTGCCGAGGGCGTGGCGGGAGAAGTACGGGCTGCGCCGCTACGGCTTCCACGGTCTTTCGTACGCGTGGGCGGTGGACCGGGCGGCGGAGCTGCTCGGCCGGCCCGTCACGGAGCTGGGCCTGGTGCTCACCCACCTGGGCGGCGGCGCGTCGGTGTGCGCGGTGTCGGGCGGGCGCAGCCTGGACACCTCGATGGGCTTCACCCCGCTGGACGGGGTGCCGATGAGCAAGCGCTCCGGCAGCGTCGACCCGGGCCTGCTGCTGTGGCTGCTGGACGGCCGGCTGACCCTGGACGAGGTGCGCGACGGGCTGGAACGCGAGTCGGGGCTGCTGGGCCTGTCCGGCGGCAGGTCCGGCGACACCCGCGACCTCGTCGCCGCCGAGCGTGACGGCGACGAGGACGCGGCGCTGGCCCTGCGGGTGTTCTGCCACCGGGTGAGCAGGGAGATCGCGGCCGCGGCGACGTCGCTGGGCCGCCTGGACGCGCTGGTGTTCACCGGGGAGATCGGCTGGAACCAGCCCGAGGTGCGCGAGGCGGTCTGCCGCCGCCTGCGCCTGCTCGGCGTCGAGCCGCCGGTGGGCGGCAACCGCCCCGACGACGGTGTGATCAGCCCGGCGGGCACCGCGGTGCCGGTGCTCCTCGTCGAACCGCACGAGGAGCTCCAGCTGGCCCGCGAGTGCCTGCGCGAGCTGTACGGTCCCGCGGCCGGCGGCTAGCCGCGGCCGAGCGTCCGCATGGCGGGCAGGGCGCGGTCGCCGAAGTCGAACAGGGCCTGGTTCTCCCAGGCGTTGCCGCTGGCCGGGTCGGCCGGGTCCCAGCCGTTGCCCGGCACGCCGGTCCAGGTGGCCTCCCACGTGAACAGCCCCAGGCCGAGCCGGTCCGGGACGTTCCGTACGATGTCGGCGACCTTGCTCAGCAGGGCGGCCTGCCCGGCCGGGGTGGCCTGGTAGCCGGGGTACGGCTCGGGCGACAGGATGAGGTTCTCCCAGCCGTCGTCGTCGGCGGTGGTGAACGGGTAGCCGGTCTCCACGACGGCCACGGGCTTGCGGTAGCGGGTGGCGACGTCGTCGATGTTGGCCTGGAAGGCTTCCAGGGCGCCGTGCCAGTACGGGTAGTACGACAGGCCGATCACGTCGTAGCGGATGCCGTGCGCGGCGGCGTTGTCGAACCACCACCTGTACAGGCCGTTGTCGCCGCCGTTGGCCAGGTGGAGCACCACCCGGGTGTGCCGGGAGACGGCCTTGACCGCGTCGTACCCGGCGTTGAGCAGCCGGGCGGTGTTCGCCCAGTTCTGGTTGCTCCCGTCGGGCCACAGCAGGCCGCCGTTGATCTCGTTGCCGACCTGGACCAGGTCGGCCGGGGTGCCCTGGCGGCGCAGCGCGTCCAGCACGTCGAAGGTGTGCGCGCGCAGGGCCCGCACCAGCTCGTCGAACGGCAGGTTCGCCCAGGCCGCGGGCTTGAACTGCTTGCCGGGGTCGGCCCAGGTGTCGGAGTAGTGGAAGTCGACGAGCAGCCGGAGCCCGGCCTTCTTGGCCCGCTTGGCGACGGCCAGGACCTGCGCCTTGGTGTTGTAGCCGTCGGCCGGGTCCACCCAGACCTTGAGCCTGATGTGGGTGAGCCCGGCCGAGGCCAGGATGGCCAGCGGGTCGCCGCGGCGGCCGTCGGCGTGCCGGTAGACGCCGCCGAGCGCCTCCGACTTGGCGAGACTGGAGACGTCGGCGCCGCGGATGGGCAGCCGCCGCTCGGCCTGGGCGGCGGGAGCCGCCGCGGCCAGGGTGACGAGGCAGAGCAGAGCGATCAGTAACCGTCTCATGTGGTGCTCTCCTAGGGGTGGGGGGATTGCTCCTCGACGACCGTGACGGCGCCGGCCGCGACGGTCACCGGCCCGTCGTGGCAGGCCCCGTCGAACACGCCCGTGCCGGTCACCCCCTCGACCGTCACCGGCTCGTCGCCGTGGTTGATGAGGAACAGATGACGCCCGCGCCGGACCAGTTCCAGCGTGTCGGGCAGGCCGCGGGGCCGGGTCACGGCGGCGCGGTCGAGCATCTCGGCCAGCAGGTCGCGCAGGCCGGAGACGGGGGCGGTGGCCAGGTACCACGCGGTGCCCGCGCCGAGGTCGTGGCGGGTGAGCGCGGGGTGCCCGGCGTCCGGCCCTGAGGCGAAGTCCCGCTCGGCGACGGCCCCGGCGAGGCGGATCCGCTCGGACCAGATCCGGCCGTCGAGCCCGCCGGTGACGGCGACGGTCTCGTGCTCGCGCAGCGGGTGGAACTCCTCGATCGACAGGCCGAGGACCTCGCGGAGCGCGCCCGGGTAGGCGCCGGGGTGGATGACGTCGTGCTCGTCGACGATGCCGGAGAAGTACGAGACGACGAGGTTTCCGCCTGCTTCCACGTACCGGTGCAGGTTCTTGGCCGACGCCTCGGTCAGCAGGTAGGCGCTCGGCGCGATCACCAGCCGGTAGCGCGACAGGTCGGCGGACGGGTGGACGAAGTCGGCGGTGACGTGCTCGCGCCAGAGCGCCTCGTAGAAGGCGTCGATCCGCTCCCGGAACCGCAGGTCGACCGACGGCCGCCAGTCCAGTTCGAGCGCCCAGTACGACTCCCAGTCCCACACCACGGCCACCTCGGCCCGTACCCGGCTGCCCCGTACGCCGGCGAGCTTGCGCAGGTCGGCGCCGAGCTCGACGATCTCGCGCCACTGCGCGGAGTCGGTGCCGGCGTGCGGCACCATCGCCGAGTGGAACTTCTCCGCGCCGAACCGGGAGGCGCGGAACTGGAAGAACAGCACGCTGTCGGAGCCGCGGGCGACGTGCGCGAGGCTGTTGCGGCGCATCTCGCCGGGCCGTTTGGCGATGTTGCGGGGCTGCCAGTTGACCGCGCCGGCCGAGTGCTCCATGAGCATCCACGGCTCGCCGCCCGCGACCGAGCGCGCGAGGTCGGCGGACATGGCCAGGTCGATGTGGTTGTCGGGCTGCTCGGCCTTCAGGTAGTGGTCGTTGGCGACGACGTCGAGCTCGCGCGCCCACTGCCACAGGTCGGTCGACTTGCAGTTCACGGTGCCGGCGAAGTTCGTCGTCACCGGCACGCCGGGGGTGATCTCGCGCAGGATGTCGCGCTGCAGCGCGTAGTGCTCGCGGTGCTGGCCGTCGCTGAAGCGGGCGAAGTCGAGCCGCTGCGCGGGGTTGACGGCGGTGTGGTTGTGGCGGGGGGCGTCGATCTGCGCCCAGTCGGTGTAGCGCTGCCCCCAGAACGTGGTGCCCCAGGCCTCGTTGAGCGCGGCCAGGTCCTGGTAGGTGTGGCGGAGCCAGTCGCGCCAGGCGGCGACGCTGTGCTCGCAGTAGCACTCCCCCAGCGGCGCCCCGTACTCGTTGTGCACGTGCCACATGACCACGGCGGGATGGCCGCGGTAGTGGGTGGCGAGCGCGCGCACCAGGCGGGCGGTGGCCTCGCGGAAGGCGGGGGCGCTGGAGCAGGCGCTCTGCCTGCCGCCGAAGCCGATGCGCAGGCCGTCGCGGCCGACGGGCAGCGTGTCCGGGTGGCGGGCGGTGAACCAGGCGGGCGGCGCGGCGGTGGGCGTGGCCAGGTCGACCGCGATGCCGGCCGCGTGCAGCCGGTCGACGACCTCGTCCAGCCAGCCGAACTCGTACCGGCCCTCGTCCGGCTCCATCAGCGCCCACGAGAACATGCCGAGGCTGACCAGGTTGACCCCGGCCTCGCGCATCAGGGCCGCGTCCTCCTCGTGCACCTCGCGCGGCCACTGCTCGGGGTTGTAGTCCCCGCCGTAGGCGATACCGGCCGGACGCTCCGGATACATCCATCCCCCTTGTCATACTTCTGTGAACGTGCACAGTAGCGCGCCCCTTCGGCTCTTGGAAGTCGAGCAGGAGATTAACGAGACCGTAACAGGCCCTTGACCCGACACTGATCGCTGTTCCAGTCTGTGCACGTTCACAGAGACATCTGGAGGTATGCATGCGTGCCACACGCCTCGGAGCCGCCTTGGCCGCAGCGCTCACGGCCACCCTGACCATCGCCGGGTGCGGCGGCGGCGAGCCCGCCGGCACGCCGCAGGCGGCGGAGTCGCAGTCTCAAGCCCCCCAGGGCCCGGTCAAGCTCACCTACTGGACCTGGGCCCCGAACATGGACAAGGTCGTCGAGGTCTGGAACAAGGACCACCCCGACATCCAGGTGACGGTCAGCAAGCAGGCCGGCGGCGACGACGCGGCCGCCAAGTTCCTCACCGCGGCCAAGGCCGGCAACCCTCCGGACCTGGTGCAGGCCGAGTACCAGCACCTGCCGTCGTTCGTGGCGGCCGACGCGGTGGCCGACCTCAAGGCCGAGACCGAGGCGGTGAAGGGCGAGTTCGGCGACGGCGTGTGGGGGCTGGTCACGCTCGGCACCGAGGGCGTCTACGCGGTCCCGCAGGACAGCGGCCCGATGATGCTCTTCTACCGCCAGGATCTGTTCGACAAGTACGGCATCGAAGTGCCGAAGACCTGGGACGAGTACGCCGAGGCGGCCCGCACCGTGCGGAAGAAGGACCCGAAGGTCTACCTGGGCACCTTCTCCAGCAAGGACCCGGGCGCGTTCGCCGGCCTCGCCCAGCAGGCGGGCGCCCAGTGGTGGTCCATCAGCGGCGACGCCTGGAAGGTGGACGTCGCCGACGCGCCCACGGTCAAGGTCGCCGACTACTGGGGCGGGCTGGTCAAGGAAGGCGTCATCGACGACATGCCGTACTTCACCCCCGAGTGGAACAAGGCGCTCAATGACGGCAAGCTGCTCACCTGGCCGTCGGCGGTGTGGGCGCCGGGCACGCTGGAGAGCAACGCGGCCAAGGCCAAGGGCAAGTGGGCGATCGCCCCGATGCCGCAGTGGAACGCCGGCGAGAACTACACCGGCTTCTGGGGCGGCTCGTCCGTGGCCGTCGCCGCCAAGTCGCCGCACAGGGCCGCCGCGGCCCAGTTCGCCACCTGGCTCAACACCGACCCCGCCGCGCTCGACGCGCTGGTGAAGGAGGCCGCGATCTACCCGGCGGCCACCAAGGCGCAGGAGGCGCTCACCGAGGCGCCCGGCTACTTCTCCAACCAGCCCGACTTCTGGCAGCAGGCCGCCCAGTTCTCCGCCGGGGCGCGCGGCTTCACCTTCGGGCCCAACGTCGGCGTCACGTACAACGCCTTCAAGGACGGCTTCGACAAGGCCCTGCAGGACGGCAGCCCGTTCTCCGGCGCCGTCAAGGGCATGCAGGAAGCCACCGTCGCCGACATGCGCAAGTCCGGGTTCTCGCTCGCGTCATGACGCACACCGCGAAGAGGCGGCGCGCCGCGCGCCGCCCCTTGCTCGCCCCCTACCTGTTCCTGACGCCGGCGATCGTGCTGTTCGTGGCGTTCCTGGCCGTGCCCATCGGCTACACCGTCTACCTCGCGATGCGCCGGACCCGGGTGTCCGGGCTCGGCCTGGGAGGCGGGTCGCGCCGCGAGGTGTTCGTCGGGTTCGACAACTTCGGCGCGGCCGTCACCGACGGCGAGCTGTGGGCCGGGTGGCTGCGGGTGCTCGGGTACGGCGCGATCGTGCTGGTCGTGATGCTGGGGCTGGCGCTGCTGTTCGCGCTGGCCCTGGACTCGGCCCGGGTGCGGCTGGCCCGCTTCACCCGGATCGCGATCTTCCTGCCGTACGCGGTGCCGGGCGTGGCCGCGTCGCTGCTGTGGGGCTTCCTCTACCTGCCGTCGCTCAGCCCGATCCGGTCCGTGCTGGAGGTGGACCTGCTCGGCGCGGGCACGATCACGTACTCGATGGCCAACGTGGCGGTGTGGGGCGGGACCGGCTTCAACATGCTGGTGCTCTACACGGCGCTGCGGGCGGTGCCGCGCGACTTCTACGAGGCGGCGCGGCTCGACGGCGCCACCGAGCTGCAGATCGCGCTGCGGATCAAGATCCCGCTGCTGCTGCCGGCGATCATCCTGACCACGGTGTTCTCCATCATCGCGACGATCCAGGTGTTCACCGAGCCGACCACGCTGCGGCCGTTCACCAACACGATCAGCTCCACGTGGAGCCCGCTGATGAAGGTCTACCGGGACGCGTTCGTCACCGGTGACCTGTACTCGGCGGCGGCCACCTCGATCGTCATCGCGGCGATCTCGCTCGTCCTGTCGTTCGGATTCCTGCGCGTCGTCCGCGACCGCGCCTTCGGGGAGGGCTGATGGCCGCGACCACGACCCGCGGGCCCATGGGCCTGGCGCCGACCGGGCTGCTGCTGCTCGGCGCGGTGTACTGCCTGTTCCCGGTGAGCTGGGTGCTGATCGCGGCCACCAAGTCGCCCGGGGAGCTGTTCAGCACGCCGACGCTCTCGCCCGGCACCGGGCTCTTCGCCAACCTGACCGAGCTGTTCGCCTACCGCGACGGCGTGTTCTGGCTGTGGATGGTCAACACCCTGCTGTACGCGGGAGGCGGCGCCCTGTTGTCGACCGCCGTGTCGGCCGTGTCGGGGTACGCCCTGGCCAAGTTCCGCTTCCCCGGCCGGACGCTGATCTTCAACCTGCTGATCGGCGGCATCCTGGTGCCGGCCGTGGTGCTGGCGATCCCGCAGTATCTGCTGTTCTCCAAGATCGGGCTGGCGGACACGTACTGGGCGGTGCTGCTGCCGCAGATCCTGCACCCGTACAGCATCTATCTCGCCCGCATCTACGCCACCGCCGCCGTCCCTGACTCGCTGCTGGAGGCGGGCCGGATCGACGGGGCGAGCGAGTGGCTGCTGATGTCGCGGGTGGCGGTGCCGCTGATGGTGCCGGGGATGGTCACCATCTTCCTGTTCCAGTTCGTCGCCATCTGGAACAACTTCCTGCTGCCGTTCATCATGCTGGGCGACGACGGCAAGTTCCCGCTCACGGTCGGGCTCTACACGCTGCTGGCGGCCGGGGCCAACCAGCCGTCGCTGTACAACCTGATCCTCACGGGAGCGCTGCTGTCGATCATCCCGCTGATCGCGCTCTTCCTCACGATGCAGCGATACTGGAGGACAGACCTGTCCTCCGGAGCGGTGAAATGAAGCGCCCAACCATCCATGACGTCGCCGCCGCCGCGGGCGTGTCCCGCGGCACGGTGTCCCGGCTGCTCAACGGCGACCGCTATGTCAGCCCGGCCGCGCGGGCCGCGATCGAGCGCGCCATCACCGAGACCGGCTACGTCGTCAACCGCGCCGCCCGCAGCCTCGTCACGCAACGCACCGGCTCCGTGGCCATGGTGCTGTCGGAGCCGGACCAGATGCTCTTCGAGGACCCCAACTACAGCACGCTCATCCGGGTGGCGATCCGCCGCCTGGCCGAGCGCGACATCTCCCTGGTGATGATGCTGGCCGGCAACGAGGGCGACCGCGACCGGGTGGTGCGCTACGTGCGCGGCGGCCACGCCGACGGCGTGCTCCTGGTGACCACCCACGCGGGCGACCCGCTGGCCGACGCGCTCGCCGCCGCCGCCCCCGCCGTCTCGTGCGGCGCGGTCATCGGGCGCGAGAACGTCATCCCGTACGCGGCCGCCGACGATCGCCTGGGCGCCCGGCAGATGACCGAGTATCTGGTGAGCCAGGGCCGCAGGCGGATCGCCATGATCACCGGCCCGATGGACACCCCGGGCGGCATCCAGCGCCTGGAGGGCTTCGCCGACGTGCTGGGCCGCAAGGCGTCCAAGAAGCTCATCGCGCACGGCGACTGGACCCAGGCCAGCGGCGAACGATCGATGGCCGAGCTGCTCGAACGCACCCCTGACCTCGACGCGGTGTTCGTCGCCTCCGACCTGATGGCGGCGGGCGCGCTGAAGACCCTGCGCGCGGCGGGCCGGCGGGTGCCGGACGACGTGGCGGTGGGCGGCTTCGACGACTCGTCGGTGGCCACCTCCACCCTCCCGCCGCTGACCACGATCAGGCAGCCGCTGGCGGAGATGGCCGAGGCGACCATCGACCTGCTGCTGGCCCTGCTCGACGGCGCCGAGAAGGCCGAGCCGGTGGTGCTGCCGACGGAGCTGGTCATTCGCGAGTCAGCCTGACCCGGGAGACCGGACGCGATCAGCTGCGCGCACGCCTCCGCAGTCCCTCAGCCCGTGAGCAGGCCGTGGAGGCGGCGGGCCTCCTGTGCGAGCCGGCTGGACCCCTTGCGAGCCGCGGCCGCCGCCAGCTCGGGGATCTCGCCCCGTGCTCCTGCCGCGCCGGCCGCGCGGGCGCCCATCGCCAGCAGATCGGCCAGCCCGGAACGCGGCCGCTCCCCCGCCGCCGGCAGCAGCCGCGGCAGCAGGCACGCCACCACCTCCCACACCTCCGCGCAGCCCCCGCGCCGCGCCACGTCGTCCAGGACCGGCACCACCCGGCCGAGCTTGACCACGCCGACCCCGGCCAGCGCCGCGACCGCCTCGGCCAGCGCCGCCGCCGGCAGCTCGCCCCGGGCGGCCAGCGTGACGAGCGCGTCCGCGGCCGCCGCCCGCTGCCCGGCGTCCCGGTGCCCCATGACGGCGGCGAGCGCGTACCCCGTCGCCACCCCCAACGGCCCCTCCCCGTGCACCAGCTCCGGCACCACGCGCGGGGAGAAGGCGGCCTCGACGGCGTTCACCAGGAACGGCGCCAGGTGCGCGGCCACCACCTCCCGGTGCGACGGCAGCACCAGCCGCCACCTTCCCACCGAGTACGTGAACAGCGACGTGACGTCGAACAGCCCGGGGAACGGGTAGGGCGGGTCGCCGCCCGACCACAGCTCCACCCGGAGCTCCAGATGACCGTGGGGTTTCAGGACCGGGGCGCAGACGGCCTCCGGGTCGTCCATCCGCCCGCCGTCCAGCCACGCCGCGCAGGCCCGCCCGGCCGCCGACCCCAGCTTCCCGGCCCGCTCCACGACGTCCGGGCCGACCTCGCGCGGCAGCCGGAGCAGGGCCTGCGCGAGGTCGGCCGGCAGCGCCTCCACCCCGGCCGCCTCCAGCAGTTCGAGCCGCTCGACCAGGACGTCGGCCGCCACGTGCCCGGTGCCCGAGGTGGGCGCGGCCAGCAGCACCGGGTAGCGCCGGCCGCTCTCGAAGAGCGCGACCAGCTCGCGGGCGCGGTCGCGGAACACCTCCTCCAGCGTCCCTTCCGGATACGCCTCGACGCCGGACCGGGTGATCCGCTCCGACAGCCCGGCGCTCTCCTGCGGCGCCGCGGCGGCGTGAACGACCCGGTGCAGCAGCTCGTACGTCCGCTCGCAGCTGCCGCGCAGCCGGTAGCCGAGGTCCAGCCCCTCGTCCACCCGCTCCCGCCACGGCCGCAACGCCTCCCGGAGCGCCTCCGGATCCCGGTGGTTCCACTCGACCAGCCCGGCGAGCACCCGTTCGAACAGGTCGCCCCGGAGTGGCCAGCAGATCGCGTCCACGAACTCGGCCACCTCCCGCGGCGACCCGGCGGACGGCCCCCACTCCGGCGCGTCCCCCGCGACCAGGACACCCCCGGCAGCTCCCTCGTAGGCGGCCTCCCCGCGCAGGCCGCCCCCTGCGGTTCCTCCTGAGGCGGCCTCCCCGTGCAGGCCGCCCGGCCCGCACGTGGCCGCACCGGACCCGGCGGCCACCGCACACGCCGCCTCGCCGGCCTCGGCGCCTGCCCCGTCTGCGGACTCGCCCGGCCCGGCGTCCGCGTCCCGCGTGGTCTCCGCCTCTCCGGGCGCTCCCCCGTACGCAGCAGTGATCCTGGCCCGTAGCTCTGCCGGGAGGTCGTCCGCCGCTTCTCTGATCGCCGCGCGTGCCTCCTCGTCCGCCTTGGCGGCGTGTCGGACCGCGACGCGGACGGCGTGTTCCTGCAGGTCGAGGGCGTCGAGCCGGAGCACCGCGGCCAGCGCGGGCAACCCCGCCCCGGCGCGCTCGGGTGTCCTGGTCAGCGCGCCGTTCACCCAGACGAGGGCGGCGCGGACGAGCTTCTTCTCCCGCCGGAACGCCAGGGCCTCCACCGCCTCGGCGAACAGCTCCGCCCCGAGCCGCCCGGACTCCTCCAGCCGCCGCACCTGCCGCACCGCCAGGTCCGCCACCGGCACCGGGGCGACGGGCAGCATCGCCACGTAGTCGCCGGCCCGGGCGGCCGCCTCGTCCAGGCCGGGCTCCAGCCGGTCGTGCAGCCCGGCCAGCACGGTCAGCGCGTCGGCCCCGTCGCGCAGCAACCGGCCCACCACCCCGTCGAGCACCGCAGCCCGCTCCAGGTGCCCGCCGTCGATCAGGCGGAGCACCGCGTCCGCCTCGGCGCGTCCGAACGCCTCCCCCAGCCCGACCGGGTCGAAGATGCGCGGCGCCAGCCACGGGAACAGCGGGTCGTCCGTGACGGCGGGCCACGACAAGGTCCGCACCCACGCGGCCGTGAAGGGATCGTGCTCGGGCGGTTCGACGCCGCTCTCCCTGACCAGGGCCGCGGCGATCCGCCAGTCACGGTCCTCGGTGTCGCGTAACCGCAGGACCACCCGGCGGGCCAGATCCCGCCGCCACTCCAGAGGGCGGTGCCGTACCAGCTCGGCGACCCACCCGGCCTCCCGCGCGTCCTCCATCCGCAGCCGCAGCTCACGCCGGAAGATCCACTCCGCGACCGCCGCCGCCCCGCCCAGACACGCGACCCCCGCCAGCAACAGCGGCGGGAGCTCCCGCTGCCACTCCCACCACCGGCCCGCGGATCGGCGGCGGGCGGCAAGGTAGAGGCCCAGCTCCGCGGCCACCTCCCGGCGCTCCCGCTCGCCGAGCCCGGCGACCAGGCGGACGGTCGCGGGCCGGTCGCCCCTCTTGATGATCTTGACCAAGTCGAGCCACGCGTCAGACATGCCGCGCACCTTAGCCCGCCGGCCCGACAGTCACCCCATGGCCCACCCGACCTGCGCCGCCGGGCGGATGTGGAAGAGTGACTGTCTATGGAACAGCGGGTGTTGGGACGTACCGGACGGCGAGTCGGCGTGGTGGGCCTGGGAGCCTGGCAGCTCGGGGCCGACTGGGGGCAGGTGAGCGAGGACGACGCGGTCGCGACGCTGTCCGCGGCGGTCGACGACGGGGTGACGTTCATCGACACCGCCGACGTCTACGGCGACGGCCGGAGCGAGGAGATCGTCGGCCGGTTCGCCAAGGCGCATCCGGATCTCACGGTGGCGACCAAGATGGGCCGCCGGATGGACCAGGTGCCGGACAACTACGTGATGGCCAACTTCCGCGCCTGGAACGAGCGCTCCCGCCGCAACCTGGGCGTCGACACCATCGACCTGGTGCAGCTGCACTGCCCGCCCACGCCGGTGTACTCGACCGACGCGGTGTTCGACGCGCTCGACACGCTGGTCTCCGAGCAGAAGATCGCCGCGTACGGGGTGAGCGTCGAGACGTGCGAGGAGGCGCTCACCGCGATCGCCCGGCCGGGCGTGGCGA
The DNA here is from genome assembly GCF_043198225.1 of Nonomuraea sp. NPDC048826. Taxonomy (NCBI): domain Bacteria; kingdom Bacillati; phylum Actinomycetota; class Actinomycetes; order Streptosporangiales; family Streptosporangiaceae; genus Nonomuraea; species Nonomuraea sp. NPDC048826. The sequence continues at coordinate 40,652 of NZ_JBICUQ010000008.1, read as the reverse complement.
CGGTGCAGATCATCCTGAACGCGTTCCGGCTCAAGCCGCTGGAGCGGGTGCTGCCCGCCGCCCGCGAGGCCGGGGTCGGCATCATCGCCCGGGTGCCGCTGGCCAGCGGCCTGCTGTCGGGCCGGTACGACGAGAACACCACGTTCGCGCCCGACGACCACCGCACGTTCAACCGGCACGGCGAGGCGTTCGACGTCGGCGAGACCTTCTCCGGCGTCGACTACCGCACCGGCCTGGAGGCGGTGCGGCGGCTGGCCCCGCTGGTGCCCGAGGGGGCGACGATGGCGCAGTTCGCGCTGCGCTGGATCCTCGACCAGCCGGGCGTGTCGGTGGTCATCCCGGGCGCGCGCAACCCGGCCCAGGCCGCCGCCAACGCCGCGGCCGCGGCTCTCCCGCCCCTCCCGGCGGAGACCGCGCAGGCCGTCCGCGACGTGTACGACGAGCTGGTCCGCCCGCTGATCCACGACCGCTGGTAGGTGGTACGGGTGAGCGGGCGGGCGGTGCTCGTCACGGGGGCGTCGCGGGGCATCGGGCGGGCCGTCGCGGCGGCGTTCGCGGCGCGGGGCGACCGGGTGGCGGTGCACCACCGCGGCTCCCCCGCGCTCGCCGCCGCCCTGCTGGACGACCTGCCCGGCGAGGGACACGTGACGGTCCAGGCGGACCTGGCCGACCCGGAGGCGGTGCGCCGCGCCGTGGACGAGGCGGCCACCGCCCTGGGCGGCGTCGACGTGCTGGTCAACAACGCGGGCGTGTTCCTGCACCACCCGGTCACGGACCTCGGCTACGAGGAGTGGCAGGCGGCCTGGCGTCAGACGCTCGACCTCAACCTGGTCGGCGCGGCGAACACGACCTGGTGCGCGCTCCGCCACATGCCCCGGGGCGGCCGCGTCGTCAACGTCTCCTCTCGCGGCGCCTTCCGCGGCGAGCCCGACAGCCCGGCGTACGGCGCCAGCAAGGCGGGCCTGAACGCGCTCACCCAGTCGCTCGCGGTGGCCCTGGCCCCGAAGGGCATCGCGGTGACGGCGGTCGCGCCGGGCTTCGTCGAGACGGACATGACCAACGAGCACCTCAAACCGCCCAGAGGCGACGAGATCCGCGCCCAGAGCCCGTTCGGCCGGGTCGCCCGCCCGGAGGAGATCGCCGCCGCCGTCGTCTACCTGGCCTCACCTGAGGCGGAGTGGGCCAGCGGCACCATCGTCGACCTGAACGGCGCCAGCTACCTGCGCTGAGCGGCCGTGCGATTTGGGGCATGCGCTGAAGTAATTCGTATTATCAGGTTGACGTGCGCTTTTCGCGGACCGATGCTCAGTGATCACACCAGGTCCCCCGCCGGTGTGATCACGAAAGGGCAGAGCATGTCCGACCCGATCCTCGATCGCCGCACCGTCCTGCGCGCCGCCGCAGGAACCGCACTCACCACGGCCGCCGCGCTCCCCGCGCTCTCCTCCCCCGCCGCGGCCGCCGGACCCGCCGGCTTCCCCTCGTACAGCTATCTCGGGCAGGCGCTGAACACGTCGGCGCTGAGCTACAACCCGACCGGCGAGCTGATCTTCCCGTGCGTGCGCGGCACGTACGACCGCATGACCGGCGGGCTCGGCCGGTACTACCTCTACTACGCGCCGCACGACGCGCCCGGCGGCATCTGCCTCGCGTACGGGAACTCACTCGCCGGGCCGTTCACCGAGTATCACGCCAATCCGATCATCGGCAGGCAGTGGGGCTCGCACTTCAACGTCAGCCACGTCTCCTCGCCGCACGTGCTCTGGCACACCGCCACCCGGCGCTGGTACCTGTACTTCCACGGTGAGAACACCACGACCCGGCTGGCCACCTCCGCCGACGGCGTCAACTTCAGCTACCACGGGGTCGTGCTGAACACCTCGATGGTGCCCGGCATCTCCGAGGCCTCCTACGCGCGGGTCTTCGACCACACGATCTCGTCGCGGGGCGCCCGGTACGTGATGGTGTACATGGGCAACCACGGCGGCAAGCGCAAGATCTTCTGGGGCTGGTCGGCCGACGCGGTGAGCTGGCAGTTCGATCCATCGCCGCTGATCTCGCCCGCCGGCGACGGGCTGACCGACCTGAGCGGGCCGCACCTGCTCAAGGCCAACGGCACCGCGTACGTGGTCTACCACGGCAACTCCGGCAAGATGTACCTCACCGAGGTCGGCAACGCCTTCGACCGTGAGGTGCACCTCGGGGTCTTCCACACGCCGCTGACCGGCGCGCCCGACTCCCGGCGTTCCGCGGCCCCGGCGTTCGGCACCGACCGCGGCGTGTCGTACATGTTCTACGAGGCGGGCCAGCGCGGCTCCAGCGTGGTCGCCGTGGCCCGCGCCGTCTCCTGACCCCTCATCCGCACGACCGGCCCGCCAGGATGACACCCCCATGGGCCGGCCCGACCGCGGCCGGGGTGAGGTCCAGCCGCTCCTGCCGGCCCCGCCGGCGGGTCGGGGGTGTGGTCGTCCGTCCCTCCATGGTCGTGGACCGTGGCCGCCTATGCTGCCGACCCATGACGATCGACGGGAACTACGGCGTGCCGGGCTCGCTGGACCGGGTGCTGCGAGCGGTGGCGGACGAGCGGGTGGCGCAGGACCGGCGCTGGGGCGTCCAGGAGGGGCTGACCGACGGCACCGGCCCGGACCGCGGCGAGGAGGCGGACCTGGCGCGGCGGGAGACGGAACGGGCGTCCGGGGAGGGACGGCTGACCTGGCGGCACGTGCTGTGGGAGGAGGTGCTTGAGGCGTTCGCCGAGGAGGACCCCGACCGGCTGCGGGCGGAGCTGACCCAGGTGGCGGCGGTGGCGGTCAAGTGGATCCAGGACCTCGACCGGCGGGCCTCCCGTGACCGGTTCCGCGCGATCGTGGACGTGCACGTGCTGCTCGTCCGCGACGGCGAGGTGCTGCTGGGGCGGCGTTCGGGCACCGGGTACGCCGACGGGCTGTGGCATCTGCCGAGCGGTCACCTGGAGGCGGGCGAGTCGGTGACGGCGGCGGCGGTCCGGGAGGCCCGCGAGGAGGTGGGCGTCCTGGTCGACCCCGCCGATCTGGCCTTCGCGCACGTGATGCACCGGGCGCCGGAGCGGGTGGGGCTGTTCTTCGTGGCGGAGAAGTGGGCGGGCGAGCCGTACAACGCCGAGCCGGACAAGTGCTCCGAGCTCGGCTGGTTCCCGCTGGACCGGCTGCCGGAGGACACGGTCGGCTACCCGGCCGAGGCGCTGCGCGGCATCCGGGGCGGGGAGGCGTTCGGCCTGTACGGGTTCTAGCCGGGCGGGTACGCGGCGGGGTCGGCGCGCTCGCGGGCGGCGAAGTCGTCGGCCAGCGCGGCGATCGCGTCGCGGCCCTCCAGGGCGTCGAGCCAGGCGACCGGCAGGACGTGCTCACCGTGGAGCGCGCCGAGCAGGTTGCCGGCCATCGACCCGGTGGAGTCGCTGTCGCCGGAGTGGTTGACGGCCAGCAGCAGCGCCGCCGCGAAGTCCTTCTCGTACGCGAGCGCGCAGTAGACGGCGATGGCCAGCGCCTCCTCGGCCACCCAGCCGCCGCCGAGGCCCTCCACCCGCTCCGGGCTCGGATCGCCCTTCCCGGCCAGGTCGTCGGCCGCGCGCAGGGCCGCGCTGGTCTCCTCGTGCCCGGGGTAGGCGGCCAGCAGGCGGAGCGTCTCGTGGAGCGCCTCGTACAACGGCAGGTCGTCCACCACGTGATGGATCAGTGCGGCGAAGGCGCCGGCCGCGTAGTAGCCGGTCGGGTGGCCGTGGGTGATCCGCGCGCAGGCGGCGGCCAGCTCGAACGCCTCCCGCGCCGAGCCGCTCACCAGCCCGAACGGCGCCGAACGCATGACGGTGCCGCATCCCTTGGAGTCGCGGTTGACCGGCCCCGGCTCGCCGAAGGGCGTGGAGGGGCCTGGCTCCGCGCCGAGCCCCGACAGGCAGGCGTTGCCGGGGGCGCGCCGCGCGTACAGCCATCGCTGCTCGCGCAGCCGTCCGGTGCGGTGGTGGAGGCCGTCGGGCGGGGGCGGCGCGTCGTACCGCTGGGTGTCCAGCCAGCGCAGGTAGGCCATCCGCAGCACGGACACCGGGTCCGCGAACCCCCGGGTGGCGGCCCGCAGCCCGGCCCGGATCAGCCCTTCGAGCGTGAAGAGCGTCATCTGGGTGTCGTCGGTGATCAGACCGGTCCGGCCGCTCGCGTCGGCCACCATGCCGGTGACGCCGCGCCGGCCGTGGCGGGCGCGGATCCGGTCGAGTGAGTCGAACTCGATCGCCCCGCCGAGGGCGTCGCCGATCGCCCCGCCCAGCACGCAGCCGCGGACCCGGCTGTGGTACGTCACTCCTGCCATGCCGGTCACTCTAGGAGGTCGACGCCCCCCGTGGTCACGCCGCTACGAGGTCGGCATGCGGCAGGCCGTGCCGGGCGGGCCGGCACGACCTGCGGCGCGGAGATGATTACTCGGCCAGGGCGGGGGCGTCGCGGAACTTGTCCGCGACCGCGGCCAGGGAGGCGCGGGTGACGTCCGGGGCCTCGCCCTGCTTGTCGGCCGGCAGCGGGGACAGCTTCTTGCACGCCGAGGGGTAGCGGTCGCAGTAGCTCGTCGCGGTGCCGACGGTCGTGGCGGTCAGCATCGCGTGGCCGACGGCCCGGGTGAGCGTGTCGGCGCCGGCGTTGAAGATCTCGTTGAGCTTGCGGGTGTCGGCCGGGTTGTTGACCCGGAGCGGGGTGCCGGTGCCGGTCGACGTGGCGAAGATCGTGTCACCGTCGCCGAGCGTGTGCATCGGGTTGATCGCCCGGGACAGGCCGTCCTGGGCGTTGCCGGCCATCCGCGCGGCGGCGGCCTTCTCCAGCGGTGCGTTCGTGGCCACCACCGCGATCGTGGTGTTCATCGACGGGGCGTCCGCCGCGGCCGCCTTCTGGCACTCCTTGGCCTTCGGCGTCTGCAGCCCGCGGAACTCGCCGGCCAGCTCGTAGCGGGCGGCGAACAGAGAGCAGTCGCGCGGGTCGACCGGCGAGCCGACCGAGTTCACCACCACGATGGCGCCGACCACGGTGCCGTCGCTGAGGATGACGCTGGCCGTGCCGACGCCGCCCTTCAGCCCGCCCGCGCGGGCGCCGGTGCCGCCGCCGACGACGCCCTGTCGTACCGGCCCTTCCTTGGCGGCCTGGGCGGCCAGGTAACCCCACTCGGGGGTGGTGCGGGCCTTGAAGTCGCCGCCCCTGCCGAGGTCGAAGATGTCGGCGGCGGGAACGATCGGCGCGACGCCCGCGCCGACCCGGACGCCTTCGCCGCGCTCCTCCAGCCAGCGGATGATGCCGTCGCCGGCGGCCAGGCCGTACATGCTGCTGCCGCCGAGCATCACCGCGTTCACGCCGGGGTTGGAGTTGAGCGGGTCGAGCAGGTCGGTCTCCTTCGTGGCCGGCGCGCCGCCGCGCTGGTCGACGCCGGTCACCGACATCTGCGGGGTGTAGATCACGGTGGTGCCGGTGAGGTAGGGGGCCTTGGCCGACTGGACCTGCCCCACCTTGACGCCCGGTACGTCCGTGATCGCGTTGTTCCGGCCGGGCAGCCCGGGGGTGTCCGCCACAGTGGCCTGCCCAGCGGCCTGCCCAGTGGCCTGCCCAGCGGCCTGTCCGGTGGTCTGTGCGGTGGCGTGCGCGGTGGCGCCGGGGACGGTGAGCACCAGTGCTCCGGCCAGCAGGGCGACGAGGCGTGGCTTCATGAATCCCTCATTCCAGTGCGGTGGGGGAAGGGACGGGGGAGAGTGAGCGCGCGCTGACTAAGTGCACTGAGGCTACTGGTCGGACCAGCGTACGTAAAGATCTACCTTGGGCGGAGTGGGTAGATTTGGGGCTTCCGTGCCGGGGCGGGTCAGCCCGGCACGCGCAGCAGGAGCATGGCCACGTCGTCGTCGTTGTCCTCGGGCCTGACCCGGGCGAGGAGCGGCTCACAGAGCGAGCCCAGAGGCCGGTCGGCCAGCACGGTCGCCTGCCGGCTCAGCCGGTCCATGCCCTCGTCCAGCGAGTGCCGGTGCGACTCGATCAGCCCGTCGGTGTACATCACCACGGTGGACCGGGGCGGCAGTTCGAGCACGGCGTCGGCCCGGTCGGGACGCAGGCCGGTGCCGAGCAGGAGGCCGCTGCCCTCTTCCAGGAACCGCGCCCGCCCACCGGCCTCCACCAGCAGCGGCGGCGGATGGCCCGCGTTCGTCCAGCGCAGCCGGAACCGCCCGGCCTCCGGACGCTCCAGCCGGGCGAAGACCACGGTGGCCATCGTGTCCTCGGCCATGCGCGTCACCGCCTGGTCGAGCCGGCCCACGATCGCACTGGGGGGCTCCTCCACCTCTCCCGCGTACGCGCGGAGCATGTTGCACACCTGGGCCATGCCCGCGGCGGCGTCGAGGTCGTGGCCGACCACGTCACCGATGACCAGACCGACCACGTCCTCGGACAGGACGAAGGCGTCGTACCAGTCGCCGCCGACCTGGGAGGCGTGCGGCGCGGGCAGGTAGCACGCGGCCATCTCCACCCCCGACACCCGGGGCAACTGCGGCAGCAGGTGGCGCTGCATGGTCTCCGCCACCCGCCGCTGCCGCTCGTACAGGCGCGCGTTGTCGAGCGCGAGCCCGGCCCGGCGGGCGATGTCCTCGACCAGCAGGAGGTCGGCGGCGGTGAACGGCTCCGGCCGGCTCGACCGGCCGAGGGTCAGCGCCCCGATCACCTCCCGCACGCCGCGGATCGGCGCGATGCTCGCCGAGTGCATGCCCGTCGCCTCGAACAGCTTCCGCTGGACGACCGCGATCTCCGCGTCCGGAGGCCCTTGATAGTTCTCCGGACCGGCGAGCGCGGCGGTGACCCCGCGCAGCGCCCGGGACAGGGGCATGGAGGAGCCCTGCGGCACGGGCGGCATCGGGCCTTCCAGATCCTCCCGGTGCCGCAGGGCGCCGTCCGCGTGACACACCACCACGGCGCGCGACACCCCGCCTTCCTCGGTGAGCAGGTCGATCACCGCCCAGTCGCCGAGCAGCGGCACCACCAGGCGCACGAGGTGGCGGAGCGTCTCGTCCACGTCCAGGCTGGAGGTGAGCGTGGTGGTCGTCTCGGCGAGCAGGGCCAGCCGGTCGTGCTCCGACATCGAGCCCCCGGCGCTCCAGCGGCCCTCCTCCACGCGCATGACGGGCCCGGCCTCGTGGAAGAGGATCAGCGCCCCCCGGCCGCCGTCCTCGAGCCGGCAGGTGGTGACGATCCAGGACACGCGGAGCAGGGAGCCGTCGCCCCGCACCAGCCACTCCCGCTCGCCCTGCGCGGTGCCGCCGGTGACCAGGGGCTCGCGCATCACGCACCGGCTGCGCGGCACAGACTCGCCGTTCTTCCCCCGGTGCAGCAGGTCGTGGGCGTCGCAGCCCACCAGGGCGTCGGCGGACCGGCGCAGCAGGTGCTCCGCCCGGGCGTTGACCTCGACGATCCGGCCCTGCTCGTCGACGAGGTAGACGCCCGCGTCGCAGAGATCCCACCAGTGCCGCGGGCGCTGCCGCTGCCCAGGCCATGACCCCCTGGCGTCCTCTGGCACCCGCATCACCGGCACCCCCTCCTCGCTGCTCCCCTACCCCGCAGAAGGACCATGAGCACGACATCCGCCGGCACCCCGCGCGTTGACGGAGAGTGATTCGTCGACTACAACTCGACAGGTCCAGTTCTCCGACCGAAAGGCACCCTGTGCACCGCGTCAAGACCACCCTGCTGGCCTGTGCCGCCGCCGGATTCCTGCTCCCCGCCGCCGGTCCCGCCGCGGCCGCGGTCCCGGTGGGCAACGCGCCCTCGTGCGTGGCCGTCTGGCAGACCAAGGGCACCGTGACCAAGACGGGATACGCCCGCAACGACTGCGGCAAGCGGCTTCGGCTGAAGATCAAGTGGGCGCGCGGCACCGACGGCGACTGCTACACCGTCGACCCGGGCGAGACCATCTCCTCCAAGGTCGCGCGGGGTCCTCGCGCCTTCGACGGGGCTGACGTCTGCTGACGATCCCGCCGCAGGGTCCGCCCGTCTCCAGGGGGAGCGGGCGGACCGGTCAGGTGACGGTGGAGCCGACGGCGAGCATGACGGCGAGCGCGCCGAGCAGGCTCCCCATAGTTATGCGCTGGACGCGGAGCCAGGCGGGGCGGCGGGCGAGGAAGCCCGCGACGGCCCCGGCGGCGAGCACGATCGACAGGTTGACCGAGACGGCCACGACGATCTGGGAGCCGCCCAGGATGATGCCCTGGAGCAGCACGTCGCCGCGATCGAGGTCGACGAACTGCGGGATGATCGAGACGTACAGGACGGCGATCTTCGGGTTGAGCAGGTTCGTCATCAGCCCCATGGCGAAGAGCCGGCGCGGGGAGTCCTCGGGCACGTCCCGCACGGCGAAGACGGACGCGCCGCCGGGCTTGGCGGTCTGCCAGGCGAGCCACAGCAAGTAGAGCGCGCCGGCGATCCTGATGGCGGTGAGGAGTTCGGGCACGGCCGCGAAGAGCACCGCCAGGCCGAGGTTGGCGGCCACCAGATAGACGAGGAAACCGGCGGCGACCCCGGCCAGCGAGATGATCCCGGCCCGGCGCCCCTGGCTGATGCTTCTCGACACCAGATACATCATGTTGGGCCCCGGTGACAGCACCATCCCCAGCGCCACCGAGACCACGCCGAGCAGCGCGCCCTGTTCGACCATCTTGATCGCCCCCTGATGAACGTGACGCCGATGACGCTATTGCGCCCATCTGTCTCGGTGCAATACTCGCAATTGAACTCGGTGCAATTTGGTGTTTGACTGAGCGGATGGCCGACGAGGTTGCGGCGGAGATCGCGGCGGGGCGGCTGCGGCCCGGTGACCGCCTGCCGCCGCAGCGGGAGTTCGCGCTACTTAGTGCACATACTGGTCGGACCAGCCTTCGCGAAGATCCTTTTTGGGGTGGGACATGCCGACTGAGTAGTTAGCATTAGACTTATAATAACCGTAGTTCTATATTGTACGCATGAGCATCGCCAAGCCTTCCGAGATCTTCGCCCGCGAAGTGGAGTGGGCCGAGCTGATCAACTTCATCGACGACGAGTCCCCGCACCCGACTCTCGGCGTGGTCTCCGGGAGGCGGCGGCAGGGGAAGACTCTCTTGCTCGGCTCCCTCTGCGACGCGGCGGGCGGCATCTATATCGAAGGCACCGAGGCGCTTCCCGCCGAGCACTTCCACCTGATCGGCGAGCAACTGGCGGCGCGGCTCGGCAGCCCCGCGCCGCTTCACTTCACCTCCTGGCGTGCGGTCATCGAGGCCATCCTTGACCTGGAGACCTCGGTGCCGCTTCCCGTGGTCATCGACGAGTTCCCCTACCTGGTGAAGGTCTCCCCCGAACTGCCGTCCGTCCTGCAGGCGGCTCTGGACCTGCGCCGGCGCAGGAGAGGGTCACCGATCCGCCTGATCCTGTGCGGATCCGCGCTGACCTTCATGGGCGGCCTGCTGGCCGGGAACGCGCCGCTGCGGGGCAGAGCGGGCCTGGAACTGGTCGTGCCCACGCTCGACTACCGGCTGGCAGCTGAGTTCTGGCAGATCACCGACCCCCGGCTCGCCCTGCTGACGCACGCGGTCGTGGGCGGAACGCCCGCCTACCGCCGGGAGTACGTACGAGACGACGTTCCGCAATCGCCGGCCGACTTCGACAGCTGGGTCAAGCGGGCGGTGCTGAACCCGGCCCGCCCGCTCTTCCGCGAGGCGCGCTACCTCCTCGCCGAGGAGTCCGACCTGCGCGATCCCGCGCTGTATCACTCCGTCCTGGCCGCGGTGACGGAGGGCAACGCCTCCCGTGGCGGCATCGCCAACTACATCGGCCGCAAGGCGACGGAGATCAGCCACCCGCTCTCCGTGCTGGAGGACGCCGGCTTGCTGGCCAAGGCCCCCGACATGGTGCGCGCGGCCCGCCCGCTCTACCGGATCACGGAACCGCTGATCACCTTCTACCACGCGGTGATGCGCCCGGCCTGGCGGGAGCTCGAACGACGGCGGGCCGACCAGGTGTGGAAGCGCAGCCGTGATCGGTTCCTGAGCGCCGTGGTGGGTCCGCACTTCGAAGAGGTCTGCCGTACCTGGGCCGCGGACTTCGCCGGGGCAGACGTGTTCGGGGACGATCCCGCAGAGATCGGTCACGGCGTCGTCAACGACCCGGAACGTCGCACCAGCCACGAGGTGGACGTGGTCGTCCTGGCAGCGCCGGACGGAGGACCTCGCCGGGTGCTCTCCCTCGGAGAGGCCAAGTGGGGAGACTTCATGGGCGAGGGGCACGTCGAGCGACTCCGTCGTATCCGCGACCTGCTCACGGCCCGTGGCTACGACACCCGCTCGACCCGTTTGGCCTGCTACAGCGCGGCAGGCTTCACGACGGAGCTGGTCGCGGCGGCGTCGAGTGGAGACATCATGCTGGTCCCGCCCGACCAGCTCTACTCCTGATCGCGTACGGGAGAGCATCCGCAGATCCGTGGCCATGAAGCAGAAGGCGCGATCGTGAGGATCACGCCTTCTGGGGTCGCAGCCCCGGACAAGTCTGTCAGCTCGGCGCACGTCCTGGACGGTGAAGACCGATCCGCCGCCGGGTTTGATGGTTTTCCAGGCGAGAATCTACGTCGTTAATATCGGTGCAATATTGAAAATTGAGCTCGGAGCAATTTTATGTTTGACTCTGGCGGGAGGAGGCGGACATGGATGACTACCGGCGGGTGGCTGACGAGGTGGCGGCGGACATCGCGGCCGGGCGGCTGCGGCCGGGCGATCGCCTGTCGCCGCAGCGCGAGTTCGCGCGACAGCGCACCATCGCCGGATCCACCGCCGCCCGCGTCTACAAGGAGCTGATCCGCCGCGGGCTGGCGGTCGGCGAGGTCGGGCGCGGCACGTTCGTCAGGGCCGCCGCTCCTTCCCCCTACCCCGCTCTCGCCGAACCGACCGGCAGCAGGATCGATCTGGAGCTCAACCACGCCTTCGTTCCCGAGCAGACGAGCCTGCTGGCAGAGAGCCTCGCTCCCCTGCTACGCCCCGACGTGCTGGAGTCGTCCATGCGCCCCGTGGGCGCGGCGGGGACGCTCCCGGCGCGGAGCCAGGTCGCCGATCTGCTCGCGCGCGGCGACTGGCGGCCGAACCAGGAGCGGGTGCTGTTCGCCGGCAACGGCCGCCAGGCGATCGCCGCGGCCATGGCCGCGCTGGCGTCCCCCGGCGCCAGGATCGGCGTGGAGGAACTCACCTATCCCGTCGTCAAGGCGATCGCGAGCCGTCTCGGCATCACTCTCGTGCCGCTGGCCGTCGACGCGGCCGGGCTGGTTCCCGAGGCCGTCGAGGCGGCCATGCGCAAGACCCCGCTCAACGCCGTCTACCTCCAGCCGACGCTGCACAACCCGCTGTCGCGGACCATGCCCCTGGAGCGCCGGGCCGAGCTCGCCGACCTCCTGAAACGGCTGGGCCTGCACGCGATCGAGGACGCGATCTGGTCCTTCCTGCGCCACGACCTTCCGCCCCTCGCCGCACTGGCCCCCGAACGGACCGTCCTCGTCGACAGTCTCTCCAAGCGGCTCGCTCCCGGCCTGACGCTCGGGTTCGCCGTCGTCCCCGAGGCACTCTGCGCAGACGTCTCGACCTCCCTGCGCTCCGGCGGCTGGGCACCGATGCGTTTCGCGCTGGACGCCGCGACCCGGTGGCTGAGCGACGGTGTCGTCAGCGCGGTGGCCCGCGCCAAGCAGCGGGAGGCCGCCACCCGTCAGGAGCTCGTCGCCCGGCACCTGGGGGAGTTCGCGCCGCACAGCGATCCGCGCTCCTTCTCCTGCTGGTGGGAGCTCCCGCCGCCGTGGCGGGCCGACACCTTCGTGGCCGCGGCCGCACGTCACGGCATCGCGGTCACTCCCGCAGCGGCCTTCGCCGTCGGCCACCATCGCGCCCCGAACGCCATCCGCATCGGTCTCGCCTCCCCACCCGCCGAAACCCTCGGCCGAGCCCTGGCCACACTCGCCGGTCTCGCCCGCTCCACACCGGACGATCAGCTCGCCGAGTGACGTGCGGGACACGGCGGTCAGGCCGGTCTGGCCAGGCGGGCGAAGGAGAGCACGACCACCGTCGACAGCAGCCATCCCAGCAGGCTGGCCACGTTGAGCAGCACCGACACCAGGGTCCCGCCGCCGGTGAGCGTCTCCGGGTACCAGGTCGCGCGCTGGCCCAGGGTGAGGAGCGGCACGACGGTGTCGACGGTGTAGAAGAGCGGGTCGAAGCAGCGCACCTGGCCGTCACCGCACGCGTCGGGCCGGGGGCCTCGGACGGACGCGATGACGGTGCTGTCGTCCGACGGGGTGGCGGCCTCGACGGTGACCAGCCGGCCGTCCGTGGCGTACACGTTGCCGCGCGGGTCGGTGGCGCGCATCGTCTGCTGGACCGACGGGGTCAGCAGCATGCCGTAGACCAGGACGAGCAGGGCGGCGAGCAGCCAGAGCACGCGTCCTGGACGGTAGCCGTAGCCGACGGTGACGCCGTAGACGCCGTCGATGGCGTCCCTGATCAGGCCGCGCCGGGGAGCCTGGCGGCGCAGCTCCATCAGCAGGTGCTCGGCCTCGACCGGGCGGCCGTGCTGCCGGAACGCGCGGGCCGCCTGCTCGTACGGGCTCGCGTCGTACGAGGCCATGGACCGGAGCCAGTCGCGGCGCCGCCGCCAGTCCCAGGCGTCGTCGAAGCGGTCGTACACGAAGCCGGAGATCGCCATGTCCGACGGCCAGCGGGTCACGTCGTCGGCGAGGACCGTGGTGGAGGCGCCGGTCAGGTCGACGTACGGCGGGACCTCGGCCCAGCGCAGCCGCATGCCCTCGCGGGTGGTGGCCGACACGGCCTTGATGCCGGCGGTGAAGGTGCCGCCGTCGCAGTCGAGACGGCCTTCGGCGGTGCACCGGTTGAGCATGACCTCGCCGTCGGCGGTGAAGCCCGCCCCGAGCAGGATGGGGCCGCGGATGAGCGCCTGTTCGAGCGAGAGCGCCTGGCCTCCCGGATTGTGCAGTCGGGCGTTGCGCGCGTTGACCACGCCGCCGACCGTCGCGGCGCGGAAGCCGAGCCGGCCTCCCTTCGTGTCCACCTCGCGCAGGTTGACCAGGCCGTCGATCACGGCGCCCTGGGCGGAGACGACGGAGCTGTCCTCCGGATCGCTCCAGTGGGTGCCCTTCAGCGTGAGGTCGCCGCGGATGTGGGCGCCGGCCAGGCGGAGCGTGCCCGCGAAGGTCGCGCCCTCTTCGATGAGCAGGCCCGACCGCAGTTCGGCGTTGGTCAGGTCGAGCGCGCGGCCGCCCGGGACGGTGAAGACGCTCTCGCGGCTGATCTGGATGGTGCTGAAGGAGCCCATGCTCAGGTCCACGCCGCCGCTGATCCGGCACTCGCCCTCGATCCCGAGGGGTCCGCCGACGGCGAGGCCGGAGGCGCTGATGGCGGTACCGGTGCTCCGGCCGCTGGTGTAGGCGACGCCGGTCACCGGGCCGGTGGGGTCGATGGTGGCATTCCGGATCAGGACATGTCCGGAGATGCGGGTGTTGCCGAGGTCGATGCGGCCGCGGACCAGCGGGCGCCTCCCGGCCTGGTCGTCGATGAGGAACACGCTGCCGCCGATCTCGGCGTCCCCCAGGTCCAGCGCCAGGTCCTGCTGCGGCCGGGTGAGCCGGGCGCCGGTCAGGTCCAGCGACCCCTCGACCCGCGCGCCGATCAGCCGCAGCGCGCCGCGGGCCTCGAACCGGTGCAGCAGCCGGATCGTGCCGCCGACCGTGATGCGGTCGGCCTGGATCGCCCGGCCGCCGGACTCGATGAGCGTGTCCAGGCAGAGCAGGCGCCCGCCGATCTCCGACTCGCAGAGCCAGACGGCGGCGGTGGACGAGGTGCTGGCGGCGGTCCGCAGGTCACCGGTGATGCGCGACCTGGACAGGTCCAGGTCGCGGCGCACCCGCAGGCCGTTGGCCAGGAGGCCGGGGACCGTGCAGTCGTCGAGCGCGAGCAGGTGGAGATCGGCGCCGTCCAGGTCGAGCGGCTCGTCGAACTCGCACCCGACGAACCGGAGCGGGAAGGTCACCGCCATCCCCGTCAGGTCGAGCCCGCCGGTGATCCTGGCTCCTTCGATCACCAGGCCGCGCGGGTCGATCTGCTCGGGGTCGCGGCGGCACAGCTTGCGGACCAGGGCGGCTTCGACGAGGAACTCGCCCCCGTCCGGGGCCCGGACGACCTCACCGGCCCGGCAGGCCCGCAGCAGGGCCGCCTCGGCGATGATCGTCACGACGGGGACAGGGTTGCGGAAAGGGGCATGAAAGCCAAATTACCGGCCGATGATCTCGGTGTCGCGTCGGCTGTCATCCCCCGTACAACGCGGCCAGGCGCCGGCGGAGGTCGGCGCCGTAGTTCTCGTGGTAGACCTGGGCGGAGCAGTAGACAGGGCCGCCGTCGCGCGACAGACCGGCGGTCCAGGTGGCGGCGTTCTCCACGCCGGGGTCGCTCATCTCGATGCCGGTCAGGGTGATGTCGTCCACGCTCGCGTCGACGGAGTAGTTGGTCACGCCCTTCAGCTCGGCCAGCCGCCACTGCAGCTTCGCGCTGCTCCGCCCGGCCAGCGCGGCCGTCAGGTCGACCGTGACCTTGGCCCACGTGCCCTTCGCGTCGGCGGCGACGTCCCGCCGCCACACGACCTTCCCGTCGGCGAGGAGCTGCTTCTGGTGGTAGCCGGCCGGGCTCTCGGAGCCGCGGGTGTCCCGGTGCCAGAAGGCCACCGTGCGCCTGGCCGCGCCGGACGCCGGGCGCACCGTGCGCTCGGCGCCGCACCACATGTCGGCCTTGGTGACCGTACGGGACTCGACGACGAAGCTCAGCCGCCCGTCGCCGGTGCGCGACAGGTCGTCGGCCGCGGGGCGCGTCCAGTTGGCGTCGCGCGGCACGAGCGGCAGCTTGTACTGGATGACGCCCGCGAGCTCGCCCGCCCGGACGTGGCCGAGTGCCCGCTCCGTGACCGTCCCGACGTACGCGACGGTCGGCTTCTGCTCGGCGTGGCTCAGCGGGTGGGCGTACGGCATGAGGTGGATCTCCTTGCCGGGCAGCCGCCGGGCGAGCTGCTTGACCTGGTAGGAGAGGCTCCACGTCCACGAGGTGTCGCGGTGCGGCGAGTCCCGGAAGGGGAAGATCACGCCGTCCAGGAGCGGCACCTGGTCAGCGACGAAGCGGTCGGTGAACTGGCTGTAGTAGACGGTCGGGACGAACTTGAAGGCCGGGTTGACCGCCTTGGCGGCCGCCCGCATCTGCCCGACGTAGGCCGGGGTGAACGTCGACAGGTCGTGGGCGTAGTCGTCCACGGTCCAGGCGACCAGGTTCGGGTGGCTCTTGGAGAGCGTGGCCAGCTCGCGGGACCAGGCCACGTAGTCGTGCCGGTACGGGCGCGACACGCAGCACGTCTGCTGGCTCGGCGCGTACACCATCACCCACACCTCGATCCCGGCCTTCGCGGCGGCCGGCAGGAACTCCTCGCGCAGGTCCTCCCAGTGCACGTTGTCCCCGGCCATCGGATAGACGTACGTGTTCGCGTTGACCGCCTCCAGGGCCGCGATCATCGCCTTGGTGTCCATGTGCCTGATCCCGTCCTGGCGCGGTTCCTCCTCCCGTACGAGATTCCCTTCCGTCCCCAGCACGCCGGGGACGTCGGCGTGGGACACACCGGGGAGGAGCGCCACCAGCAAGGCGGCAAGGGTCATCAGGACGAGACGGGCCACGGGATTCCTTCGGACGATCGGACAGACCGGGCCCGTCAGCGTAGTTTCGAGCGGTATGCCGCCGGTATGCCGGTCAGCTCACCCGCGGCGCGTCGGTGGGTTACGTCTCTGGCCAGCCCAGCAGGCGTGCGCCGAGGGTGGCCGTCTCCAGGGCGTGCCGCTGGATGGGACGGCTCAGGTCGTAGCCGGTGAGCCGCTGGATCCGGTCGAGGCGGTAGGTCACCGTGCGGACGCCCACGTGCAGGCGCGTCGCCGTGGCGGTGGCGACGCCGCCGCTGGCGAAGTAGGCGAACAGCGTCTCCAGCAGGGTGGCCGGGCCTCCCCTGGCGGCCCGGAGCGGCCCGAGCACGGCCTCGACGAGCTCGCGGATGGCCGCCTCGTCGCGCAGCAGCACTTGCAGGACGAGCAGTTCGGACGCGTACAGCACCTCCTGCTCCAGCTCCAGGCGGCGGCCGAGCGCCACCACGCTCCGCGCCTCATCGAAGGAGCGCGCCACTCCCCCGGGCCCTTCGTGGGCGCGGCCGACCCCGACGCGCAGCGGCGCGCCCGGCCCCAGCGCCTGCCGCACGCGCGTGGCGAACGCCTCGCTCACCCCGCTCGCGCGCGGCGGGGCCACGCACACCAGCAGGCCGTCCTTCGTGGCGACCAGGATGTCGCCGGCCCCGAACGCGGACAGCAGCGCGGCCTCCACGTGGCGGGCGACCGGGCCGGCGTCCTGGAAGGGCCGGTCGGTCCGCGCGACGCAGACGAGGTGGGCGGCCGCCAGGCGCAGCCCGAAGCGGGCCGCGCGTTCAGCCACGGCGCCGCGGTCGCCGCTGCCCTGGAGCAGGTCGTCGACGAACTCCCGGCGTACGGCCTCCTCCCGGCGGATCTCCAGCCGCTGGGCCGCCTCGTACCCCTCCACCAGCGCGCCGACCGACCGGTCCGCGGCTCTGAAGATCGCCTCTCCCGCGGACCGCAGTTCCTGCGCCCGTCTCGCGCCGACGATCCCCGGCAGCACCGGCCAGGCCAGCCAGGTGGCGCTCAGGTGGACGTCGATGACCGCGCGCAGCGGGATGCCGTCGCGCGCGGCCGTCTCACCGCACTCGCGCATGCGGGCCAGCGCCGCGCCGCCGAGGTGTCCCAGGGTCCGGCTCACCTCGGCCAGCAGGGGCAGGTACTCGCCGAGCCACCGGGCGGGCACGCCGCCCGCGTCCGCGCTGGCGCGGGCGGCGATGTCCTCGAGGTCGAAGCCGGGTACGTGGTCGCTCACAGGGGCGATTCTGCCCCGAGGGCCCGGTGACCGGGCACGTCACCCGCGCGTCACGGCGTACGCGTCGTCCGGGACGCGGTCGTCGGCCTCGGCCTCGCTCATCCGCCGGTAGGCGCGGTCGCGCAGGCGCAGGATCACCCCGGCCAGCAGGGCGGCGGCGCAGGACCCGGCCAGCACCGCGAGCTTGACGTGGTCGCCGCCGGTCCCGAAGGCCAGCTCGCCGATGAGCAACGACACCGTGAACCCGATCCCGGCCAGGATCGACAGGCCGAGCACGTCGAGCCAGGTCAAGCCTTCGGCGAGCCGGGCGCGGGTGAACCGGGCCACCAGCCAGGTGGCGGCCATGATGCCGAGCGGCTTGCCGGCGACGAGGCCGATCATGACCCCCACGGCGACCGGGTCGGTGAGCGCGGCGCCGAGGCCGTCCAGCCCGCCCAGGTGCACCCCCGCCGCGAAGAACGCGAACAGCGGCACGGCCACCCCCGCCGACAGGGGCCGGAAGCGGTGCTCGAAGTGCTCGGCCAGACCGGTGTCACCGCCCGGCCCGCCGCCGACGACGGGCACCGCGAAGGCCAGGAGCACGCCCGCGACCGTGGCGTGCACCCCGGAGGCGTGCACCAGCGCCCAGACGGCGAACGCCAGGGGCAGCAGCGCCCACCAGGCGCGGACCCCGCGCCGCACCAGCACCGTGAAGACCGCCAGCGGCACCAGGGCGGCGAGCAGCGGGACGGGTGCGAGGTGTCCGGTGTAGAAGACGGCGATGATGACGATGGCCAGGAGGTCGTCGACCACGGCCAGGGTGAGCAGGAAGGTGCGCAGCGCCGGCGGCAGGAACCTGCCGATGACCGCGAGCACGGCCAGCGCGAAGGCGATGTCGGTGGCCGTCGGGATCGCCCAGCCCGCCGCGGCCCCGGCGACGTGCCGGGTGGCCAGCAGGTAGAGCGCGGCCGGCACGACGACCCCGCCCAGCGCGGCGGCGACCGGCACCGCCGCACGGCTGATCCGGCGCAGGTCGCCCGCGACGAACTCGCGCTTCAGCTCCAGCCCGGCGACGAAGAAGAAGACGGCCAGCAGCCCGTCGGCCGCCCAGGTCGCCAGGTCCAGGCTCAGGTGCAGGGAGGCGGGGCCGACGGTGAGACCGCGCAGCGACTCGTACATTCCCGACCAGGGCGAGTTCGCCCACACCAGGGCCAGTGCGGCGGCGCCGAGCAGGAGCGCGCCCCCCACGGTCTCCTTGCGCAGGATGCCGGCGACACGCCGGGCCTCGGCCCACGAGCCGCGGCTGAAGAGTCGTGGCACGCGTGGTCCGGCGTCCGTCATGGCCCTCCCCGATGAGACTGGATCGTCCCTTCGATGCTGGTGGGCGGGGGGTACCGCGGACAAGGACAGCGGGCCGCAGCGTTCGGGGGCGAACCTTGCCGGTGACCGGCAAGGTGGGCGTCAGCCGTCCTGCTCGATGCGCACCGTGCCCGCCGCCCCGTCGATGGTGATCAGCTGGCCGGTGCGGATCTCGGTGGTGGCGTCGCGGACGCAGATGACGGCCGGGATGCCGTACTCCCTGGCGACGGTGGGGCCGTGCGCGATCGGGGAACCGGTCTCGGTCACCAGCCCGGCCGTGGTCAGGAACAGCGGGGTCCAGCCGGGGTCCGTCGTGGGGGCCACGAGGATCTCGCCCGGCTCGATCCGCGCGCCGGCGGGGTCGCGGATCACCCGCGCCCTGCCGGTGGCCCGGCCCGCGGCCCCCGCCATGCCGGTCAGCACCCCGTCGCCGGCGGGCTCCTTCGGGGCGAGCGTCTCCACGTCGGTCCCGTCGGACAGCAGGGCGCCGGGGACGGTGTGCCGGCGCAGCTCCCGTTCGTACGCGGCGCGGCGCGCCGCGACCAGGTCGCGGTGATCGGCGCCGTGGAGCACCGCGGACAGGGCCTCGGGCAGGTCGAGGAACATGATGTCGGCGCCGCTTGCCAGCAGGCCGCGCGCGGCCAGGTCGTCCCCGATCAGCAGCAGCTCGCGGCGGGCCGACCGCAGCGCCGGCAGCCAGGCGAACTTGCCCATCTCCCGGAGCCCGGTGAGCTTGCGGGAGCGGCGCATGAGGAACACCGCGAGCCGGCCGGTGACCGGCCTCTCGCGCCGCGCCCGGCGGGCCAGCGTGTCGATCATCCGTTCCGCCTTCTCCGCGGCCTGCCGGAACCGCCGGTCGGGCGCCTGGGCGGGGTCGTCGACGCGGAGGTAGTTGGCGATCGTGGCGAACAGCGGGGCCGGGTCCTCGTCCCAGCGGGGCATGCCGACGTCGATCTCGGCCGCGGCCCGCATGCCGTACCTGTCGAGGAAGCCGGCCATCCCGATGTCCGGCAGGTCACCCGCCTGATAGCGGGCGGCGAGTTCCTCCGGCGGCGGGCCGAGGAACAGGTCGCGGTGCTCCCGCGCCCGTTCGGCGACTTTCCAGAGGGCCAGGTCCATCTCGGTGGTGACGTTGTGCGGCATCCCGCCGAGCACGACGTCCAGTTCGTCCCGCGTGGCGACGCCGTCGAGCAGCCCCGCCGGGGCCGTGCCGACGAGCATCCCGGTGATCAGCGGCCACATCATCCCCATCATGTCGCGGCTCATGATCGCGCGGTGGGAGTCCTGGATCACCCAGCGGAGCCGCTCGGCCGCCGTGGCCGGGCCGGCGGGCGCTTCCGCTCGGCGCCTGATCGCGTCGAGGGCGCGGTAGGCCCTGAGCCGGGCGGCGTCCGGCCTGGCCAGGCTCGCGGCGATGCCCGCGACCGCCGCGGGGGCCAGCCGGAGCGTCATCTTGACGGCGCTGCGCAGGCGGAACGGCAGACCGCCGCGCGGCGCGAACCGCGGGTCGTCCAGCATGCGTTCCACCGCGCCCTGCACGCGCGGCCCGTACACCTCCAGGGAGGTCCCGAGGTTTCCCCGGGTGACCTCGCTGCGGACGAAGTCGGTCAGGTCGAAGTAGAGCCGCCCGCCGATGGGGATCAGCCGGGGCAGCGGGTCACGCGGGTCGACCCGCGCGCCCACCGAGCGGAACCATTGGCCCCCGGCCATCTTGAGCAGCGAGACCCCCATCGGCGTCATCGGCCTGAGCATGCCCTGGAGGTGACCGAACTCCAGGTAGAGCCGTAGGTCACCGGTGTCGGGCGGGGCCGGGAACAGGGTGGTGACCGGCCGCGACTGCAGCAGCCAGAGCGTGCCGTCCGCGTCGATCGCCCACTCGGCGTCCTGGGGCGCGCCGAAGTGATCCTGCAGCCGCCGCCCTGCGTCGCGGAGCTCGGTGAGCTGCTCGCGGCCGAGGCAGCCGCCGCCGCCGTCGGGGACGGGCCCGCGGTGGCCGAGGACGTGGTGGTCGGGGACGACGGTGCCCTCGACCACGGCGGTGCCCAGGCCAGGGGCGGCGTCCACGACCATCTCGGCGCGGCAGCCGGTGATCGGGTTCGCGGTGAACAGGACCCCGGCGACCACCGGGTCGACCATGCGCTGCACCACCACGGCCATGGCGGCGTCGGCGATGCCCGCCGCGGCCCGGTAGGCGACGGCGCGCTCGGTGTGCAGCGAGTCCCAGCAGGCGCGGACCGCGTCGATCAGCGGGCCGGCGCCCTCGACGTTGAGGAAGGTGTCCTGCTGGCCGGCGAAGCTGGCTTCGGGCAGGTCCTCGGCGGTGGCGCTGGACCGGACGGCCACCCGCCCGCCGCCGAGCCGCTCGTACGCGTCGAGCAGCTCGTTCTCCGGCAGGCGGCGGGCGACGTAGGAATCCACCGTCAGGCAGAAGCCGCCGGGGACGCGCTCACCCGCCCTGATCAGCTCGCCGAGCCCGGCGGCCTTGCCGCCGACCTGCTCGATCATGTCCGCGTGCACGTCGGCGAGGTCGACGATCGTCATCTCGCATCCTTCCGGCGCCCGACGACTCCGAGCCTACGTCCCGGGAGGGCGACCGGCGCCGGATCCGATCAGTTCACCGGCACGCCGTCCGGATGGAACACCGCGCGGACGCAGCCGTCCTCCTTCCGCTTGAACAGCTCGTAGCCCTTCGGGCCGTCCTCCAGGCTCAGCGGGTGGGTGAGCAGGTGCGAGGCGTCGATCTCGCCCTGGCCCATCAGGTCGAGGATCATCGGGATGTAGCGGTGGCCGTGCTGCTGCGCGCCGCGCAGCGTCAGGCCCTTGTTCATGACCGCGCCCATCGGGAACTTGTCGACCAGGCCGAGATAGACGCCCAGCACGGAGACGGTGCCGCCCTTGCGGCAGGCGTGGATCGCCTGGCGCAGCGAGAGGCCGCGGTCGGTCTGCAGGCGCAGCGCCTGCTTGGCGCGGTCGTAGCCGTACTGCGCGCCGGTGCCGTGGCTCTCCATGCCGACGGCCTCGATGCAGACGTCCGGTCCGCGCCCGCCGGTCAGCTCCTTGAGCGCGTCCAGCACGTCCACCCGCTCGTAGTCGAGCGTCTCGGCGCCGATGGCGGCGGCCATGGCCAGCCGTTCCGGGAAGCGGTCGACGACGATCACGCGCTCGGCGCCCATCCGCAGCGACGCCAGGGCGGCCATCTGGCCGACGCCGCCGGCGCCCCAGACGGCGACCACGTCGCCGGGGCCCACCTGGCCGAGGTCGGCCCCCATCCAGCCGGTCGGCACCGCGTCCGAGGCGAACACGGCACTGGCGTCGGGCACGCCGCCGGGCACCGGGAACGCGTTGACGTCGGCGTACGGGACGCGGATGTACTCGGCGTGGCTGCCGGCGAAGCCGCCCAGCGCGTGCGAGTAGCCGAAGATCCCGGCGGTGGCGTGGCCGTTCAGCTTCTCCAGGAAGCCGGGGTTGGGGTTGGTGTTGTCGCACAGCGACCACAGGCCCTCGCGGCAGTAGTGGCAGCGGCCGCACCCGATGATCGAGCAGACCGCGACCCGCTCGCCGACCCGGCGTTCGCGGACGTCCTCGCCCACCTCGACGACCTCGCCGACGAACTCGTGCCCGAGCACGTCCCCGGCCATCATCGTGGGCACGTAGCCGTCGAGCAGGTGCAGGTCGGAGCCGCACACCGAGCTGGCGGTGACCTTGACGACGGCGTCCTGACGGTTGAGTAGCGCCGGGTCGGGGACGTCCTCGACCGCGACCTCGTTCACGCCTGTCCAGCACAGCGCCTTCACCGCGTCCCCCTTCTGGTCAGCTGCCGGAACACCGGCTGTCCGGTCCGCCCGAGCAGCGTGCGATGGCCTTCCGGCTGGCCCTCCACGACGAGGACCTCGCCGGTCTCCAGCATCTGCTTGATCGCGCGTACCTCTTCCCTGGTGGCGCCGTCGGCGGCGGGGACGGCGATCTCGCTGCCCCGCCCGCCCGGGGCGGGGGTGATGCGGACCTCGTGCCGCTCGGCCAGCCGCGCCAGCGCGTCGGGCCGGTCCGGGCCGGTCAGCGTGGCGGGATCGGCCAGGACCGTGACGGCGAACGCGGCGGGCTCCTCCGGCCTCGCCGCGCGCACGATCCGCGCCACCAGCGCGGCGCCTCCGGCGGCGGCCAGACCCGTCAGGAGCAGGGGCTTGCGGCTCCTGGGGCGGGCCTTCTCGTTCCGTCCTTTGCGGGTTGTACGGAATGTCGGCTTCATCCGCCCGCGGCTGCCCGCCCCCGCCGGGGGCAAACTCCGAGCGCAGAGCCGATGTCCGGTGATCGTTGCAGGTGAGAGAGGCCCTTTTCTGGGGAGAGGGGCGGTCGCATGAAGGTACGGGCCGGAGGTGGTTCTGGTGATCGAGGACGGGGAAGTGATCAAGGTCGGGGTCGAGGAGGAGTTCCATGTGGTCTCCCTCGCCACCCGCCGGCTGGCGGGGCGCGCCGAGCAGTTGCTTGAGGGGTTGCCCTCCGGTCGCTTCACCCACGAGTTGCAGCGTTCGATGGTGGAGTCCAACAGCTCGCCGTTCCTGCGGCTGGAGGACCTGGCGCGCGACCTGGGCGAGCTGCGCACGCGGCTGATCCGGCGGGCCGACGAGCTCGGCCTGGGCATCAGCGCGGCGGGCAGCCCTCTCCTGGCAGACCTGGACGAGCTGAAGGTCTCGCCGGATCCCCGGTACGAGCAGATGCTCAGCGACTATCAGCAGCTCACGCGGGAGCAGCTGATCTGCGGCACCCATGTGCACGCGGAGGTGAAGAACCGGGACGAGGCGGTGGCCGTCGCGCACCGGCTGACGCCGTGGCTGCCGCCGCTGCTGGCGCTGTCGGCCAGCTCGCCCTTCTGGGACGGGGCCGACACCGGGTACGCGAGCTACCGCACCCTGGTCTGGCAGCGCTGGCCCACCGCGGGCCCGATGTCGAAGTTCGAGTCCGCCGCCGAGTACGAGCAGATGATCCAGGAGCTCATCCGGTCCGAGGTGATCAGCGACCCGGGGATGCTCTACTTCGACATCCGGCCCTCGGACCACCTGCCCACGGTGGAGCTGCGGATCTGCGACTCGTGCCCGCAGTTGTCGGACATCGTGCTGATCGCGGGGCTGTTCCGGGCGCTGGTGGCCAGGGAGCTGGAGGCGCTCCGCCACGGGGTCGAGCGGGAGGTGCAGCTGGAGGCGGTGCGGGCCGCGACGTGGCAGGCGGCGCGGTCCGGCCTGGAAGGCGAGCTGATCGACCCGGTGGGCGGCGTGCCGCGGCCGGCTCCCGTCGTGATCAGGCGGCTGGTGGAGGGCCTGCGGCCGCAGCTGGAGGAGTCGTCGGACTGGGAGCTCGTCTCCGCGCTGGTCGAGGAGGCGCTGGCCAGGGGCAGCTCGGCCGAGCGCCAGCGCCGGGCCTTCGCCCGGAGGGAGAACCTGACCGACGTGGTGGACCTGCTGCTGGCGGAGACCCGGGCCTGCGCGTGGGACCGGCCCGCGGGCAACTCCCCGCCCTACCGGTCCGCGGCGTCCTGAGGAGGTCATGGGGATGGGATCCGACCGGCCGCACTCGCCGGTGGAGCGCGGCCGGTCGATGACGGCCGCGGCGCTGATCGGGGCGGCGCTGATGGCGGCGGTCGACGAGATCGTCTTCCACCAGCTGCTGGGCTGGCATCACTTCTTCGATCGCGCCACACCGGCCGTCGGCCTGCTGTCGGACGGGCTGCTGCACACCGCCGAACTGCTGGCGCTGGTCGCGGGGTTCGTGCTCTGGGCCGACCTGCGCCGCCGCGGGACGCTGTCCTCCGCGCACGCCCGGGCCGGGCTGCTGCTGGGGGCGGGCGGTTTCCAGCTGTTCGACGGGCTGGTCGACCACAAGGTGCTGCGGCTGCACCAGATCCGCTACGGCGTGCCTGACCTGCTGGTCTACGACCTGCTCTGGAACGGCGCGGCGCTGGCGCTGCTGGCCGCCGGGGCGGTGCTCGCCGTCCGGGCCCGGGCCGTGACCGGTCCGGGGACCGGCCGATGACACCGGGGCACGATCACCACGCGGAGGGGTTGACGGCGGCCTTCTGGCCGGCGGTGGCGCTCTGTGTGGTGGCCGCGCTCTACGTGGCCGCCGCGCGGCGGTTGCGCCGCCGGGGGGACGCGTGGCCGTGGACGTGGCAGGCGGGCTTCCTCGCCGGCGCCGTGCTGCTGCCGGCGGCCTTCGCCGTGCGGGTGCCCGCGGGGCCGTTCACCACGCACATGGCGCAGCACCTGCTGGCCGGGATGCTGGCCCCGGTGCTGCTGGTGACCGGCCGCCCGCTGACGCTGGCCCTGCGCGCGCTGCCTCCGGGCCGGGCGCGGCGCGCCGTCCTGGCCGTGGCGCACGCCCGCCCCGTCGGGTGGCTGGTGTCTCCCCCGGTGGCGGTGGTGCTGAACGTGGGCGGGCTGTGGCTGCTGTACCGCACGCCGCTGCTGGCGGCCACCGCCCATGACGGGTGGCTGCACGCCGCCGTCCACCTGCACGTGGTGGCCGCCGGGACGCTGTACGCCTTCGCCGTGTGCCGGCTCGACCCGGTGCGCCGCCGCTGGAGCCTGCCTTGGCGCGCTGGCGCGTTGCTGGCCGGCGGGGCCGCGCACGCCGTGCTGGCCAAGACGCTGTACGTCACGCCGCCGCCCGGCACCGCGTTCGCGCCCGCGGACCTGCGGAACGGGGCGCAGCTGATGTACTACGGCGGGGACGCGGTCGAGCTGCTCCTGGCGGTGGTCGTCGCCGCCCAGTGGTACGCCGCCGCCGGCCGGGCGCACCGGCGGGCGGTCGCCGCACTCTGACGGCCGTCGTTCACCGCAGCAGGTCCTCGGCCTCCTCCGCCACCGCGTCCACCGGCACGTCGGTCACCCACGGCACATCGTGCGGGCACCGCCCGGGGTACGGTCCGAGCCCGTTCTCGCCGCAGACCGGGCAGGCGGGCGTCCACGACACCACCGGCCGGTGCCGGTGCCGGCTGAGCGGCCCGGCGTTGATCAGGTTGCCGCACCAGTAGATCCCCACCGTCGCGGTGCCCACCGCCGCCGCCAGGTGGCGCGGCCCCGTGTCGTTGGCCACCAGCAGCTCGCACCGCTCGTAGAGGGCCGCAAGCCCGCCCGGGCTCAGCTCCCCGGCGACCGTGACCGCGGGCCGCCGCATCGCCCCGGCCACCCTGGCCACCAGGTCGCGCTCGGCGTCCGAGCCGGTGATCACCACGGGCCGGTCCAGCCGGTCGGCCACCGCCGCGAACCGCTCCGGCGGCCACCGCCGCCGCGGATCGGCGGCCCCCGGGTGGATCGCGACCGCCCCCTCGGGCACCTCGCCAAGCTCCGCGCGGTCCCGGGCCGTCACCGCCAGGCGCGGTTCGATCCGGCCGGGGCGCCCGCCCACCAGCGCCGCCACCTCCAGGTGGCGCACCGTCTCGTGCTGGTGGAAGGCGTAGTGGACCCACCGGTCCAGCGGCGGCGCGTCCGGGGCGCGCAGCCCGGCCGTCAGCCTCGCGCCGAGGCCCAGGACGAACGGGTTGGAGTACCGTCCGCCGCCGTGGATCTGCACGGCCAGGTCGAACCGCAGGTCCCGCAGCCGCGCCAGCAGTCCGTCAGGGGCGCGGTGGCCGTCCTCGGCGGTGGACACCCCGGTGACCGGCGGCAGCGCGATCACCTCGTCCACCGGGCCGGGCCGCCCGGCCAGGAAGCCGGCGTGCCAGTCGCGGGCGAGCAGCGTGAGCGTGGCACCAGGATAGGCGTCCTTGATCGCCTCGATGCCGGGCAGGGCCAGCAGGAAGTCGCCCATCGCGTTGGCGCGCAGCACCGCGATCCGCCGCACCCCGTCGACGTGGTCGGTCACGGTTGCCGGGCTACCCCCGTCCCTAAGACGACAAACCGGACCTGCCGGACAGCGCCTCGTCGCGGCGGTTGGCCCGGAGGCTGGTGAGCGTGACGGTGAGCAGGACCACGACGATGACGCCCAGCGAGGCCAGGGTCGGGATCTCCGGCACCCAGGACCAGATGCCGTGCGCCCAGTGCAGGACGAGCTTGACCCCGATGAACGCCAGGATCAGGGCGAGCCCGTGGTTGAGGTGCCGGAGCTTGGCCAGGGCGCCCTGCAGCACGAAGTAGAGCGCGCGCAGGCCCAGCAGGGCGAAGGCGTTGGTGGCGAAGACGAGGAAGGGATCCTCGGTGACGCCGTAGACGGCGGGCACCGAGTCGACGGCGAACACGATGTCCGTGGCGAAGACGGCCACGATGGCCAGCGCCAGCGGGGTCAGCGCGTACCGGCCGCTCTCCCGTACGAGAAGCCGCGAGCCGCGGTAGTCGTCGGTCACCGGCATGAACCGGCGCACCAGCCGGACCGAGCGCAGGGCGGAGACGTCCACGTTCTGCTCCTGGCCGCTCGCCGCCTCCTTGAAGACCTTCACGGCGGTCGCCACCAGGATGGCGCCGAACAGCAGGAACGCCCACGTGCCGCTCTGCAGCGCGGCCGCGCCGAGCGCGATGAAGACGGCCCGCAGCAGCAGCGCCCCGACGATCCCGTAGAGCAGCACGCGCTGCGCCAGGGCGGGTGGCACCGCGAAGGCGGCCAGCAGCAGCATGAACACGAACAGGTTGTCCACCGACAGCGACTTCTCCACGACGTAACCGGTGAAGAACTCCACCGCCACGGTGGACCCCGCCCACGCCCACAGGCCCGCCCCGAACGCCAGCGGGAGTGCCAGGTAGAACACGGACCAGCCCGCGGCCTCGCGCATCCGCACCTCGTGCGGGCGGCGCGTGACCACGAAGTCGGCCACCAGCAGGACGGCCAGCGCCGCCATGGTGACCGCCCACAACCAGGGCGAGGCGATCGTCTCCAGCGTGACGGCACGCTGAACGGACATGACGGGCATGAGTCCTCCTCGAACGTCGAGCCGTTCGAGGTCTCCTTCGCCCGTGCGGGCGGCCGCCCCGAGGACCATGCCGGAGGTCCGTACTGACCGGGTGCGACGCTTGGGAAGTACTCCCCTCGTCCCCTTACCGTACAAGGCGCGGCAAAGGGTGCCGGATCGTCTCGATGGACGATCTGCCCGTATAGTCGGGTGGTGCCACCTTCTGAGATCCGTACGGTGACGACCGAGGCCGAACTCCGCGAGCTCGTCAAGGAGCCCGCGCGGGCCGCCTGGGACAAGGACATCGCCCAGATCGACGAGCACGCGCGTACGATCATCGCGCACTCCCCGTTCGTGCTACTGGCCACCACCGGCCCCGACGGCACCTGCGACGTCTCCCCCCGCGGCGACCCCGCCGGATCGGTGCTGGTCCTCGACGACCACCGGCTGGCCCTCGCCGACCGGCCGGGCAACCACCGGCTCGACAGCTTCCGCAACGTGCTGCACAACCCCCGCGTCGGGATGCTGTTCCTGGTGCCGGGGATGAACGAGACGCTCCGCGTCAACGGCCGGGCCACCCTCGTGTCGGACGCGCCGTTCTTCGACGACCTGACGGTCCAGGGCAAGCGGCCCCGGCTGGCGATGCTCGTCGAGGTCGAGGAGCTCTACATGCACTGCGCGAAGGCGTTCCTGCGCTCGGCGCTGTGGCAGCCGGAGACCTGGCCGGACCGGAGCACCCTGCCCACCCTCGGCCGGATCGCCAAGGACCACCTGGGGCTCACGCGGGTCTCGGCGGACGCCATCGACGAAGACCTCGCCCTGGACGCCAGGAACAACCGATACTGACACGGCCGCGTCCCCGCCTCGTGTGCTCAGCCGGGGCGGCCGTTCGGCGACGGGATACCCGCAACGAAAGGGTGATCGGCCGCGATGTCGGGCTGTAGGTCTTCACCCCTTTCGACGGTGCGGGAGCGCAGCGATGGTGGATCTCGGTTTCTCCGGGCCCAGCCGGCCGGCCAACGACTACCGGTTCTTCGAGGTGACCGACGGCGACACCCCGAAGATCGAGATGTCGGTCCGGATGGTGTCGATCGACACCCCGGAGAGCCAGTTCGGAGGCAGCCCGCCCACCGCCCAGGCCACCCTCGACCGCACCAGGGAGCGCCTGCGTGACGGCACCTACGACGCCCTGCCCCGCGCGTTACGCGAGTATCTGATCGAACGGATCACGCCGGACGCCGCGCAACGGCACCTGAGCGCCGGCAAGCTGGCCGCCGAGGCCCACAAGAGCATGGTGAACACCCGGCTGAAGCGTCCGGACGGCTCGCAGCGCAGGATGGCCGTCATCGCGACCGGCGAGCTCGTCGAGCAGAACGGGCGGCTGCTGGCCTACACCGCCCCCTGGTTCGCCGGCACGGCGGCCGACCCGCTGCCGCCGCGTGACCATCCCGACCGGCGCACCTTCAACCTCGACCTGGTCGCACTCGGCTGGGCCGCCACCTTCGTGATCTACCCGTCCATCCCCCGGCCCGCCGACCTGGGCCTGCTGCTCTCCGAGGCCGAGAAGGCCTGGCAGGAGCAGCGCGGCGCCTGGGCCCAGTTCGGCTCCGACCTGCTGCTGGGGTATGAGTACCGGGCCTGCGTCAAACTCGGCGCCGTCAGCCTGCCCGATCCCGCGGCCGCGATCGCGGCGGCCTACCAGCGGGTGTGCGTCGACCTGCGCACGCTCACCGAGGTCGGCCTGTTCGGCTACCACGAGGTGCCGCCCGCCCAGCGGCTGTGGATCTGGGCGACCGACCTGGAGCAGGCCCGCGAGGACCTGCCCCTGGCCTGCTGACAGCGAGCCCGCTGCCGGGAGGGGGTCAGCCGAGCGGCACGACCTCTTCGGACGTGAGGCTGGTGTAGAAGCAGCCCGTGGTCGGCAGGCTGCTCGCCGCCGGCGGGGTGGCGCCGTCGTAGAGGGCCAGCAGGAAGTTCTGCGGGCACCGCCGCGTGCTGCCGGTGCGGATGCCGAAGTGCAGGTGCGGGCCGGTCGAGTTGCCGGTGTTGCCGGTCAGCCCGATCTGCTGGCCGGGGTTGACCGCCGCGCCGTTGGAGACCGACCACGACGAGAAGTGGCAGTAGGTGTAGATGGCCCCGTCGGTGCCGGTCAGGTTGATGCCGCGCCCGCACGAGCTGTCGTTGATGACCGTGACGGTGCCGGCGCGCACCGCGTACGCCGGGGTGCCGGTGCCGACCGGCAGGTCGATGGCCGGATAGTCGTGGTGCGGGTCGTCGTACTCAGTGCGCGGCAGCGAGGTGCGCGGAAGCGGCAGTGAGAACGTGACCGCTCCGGTCGACGAGGTGATCCGGACCGCGTCGGCGACGACGTAGCCGGGCTGGCTGGTCCAGCGGCTGACGCCGACCACGTTGTAGTCGCCGGCGGCCAGGGTGAACGTGCCGAGGCTGACCCAGCGGCCGCCGTTGACGCGCTGGTCGACGGCGACGCCGCGGACGCCGCCGGTGGTCGCCACCATGAACGGGGTGGCGCTGTTGTAGCCGGAGTCGGACGGGTACCAGACCTCGACCAGGTGGGCCCCGGCCTCGGCGATGGACGCCTTGAACCAGGCGGCGTCGCTGATGGTGGTGTTGGGGGTGGCGAACCGGTAGTCGGCGCCGTACCGCTGCGCGGACCACGCCGAGGTGCCCCATTCGGCGCTGGCGGCGAACCGGTCGGCGGTGGCATTGTCGACGGTGGTGGTGGCGGCTGCCGCGGGGCTCGCGGGGCCGACCAGCACCAGGGAGACGGCCACGACGGTGGATAACCAGCGGGTGATGAGTTTCATGCTGTTCCCTTGGGGGGTTGAGGGAAAGGCGAGTGAAAGTATTTAACCAACATGTGACCGTCAATGAAAGATATCTACATTTGTCAAATCTGTCCGCCCAGGTCAGAGCCCTACCGGCAGTGGGGAGCGCTCGCATGGAGACGCTGGAACTGATCAACTCGGTGATGCCCTACGTCGTGGGCGCCGTCATAGCCTGGCTGGTCGCCACCGGCCGCATGGGCTACGCGAAGGGGACCATCCAGCGCCCGGATCCCCGTCGGGTCGCCGACGTCCCCGTCCCCGCCGAAGCGCAGGAACGGGCTCGCGAGCTGGCGAAGGCGGGCAAGCGGGTCGCCGCGGTGAAGGAAATCCGCCAGGCGACGGGACTTCCGCTCCAACCCGCGCTCGATGTCGTGGCGGCGCTGCGGCAGGGCATCGTGCTCCCGGTCGAGCCGGGGGAAGCGCGCGATCGGCCGCTGGATCCCTGATGTCCCCTCGAAGATCATCCGCCGGGCGCGTGGCGCGTTCAGGGTCAGGACCTTAGCGTACGATCACGGTGCGGCGGGCCTTGGACTGGTGGGGCGACCACCGCCAGCTGGCCGATGCGCTGCTGGCCGTGATCGCGTGCGCGTTCCTCCTGGTGGACGCCTTCGTCAACCCATCAGCGCGGCCCGCGCCGCACAAGCTGACCTCACGCGAAGCGGACGTGCTCCAACTCGTCGGCCGGACCATGTCGAACCAGCAGATCGCCGATCACCTCCATATCTCCGAGGCCACCGTCAAGACCCACCTCAATCGCCTGATGGCCAAGCTGGACGTGTCGAGCCGCGCTCAGGCGGTGGCCCTGGCCTACTGTCCCTCCACCTCTCGCGGTACGGCCGGGTGTCCCATATGATCCATTTTTCCAAATATTTAGATGGAGTTTCCTATGAAGGTGCTGATCGTCGGGGCCGGGGCTCTCGGGCAGGTCTTCGGGTCCTGGCTGGCGGCGGGCGGGGCGCGGGTGTCCTATCTGGTCAAGCCGGGCCGGGAGAAGTGGGCCGACGGCGGGGCGCCGGTGACCCGGCTGCGGTCCGGGCGGGCGCCGGTGACCGGGCGGCTCGTGCCGTACGAGGTCATGAGCGAGGCCGCGGGGACGTGGGACATGGTGTGGCTCTGCGTGGACTCCGGCGCGCTGCGCGGCGAGACGGTCGCGCGGCTGAGCGGGTCGACCGCCGGGGCGACGATCGTCACGATCGGCCAGGATCTGGATGATCTGGACACACTTGCCCGGCTCTGGCCGAAGGAGCGGATCGTGCAGGCCGCGCCCATGGTGCTGGCCTTCCCCGCGCCGTCCGGCATGACCTACTGGACGCCGCCCGGGGCGGCGACCGGCGTCTCGGGACCGCGGGCGCCCCAGGTCGTCGCCGCGCTGCGCGCCGGGGGCGCGAGGGCCCGGCGGGTCCGGCGCGCGGGCGCGGGCGAGATGACGGCGGCCAGGATGATCCCCTTCATCGCCGCGCTGGAGCAGGCCGGATGGACGCTCCCCCGGCTGGACGGCGCGGCGGCGGCCGGGCGGGAGGCCGTCGCGGTGGTGGCGGCCAGGCACGGCCGCCGCGCCGCGTTGTCGGCCCCGGCCTGGGCCGCGCGCCTGGCGCTGCGCGTGCTGCCCCGGCTGACGCCTTTCGACCTGTGGCCGTACCTGGAGGCGCACTTCACCAAGGTCGGCGCGCAGACCAGGCTGATGCTCGACGGCTGGATCGCCGAGGGCGCCGCCCGCGGCCTGCCGGTCGAGCACCTGAAGGCGCTCCGCGAAGGGCTGAAGCCGTGAGCGGCGACGTGGCCCGGCTGTTCGCGCAGAGCAGGCCGTTGCTGACCGCGCTGGGCGACGAACGCCGGCAGGACGTCATCGTCTTCCTGCTGGAGTCGGCCGGGCCGCGCAACGTCGGCGACATCGCCGCCCGCCTCGGCCTGTCCCAGCCCGCGACCTCCCACCATCTGAAGATCCTGCGCGACGCCGGCTTGCTGACGGTACGGCGGAGCGGCGCCCAGCGCCTGTACGAGCTCGACGCCGCCGCGTACCCGCGGTTGCTGGCCCCGCTGCGCGACCTGGCCGAGACGATCATCACCTGCGCCCACTGACATCCCGGCACCGGGGGACGATCAGCCCGGCCCGTCCGCCGGGCCGTACCGGGCGTGGTGGGCGCCGGAGACGTGCGCCCAGTAGCGGTCCCCGTAGGACCAGTGCCACCACTCGGTGGGGTAGTTCACGAAACCGGCGGCCGACATCGCCGCGCCCAGGGCCTCGCGGTTGCGCCGGGCCTCGGCGCCGATGCCCGGCGCGTCGGTGTGGCAGGCCTCGTCGCTCTCCGGCGGGGTGGCGTTGACCGACGTCCCCATGGGCAGCTCGGTCCCCTCCGTCGTGCACAGGGTGAGGTCCACGGCGCCTCCGGAGGTGTGGGGGGCCACCCCGGGCGGGGAGACGTACCGGCTGGCCTCGGTCCACGTCCGCTCACCGTCCCACTCCGGGTGCGCCGCCGACAGGCGGGCCACGCAGGAGGCGAAGTACCGCTCCTGCAGAGCCATGGGGCGGAAACCCTCGACGACCAGCAGGCGCAGCCCTCGAGGGAGCTGGGTCTGGGCGGCGACCAGGCGGTCGGCGACGCTCTGTCGTACGTGCGCGAACGCGCCGGCGTCGTCGGCCTGGCGCCCGTCCACCCGCACGGACTCCAGCGAACGCAGGTCGACCAGCGGTTCGCCGCATTCCCGCACCGGCACGGCGGCGATCCGTTCATCGGAAAGAAGCACGATCTCAGTCATGGGACCTTCGCAGAAGCAGAGGCGCCTCCGCGTGAGACGCCGGCTCCATCGTGAGACCTGAGGCTCCAAAAGCGCTGTAATCGGATTGAAGCCGCCTATAGCGCGGCGGATTCGCCGTACTCACGGGCGCCGTGCACCCGGAAGATCTCCAGGGCCTCCGCACGCAGGGACGCGGCGAGCGCGTCGTCCCCGAGCGCCTGGTGCGTCAGGGCCAGGTCGCGCAGCGTACGCCCGCGGAACAGGTCGATGCGCAGCGTGTCCCACAACTTCAGGGACTCCTCCAGGTGGTCCTTGGCCTGGTAGAGCCGGCCCTCGGCCAGATACAGCGAGCCCAGCGCGCGCAGGGTGCACGCCTCGCCCCAGCGGTCGCGGATCGTGCGGGAGACCTCGAGCGACTCCCCCAGCAGACGCCGGGCCTCGTCGTGCCGGCCCAGCCGGGTCAGGGTCTTGCCGAGGGCGCGCCTGCAGTAGGCGACCATGAACCGGTCGTCCAGGTCGAGGAAGATCTTCAGCGCGCGTTCGGCCAGCTCCTTCGAGGTGTCCAGCTCCCCGCGGGCGCGGTGGTAGAGCGACTGGTTGCGCAGCACCAGGCCCTCGCCGCGGCGGTTGCCGGCCTCCTGGTACAGCGACAGCGCCGCGGCGAGCGCCGCCTGCGCGGCCGGGAAGTCGCCGCGCTCCAGGTGGACCGTGCCCGCGAGCCGCTTGACGTGGGCGACGGCCTGCGGGTCGGCGAGACCGGCCCACAGCTGTTCAGCTCCGTTCAGGAAGTGCAGCGCCTCGGGCAGGTAGCCCTGCTCGCGGCAGGCGGCGCCGAGCGCGGCCAGGGCCGTGGCCTCCCCGCGGGCGTCCTCGGCGGCGCGGAACAACGACAGCGCCTGGCCCAGGTACTCGCGTGACTCGGCGTACAGGTCGCGCTCGTAGGCGAGCTGGCCCAGCCCGGCCAGCAGCTTGGCCTCGCCGATCGAGTTGTCCATCCGCCGCGCCACCGCCAGGGCGGCCTGATGGGTGCGGTTCCAGGAGGTGAACGGGTTGTCGAAGACGTACTGGCTGCCCTCGAAGGCCACCGACGACAGCGCGGCGGCCAGCTCGACCGCGAGCTCGTCCAGGTCCATCGACGCCGCCAGCTCGACCGCGACGACCAGCGCCTCCTCCTCCTGCCGCATCCAGGCGGGCGGGTCGGCGAGCACCGCCCGCGCCACCTCCTCCGCCAGCGGGTGGACCAGCCCGCCGTCGGCGCGCCGCGGGATCCCCCCGGTCGGCCGTTCGGCGCCGAGCTGCTGCACCAGCCACAGCCAGCCGCCCAGCACCCGGGCGACGGCGGCCTTGCGGACCGGCTCCGGCTCCTCCGCCACCGCCCGTTCCGCGGCGAACAGCCGGATCAGGTCGTGCAGCCGGTACCGGATCCGGCCCGCCGGATCAGGCTCCGTCATGTCCACCAGGGACGCGTCCACGAGCTGTTCCAGCACCTGCTCGGCCTCGTCCAGGCCGGTTTCGGCGGCCGCGGCGGCGCTCCAGACGCTGAAGTGGGGCAGCCCGAGCAGGCCGAGCCGGCGCAGCATGATCCTGGCCGGTTCGGACAGCAGCCGGTAGCTGAGGCCGATGCTCGCGCGCACCTCCTGGTCGCCGACGGCCAGCTCGTCCAGCCTGCGGTGCTCGTCGGCCAGCCGGTCGGCCAGCCGCGCCACCGTCCACTGGCGGCGCGAGGCCAGCCGCGCCCCCGCCACCCGCAGCGCGAGGGGCAGGCCGCCGCACTGGGCGACCACGCGCCAGGCCGCGTCCGGGTCGGCGGCGACCCGGTCCTCGCCGGTGATGCGGGCCAGCAGGTCGAACCCCGACTGCGGGGGCAGCAGGCCGAGGTCGACGAACGCCGCGCCGGCCAGCCCGGCGAGCCGGTTGCGCGAGGTGACGACGACTCCGCAGCCGCAGTCGCCCGGCAGCAGCGGCCGGACCTGGCTCTCGGAGGCCGCGTCCTCCAGCACCACCAGCTTCCTCCGGCCGGCCAGCAGCGTGCGGTAGCGGGCGGTCCGCTCCTCCAGCGTGCCGGGCTGCGGGGTGCCGGGCGGCTCCAACTCACGCAGCAGCCGGCCCAGGACCTCCTCGGGAGTGGCGGGCGTCTCGCTCGTACCGCGTAGTTCGACGTGCAGTTGCCCGTCGGGGTACGTGTCCGCGACCTGGTGGGCGGCCTGCAGGGCCAGCGCCGACTTGCCGGCGCCGCCCTGGCCGGAGATGACGCACAGCGGCATGGCGTCCGGTTTCGTCAGGTGCTCGCACAAGGTGGCCAGCTCGTCGGCGCGGCCGGTGAAGTCCGGTACGGGGGGAGGCAGCTGGCGAGGCAGGCGAGCGGTGGCGGATCTGGCGGCGTGCAGCAGCGCCGGGTCCGAACGCAGGATCGCGGCCTGCACCTGGCGTAACTCGGGGCCGGGTTCGAGGCCCAGCTCGTCGAGCAGGACCCGCCGCCCGTGCTGGTAGACGGCCAGCGCGTCGGACTGCCTGCCCGCTCGGTACAGCGCCAGCATGAGGTCGCGGCGCAGCCGCTCGCGCCCGGGGTGCGACGCGACGAGCTCGCCCAGTTCCTCGATGAGCTGCTCGTCCTGGCCCGCGGCCAGGTCGGCGGCGACCCGCTCCTCGACGACCGCCAGCCGCAGCTCCTCCAGCCTGGCGGCCTCGGCGCGCAGGAAGGAGTCGCCGATCCCGCCCAGCGCGGGCCCGCGCCAGAGCGCGAGCGCCTCCCTGAACAGCTCCCCTGCTCTGAGATGAGCGCCTTCCTTGACCGCCCGGCGCGCCTCGGCGACCCGCCGCTCGAAGACGAGCTTGTCCAGGGACTGCGGCGGCGCCTCGGCCAGGTAGCCCACCCGATGGGACACGATCACGGGCGGCAGTCCGGCGCCGACGAACGCCTTGCGCAGCGAGGCGACGTACGTGTGCAGGATCTGCCGCGCGGTGGACGGCGGGTCCTCGTCCCACACGGCCCCGATCAGCCGCTCTCTGGGCACCACCCGCCCCGCCTCCAGCAGCAGCGCGGCCAGCAGCGCCCGCGGCTTCGCACCGCCGAGCGGCACCTGGCCGCCCTCGCTCCACACCTCCACCGGGCCGAGCAGGCGAAACTCCATCGCTTCTCCTCAGGCTTCGCGTTTCAACGCCTCTGGAGGCTTTTTACAGCCGCCCCCACCATGCTCCCCACCAAGCAAACCCAGAGGAGAACGAGATGAACAGATCATTCGGCGGACTCGTTGCGGCCGGCGCGGCTCTCACCCTTCCCGCCGCCCTCATGCTGACGACGGTCACCGGCCCCGCCGCGGCCGTCGAGCGCAGCCGCATCGTCACGGTCGCCCAGACCGAGATGAACGACGGCGACCGCAACGTCGAACGACCCGCCGGAAGCAACTGCAACTACTACACCGGCGTCTTCCGCACGTGGAAGTCGTCGAGCGGGTGCGGCTCCGGCGACGGCGTCCAGTTCCGCAACAGCGACTGGTGCGCCGACTTCGTCAAGTACGTGTGGCGTCAAGCGGGCGTCCCGCACGCCGACGTGGCCGAGACCTCCGGCGGCGTGCTGACCGGCTGGGCCTCCTCCTTCCGCGACTACGGCACCCGGCACGGCACGTGGCACACCCGATCCAGCGGCTACACCCCGCAGCCCGGCGACGCCGTGGTCTTCGACTGGGACCAGAGCGGCGACATCGACCACGTAGGCGTCGTCACCTCGGCCAACGGCAGCACGGTGTACACGATCGAGGGCAACAGCGGCAACCGCACCAAGGCGAACAGCTACGCCCGCGGCAACGTGGACATCGTCGGCTACAGCTCCCCCGTCGGCGCCGTCACCGTCCCTGACGAGGCGGACGACACGACGGGTGAGGCGGTCGACTTCGACGGCGACCGCAAGCCCGACCTCCTCGGCACCACAGCCGACGGCACCTTACGGCTCTACCGCGGTACCGGCACCGCCGGCCGGCCCTCCGTCGACGGCGGGACCACCATCGGCAGCGGCTGGAACGGCATCAACCGCATCACCGTCGCCGACATCGACAACGACGGCAAGACCGACCTCGTCGGCCGCGACACCGACGGCGGCCTACGCGCCTACCTCAACCAAGGCAACGCCGACTTCTCCGCACCCCCGGTGACGATCGGCACCGGCTGGCACATCATCACCCGCGTCGTCACCGGCGACTTCAACAACGACAACAAGACGGACCTGCTCGGCCAGACCAGCGACGGCACCCTGTACGCCTACCTCAACACCGGCAGCCCCGGCGCACCCAACATCACCACCCGGGTGCTGGTCGGCACCGGCTGGAACGTCATCACCCGCCTGCTCGTGGCCGACATCGACAACGACGGCAAAACCGACCTGGTCGGCCAAGCCACCGACGGGGCGCTGTACGCCTACCTCAACACCGGCGCACCCAACTTCGCCAACCGCGTCCCCATCGGCACCGGCTGGAACACCGTCGGCCTCGTCTCCACCACCGACATCGACGGCGACCGCAAGACCGACCTCCTCGCGCGTGCGAGCGACGGCAACCTCTACGCCTACCTCAACAAGGGCACCACCGGCGCACCCGACATCACCACCACCCGACAGATCGGCACCGGCTGGCACACCATCAACCGCCTCACCCTCGCCGACATGGACAACGACGGCCGCACCGACATCACCGCCCGCTTCACCGACGGCACCCTCAACACCTACCTCGCCAAGGGCAACGCCGGAGCACCCGACATCACCACCACCCACACCATCGGCAGCGGCTGGCACACCATCACCCGCCTCGCCGTCGTCAACTGATCTTCCCTACTGCTGCCGCAAAGGAGACTCCTATGTTCAAGACTGTCGCTCTGACGACCATGACCGCCCTCGCCCTGCTTGCCGCCCCCGCCATGGCCGACCCACGGCCCACCACGGCCTCGGAGGTCAGGGCCGCCTACCAGCTGGCGGCTTGCGACCCCGCGGGCACCACGCCCGCCGACGCCGCCGTGGCCACCCAGCTCAACAGCACGTTGCAGGCCAAGATGCGCGGCTACATGTCCGCGTACCGCGTGTCCTGCGCCCGCATGGTCGTCAAGGCCGCGCGTGACCGCGGGCTGGATCTCCGCGCCGCGGTGATCGCGATCACGACCACGATCGTCGAGACCAGCGTCCAGAACATCAGCGAAGAGGTCGACCACGACAGCCTCGGCCTGTTCCAGCAGCGCGCCTCCTGGGGCAGCCGCGCGCAGCGGCTCAACCCTGTCTGGGCGACCAACGCCTTCCTGGACAAGATGCTCCGCCTCTACCCCGGCAACTCCTGGCAGACCGCGCCCATCGGCGATGTGTGCCAGGCGGTCCAGGTGTCGGCGTACCCGTCCCGCTACCAGACGCAGGCCGCCGACGCGCAGCTCATCGTCAACGCCCTCCTCCCGTACACGGGAGGGGGCGGCGGCCAGGAAGCCGACGACACGACGGGTGAGGCGGTCGACTTCGACGGCGACCGCAAGCCCGACCTGCTCGGCACCACAGCCGACGGAACCTTACGGCTCTACCGCGGTACCGGCACCGCCGGCCGGCCGTCGGTGGACGGCGGGACCACCATCGGCTCCGGCTGGAACGGCATCAACCGCATCACCGTCGCCGACATCGACAACGACGGCAAGAACGACCTCATCGGCCGCGACACCGACGGCGGCCTACGCGCCTACCTCAACCAAGGCGGCGCCGACTTCTCCGCACCCCCGGTGACGATCGGCACCGGCTGGCACATCATCACCCGCGTCGTCACCGGCGACTTCAACAACGACAACAAGACCGACCTGCTCGGCCAGACCAGCGACGGCACCCTGTACGCCTACCTCAACACCGGCAGCCCCGGCGCCCCCAACATCACCACCCGCGTGCTGGTCGGCACCGGCTGGAACGTCATCACCCGCCTCCTCGTCGCTGACATGGACAACGACGGCAAAACCGACCTGATCGGCCAAGCCACCGACGGGGCGCTGTACGCCTACCTCAACACCGGCGCGCCCAACTTCGCCAACCGCGTTCCCATCGGCACCGGCTGGAACACCGTCGGCCTCGTCTCCACCACCGACATCGACGGCGACCGCAAGACCGACCTCCTCGCCCGCGCGAGCGACGGCAACCTCTACGCCTACCTCAACAAGGGCACCACCGGCGCCCCCGACATCACCACCACCCGACAGATCGGCACCGGCTGGCACACCATCAACCGCCTCACCCTCGCCGACATGGACAACGACGGCCGCACCGACATCACCGCCCGCTTCACCGACGGCACCCTCAACACCTACCTCGCCAAGGGCAACCCCGGCACACCCGACATCACCACCACCCACACCATCGGCAGCGGCTGGCACACCATCACCCGCCTCGCCGTCGTCAACTGACCGCCCAGTCCGAGGGCCGAGCCGCACCCGGCTCGGCCCTCACGGCTGCCGAGCAACGGAACGTTCGTCGTCCTTCCACGGCCTGGCCGACGGCGATGCTCAGCACTCAGGATCCTCCCTGCTCAGCGCGTCCGCCCACCGTTCGGACCATTGCGCGAGCGGGCTCAGCGCCTGGTGCACCTCGTCGCCCAGGGGTGTGAGGGCATAGCGGCCGTCGGGTGTCTGGTGCACGATGCGCGCCCCGCCGAACTCGACCAGTCGCTGGCGAAGGACACTGGAGGACATGTCGTCGCAGCGGCGTTGCAGGTCGCGAAAGCCTGACGGGCCGTGTCGCAGCTCCCAGATGATGCGCAGGTTCCAGCGTCTGCCGATCAGGTCGATCAGCCGACGCCGAGAACGTTCTCGCGATCGGTCGGCGATCGATCAAGGTACCTTGAGCCAATGGCCGAAACATCCCATGACAGGCCCGTCATCGAAAGGGACGCGGTCCGACTCGTCGTCCTCGATGTACGCGATCATCTGCTGCTCTTCCATACCCGCGACCCGACGATGCCGGAGAAGGGCACGTGGTGGGAGCTTCCGGGCGGCGGCATCGACGCCGGTGAGGACTATGCCGATGCCGCGATCAGAGAGCTGAAAGAAGAAACCGGCATCCGGATAGACCGCCGCCAGGTCGGCGACCCCACCTGGCGGCGCGACAGCTCGTTCACCTACCGAGGAGCCCGGCGGCTTCAGCATGAGGTCGTCGTATCCGTGCGCCTGGACGTGAGCGGCCCGGACATCGACGGGTCGGAGCGGGTGGACTTCGAGGCCGAGGACTACTTCGACTTCCGATGGTGGTCCATCGCCGAGGTGACCTCCAGCACGGGCCTGTTCTATCCCCGCCGCCTGCCGGAGCTTCTGTCGGCGTTCCTCGCGGAGGAGGTCATCACCGAACCTCTGGAGCTGTGGCCCTGACCAACGGCCGCCTGGTTCGGGACCTTCGGCTCTGAACAACGCCGTCGTCGCGATGTGTGATGAGGACAGGACTCCCCCGGCAGGGAGGCAGCCATGCTCGTCCGTGAGGTCATGCTCGCCCGTCCCGACGACGAGTTGCGCGCCGAGGTCGAGGCCTGCCTGCTCACCCACACCGTGCCCGGCATCGTCCGGGTCAAGCACGTGAGGAGATCGCCATGACCGCCGTCGTCGAGAACGTGATGACCACCGAGGTGGCCGCCGTCAACCAGAACGCCTCCTTCCACACCGTGGCCGAGCTGCTCATCAGCCGGAGCGTCAGCGGGATGCCGGTGCTGGACGACGACAACCGCGTGCTGGGCGTCGTCTCCGAGGCCGACCTCCTGGCCAAGGAGGAGTTCAAGCAGCTCTACTACGGCGACGACTACCGGCCGCCGCTGCGCGCCCGCATCCGTCACACCGCAGGCAGCGAGGGCAGCGGCTACCG
>NZ_JBICUQ010000007.1:0-586087 GCF_043198225.1 Nonomuraea sp. NPDC048826 | reverse complement strand
ATGGTACTGCACTCGGGAGGGTGTGGGAGAGTAGGTCACCGCCGGACAATCTTTATATGAGGGAAGGCCCCGAGCTTGTGCTCGGGGCCTTTTCTGTTTCAAGACTTCACTCCGGGCGGAGCACGAAGACGCCCCAGCCCAGATACTGGCGTCCGTATTCCAGGTGTGAACGCCTGGCGTGCGACAGGAACGCGCGCATCGCCTCGGCGTCGGGGTCTGCGGGGTTCGCGCGGAGCCAGTCGCTCACCGTCCACCACTGGCTCGCCACGTACCGATCCCAGTCGTCCGGACCGGCCAGCACCATTTCCAGCAGCTCGAATCCGGCCTTCGTGAAACGCTCCTCCGTACCGGAGAGAGAGGCGAAGGTGTCCTCTTCCCCGGAGAAGGCCCGTACGGCGTCGGCCGGGGGCGGTGTCGTCCAGAAGCACTCTCCGACCAGGGCGATCCCGTCGCGGCGGAGCGGGCGGCGCATCAGGTCGAGGGTGCCGGCGAGTCCGCCGCCGATCCAGGTCGCGCCGATGCAGGAGACGATGTCGAACGCGTCAGGTTCGGCCTCGTACGTTCCGGCGTCTGCCTGGACGAACTCGATCCGGTCGGCCACCTCCATTTCCTGGCTGCGTTCTCTTGCCGCCGTGAGGAACACTTCGCTGATGTCGACGCCGACGCCCTGGTGGTTGTAGCGGGCGGACCAACGATTGAGCATTTCCCCCTTGCCGCACGCCAGGTCGAGTTGACGCATGCCGGGCTCGATGCGGCAGATCTCGCCCAGGAGGTCGAGCTTGCCGTCGGTGAAGGGGTTGAGAATGCGATGCCGGGCTTCGGCTATTTCATGGAAACGCAAAGACATGCGGTCAGTTTCGCGGAGCGGCTTCGGCCGTGCCACTGAATATGCAGGTCAGCCGGGACTGTGCCTGCAGCCGTTGCTGCGCCTCCGGGTGGGGGCGAGTTCTGAGCCGGCGTTGGCGGTCGGGCGGGACTTGGACGTGCATCGGCTTGCTAGGCTGGGGAGGTACCGGGCCACCCCAACCACGGGTGGCCTTCGTCGCGTAAGGCCCGGGACGGGCGGCGACCAGCCACGGCGGGCCGTACGGACAGACACAGGCTCGCTGAGTGAGCCAACGAAATGGACCAGAAGTGAACAGAGATAGCGGATCGGACGGCGGTCAGCGCGGGCGCGGTGACGACCGGGACAGGCGCTCGTACGGCGACAGAGACAGCGGATCCGGCTCCCGCGGGCGTGACGAGCGCGACCGCCCATTCCGCTCGGGCGACGACAGGCGCCCGTATCAGGACCGCGACCGAGGCGGCCAGGGGGGCCAGGCGCGGGGACCGCGCGGCGAAAGCGGAGGCCGCCGGCCGTTCCGCGACCGCGACGACCGCGGACCGCGTGGCGAGGGCGGCTACCGGGATCGCCGCGAGGGCGACGACCGCCGTACCTATCGCGATCGCGACGACAGCCGCCCCTCCAGGGGGCGTGACGAGCGTCCGTCGTACCGCGACCGTGGCGAGAGCCGTCCGTACCAGGACCGTGGTGAGGGCCGCTCCTATCAGGACCGTGGCGACCGTCGGCCGTATCGCGACCGCGACGAGAGCCGTCCCCCCAGGGACCGCGACGAGCGTCCGTCGTACCGCGACCGCGACCGTGGCGAGAGCCGCCCCTACCAGGACCGCGGTGATCGTCGCCCCTACCGTGACCGTGACGACCGCGGCTCCCGGCCTGAGGGCGAGCGGCGCTCGTTCAGGGATCGCGATGATCGTGGCCCCCGGCACGATCGTGGCTCCGGCGGGGAGCGCCGGCCGTTCCGGGACCGTGACGATCGTGGCCCGCGTGGTGAGGGCGACCGTCGCCCCTTCAGGGATCGTGACGACCGCGGACCCCGTGGCGAGGGCGACCGTCGTCCCTTCCGCGACCGCGACGACCGTGGGTTCCAGCGGGGACCGTCGAGAGACAGGGACGACCGCCCGTTCCAGGACCGTGGTGAGCGTCGTCCGTATCAGGA
The DNA here is from genome assembly GCF_043198225.1 of Nonomuraea sp. NPDC048826. Classification (NCBI taxonomy): domain Bacteria; kingdom Bacillati; phylum Actinomycetota; class Actinomycetes; order Streptosporangiales; family Streptosporangiaceae; genus Nonomuraea; species Nonomuraea sp. NPDC048826. The sequence goes on along the minus strand of NZ_JBICUQ010000007.1, from coordinate 584,087 downwards.
CCGTGGTGAGGGTCGTCCGTCCAGGGATGGGGACGAGCGTCCGTCGTACCGCGACCGTGGTGAGGGCCGCCCCTACCAGGATCGCGGTGAACGCCGTCCGTATCAGGACCGTGGTGAGCGCCGCCCCTACCAGGATCGCGGCGAACGTCGTCCGTATCAGGACCGTGGTGAGGGTCGTCCGTCCAGGGATAGGGACGAGCGTCCGTCGTACCGCGACCGTGGTGAGGGCCGCCCCTACCAGGACCGTGGTGAGCGTCGCCCCTACCGTGACCGTGACGACCGTGGCTCCCGGCCCGAGGGCGAGCGCCGTCCCTACCGTGACCGCGACGACCGCGGTCCCAGGCGCGACGACCGCGGTCCCCGTCGTGAGGGTGGCTCTCGGCCGTTCTCGCGCGAGGACCGTCCTGGCACCCGTGCCCGTTTCGGCAGGGACGACCGCGAGGGCGACGCGCCGAGGCGCGAGCCGCTGCCCGAGGTCGCCCCTGACATCAGCGCCGACGAGCTCGACAAGGAGGTGCGCGAGGAGCTGCGGTCCCTGCCTTCGGACCTGGCCGAGCTCGTGGGCCGGCACCTCGTCGCAGCCGAGCGCGCCCTCGAGGAGGACGACCCCGACAAGGCTCACGAACACACCAAGGTGGCCCGTAGGTTCGCGGCCAGGATCGGTGTCGTACGGGAGGCGGCCGGCATCGTCGCCTACCGGGCGGGACACTTCAGTGAGGCGCTGAGTGATCTGCGCGCCGCCAGGCGAATGACCGGTTCGGACGCGTACCTGCCAGTCATGGCCGACTGCGAGCGCGGGATGGGGCGTCCGGAACGCGCGCTCGACCTGGTGCGCTCGCCCGAGGCGGAGCGGCTGGACCGGGCCGGGCGGATCGAGCTGACGATCGTGGAGTCGGGGGCGCGCCGCGACCTCGGCCAGCACGACGCGGCGGTCATCACGCTCCAGCGGCTGCCGGAGCTGCGTGACCCGCAGCCGCGTCCGTGGTCGGCGCGACTGGCGTTCGCGTACGCGGACGCGCTGGAGGAAGCGGGCCACCGCGACGCGGCCGTCGACTGGTTCGGCAGGGCGATGGCGTTCGACGAGGATGGCGAGACGGACGCCGCCGAGCGGTACTCCGAGCTGACGGGCGCGACGATCGAGGACGTCGAGGAGGGCTTCGACGAGGACTTCGTGTCCCCGGAGACCTCCGCTTCCGATGATGCGACGGACGAGCCGACGGAGACTGGTGAAGCCGCCGAGCCGGCCGCCCCGGCGGCCTCCGAGGAGACGGGGCGTGCCGCTGAGGGCGCCGTTCCGCAGGACGCGGAGGGTGAAGCGGCCGACCTCGACGCTTCGCCCGAGCCGTCCAACGCGTCACCCGAGCCGGCTGAGGCCTCGCCTGAGCAGGCCGACGCCTCGCCTGAGCAGGCCGATGCCTCGCCCGAGCCGTCCGATGCCTCGCCCGAGCAGGCCGAGGCCGGCTCCGACTTCGACTCTGACTCCGACGAAGGTGCGGCCGAGCCCGCGTCGGAGGAGCCTGCCGATGTCGAGCCCGGTGAGGCGGGGAGCGAGGCGGCCTCTGCCGACGATGTCGCCGGGGAAGACGCGGACAAGCCCGGCACTTCGGCGGTGCCGATCGCTCCGTCCTTCATCGAGCCGGACTTCGGCGACCAGCCCGATGACAAACCCGGCAAGCAACCCGAGTAGTTGATTCAGGGGTACGCACCCGCTCTAGCGACACGCGAGCGTGGTGCGTACCCTGAATGCGTTTCAGCGCCCAGAGGCGGGTGCGTACCTCAGCCTGGGACTGCGGTGGGAGGCGAGTGCGGCCCCGCGACCCCGGCCACGATCACGGGGACACGCGGTCGAGCCAGTGGAGGATGCCCGCGACGTTCGACGGAGCTCCGCTGAGCAGCTCGAACTGCTCGGCGGTCTCGTCGTCGCCGGACAAAGCCCGATAACGCTCCTTCGTACGGTCGCGCACCATGGCCACGGCGTGGTCCAGGTCCATGCCTTCGGAATGGGCTTGGCGGGTGAGATCCACCCAGATGCGAAGCTCCTCCGCCGATCGTTCGAGGGTCTCCCGTACCGCGTCGACAGGTCCGTAATGGCTGAAGAGCAGGCGTTGCGGCTGCAATGCCTGGAACAGCGCGATCGAGTCGAGCGCCGTCTGCAGGTCGAAGTCCGGCGGCGGAGTGGCCGGGCGTAGGTCGCCCGTTTCCGGGAGGTAGACGCCTGCCGCGTCCCCGACATACAGGTCACCGGTGGCCGAATCGATCAGCCCTACGTGGTGCTTGGCGTGGCCGGGGGAGTAGTGGCTGCTCAGTGTCCTGCCGTTGCCGAGGTCGACGGAGCCGGTGTCGCCCAGCGCGACGATGCGTTCGGCCTCGGTGGGGGAGAGTTCGCCGAACAGCGTGTCGAGGCGATCGCCCCACACCATCTTGGCGCTGGCCATCAATCTGGACGGATCGGCCAGGTGCCGCGCCCCCTTCTCGTGCACCACGACCTGCGCGGACGGGAAGAACCTGGCGATGTCGCCCACTCCGCCCGCGTGGTCGAGGTGGATGTGCGTGACTACGACAGTGGCCAGATCCTCCGGGCCGACACCCAGGGACGCCAGCGCGTCGCGCACGATCGGGGCGGAGGTGGATGTCCCGGTTTCGACCAGGCAAGGACGGTCACCCAGGATCAGGTAACCGGCGGTGATGCCGGTATATCCGGCCATCTTCGTGTCGATCTCATAGACGTCGCCGCCTAGGGCGGTGATGTTGTCCACAGGCACTCCCGAGCCGTGTCCGCTATCCCCAGAACGGCGTTCGAGCCGAACCGGACTTCCTCACATCGTAGAGAGTGATCTCCACCCGATCATCAATGGGAGGACGACGATGGACCGCAACGAGGTCTTGCTGGTGGGACGGCTGTCCGCGGCAGTCGAGGACCGGGCGCTGCCGAGCGGCGACACCATGACGAAATGGCGGCTCCTGGTGCGCCGCCGCAGACACAACCGAGGAGGCACGATCACCGACAGCATCCCGTGCGTCAGCTTCAACCAGGAGGTGGCCGATGTCCTCCGTGACCTCAAACCGCGCGACGCCATGGAGGTGACGGGCGCCTTCCGCTGCCGCGTCTTCGGCCCGGCGTCCGCCAAGATCTGGACCTACGAGGTCGAAGTGGCCACGGCCAGAGCCATCGAAGCCGACCCGGTCCCCCTGGACGAGCCCACCGAGCCACCGGCCCCCTCCGCACCCCGCCCGATCGCCGTCCTCGCCAAGGCGGGGTGAGTGAGGGTGCTCCTCCTGCCTTCGTGATGTCGGCGTCCAGCCTTGCCGCCGCGGCGGGTACGGGAGAGCTCGAGCTGAACAGTTGCCAGGCGGCGTCCAGCCCTGCCGTCGACGCTGGATGCCGGGCGGGTGCGGGGGAGCCCCGCGAGCCGAACGGTTGTCAGGGGGCCTCCACCCGGCACCGACGCTGGATGCCGGGCGTGTACCGGGAAGCCCCCGCGAGCCGAACGGTTGTCAGATGGGTGCTCAGCCTATGCACCGATGCGGGACGCCCGACGGGCACGAGCCGATTGTTGTCAGTGGATGGCGAAGGTTCTAAGGACCAGGCCCGTGCGCGGTTTCGGGCCGAAGGAGGTGGACTTGCGCGGCACTCGTTCCCCGCCTGCCGCCACGGCGAGGACGTCCGATACGGCCAGCGGCTCCAGGATCACGGCGGTGCCGTTCGTGGTGGCGGCGAGGTCCGCGGCGGCGCGCGCGTCGTGGTGCACGATGCGTACTGTCTCCTCGTCGTCCCGCAGACCCCAGACCTTGGGCATGACGAACTCGGTGAGGATGGAGGTGTTCAGCGAGTTCCAGCGGGCTGAGCGGTCCGCCGGCATGGCTTGAGCGAGCTGCAACGGGTCCGGATTGGTGAGCAGGTGCGCGTCATCGCCGCAGGCCAGCAGGAAGGCCGGGCCTTCGGTGTCGTGCAGTGCGGCCAGCCCCTCGTCGAGATTCGCGAAGTCCCGTACGCGCCACGATCCCTTGGCCCTGGCCACCGCCTCGTCCAAGGTGAGCCGGGGGATGACGCGATGGATGGCCTTCAGGTCAGGTGGGTACGCATCGGTGTCCACCAGCAACGCCAGCCCGAAGTCCCACGGACTCCGCTTGACCTGCTGTCCGGTGCCTTCATCGTGCCCTTGCTCGGGGTGGCCGGGGTGGGTGTGGTCAGGCTGGGCGGGCTGACTGCGTTGGGCCGGGTCGAGTTCGGCTGGCTGACCGGGTTGGGTCGGGTCGGTCTCGGCCATGTCCCTCTGGATTGGGGCCGCCTGGATCGTCGGGGTCGGCTGACTTGGGTGGGGTTCGTTGGGGCTAATGAGGCCTGATGGGGCTACGTCAGGGTGGAGGGCGTGTTCGCGGCGTTGGAGGATGCGGTAGGTCGCGTACCTGTGGTGGCCGTCGGCGATGAGGGCCTGACGGGGGTGGAGGTCGGCATTGACGGCGGCGATCTCGGCCTCGTCCGTGACCGCCCAGAGGCGGTGGGTGAGGCCGTCTTCGGTGTGCGCGGTGACCAGGGGCGGGCGGTCGGTGGCCACTTCGTCCACGAAGCGGGTCGCCGTGCCGTTCTGGCCGTTGTAGAGAAGGAAGATGGGCTCCAGGTTGGCCTGGGCGGTGCTCATGAGGGCGAGACGGTCGGCGATCGGACCGGGGAGCACGTCCTCGTGCGGCAGCACGATGCGCTGCGCCGGATCTGGCAGGCAGACGTCGCCGATGAGGCCACGCTGCAGCACCCCTGGGCCGCGCTGTTCGTACACGTAGAGCGCCGGCTGTTCGTCGGGGACGAGCACGCCTGACTCGAGCCAAGCTTGCAACGTTCTTCTGGCCTGGGCGTACCGGGGGTCGAGCGGCTCCTGGCCTGGGCTTGGGGCCGTATCGGGGGTTTCAGGGGATTCGGCGGAGCCAGAGGTATCGGAGGGCGCGAGGGAATCGGAGAGGTCAAGGGGCCGGCTGGGCTTGGAAGATTCGAGGGACTCGGGCGAGACCGGGTGACCGGAGGTCTCGGGGGGTTTCGGTGAGGCTGGGTCGCCGGAGGTCTTAGGGGCGGAGGGGATCTTCTGCGAATCGGTGCCGGGTGAAAGGGGAAGGATGAGACGGACGACGTTGTTGGGATGGGCGTCAAGAAGAGCGCGCACATCCCCGTCGGAGATCAGGTCGTAAGGCGGGGAGGTCACCTTGGCGGGATCGTCGACGGCGAAGCGGACGCCCCGGAACGGGCGAAGGGTCAGCCCGTCCGGTATCGGCAGTTCAGAATTCCCCATACCGGGCATGCTGCCATAAACACCCGAGTCTTCCCGTAGTCGCCACAACGCCCGGTGGTGTTCGCTCCGTAACTCCCCTCGTACGCCGATGAAGGAGGGCTCACTCATCATGGAAGGCGCCAACGGCCACACTGAATCCCCCGGAACTCCTCAAGGTGACGTCTATGACTGGTACCAGCGGGGGGTGAAACTCCTGCAGGAAGGCAGCCCGGCTGCCGCCGCCGCGTTGCTGGAGCGTGCCGCCGACGCGGAGCCTGAGTCGCGCAGCATCAGGGAGGCGCTGGCTCGCGCCCAGTTCAACTCCCGCCGGTATGAGGACGCGGCCAGCAGTTTCCAATGGATCGTGGATGACAATCCCACGGAGGATTACGCCTATTTCGGCTTGGGCCTCGCGTTGTGGCGGACCGGCGACATCGAGGCGGCCCAGGAGCCGCTGGCGATCGCCGTCGCCATGCGGCCTGACGATCGCAACTACGTTTCGGCGTTGCGCAGCGTCCGGGCCACGTTGAAGGCGCGCAGCGAGATGTGAGGTTGTGCGCCGGTGTCACTTTCTGAAGTCGCGTGCACGGACGGCCTGGGCATTCGCGGCTCTGTGCAGAGGACTGTGAAGCATCGGATTGTCAGTAGTCCTCTGCGCTATGGTGCGTTTGTTCCGTACTCGCGTGCGCGACGGTGAGATCCCAGCATGGACGACGGCCAGGCGCAGTCGCCCCTATGACGAGTGCCGACGGGAGAAGGTAACAAGACCGGTGCGCCGCCTTGCACAGGACTTCGGACATCCGTGCAGAGAACTTCTAAGAGTGACATGGTGAGCGCGACCGGCTGCTCGCTGGCCATACAGGGACGACTTTCGGGACGCTCCACGCGATGCGGGCCCGTGGCCCATCGGCGCGCTCCACCGGCCATGTACGAAATAACCCCTGAGTTCCCGGCCGTCTCTACCGCCCCGGTTGCCGCTGTTGTGGCCTGGGAGCTGGGATTTCCTGCCTTCCCCAGTTGATCACGAGGAGTTGAAGTGGCTTCACTCTGTGTGAAGCTCTGTCGGCGTGGCCGAGCTTCTTGCTCACCGGGTGAAGGCGAGGAGGCCGAAGTTGGGCCTGGCGGTGGTGAGGAATCTTCGGGTGGCGCGTGCCCCCGGTCACGCCCGAGGACCTGGAGGCGCCCGACGGCCCAGGCACCCCTTCGGAGTCGGACTGGAACCGCACCACGTCGCCCCCACAAGCACGCCTTACTCGACCCGGCTCAGGTCCCGCACCTCGGCTTGCGGCTGGTACCCGGCGGAGCGATAGGTAGCGACGGCCCCGGTGTTGGAGGCTTCGGCGCACACGGTCGCGCTGGACGCCCCCATGTCCCGCAGAGCCGCCGCGGCACCGACCGCCATCGCCTTGCCGTAACCGTGTCCCTGATGATCGCCGTGCACTCCAAGGGGTTCAAGCAGGCCGGGCTTCCCCGGACCCGCAGACCAGACGGTCGTGGCCGCGACCGCGTCGCCCTGGTCGTTGTACCCCACAAGGCATCGAGCATTGGCGTACGGCGTCCCGGCCGCCATGGCATGCCATCGTTCCGCGCTGAACTTCGACCCTTGGAATGCCGCGCGGTGAACCGCGACTCGGTCGTCGACCTGTTCGGGGCCGACAACCTCGATGCGCAGGCCGCAGTCCTCCACGGATTCGCTCAGGTCACGCACCATCGGGATCCACGGCTCATCAAGTTCCCAGCCGCTCTCCTGCAACAACTCCCGGAATCGGCCGTCCCAGAGCGCTTCGACATGGGCCTTGCCCGCCGCCAGGACGCCGCGTTCGCGTCGCGACACGTCATCGACCATCTGCCGCGCGAGGTCTTCATCCATTCGCGCTTCCGGGTCGACCGCCAGCCGCACCAGTTCGGACCCGTCGAGCAGGCCGACCCCGAGGATCCTGCCCTCACGACTCCACATTCGCAACGCCGCGGCGGTCCTCTCCGGGCCAAACTGCCAGTAGAACCCGACGTCCCCTGGATGCAGCTGCATCGAGGCCCCTTCGCGCCGCCACTCCGCCAGCGCGCGCACCACTTCGTCCAGGTCACCGGCACCCGGCGTGCTCAACAAGATAGTCATCCCGCGATCGAACACGGTCACACCCAACGCGTCCAATGATTTAGCGCGAGCTCAAGCCCGCTCACCAGCGAAGCCTCCGCTTCGATGCATCAGTCGCTGCACAACCGACGCGACCTGCTCCATGCCCTGAAGATCGACCCTCCGCCCATGATCTACCAGCTCACCCCGCCAGGCCGCTGACCAGGCCGAACCTCCGGACATAGATACACTCCGTCACGCCAGCCGACAGCGCGTTCCCGCACGTCAACCCGCGAATTCATGGACTATCCGGCTACACCAACTGCGGAACCCCGGCACCAGGGGCAAGAAGAAGGGGCAGAACCCCTCAGCCGTCACCATCCTGCGGATGCTCCGCGAACACGACGAGATTGCAGCCCGCGATCAGCAGTCTTGACCGCGCTGACCTACGGCTAGAGCACTACTTTGCGGCTGGCGACACGGACCCGAGCGGGGGGCCTTGAAGTCCCAGAGTTCACGCGAACTGAAGGTTCTTCAGCCGGAACTCACGTGGGTTCGGCATCTCAACACCTGTTCGCCTCGTGGGTTCAGCGCATTGAACGTTGCGAAGAGTGTCAGCGGAGGGCGGCTTCGAGCGCGTCTGGCAGGGCGGAGTCGGTGATGACCAGTTCGTCGCCCAGGTTGAGGATGCGCACCTCGCCGTGATCGAGTTCGAGCCCGAGGCCGATCTCGGTCTCGATCCGGTGGTCGATGATGCGGTGAACGGCTCGGACTGCCTGGCCGATGAATCGGCTCATCAGGAAGTTCTCTGCGGCGGGACCGACGGTGACCTGGCCGTACTCGTCCATGTCATAGGAGTCGTGTGGTTGATCGAGCGTCAGCTCGAGCGAGGCGTCGGGGGCGGTGTGAAAGCGAACTGGACCGAGATCGCTCAGGTGTAACCACATGTGCACCAGTGAGGCTTGATCATCGCTCGGATGGGTGTGCCAGGACACCGTCACCTGGAGCAGGCTTCGGCTGACGAGCTCATCCGCGGGGATCACGACGCCTATGGTGTCACGGTGGTTCGGGCGTTTCCGCGGTGGATTGCAGGAGGTGGCGGGCGGCATTGGCATAGCGGATGGCGGTCTTGTCGTCGATGCCGAACACGGCAGCCAGATGCAGAGGGTCGGGGCCGCGGGTCAGAGCCTCTTCGAGTTGGCGGTCGATGCGAAGGCGTTCCAGGGTGGCGGTCAGGCCCTGGACGGCGTTGGTGACCCAGAGCCTGCCGACCGGGGAGGTCTCCATCGCGGTGTGCTGAGTGAGCAGCAGGTGGGGGTTAGCGGTGTTCGGCCAGCGGCTGCGCCGGTAGTCCAGCCAGGCCAGGAGCGCTTGCCGGGTGAGCTCGTCGAGAGGGCGAGGATGACCGCCGATGGTGATGCGATGGTTGCCCAGGTCGATGTCGTCGAGCCGGAGGTCGCGGATCATCTTGGGCCGAGCCGCGTGGACGGCGGCCAGGGCGAGAATAAGGCGGATCGCCGGTGTCGTCGCGGTGGTGACGGCGCGGTCGATGTCGCCGGAGGCGAGGGGGAGGATCACCTTGTCCGGGCGGCGAGCGATGCGGATGCGGGTGGTGGGGTCGCGAAAGATCCGCCCGCTTTTCCGGCAAAAACGCATGAGCGAGCGCAGTGCCACGATGGTGTTCTCCCGTTTGGCGCCCTGCAGGGTGTCCTTGATGGTCATGATGTCGTCGCGGGTGACCTCCCGCAGAGGATGGATAGGTGCCTGACCAGGCGAGCAGGACGGGCTGGATTTCGGTGACGTAGCTCCAGACGGTCTGGATGTTGCGCGCTCGCTGGCGAGGCCCGCCCTCGTGCAGGAGGCGGGCCCATGCCTCGACGTCGGCGGCGATGCCGGGAGCGAGGCCGCTCAGCTTGCCGGCCAGCCAGCTGTCGAAGGCGGGGACGCGGTCATCATCGAGCAGGCCGATGCGGGCGAGGACTTCGACGGTGCGGTCGACGCTGAGGCCGTGGTGACGCAGCTTGGGAAACAGTTCCGAGAAGCGGATCATGTCGCCGGGAGTGTGGGTGGACAGCAGCATGACCAGAGCCCGGTCAACGTCACTGATGATCCACCTGGTCCAGCCCCGAGCCTCGGCGAGGGCAGTGGCCGCCGCGCGGGCCGTGCGTAAGGCCGGGTTGGCCGGGTCGGCGTGCCGGCGCCGGTCGAACCTGGCGTAGTCGCGGCGCACTGTGATGGGCAGCCGCAGCTGAGCCCAGCCATGGGGGAAGATCTCTGGCTGAGTGGGCGGCGGCTGGGGACGGGAGCGTCGGCGTCCCTGCCGTCCAATGCGCGGCCCAGGGCCTTGGGATCGCTGCCGGTGCATGTTGCTGAGGAACAGTTGCTGGCAGGTGAGCCTGCGCAGGAACGGTTCCAGCACGGTGACCTGGTCTTTGGCCTCCAGGCTGGCCTGCAGCCAGCACAGCCGGCAATAGCCCTTCTTGATCGGGACCTCGCGGTGGCAACTTGCGCATTCGCCGATCTGGTGGAGTTGGCCGAAGGTGTAGCAGGCGCGACAGTATCGGCCCGGGAGCACGCCCCAGGCATAGCAGCCCACGCAGGTCGCCGCCGGCTTGGTCGGGGAGATGAAGCCCATTAGACGGGTGGCAGCGACCGTCCGTCCCGCCGCTTGGGCGTCACCACAGGCGTCTCACCCACGGCTGTGACGCGGGCCTGGCCGCTCTCGGCAGGAACGGGCACGAGATCCGGTTCGGGGATCAGTAGTTCTGCGATGCCGCAACCGAGCACGGCGCAGATGACGTCCAGATCCTCCAGCTTGACGCTGGCCGGATGGCCCGACCACAGGCCGGACATCTTCCCGGCGCTGATCACCATGCCGCGTTCGGCAAGCAGACGCTGCAGCTCGCTGGCCTTCCAGATGCCGCGGTTGGCGGCGGCCAGGCGCAGGTTCCACTTCATGGGATCAATCCCTTCAGCCGGTCGGCGGCTCGTTGCTGTCCGGCGAGCCAGGCCTCTTCGACGTGTGTGCGATGGACGTGGATGTACTTCATGGTGGTGGCCACCCACGCGTGGCCGAGGGTCTCCTGGATGGCGATCAGATCCATGTCGGCGAAGTAGAGCTGGCTGGCGCAAAAGTGCCGCAGAACGTGCGGTGTCAGCTTCTCTTTCCAGTCCGGCAGGTGCCGGGCGGCGGCTTCGGCCAGCGCGGCGCGCAACGCTTCGGTGCCGACCCGGGCGGCGCTGCCGTCGGCGTTCTTGCGCTCGGAGGGCAGGAGCGGGACGCCGTGACGGGTGTGGTCGTCGCCGAAGTGGCCCCAGACGTCCTCGACGAACCAGCGCAGCGTCCGGCCGGCATCGTTGATCAGCGGAACCATCCGCTCGCGCGGGCCGGAGCCGCGGGCGCCCTTGCCGAGGCGGACGTGGAGTTTGCCGAACCTACCCAGCTCCCATTTGACATCGGCCAGATCGAGGCTGCGAGCCTCGTTCACCCGCAGGCCGACCTCGGCCATCAGCCGGGCCGCGGTGTAGTTGCGGGCTGTGGGGGCGAACTTGCGACAGGTGGCAAGCTCTGCGCGCCAGCCGGCGAACAGGCGGGTGATCTGCTCGGCGCTGGGCGGGATCCGCAGCGCTGCGTCCTTCTGCCCGCGCGGCCGGTTCATCTCATCGATCGGGCACTCCACCACGTGCCCGGTCAGCTGATGGATCTCGATCTTGTGCCGGAGTTCCAGGAACAAGAAGTAGGTCTTGATCGCCTGGGCCCGCGACAGGCGGGTGCCCTTGGCCGCACCGCGTAGTACCTGGCCGAAGTAGGCGTCGGCGTCGGCCGGTTCCATCGACCACAACGGCCGGCCGAGCCACGCCCGGACCTGCTCGATGTGGATCACTTCGGAGCTGATCGTGGCGTCTGACAGGCCGGCAGCCGCGCGCGCGAGCACGAACCCGGCCAGTACGTCGGTCTCGAACTCAACCAGCTCTTCAGGGCCGACCGGGGCACGCGCCTCACGGAGGTCTCGCACGACGGACAGGCTCAACTCGCGCCTCCTCGTCTTCATCAGCGATGTCAGACGATCGAGGAGAACGATAGACCTTCAGAATCTCTGAAGTCTCATCAACTTCGGAAACTCCAGGAATCCCAAGCAGAAGGCGCAGGTCCAGGGACTCGTCAGGCCACAGGGACCCTAAGGAACCCAAGACTTATCTCTTAGATCGCCGAAGCTGGCGCCACCTCCAGGCGTCACGTGCAGGGTAGTTCTGACATCCGTGCAGCCAGCTTCTGAAAACGACAGCCGGGGTTAAGTGTTCAGCCCTGTGAGGATGGCGGTGCGCAGGGGCGAGGTGTTCGATCTCGTGAGGATGCGGTGCGGAGCTGGTGTCCACTCACGGGAGGGTTGGTGATGGGGCTGCCGGCGGGTGGTCGCGCCGCTGGGGTGATGGGTCTGCGGTGATGACATACCTGACGAGGCCGTCCCCGGCGTCCTCGAACACGGCTCCCAGGCGTTCTGCCACGTGGTGGGAGGCGACGTTGCCATCGTCCACCTCCAGCAGGATTTCCTTGAGGCCCGCTCGTCGGCCGGCGTCCAGGACGGCGACGGCCGCCTCTGTGGCAAGGCCGGAACCCCAGTGGGCGGGTTCGAGGCTGTAAATGATCTCCATTCGGGAGCTCTCGTGCAGGCGCAGGCCGCACACGCCGACGAACTCGCCGTCCAGGTACGCCTTCCACAGGCCGTACCCGTGCCTGGCGAAGTCGGTGTCGCTGTCGGTGAGCAGCGTGGTGGCGAGCTCGACGGTCACCTCCTGATCGTCGAACAGGAAGCGGTTCACCAGCGGTTGGTTCCAGTGAGGCAGGAGCGAGGGCAGGTCGGTCAGGCCTGCTGGGCGCAGCTCCAGCCGCGCGGTGCGAAGGACGGTCACACTGTCCAGGAAACTCCAGGAACCGCCATGACGCATCTTGATATTCGGGCATGACGCATCTTGATGTTCGGGTTGGGCATCTCCCGCCGGGGTCGATTGCGGTGGGGCGGTGACCGTCGGTGCAGAGGGGCGCTACCGGGTTTGCGTGTTGGGACGGGTTGGTCAAGCCCTTCAAGATGGCGCTGGTCGCAGGCCTCGGCGTGGCGCTGGTCGAGCACGTCAGGGGTGTGCTGATCAAGCACGTCAGGGTGGTGCTGGTCAGGTGCTTCGGGGGTGGCCCTGGTCAGGTGCTTCGGGGGTGGTGCTGGTCAAGTGCCCTGGAGGTGCCGCGAGCGGGTTGGAGCGTGCGGGGCGTGCGCATCGGACGCGGTGGTCATGCGCGTGGGGGTGGTAGCGGCAAGCGTCACGGGTGGGTGTCGGGCAAGTGTCTCGGGGCATGCCGGGCAAGTGCACAGGGTGGTGCTGGTCATGCGCGCGGGTGGATCTGGGCGAACCTTCCGGATGGTGCTGGTCATGCGCGTTGGATCGTTGCGGGCAATCCTCGGGAACGCCCTGATGGCAAGCCCCGCGGGTGGTGCTGGTCAACGTCTTCGGGTGGTGATGGTCAAGGGGCTTGGCGGCGGGGGCGGGCTGGGGTTCGAGACGGGGGCGCGTGGGGGTGGTGATCGGGCGGGCTAGAGTCTCACGGGATGTGAGCGGGTGACGGAAAGAGGCGCGGTGCTGATCGACGGGTACGACACCCTGCTGCTCGACCTCGACGGCGTCGTCTATCTCGGGCCGCGGGCCGTGGAAGGTGCGCCTGTGGCGTTGGGGGAGGCGCGGCGGCGGGGAGTCCGGTTGGCGTACGTGACCAACAACGCGTCGAGGACCCCGGCCGCGATCGCCGCTCATCTGCGGGAGCTTGAGGTGCCCGCCGGACGGGACGATGTGGTGACGTCGGCACAGGCGGCGGCGCGAGTGGTGGCCGAGCGGGTGCCCGCGGGGTCGAAGGTGCTGGTCGTCGGCGGAGCCGGGCTGCGAATGGCGGTACGGGGGCAGGGGCTGCGGCCTGTCACGGCGGCGGCCGAGGAGCCGGTGGCCGTGGTGCAGGGGATGTGGGCCGGTCTGTCGTACGGACTGCTGGCCGAGGGGACGCTGGCGGTGCGGCAGGGGGCGCTGTTCGTGGCCGCCAACCGTGACGCGACCATGCCCACCGGGCGCGGTGAGCTGCCGGGGAACGGGGCGATGGCGCGGGTGATCGCGGCGGCGACCGGGGTGGAGCCCGTGTACGCGGGGAAGCCGGATCCGCCGCTGCATCGGGAGTCGATGATCCGTACCGGAGCGCGGCGGCCGCTGGTGGTCGGAGACCGGCTCGACACCGACATCGAGGGGGCGCGCAACGCGGGCGTGGACGGGCTGCTGGTGCTCACCGGGGTGGCCAGGCCGCTCGACGTGCTCACCGCGCCGCCGCATCAGCGTCCTGTGTACGTGGCCGAGGATCTGGCGGGGTTGCTGGCCCCGTACCCGGAAGTGCGGGACGGTGCGTGCGGCGGGTGGCAGGCTCGGTGGGTGGACGGGACGTTGCGGCTCGACGGCGACGGCAGCCGGATCGACGGGCTGCGGGCGGCATGCGACGCCGCCTGGGCTGCCGCGGGCGCCGCCCCGGCCGAGGAGGACGCGGTCAAGCCCGTCCTTGAGAGGATCAGCTGAGGGCGATCTGATGCCGGGCCGCTCGGCTGACGCCAGTCGGGTACTCCGCAGCGCTGGGGGATTGCGGGCATGTGTGAGTCGGGGTCGGCTGGGACGAGCTGATCACCCGGCAGTTCGGCTGACGCGGGTGGGGAAGTCGGTAGGGCTGGGTGGTGGGGGGCTGGTGTTGGAGAGGCGGCTGACGGTGAGCTGATCTCCGCTGACGCCGGTCGGGTGCTCGGCTGGGTCGGGTGACGCGGGTCGGGTGCTCGGCTGGGTCGGGTGATGGCGGGTGGGCGTTCGGCTGGCGGGCGGTGACAGGCCGGTGTTCGGCTGAGTCAGGCGGTGGCGGGCGGGCACTCGGCGAGGTGGGCCCACGGCGGGTCGGTGTGCGAACAAAACGGCCGGTGCGACTGGGCCGGCCGGTGTACGACTGGGCCGGTCGGTTCGCGACTGGGCCAGTCGGTGTGCGGGCGGCAGGAGGGTGGTCAACAGGCGCCGGTGATGGTGGGGTCAGAGGAGGCGGCGTAGGCGGAGGAGGTCGCCGAAGCTGGCGTTGACCTTGACCCGGCCTCCGAGCAGCGCGCGGGCCAGGTCCAGTTCCCCGTCGACCAGTGCCACCAGGTCGTCGCTGACGATCGTCAGTTGGACGTCGGCGGGTTTGCCGTTCGCCGGCGGCGACTCCACGAACGGATCGAGCCCGTCGTGGTGCAGTCGCCCGTAGAAGGTCACATCGAGGTCGGAGACGCGGCAGCTGACCGTGCGTTCGACCACATGCTTGGCCCGGTCCTCGGCGTCGATCTCGTCGAACTGCGCGACGAGCTTGACCAGTGCCGCCCGGCACTCCTCGACGCTTGCCATGATCGCTTCCTTTCTCGTTCCTTTACGGTCGGTAGCGTTCCACACCGAGCGCCCCGTATGACCCTTCAACGTGTGACACGCCCGCCAAGGTCCCGCGCGCTCGCCCGAGGCGTTACCGTCGAGTCATGAGTGAGCTGCCAGAGGAGACCGGCGACGCGCGGGTGGACGCGGTCCTGGCCGGGCTGGGCCGGTTGCCGGGCCTGCCGGTGAGCGATCACGTGGCGGTGTTCGAAGAGGCGTTCTCCGGGCTGGAGGCCGCGCTCGGCGCCGTGGACGCCCAGTGAGCCGCAGGATCCGGCTCGACAGCGAGCTGGTGCGGCGCGGGCTGGCCCGCTCCCGGGAGCAGGCGGCCCAGCTCATCGAGGCGGGCCGCGTCACCGTCGGCGGGCGGCAGGCCGCCAAGCCGGCGACCCAGGTCGACACCGCCGCCGCCATCGTCGTGGCCGAGTCCCAGGACGGCCCCGACTACGTCTCGCGCGGCGCCCACAAGCTGATCGGCGCGCTCGACACGTTCAAGAGCCTCTCCGTCGAGGGGCGGCTCTGCCTGGACGCGGGCGCGTCCACCGGCGGGTTCACCGACGTGCTGCTGCGCCGCGGCGCGGCCCGCGTGCTCGCCGTCGACGTCGGCTACGGCCAGCTCGCCTGGTCGCTGCGGACCGACGAGCGGGTCACGGTGATGGAGCGGGTCAACGTCCGCGACCTGACTCCGGACCTGGTCGGTGAGCCGCCCACGCTCGTCGTCGGCGACCTGTCGTTCATCTCGCTGCGGCTGGTGCTGCCCGCGCTGGCCGCCGTCGCCGCGCCGGAGGCCGACTTCGTGCTGCTGGTCAAGCCGCAGTTCGAGGTGGGCAAGGATCTCGTCGGCGCGGGCGGGGTGGTGCGCGATCCTGAGCTGCGGGCCGGTGCGGTGCGCGCGGCCGCGGCCAGGGCCTCGGAGCTGGGGCTGACCGTGCGCGGCGTCACCTACAGTCCGCTGCCGGGGCCTTCCGGCAACGTCGAGTACCTGCTGTGGCTGGGTAAGGGAGAGGGCGAGCCGCCGGTCGCCGATCTCGAGGACGAGATCCGGCGGGCCGTCGCGGAAGGGCCGCAATGAACCGGACCGTTCTGGTCACCGTGCACACCGGGCGCGAGGCCGCCGTCGAGAGCGCCCGCCTGGTCATCCGCCGCCTGCTGGACGCCGGTCTGCGCGTACGGGTCCTCGACGGGGAGGCCGGTGAGGTCGGCGCGGCCGGCGTCGAGGTGGTGCCCGCCGAGCCGAGCGCCGCCAAGGACGCCGAGGTGATGATCGTGCTCGGCGGCGACGGTTCGCTGCTGCGCTCGGCCGAGCTGGCCCGGCCCAGCCGCACCCCGCTGCTCGGCGTGAACCTCGGCCACGTCGGCTTCCTCGCCGAGGCCGAGGTCGCCGACCTGGACGGCGCCGTCGACAGCGTGGTGGCCGGCCGCTACGACGTCGAGGAACGCATGACCATCGACGTCCTGGCCCGGCAGAACGGCAACCTCATCGCCGACACCTGGGCGCTCAACGAGGTCACCGTGGAGAAGCAGGAGCGCATGCTGGAGGTGGTGGCCGAGATCGACGGGCGGCCGCTGTCGCGCTGGGGCTGCGACGGCGTGATCTGCGCCACGCCGACCGGATCCACCGCCTACGCGTTCTCCGCCGGCGGGCCGGTGGTCTGGCCGGAGGTCGAGGCGCTGCTGATGGTCCCGATCAGCGCGCACGCGCTGTTCGCCCGGCCGCTCGTCGTCTCCCCGCGCTCCACGCTGGCCGTCGAGATCCTCCCCGACACCCCCGGCGGGGTGCTCTGGTGCGACGGCCGCCGACGCTTCGACCTGCCCTCCGGCAGCCGCGTCGAGGTGCGCCGCGGCGCCGAGCCGGTGCGGCTGGCCCGGCTGCACGGCGTGGAGAGCACCGGGGCCCCCTTCACCGACAGGCTGGTCGCCAAGTTCGAACTACCCGTTCAGGGCTGGCGCGGGAGGGTGCGACCCTGAGTGAATTGAGGGAACGAACGCGTAGGATCACATGCGCACATGTGTTCGGGCCGCGGCGCGGTTGATCGTAATCTCGGAAGTGACGGGAGTGGGCAGTGCGACCAAGGGTCGAGGAGGTCCGCATCCAGGGGCTCGGCGTCATCGACGAGGCCGTGCTGGAGCTTTCGCCGGGCTTCAACGTGGTGACCGGCGAGACCGGGGCGGGCAAGACGATGGTCGTCACCGGTCTGGGTCTGCTGTTCGGCGGCCGGGCCGACCCCTCGCGCGTCCGGCCTGGCGCCGACAAGGCGACGGTTGAGGGCACGCTCTTCATCGAGCCGGGCGGCCGCGTGTCGCAGCAGGTCGAGGACACCGGCGGCGAGATCGACGACGGCGAGCTCATCATCTCCCGCTCGGTCTCCGCCGAGGGCCGCTCGCGCGCCTGGCTCGGTGGCCGGTCCGTGCCCGTCGGCACGCTCACCTACCTCGCCGACGACCTGGTCGCCGTGCACGGCCAGATGGACCAGCAGCGGCTGCTCCAGCCCGCCAGGCAGCGCGCCTCGCTCGACCGTTACGCCGGAAACGACCTGGTCAAGCCGCTGCGCGCCTACCAGCAGGCCTACAAGCGGCACAAGCAGATCGCCGCGCAGCTGGAGGAGCTGACCACCCGGGCCAGGGAGCGGGCGCAGGAGGCCGACCTGCTCAGGTTCGGCCTGGACGAGGTCGAGAAGGTCGACCCCAAGCCGGGCGAGGACGCCGCGCTGCGCGAGGAGGAGGAGCGGCTCTCGCACGCCGACGCCCTGCGCACCGCCGCGACCACCGCCCACACCGCGCTGCTCGGCGACCCCATGGAGGCCACCGGCGGCGCCCGTGACGTGATCTCCCTGCTGGGCGAGGCCCGCACGGCCGTCGAGGCGGTGCGCGACTACGACACCGCGCTCGCCACCGTCGCCGACCGACTGGCCGAGGCCGGCTACCTGATCTCCGACGTGGCCACCGACCTGGCCTCCTACGCCGAGTCGATCGAGGCCGACCCGGCCCGGCTGGCCGCCGTCCAGGAGCGCAGGTCCGTGCTCACCAGCCTGATCCGCAAGTACGGCGAGGACAGCGCGGCGGTGCTGGCCTGGGCGCAACAGGCGGCCGCCCGGCTGACCGAGCTGGAGGGCGACGACGAGCGCATCGACGAGCTCACCCGCGAGCACGACGAGCTGACCGCCCGGCTGACCGAGCTGGCCGCAGAGCTGACCAGGGTGCGCGAGGCCGCCGCCGAGCGGTTCGGCCAGGCCGTCACCGAGGAGCTGACCGCGCTGGCGATGCCGCACGCCCGGGTCGTCGTCCAGCTCACCCGGGCCGCGGAGTTCGGCCCCGACGGGGTCGACGAGGTGGAGTTGCGCATGGCCGCCCACCCGGCCGCCCCGCCGCTGCCGCTCAACAAGGGCGCCTCCGGGGGTGAGCTCAGCAGGGTGATGCTCGCCATCGAGGTGGTGTTCGCCGGCGCCGACCCGGTGCCGACGTTCGTCTTCGACGAGGTCGACGCCGGGGTGGGCGGCAAGGCCGCGGTGGAGATCGGGCGCCGGCTGGCCAGGCTGGCGCGCACCGCCCAGGTGATCGTCGTCACCCACCTGCCGCAGGTCGCCGCCTTCGCCGACCAGCATCTCGTGGTGGAGAAGGCCGGTGACGGCAGCGTGGTCCGCAGCGGCGTGGTGACGCTCGACCACGAGGGACGCGTGCGCGAACTGTCGCGAATGCTGGCCGGATTGGAAGACTCCGAACTGGGCAGAGCGCATGCGGAAGAACTTCTGGGGCTGGCGGCGGCCGACAGGTGATTCGGTGTGACATAGCGGACACGCCTGGTCATGTATGGTCTCCCAGGTCTTTTGCTCTGGCAGGATGGTCTTGATGAAGGTACCGGGGAGCAAGATGCCGGGCCTCCGCGCGAGGAAGACCAACGATCTTCCCGGCGTCACCGGGGTGGCGAAGATCGACCGCCGGACCAAGAGGCTCACCAAGCGCCTCCAGCCGGGAGAGATCGCCGTCATCGATCACGTCGATGTCGATCGGGTCAGCGCGGAGGCGTTGGTGGCGTGCGGAGCGGCGGGCGTGGTCAACGTCGCCGCGGGCATCAGCGGTCGTTATCCCAATCTGGGCCCGCAGATCATCGTCGAGGCCGGCATCCCGTTCGTCGACAACGCCAGCCAGGAGCTGTTCGAGCGGATCCAGGACGGCGACGTCATCCGGGTCCACGAGGGCATCGTCTATCTCGACGACGAGGTCGTCGGCAAGGGCGAGGAGCAGACCGCCGAATCGGTCGAGGCGGCCATGGCCGAGGCCCGCGCCGGGCTGTCGGTGCAGATCGAGGCGTTCGCCGTCAACACGATGGAGTACGTCCGGGGTGAGGGCAAGCTGCTCATCGACGGCGTCGGCGTGCCCGAGATCCGCACCGTCATCGAGGGCCGGCACGCGCTGATCGTGGTGCGCGGCTACCACTACAAGGAAGACATCGCCACCCTCCGCCCCTACCTGCGCGAGTACCGTCCCGTGCTGATCGGCGTCGACGGCGGCGCCGACGCGCTGCTGGAGGCCGGCTACCTGCCCGACGTGATCGTCGGCGACTTCGACTCGGTCTCCACCAAGGCGCTCACCTGCGGCGCCGAGCTGATCGTGCACGCCTACCGCGACGGCCGGGCCCCCGGCCTGGAGCGGGTCCGTCAGCTCGGCCAGGACGCGGTCGTCTTCCCGTCGACCGGCACGAGCGAAGACATCGCCATGCTGCTGGCCGACGAGAAGGGCGCCGAGCTCATCGTCGCCGTCGGCACCCACGGCACCCTCGAGGAGTTCCTCGACAAGGGCCGCTCCGGCATGGCGAGCACGTTTCTCACCCGTTTGCGCGTCGGCAGTAAACTCGTCGACGCGAAGGGCGTCAGCATGCTCTACCGCAGCCGCATCTCCACCTCCCAGCTGCTGCTGCTGGCGACCACGGCGCTGGTCACCATGGGCGTCGCCCTCTCGGCATCACCGCTCGGCCAGATCTGGCTGAACGGCCTGCAAGACGTCTGGAACGCGTTCATCTTCTGGTTGGTCGGGCTCTTCTCGTGATCGATTTTCGCTATCACCTCGTCTCCATCGTCGCCATCTTCCTGGCGTTGGCCGTCGGCATCGTGCTCGGCACCAACCTGCTGCAGGATCCGGCGATCAAGACGGCCAACGAGATGACCAGCCAGCTCACCCGCGCCAACGAGGACCTGCGCGGCCGGCTGGAGACGATGCAGGCGCGCGAACAGGACCATCAGGAGTTCGTCACCACCCTGACTCCGCAGTTGGTGGCCGAGAGCCTCGCCGGTGAGCAGGTGCTGATCGTCGAGGCGCCGGGGGCCGGCACGACCTATCGCGAGGCCACCGAGCAGGTGCTCGTCCAGGCGGGCGCGGAGGTCACCGGCCGGCTGCTGCTGCTCGACAAGTTCTTCGACCCCAAGAGCGCCGGCGTGCTCGACGGCCTGGTCAACCAGCTCAAGCCCGCCGAGATGGCCTTCGCCGACACGGCCACCGTCCACGACAAGGCCGCCACCCTGCTCGCCGCCACGCTCATGACGACCGACCAGACGCTGGCGGGCACTCCCAACGAGACCCTGGCCGCCGTCGTCGACGGCCTGCAGACGGGCGGGTTCATCGACATCGACGGCGACGCGCTCAACCGGGCCACGCTCAGCGTCCTGTACGCGCCCGACGCGCCGTACGAGGGAGACAACGCCGAGAGCCAGGCCGCGGCGTTCACCTCGGTGGCGGGCGCGCTGGACGCGGCCGGCAAGGGCGCCGTGGTGACCGGCGCGGCGGCCACCTCCGCCGCCCCCGGCGGGGCCATCACCGCCCTGCGCGACGACAGCGAGATCGTCAAGCGGGTCTCCAGCGTCGACAGTGCCGATATGCCTGAAGGCCAGGTCGTGATCGTCTACGCTCTGCGGGAGCAAATGAACGGAGGCGCGGGCCAGTACGGCACCGGCGCCGGAGCCGCCGCGTTCCAGCCCGTGCCGCCCACCCCGGCCCCGTCACCGTCGTCCACCGAGTCAGGGAGCTGACATGGCCCGTGGCCTGCTCTACGCCCTCGCGGGCGCCGCGATCGGCGCCGCCGCGGCCCGCGCCGCCTACACCGCGCTCACCCGTACGCAAGGCGGGGCCGACGACACCGGCAGCCGCTGGACGCGCAAGAACCACCGCGGCGAGCCGATCACGCTCCTCGAAGGGCCCGCTTTCGTGGCCGGGGCGAGCGCCGCGGTCGCGGTGGCGCCCGGTCTGCCCGCTCGCGCGCGGGCGGCGGCGCTGCTGGCCGGGGCGGGCAGCGGTGCGCTCGGCGCCTACGACGACCTCTACGGCACCACCTCGTCCAAGGGTTTCAAGGGCCACCTGAGCGCGCTTGCCAGGGGCGAGGTCACCAGCGGCGCCGTCAAGATCCTCGGCATCGGCGCGACCGGGCTGGGCGCCGCCGCGCTGGTGTCCGGAGGTCCGGCCGACACGCTCGTCAACGGGGCCGTCATCGCGGGCGCGGCCAACCTGGCCAACCTGTTCGACCTGCGGCCCGGCCGGGCGATCAAAGTCGGGCTGCTCACCGGCGGTCCGCTGCTGGTCGCGGCCACGGCCGGCGACTCGCCCGCGACCGCGGCGCTGGCCGCCGTGCCGCTGGGCGCCGCCGCCGCGCTGCTCCCCGACGACCTGGGCGAGCGGGCCATGCTGGGCGACGCAGGCGCCAACGCGCTGGGCGCGCTGCTGGGGCTGGCGGCGGTGACCAAGCTGGGCCGTCCCGGCAGGCTCGTGCTGCTGGGCACGGTGGCCGCGCTCACCGCGGCGTCCGAGAAGGTCAGCTTCACCAAGGTCATCGCCGGTAACCCGGTGCTCAACCGGATCGACATGCTGGGCCGCCGCCCCGCCGACGCCTGACCCGTTGACCGAGCGCAAGGCGAGGCTGGCCCGTGGCGTGGCCGGTGGCGCGCTGCTCATCGGCGCGATCACCGTGCTGGCCCGGGTCACCGGTTTCGCCAAGCAGTACGCGCTCGCCCGGACGGTCGGCACCAACTGCCTGACGTCCGCCTATTTCACCGCCAACCAGATCCCGAACATCGTCTTCGAGGTCGTCGTCGGCGGCGCGCTGGCCGGCATGGTGGTGCCGGTGCTCGCCGGCGCCGTCTCCGGGGGCGCCGGGGCGCGGGTGGGGCGGATCGCCTCGGCGCTGCTCACCTGGGTGCTCGTGGTGCTCGTGCCGGTGGCCGTGCTCACCGCGGTGCTCGCCGGGCCGATCATGGGGTTGTTCGCGATCGACGGGTGTGACCGGGCCGCCGTGGACGTCGCCACCCGCATGCTGGTGGTGTTCGCCCCGCAGATCCCGCTGTACGGGATCGCGGTCGTGCTCTACGGCCTGCTCCAGGCGCATCACCGGTTCGCGCCGCCCGCGCTCGCGCCGCTCGTGTCGAGCGTCGTCGTCATCGTCGCTTACCTGGTGTTCGTGCCGTTCAGCGGTGGTGTCACCGATCCGGCGAGCGTGCCCGTGGCGGCCGAGCTGGCGCTGTCCGTGGGTACCAGCCTGGGCGTGCTGGCGCTCGTCCTCACCGTGCTCGGGCCCACCGCGCGGCTCGGCGTGCGGTGGCGGCCGACACTGCGCTTCCCGGACGGTGTGGCCGGGCAGGTGCGCAGGCTCGCGCTGGCCGGGATCGCCGGGCTGCTCGCCCAGCAGGCCGCCATGATCGTGGTGTTGCTGCTGGCGAACAACGTGATCGGCGGGGGCGCGCTGGCCGTCTACAACTACGCCTGGGCCATCTATCTGGTGCCGTACGCGGTGCTCGCCGTGCCGATCGCGACCAGCGCGTTCCCCCGGCTGTCCGCGCGGGCCGAGGCGGGGGAGGACGCGGAGTTCGCCCGGCTCGCGGCCGGCACCACGCGGGCGGTCGTGCTCGTGTCCGGGGTGGCGGCCGGGGTGCTGGCCGCCGCGTCGGAGCCGGGGGCCGCGGTGTTCCTGGCCGACAAGAGCGACGTGGACCCGGTGGTGCTGGCGCGGGCCGTCGCGCTGTTCGCGCCCGGGCTGATCGGCTACGGGTTGATCGCGCATCTCAGCCGGGTGCTGTACGCGACCGGCCGGGGGCGGGGCGCGGCCGTGGGCACCGTCTTCGGCTGGGGGGTGACGATGGCGGCGCAGACCGCTTTCGCGCTGGCCCTGCCCGGCGACTGGCGCATCGGCGGGCTGGCGCTCGGCATGGCCGTCGGGATGACGGCGGGTGGCGCGCTCATGCTCGGGTACGTGGTCTCCGCTCGCGGGCGGGCGGCGGTGGCCGGGCTCGGCCGGGCGCTGGTGGCGGCGGTCGCGGGCGGCGCGGCCGGGTTCCTGGCGGGGGCCTGGGCGGCCTCGTGGATCGGGGCGCACGGGGTGTGGGCGAACGTCGGCGTCACGCTGCTGGCGGCCGTGGTGGCGCTGGCGGCCGGCGGCGGCGTGGCGACGTTGATCGACAGGGACGACGCCAGGGCGGTGGCCGGCGTCCTCGGGCGGCGGGCGCCCGGCTGAGCGGGCGCGGGTCTCGGCGAGAGAGGGGTACGGGTGCGAGTGGCTTACGTGGTGGGCACCACCACCGGAGGCACCGGGCGGCACGTCCGCATGCTGGCCGCCGGGCTGGTGGCGCGCGGGCACCGGGTGGTGGCCGCCGGGCCGCCGGACGTGGAGGAGCAGTTCGGGTTCCGCGCCGCCGGGGTCAGGTTCGTCGAGGTCCCGGTGTCCGACCGGCCGCACCCGGTCAACGACGCGCGCGCGGTGCTGTCCGTCCGGCGTGCGGTCCGGGGCGCCGACGTGGTGCACGCGCACGGCCTGCGGGCGGGGGCGCTGGCCGCCCTCGCCCTGCCCCGGCGCACGAAAGAGCGGCCGCTGCTCGTGGTGACGCTGCACAACGCGCTCACCGCCGGTGGGTTCGTCGGAGCGGTGTACGGGGTGCTGGAGCGGATCGTGGCCCGGGGGGCGGACCGGGTGCTGGTGGTCTCGCCCGACCTCGGGGAGCGGATGGGCGCCCTGGGGGCACGGGACGTGCGGCCGGCCGTGGTGCCCGCGCCGCCCCTGCGGGAGCCCGGGCGCACCCCCGAGGAGGTGCGGGCCGGCCTGGGCGCCGATGATCGGCCGCTGGTGCTCACCGTGGCCAGGCTCGCCCAGCAGAAGGGCCTGGAGACGCTGCTCGACGCCGCCGCGGGGCCCTGGCAGGAGCCGCCGCCGCTGTTCGCGATCGCGGGGGAGGGGCCGCTCAGGGGAGAGCTGGAGCTCCGGATCGCCGCCGAGCGGCTGCCCGTGGTGCTGCTCGGCAACCGGGACGACGTGCCCGACCTGCTCGCCGCCGCCACCGTCGCGGTCTGGGCCAGCCGGTGGGAAGGGCTGCCGCTCAGCGTCAGCGAGACGCTCAAGGCCGGCACCCCCGTGATCGCCACCGCCGTCGGCGGCGTGCCCGGTCTCGTGGGCGACGCCGGGATCCTGGTGCCCTACGGTGACGCGGACGCCCTGCGCGCGGCCGTACAGAAAGTGATCGCGGATCCCGCGGAGGCGGCGCGATGGGCCGCGGTGGCGGCCCGCAGGGGGGCTGAGCTGCCCGGGGAGGACGAGGCGCTGGAGAGTGCGCTCTCCGCCTACGCCTGAGCCGGTCAAGGGATGATGACATACCGCTGAGGCGTTCTCGTATACTGCGTGAGTTGGGGAGGGGAGTATCCCTTCGCGGCAGCCTCGTCATCACGGTGCAGCCCCGATCCATGGGGCCCCCGGGGCTGCCGGTCCGCAGTGCGGCGGGCGGGAGAGACCTCCGGCAGTCAGCCCTGCGTGCCGGAGGTATAGCAACGTGACCGAACCTTTGTGGGCCTGGATCGTCGTGATCGGCGGTCTTCTGCTCGTCCTCGCCGTCGACCTGTGGATCGTCGACCGCGGCGAGGCCCGCGAATTCTCCATGCGACAGGCCGGCGGCTGGGTCAGCTTCTATGTGGCCCTGGCCGTCGTCTTCGGTGTGATCCTCTGGTTCACCTCGGGGCCGGAGAAGGCCGGAGAGTTCTTCGCCGGATACATCACCGAATACAGCCTCAGCGTCGACAACCTGTTCGTCTTCTTCATCATCATGAGCCGGTTCGCCGTGCCGAGGGTCTACCAGCACAAGGTGCTCCTCGTCGGCATCCTGCTGGCGCTGGTCATGCGCGGCATCTTCATCGCGCTCGGCGCCGCCGCCCTGGAGCGGTTCGGCTGGCTGTTCTACGTCTTCGGCGCCTTCCTGATCTACACGGCGATCAACATCATCCGGCAGCACCTCAAGGGCGAGGCGGAGGAGGTCAACGAGAACCTCCTGCTCCGCTGGGTGCGCCGGACCCTCCCCACCACCGACGGCTACGTCGGCTCCAAGATCACGGTGAAGATCGACGGCAGGCGCATGGTCACCCCGATGCTGATCGTCATGATCGCCATCGGCAGCACCGACCTGTTGTTCGCGCTCGACTCCATCCCGGCGATTTTCGGGCTCACCACCGACCCCTTCATCGTCTTCACCGCCAACGCGTTCGCCCTGATGGGACTGCGTCAGCTCTACTTCCTGCTGGGCGGTCTGCTGCAGAAGCTGGTCTACATCAGCTACGGGCTCGCGTTCATCCTGGGTTTCATCGGGGTTAAGCTGGTTATGGAAGCTCTGCACTCCAGTGGAGTCTCCTGGGCGCCCCACATCCCGATCTGGGTGTCCCTCACGATCATCGGCTCCACGATGGTGATCACCACCGTGGCCAGCCTGATCAAGGCCCGCATGGACACACGGAAGAGTGTGAAAGCAGCCTCGGAGCAGGTCTAGCTAAACGGCTTTCGAGGCGCTTTGCTTGAGTAGTCGTGTCGTGTCATAGTTACGGGCTCTGTACCATCACGGCAAAGCGCTCCGTTCAGTCACCACCAAAGGTTGTACGTGTCAGTCGATTCTGCTAAGTCGAGCCGGTTCAGGCTCGCACGCGGGGTCTCCCCGTGGCTCCTCCCGACGGCGGCCACGACGGCCGCCACCGCGCTGCTGACGCGACGGGACCGTCGGTGGGCGCTCGCGGCTGTGCCGCTGAGCGCCCTCACCGGCGCGATGCTCTGGTTCTTCCGCGACCCCGACCGCACGGTAGGCGAGGGACGGATCCTGTCTCCGGCCGACGGCGTCGTCCAGAGCGTCGACCCGTGGCCCGACCGCCGGACCCGCGTGGCCATCTTCATGAGCCCGCTGAACGTCCACGTCAACCGTGCACCTCTTGCGGGAAATGTCACCTCCGTGCAGCATGTGGCGGGTGGGTTCCTGCCGGCATTCAACAAGGACAGCGACCAGAACGAGCGCGTGGTGTGGCATTTCGCGACCGCGCTCGGCGACGTCGAGATGGTGCAGATCGCGGGCGCGGTGGCGCGCAGGATCGTGCCATACCTGACAGCCGGTGCGAAGGTCGCGCAGGGTGAGCGCATCGGGCTCATCCGGTTCGGTTCCAGGGTCGACGTCTATCTTCCCGAAGGAATCTCTCCCGCGGTGTCCGTGGGTGAGAAGACGGTTGCGGGGGTGACCAGAATTGACCACGGCTGACGCCGGTGGCTGGCAGGCGGCTGAAGAGGAAGAACCTCGCGGGCCTGTCGGCAAGGCGTTCCGTCTGTCCGCCGCGGACTCGCTGTCCCTGGGCAACGCGCTCTGCGGATTCCTCGCGGTGTGCGTGCTGGCGGCCTCGGCCATCAACGCGCTGCGCACCGACGGCGACTTCACGCCCGCGCCGAGCTACTTCGCCACCGCGGTGGTGCTGCTGCTCATCGGCGCCACCTGCGACCTGTTCGACGGCCTGGTGGCGCGGCGCTTCCGCGCCTCCGCGATGGGCGCCGAGCTCGACAACCTCGCCGACGTGATCAGCTTCGGCTTCGCGCCGGCGTTCATGATCGTGATCTGGGGCGGCTTCACCAAGGACGTCCCGTTCGCCGCCGTGGTCACGGCCGCCGCGGCCGTGCTGGTCGCCGGCGTGGTCCGGCTGGCGAGGTTCGCCTGCGTCAAGACCAAGAGCGGCGACTTCATGGGGCTGCCCATCCCGATGGGCGCGATGACCGTGATCTCGATCGTGCTGCTCTTCAAGCCCAGCGTGTGGGCGCTGCTCGGGGTGCTCGCCGTCGCCTGGCTGATGGTCAGCCGCATCGAGTATCCCAAGCCCAAGGGCCAGCTCGCCGCCGTCGTGCTCGCCTGGATCATGGTGAACGTGGCGTTCCTGACCTTCTGGGTCGCCTGGCCCGAGGTCGGCGACATGCCGATCAAGATCGGCGCGACCATGCAGATCGCCCTGGTCACCGCGATCCCGCTACGGATGATCTTCTACAAGCGTGAGCTCCGGCGCGAGGCCTCCCGCCTCGGCCAGTGAGCCTCCGGCACCGGGAAAGGGGCGGACTTTCCCGGTGTCATCGGTTTTGATGGAGTCATGCAGGCCCATCCGCGCGAGCACACGCGTACATACTTCCTCGCCAAGCTGGCGGGGGAGCTGGAGAGCCACGGGCTGACCGCCACGCTCCGGGCGGCCGACCCGCCCGCGCTGCGCGTCAGCGATCCCGACACCGCGATGCTCGCCGAGACCGTCGACTGCGTGCCGCAGGCCGGTGGATGGTTCTACCGCTGGTCGTGGGGCGAGCTCGTGGGCCAGGCCGACGAGCCCGCGCAGGCGGCCGAGCGGATCGTGCGCGTCCTGTCGCGCCGCTGACCGGTCTGTCCGTCAGTCTCCGCGTGGTGCGTCCCTGCCGGGCACGTCGGTTTCGGTACGGTGCGTCCCCGCCGGGCACGTAAGGCTCTGTACGACCCGCCGGGCACGGCCGGAGCGGCGGCCGTGCCCCGGGCGGGGGTCTACCAGCCTCGGGCCTTCCACTCCGGCAGCGACGGGCGCTCGGCCCCGAGCGTCGTGTCCTTGCCGTGGCCCGGGTAGACCCAGGTCGGGTCGGGGAGCCGGTCGAAGATGCGCTCCACCACGTCGGCGTAGAGCTGCTCGAACCGCTCCGGGTCCTTCCACGTGTTGCCCACGCCACCGGGGAACAACGAGTCGCCGGTGAACACGTGCTTGTCGTCGCCGCCGGCGTCGTACAGCAGGGCGATCGAGCCGGGGGTGTGGCCGCGCAGGTGGATCACCTCGAGCGTGACCACGCCGACGGTGATCCGGTCGCCGTGCTCGACCGTGCGGTCGACCGGCACGGGCAGGGCCGGCGCGTCGAGCGGATGCGCGATCACCTGGGCACCGGTCACCTTGCTCACCTGCTCCAGCGCCTGCCAGTGGTCGCCGTGCTGGTGGGTGGTGACGATGGAGCTGATCGGCTGGTCGGCGACCAGGGCGAGCAGCCGGTCGGGCTCCGCTGCCGCGTCGATGAGCAGGCCGTCACCCGTCTCCGTGCAGCGCAGCAGGTAGGCGTTGTTGTCGTAGGGGCCGACGGCGAGCTTGGAGATGCTCAGATCGGTCAGCTCCCGCACGTCGGCGGGGCCGCCGACCTGGACGTCGCCGGTGTAGGTCATCAGTAGTCCTCCGGGGGCGTCGCGGGCAGGTCAGCGGGGGCGACAGCGGTCATCCACGGTGGTGGCGGCGGGACCGGCCGTTCCCCGGGCACCACCCTAACCCGATCGCCGCCTGACCTCCCGGTCAGCCATGCGAGCATGTCGGTCCGCTCGCCCTCCACGGTCGGGCCCTCGCCGAGGCCCGTCCACTCCGCCAGCGTCTCGCCGGCCGGGCTCACGAACCGGGCCGCGCCGATCGTGCTCCGGTCACGCGGCCAGGCGCCCAGACAGTCGCGCAGTTCCCTGTCCACGAATCTCTCCGGCCAGTCGGCGGGGCCGAACCCGGCGTCCAGGTCCACGTGGTGCACGCCGACCTCGCGCAGCCGCCGGATCAGGCAGTACCAGGCGGGGTGGTGCGGCGGGCGCAGACCGCCGACCGGGGCCCGCCAGGCGTCCTGGGGCAGTTCCCTGATGGCGCGATCCAGGCGGGCGGCGCTGTCACGCAGGTCGGCCGCCTGCTCGGCCGCCGGGCGGGCGGCGCCGGCCTCGATCCCGGCCTCGCGGGCGTCCAGACTGGGGTACTGCGGGGTCGTGACGCCGGTCCTGGCCCAGATGAGCAGGTTGACGTGGCTGTCGGCGTTTCTGGCGAGGTGGGTGAGCACGTGACCGCGGGTCCACCCCGGCAGTCTGGAGGGGGCTCGGACATCGGCGTCGGTGAGCGCGGCGGCGGTGGTGAGCAGCCGGGCGGTCGCCTCGGCCAGTTCCACCCTTACTGCGGCAAGCACGGTCATGTCTCGATATTTCATCATCAGGGGTGTAAGGCGACTCTCGGGCATAAAAGCGCAGGTCATCGGGTTGATAGCGGAAGGCCTCCTTCCCGTCTCGTGGAGGCCGTAACCTGAAGGGGACGGAATTCCGGCGAGCAGCACCGGCTGACTGGTCGGCTCAACGAAAATTGTCGGGGCCCCCGTCTACCATCCCCCGTGGACCTATCCGCCTTTCGACTTCCGGGATCACCGTGGCAGACCGCCTGATCGTGCGTGGTGCACGAGAGCACAATCTCAAGGACGTCTCGCTTGACCTGCCGCGAGACTCTCTGATCGTTTTCACCGGGCTTTCCGGCTCGGGCAAGTCCAGCCTCGCCTTCGACACGATCTTCGCCGAGGGTCAGCGGCGTTACGTCGAGTCGCTGTCGGCCTACGCCCGCCAGTTCCTCGGCCAGATGGACAAGCCCGACGTCGACTTCATCGAGGGCCTGTCTCCCGCGGTCTCCATCGACCAGAAGTCGACCAGCAAGAACCCTCGGTCCACGGTCGGCACGATCACCGAGGTCTACGACTACCTGCGGCTGCTGTGGGCGCGCGTCGGCAAGCCGCACTGCCCGGCCTGCGCACGCCCGATCGCCCGCCAGACGCCGGAGCAGATCGTCGACCGGGTGATGGACCTGGAGGAGGGCACCCGGTTCCAGGTGCTGGCCCCGGTCGTCCGCGGCCGCAAGGGCGAGTACGCCGAGCTCTTCCGCGAGCTGCAGACCAAGGGCTTCGCCCGGGCCCGCGTCGACGGCACCGTCGTGCGGCTGGAGGAGCCGCCGACGCTGAAGAAGTACGAGAAGCACGACATCGAGGTCATCGTCGACCGCCTGTCGGTCAAGGATTCCTCACGGCGCAGGCTCAACGACTCGGTCGAGACCGCGCTGCAGCTGTCCGGCGGCACGATCACGCTCGACTTCGTCGACCTGCCCGACGACGACCCCGGCCGCGAGCGCTTCTACTCCGAGCACCTCTACTGCCCGTACGACGACCTGTCGTTCGAGGAGCTGGAGCCGCGCTCGTTCTCGTTCAACTCGCCGTTCGGCGCCTGCCCCGAGTGCACCGGCCTCGGCACCAAGATGGAGGTCGACCCCGACCTGGTCGTCCCCGACCCCGAGCGCTCCCTGCGCGAGGGCGCCATCCACCCGTGGACCGGCGGCCACGCCAGCGAATACTTCGGCCGCCTGATCGAGGCGCTCGGCAACGCCATGGGATTCACCCCCGACACCCCGTGGGAGAAGCTCTCCAAGAAGGCGCAGAAGTCGCTGCTGTTCGGCCACGACGAGCAGGTCCACGTTCGCTACAGCAACCGCTACGGCCGCCAGCGCGCCTACTACACCACCTACGAGGGCGTCATCCCCTGGGTGCAGCGCCGGCACGCGGAGGCGGAGAGCGACTCGACCCGCGAGCGGTTCGAGGGCTACATGCGCGAGGTGCCCTGCCCCGCCTGCAAGGGCGCCAGGCTCAAGCCCGTCACGCTCGCCGTGACCGTGGCCGGCAAGTCGATCGCCGAGGTGGCGGCCATGTCGATCGGCGAGTGCGCCAAGTTCCTGGCCGCGCTCAAGCTGTCCGACCGCGACATGCACATCGCCGAGCGGGTGGTCAAGGAGATCAACGCCCGCATGGGCTTCCTGCTCGACGTCGGCCTCGACTACCTCACGATGGACCGCGCCGCCGCCACCCTGGCGGGCGGCGAGGCGCAGCGCATCCGGCTCGCCACGCAGATCGGCTCCGGCCTCGTCGGCGTCCTGTACGTGCTCGACGAGCCGTCCATCGGCCTGCACCAGCGCGACAACATGCGCCTGCTCGACACCCTGATCAGGCTGCGCGACATGGGCAACACGCTGATCGTGGTCGAGCACGACGAAGACACCATCGCCGCCGCCGACTGGGTGGTCGACATCGGCCCCGGCGCCGGCGAGCACGGCGGCCAGGTCGTCGTCTCCGGCACCGTCCAGGACCTGCTGACCAGTGAGGAGTCCATCACCGGTCAGTACCTCTCGGGCCGCAAGAGCATCCTCGTGCCGGCCACCCGCCGCAAGCGAGACAAGAAGCGGCAGATCACCGTCAAGGGCGCGCGCGAGCACAACCTCAAGGGCGTCGACATCGACTTCCCGCTCGGGGTGTTCACCGCCGTCACGGGGGTGTCAGGGTCCGGCAAGTCCACGCTGGTCAACGACATCCTCTACAACGCGCTGGCCAAGGAGCTCAACGGCGCCCGCACCGTCCCCGGCCGCCACTCCCGGATCAACGGCATCGAGCAGGCCGACAAGGTCGTCCACGTCGACCAGTCGCCGATCGGCCGCACCCCGCGGTCCAACCCGGCCACCTACACCGGCGTGTTCGACCACGTCCGCAAGCTGTTCGCCGCCACCACCGAGGCCAAGGTGCGCGGCTACCAGCCCGGCAGGTTCAGTTTCAACGTCAAGGGAGGGCGCTGCGAGGCGTGCTCCGGCGACGGCACCATCAAGATCGAGATGAACTTCCTGCCCGACGTCTACGTCCCCTGCGAGGTGTGCCACGGCGCCCGCTACAACCGGGAGACGCTGGAGGTCCACTACAAGGGCAAGACCATCTCCGAGGTGCTCGACATGCCGATCGAGGAGGCGCTCGCCTTCTTCGACGCCATCCCGGCGATCAAGCGCCACCTGCAGACGCTCAACGACGTCGGTCTCGGCTACGTCCGGCTCGGCCAGCCCGCCACCACGCTCTCCGGCGGCGAGGCGCAGCGCGTCAAGCTCGCCTCCGAGCTGCAGCGGCGGCAGACCGGGCGGACCGTCTACGTCCTCGACGAGCCCACCACCGGCCTGCACTTCGAGGACATCCGGCGGCTGCTCGGCGTCCTCGGACGGCTGGTCGACGGCGGCAACACGGTCATCGTCATCGAGCACAACCTGGACGTCATCAAGACGGCCGACTGGGTCATCGACATGGGCCCCGAGGGCGGCTCACGCGGCGGCACCCTGGTGGCCGCGGGCACGCCCGAGGAGGTGGCGCTGGTGGAGGAGAGCCACACCGGGCGCTTCCTGCGGAAGATCCTGTCCGTCTGATCGTGACCGAGGCCCCGGCGGCACGTCCCACCGGGGCCTCGGTGTCGCGAAGTATGCCCGGGTGGTAGGGGCCCTTGTCTTCCGACGGGTGGTTTGACAGGGTCTGACCGTGTCGGAAGATACGCCGCGGCCTCTCATGCTGGGCGGTGTGTGCGTGCACAAGCTGCTGGAGCGGCCGCTCGTACGCCTGGCACGACGGCTCGTCGGCGACTTCGCCGAGGAGATCCCGCTCTACCGCCGGCTGCCCAAGGAGGAGCTGGACGGCGACATCACCCACATCACCGAGTACAACCTGCGGGTGATCAGCGTGGTGTTCCGCGAGCGGCGCCCGCCCACCCGGGAGGAGCTGGCGCCGCTGCGCGCCTCGGCCGCACGTCGCGCCCAGGAAGGGGTGCCGCTCGACGCGTTGCTGGCCGCGTACCAGCTCGGGGTGGCGAAGGTGTGGGAGAGCCTGTTCGAGCACGCCGGGCCGGACGACCTCGACGACGTGCTGGCCGCCAACCGGCTCATCCTCCGCTACACCGGCGCCGTGACCTCCGCCGTCTGCGCCGCGTACCTGGAGGAGCGTGAGGTCATGCTCAGCCAGGAGCAGCACGCCATGCACGCGACCGTCTCCGCACTGCTCGCGGGAGACCGGGAGGCGCTGGCCGGGGTCCGGCTCGCGCCCCGCTACCTGGTGGTCGCCACGGCGCTCGACGAGCATCCGGACGAGGCCGCCGGCGACCAGGGAGGGCCGATCGCCGGGCGGCGCAAGCTGCACCGGTTCCGCACGGCCTGGCAGCGGCACACCGCCGAGCAGGTGCTGTCGGCGCTCGACAGCACCGGCGGGCTGGTGCTGGTGCCACTGGCCGCCGACGAGCCCTGGTGGTGCCGGGCCGGAGAGCTGGTGGCGGCGGCGGGCCGCGCCGCGGGCGTCCCGGTGTGGGCCGCGGCCGAGCCCGCCGAGCCGGCCCGCGTCCCCGCCGCCGCCGCACTGGCCGAGGAGGTGCTGGAGGTGGTGCGATCCCTGGGGCGGCCGCCCGGCGCGTACCGGCTGTCCGACGTGCTGCTGGAGTACCAGCTCAGCAGGCCCAGCGAGGCGCTGGCCGGGCTGGCGGGGCTGCTCGATCCGCTTCTCGGCAACCCTGACCTGATGCGCACGCTCAAGGCCTACCTGGAGACCGGCCTGGACCGGCGGCGTACGGCGGAGCGGCTGCACGTCCACCCCAACACCGTGGACTACCGGCTGCGCCGGGCCGTCGCCCTCACCGGGCTGGACCCCATGGACCCGGCCCAACTCCAGCGCATCGGCGCGGCACTGGCAGCCCGCCGGACGATGAACGGCGATTGAGCCGGCCTGCGGCGCTGCTCCCGTAGGACTGCCTCCCAAGGGTGCGCGGGGTGCTTTGGTTGCTCGGATGCCGGCGCGCTGTCACCGGGGTGGTGACAGCGCGGGCGGCGGCGTGTTCGTCAGTGGGCGGCGGTGACGGCTGCCGTCACGATGGTGGCGAAGTTGCGCATGCCTCGTGCGTTGGGGTGGAACGGGGTCGCCGGGGAGGCCGGGACGTACGGCTCGATCCAGCGGGTGCCCGAGGAGGCGCACGGGTCGTGGCCCGTGCTGGGGGTCTGGAGGTCGATGAAGCCGATCCCGGCGGCGGCCGCCTGCTCGGCCAGCATCTGGTTGAAGTACATCAGCGTGGACCGGATGTAGTTGGCGTCCTGCTTGATGATCGGGACGCGCGGGTAGCAGCCGTTGGGCCGGGCGTAGGTGGCGTAGCCGACCAGGAAGATCCTGGCCTGCGGCGACCGGGCGCGGATGTCGGCGGCGAGCGCGACGAGCGTGGGACGCAGGGCGTCGGTCTTGACCCGCCAGCTGTCCTGTCCGTCGGAGCCGATGTAGTCGTCGTTGCAGGCGTCGCCGACCGGGGGCGGGAGCAGGTTCAGGCAGTCCTCGATGAAGCCGGTCAGGCCGACGTCGTTGGCGCCGATGTGCACGGTGACCAGGGTGGTGTCCGGGCGCAGGGCGTCGAGCTGGGGCGCCACCGAGCCGAGGTCGGTGTTCTGTCGCTCGTACATGTGGCGGGTCTTCGCGCCCGAGCAGGTCACGTCGCGGAACGACGCGACGCCGAGCGCCTGCGCGGTCAGGTGGGGGTAGTTGCGGTTGGAGCGCCAGCAGCCCAGCTCGGGCAGGACCTGGTCGGGGATGAGCGGCCCGGCGGCGGCCGAGTCGCCGAGTGCGACGTACGACTCGGCGGCGGCCCGCGCCTGGGCGGGCGAGGTCAGCAGGAGGACGAGTAAGGGCGCGGTCAGGACGGCGATCAGGCGTCGGATCATGAGGGCACCTCTCGGGGGGAGTGGGGGGTGGAGCGGTGCTGGGGAAGCTGCGGCGGGTCAGTGGCGGAAGGGGCCGGTGACTTCGTAGGTGACGCCGTCGAGGCCGGCGACGCCGCCGTCCGCGCCGCGCTGGGAGGAGAAGTACAGGCGGGTGCCGTCAGGAGAGAAGGCGGGTCCGGTGATCTCCGACTCCTCGTGGCCGTCGACGCGCACGACCGGCGCCACCACCCCGTCCGGGGTGATGATGTTGATCTCCATGTTGCCGCCGTCCTCGGCCACGTACAGGTCGCCGGTGGGCGCGCCGGTGATGTTGTCGACCCCGTCGAGCGTGCCGCCGCCGTCGTAGACCGAGCCGAGCCGGTTGCGGACCGCGTCGTACGCCCACACCTTGCGGTCGCCCTTGGCCGTGAAGTAGCAGACGCCGTTGGCGTAGTGGCAGCCCTCGCCGCCGTCGAAGTGCCTGGCCTCGCTCACCTGGTGCCGCGTCTGCCGTTGCAGCACGGCGGGAGTGGGGTCGGGGACGGGGCGCCACTGCACCGGGTCGCCGCCGCACAGCACCTCCAGCCGGCCGCTCGACAGGTCGCCCCAGATCGTCGGGATGAACCGGTAGAAGCAGCCGTCGTCCTCGTCCTCGGTGAGGTAGATGACCCGCCGGTCGGGGTCGCACGCGGCCGCCTCGTGCTTGAACCGGCCCATCGCCGACCGCGACTGCGCCACCCGCACCCCGTACGGGTCGGTCTCGTAGACGCGGCCCCGGAAGATCTCCTCGCAGGACAGCCAGGTGTTCCACGGTGTCCTGCCACCGGCGCAGTTGATGTTCGTGCCTTCCAGGATCCGGTACGCGCGCGCGATCGAGCCGTCCGACCGGAACCGGATCGCCGACGCGCCGCCCACCAGCGGCACCTCCGAGTTGGACACGTAGATCCAGCCGGTGCCGTCGGCGAAGCAGGCTCCGCCGTCGGGGGCCGGATGCCAGAGGATGCCGCCGACCGGCCTGCCCGACCGCGCCACCACCCTGCTGGTGAACCCGGCGGGCAGCGCCACGCCGTTGGCGTCGGGGGGGCCCAGCGGTCCGTACGGGCTGACGCCCCGCACCACCCTGGCCATGGCCGCCTCCTGCCAGAGCGAGCCCGGCAGGGCGACGGCGCCCAGTCCCGCGGAGACCGTGCGGAGGAACGTCCGGCGATGCATGGCGGCTCCTGAGGGGTACGCGACGGCGTTCAGCACACGATGAGCCGTGGACGGGATCCTGTGAATTGGACGGGACGGCAAAGTCGGCGGCCGGTTGCTGTGACCCATCACAAATCAGGTACGAGGGCTGTGAAGGGCATTGACGACCCGGACCGGAGATCTGATCATCGGAGGGCCCGATCGTCGCTCCGCGTCCTCCGAGGTGCCGCCATGCGCGCCCGTGCCCGCTCTCTCGTGCTCGCCGCCACGCTGGTCACGGCGCTGGCCACGGCACTTCCACCCGCGACCGCCACAGCGGCTCCGACCGACGCGACTTCGGCCGGCGCGACCGCTGCCGCCGGAGGGGGTGTGCCCGGGTGTGATCCGATCGACCCGGCCGCCTGCCTGCTGCCGTTCCCCAGCGACCACTACACCGTGGCCGACCGGGGGACCGCCACCGGCCGTCGCGTGGCGTTCCCGGTGGAGGCGATGCCCCGCTCGGCGGCCGGCGTGCCCATCGACCCCGCCGCGTGGAACCGCAACGACGGCTTCTCGCCCGGCTCGATGATCCTCACCCTGGTGCCCGGCCTCGACCTGGCCAGGACCGGCGCGGCCCCGATCACCGACATCGGCGCCTCGCTCGATCGGGACGCGCCCATCGTCCTGCTCGACATGAAGACCGGCGAGCGCTGGCCGTACTGGGCCGAACTGGACGCGAACGCGCCGGAAGGACGCCGGGCGCTCATCGTCCGGCCCGCGCGGAACCTGGCCGAGGGCCACCGGTACGCGGTCGCCCTGCGCGACCTGCGCGACGCCGACGGCGCGCCGATCCCGCCCGGCGCGGCCTTCGCCGCCATCGCCGGCGCCCCGCTGCCGCACGGGCACGAGCTGCGCGACCGGCAGCGGGAGCTCCAGCCGGTGCTGCAGGCGCTGCGCCGGCACGGCGTCCGCGCCGACGGCCTCCACCTCGCCTGGGACTTCACCGTGGCCAGCGGGCGGAATCTGGCCGGACGGGCCCTCGCCATGCGCGACGACGCCCTGCGGCGGCTCGGCAGGCACGCGCCCCCGTACGAGGTCACCGCCGTCACCGACTTCACCCCCGAGCAGGACGACAGGATCGCGCGCCGGGTCGAGGGGACGTTCCGGGTGCCGAGCTACCTCGACCAGCCGGGCGGGCCGCCCGGCTCCGGCCTGAACTACGGCCCCGACGGACGGCCCGCCCGGCTGCCGGGGAACGAGCAGGTCGCCACGTTCCGGTGCGACATCCCCCGGATCGCCTTCACCCGCCCGGCCAGGCCCGCCCTGTACGGGCACGGGCTGCTGGGCAGGCACACCGAGGTGAGCGCGTCCAACGTGCGGACGATGGCGCAACGGCACGGGTTCGTGTTCTGCGCGACCAAGTGGATCGGCATGGCCGACGAGGACATCCCCAACGTCATCGGCACCTTCAGCGACATGTCACGCTTCCATACGGTGCCGGACCGTACCCAGCAGGGCTTCCTGAACTTCATGTTCCTGGGACGCGCCATGACGGCCCGCGACGGCTTCACCGCCCACCCCGCCTTCAAGGACGGGCGCGGGCGCTCGCTCATCGACACCCGCGCCGAGCTCGTCTACGACGGCAACAGCCAGGGCGGCATCTTCGGCGGCGCGCTCGTCGCGCTCTCCCCGGACATCAGGCGCGGCGTGCTCGGCGTGACCGGCATGAACTACAGCACCCTGTTCAACCGCAGCTCCGACGCGGCGCCCTTCCAGGCGGCGTTCGACCGCGGCTACCCCGACAGGATGGAGCAGCAGGTCATCCTCGCGCTCATCCAGATGCTGTGGGACCGCGGCGAGACCAACGGGTACGCCGCCCACCTGACCGGCGACCCGTACTCGGGCACGCCGCGGCACCGGGTGCTCATGCAGGTGGCGTACGGCGACCACCAGGTGGCCATGGTGACGGCCGAGGTCGAGGCACGCACGATCGGCGCCCGGGTCCGGCTCCCCGCGGTCGCGCCCGGCCGCTCCCCGGACGCCGAACCGTACTGGGGCATCCGCGGCTTCCGCACCGCGCACGCGGGGTCGGCGCTGGTGGTGTGGGACAGCGGCACCCCGTCGCCGCCGCTCACCAACACCCCGCCGATGGAGGGCCCGCACGGGACCGACCCGCACGAGGACCCCCGCCGCACCCCGGCGGCCCAGCTGCAGAAGGCCGTCTTCCTCAAGACGGGCGTGGTGGCGGACGTCTGCGCCGCGGCCCCGTGCCTGTCGGCCCCTGAGTGAGCGCGGGGCGGCGGCCCTGGCTGTGCTCCGGCCGCGCCCCGGCATGCTCAGGCCGTGTAGCGAGGCGGCCGTTTCGGCTGGGGGTGAAAAGGAGGGCGACGGGGGGTGGCCCTATCGTGAAAAACCGTTAATGCGGAGGCAATGAAGCGGAGGGCATGTCGATGAACGGGGGCTCGGGGATCGACCGGCGGCGGGTGCTGGGGGCGGCGGGGGTGGCCGCCTGCGGGGTGGCGGCGCTGGCCGCGTGCGGTGGGGAGGCGGCCGGGGACCGGAAGGTGCCGGGCATCCAGGGCAAGGTCATCGCCAAGACCGCCGACGTCCCGGTCGGCGGCGGCACGGTGGTCAAGAAGTACAAGATGGTGGTCACCCAGCCGTCGGAAGGCGTCTACAAGGCGTTCGGCGCGTCCTGCCCG
Source organism: Nonomuraea sp. NPDC048826 (assembly GCF_043198225.1). Taxonomy (NCBI): domain Bacteria; kingdom Bacillati; phylum Actinomycetota; class Actinomycetes; order Streptosporangiales; family Streptosporangiaceae; genus Nonomuraea; species Nonomuraea sp. NPDC048826. The sequence continues at coordinate 545,826 of NZ_JBICUQ010000007.1, read as the reverse complement.
CATCGCGGCTGCGCCGTGAGCCCGCCCAAGGACAACGTGATGGTCTGCCCGTGCCACGGCAGCGAGTTCGACGCCGACACGGGCGAGGCGACGAAGGGCCCGGCGACCGGACGCCTGATCCCGTACCAGGTCAAGGTCGAGGGCGACGGCATCGTGGTGGTCTGAACGGGTAATTGTGCGTGGTTCCCGGGCCAGGGGCGCGACAGGCTGAACCGCATGCAGGTCGTCGCACGTACCTGAAGTGAAACCCGAACCTGGGAGGACGCACCATGACCGAAACGACGCGCCGGGCGGTGATGTTCGGAGCGGGCGGGGCCGGCCTGGCCGCGGTGCTCAGCGCCTGTGCCAGCTACGGCTCGCCGGTGGCTGAGCCGGCGGCGGACACGGACGACTCGCTCGACGAACCCGTCGAGGAGGAGTCGGAGGCGCCCAAGAAGAAAAAGAAGCAGCCGAAGGCGCTGGCCGACACCAGCGACATCCCCAGTGGTCAGGGGAAGATATTCAAGAATCAGGACGTGGTCATCACCCAGCCGTCGGAGGGTGAGTTCCGGGCGTTCAGCGCCACCTGCACCCATCAGGGCTGCGCGGTCGCCAGCATCTCCAACGGCGTGATCAACTGCCCGTGCCACGGCAGCCAGTTCAGCATCGAGGACGGCTCGGTCGTGCAGGGCCCCGCCAGCGAACCGCTGGCGGAGAAAAAGATCAATGTGTCCGGAGGCAAGATCAGGCTCGCCTAAGGCGGCTTTCATCCTTTTCTCAGTTGCGTGCGCTTGGCTGTGCCGCATGGGAGAAGACCTCAAGAGCCGTAGAGCGGTGTTCGCGGGTGTGGGCGCGGGTGGCCTGACGCTCGCGCTGGCCGCGTGTGGCGGCGGCGATACCACGACCGCGTCGCCGGAGTCGGGTGCTCCGGCGTCGTCCAGCGCCCCTTCGTCGGGCGCACCCGCGGGGGGCGGGGGGCTGGCGACCACCTCCGAGATCCCCGTCGGCGGCGGCAAGATCTTCACGGACCAGAAGGTCGTCGTGGTGCAGCCGGCGGAGGGCCAGTTCAAGGCGTTCGGCATCAATTGCACCCACCAGGGCTGCCCGGTGGACAAGATCGAGAACGGCGCCATCGTCTGCCCCTGCCACGGCAGCCAGTTCAAGATCGAGGACGGGTCGGTGGCCCAGGGTCCCGCCACCGACCCGCTGGCCGAGCAGCAGATCAAGGTGGAAGGCGACCAGATCTCGCTCGCGTGACGTCCCGCGGGCTCGTCCGTCCGCTCGGGCGGGCGAGCCTGTCGGTGGCGGCCACTACGCTGGAATCGTGGCGCGATCAGGTGGCAGTCCGTTGAGTTTCCGTCCCCGGCCCGGCTCCATCCCCGATTCCCCCGGGGTCTACCGGTTCAGGGACGCTCACCAGCGGGTGATCTACGTCGGCAAGGCCAAGAGCCTGCGCCAGCGGCTCAACTCCTACTTCGCCGACTTCTCCGCCCTGCACCCGCGCACCCAGACCATGCTGACCACCGCGGCGGACGTCGACTGGACCGTCGTCGGCACCGAGGTGGAGGCGCTGCAGCTCGAATACTCCTGGATCAAGGAGTTCGACCCGCGCTTCAACGTCAAGTACCGCGACGACAAGTCCTACCCCTACCTCGCCGTCACCATGGGCGAGGACTTCCCGCGCGTGCAGGTCATGCGCGGCGCCAAGCGCAGGGGCAACCGCTACTTCGGCCCCTACTCGCACGCCTGGGCCATCCGCGAGACCGTCGACCTGCTGCTGCGCGTCTTCCCGGTCCGCACGTGCAGCGCCGGGGTGTTCAAGCGCGCCGGTCAGATCGGCCGGCCGTGCCTGCTGGGTTACATCGACAAGTGCTCGGCGCCGTGCGTCGGCCGCGTCACCCCCGAGGAGCACCGCGCGCTCGCCGACGACTTCTGCGACTTCATGGCGGGCAACACCAGCCGTTTCATCAAGCGGCTGGAGCGCGAGATGCGCGAGGCAGCCGCCGAGCAGGAGTACGAACGCGCCGCCCGGCTCCGCGACGACATCCAGGCGCTGCAGCGGGCGCTGGAGAAGCAGGCGGTCGTGCTCGGCGAGGGCACCGACGCCGACGTCGTCGCGCTCGCCGAGGACCCGCTGGAGGCCGCCGTCCAGGTCTTCTACGTGCGCGGCGGACGCATCCGCGGCCAGCGCGGGTGGGTGGTCGACAAGGTCGAGGAGGCCGGCGCCGCCGAGCTGGTCGAGCAGTTCCTCCTGCAGATGTACGGCGACGCGAGCGCCGAGTCGATGCCCCGCGAGGTGCTCGTCCCCGCCCTGCCGCCCGACACCGAGGCCGTCGCCGAGCTGCTGAGCGAGCAGCGCCGGGCCCGGGTCGAGGTGCGGGTGCCGCAGCGCGGCGACAAGAAGGCGCTCATGGAGACCGTCGAGCGCAACGCCAAGGAGTCGCTCGCCCAGCACAAGATCCGCCGGGCCGGCGACCTGACCACGCGCAGCAAGGCCCTGCAGGAGATCGCCGACGCGCTCGACCTCGACCAGGCGCCGCTGCGCATCGAGTGCTACGACGTCTCCCACCTGCAGGGCGAGAACGTCGTCGCCTCCATGGTGGTGTTCGAGGACGGCCTGGCCCGCAAGAGCGAGTACCGCCGCTTCGCGATCAAGTCCAAGGAAGGCGACGTCGCCTCGATCCACGAGGTCATCATGCGCCGCTTCCGCCGCTATCTGGAGGAGCGCTCCGCCACCGGCGAGCTGACCCCCGAGGACGACGACGGCCACGGGCCGATCGACCCCGAGACGGGCAAGCCGCGCAAGTTCGCCTACCCGCCCAACCTGGTCGTGGTCGACGGCGCAGGCCCGCAGGCGGCCGCCGCCCAGCGGGCGCTCGACGAGCTGGGCATCGACGACGTGGCCGTGGCCGGCCTGGCCAAGCGGCTGGAGGAGGTGTGGCTGCCCGGCGACGACCAGCCGGTGATCATGCCACGCTCCAGCGAGGGCCTCTACCTGCTGCAACGCGTGCGCGATGAGGCACACCGGTTCGCCATCACCTACCATCGGGCCAAGAGGTCCAAGTCCGTCAAGGAGAGCGCGCTCGACAGCGTGCCCGGCCTCGGACCGGCACGCCGCCAGGCGTTGCTCAAGCACTTCGGTTCCGTCAAGAAACTGCGCGAGGCCACCGCGGAGCAGATCCGCGAGGTCCCGGGCATCGGCCCCGCCACGGCCGAGGTGATCGTGTCGACCCTGAAGGGGGAGAGGCAGTGAAGACCACCGAGCCGGCGTTCGTCATCGTCACCGGCATGTCGGGAGCCGGGCGGAGCACCGCGGCCAAGGCCCTGGAGGACCTCGGCTGGTTCGTGATCGACAACCTTCCGCCCGGGCTGCTGTTCGCCATGGCGGAGGAGGCCGGCAAGGTCAAGCTCGCCGCCGACAAGGTGGCGGCCGTGGTCGACGTGCGCAGCCTGGCGTTCACCACCGACCTCAACGCCGCCATCGAGGAGCTGGAGGGGCGCGGCGTGCGGGTGCGCGTGGTGTTCCTGGAGGCCAGCGACGAGGAGCTGGTGCGCCGCTTCGAGAACGTCCGCCGCCCGCACCCCCTGCAGGGCGAGGGCCGGCTGGTCGACGGCATCACCCGCGAGCGCGGCATCCTGCGTGAGGTGCGGGCCAACGCCGACCTGGTGATCGACACCACCTCCCACAACGTCCACGAGCTGCGCAACCGGATCGTCGCCTACTTCGGCGGCGAGGACCGGCCCGGCCTGCGGCTCAACGTGGTGTCGTTCGGCTTCAAGTACGGCCTGCCGGTCGACGCCGACCTGGTCGTCGACTGCCGCTTCCTGCCCAACCCGCACTGGGTGCCCGACCTGCGCCCGATGAACGGCACCGACCCCGCCGTGCGCGACTACGTCCTCGGCCAGCCCGGCGCCAAGGAGTTCCTCGACGCGTACGAGGAGGTCCTGCAGGTGGTCGCCACCGGCTACGGGCGTGAGGGCAAGAGCTACGCCACGCTCGCCGTCGGCTGCACCGGTGGCAAGCACCGCAGTGTCGCCATGGCCGAGCAGCTCGCGGCGCGCCTGCGCGACCGGGGCATGGAGGTCCAGGTGAGCCACCGGGATGTGGGGCGGGAGTGACCGCCGGGAGCGGGCGCGCGTTAAGCGAACCGCCGTTCTGGGCGGGCTCGGAGCCACCGAGCGGCGGCCCCCGCGTGGTCGCCCTGGGCGGCGGCCACGGCCTGTACGCGTCCCTGTCCGCGCTGAGAGCGGTGACCGACGGGCTCACGGCGGTGGTCACCGTCGCCGACGACGGCGGCTCCAGCGGCCGGCTCAGGCGTGAGCTGGGCGTGCTCCCGCCCGGTGACCTGCGGATGGCGCTGGCCGCGCTCTGCGGCGACGACGAGTGGGGCAGCACCTGGAGCGAGGTGGTGCAACACCGCTTCCGCAGCGAGGGCGAGCTGCACGGGCACGCCGTCGGCAACCTGCTCATCGTGGCCCTGTGGGAGCTCCTCGGCGACCCGGTGGCGGGCCTCGACTGGGTGGGCCGGCTGCTGGGCGCGCACGGCAGGGTGCTGCCGATGGCCTCGGTGCCGCTCGACATCGTGGCGGAGGTGGAGCTCGACGGCGTGCGCTCGACCGTGCGCGGCCAGGTGGCTTGCGCGCTGACCCCCGGCCGGGTGCAGGCGATCTCACTCGTGCCCGAGGACCCGCCCGCGCGGCCGGAGGCCGTCGAGGCGGTGCTGGAGGCCGACTGGGTGGTGTTCGGGCCCGGCTCGTGGTTCACCAGCGTGCTGCCGCACCTCAAGGTGCCGGAGCTGGCCAGGGCGCTGCACCGGACGGGGGCCAGGCGGCTGGTCACGCTCAACCTGGCGCCGCAGCCCGGCGAGACCGACGACTTCTCGCCGCAGCAGCACCTGGAGGTGCTCCGGCAGCACGCGCCCGATCTGTCGCTCGACGTGGTGCTCGCCGACACCGGCGTGGTCGACGACCCGGACGCGCTGGAGAAGTCGGCGGCGGCGTTCGGCGCCCGGCTGGTGACGGCCGACGTGGCCGCCGGCGACGGCTCGCCCCGGCACGACCCACGACGTCTTGCCTCCGTCCTGGACGAGATTTTCCTCCAGAAGCGTTGATCCTGGTCGGCGTGGCGCCCAGGTGCGAGAGGATGCTATGAGCCGGTCTGATTGGGGGAGGACTAACGCTTATGGCGATGACGGGTGTGGTGAAGGACGAGCTGAGCCGACTGCCTGTGCTCAAGCCCTGCTGCCGTAAGGCGGAGGTGTCGACGCTGCTGCGGTTCGCCAGCGGCCTGCACCTCGTGGGCGGGCGCATCGTGATCGAGGCGGAGCTCGACACCAACGCCACCGCGCGGCGGCTGATCAAGGACATCGGGGAGGTGTTCGGTCACAAGGCCGAGGTGCTGGTGCTCGCTCCGGCGGGGCTGCGCAAGGGGTCCCGCTACGTCGTGCGCGTCTACCGCGACGGTGAGGCGCTGGCCCGGCAGACGGGCCTGATCGACAACCATGGGCGGCCGGTGCGCGGCCTGCCCCGGCAGGTGGTCGCGGGCGCCTCGTGCGACGCGGAGGCGGCCTGGCGCGGCGCGTTCCTCGCCCACGGGTCGCTGACCGAGCCGGGGCGGTCGATGTCGCTCGAGGTGACCTGCCCGGGCCCTGAGGCGGCGCTGGCGCTGGTCGGCTCGGCCAGGCGGCTGAAGATCCATGCCAAGGCGCGCGAGGTGCGCGGCGTCGACCGGGTCGTGGTGCGCGACGGCGACGCCATCAGCGCCCTGCTGACCCGGCTGGGCGCCCATGACAGCGTGCTGGCCTGGGAGGACCGGCGGATGCGCCGGGAGGTCAGGGCGACCGCCAACCGGCTGGCCAACTTCGACGACGCCAACCTGCGCCGTTCGGCCCGCGCGGCGGTGGCGGCGGGCGCGCGGGTGCAGCGGGCGCTGGAGATCCTGGGCGAGGAGGCTCCCGATCACCTGGTGGTGGCGGGCCGGCTCCGGGTGGAGCACAAGCAGGCGTCCCTGGAGGAGCTGGGCCAGCTCGCCGACCCTCCGCTCACCAAGGACGCGATCGCCGGGCGGATCCGGCGGCTGCTGGCCATGGCCGACAAGCGGGCGGCCGACCTCGGCATCCCCAGCACCGAGGCCAACCTCACGGTCGACATGCTGACGTCCTGAGGGCTCCGGCCTGGCCCTGGTCCGGCAGTAGGAAGGGCTGCTGGTCCGGGGTGGGTGGGGTCGGCGTGCTGACGCTGGGAGGGTTCAGGCCTGGCTCCGGTCCGGCGGGAGGGAGCTGCTGGTCCGGGGTGGGTGGGGTCGGCGTGCTGACGCTGGGAGGGTTCAGGCCGGGCTCCGGTCCGGCGGGAGGAAGCTGTCGGTGGGGGTCGGCTGGAGTCGGCGTGCTGACGTCGTGAGGGTTCAGGCCTGGCCGCGGTCCGGTGGCAGGAAGAAGCTGCCGGTCGAGGTCGGGTCCGCCTTGGGGGGCTGGAGCGGCTCGAACGGGGCCCGGTACTCGGGCTCCGGCTCCCGTGCGGCCACCGTCTCCTCAGGGTCCCGCTCCGGCTTGTCGGTCGCGGCGTGCTTGCCCGTACGGCGCAGGCGCAGCGCGCGGGCGAGGACGAGCGCGAACGCGGGCAGGGCGGCGGCCGCCATGATGGCGGGCAGCTGCCATGACTCGGTGACCGCGCTCCAGACCATGTCCGCGGCCGCGGGGAGCTCGCCGAGCAGTCCTCGGAGGGTGAGCGGCGGGATGGCGGTGTCCGAGCCGAAGCGCTGCGCGCCGACGGTCGAGACCGTGTACGCGGTCATTCCGATCATGGCCGCGGGGACGGTCGCCGCCGCGTACAGGGCCGCGAAGACGGACAGCAGGACGCTGCGGGGGCGGACCAGGCGGATGGCCAGGCCGACGAGTACGCCCACGACGAACGCGAGCGCGGCGTAGAGGGGGACGCCATCGGCGAACATGCGCCATGACTCGGGCAGCCGGCTCGCGAAGTGCATGGCCGCCCCGAACGCGGCCGCGCCTGCCAGCGCGGCGATCAGCCCGACGACCAGGCCGGACACCAGCCCGGATCGTTGCTTTGACATCTCAGCCCCCAGAAATGTCCGAGTTTACTCCGATGAGTCGGGCACTTTACTCGAAGCGTACAAAGTGTGCGTCAGGAACCGCCATTCACAGCGAGGGGGACCGCAGTGGTCTAAACCAATTTAGGTCCGATAGGGTTTCCGAGTTGAGGTATCAGCCCGCCATCATGTACGAGGAGATCGGTTCCGTGAGCATCCGCGTAGGCGTCAACGGCTTCGGCCGCATCGGTCGCAACTTCTGGCGCGCCGTGGCCGCCAGTGGCAAGGACATCGAGATCGTCGCGGTCAACGACCTCACCGACAACGCGACGCTGGCCCACCTGCTGAAGTACGACAGCATCCTGGGCCGTCTGCCGTACGAGGTGAAGGCGTCCAGCGACGAGATCACCGTCGACGGCAAGGCCATCAAGGTGTTCGAGGAGCGCGACCCGGCCAAGCTGCCCTGGGGCGACCTCGGGGTCGACGTGGTCCTGGAGTCCACCGGCCTGTTCACCGACGCCACCAAGGCCAAGGTCCACGCCGACAACGGCGCCAAGAAGGTCATCATCTCCGCGCCGGCCAAGAACGAAGACGTGACGGTCGTCATGGGTGTCAATCACACCGCCTACGACCCGGCGCGGCACACCGTCATCTCCAACGCCTCTTGCACCACCAACTGCCTGGCCCCGATGGCGAAGGTCCTGCACGACGCCTTCACCATCGAGAAGGGCCTGATGACCACCATCCACGCCTACACGCAGGACCAGAACCTCCAGGACGGCCCGCACAAGGACCTGCGCCGCGCCCGCGCCGCCGCGCTCAACGTGGTGCCCACCTCCACCGGCGCCGCCAAGGCCATCGGCCTGGTGCTGCCCGAGCTCAAGGGCAAGCTCGACGGCTTCGCCATGCGCGTGCCGATCCCCACCGGCTCGGCCACCGACCTGACCATCGACGTCAGCCGCGACGTCACCGTCGAGGAGGTCAACGCCGCGGTCAAGGCCGCCGCCGACGGCCCGCTCAAGGGCATCCTCACCTACACCGAGGACCCGATCGTCTCCGCCGACATCGTCACCGACCCGGCCTCCTGCATCTTCGACGCCGGCCTCACCAAGGTCATCGGCAACCAGGTCAAGGTCGTCGGCTGGTACGACAACGAGTGGGGCTACTCCAACCGCCTGGTCGACCTGATCCAGCTGGTGGGCGCGGACCTGTAGGACCGCGGGCGAGCGAGGGAAGGGAGCCCAGTTGCGCACAATCGACGATCTCGACGTCAAGGGCCGGCGCGTGCTCGTGCGCGCCGATCTCAACGTGCCGCTCGACGGAGAGACGATCACCGACGACGGCCGCATCCGGGCGTCGCTGCCCACCATCAAGGCCCTGGCCGGCAACGGGGCGAAGGTCATCGTCTGCGCCCACCTGGGCAGGCCCAAGGGTCAGGTCAAGCCGGAGTTCTCGCTGCGGCCGGTGGCCCGGCGGCTGGGCGAGCTGCTGGGCCAGGACGTCGCCTTCGCGGCCGACGTGGCCGGCGACGGCGCCCGCGCCACCGCGGAGGGTCTCCAGGAGGGCCAGGTGGCCCTGCTGGAGAACCTCCGCTTCGAGCCCGGCGAGACGGCCAAGGACGACGCCGAGCGCCGCGCCTTCGCCGAGCGGCTGGCCGGGCTGGCCGAGCTCTACGTGGGCGACGGGTTCGGCGCCGTGCACCGCAAGCACGCCAGCGTCTACGACGTGCCGGCGCTGCTGCCGCACGCGGCGGGCGGGCTGATCACGGCCGAGGTCGAGGTGCTGCGGAAGCTGACCGAGGACACCGAGCGGCCCTACGTGGTGGTGCTCGGCGGCGCCAAGGTCAGCGACAAGCTCGGCGTCATCGCCAACCTGCTCACCCGCGTCGACCGGCTGCTCATCGGCGGCGGCATGGCCTACACCTTCCTCAAGGCGCAGGGTCACGAGGTCGGCGGGTCGCTGCTCCAGGAGGACCAGCTCGACCAGGTCCGCGGCTTCCTGTCCGAGGCCCGGGAGCGCGGCGTCGACCTGGTGCTGCCGGTCGACGTGCTGGCCGCCACCCACTTCGACGCCGACGCGCCGTTCGACGCGGTGCCCGCGACCGAGATCCCGGCCGACCGGCAGGGGCTCGACATCGGCCCGCGCACGCGCGAGCTGTTCGCGGCCAAGCTCGCCGACGCCAAGACGGTGTTCTGGAACGGCCCGATGGGCGTGTTCGAGTTCGACGCGTTCGCCGGCGGCACCCGCGCGGTGGCCGAGGCGCTGATCGCCGCCGACGCCTTCACCGTGGTCGGTGGCGGCGACTCGGCGGCCGCGGTGCGCCGGCTCGGCCTGCCGGAAGACGGCTTCTCGCACATCTCCACCGGTGGCGGGGCCAGCTTGGAATACCTTGAGGGCAAGACCCTTCCCGGACTCGCCGCTTTGGAGGACTGACCGTGAGAAAGCCCCTCATCGCCGGCAACTGGAAGATGAACCTCAACCACCTCGAGGCGATCGCGCTGGTCCAGAAGATGGCCTTCGCGCTCAACGACAAGGACTTCGACCGCGCCGAGGTGGCGGTCCTGCCGCCGTTCACCGACCTGCGCAGCGTGCAGACCCTCGTCGACGGCGACAAGCTGCGCATCGTCTACGGCGCGCAGGACCTGTCGGCGCACGACGGCGGCGCCTACACCGGTGAGATCTCCGGCGCCATGCTCGCCAAGCTCGGCTGCACGTTCGTGACGATCGGCCACTCCGAGCGGCGCCAGTACCACCGCGAGGACGACGACCTGGTCAACGCGAAGGTGCTGGCCGCGCTCCGCCACTCGCTGACGCCGATCCTGTGCGTGGGCGAGGGCCTCGACGTGCGCCAGGAGGGCGCCCACTGCGCCCACTGCCTGGGGCAGCTCGAAGGGGCGCTGCGCAAGGTCACCGCCGAGCAGGCGAAGTCGATCGTGGTGGCCTACGAGCCGGTGTGGGCGATCGGCACCGGCGAGGTGGCCACCCCCGACGACGCCCAGGAAGTGTGCGGGGTGATCCGGCAGCGACTCGCGGAGCTGTACGACCCCGATGTGGCCTCCGCGGTCCGTATCCTTTACGGTGGCTCGGTCAAGTCGGCCAACATCGCAGGGATCATGGCTCAACCGGATGTCGACGGGGTGCTCGTCGGTGGCGCCAGCATCGACGCCGGTGAGTTCGTGAAGATCTGCCGATTCGCCGACATGGCAGGCTAACTCAGCCGTTCGGTGGGTGCGACTTGACATCAGGCCGTACCCTCTAGAGGCAAGTTCGAATCGTCATGCGTACCAGACCATTGAAGGACTAGGCATACCGTGGAACTCGGAATCTCCATCGCCCTCATCCTGACGAGCATGCTGATGATCTTGCTCGTCCTGCTCCACAAGGGCAAGGGTGGCGGCCTGTCTGACATGTTCGGCGGCGGCTTCTCGTCGAACTTCGGTGGTTCCTCGGTGGTGGAGCGCAACCTCGACCGGCTCACCGTCATCACGGGAGTGGTCTGGTTCGTCTGCATCATCGCTCTGGGTCTGCTCGTCAGGCCCTGAGGTCAGGCATAGCGCGTGACAGTGATTCTCCCCCCGTGTCTCACGGGGCGATCGAGCGAGGAGTTCATCCGTGGGTAGTGGCAACGCGATCCGTGGCAGCCGAGTCGGTGCCGGTCCTATGGGGGAGGCCGAGCGCGGCGAGGCGGCTCCGAGAGTGCGGGTCTCGTTCTGGTGCGCGAACATGCACGAAACGCGCCCCAGTTTCGCCAGTGACGCGGCGATCCCCGAGCTGTGGGATTGCCCGCGTTGTGGTCTCCCGGCCGGTCAGGATGAGAATGCGCCGCCTGCCCCCCCGAAGAACGAGCCCTACAAGACGCACCTCGCTTACGTGAAGGAGCGCAGGAGCGACAAGGACGGCAAGGCCATCCTCCAGGAGGCTCTGGAGCGGCTGCGCAACAACAAGTCCCCCTGGTAGGGCACAGAGCGGAACAGTGCGGAAAACCGAAGGGCCCCGGCACCGCGCCGGGGCCCTTCAGTGCGTTCAAGGCATGTGTTCAAGGCATGCGCTCATGGGATGCGCTCATGGGATGCGTTCACGGGTGCGTTTTCGGGGCGCGGTCATGGGGCCTCGTGCACGGCCTCGCCGTCGACGAAGGTCATGCGGACCCGGGTGGTCCAGATCTCCGTCTCCGGGAGCGTGAACGGGTCGCGGTCGAGCACCACCAGGTCGGCGGGGCGGCCGGGTTCGATCACCCCGGCGGGGGAGCGGTTGATCCACGCCGAGCCCGCCGTGTACGCGGTCATCGCGGTGGCCAGGTCGATGCGCTGCTCGGGCAGGAACGGCGTCTGCGCCGTCGGGTAGCCGGCGTGCACGGACCCGCCCGGTTCGGTGCGGTTGACGGCGACGTGCATGCCCTGCAGCGGGTCGGCGTTCGACACCGGCCAGTCGCTGCCGGCGCAGAACCGGGTGCCGTGCCGCAGCAGGTCGGCGAACGGATACTGCCAGGAGGAGCGCGGCTCGCCGAGGAAGGGCAGCGTCAGCTCGTCCATCTGCAGGTGGTGGGTGGCCCAGAGCGGCTGCAGGTTGGCCGTCACGCCCAGCTCGGCGAAGCGCGGCACGTCCGACGGCTCGATGATCTGCAGGTGGGCGATGTGGTGCCGGTTGGCCGGGTCGGTTCCGGTGAAGCCGTCGAGCGCCTCGCGCACCGCCCGCTCGCCGATCGCGTGCACGTGCACCTGGAAGCCGAGCCGGTCGAGTTCGGCGACGTACTCCCGGAGCTTGGCCGGGTCCACGTACGACAGGCCGGTGCCGCCGCACCGGCAGTACGGCTCCAGCGTGGCGGCGGTGAAGTTCTCCGTGATGCCGTCCTGCATGATCTTGACGGAGGTGGCGGCGAACCGGTCCAGGCCGTCGGCCAACGCCCGCCGTTCGAGCAGGGAGCCGATCTGGTCGAGGCCGCGGGTGCGGTCCCACCACAGCGCGCCCACCACGCGCGCCCTGAGCCGCCCTGAGCGGGCCGCGGACAGGTAGGCGGGCAACTGGTCCTGTGAGCCCGCGTACGAGCCCACGATGGCGTCCTGCCAGCCGGTGATGCCCAGGGTGAACAGGTGCGCCTGGGCGTCCAGCAGGGCGGCGTCCAGGTCCGCTGCGGCGGGGCGCGGGGTGAGCAGGCCGACCAGGTCCATCGCGCCCTCGTGCAGCACGCCGGTGGGAGTGCCGTCGGGGTCGCGCTCGATCCGGCCGTCGGCCGGGTCCGGCGTGTCCCGGGTGATCCCGGCCAGTTCCAGGGCGCGGGTGTTGACCCAGGCGGCGTGGTGGTCGCGCTGGATCAGGTAGGCGGGCCGGTCCAGGAAGTCGAGCTGCTCGCGCCTGGGCAGCCCGCCGGGGAAGGCGGACATGTCCCAGCCGCCGCCGGCGATCCACTCCTTGTCCGGGTGCGCGTCCGCGTAGGCGCGCACCGCGCCGAGATACTCCCGCAGCCCGTACACCTCCGCGAGGTCGCACGCGGCGCGTTCCAGGCCCGCCTGGACCGGGTGCATGTGCGCGTCGGTGAACCCGGGCGTCAGCAGTCCGCCGTCCAGGTCCACGGTCTCGTGCCGGGGCGCCTGGGCGGCCAGCTCCCGCTCCGCGCCGACGGCGGCGATCACGCCGTCGCGCACCAGGACGGACTCGGCGAAGCCACCTTGCGCGGTGAACACGCGCCCGCCTCTGAAGAGGATGTTCATGCGATCCGTTCTTTCGTCCAGGTAGTTGAGCGGTGAAACACGACGTTAGCGGCAACGTAACAGGTACCCGGCATCCTTCTCATATGGGATTTCTGCGCATCCGTACCACCGTCGACGAGCGTCCGGGACGGCTCGCCTCCCTCGCCTCAGCGCTCGCGGAGCGGGGTGGCAACATTCTCGGCCTGAGCGTCCAGTCCGATCCTGACGGAACCGTCGACGAGTTCGTCGCCGACATCCCCGCGAACCCCGAGACCGTGCGCGACGCGCTCGAGGCGGCCGGTGGCCGGCACGTCCTGGTCGTGCCCGCGACCGCGCACGAGCTGACCGACGAGCCCACCCGCGCGCTGCTGCTGGCCTCCCGGCTGCGCGCCGCGCCGTGGCGGCTGCCCGAGCTGCTGGCGGAACTGCTGCGCGCGGACGACGCCAGGTGGATCTACGGTGACGCGGTGAGCGAGCTGCCTGATCCGACCCAGCTCGTGGTGCCCGTCGCCCCCAAGAGAGCCGTGCGGCTGCGCCGCGCGGAGCTGCCGTTCACGCTGACCGAGGCCGCCAGGGCCGCCTCCTTCGCCCGGCTCGCCCAGCCGCCGGCGGAGCAGGGCGGCGGCGAGCGCGCGCTCAAGCTGCCCGACGGCGCCGAAGTCGTGATCAAGACGCTCACCCCGGTCTACCGTGAAGCGGTACGCGACCTGCACGACCGCTGCTCGCCCGAGTCGCGGCGGTTCCGCTACTTCACCGCGCTGCCGACGCTGCCGCCGCGGATGTTCGAGCGGCTGTGCGACCGCCGGCGCGGCCACTCGATCATCGCGGGCAACGACGGCCAGGTGGTCGCGCTGGCCAACCTCGTCTTCACCGCCGACCCGGGCATCGCCGAGATGGCGTTCCTGGTCGAGGACCGCTGGCAGGGGCGCGGGCTGGGCGCGATCCTGGCCAGGACGCTCGTGCGCCAGGCCCGTGACCTGGGGTACGCCGAGGTCAGGACCTCGATGCTGGCCGACAACGTCCGCATGCGCCGGCTGCTGCTCTCGCTGGGCGCCACGCTCTGCTACACCGACGACCCCGGCGTGGTGGAGGGACGGCTGCCCGTCGGCGTCATGACGTCAGTCTGACGGGCCGGGCTCCGGTTTCGTGCCGAGGTGCCGCTCGATGCGGTCGAGGCTCTCCTGGATCTGCGCGAGCCGCTGGGCCACGGCCGAGCTCGCGGTGAAGTACATCTCGCCCGGACGCTCCTTCGGGCCCCGGCTCAGCCGGTCCAGGACCCGCTGCCGCATCGCCACGAAGTCGGCCCCCGCCTCGGCCAGGGCCTGCGCGCCCATGCCCTGGCCTTCACGCAGCAGGCCGAGCAGGATGTGCTCGCTGGAGATGTAGGTGTGGCGCAGCTGCAGGGCCTCGCGCAGCGACAGCTCCAGCACCTTCTTGGCCCGGGGCGTGAACGGGATGTGGTCCTCCGGGCCGCCCTCGCCGGGGCCGATCTCGCGCCGCACGAACTCCCGCACCTGCTCCAGACGCGCCCCGCAGCCGCCCAGCACCTGCGCGGACACCCCCTCGGGCTCCCGCATGAGGCCCAGCAGCACGTGCTCGGTGCCGATGAAGTTGTGGCCCATGGACCTGGCCTCCTCCTGGGCCATGACCACGACCCGGCGGGCACGGTCGGTGAAGCGCTCGAACACGGGCGGCCTCCGTTCGAGTGGGCTGCCTCCACTATGCGCTAGAAACCGGCCATGTGGGGTATCTCACCTGTGTGGATCTTGACGAGGTGGCGGCTCGGCTGTATGCGCTGCCGCCGTCCGACTTCACCGCCGCGCGCGCCGAGGAGGCGCGTTCGGCCAAGCAGGCGGGCGACGCCGCGCTGGCCCGTGAGATCGGCAAGCTGCGCAAGCCCACCGTCTCCGCCTGGGCCGTGAACCGTGCGGCCCGCGAGCACCCCGGCGAGCTGGACGAGCTGCTGGCCCTCGGCGAGGAACTGCGCGAGGCCTGGGCGTCCCAGGACGCCGACGCGCTGGCCGAGGCGACCCGGCGGCGCGGCGAGCTGACCGGCAGGCTCTCCCGGCTGATCAGGCAGGATGCGGACCTGTCGTCCGCCGCCGTGGCCGAGGTGGACCAGACGCTCGACGCCGCCGTCGTGGACGCCGACGCCGCTGACGAGGTGCGGCGCGGCCGTCTGGCCAAACCGCTCAGCTACAGCGGCTTCGCCCCCGCGCCCGTGACCCGGGGCGCCCCCCGCCGCAAGAAGCCCGCGCCGGAGGAGGACGACGAGCGGGCGGCGCGGCGGGCCGAGATCGAGGCCAGGAAGGCGAAGGAACGCGAGGAGGCCGAGGCCGCGCACCGCGAGTGGAGCGAGGCCCTGGCCGAGGCCGAACGGGAGCACGGCGAGCGCGCGGAGAAGGTGGACCGGCTGGAGAAGAAGCTGGCCAAGGCGCGCAAGCGGCTGGCGGACACGGCGCACCGGCTGGAGGTCGCCCGCCGCGAGGAACGGCACGCCCGCGCGAGGCTGTCCGACTGAACCTGACAATCTGCTGGCAGATTCAGCCGGAAACGCTTCCGGACGGGCCCGGCCCGCGCCTAAGGTCTCCCGCATGGACCTCGACGCCTTCATAGACGCCCTGCCCAAGGTCGAACTGCACGTCCACCTGGTCGGCTCCGCCTCCGTGCCCACCGTGCTCGAACTGGCCCGCCGGCACCCCGACGGCGGCGTGCCCACGGACGAGCGCGGGCTGCGCGCGTTCTACACCTTCCGCGACTTCCCGCACTTCGCCCGCGTGTACAGCGCCGTCAACGCGCTGGTGCGCGAGCCGGAGGACGTCGCGGCCCTGGTCACCGGGCTGGCCCGCGACCTGGCGGAGCAGGGCGGGCGCTACGCCGAGCTGCAGGTCACGCCGTACGCGCACCACGTCACCGGGATCCCGCGAGCGGAGGTCACCCGGGCCCTGGACCTGGCCGCGCGGGAGGCGCTCGCCCGCCACGGGGTCGAGATCGCGTACATCTTCGACATCCCCGGGGAGTTCGGCGAGGAGGCCGCGAAGATCACGCTGGACCACGCTCTGGAGGAACCTCCCAACGCATTGGTAGGTTTCGGCATCGGCGGGATCGAGCAGCGGCGGCCCGCGTACCGCGACGCCTTCCGCGACGCGTTCACCGCCGCGCGGGCCGCCGGGCTCCACAGCGTGCCGCACGGCGGCGAGATGACCGGCCCCGAGACCGTCTGGGAGGTCATCGAGGGTCTCGGCGCCGAGCGCATCGGCCACGGCATCTCCTGCCTGGCCGACCCCCGCCTCGTCGCCCATCTACGTGAGACCCAGATCCCGCTGGACGTCTGCCCTACCTCCAACGTCTGCACCGGTCAGGTCGCCCGCATCGAGGACCACCCGCTGCCGCGCATGCTGGAGGAGGGTCTGTTCGTCACGCTCAACAGCGACGACCCGCCCATGTTCGCCACCACCCTGGCCGGTGAGTACCGCGTGGCGGCCCGCGCGCTCGGGCTGGGCCGCGCGGAGCTGGCGCAGCTGGCCCGCAACGCGGTGACGGCGTCCTACCTGGCCCAGGAGCGCAAGCAGGCGCTCCTGGCCGAGATCGACGCCCTCGTCGCCTGACGGACCCGCGATTGTCGGAGGGACCCCCTAAGGTCCCGATCATGACGAACGCCTGGGAAGAGGTCAGGGCCGCCATCGAGGCGGAAGACCTGCCCGCCGTGGCCAAGCTGGTGACGGGGCTCGACGACGAGCAGCGCCGCGAGGTGGCCGCCGCGCTGCCGGGACACCTGCCCGTCGCGCAGGAGACCGGCCGGCGCAGGGAGCACGAGCGCGCCGAACGGCGCATGGCCGCGGTCCGCGAGCTCGCCGGCAGGACGGGCCGGGCGATGTACGAGTTTCCGGAGTACTACGACCACGACGCCTGGTGGCGGACTGAGCTCTGGATCGAGCCGATGCGGGTCGCCGGGGCCGCCACCATCGCGGGCGCCGCAGCCGTCGCCACCTGGCTCACCAGGCCCGCGCTGCAGCGCCGGCTGGAAGCGGCCCACCTCGACGACGTGCCGATCATCCTCGACGTCGTGTCGGCCCGGCCGGTCGCCTGGCAGCAGGACCTCGCCGTACGGTTCGCGCTGCGGCTGCGCGGCGCCCGCCCCGCCCGCGACCGGCGCGTCCGGCTCGCCCTGGAGCTGCTGCGCCGCACCGGCACGGCCCCGCCCGCGCACGACCCGCTCACCCTGGCCTGGATCGTCGGCACCCCCCTCGACCGGCTGCCCGGCGACCCGCTCCTGGACACGATGGCGCCCAGGTTGTTCGAGACCGAGGGCGCGGGCCGGCTGCTCGGCGAGGACGCCTGGGCCGCCGCGCTCGCCGAGCTCGCCCGTACCGGCAGGATCGCGCGGCAGGAGCTGCTCGACGGCTGCGTCACCCGGTTCCTGCGCGGCGGCGAGGCCGCCGACCTGCGCTTCTTCGTCCATCTCCACGAGCGGCTCGACCCCGCGCCCGAGGAGATCGCCGACCGCCTGGGCGACTACCTGGCGCTGCTGCCCGCGTCCCCGGCCAACGTCGCCGACCTGGCGCTCAAGCAGGTCCGGCGGGGCGGTCCGGTGCCCGCGGCCGACGCCGGAGAGGCCGTCCACGGTCTGCTGTTCCGCAAGGAGGGCAAGCTCGTACGGGCCGGTCTGTCCTGGCTCGACCGGCTCCTCAAGGACGGCGACGAGGACCTCGACGGCTACGCGCCCGCGCTGGCCGTCGCCCTGCTCTGCGAGGCCGCCGCCGCCCGCGAGCGCGCGGTGCGGCTGGCCGTCAAGCACGCGGCCCGGTTCGGGCCGGCCGGGGCCGAGACGCTGCGCGAGGCGGTGGCGACGCTCCCCGCCCACGAGGGCGCCGCGCTGGCCGCGGCCTTCGGCGGCGACGTGGCGGCGGAGCCGGAGCCGGAGATGTTCACGCCCGGCACGCTGCCGCCCGCGCCTCAGGCCGCCCCGATGCCGCCGCCGCTCCGCACTCCCGGCGAACTGGGCACGTTCCTGCCCAAGGAGTCCGACTGGCTCAGGACCGAGCGCTGGCTGGACGGATTCGTCCGGCTCGTCGCGGGGCCGGAGCGCGGCCTGCTGCCCGCCGCGCTGGCCCGGCACGCGACCCCGGACAGCGACTTCAGGGGAGAGCCGTGGTGGCACGCGCACATGTGGGCCGGCGCGATGGTCAGGGAGCTGGCTGATCCGGGGGTGGAGAGCCGGATCCGGGACGCCGTCCCGGTGGCGAGACGGATCCCGGAGATGATCTACGCCGCGGTCTGGAAGCTGATGCCGCTCATCCGGTACGCCGAGGTCTACCAGGCCCTGGTCGAGCGGCGGCTGCCGCCGTACCTGCTGGCCACGCCCACCCGGGTCAACGGGCTGCTCGACCCGGGGACGCTGGTGGAGCGGCTCGAAGGCTACGAGCGGGCCGGCGTCGAGGCGCTGCCCGTGGACCTGCGGCAGGCGCTGCTGCGGCTGGGGCGGGCCGTCGACCCCGAGGTGGCCGCCCGCGCGGCGCGGCTGACCGGCGCGGCCGGACGCCGGGTCGCCCGCTGGCTCACCGACCGGCCCGCCGACCCGCTGGTGACGCTCCGCAGCGGGGAGCACCAGGGCAGGTCCTACATGTTCTCGGAGTTCTCGTCCGGGCCCGAGCATCAGGAGGTGCTGGGCGACCTGCTGGTGCACCGCTGGCACGCGGAGAACCTCGGCCGGACCCTCGCCGTCTTCGCCGGGCACCGGGAGCTGGCCGCCGCCCGCTGCGTGCGGCCACCGGCGGAGTACCGGCACTACGGCGCGTACGAACCTGCCGACTTCGCCCTGCTGGCCGGCGGCGACGGCCCGGCGGGGCCCGGGATGTCGTTGATGCTGGCGTACTCCCTGGCCGACGGCGGGGAGCGGGCGGTGCAGGCGTTCCTGCGACTGGCGGCAGGGCGCGGTGTGGCGGGGGAAGAGGTCGGCCGCCGGCTCACCGAGGTGCTGCGGCACAGCGGGGAAGGGCCGGCGCACGCTCTCGCCGCGCTCGGGGAGGCGGCTGAGAAGGGCGCGCACCGGGAGGTGTGGGAGGTGATGGCCGGCTGGCTGACCGCCTCCCTGCCGGGGTCGGGGGAGCGGGCCACCACGGGGCACACCCGGATGGTGACGCTCGCGGCCGACGTGGCCTCCTGGGCGGGCGCGCGGGGCGAGTTGCCGGTGATCGCCGAACTGGCGAGCCGCCGACGCGGCAGCGAACTGGTCCGCCAGGCCCGCCGCCTGCACGCCTTCCTCACCGGATCCTCGCCCGCCTGACGCCGCAGGGAGGCGTGGTTCCGCCGTTCTCGCGCAGGCCTGCCCTCACCACAGCACGCCCGCCTGCCTGGCGTGGTTCCGCCGTTCTGGTGCACGCCTGTCTCCGTCACACCCCGCCCGCCTGTCTCGCGATGGGTTGATCGTTTTTCTGGCGGCTCGGTAGGGTGGGTCGCCTTTCGTTCGGTCCTGGTCCACTCGTTCCCCTTTCCGGGAGAGGTCCCGTGCGCCGTTACCGTTTCGGCTGGATCGCCGCTCCGATCGCCGTCGCCTTCGCGGGCGCCGCCGTGGTCGCCGGCGTCTTCGCGCTGGTCACCGGCGACGCCGCCGTGCTGCGGGCGCTCGTCGTGCGCGGCTGGGGCCAGGAGCTGGTGCCCTTCACCTGGTGGGTGGAGGCCATCGTGGTCGGGGGCGGGATCCTGACCGGCTGGACCCTGTGGCAGATCCTGCGCGGGCGGCGGGCCGGAGAGCCGCCCGTCCTGGCGCGGCCGGTGCGGCTCTTGCGGGCCGCGCTGTACGTGAGCCTCGCCTCCTCCTTGGTGTACGAGGCGCCGATCCCGTACCAGTGGTGGCTCGAACTGCCCGGCACGTTGACCCAGTTCGCCATCGTCTGGCTGTTCTTCGTGGTCCTCGCCGGATCCATCCCCCGGTGGCTGCGGATCGTGGCGCTCGTGGCGGGCCTGGCCGACACCGCCGTGGACCTGGTCGCCACTATCGCCTACGGCCTGGGGCAGCACTGGGACCTGCCGTCGCTGAGCAACGTGCCCTACCTGCTGTGGCTGGTGCCGGTGCTGATCGGGCAGGCCCGGGACGGGCGCTGGAGCCGGGGCACCGTGCGGGCGGGCATGGTCGCGGCGGTGCTGGCGTCGCTGTCGTCCGGGTCGTTCATGATCGTCGCGTTCGGCGGCGGCGCGGACCGCGGCACGGTGATCCTGATGGCCCGCGACATCCTGAGCGTGTTCACGCTGATCTGGATGGCGCGCACGGCCCACGAGCCGGCCGGGCCGCCGACGGAGCCGTCCGCGCGCCGGGACGAGCGGGCGGCGGCGCGCCCGTGGCCCCTCGCCGCCGTGGCCGTGGTGCTGCCGTTGGTCCCCGCCGCCGTCAACCTCGTTCAGGGGATGCCCTTCTGGATCGGCCCCAGGGGCGCGGTGGACGCGTTCTTCCGCGAGTACTCCAGTCACGCGGCGAGCCTGGCCTGGGTCGCCGTGGATCTGCTCGTCGGCGCGGGCGCCCCGGCCGTGCTCGTCCTGGTCGCCGTCATCCGCAGGAGCCGGCGGCTGCTGACCGGCACGATGCTGTCCCTGGTCCTCGCCGCCGCGGCGGGCGTCGTGACGGCGCTCACGATGCGGCCGGAGGAGGACTGGCAGCTCATCCCCGAGATGACCGAGCACCGGCTCGCCGTCTACCCGGCCGGGCAGTTCGGCGGGGGCCAGGACGGGCAGCTCGTGTTCGGCCTCTCGCCGCTCTGGTACAGCGCGGCGCTCGCGGCCTCCGCCCTCGTCCTGTTCTTCCTGTACGCGGCCCCGCCCGCCCGCCCGAGGCGCCGGGTGCTCGCGGCGGCGCTCGCCACGGCCGTGGCGCTGGGCTTCGTCCCGGCCGCCGACGGGTCCCCGGGCGCGGTCACCACCGCCGCCGACTGCGCGCCGCCGGACCACTGGCGGACGACGGTGGAGCCGCCGCCGCTCGCGGGCGAGCGCGCGTTCATCTGCCAGGTACGCACCCGCCAGGCCCTGGACTTCCCCGCCGGCACGCCCGACCAGGTGCTGCTCGCCCACGGCCGCCGCCTGTGCGGCGTCTACACCCGGAACGACCCGCGCGAGCTGGCCCAGGTGGAGGCCGAGGAAGGCGTGCGGGTCCAGGGGATGTACTGGGCGATAGCCGACATCTGTCCCGCCGCTGCGGCGAAGGTCAAGGCCGAGCGGGCCGCGGACGACCAGGAGTTCGCCGCGTTCCAGGCCGAGGAGCGGGCCAAGTGCGCCGCCGCCCCGCGCCACCGTCCGCTCATCGAGCCCGTCAAGGCGGTCACGCCCGACGACCCGGTGTGGCCGGAGATCGGGCTGGAGATGTGGGACTCGGCGGCCACCGGCGACTCCACCGGCCGCCGGGACGGCCTGGTCGAGTCCGGCCCCGGGCACCTGAGGGTGTCCGTGGACTCCGAGTACCACGTCTGCGTCACCCTGGAGACCTACTCCCGTCGCCCGCCGGTGGAGACCAAGGGCTGGGGCCACGTCACGGAGGCCGGCTACATCAGCACGGACGGCGAGCTGGTGTTCCGCGACGGCCTGGCCGGCATCGTGCTGCCCGACCTGTCGCTCGACGGCCGCCGGGGCTCCTACCGCATCCGCGTCCATCACGCCTGGGTTCCCTGGAAGGGCGAGGAGAGAGGCACCCAGCGGCTGCTGATCATGGCGTACCCGGGGAAGAGCGACAAGCTCGTCACCTACCGCAAGCCCGCGGGCAGCCGGTGAGAGCCCGCGACCTTCCACGACGAGCCGAAGGGCGGGGCGCCCGGAGGCGGCCCCGCCCCGGTCAGGCGGCGAGCCGGTCGCTACCCGGCGTAGGTCTCGAACTCGGCGACCCGCGGCGTGCCGGACGACCCGGTGATCCTGAAGGTGATCTTCTTCAGCGTGGTGGGGGAGAAGGTGATCGTGCCCGCCCCGCTGCCGGAGGCCAGCACGGCGGAGTTGTCGTGGTTGACGACCTGCCAGGATCCGATGGACGAACCCGACGCCTCACGGATGACGATCCTGGACACCGTCTTGGCGCTGCCCCACTTGACCGAGATGTCGCCGGTCGAGCCGTTGGGGGACCAGTAGGTGCCGGTGTCGCCGTCCACCACGTTGCCGTAGCTCGTGCCGGAGGCCTTGCTGGAGCCGTCAGCGCCGGCTCCGATGCTGAGGTTGGGGCCGCCCTGGGTCGGGGTGACCGTCGGGGTCGGGCTGGAGGTCGGCGTGCTCGTGGGGGTGTTCGTCGGTGACGGCGACTGCGGCGTGCAGCTGCCGTCCGACACCCGCAGGCCCTTGTTGGCGCCCGCCGTCTGGCTGACGACGCTCGGCACGCACGAGGCCCCGTCCATGCTGTAGGAATACGGGACGCTGACGGAGGTGTTCGACTGGGGGTTCGGCCCGGCCGGGTTGGTGTCGCCGCTGCGGGCGGACCAGGTCACGTTGTCGAAGATGTTGCCGCTGACCTGCCAGTAACCGGCCTCGTCGGTGTAGAAGGTGCCCAGGACGTCCTTGGAGTTCCTGAAGTAGTTGTTCTCCACCTTGGCCCGCCCGCCGGCCCGGGAGTTGATGCCGGACTCGTGGAGGCTCACGTACGAGTTGTTGTAGATGTGCGCGATGCCGCCGCGCAGCAGGGGCGTGCGCGAGTCGATGTTCTCGTACAGGTTGTGGTGGAAGGTGACGTAGCCGTTCGAGCGGTCGCTCTCACTGGATCCGATGAGCCCGCCGCGGCCCGAGTTGCGCAGGATGCTGTACGACAGCGTCACGTACTGGGTGTTGTCCTTCATGTCGAAGAGGCCGTCGAACCCCTCCGACTCGCCGCCCGAGGCTTCCAGAGTGACGTGGTCGACCCAGACGTTGCGTACGTCGCTCTCCATCCCGATGGCGTCGCCGCCGTTGGACGTGGGGGAGCCGGACTTCTTGACGTTCCGTACGGTCACGTTCTGGATGATGATGTTGCCGGCCTCGCGGATGTGGATGCCCAGCTGGTCGAAGACGGCGCCGTTGCCGACGCCGACGATCGTGACGTTGCTGATCTGCTTGAGCTCGATCACGCCGGCGGCGGTGTTGCAGCTGTTGCCGGACACCTTGCTCGTGTTGCCGTGGTTGATGGTGCCTTCGACCTGGATGATGATCGGGGTGCTGCTGCTGGCCCGGTTGCACAGGGCCGTGTGGATGGCGGTCCCCGTCGTGGCCCGGACCGTCTGCCCGCCCGCGCCGCCGGTGGTGCCGCCGTTGGCGGTCGCGTAGCCGGTGACGCCGCCGGCGGCCGCCGAGGCTTGCATGGCCGGGGCGGCCAGGCCGATCGCGGCCGCGACGGCAGCCGTGGTCAGCACGGCCGGGAGTCGCCATGCGACTGGTCGTCTCATCCTTGTCTTACCTCTCTCTTCTCAGGCTGGGGGGTCGGGTCTGTGGTGGTGCGGCCCGTTTGGACCAGGCGCCGGTGCCGCCTGCGGGGGCGTCGACGGTGAACCGGGCGTGCGCGCCCGTGGTGTTGTCGCCGTCGCAGGAGCCGCTGCCGGTGTGGCCGGACCAGTTGGACTCGACGGCGCCGGTGCAGGCCGCAGGGGCGGTCTCGGCCTCGTACCGGGTGGTGGCCGCGGACGCGGGCGACACCGCGGCGAGGGCGCCGGCCACGAGCGCGGCGCAGGCGGTGACCATTCCGAGGCGCATCGGCCAACTCCTTGGTAAGCGCTTTCCGAAGTGCTGCCGACTCAAGCACAGCACCGGGATCACGGGAAGCCGGACAAACCACGGCCCCTGCACCAGAGGCGCTCGGGCGCTGCCTCCGCGACCGCTGCGGACCGAAGGTCGGCGCAGGTCGGCGAGGGTGCGGGAAAGCGACGGGAGAGCCGGGCCCGGGTCGGCCGGAGCGCTGAAACTTTCATCATCGGCGCGCCGGGCTCACGTCCGGGCGCCGCACACACGCGAGCGCCCGCCGGCGTCGTGCCGGCGGGCGCTCGCGGTCTCAGATCAGGGGGAGGCGATGCGGCCGAGACCGAGCGGGATCTTGCCCGCCGCCGCTCGGTCGAGCAGGAACAGCGTGCGCCCCCGGGCCCGCGCGCCCGCCGCCGGGACCTGCACCGGGCCGGACTCCGACAGGGCCAGGCGGACCGCGCCCGACTTCTCCTCGCCGGCCGCCACGACCCACACCTCGCGCGAACCCTGGATCGTCGGCAGCGTCAGCGAGATCCGGGTCGGCGGCGGCTTCGGCGCGCCGTGCACCGCCACCACCGGCCGGGTGTCGTAGAGGGCGGGCATCCCCGGGAACAGCGACGCCACGTGGGCGTCGGGCCCCATGCCCAGCAGCATCACGTCGAAGCTGGGCGCCGGCCCGTGGTCCTCCGGCCGGGCGGCCTTGGCCAGCTCGGTGGCGTAGGCGTCGGCCGACTCCTCCGCCGACAGGCCCGAGTCGGGCCCGGCCATCACGTGCACCCGCGACGGGTCGACGTCCACGTGGTCGAGCAGCGCCTCCCGGGCGCCTGTCTCGTTGCGCTCCGGGTCGCCCGACGGCAGGAAGCGCTCGTCGCCCCACCACAGGTCGAGCCGCCGCCAGTCGACGGCGTCACGGGCCGGGGTGTCGCGGATCGCGGTCAGCGTCGCGATGCCGACGCTGCCGCCGGTCAGCACGAGCGACGCCGAGCCCTTCGCGGACTGCACGTCGACCAGCCGGGTGATGATCCGCGCCGCCACGGCCTTGGCCAGCACATCGGCATTACGGTGCACGACAACAGTGGGAACGCTCACCTGTATCACCTTAGTGGGCGTAGGTGCGGGCGAGCCGCTTGACGGCCTGCTCGTAGGTCTCGTCGGAGTCGAGCCGGCGCAGCTCCTCGGCCAGCAGCTCCGAGAGCTGGCGCCGGGCCAGGGCGACGTGCCGGTCGGGCTGGCCGGGCCGCGACAGCGTCGCCACCCGGGCGTCCTCGCGCATCACCGACAGCTCGCCGTCGTCGATCGTGAGGCGCACCTCGGTGAGGCCGGGCCCGCCGGACTCGGTGACGCCGATCTGGACGCCGAGCCGCTCCGACAGCCAGGCGGCCAGCAGCGGGCCGCTCGGGTTGCCGGCCGCGCCGGCGACCTGGCCGCCGTACACCTTGCCCACCGGCTGGTCGAACGCGGCCGCCAGCAGGCTGCGCCACGGGGTCAGCCGCGCCCACGCCAGGTCGGTGTCGCCGGGTGAGTAGCCCTTGGCCCGGTCGCTCAGCGCGGCGACCCCGTCGGCGGCGGCCCTGGCGTCGGTGAGCCGCCGCTGGGCGAGCGCCCCGATGGCGTCCGCCGACGGCACCTCAGGAGCGCGGCTGGGCCACCAGGCGACCACGGGCGTGTCGGGCAGCAGCAGCGGGCTCACCACCGAGTCGGCGTGGTCGGTCAGCTCCCCGTACAGCCGCAGCACCACCGTCTCGCCCGGCGCCGACTCGCCGATGCGCAGCTCGGCGTCGAGCCGGTTGGCCTCGTCGGTCTCCCGGTTGATCACCACGAGGATGCGCGACGGGTGCTCGCGCGCCGCCTCCGTGGCCGCGCGTATCGAGTCGTACTGGTCGCGCTCCTCGCACACCACCACCAGCGTCAGCACCATGCCGACCGCGGGCGCGCCCATCTGGTGGCGCAGCTGCGTGAGCTGGCTGGAGATCTTCCCGGCCGTCGTGTCGGCCAGCATGAACGTCGTCACGAGCTCTCCTCGGCAGGTCGCGCGCCGCGCTCGGCGGTTGTCACTAGAGCCTCCTCCACACGCGCCCGTCGCGGGCCATCATCGCGTCGGCCGACGGCGGCCCCCACGACCCCGACGGGTAGGGCTCCGGCTGCCCCTGGGTCGCCCAGAACTCCTCGATCGGGTCGAGGATCTTCCACGACAGCTCCACCTCGCGCTGGTGCGGGAAGAGCGGCGGGTCGCCGATCATCACGTCGAGCAGCAGCCGCTCGTACGCCTCGGGCGACGACTCCAGGAACGACTCGCCGTAGGCGAAGTCCATGGACACGTCGCGGACCTCCATCGCGGTGCCCGGCACCTTCGAGCCGAACCGCACCGTGATGCCCTCGTCCGGCTGCACCCGGACCACCAGCGCGTTCTGCCCCAGGATCTCGGTGTCGTCCTTGCTGAACGGCAGGTGCGGCGCCCGCTGGAACACCACCGCCACCTCGGTGACCCGGCGCCCCAGCCGCTTGCCGGTGCGCAGGTAGAACGGCACCCCGGCCCAGCGCCGGTTGGCGATCTCCAGCTTGACCGCCGCGTACGTCTCGGTCATCGAGTCGGACGAGATGCCGTCTTCCTGAAGGTAGCCCGGCACCTTCTCGCCGCCCTGCCAGCCCGCCGCGTACTGGCCGCGCGCGGTGTTGCGGCCCAGGTCGGACGGCAGCCGCAGGGCCATCAGCACCTTCTCCTTCTCGCGGCGGAGCGCCTTGGCGTCGAAGGAGGTCGGATCCTCCATCGCCACCAGCGCCAGCAGCTGGAGCAGGTGGTTCTGGATCACGTCGCGGGCCGCGCCGATGCCGTCGTAGTAACCGGCCCGGCCGCCGATGCCGATGTCCTCGGCCATCGTGATCTGCACGTGGTCGACGAAGCTGCGGTTCCAGATCGGCTCGTACAGGTTATTGGCGAACCGCAGCGCCATGATGTTCTGGACGGTCTCCTTGCCCAGGTAGTGGTCGATCCGGAAGATCGAGCTCTCCGGGAAGGCCGACGTGGTGATCTCGTTCAGCTCGTGGGCCGACTTCAGGTCATGGCCGAACGGCTTCTCGATCACCACCCGCCGCCACGAGCCGTCAGGAGCCTGCGCCAGCCCGGTCCGCTTGAGCTGCTCCACCACCACGGGGAAGAACTTCGGCGGCACCGACAGGTAGAACGCGTAGTTGCCGCCCGTGCCGCGCAGCTCGTCGATCTCCCGCAGCGCCATCGCCAGCGCGTCGAACGCGCCGTCGTCGGAGAACTCGCCCGGGACGAAATGGATGCCCTCGCGAAGCTGCCGCCAGACCTCCTCCCGGAACGGGGTCCTGGCATGCGTCTTCACCGCGTCGTGCGTCAACTGGGCGAAATCCTGGTTCTGCCAATCACGCCGGGCGAACCCGACCAGCGAGAACCCGGGTGGCAGCAGCCCCCGGTTGCCCAGGTCGTAAATGGCCGGCAGCAGCTTGCGTTTGGCCAGGTCGCCCGTCACGCCGAACAACACCATCACGCACGGGCCCGCCACCCGCGGCAGCCGCTTGTCGCGCGGGTCGCGCAGCGGGTTGGCGGCCGCCACCTCGATCGTGGTCGAGGTGCCGGCGACCGCGGCGGCGACGGTGAGCGCCTCCGCCGGGGGCCCTGCCGGGTCACTCATCTCAAACCTCCTGTGCAGGCGCGCCGCGGCGGAGGAGCGACCCCTCCGCCGCGGCGCGACCGGCGGTCTAGGGGACCAGGTTCTTGCGTACGGTCTCGAGAAGTTCGTTCCAGGACGCCTCGAACTTCTGCACGCCCTCCTCCTCCAGCACCCGGACCACGTCGTCGTAGTCGACGCCGGCGTCCTTGAGCTCGGCCATGGTGTTCCAGGCCTGCTCGTAGTGGGGGCGCACGGTGTCGCCTGTGACCTTGCCGTGGTCGGCGGTCGCGTCGAGCGTCTTCTCCGGCATGGTGTTGACGGTGCCGGGGGCGACGAGCTCGTCCACGTACAGGGTGTCGGAGTAGTCGGGGTTCTTCACGCCGGTGGAGGCCCACAGCGGCCGCTGCGGGCGGGCGCCGGCGGCGCGCAGCCGCTGCCAGCGGTCGGAGTTCATGATCTCCTCGAACGCGGCGTAGGCCAGCCGCGCGTTGGCGACCGCGGCCTTGCCCTTCAGCTCGGGCTTGCCGAGCTTGTCGAGCCGGCCGTCGATCTCCGTGTCGACGCGGCTGACGAAGAACGACGCCACCGACTCGATCGTCGCGAGGTTGAGGCCCTTGGCCTGCGCGGCCTCCAGGCCGGACAGCCAGGCGTCCATGACGGCGCGGTAGCGCTCCAGCGAGAAGATCAGCGTGACGTTGACGCTGATGCCCTCGCCGATCGCCTGCGTGATCGCCGGCAGGCCCTCCAGGGTCGCCGGGATCTTGATGAACAGGTTGGGCCGGTCGACCAGCCACCACAGCGCCCGGGCCTCGGCGACCGTCTTGTCGGTGTCGCGGGCCAGGCGCGGGTCCACCTCCAGCGACACCCGGCCGTCGACGCCCGCCGTGGCGTCGTACACCGGCCGCAGCACGTCGGCCGCCCAGCGGATGTCGTAGGTGGTGATCGCGCGCACGGCCTCGCCGATGTCGACGCCGCGCACCGCCAGGTCGTGCATCTGGGTGTCGTACGCGTCGCCCTTGGCGAGCGCGCTGGCGAAGATCGTCGGGTTGGAGGTCACCCCGACGACGTTCTTCTCCCGGATCAGCTGCTCCAGGTTGCCGGTGCGCAGGCGCTCGCGGCTGATGTCGTCGAGCCAGATGGCCACGCCCTGGCCTGACAGCTTCTTGAGGATCTCGCTCATGTCTATCAGTTTCCCGTCGTCTCGCCCTTGTCCTGCCCCAGCTTGGCCAGGGACGCCCTGGCCGCCGCGGCCACGCGCTCCGCCGTCAGCCCGAACTGCTCGTACAACGTCTTGTACGGCGCGGAGGCGCCGAAGTGTTCGAGGCTGACGACCTCACCGCACTCTCCGATGAACTCGTGCCAGCCGAGGGCGATTCCCGCCTCGACGGCGACCCGAGCGCGGATCGACGACGGCAGGACGGTCTGCCTGTATGCGGAGTCCTGCCCCTTGAACCACTCGACACACGGCATCGACACGACTCGTGTCGGAAGACCCTGCGACTCCAGCAGCTCCCGGCCCTGGACCGCGATCTCCACCTCGCTGCCGGTGGCGATGAGGATGACCTTGGGCTGACCGTCGGAGGCCTCGCGCAGGACGTAGCCGCCGCGGGCCACGCCGTCGGCGCTGGTGCCCTCCAAGGTGGGCAGGTTCTGCCGGGTCAGCGCGAGCGCCGCCGGACGGTCGGTGTGCTCCAGCACCGTCTTCCAGGACGCCGCGGTCTCGTTGGCGTCGGCCGGGCGCACCACGTCCAGGCCGGGGATGGCGCGCAGCGCCCACAGGTGCTCGACCGGCTGGTGGGTCGGGCCGTCCTCGCCCAGGCCGATGGAGTCGTGCGTCCACACGTACGTGACCGGCAGCTTCATCAGCGCGGCCAGCCGCACCGACGGGCGCATGTAGTCGGAGAACACCAGGAACGTGCCGCCGTACGGGCGCGTGCCGCCGTGCAGTGCGATGCCGTTGAGAATGGCGCCCATGGCGTGCTCGCGGATGCCGAAGTGGAGCGTGCGGCCGTAGCGGTTGCCGGGGAAGTCCTTGGTCTGGAACTCCTCGGGGATGAAGGACGGCTCGCCCTTCATCGTGGTGTTGTTGGACTCGGCCAGGTCGGCCGAGCCGCCCCACAGCTCGGGCAGCACCGGCGCCAGCGCGCTCAGCACCTCGCCGGAGGCCTTGCGGGTGGCCATCGAGCCGCCGATCTCGAACGACGGCAGCGCGCTCGCCCAGCCGGCGGGCAGCTCGCGGTGGGAGATGCGGTCGAACTCGGCCGCCCGCTCCGGGTTGGCCTCACGCCAGCGCAGGTAGTCACGCTCCCACTCGGCGTGCTCCGCATGGCCCCTGGTGGCCGCCTGGCGGGCGTGCTCCAGCACCTCGGCCGGCACGTCGAAGGTCTTGGCCGGGTCCATGCCGAGCACCTGCTTGGTGGCCGCGACCTCCTCGGCGCCGAGCGCCGAGCCGTGGATCTTGCCGGTGTTCTGCTTGTTGGGCGCGGGCCAGCCGATGATCGTGCGCAGCCGGATGAACGACGGCCGGTCGGTCTCGGCCTTGGCCGCCTGCAGCGCCTCGTGCAGCGCCTGGACGTCCTCGGTGTAGTCGCCGGTCTCGGTCCAGTCGACGCTCAGGGTGTGCCAGCCGTAGGCCTCGTAGCGCTTGACCACGTCCTCGGACTTGGCGATGAGCGTGTCGTCCTCGATGGAGATCTCGTTGTCGTCGTAGATGACGATGAGGTTGCCCAGCTTCTGGTGGCCGGCGAGGGAGCTGGCCTCGTGGCTGATGCCCTCCTCGATGTCGCCGTCGCTGACGATGCACCAGATGTGGTGGTCGAACGGCGACCGGCCCGGCTCGGTGTCCGGGTCGAACAGGCCGCGCTCGCGGCGGGCCGCCATCGCCATGCCCACCGCGTTGCCCAGGCCCTGGCCCAGCGGGCCCGTGGTGGTCTCGACGCCGGCCGTGTGGCCGTGCTCCGGGTGGCCGGGCGTGAGGCTGTCCCACTGGCGCAGCCGCCGCAGGTCGTCCAGGGTGAGCCCGTAGCCCGACAGGTAGAGCTGGATGTACAGCGTCAGGCTGGTGTGACCGGCGGACAGGACGAAGCGGTCACGGCCGATCCACTGGGGATCCGTCGGGTCGTGCCGCATCTCACGCTGGAAGAGCAGGTAGGCGGCGGGGGCCAGGCTCATCGCGGTGCCGGGGTGTCCCGAACCCGCCTTCTCCACTGCGTCCATCGCCAGCGCTCGGACGACGTCGACAGCCTGCCTGTCGAGGTCGGTCCACTCAAGGGCTGGCACGAGTTCGGTGCTCAAGCTCGATCTCCGGAATCTAGTTGTCTGATGATGGTGCCGGTTGGCAAATCCCGCCCACACGGGACCCTAACCGAGAGGCGACGGACGTCGATTCCATATCCACTCGATCCACCCGACCGTGTCCCGAGCAAGCGCACGCCCCCCATTGGCCGGACCGCCCGCCCCTGCGACTACAGTTTGTTTGTTCCCAGGGACGCCACGGCTGCCCGTACGAATCCGCT
Organism: Nonomuraea sp. NPDC048826; assembly: GCF_043198225.1. NCBI lineage: Bacteria > Bacillati > Actinomycetota > Actinomycetes > Streptosporangiales > Streptosporangiaceae > Nonomuraea > Nonomuraea sp. NPDC048826. The sequence goes on along the minus strand of NZ_JBICUQ010000007.1, from coordinate 515,294 downwards.
CTAATCCGAGGTTACGCGTTGACTCCGCACGTGCTGGAAGCGCCTTGACGGTGCTGACGAACAGGCAGGCGAGCAGGCCGCACGACGCCCCCGACCACCGGCAGGCCGCGGTGGCGCACCCCGCGCCCCGGTCGATCGGCGAGGTCGTCATGGCCTACGTCGCCCTCACCAAGCCGCGCGTCATCGAGCTCCTGCTGATCTCGACGCTCCCGGTGATGTTCCTGGCGGCCGGGGGCCTGCCGCCGTTGTGGACCGCGGTGTCGGTCATGGTGTTCGGCACGCTGTCGGCCGGCAGCGCCAACGCGCTCAACTGCTACATCGACCGCGACATCGACCAGAAGATGCGCCGCACCCGGCGCCGCCCGCTGGCCAGGCACCAGGTGTCGCCGCGCGCCGCGCTGATCTTCGGCATCGTGCTGGGCGTGCTGTCCACCGCGGGGCTGTGGCTGACGACCAACTGGCTCGCGGCCGCGCTGTCGACCGCCGCGATCCTCTACTACGTGTTCGTCTACTCGTTGCTCCTCAAGCGGCGCACCGCGCAGAACATCGTGTGGGGCGGCATCGCGGGCTGCATGCCGGTGCTGATCGGCTGGGCGGGCATCACCGAGCGGCTCGACTGGGCGCCGCTGGTGCTGTTCGGCGTGGTGTTCTTCTGGACGCCGCCGCACACCTGGACCCTCGCCATGCGCTACAAGGAGGACTACGCGGCGGCCGAGGTGCCGATGCTGCCCGTGGTCGCCACCGAGCGCCGGGTGATCATGGAGTCGATCGCCTACACCTGGGCGACCGTGCTGTGCTCGCTGGCCCTGTGGCCGGTCGCCGGCACCACGCTGTTCTACCCGGCCGTCGCGGCCGTGCTGGGTGCGCTGTGCCTGTGGGAGGTGCACGCCCTGCTGACCCGGCTCAACGCCGGCAAGACCGGGGTGGCGCTGCGCCCGATGCGCTTCTTCCATTGGTCCAACGCCTACCTGGCGCTGCTGTTCCTGGCCGTCGCCATCGACCCGCTCCTGGCCTGACCGCCGGGGCCGGTGGGCGTATGATGCCAGGAAGGACATCGCCTTCCTGATCGGTTACAGTCACCGTATGCCGTCCCATGATCCACGCTGGGTGTTCAAGGACCGCCCGTCTTCAGCGTTGATCATCGGGCTTGTCCTCACCGGCATCTGCACGCTCGTGTCGTTCTCCTTCGACGTGCTCAACGGCGAACCCGTCCAGTTCTTCATCGCGCTCACCCTGGCCCTCGCGCCGGTGCCGCTGCTGCTGGCCGCCGTGCTCGCGCTCGACCGGATGGAGCCGGAGCCGCGCAGCAACCTCGTCTTCGCCTTCGCGTGGGGAGCGGGCGTGGCCGTGCTGGTCGCGGGCGTGGTCAACTCGCTCAACCTGCACTACATCATGGACACCGTCAACCTGTCGGAGGCCAGCGCCCGCAACATCGCGGCCACCTTCGGCGCCCCCGTCGTCGAGGAGACGATGAAGGGGCTGGTGCTGCTCGGGCTGCTCCGGTTCCGCAGGTTCGAGCTCGACGGGCTCACCGACGGCATCATCTACGCCAGCATGGTCGGCCTCGGCTTCGCCATGAGCGAGAACGTCAGCTACTACCTGGCCGCGCTCAACTCCGAGGCCGGCGGTGTCGGGCTGGCCGTCACCGTCGTGCTGCGGGGCATCCTGTCGCCGTTCGCGCACCCGTTGTTCACCTCGATGATCGGGGTCGCGGTCGCCTTCGCGGCCCAGCGCGAGGGGCCCCAGCGGACCTTCTCCATCCTGGCCGGCTGGTCGGGCGCGATGATCCTGCACGGCCTGTGGAACGGGCTCGTCTCCTACGGCGGCTTCCCCGGCCTGGCCGTCGCCTACCTGGTGCTGATGGCGGTGCTGGTGGTGCTGATCGGCGTGGTCATCCGCGACCGGCGCCGCATCGTGGCCCTCATCCAGCGCTACCTCCCCCCGTACGAGCCGACCAAGCTGGTGACCGCCGAGGACATCCACATGCTCGTGACGCTGCCCCGGCGCAGGCACGCCCGGCAGTGGGCGCGCATGTACGGCGGCAAGAAGGGGCTGCGGGCGATGAGCGACTACCAGCTCGCCGCCACCGAGCTGGGCCTGCTGCACGAGCGCGCCGCACGGCGGATGGTCGACGAGCAGACCTTCCACGAGGAGCAGCGGGCCCTGCTGGAGTGCATGAGCAGCGCCCGCGCCGAGTTCCCCGAGCCGCCCGCGCAGATCGGCACGGCCGGTTACGCGCCGGGCTGAGTCAGGATGGTGAGCAGCGAGGTCTCCCGCGGCCCGGGGAAGACCGGGTCCGAGCGCAGCACCAGCGCGTCGGCGAACGCCTTGACCGTGGCCGGCATCTCGCGGGCGGCCAGCGCGTAGGCGGTGACGCCCCAGACACTGGCCGCGTCGTCGCCCACCCCGAACGCCTCCAGCCCGGCCGTCCGGCACAGCGTCACCGCCCTGGGCAGGTGGAAGTCCTGCGTCACCACGGTCACCCGCTCGGCCCCGAACACCTGACGAGCGCGCACGCACGAGTCCCACGTGTCGAACCCGGCGTAGTCCAGCACCATCACCTCGCCGGGCACGCCGGCGGCCAGCAGGTAGTCGCGCATGGCCGTCGGCTCGTCGTACTCCTTGCGGCTGTTGTCACCGGACAGCAGCAGCGCCCGTACCCGTCCGGCATGCCACAGGTCGGCGGCGAGGTCGAGCCTGCGGGCCAGCATGGGGGACGGCCGGTCGCCGTACAGTCCCGCGCCGAGCACCAGCGCGGCCTGCGCCGGCGGCACCCGGTCCGGCCAGCCGGCGTCGCCGGCCACCGTCCGGTGCGGGTCGCTGGCGAGCCAGGCCCAGGTCGTCGGCGCCAGGGCGAGCACGCTGACCAGCACCACGGCTTGGTACGCGCGCCGCAGGGTCTTCCGAGAGGGGCGGACGAACGCTAACAAACGGGGCCTCCGGTCCGTGGGGGAGTGGCGGACTTATCACCCCAAAGACTGGCAGACCGGTTGCGTCGCGGGAGGCCGGTCCGGCGGGGGAGCGGGGCCGCGCGTCACACGGACGCGGGCGTCCCCGCGGGAGCCGGGGCGGCAGGCTCGGCCAGCGGGCCGCGCGTGCGCAGCGAGCTGACCACCCGCAGCGCGCCGATCCACACCAGGGTCGAGCCCAGCACGTGCAGCGTCACCAGCGCGGCGGGCACGCCCAGGAAGTACTGGACGTAGCCGACCACGCCCTGCAGCAGCTCCACCACCAGCAGCGCCAGCGCCGCCCGCCGGGCCGCCCGCGGCGCGCCGGTCACGTACAGCGCGAACAGCAGCGCGAACGTCAGCCCGACCACCAGGTAGGCGGCGTCGGCGTGCAGCCGCGCCACGGTCTCGATGTCGAAGCCGAACCGCGAGGCCAGCACGTCACCCGAGTGCGGTCCGGTGCCGGTCACCACCACGCCCATGACCACCAGCACGAACACCGCCGCCAGCAGGACGTGACCGAGCCGCCGGATCGCGCCGTGGGTCACCGGGCGGACGGGCCCGTCGCCCTCGCCGGCGCGGACGTAGAGCATCCAGCAGAAGGCGGTCAGGCCGATCGACAGCAGGAAGTGCATGCTCACCGTGAACGGGTTGAGCATCGAGCTGACCACCACGCCGCCCCACAGCGCCTGGGCCGCGATGCCCACGGGCTGCAGCCACGCCAGCCGCACCAGCGACGGGCGCCGCGGCGACAGCCGCATCGCCGCGACCACGCAGGCGAAGCCCACCACCAGGACCAGGAACGTCACCAGCCGGTTGCCGAACTCGATCGCCATGTTGAGCGGGTCGATCTCGGGATGCGCGACCGGGACGAAGCTCTCCGGGGTGCACCGCGGCCAGGTGGGACAGCCCAGGCCGGAGCCGGTGACGCGGACCACCGCGCCGCTGACCGTGATGCCGGCGTTGACCACGACGGAGGCCAGCGCCCAGGCCCGCATGGCGGCGGGGGTCGGGGCCCAGAACGACAGCAGGCGCCGCACGAAAGGAGAGGGGTGGTCGGTGGGTACCTTCACGTCATCGATGGTACGGGCCGGGTGGGGCGGTCCTTTCACCGCCTTTTCAACCCTCGGCGTATGTGACATATTACTGAGCGGGAGGTGGTGATGCCGGACGTGATCGTCGTCGGCGCCGGGGTCGTCGGCGCCGCGTGCGCCTACTACGCCGCCCGCGCCGGGCTCGACGTCACCGTTCTCGACCGCGGCCCCGTGGCCGGCGGCACCACCGGGGCGGGCGAGGGCAACGTGCTCGTCTCCGACAAGGAACCCGGCCCCGAGCTGGACCTCGCCGTGCTCTCCAACCGCCTGTGGCGGGAGCTGGCCGAGACGGGCGGCGGTTTCGAGTACGAGCCCAAGGGCGGGCTGGTCGTCGCCGAGACACCGGAGATCCAGGAACACCTGGTGGACCTGGCCGCCAAGCAGGGACTGCCGCACGAGGTCGTCCCCGCCGGCGGCCTGCGCGCGCTGGAGCCCCACCTCGCCGACGGGCTGGCCGGTGGCGTCCACTACCCGCAGGACGCGCAGGTGCAGCCCATGCTGGCCGCCGCCCGGCTGCTCAGGCACGGCGCCGACAGCTTCGGCGGGGGCGCGCTGAAGGTGCGGCTCGGCGTCACCGTCACCGGCTTCACCCGCGCGGGCGACCGCGTCACCGGCGTGCGCACCAGCGAGGGCGACCTGCTGGCCGGGGCCGTGGTCAACGCCGCCGGCACCTGGGGCGGCGAGCTGGCCGCGCTGGCCGGCGTGCGGCTCCCGGTGCTGCCCAGGCGCGGGTTCATCCTGGTCACCGAGCCGCTGCCCGAGCCGCTCATCCGGCACAAGGTCTACACGGCCGCCTACGTCACCAACGTCGCCAGCGACTCGGCCGCGCTGGAGACCTCGGCCGTCGTCGAGGGCACCCCCGCCGGCACCGTGCTCATCGGCGCCAGCAGGGAACGGGTCGGGTTCGACCGGACCACGTCCCTGCCGGTGCTGTCACGGCTCGCGGCGCAGGCCGTGGCGCTGTTCCCGGCACTCGGCGCGGTCCGCGCCATCCGGTCCTACTGCGGCTTCCGCCCGTACTGCCCGGACCACCTGCCCGTGATCGGCGCCGACCCGCGCGCGCCCGGACTCCACCACGCCTGCGGCCACGAGGGGGCCGGCATCGGCCTGGCGCCCGCCACCGGGCACCTGCTCGCCCAGGTGCTCACCGGGCAGCGGCCCGACCTGGACCCGCACCCGTTCCGTCCCGACCGCTTCGGGGAGCACGCATGACCTTCGAGATCACCGTCGACGGCCGTCCCGTGCCGGCGCTGCCCGGCCAGACCATCGGGGCGGCCCTGCACGCGGCGGGCATCCGCGCCTGGCGCACCACCCGCTTCGGCGGCCGCCCGCGCGGGCTCTTCTGCGGGATCGGGGTCTGCTTCGACTGCCTGATCAGCGTCAACGGCGAGCCGGTCGAACGCGCCTGCCTCGCCGAGGCCCGCCCGGGGGACGAGGTGACGACGTCGTGACCGCTCCGTACGATCTCGCCGTCGTCGGCGGCGGGCCCGCCGGAGTGGCCGGGGCGCTGTCCGCGGCGCTGCGCGGCCTGCGGGTGGCGCTCGTCGACTCCGGCGCACGGCTCGGGGGCCAGTACTTCCGGCACCGGGACGCGCCCGGCGAGCCCGCAACCCCCGGCTTCGAACGCTTCGCCCGGCAGGCGGCGGCGCTGCGGGAACGTGCCACGATCCGGCTCGGCCACCAGGTGTGGGCCGTCACCCGCGACGGCGACGCCTTCACCGTGCACTGCGTCGGCGGGGCCGCCGTCCGGTGCCGGAGGCTGCTGATCGCCACCGGGGCGCACGACCGCCCGCTGCCGTTCCCCGGCTGGGACCTGCCCGGCGTGCTCACCGCCGGTGGGGCGCAGGCGCTGCTCAAGGGGTACGGCGTGGTCGCGGGCAGCCGGGTCGTGGTGGCCGGGACCGGGCCGTTCCTGCTGCCCGTCGCGGCCGGCCTGGCCGCGGCCGGGGCGAAGGTGCCGGGCGTGTACGAGGCCGGCGGCGGGCTCGGTCTGGCCCGCCACCCCCTGCTCGCGCTCGGCAAGGCCGGCGAGGCGGCCGGCTACCTGGCCGCGCTCGCCCGGCGCCGCATCCCGTACCGGACCCGGCACGCGGTGGTGGCCGCCCACGGCGACCGGGAGCTGACCGCCGTCACCGTGGCCCGCCTGGACCGCGACTGGAACGTGCTGGACACCCGCCGGATCCCCTGCGACACGCTCGCCACCGGCTACGGGTTCGTCCCCCAGATCGAGCTGGGCGTCCAGCTCGGCTGCGCCACCCGCCCGGACGCCGACGGCACCCCCGTGCTCTCCGTCGACGCCGCCCAGCGCACCACGGTCCCCGGCGTCTGGGCCGCCGGCGAGCCCACGGGCGTCGGCGGCCGGGAGCTGTCCGAGATCGAAGGCCGCGTCGCGGGCCTGTCCGTCGCGGCCGACCACACGGGCCTCCCCGGGGCGCCCGGGATCCTGCTGCGGCGGCGGGCCAGGCTGCGCGCGTTCGCCGCCGCCCTGCTCGCCGCCTACCCCGTCAAGGACGGATGGCAGGGATGGCTGCGGGACGACACCCTCGTGTGCCGGTGCGAGGAGGTGCCGCTGGCGCGGATCCGCGAGGCCCGCGAGCTCGGGGCCACCGACGCCCGCTCCGCCAAGCTGCTGTCCCGGGCCGGCATGGGCTGGTGCCAGGGACGGATCTGCGGCTACCCCGTCGCCTGCCTCACCGGCGGCGGGCAGGCCGCGCCCCGCCGCCCCGTCGCCCAGCCCGTCCCCCTGGCCGCTCTCGCCGAACTCACCCTGGAGGAACCCCATGACTGAACGCACCAAGCCCTGGCACGGCGTCATGGTCGCCACCGCGCTCCCGCTGCGCGACGACCTGTCCGTCGACTACGACGGCTACGCCGCGCACTGCCGCTGGCTGGTCGAGAACGGCTGCGACGGCGTCGTGCCCAACGGCTCGCTCGGCGAGTACCAGACGCTCACCCCCGGCGAGCGCGCCAAGGTCCTGGAGACCGCGGTCGAAGCGGTCGGCGGCGACCGGGTCATGGCGGGCGCGGGCGCGTACGGCGCGGCCGAGTCGCGGCGCTGGGCCGAGAAGGCGGCGGAACTGGGCTGCGGATCGGTGCTCCTGCTCCCGCCGAACGCCTACCGGGCGGACGAATCAGCCGTCTTCGCGCACTATCGTGAGGTGGCCGGTGCCGGGGTGCCCGTGGTCGCGTACAACAACCCCTACGACACCAAGGTCGACCTGACCCCGGCCCTGCTGGCCAGGCTGCACGAGGAGGGGCTGATCGTGGCGGTCAAGGAGTTCACCGGCGACCCGCGGCGCGCCTACGAGCTCGCCGAGCTGGCCCCCGGCCTCGACCTGCTCATCGGCTCCGACGACGTGCTGCTGGAGCTGGCGCTGGCCGGAGCCGTCGGCTGGGTCGCGGGCTACCCCAACGCGCTGCCGGTCTCCAACGTCGCCCTCTACCGGGCGGCCCTGGCCCACGACCTGGAGACCGCGCTCCCGCTCTACAAGAAGCTCCACCCGCTGCTGCGCTGGGACTCCAAGACCGAGTTCGTCCAGGCCATCAAGCTCTCCATGGACCTCGCCGGACGCCGCGGCGGCCCGTGCCGCCCGCCCCGGCAGCCGCTCACCGAGGACCAGGCCGCCGCCGTGCGCGCCGCCACCGAGAAGGCGCTCGCGGAGGGCCTGCGATGAGGACCAGGCGGGTCTTCCACGCCGTCGACTCCCACACCGAGGGCATGCCCACCCGGGTCATCACCGGCGGCGTCGGCACCGTGCCCGGCGCCACCATGGCCGAGCGGCGGATCCACTTCCGCGACCACCTCGACCACATCCGCAAGCTGCTGATGAACGAGCCGCGCGGGCACGCCGCGATGAGCGGCGCCATCCTGCAGCCGCCCACCCGGCCCGACGCCGACTGGGGGGTGCTGTTCATCGAGGTGTCCGGCCTGCTGCCGATGTGCGGCCACGGCACCATCGGGGTGGCCACCGTGCTCGTCGAGACCGGCATGGTGGAGGTCACCGAGCCCGTCACCACCGTCCGCCTGGAGGTCCCGGCCGGGCTGGTGGTGGTGGACGTGGCCGTCGAGGACGGCATGGCCATGTCCGTGACGCTGCGGAACGTCCCCTCCTACGCCGACCGGCTCGACGCCGCGGTGACCGTGCCCGGGTACGGGGAGATCCGCTACGACCTGGCGTACGGCGGCAACTTCTACGCCGTCGTGGACCTCGACGCCTACGGGCTGCCGTTCGACCGCAAGGCCGGCAACGAGATCCTGGCCGCCGGGCTGGCCACCATGGAGGCGATCAACGCCGCCGACGAGCCGGTGCACCCCGAGGACGACCGCATCCGCGGCTGCCACCACGTCTACTTCGCCGCCCCAGGCTCCGACGCCCACCACTCACGGCACGCCATGGCCATCCACCCCGGCTGGTTCGACCGCTCGCCGTGCGGCACCGGCACCAGCGCCCGGATGGCCCAGCTGCACGCCCGCGGCGAGCTGCCGATCGGCCGCGACTTCGTCAACGAGTCGTTCATCGGCACCCGGTTCGTGGGCAGGCTCCTGGAGGACACCACCGTCGGCGGCAGGCCCGCCGTGGTGCCGTCGATCACCGGCCGCGCCTGGATCACCGGCACCGCCCAGTACTTCCTGGACCCGCGCGACCCGTTCCCGGAGGGTTTCGAGCTGTGAGCACGCCGCCCGTCACGACTGTCACGACCGTCGACTACCACACGGCCGGCGAGCCGTTCCGGATCGTCACCGGCGGCGTCCCCGTCATCCCCGGCGCCACCGTCCTGGAACGCCGCGCCAACGCCCTGCCCGCCGACCACATCCGCAGGCTGCTCTGCCACGAGCCGCGCGGCCACGCCGACATGTACGGCTGCTTCCTCGTCCCTCCCGACGACCCGGGCGCGCACCTCGGCGTGCTGTTCTGGCACAAGGACGGCTACTCCACCGCGTGCGGCCACGGCACGATCGCGCTCGGCGTGCACGCGGTGCGCGAGGGCCTGGTGGCGGCCGACCCCGACGGCGTGACGGACGTGGTCATCGACGTGCCGTCCGGCCGCGTCACGGCGCGGGTGCGCTGCGCGGGCGGCCGCGTCACCGGCGTCACCTTCGTCAACGTCCCCTCGTACGTGATCGCGCGCGGCGTCGAGGCCGCCGGCGTCCGCGTCGACCTCGCGTACGGCGGAGCGATCTACGCCTCGCTGCCGGCCGCGGCCGTAGGGCTGAAAGTGGGGCCGGAGCACCTGACCGAGCTGATCGCCTGGGGGCGGCGCGTCAAGGCCGCCCTGGCGGGTCACCCGGCGACCCGGCACCCCGGCGACGACCGGCTGTCCGGCGTGTACGGGGTCATCTTCCACGACGAGCTGGACGCCGAGCCCGGGCACGCGCGCCAGCGCAACGTGACCGTGTTCGCCGACGGGGAGGTCGACCGGTCGCCGTGCGGGTCCGGCACCGCGGCCCGGCTGGCGCTGCTGCACGAGGACGGGCTGCGCGGCACGCTCGCGCACGAGAGCGTCGTCGGCACCACGTTCCTGGGCCGGGTGGCCGGGGTCGTCGAGGCCGGGGTGATCCCCGAGATCGAGGGCATGGCCTACCGGACCGGCCGGCACGCCTTCGAGCTCGACCCCGACGACCCCCTCGGCACCGGGTTCACGCTGCGATGACCGGGCTGCCCTACCTCGACGCCGCCGCCGTGGCCCGGCTGGTGCCCGCCGCGCGCGCCGTACGGCTGCTGGAGGAGGCGCTGCGGGCCGGGCTGGACCCGGAGGAGACGCCCCGGCGGCCCGTCGTCGAGCTGCCCGCCGGGCAGCTCCTGCTGATGCCCGCCGCCTTCGGGCGCTACGCCGGCGTGAAGGCGGCCACCGTCGCGCCCGGCAACCCCGCCCGCGGGCTGCCCCGGATCCAGGGCGCCTACCTGCTGTACGACGGCGAGACCCTGGCCCCGCTGGCGGCCATGGACGGGATCGCGCTCACCTCCCTGCGCACCCCTGCCGTCTCCGCCCTGGCGGTCAGCCACCTGGCCGGCCCGGACGCCGGCGACCTGGTGCTGTTCGGCACCGGCCCGCAGGCATGGGGGCACGTCCTCGCGCTGCGCGAGGTCCGCCCACTGCGCCGGGTCACCGTCGTCGGCCGCGACCCGGCCCGTACGGACGCCTTCGCGGCCCGCTGCGCCGGGCTCGGACTCGAGGCGGACGCCCGCACCGGGGACCGGTCCGCGGAGGCCGTCGCCGGGGCCGACCTGATCGTCTGCTGCACCACCGCCAGGGAGCCGCTGTTCGACGGCGGGCTCGTCCGCGACGGCGCGACGGTGGTCGCCATCGGCTCGCACGAGCCCGCCGCGCGCGAGCTCGACGGCGGTCTCGTCGCCCGGGCCACGGTGGTCGTGGAGGCCCGTTCCGCGGCCCTGGCCGAGGCGGGCGATGTCGTCATCCCGATCGGCCACGGTACGATCACCACCCGCCATCTCGCCGGGAACCTGGCCGACCTGATCGCCGGCCGGGTGGCGGCCGGGGCCGGGCCGCGGGTGTTCAAGGGCACCGGCATGGCATGGCAGGACCTGGTGGTCGCGGCCGCCGCGTACGAGGCCTGGAACAGGGAGACCTAGGGAAGGGAAGGGCGGATGGCTGCCGAGGACCGGCTCGACCTGCCGATGGTGGGGGAGCGGCAGAGCTTGCGCGAGCAGGTGGCGCAGGCGCTCAGGGCGGCACTGATCACCGGGGAGATGCGCCCCGGCGTGGTCTACTCGGCGCCGGTGCTGGCCGCCCAGTTCGGCGTCTCGGCCACCCCGGTCCGCGAGGCCATGCTCGACCTGGCCAAGGCGGGCCTGGTCGAGGCCGTACGCAACAAGGGCTTCCGGGTGACCGAGCTGTCCGAGCGCGACCTCGACGAGCTGACCCAGCTGCGCGAGCTCATCGAGGTGCCGACGGTCGCCAGGATGGCCGACGCGGGCCGGGCCCCCGACTTCCGGCGGCTGCGCCCGGCCGCCGAGGAGATCCTCGCCGCCGCCGAGCGGGGCGACCTGCTCGCCTACGTCAACGCCGACCTGCGCTTCCACCTGGAGCTGCTCGGCCTTTCGGGCAACGGCCACCTGGTCGAGGTGGTCAAGGACCTGCGCACCCGGGCCCGGCTCTACGGCCTGTCGCAGCTGGCCGAGCGCGGCATGCTGGCCGACTCCGCCCGCGAGCACCTGGCGCTGCTCGACGCGCTGGAGAACGGCGACGAGCGGGCCGCCGAACACATCATGAGCGAGCACATCCAGCACGTCAGAGGCATCTGGGCGGCCCGCGAGGGCTAACCCTTCCGCGTCGTCCTGGTGGTGCCGAGGCTGGCCGCGACGATGCACAGCACGGCCACCCACTGCTGCGCGTGCAGCAGCTCGCCGAGCACCAGCACGCCGACCAGTGCCGCCGCGGCGGGCTCCACGCTCATCAGGATGCCGAACACGTGCTTGGGCATCCGGCGCAGCGCCTGCAGCTCCAGCGAGTACGGGATCACCGACGACAGCAGCCCCACGCCCAGCCCGATCAGCAGCAGTTCGGGCCGGAGCAGGTCGGCCCCGCCGCTGACCACGCCCACCGGCGCGATCACCACGGCCGACACGATCATCGCGAACGCCAGCCCGGTGGCGCCGGGGAACCTGCTGCCCGCCGCCGCGGACAGCAGGATGTAGGCCGCCCAGCAGATCCCCGCCGCCAGCGCGAACCCGATCCCGACCCAGCTCGCCGACCCCGTCTCGCCCCAGGGCGCGAGCAGCACGACCCCGGCCCCGGCCAGCCCCACCCACAGCAGGTCCAGACGGCGCCGGGAGGCGGCCACCGCCACGCCCAGCGGGCCGAGGAACTCGACGGCGACCGCGACGCCCATCGGCAGCCGCGACAGCGCCTCGTAGAAGGTCAGGTTCATCAGCGCCAGCGTCACGCCGAACCCGATCCCGACCGCCCAGTCACGACCCCGCAGGCCGCGCAGTCTCGGCCGGGCCAGCGCGCCGATGACCAGCGCGCCCAGGGCGATGCGCAGGAACACCACCGCGCTCGGCGGCAGCGCGGCGAACAGTTGCTTGGCGAACCCCGCCCCGAGCTGCACCGAGAAGATCGCCAGCAGCACCAGCCCGGACGGCGGGATGGAGTCGGCGGCGGTGCGCAGCAGGTTACCCGGCCGCGGCAGACCGCCGCGGTCGAGCGGGTTGTCAAGGGCGAAGGCGGTCACTGAGCTCCTTACCTCGGGCACTTCGGGGAGAAGCGTAGCGACCTGCCAGAACATTCCTGACAAAGGGAGTGTTTTACTGATCCAGAACCCCCGACCCCGGACGCGGAGCACATGAGCGCCTCAGCCCCCACCGTCAGCCGCACCCGCCCGCCCCTCGCCCTCGCCGCCGCCTCGTTCGTCAGCAGCTTCGACCGCCTGGTGGTGACGCCGCTGCTGGTCCTGATCGCGGCCGAGCTGGAGGTCCCGCTGGCCACCGCGGTGGCCGTGGCCAGCGGCTACTACCTCGCCTACGGGGTCTCGCAGCCGGTGTGGGGGTTGTTGTCGGACCGGTTCGGGCGGGTCCGGGTGATGCGGCTGGCGCTGCTCGGGGCCGGGCTGGCGGGCCTGGCCTCGGCGGCCATGCCGGCGCTGCCCGCGCTGATCGCCGCCAGAATCGCGGCCGGCGCCTGCTTCGGCGCGGTGATCCCCACGTCGCTGACGTACGTGGGAGACACGGTCGAGGTCTCGTTACGGCAGCGCGCCCTGTCCGACCTGATGGGGCTGATGGCGCTGGGCACCGCGCTGGCCACCGGCCTCGGCGGCGTGCTGGGCGACCTGGCCGGCTGGCGGGCGGCGTTCAGCGTGCCCGCCGCGTGCGCGCTGGCCTGCGCCGTCGCGCTGCGATGGCTGCCGGAGCCGCCGCGCGCCGAGGTCGGCGGGCTGGGCCGGCACGTCGGCGAGGTGCTGCGCCGCCCGTGGGCGCTGCTGGTGTTCGCGCTGGCGTTCGTCGAGGGCGCGGTGCTGCTCGGCATGCTGACGTTCCTGGCCACGGCGCTGCAGCACCAGGGCGTCGCCACCGGGCCCGCCGGGCTGGCCGCGGCCGGCTACGGGGCGGGCGTCTACCTGTTCTCGCAGGTGGTCAAGCGGCTGGCGGGAGGGTGGCCGGTATGGGTGCTCATCCTGACCGGCGGGACGCAGATGTGCGCCGGCTTCGTGATCGTCGCCGTCCAGGCGAACCTGGCCACGGTCGCGGTCACCGCGCTGCTGCTCGGCGGCGGCTGGTCGTTCATGCACTCGTCGCTGCAGACCTGGGCGACGTCCGTGGCGCCGCGGGCGCGCGGCACGACGGTGGCGTTCTTCGCCTCCTGCCTGTTCATGGGCAGCGCCGTCTCCTCGTGGGCGGCCGGCCCGCTCGCCGGGCGCGGCTCGTACGGGCTGCTGTTCGGCCTGGCCGCGGCCGTCACCGCGCCGCTGACGGCGGTCGCCGCGATCAGCCGCAGACGGTACGGTTCACGCGCCCCGGAAGAGGGCGCGCCGCGCCCCGAATGATCACTCCCAGCGGAAGGTGCGCGCGGCCAGCCCGAGCGAGACGACGGCCCACACCGCGAGCACGGCCAGCGCCGCCAGCGGCAGCGCGCCACCGGTGAGGACCGTGCGCAGGCCGCCGGTCAGCGCCGAGATCGGCAGCAGCTCCAGCACCGGACGCACCGCGGCGGGGAACTTGTCCAGCGGGAACACCACCCCGCCCGCCGCCAGCAGCAGCAGGTAGACCAGGTTGGCCGCGGCCAGCGTCGCCTCGGCCCGCAGCAGCCCGGCCATGAGCAGCCCGAGCCCGCTGAAGGCGGCGGTGCCGAGCAGCACCAGCGCCCCGCCGGCCAGCACGGAGGTCACCGGCGAGCCCTGCGGGCTCCAGCCGAGCGCCAGCGCCACCGCGACCAGCACCACCACCTGGACGGCCTCCACCACGAGCACCGCCGCCGTCTTGGCCAGCATCAGCCCGCCCCTGGACAGCGGGGTCGCGCCCAGCCGCTTGAGCACCCCGTAGCGCCGCTCGAACCCGGTCGCGATCGCCTGCCCGGTGAACGCCGTGGACATCACCGCCAGCGCCAGCACGCCCGGGGCCAGGAAGTCGACCCGGCGTCCGCCGCCCACGTCGATCAGCGGCGCCAGCGAGAAGCCGACCAGCAGCAGCACCGGAATGATCATGGTGAGCAGGAGCTGCTCGCCGTTGCGCAGCATGCCGCGGACCTCGGCTCCGGCCTGCGCCAGCACCATGCGCGGGAACGGCGCCGCCCCCGGGGCCGGCGTGAAGTCGAGTGTGGGTGTCGTCACCGCAGCTCCCTGCCCGTCAGCTCCAGGAACACGTCCTCCAGGGTGCGCCGCTCGATGCGCAGGTCGTCGGCCGTCACGCCCTCCGCCGCGCACCACGCGGTCACGGTGGCCAGCAGCTCGGGGTCGACCTGGCCCTCGACGATGTAGTGGCCGGACGGCGACTCCTTGGCCGCGCTGCCGACCGGCAGCGCGTTGAGCAGCTCCTCCAGCGTCAGCCCAGGGCGGGCGCGGAAGCGCAGCTGCCGCTCGGCCCCGGTCAGGGACGACGGGCTGCCCTCGGCCACCACCCGCCCCCTGTCGATGATCACCACGTGGTCGGCCAGCCGCTCGGCCTCGTCCATGTGGTGGGTCGTCAGCACCACCGACACCCCGGCGGCGCGCAGCTCGCCCACCAGCTCCCAGCAGGCGTGCCGAGCCTGCGGGTCGAGCCCGGCCGTGGGCTCGTCGAGGAACACCAGCTCCGGCCGGCCGATCACGGCCGCGGCCAGCGACAGCCGCTGCTGCTGCCCGCCCGACAGACGGCGGAACGGGGTCCGTACGTGGTCCGACAGCCCCAGCCTGGACAGGAGGGCGGACGGGTCCAGCGGCCGGGCGTGGAACCGCGCGACCAGCCGCAGCCACTCGCCGCACCGGGCGGCGGGCGGCACGCCGCCCGACTGCGGCATGATGCCCACCCGGGGGCGCAGCTCGGCCGCGGCGGGCGGCAGCCCGAGCACCCGCACCGTGCCGCCGTCGGCGGTGCGGAACCCCTCACAGATCTCCACCGTCGAGGTCTTGCCCGCGCCGTTGGGGCCGAGGATGGCCGTGACCGCCTCGCGGGCGGCGCTCAGCGTGAGGCCGTCGATCGCGGCGGTGCCGCCGTACCGCTTCACGAGGTCGACGATCTCGACGGCTGGGGATGTCATGACCCCGAGTCTAGGGACCGCGAACGGTGGTTCGCCGACCAGCCCCGCGCCGGGTGACGACGGGGATTTAAGCCTGCGACGATCGGTTTACCGGAAATTTCCGGAAACCGGGAATGTGTATTGCCAAAAAGAGGTTCTTCCTCCTCGGCCACTTCGCATCCCGCCCCCGTCGGCCTGCAGTGAGAGAGGTACACCCGCATGTCCGTGGCAGAAGCCGCGCAACCGATCGTCAAGCCGAGCCGGCGAGGGCTCCTGCTGTTCATCCTCGGCGCGCTCTCCGCGATCGGGCCCCTGTCCATCGACATGTACCTGCCGGCGCTGCCCGCCATCACCGAGGAGATGCTCAGCGTCCCCGCCCAGGTCCAGCTCACGCTCACCGCCTGTCTCATCGGCGTCTCGGCGGGGCAGATCGTGGCCGGGCCGCTCAGCGACGTGCGCGGCCGCCGGGTCCCGCTGATCGTCGGCGTGGCCGGCTTCATGGTGTCCTCCCTGCTGTGCGCCTTCGCCCCGTCGGTGCCCGTGCTCATCGCGCTCCGGCTGCTGCAGGGCATGCTCGGCGGCGCCGCCCTGGTCATCGTCCGCGCCGTGGTGCGCGACCTCTACGACGGGCCCGCGATCGCCCGGATCTTCGCCAGCCTCATGCTGGTCAGCGGCCTGGCGCCGATCCTGGCGCCGATCGCGGGGGCGCAGCTGCTGGCGTTCACCTCGTGGCGGGGCGTGTTCGTGGCGCTGAGCCTGATGGGGCTGGCGCTGATGCTGGCGGTGCTGACCGGGGTGCGCGAGACGCTCCCGGCGGACCAGCGGGAGAGCGGCGGGCTCCGGCACACCGGGCGCAGCTTCTGGCGCCTTTTGCGCGACCGGCCGTTCATGAGCTGCGCGCTGACCGCCGGGTTCGCGTTCGGCGCGATGTTCGCCTACATCTCCGGCTCGCCGTTCGTGCTCCAGGAGGTGTACGGGGCCTCGCCGCAGCAGTACTCCCTCATCTTCGGGCTCAACGCGCTCGGCCTGATCGTCATGTCGCAGGTCGGCGGGCGGCTGGCGGGCCGGGTGCCGCAGCCCCGGCTCGTCATGATCGGCCTGATGATCGCGCTGGCCGGCGCGGCGCTGCTGCTGCTGGCCGTCTCCACCGGTCTGGGGCTGGGCGGGGTCGTGGCGGGGCTGTTCGTCCTCATGTGCGGCCAGGGCCTGATCCTGCCGGGCACCGGCGCGCTCGCCCTGGCCGGGCAGCCGCCGCAGGTGGCGGGGGCGGCCTCGGCCCTGCTCGGCGTGCTGCAGTTCGCGCTGGGCGCCCTCGCCGCGCCGTTCGTCGGCCTGTTCGGCTCCGGCACCGCGCTGCCCATGGCGGTCGTCATGACCATCTTGTTCGCCTGCTCCGCGGTGACCTTCTCGGTGATGAACCGCACCGTTGTTAGGTAAGCCTTACCTGAGTGAGAAATTGCATTGACCTCCTGCTCCGAACCGTTTGTGGAGCGGGAAGGAATTACGGCACACTGATGTTGTGAAAAACGTGCCCTTGATAGAGCCCGGTAGCGAGCGCAGCACCCGTGCGCGCGTCGCCCGGCTCATTCTCGAGCACGGGCCCATCGCCGCGGCGGCGCTGGGCGAGCGGCTCGGGCTGACGCCCGCGGCCGTCCGGCGTCACCTCGACGCGCTGCTCGCCGACGGGATGATAGAGCCCCGTACGGTCCGGCCGCGCGGCCAGCGGGGGCGCGGACGTCCGGCCAAGCTGTTCGCCATCACCGACGCGGGGCGCAACGCCTTCGAGCACGCCTACGACGACCTGGCCGGGAGCGCGCTACGCTTCCTGGCCGAGCGCCTGGGTGAGGAGGCGGTGTCCGACTTCGCCCGCCGACAGGTCGACAGCCTGCTGCGGCGGCTGGAGCCGGTCATGCGGCAGGTGCCGCCCGACCAGCGCGTCCAGGTGCTGGCGCAGGCGCTGTCCGAGGAGGGCTACGCCGCCTCGGCCAGCAAGGCCAAGTCGGGTGGCGACCAGCTCTGCCAGCACCACTGCCCGGTGGCCCACGCGGCCGCGGAGTTCCCGCAGCTGTGCGAGGCCGAGACGGAGGCGTTCGCGCAGCTGCTCGGCACCCCCGTGCAGCGCCTGGCCACGATCGCGCACGGCGACGGGGTCTGCACCACGCACGTGAGCCCTCAGTCGCTGGGGGTCCCACATAGAGCCGACAGAAGCGTACGCGACAAGAGCTTTCGCGATGAGAGCATTCGCGATGAGAGCAAGGAGACCGGAGGGTGACTGTCACCGACCGCCCGGAGCTGGAAGGCCTCGGGAATTACAAGTTCGGCTGGGCCGACCCCGACGCCGCCGGCGCGGCGGCCAAGCGCGGCCTGTCCGAGGAGGTCGTACGCAACATCTCCGGGCTGAAGAACGAGCCTGAATGGATGCTCGACCTTCGCCTGAAGGGCCTCCGCCTGTTCGACAGGAAGCCGCTGCCGACCTGGGGCTCCGACCTCACCGCCATCAACTTCGACAACATCAAGTACTTCGTCCGCTCGACGGAGAAGCAGGCGACGTCCTGGGACGAGCTGCCCGCCGACATCAAGAACACCTACGACAAGCTCGGCATCCCCGAGGCGGAGAAGCAGCGCCTCATCGCCGGCGTCGCCGCCCAGTACGAATCCGAGGTCGTCTACCACAAGATCCGTGAGGACCTCGAGGAGAAGGGCGTCATCTTCGTCGACACCGACACGGGCCTGAAGGAGCACGAGGAGCTCTTCAAGGAGTACTTCGGCTCCGTCATCCCGGTCGGCGACAACAAGTTCGCCGCGCTCAACACCGCCGTGTGGTCCGGTGGCTCGTTCATCTACGTGCCGCCGAACGTCGAGGTCGAGATCCCGCTGCAGGCCTACTTCCGGATCAACACCGAGAACATGGGCCAGTTCGAGCGGACCCTGATCATCGTGGACGAGAACAGCTACGTCCACTACGTCGAGGGCTGCACCGCGCCGATCTACTCGTCCGACTCGCTGCACTCCGCGGTCGTCGAGATCATCGTGAAGAAGAACGCGCGCTGCCGCTACACGACCATCCAGAACTGGTCCAACAACGTCTACAACCTGGTCACCAAGCGCGCCGTCGCCTACGAGGGCGCCACCATGGAGTGGATCGACGGCAACATCGGGTCCAAGGTCACGATGAAGTACCCCGCCGTCTACCTCATGGGCGAGCACGCCAAGGGCGAGACCCTGAGCGTCGCGTTCGCGGGCGAGGGCCAGCACCAGGACGCCGGGTCCAAGATGGTCCACCTGGCGCCGCACACCAGCTCCAGCGTCATCTCCAAGTCGGTGGCGCGCGGCGGCGGCCGCACCTCCTACCGCGGTCTGGTGCAGATCGAGGAGGGCGCCCACGGCAGCGCCAGCACCGTCAAGTGCGACGCCCTGCTCGTCGACCAGATCAGCCGCTCCGACACCTACCCCTACGTCGACGTCCGCGAGGACGACGTCTCGATGGGTCACGAGGCCACGGTCTCCAAGGTGAGCGAGGACCAGCTGTTCTACCTCATGAGCCGCGGGCTCGACGAGGACGAGGCGATGGCGATGATCGTGCGCGGCTTCGTCGAGCCGATCGCGCGTGAGCTGCCCATGGAGTACGCGCTCGAGCTCAACCGGCTGATCGAGCTGCAGATGGAAGGAGCCGTCGGCTGATGGGCCTGAACGAGAAGCCCCTGTCGACCCTGCACGAGAAGGCGTCGTACGACCTGGCCGACTTCGAGGTGCCGGCCGGGCGCGAGGAGGCGTGGCGCTTCACCCCGCTCGCGCGGCTGAAGGGCCTGCACAACGGCAAGGCCGTCGCGGGCGGCCACGTCAAGGTGGACGTGGACGCCGCGCCGGAGGTCACCGTCGAGACCGTGGGCCGCGACGACCCGCGGCTCGGCCAGGTCTACGTGCCGGCCGACCGGGTCAGCGCCCAGGCCTACAACGCCTTCGAGAAGGCGACCGTGCTCACGGTGCCGCGCGAGGCGGTGGCCTCCAGGCCGACCGTCGTCACGCTCACCGGCGCCGGTGACGGCGCCGCCTTCGGCCACCTGCTGGTCCAGGTCGAGCCGATGGCCGAGGCCGTGATCGTGCTCGACCACAAGGGCAGCGCCGTCTACGCCGACAACGTGGAGTTCGCCGTCGGCGACGGCGCCATCCTGCGCGTCGTCAGCCTGCAGGACTGGGACGACGACGCGGTGCACGTCAGCCACCACCACGCCAGGCTCGGCAAGGACGCCACCTTCCGCAGCTTCGTGGTGACGCTCGGCGGCGACCTCGTCCGGCTGTCGCCCAGCGTGTCCTACGCCGCCCCCGGCGGCGACGCCGACCTGGCCGGGGTCTACTTCGTCGACGCCGGTCAGCACCTGGAGCACCGCCTCCTGGTCGACCACTCGCAGCCCAACTGCAAGAGCAACGTCGACTACCGCGGCGCCCTCCAGGGCGAGGACGCGCACGCCGTGTGGATCGGCGATGTGATCATCCGGGTCGAGGCCGAGGGCACCGACACCTACGAGCTCAACCGCAACCTCATCCTCACCGACGGCGCCCGCGCCGACTCGGTGCCCAACCTGGAGATCCTCACCGGCGAGGTGGCCGGCGCGGGGCACGCCTCGACGTCCGGCCGGCTCGACGACGAGCACCTGTTCTACCTCCAGGCCCGGGGCATCCCCTTCGACGAGGCCCGCCGCCTGGTCATCCGGGGCTTCCTCGGCCAGCTCGTCGAGAAGATCCAGATCGAGGAGATCCGCGATCGCGTCATGGCGGCGCTGGAAGCGGAGCTCGCCCGATGAGCTTCGAGAAGGTCTGCCAGATCGGCGACATCCCCGACGGGGGTGTCATCGCCGTCGAGGTCGGCGAGACGCCGGTCGCGCTGGTGCGCAAGGGCGGCGACGTGTTCGCCCTGCACGACGTCTGCTCGCACGCCGAGGTGAGCCTGAGCGAGGGTGACGTCTACGACGACACGCTCGAGTGCTGGCTGCACGGCTCGTGCTTCGACATCCGCACCGGCAAGCCCACCGGCCCGCCCGCCACCCAGCCCGTGAACGTCTACACAGTCAAGATCGACGGCGATGACGTGCTCGTCTCGCTCTCGAAGGAGTCATAAGCCATGTCCACCCTTGAGATCCGTGACCTCCACGTCGCCGTCGAGGACAAGGAAATCCTGCGCGGCGTCAACCTGACGGTGAAGTCGGGCGAGACCCACGCCATCATGGGCCCCAACGGCTCCGGCAAGTCCACGCTCGCCTACGCGGTGGCCGGCCACCCCAAGTACACGATCACCGGCGGGCAGGTCCTGCTCGACGGCGTCGACCTGCTGGAGCTGTCGGTCGACGAGCGGGCCCGCGCCGGCCTGTTCCTGGCCATGCAGTACCCCGTCGAGGTCCCCGGCGTGTCGGTGTCCAACTTCCTGCGCTCGGCCGTCACCGCCGTCCGCGGCGAGGCGCCCAAGCTACGTGAGTTCGCCAAGGACCTGAAGTCCGGCATGGACGCGCTCTCCATCGACGCCGCCTTCGCCCAGCGCAACCTCAACGAGGGCTTCTCCGGCGGCGAGAAGAAGCGCCACGAGATCCTCCAGCTCGAGCTGCTCAAGCCGAAGATCGCGGTGCTCGACGAGACCGACTCCGGCCTCGACGTCGACGCGCTGCGCGTGGTGTCGGAGGGCATCAACCGCTTCCGCGCCTCCGGTGAGACCGGCGTGCTGCTGATCACCCACTACACCCGCATCCTCCGCTACGTGAAGCCCGACTTCGTGCACGTCTTCGCCGCCGGCAAGATCGTCGAGGAGGGCGGGCCGGAGCTGGCCGACAAGCTCGAGTCCGAGGGCTACGAGCAGTACACGAAGGCATCTGCATGACTCAGACCAGCTTGGACGTGGAGAGGATCAGGAAGGACTTCCCGGTCCTCTCCCGCGAGCTGCCCGGCGGGCGTCCGCTCGTCTACCTCGACTCGGGCAACTCCTCCCAGAAGCCCACCCAGGTCATCGAGACCATGCGCGAGCACCTCGCGATGCACTACAGCAACGTCGGGCGCGCCATGCACGTGCTGGGGGCGGAGTCCACGGAGGCCTACGAGAGCGCTCGCGACAAGATCGCCGCGTTCATCGGCGCGCCCGCGCGCGAAGAGGTCGTCTTCACCAAGAACGCCTCCGAGGCACTCAACCTGGTCGCCTACTCCTTCGGCAACCCGGCCAACGCCGACGACCGCTTCCGGCTCGGCCCCGGTGACGAGATCGTCATCTCCGAGATGGAGCACCACTCCAACATCGTGCCGTGGCAGCTGCTCGCGCAGCGCACCGGCGCGACGCTGAAGTGGTTCGGCGTCACCGACGAGGGCCGGCTCGACCTGTCCAAGCTGGACGACCTGGTCGGCGAGCGGACGAAGATCATCTCGATCGCCCACCAGTCGAACGTGCTCGGCACCGTCAACCCGGTGGCCGACGTGCTGGCCCGCGCCCGCCAGGCCGGGGCGCTGGTCATGCTCGACGCCTCCCAGTCGGTGCCCCACCACCCGGTGGACGTCGCCGCGCTGGGCGTCGACTTCGTCGCCTTCACCGGCCACAAGATGGTCGGGCCCTCCGGCATCGGCGTGCTGTGGGGCCGGGGCGAGCTGCTCGACGCCATGCCCCCGTTCCTCGGCGGCGGCGAGATGATCGAGGCGGTCTGGATGGACCGCTCGACCTTCGCCCCCATCCCGCACAAGTTCGAGGCGGGCACACCGCCGATCGTCGAGGCCATCGGCCTCGGCGCGGCCGTCGACTACCTCACCGGGGTCGGCATGACGGCCGTCGAGGCCCACGAGCGCGAGCTCACCGCGTACGCGCTGGACGCGCTCCGCGAGGTGCCGGGGCTGCGGCTGATCGGCCCCGACTCGCTGGAGCTGCGCGGCGGCACCCTCTCGTTCACCCTTGAGGGCATCCACCCGCACGACGTCGGCCAGATCCTCGACGACAGCTTCGGCGTCGCGGTGCGCGTCGGCCACCACTGTGCGCGCCCGCTGCACCTGCGGTTCGGAATACCGGCGACCACCCGGGCGTCGTTCTATCTGTACAACACCACGGGCGAGATCGACGCCCTGGTGCGCGGCCTCCACCACGTTCAGAAGGTGTTCGCATAGCCATGATCGGCGAGTCGATGTACCAGGAGCTGATCCTGGAGCACTACAAGCACCCGCAGGGGCGGGGGCTGCGCGAGCCGTACGACGCCGAGGTTCACCACGTGAACCCGACGTGCGGCGACGAGATCACGCTGCGGGTCAAGGTGGGCGACGCCGGTAAGATCGAGGATGTCTCGTACGACGGTCAGGGCTGCTCCATCAGCCAGGCCGCGGCGTCGGTGCTGCACGAGCTGGCGACCGGCTCGACCGTCGAGGAGACCCTGTCGGTGGTCGACGAGTTCACCCGGCTCATGCAGGGCAGGGGCAAGGTAGACCCCGACGAGGACGTGCTCGGCGACGCGGTCGCGTTCGCCGGGGTGGCCAAGTTCCCGGCACGCGTCAAGTGCGCGCTGCTGTCGTGGATGGCCTACAAGGACGCTGTGGTGAGGAGTGCTGCGCGATGAGCAAGCCTGTCGAGACCCCGACCGGCTTCGACGGCGACGCGACCGTCGAGGAGGTCATGGAGGCGCTGAAGGACGTCGTCGACCCCGAGCTGGGCATCAACGTCGTCGATCTCGGCCTGATCTACGGCCTCAACCTCGACCCGGGCGACGACGGCAAGCCCGTCGCGACCATCGACATGACCCTCACCAGCGCCGCCTGCCCGCTGACCGACGTCATCGAGGACCAGGCGCACTCCGCACTCGACGGCATGGTCTCCGATGTGAAGATCAACTGGGTCTGGCTGCCCCCGTGGGGCCCTGACAAGATCACCGATGAGGGCCGTGACCAGCTTCGTATGCTAGGCTTCAACGTCTGATCTTTTCGGCTGGAGGCTGGTGCTCCGGCACCGGCCGTCTCAGCGTGCCGAGGGATCCGGAAAGTCCGGAGACCCTCCTCGGGAATAATCGTGATCTCTCCCTTGTTGGCACACAAGGACACCTGACGCCTCATCGCGCGTCCCGCGCCGCCTGCGGCCGGCGCCCTCAGGTGCGCCTTCCCCCAAGCTCCGCCCCGATGGCGGGCGCACTGCAATGTGTACGGCGACGATGCCGTACGTCCTGGCTCGTCCTTTCGCAGAAGTGACGTGCCACTTCGACTGAAAGGCACGAATTTCGTGACCATGCTTGACGCTGTCCTGCCCGAGACGACCCCCGAGCAGGGCCCGTCCGAGTTCGAGTTGCTCGGTCTGCCCAAGCCGCTCGTGACCGGTCTGGCCAGGCAGGGCATCGCTTCACCGTTCCCCATCCAGAGCGCGGCCATCCCGGACGTGCTCGCCGGCGCCGACGTACTCGGCCGCGGCCAGACCGGCTCCGGCAAGACCCTCGCCTTCGGGCTGCCCACGATGGCCCGCATCGCCGGCGTCAAGCCGGCCCCCGGCCGTCCCCGCGCGATGGTCCTCGTCCCCACCCGCGAGCTCGCCCTCCAGGTGCACGACGCACTCGAACCCCTCGGCCGCGGCCTCGGCCTGCGCATGAAGGTCGTCGTCGGCGGCATGTCCATGGGCAAGCAGATCGAGGCGCTGCGCCGCGGCGTCGACATCGTCGTCGCCACCCCCGGCCGCCTCGGCGACCTCATCCGCCAGGGCGAATGCTCCCTGGAGGACATCGAGGTCAGCGTCCTGGACGAGGCCGACCACATGTGTGACCTCGGCTTCTTCCCGGTGGTGACGGAACTGCTCGCGCAGACCCCGCCCGGCGGGCAGCGGCTGCTGTTCTCCGCCACCCTCGACGGCGACGTGGACAAGCTCGTCCAGCGTTTCCTCAAGGACCCGATCACCCACTCCGTCGCCCCCGCGACCTCGCCCGTCGACACCATGGAGCACCACGTGCTGCAGGTGACCCGGGACGACAAGTTCGACATCACCGCCGAGATCGCCAACCGTGAGGGCCGCACGATCATCTTCGTGCGCACCCAGCACGGCGTCGACCGGCTCTGCAAGCAGCTCGCCAGGGTCGGCGTCAAGGCCGGCGGCCTGCACGGCGGCAAGCGCCAGAACCAGCGCACCCGCATCCTTGCCGAGTTCCGCGAGGGCTCGATCAACGTGCTCGTCTGCACCGACGTCGCCGCCCGCGGCATCCACGTCGACAACATCAGCCTCGTGCTGCACGTCGACCCGCCCCAGGACCACAAGAGCTACCTCCACCGGGGCGGCCGCACGGCCCGCGCCGGGGAGAAGGGCACCGTGGTCACCCTGGTCCTGCCGAACGAGCGCCGCTCCACCGAGTCGCTGACCCGGCGGGCCGGCATCCACCCGTTCCGCCTCAAGGCGACCCCCGGTCACCCGCGGGTGGCGGAGGTCACCGGCGCCCGCATCCCGAACGGCGAGTCCATCCCCGTCTGGGAGCCGGACGTCCGCAAGCCCCTGCGTCCGCGCCGCGACAACCACGGCGCCCGCACCCGCCGGCCCCGCCGCGACTTCGACGGCGACCGCCGTCCCCGGCGCCACGAGGACGGGTTCTCCGGCCCTCGGCGTCACGACGACGGTTTCTCGGGTCCGCGCCGTGAGGACGGCTTCTCCGGCCCGCGCGGCGAGCAGGGCTCCGGTCCGCGCCGTGAGGACGGTTTCTCCGGCCCGCGACGCGAGCAGGGCTTCTCCGGCCCGCGACGGCACGAGGACGGCTTCTCGGGGCGTCGGCGTGAGGGCGGCGACCGGCCGTTCTCCGGCCCGCGCCGCGACGACCGCGGATCCCGCACCTTCGGCGAGGACCGCCGCGACGGCGGGTTCCGGTCGGACCAGCGCGGCCACGGCGACGACCGCCCGTTCCGCGAGGGTGACCGCCCGCGCGGCGGGTTCCGCTCCGACGACCGCGGCACGCGCGGTGGCGGGTTCCGCTCCGACGACCGCGCCGGCCGCTACTCCGCCGACCGCGGCCGCCCCTCCACGGGCGACCGCGACCGCGGCGGCTACCGCTCCGACGACCGCCCCCGCGACGGCTACCGTCCCGGCGGCTTCCGCTCGGACGACCGCGGCAGCAGGGGCGGCTACCGCCGCGGCGGCTCCGGCCGCAGCTACGACCGCTGACCGGCCCAGCCGGTAACCCGAACCACGAGCACCCCCGTACCGTTCATCGTGAATGGTGCGGGGGTGCTCGCGTGTCCGGTGCGCCATAGCTCTGAGCCTGGGACTCGGTGACAATTCCGGGTCCCCGGTCGCGGCCCATAAGCCTGGGTTGCGCTCTCGTCCCTCCTGGCTGCCAGCCCATGGGTCTTCGCCCCCGGTTCTGCCTCCGGGTCTCCGCCTCGTGGTCTCCACCTTCCACGCCCCCCGAGCCCGCGGGCGGGTGGGTGAGACCCCGCGATCCACGGGGGAGTGCGGAGGGTCGGGGTGTCAGGTGGTGGGGTGGCGGCGGGCTTGGTTGGCTTCGCGGATCACTGCCCAGGCGTCCGCCACCGGGCCCAGGTGGCGGAGTTTGTCGGGGTTGAGTACGGCGCGGATGGTCTGGATCCGCCCGTCGAGGACGTCGAACGCCAGCGTGTTGATGATCTTGCCGTCGCGGTCGTGGAAGATCGCGCCCGGCTGGCCGTTGACCTCGTGGGTGCGCATCGTGCCGCCGATGCGGGCGAACGGCTCCATGATGGCGGTCAGGATCCGGGCCACGTTGTCGCAGCCGAAGACGCCCTGGCCCCACAGCGGGGCGTTGCCGCCGCTGTCGCCGATCAGCTGCACGTCGGCGGCGAGCAGCTCCCGCAGCCCGTCCACGTCGCCTTCCCGTAAGGCGTCGAAGAACCGTCCCGCGAGTTCCTCGCGCTCGTGGCGGTCGGCCTCGAACCGGGCGCGTCCGGAGTCCATGTGGCGCCGCGCCCGTACGGCGAGCTGGCGGCAGGCCGCCTCCGAGCGCCCGACAGCCGAGGCGACCTCGTCGAAGCCGAACCCGAACACCTCGCGCAGCACGAAGACCGCCCGTTCGAGCGGCGAGAGCCGCTCCAGCAGCAGCAACGCCGCCGTCGACACCGAGTCGGCCAGCTCGGCCGACCGCTCCGGGTCCTCGTACGGATCGGCGAGCAGCGGCTCGGGGAACCACCGTCCCGCGTACTCCTCCCGCCGGACGCGGGCCGAGCGCAGCACGTCGATCGCGATCCTGGACACCGTGGCCGACAGGAACGCCTTGGCCGAGGCGGGCTGTCCCGGGTAGGCGTCGTAGCGCAGCCACGCCTCCTGGACCGCGTCCTCGGCCTCGCTCACGCTGCCCAGGATCCGGTAGGCGATCGAGAACAGCAGCGGCCGCAGCTCCAGGAACTCCTCGGCCCTGGTCACGCCAGCTCCTCCTTGAAGCCCTCGCGCCAGGAGGGGTGGCGCAGCCGCCAGCCCAGCTCCCGCTTGGCCTTGGCGTTGGAGAAGCCGCGGCCCTCGGTCATCATCGCCACCGCGGTCTTGCCCGCCAGCGGCCTCGCCAGCCAGACCGGGATCCGCATCGGCGGCTTGGCCCCCGCGCAAGCCGCCAGATGGGTCAGCCACTCGCGCGCCGGCGCGGGCTCGTCGTCGACGATGTTGAACACGCCCCGCACCCGCTGCTCCACGGCCAGGACGGTGGCCTCGGCCGCGTCGTCGAGGTGCACCCACGAGCTGTGGCCGGCGCCGTCACCGATGATCGGGTACTGCCGCTTGCGTACGAGTTCGACCTGGTCGTCGGTGGCGCCCGGCCCGTAGAAGGCGCCGTAGCGCAGGACCGCGCCCCCGGCCGCGAGTACGGCCTCCTCCAGGTGGCGGATCGCCTCGGCGCCCTGGCCGGTGCTCGTCGGGTCCAGCGGGTCCTCCTCGGTCTTCACCCAGCCGCCCGTGCGGATGCCGTTCCACGAGGCGTAGCTCTGCGCGACGACGTGGGAGACGCCGGTCGCCTCGGCGGCGGCCAGCAGGTGGTCCGTCCCCTCGGTGCGCAGCCGGTTGGTGGTGGCGAACCAGCGGTCGAAGTGTTTGATGTCGGGCTTGCCGCTGATGGCGGTCATCTGGTGGACGATCACGTCCGGCCGGGCCCGGGCCACCGCCTCGCCGACGGCTTCCGCGTCCAGCCCGTCCATCACGACCGCCTCGGCGCCCAGATCCTCCAGGAGGGCCAGCTTGCCCGCGCCCGTCGTCGTCGCCGTCACCAGGTGACCCCGCTCCACGAGCCGCGGCACCAGCCGACGCCCCAGCACCCCGGCCCCACCGGCCACGAACACCCGCATGACCATCACTTCCTCACATCAGTAGCCATGTCCGTACCCGGGACGAAACAGCCCAGCCGTTCTGTGACATCGGCCGTCCATGTCACAGAACGGCCGGCCCGGATCGTCCCGGGCAGGACAGACTCACCAAGACAGGAGCTTGACCATGGACGAGCAAACCCCGCACCAGCGGGTCGCCCTGATCACCGGGGCGAACAAGGGGATCGGGCTGGCGACCGCGGAGCGGCTCGCCGCCCTGGGCATGACGGTCCTGATGGGAGCCAGGGACCCGCTGCGCGGCGAGGAGGCCGCGGAGCGGGTGCGCGCGGGCGGCGGCGACGCTCACCCGGTCGCCCTGGACGTCACCGACCCGGCCACCGTCAAGCAGACGGCGGCCTGGATCGAGGAGCTCTTCGGCCACCTCGACGTGCTGGTCAACAACGCGGCCATCACCGGCTCCGGCCGGGTCTCGCCCGAGGACGCCGTCGACCAGATCCCCAGCGTCGTCGACCTGGACATGGTGCGGGCGGTGTACGAGACCAACGTCTTCGGGGTGATCACCGTGACCAACACGATGCTCCCGCTGCTGCGGAGGTCCCCGGCGCCGCGCATCGTCAACCTCAGCAGCGGCGCCGGGTCGCTGGCCGTCACCAGCGACCCGTACGGCCCGATGAAGGGACTGCCGCCGTCGGCCGCGTACGCGCCCTCCAAGACGGCGCTGAACGCGCTGACCGTGCAGTACGCCAACGAGCTGCGCAAGGACGGCATCCTGGTCAACGCCGCCGCCCCGGGTTACGTGGCCACGGACATCAACAACCACCGCGGGTTCCTCACCCCCGCGCAGGGCGCCACGATCGTGGTCCGCCTGGCCACGCTCGACGCCGACGGCCCGACCGCCGGCTTCTTCAGCGCGGAGGGCCCCGTCCCCTGGTGACCCCCCGGCGGCCGGGCGCCCGCCCGGCCGCCGGCCTCTGTCCCTGTCGCGGGGGTCGTACGGGGAAGGCGCCGGAGAGGCGGGTACGACACGTACAGGGACAGGGGCGGGGCACCCCGGAAACGCCGGGCGACGCGCCCGGGAACGCGCCAACCCTCGGCGACTCCGGTGCCTGGCGCAGACTAGGCTTGAGTTGCACTCCTGCCGAACGACGAGAGAGATCATGAAGACCTTCGAAGAGCTGTTCGCCGAGCTGTCAGAGAAGGCGCAGACCCGGCCCGCGGGCTCGGGCACCGTGGCCGCGCTCGACGCCGGCGTCCATGCCATCGGCAAGAAGGTCGTCGAGGAGGCCGCCGAGAGCTGGATGGCCGCCGAGCACGAGTCGAACGACCGGGCCGCCGAGGAGATCTCGCAGCTCCTCTACCACGTGCAGGTGCTGATGATCGCGAAGGGGATCGGGCTGGACGAGGTGTACAAGCATCTCTAGGGCGCCCCGCGCCCGCCTCCGCCCACCACGACCCGCACTTTCGCGACACATCCGAGGATCACTGAAATGCTACGTCTGGCCGTACCCAACAAGGGCGTACTCAGCGAGGCCGCCCAGGTCATGCTCAAGGAGGCCGGCTACCGTCCCCGGCGCGACAGCAAGGAGCTGTTCGTCGTCGACGAGGCCAACGGCTGCGAGCTGTTCTTCCTGCGTCCCCGCGACATCGCCGTCTACGTCGGCGAGGGCACGCTCGACGCCGGCATCACCGGCAGGGACATGCTCATCGACTCCGGCGCGCCCGTCGAGGAGATCATGCCGCTCGGTTTCGGCGCCTCCACGTTCCGGCTGGCCGCCAAGACCGGCACCATGACGAGCGTGCACGACCTGCAGGGCCTGCGGGTCGCCACCTCCTACACCGGGCTGCTCGAGAAGTACCTGTCCGACCAGGGGGTCGACGCCCGCGTCATCAAGCTCGACGGCGCGGTCGAGACCGCCATCAGGCTGGGCGTCGCCGACGCGGTGGCCGACGTGGTCGAGACCGGCACCACGCTGCGCAACGTCGGCCTGGAGGTGTTCGGCGAGCCGATCATGCGCTCCGAGGCGGTGCTGATCAAGCGGCAGGGTGTGCCCGAGTCGTCCGGCACCCAGCAGATCATCCGCCGCTTCCAGGGGGTGGTGCACGCCCGCGACTTCGTGATGATGGACTACGACATCCGCGCCGAGCGGATCGAGGAGGCCATCGCGCTCACGCCCGGCATGGAGGGGCCGACGGTCTCCCCGCTGCACCGCGAGGGCTGGGTGGCCGTCCGGGCGATGGTCCGCCGCAAGGGCCACCAGCAGGTGATGGACCAGCTGTGGGACATCGGCGCCCGGGCCATCCTGGTCACCGACATCTACGCCTGCCGGCTCTGAGCCGCGCGGCCTGACCGGCGCGCCGCCTGGTGCGGCGCCGCCGAAGTTCCTCGTGGGTCGTGGACCGGGCCGTTAGTAGCGCACGTCGGCCAGCACGCCGTAGTGGTCGGAGCCCGGTTCCGGGCCGTCGCCGATGACCTCGCAGCGCACCGGGTGGCCCGCTCCGCCCGCGCGCGGCCAGGCGCTGAACACGTAGTCGAAGCGGCGGTCCGGATAGAGGGCGGGGCGGGCGAACGGGTTGGCGTTGCTCCACGTGTGCCCGGGGCCGCCCGTGCCCGCCACCTCCCAGGCGTCGTAGAACACCACGCCCGGCAGGCCGGGCGCCGTCCGTCCGGTGAGCATCCTGATCTCGTCGCTGTCGGGCGGCGCGTTGAAGTCGCCGCAGACCACCGCCGGACGCCGGCCCGCCGCCGCCTGCGCCACGAACGCCGTCAGCGCCCGCACCTGGTCCTGACGCTCGGCCGACTCGCCGAGCCGGTAGGAGCCCAGGGCCACGCTGAACACCTGCAGCGGCCCGCGCGGCCCCGCCAGCTCACAGAACAGCGCGCCGCCGGGCATCCTGCCGCCGGGCAACGTCCGCTCCTCCCGCCGGACGATCGGCCAGCGCGACAGGATCGCGCACAGCCGCCCCGGCAGCCCGGTCACGTGCTCGTAGCCGAGCTCCTGCCCGGCCCATTCCTGCAGGGCGATCACGTCCGGGTCCAGCTCGCGCACCAGCTTGGCGATTCGCTCCGCCCGTTCCTCGTACGGGCCGTGCTCGCCCCACACGTTCCAGGTCAGCACCCGGGCCGTCGTCTCGATCAGCGGCCCGTACGGCTCGGCCCAGTTCATGCGAGTCCCTTCACCGCCTCGATGGCGTGGTCGACCTGTTCGGGTGAGGTGACGATGCTGGTGCCGAAGCGCAGCAGCGACGGCACGTACGGGGTGGTCGAGGCGATGACCTTGCGGTCGTGCAGGCGCGCCACCGCCTCGGCGGGCTCCAGGCCGTCGATCGAGCAGCACACCAGCCCGGCGGACAGGTCGGGGGAGTCCGGGGTGGCGAGCCTGACATGCGGGAGCGCGCGCAGCCCGGCCTTGAGCCGGGTGGCCAGCTCCTGCGTACGGCGCTGCACGCGGTCCTTGCCGATCGCCGTCTGGAAGTTGAACGCCTGCGTCATCGCCCACCGGTGCTCGAACGCCTTGTAGCCGCCGGGCGTGGCCAGCTCGGCGGTGGTCTCGGCCGGGCCCTCCCCGCTCTGCCAGGCCATGAACGACGCCTGCCCGAAACCCGGGATGACCGGGGCGAGCGCGTCCCAGGCGCGCCCCCACAGGATGCCGGTGCCGCGCGGCCCGAACAGCCACTTGTGGGTGCCGCTGGCCATGAAGTCGCAGCCCAGGTCGTCCATCCCGTCAGCCACGGCGCCGAACCCGTGCACCCCGTCGACGCACAGCAGCGCCCGGTCGGCCTCGTCGCGGCCCCGGTTGGCCTCGGCCAGCATGTCGGCGACGGACCGGATCGGCAGCCGCACCCCGGTGCTGGAGTGGACCCACGTCACCGCCACCACGCGGGTGCGCGGTCCCAGGCCCTCCTTGATCGCCTCGACCATCCGGCCGGCCGAGGCCCGGGCCGGATCGTCGTACAGCCTGACCCTGCGCACCTTCGCGCCGGTGCGGTCGGCGAGCAGCCGCACTCCCTCGTGGGTGGCCAGGAAGTCGTGCTCGGTGGTGAGGACGTCCTGGCCGCGGGTGAGCCGCAGGCCGGAGTAGAGCAGGCCGAGGCCCATCGTGGTGCTGTCGGTGAGCGCGATCTCCTGGGCGGCGGCGCCGATGAACCGCGCGGCCGTCTCCCGGATGGACTCGTCGGGGGAGCGGCCGCCGGGCAGGTAGTGCGGGTCGGCGTCCAGGCCCGCGCGGTGCCGCTCGATCGCCGCGCGCACCGGGGCGGGCGCGGGGGCCAGCACGAACGCCGCGAACTGCCCGTACGCCGGATCCAGGGTGAACTGGGCGCGCACCGACTCCCAGTCGTCCGGGTCGAAGGCCGGCGCGCCGGTCGCCGTGGTCGTCGCGGCGGGCTGAGGGGCAGGGGATGACGTGCAGGCCGCCACCCCGGCGAGCATGCCGGTGCCGAGCAGAGCCCGTCTGTTCAGCGGTCGCGTCACGCCTCCTTCCTATCCCGGCGCGCCGGGATCTGCCCAGAGGACCGGACGAGTCGTTACCTGCGGGACCCGGGCGACACCGGCACCACGGCTCTCCGGGATGCCGGGGAAGATCCGTCCGCTAGCCTTCCCGCATGAGTGCGCGACCGGCGAAGGGCGGTGGCCGGTGGGTGTCCGTGCCGCCGGAGCGGCTGAATCCGTGGATCGACGGGTTCGCCACCCGCCACGGGCCCTTCGAGGCCACCGGGGACGACCGTCTCGTGCGGCTGACGGCCCGTGACGGCGCGCTGGCCGAGCTGCACGTGCCCTTCCCGCCGATGCGCCCGGGGCCGCCGCACGTGACCCGGCTCGTCGAGCACGCCCGCGCCGCCCGCCGGGTGGGGGTGGTGCTGGTGCGGCTGGGCGGGTACGCGGCCGGGGTGTTCGACGGGGTGGAGCTGGTGGCGTCCAAGGTCGGATCGCGGCTGGTGCAGGGGCGTACCGCGGCCGGCGGCTGGTCCCAGCAGCGCTTCGCCCGCCGCAGGTCCAACCAGGCGGACAAGGCGTTCGAGGTGGCCGCCGAGACCGCGCTGCGGGTCGTGGCGCCGCACCTGGACCAACTGGACGCCGTCGTGCTCGGCGGCGACCGCAAGGCGGTCGACGCCCTGCGCGCCGACCGGCGGCTGGCACCGCTGCTGGCCCTGGAGGCGGAGCCGTTCCTGACGGTCCCCGACCCGAAGCTGGCGGTGCTCAAGGAGACGCCGTCCCAGTTCCGGGCGGTACGCGTGCGCGTGGTGGACCCGCCCTGACCCTCAGGCGTCGAAGGCGTGGGCGTGATCGGCGAGGAAGTCCGCGAGCGAGCGCGGCGGGCGGCCGGTGAGGTCCTCGACCGTGGACGAGGCCGAGGCCCAGTCCTCCGTCCCCATCTCCCGCATCATCGCGGCCAGCTGGGCGGCGAGGGCGTCGGGGAGCCCCTGTGCCGTCAGGTGGGCGGTCAGGTCAGGGACCGGCAGGTCGACGTAGGTCACCGGTCGGCCGGTCGCGGCCGTGATCGCGGCGGCGATCTCGTCGTGGGTGAGCGCCTCGGGACCGGTCAGCGTGTAGGTCTCGCTCGGCCCGACCGGCCTGGTCAGCAGTGCCGCCGCCACCGCGGCGATGTCCCGGCTGTCGATGTAGCTGACCCGGGCCGCCCCGTACGAGCCGTGGAAGCGGCCGTCGCGCACCTCCGTCAGCAGGTTCTGCATGAACCCGCCCGGCCGCAGGATCGCGTGCGGCACGCCCGAGGCGCGCAGGTGCTCGTCGATGTGGCCGTGCATGTCCTGGCCGAGCCGGCCGCCCGGCCTGGCGTGCCGCACCGAGACCGTCACCACCTGCGCCACCCCGGCCGCCCGGGCCAGGTCGATCACCGCGCGGTGGGCGTCGACCACGCCCGGGAAGAGAGAGCTGTTGAGGAACAGCCGGTCACCCGGTGACAGGTGCGCGGCGATCGACTCCGGCTGTTCGAGGTCGCCCAGCGCGTGCGGGCATCCCACCTCGGCGGGCTTGCGGACCACGGCGAGCACCTCGTCGGGAGGCAGGAGGGAGACGAGTTCCCGGCCGATCGAGCCGGTGGCGCCGGTGACGACGATCATGAGTGCTCCTAAGCGGATGACGACATTCCGGTTAAGGGGAACGTACAGGAAGCGGAATGTCGTCGTCCACATATTCGGGGGTACGCTTCCCTCCGTGCGTGCGGACGCCAGGCGCAACCTGGGCAAGATCGTGGAGGCCGCGGCGGCCGTCATGGCCGAGCGCGGTCCAGCGGCGCCCATGGAACTCATCGCCCGCCGCGCGGGCGTCGGCGTGGGCACCCTCTACCGGCGCTTCCCCGACCGGGCCGCGTTGCTCGCCGCCATGGGCGAGCACTACGTGCACTCCCTGGCCGAGGCCCTGGACCGGGCGGTGGAGGAGGAGCCCGACGCCTGGAGCGCGCTGCGGGCGTTCGTGCTGTGGGTGGGCGACACCGGGCGGGGCGTGCTCGCCGCCGCGCTGGCCGGGGTGCCCGAGGAGGAGACGGTCGGGCCCGGGTTCGTGGAGATCCGGCGACGGTGGCTGGAGCGGTTCACCGGCCTCGTCGAGCAGGCGCAGGCCGACGGCCGGATGCGCGCCGACGTCGGGGCTGAGGACGTGGTGGCGCTGCTCAACCTGTTCGCCTGCCATCCCGACTCGTTGCCTCCGCGGGTGGCGGCCCGGCCCGCCTGGTTCCTCGGGCTGATGCTGGACGGGATGGGCGCCGGGGCCGCGCAGGGGTGATCACGGGATCGGCACATCTTTGAGACGATTCAAAAAAATCTTCAAGGCCGCTATGATGGGACGCGTTCACAGCGGCACGGCCTCGTGAGGATCAATGGGGACCAGGAGCATCAAGGAGGTCGCGCAGCTGGCGCGGGTCTCGGTCGGCACCGTGAGCAACGTGCTCAACCGCCCCGAGATCGTCTCGCCCCCGACGCGTGAGCGGGTCTTCGAGGCCATCCGCGAGCTGGGCTTCGTCCGCAACGAGGTGGCCCGTCACCTGCGCGTCGGCCGCAGCCGCACGGTCGGGCTGGTCGTCCTCGACGTCTCCAACCCGTTCTTCGCCGACGTCGCCCAGGGCGCCGAGTCCGTGGCCGACGAGCACGACACGATGATGATGCTCTGCAACAGCGCCGCCGACCCCGACCGCGAGCGCCGCCACCTCGACCAGCTCGAACAGCAGCGGGTGCTGGGCGTGCTGATCACGCCGGTCGACGCCGCCAGCCCGCGCCTGGCCCAGCTCACCGCCAGGGGCACGCCCGTGGTGCTGGTCGACAGCGCCGCCGCCGGCCCGCAGTGCTCGGTCGCGGTCGACGACCGGCTCGGCGGCCGGCTCGCCGCCGCCCACCTGGTCGAGCGCGGCCACCGGCGCATCGCGTTCGTCGGCGGGCCGCTGTCGATCAAGCAGGTCGCCGACCGCCGGGACGGGGCGTCCGCCGCCGTGGCGGCCGCGGGGGAGGGCGCCGAGCTGGTCGACTTCGAGATCACCTCGCTCGGCGTCGCCGCCGGCCGGGCCGCGGGCGAACGCCTGGCCGCGCTGCCCGAGGCGCAGCGGCCCACGGCCGCCTTCTGCGCCAACGACCTGCTCGCGCTGGGGTTCCTGCAGGCCATGTCGCTGCGCGGGCTGCGGGTGCCCGACGACGTGGCCATCGTCGGCTACGACGACATCGACTTCGCCGCCGCCGCGGCGGTGCCGCTGTCGTCGGTGCGCCAGCCGCGCGAGCTGCTCGGGCGTACCGCGATCGAGCTGCTGCTGGAGGAGGTCACGGCGGCGGACGAGCACCGGCACAGGCAGGTGATCTTCCAGCCCGACCTGGTGGTCAGGGAGTCGAGCAAGGCGGTCCGCCGCGACACCTGACGGTCCTGGTCGCACGCGCCCCGGGTGGGGGTGCGCGTGTCCCGGCACGGCGGGCTCGTAGGACTCGTTGAGAAGGGGGCGAGCCCGCGACCAGCGCTGCGCACCCGTCGGGTGCCCATTCGGGGGCGGGGGAGGCCCTGGTGAGCATGCGTGTCCCGGGCTCGGGGCGTACGCGTCAGGAAGGGCTGAACGCGCACGCGGGGGCCCAGGCTCGGTGCTGTGCCGCGGTACGTGCCGGATGCGAGGTTGGGAAGGCGTTTTCCCAGACCGGCGTCCAGTGGCCGGATTCCTGGGCTGAGATGGTTGACTTTGATTCGATTCAACACTACTTTCGCAGCAACCGACCGCCGTTCACCCCCGCGTAACGGGACGGGAACCACCCGGCAACGGGTCCCGTCCACGGGTCCGCGCACACGCCACGAGAAGATGCTGCCGGATGAGCCATTCCGCCATGTCAATCAGGTTTCAGGCCGCCTGTTCCGAGGTGGTCTGGGCGGCCCGGCTGAACGTGCTCTGGATCGCCTTCACGCTTCTCGGCGGGGTGGTCCTGGGGCTCGGGCCGGCCACCGTGGCCGCGTACGCGCTGGCCCGCAGGCATGCTCAGGGTGAATCGATTCAGGGCGTGGGTGAGTTCTGGCGCGTCTACCGGCGCGAGTTCGTCCGCGCGTCCCTGCTCGTCCTGCCCCTGGCGGTGGTCGCCACCGTCCTGATCGGCAACTACCTGTACTTCACCGCCCTGGGCCCGGACGCGGCGCCCTGGCGGGTGGCCACCCTGGTGGCGCTCGTCGCGCTGGCCGGCGTCGGGTCCTACCTGGGGCCGCTCTACGCGCACTACGACCTGCCGTTGCCGGCCTACCTGCCGAAGGCGTCGCTGCTGGCGCTGACCCGGCCCGCCTCGTCCGTCCTGCTGCTGTTCGTGCTCGCCGCGATCGTCTTCGCGACGGTGGCGGCGCCCCTCCTCGCCCTGCTCATCAGCGCCGGCGCGTGGATCTGCCTCAACACGTGGCTCTGCCTGCGCTTCTTCGCCGAGAACGAGGCGCGTCTGCACTCGAAAGGGAACCGATGACCGCATCCCGTCGTCGCCGGCTGGCAGCCGGTGCGTTAACGCTAACAGCGGCCCTCGTCGCCTCCGCCTGCTCCAGCGGCAGCGGCGGTGAGGCGGCGGACACGAACACGCTGACCATGATGGTCCCGCTCTTCCAGACCGCCCCCGACCCCAAGGGGGAGATCCACCAGGCGGTCGAGAAGCTGATCGGCAAGAAGCTCCAGATCACCTGGGTGCCCAACGCCGACTACAACGAGAAGACCAACATCACGCTCGCGTCCGCCTCCCTGCCGGACGTGATGGTCATCCAGGACAACAAGGGCGCGTCCTTCGTCAAGGCCGCCAAGGCGGGGGCGTTCTGGGACCTGACCGACAAGCTCGACAAGTACCCGAACCTCAAGCCGAAGTCACAGCAGGTCTGGATGAACTCCAAGACCGACGGCCGCAACTACGGCATCTACCGGGTCCGCCCGCTGCTCCGCTCGGCCGTCATCCTGCGCAAGGACTGGCTGGAGAAGCTCGACCTGGAGCTGCCCAAGACCACCGACGACCTGTACGAGATCGCCAAGGCGTTCACCGAGAAGGACCCGGACGGCAACGGCAAGAAGGACACCTACGGCCTCATCCTGCCGAAGTGGCCCGCCCCCGTGTTCTCCGCGTCCAGCCCGTACAACGCCATCGACGTCTGGTTCGGCACCCCCAACAACTACGGCGTGCGCGACGGCAAGCTGGTGCCCGAGTTCGACGTGCCGGAGTTCTGGGAGGCCCAGAAGTACACGAAGAAGTTCATCGACGAAGGCCTGGTCAACCCCGACTGGGCGACCCTCGACACCGGCAAGTGGAACGACCCGTTCCTGCAGGGCAAGGGCGGCATCATCATCGACGTCAACGTCCGGGCCGGCGAGCTCTTCGACAAGTTCAAGGAGCTGGACCCGGAGACGTACGACCAGAAGGTCGCGATGGCGGGCAACCTGACGCGGCCCGACGGGCAGAAGTTCTCCCTGCCGTTCACCGGCTTCAACGGCATCGTGGCGATCTCCAAGCAGCGCGTGCAGACCGAGGAGCAGCTCGACGACGTGCTGACGACGCTGGACAAGCTGGCGTCCAAGGAAGGCTCGATCCTGGTCAACAACGGGATCGAGGGCCGCAACTTCAAAGCCGAGAACGGCTTCGCCGTCAAGATCGACGAAGAGGACCCGGCGATCAAGGTCATCAACAACGACGTCCAGTTCGGCTTCATCCAGCTCGGCATGACCTCCAGCGTCGGCGTGGCCGGGGAGGCGTACGAGTGGATGCGCCCCAGCCAGGCCGAGCAGGAGTGGCTCAAGCAGCGCGACGAGCTCATGGAGCTCGACCTGCAGACCGCGGTGCACGACCCGTCGCTGCCGGTGATCTCGCAGACGGCGGTCGACCAGGGCCCGACCCTCAACCCGATCCCCACCGACGCCCGCATCAAGTATCTGGCGGGTGACCTGAGCGAGGAGCAGTTCAAGGCGGAGATCAAGCGCTGGTACGACAGCGGCGGCACCCAGATCCTCACCGAGCTCCAGGCGGGGATCTCCAAGGTAGGCGGCTGACGGCTCGGCCGGGAGGCCTGGGGACACCCGGGCCTCCCCTTTCGACATTCGGAAAGTTTGGAAAGTTCGGAAAGGAGGCCGCCGTGGCCACCGATCTGGCGTCGCCCGTCACCGAGGCGGCCCCCAGGAGCAGGCGGGACGGGCCCGGCAAGGTGCCGGTCCGCACGGCGCTGCGGCGCTACCGCTGGCTGTACGTGATGCTCATCCCCGGCCTGGTCTACTTCGCGATCTTCAGATACCTGCCGATGTACGGCCTGACCATCGCGTTCCAGGACTTCCTGCCGTTCTCCGGCTACGCGGGCAGCCCCTGGGTCGGTCTCAAGCACTTCGAGACGCTGTTCACCGGGCCCGACTTCGGCCGGCTGCTCTTCAACACCCTGTTCCTCGCGCTGCTGACCGCGGTCTTCGTCTTCCCGGCGCCGATCATCATCGCGCTGCTGCTGAACGAGCTGCGGGTCAGCGTCTACAAGCGCTACGTGCAGTCGCTGATCTACATCCCGCACTTCCTGTCCTGGACGATCGTCTTCTCGCTGACGTACCTGCTGTTCGCAGTGGACTTCGGCGTCATCGCCGGCTGGATCCACGGCCTGAGCGGCGGCGGTCCCCAGATCGACTACATGGCCCGGCCCGAGTGGTTCCGGCCGCTGGTCATCCTGCAGCTGCTCTGGAAGACGTCCGGCTGGGGGACGATCATCTACCTCGCCGCGCTGGCCGGCGTGGACACCAACCTGTACGAGGCGGCGCGCATGGACGGCGCCGGCCGGTGGCGCCAGTTCTGGCACGTCACACTGCCCGCGATCCGCCCCACGATCGTGGTCATGGCGATCCTGACCTCCGGCAACCTCCTCGACCAGAGCTTCGAGCAGATCTGGCTGCTCACCAACTCGCTGAACCGCTCCACCGCCGAGGTGTTCGACACCTTCGTCTACTACGTCGGCATCCAGGGCGCCGGCTACAGCTACGCCACGGCGGTCGGCCTGTTCAAGGGGATCGCCGGCGTCGTCCTGATCTTCGGCGCCAACTGGCTGGCCAAGCGCATGGGCCAGCGGGGACTGTTCTGAGGAGCCCGTGGACATGTCTGCCAACACCTCGACCGACCGGCCCGCGGGCACGTCGATCAAGCACTACGGCTCGCTCGGCAGCCGGGTGTTCGACACGCTGAACGTCATCCTGCTCGGCGGGCTCGCGCTGATCACCGTGCTCCCGCTGCTCTACGTGCTCGCCGGGTCGTTCGCGACCGAGTCGGAGATCTCCACCCGGCCGTTCTTCCTGTGGCCGGAGAAGTTCGTCACCAGCACGTACGAGTACGTCTTCGCCAACGACACCATGCTGCGGGCGCTGCTCACCACGGTCGTGGTGACGGCGGTGGGCACCGTGGTGCAGGTCGCGCTGACCTTCACCATGGCCTACCCGCTGTCGAAGAAGTATCTGCCCGGCCGGGCCCTGGTGCTCAACCTGGTGGTGTTCACGCTCGTCTTCGGCGGCGGGATCGTGCCGACCTTCCTGGTGGTGCGCGACCTGGGGCTGCTGGACAGCTACTGGGCGCTCATCCTGCCGCTGGCCATCAACCCGTTCTACCTGATCATCGTCAAGTCGTTCTTCCAGGAGCTGCCGCAGGCCCTGGAGGAGGCGGCGCGCATCGACGGCTGCAACGAGATGGGGGTGTTCTTCAAGATCGTCCTGCCGCTGTCGAAGCCGATCATCGCCACGTTCTCGCTGTTCTACGCGGTGGGCATCTGGAACGACTACATGTCGCCGCTGCTGTACATCAACGACAACGACAAATGGACCCTGCAGGTGCTCGTCAGGCAGCTCACCAGCCCCGACGCGGCCAACGCCATCAGCGCCCTGGACACAGTCTTCTTCCCGGCCAAGGGCCTGATGTTCGCCGTGGTGGTCATCGCCACGCTGCCGATCCTGCTCTTCTACCCGTTCCTGCAGAAGCACTTCGCCAAGGGCGTGCTGATCGGGTCGGTGAAGGAGTGACCGAGGTGGAGACCACCCTGCGCTGGCTGGACCGTCCGGGCGGGCAGGGGGTGACCTGGGGCGTCCCGTGGCCGCGCGGCACGGTCGCGGCCGGCGCGCCGTTCGGGCTGACCGGCCCCGGCGGTGCGGAGCTGCCGGTGCAGAGCTGGACCACGGCCACCTGGCCTGACGGCTCGGTCAAGTGGTCCGCGCACGCCGCCGTCCCCGGGGATCCCGGCGAGGGGGCGTACCGGCTCGTACCCGGAAGGAACCCCGCGGCGCCGCGCGTGCCCGTCACCGTCGCCCGCGAGGGTGGCCTGCTCCGGGTGAGCACCGGGCCCGTCACCTGGACGATCGCGGAGGAGGGGGACACCCTGGTGCGGTCCGCGCACCGCGACGGCCGGAAGATCCTCCGCGACGTCCGCCTGGTCAGCCTGCGCCAGGACGGTCCCACCCCCGACGAGGGCGGCGCCGTCCGGCGGGAGAGCGTCACCGGACGGGTCGAGCGGGTCACGGTCGAACAGGACGGCCCGGTGCGCGCGGTGATCAGGGCGGAGGGCCGGCACGGCGACTGGCTGCCCTTCACCGTCCGCCTGTACTTCTACGCCGGGGCCGAGGACGTGCGGATCGCGCACACGTTCGTCTGGGACGGCGACCCGGGCCGGGACTTCCTGGCCGGGCTGGGCCTGCGCGCCGGCGTGGTGATGCGGGACGAGCCGCACGACCGGCACGTCCGGCTGGCCGGCCCCGGCGGCTTCCTCACCGAGGCCGTGCGCGGCCTGACCGGCCTGCGCCGCGACCCCGGCGAGGACGTGCGGCGCGCCCAGGTCGAGGGCCGCCCGTGCGGGCCCATCGGCAACCCCGAGGTGGCCGGCCGGCTCCACCTCATACCCGCCTGGAACGACTACACGCTCGACCAGAACTCCGCCGACGGCTACCTGCTGCGCAAGCGCACCGCCGAGGGCCACGCCTGGGTGACGATCCCGTCCGGCACCCGCTCGGCCGGGTACGGCTACGTCGGAGGGATCAGCGGCGGCCTCGGCTTCGGGCTGCGCGACTTCTGGCGTCTGCACCCCACCAGGCTCGACGTCCGCGACGCCGCCACCGGCCTGGCCACCGCCACCGTCTGGCTCTGGTCCCCGTCCGCGCCGGCCATGGACCTGCGGTTCTGGCACGACGGCCTGGGCCAGGACACCTTCGCCGAGCAGCTCGAAGGACTGGAGATCACGTACGAGGACCACGAACCCGGATTCGGCGACCCGTACGGCGTCGCCCGCACCCACGAGCTGACCCTGCGCGCGTACGCCGCCACGCCAGCGCACCCGGAACTGGCCGCGCACGCCGCCGTCATGAACGAGCCCCCGCTGCTGGTCGCCTCCCCCGAGAGGATCAAGGCGGCCGGCGTGTTCGGCGACTGGGCCCCGGCCGACCGGAGCACGCCGGCCCGCGCCGCGATCGAGGACCGGCTGGACTTCCTGTTCGACCTGTACGCGCGCGAACGTGAGCAGCGCCGCTGGTACGGGTTCTGGGACTACGGCGACGTCATGCACACCTACGACGCCGACCGGCGCACCTGGCGTTACGACGTCGGCGGCTACGCCTGGGACAACTCCGAGCTGTCGCCGGACCTGTGGCTGTGGTACCAGTTCCTGCGGACCGGCAGGGCCGAGGTGTTCCGCCTCGCCGAGGCGATGACCCGCCACACCGGCGAGGTCGACGTCTACCACCTGGGCCGGTGGAAGGGCCTGGGCAGCCGCCACAACGTGCAGCACTGGGGGTGCAGCTGCAAGCAGTTGCGCATCTCCAGCGCCGTCTACCGGCGCTTCTTCCACTACCTGACCGCCGACGAGCGAACCGGTGACCTGCTCGACGAGGTGGCGTCCGCCGAGGAGGCGTACGCGGCCCTGGACCCGCTGCGCAAGGTGCGCGAGGACGTCTACACGCCCGACCCGTCGGCGCTGTCGATCGGGCTCGGCACCGACTGGGGCGCGCTCGCCGCCGCCTGGCTGACCCGCTGGGAGCGGCACGGCGACGAGCGTGCCAGGGACAAGCTGCTGGGCACCATGGCCGGCATCGGCGCGCTGCCCCGCGGGTTCCTCACCGGCGAGGCCCGCCTCGACCTGGCCGCCGGCCGGTTCGACACCTCCAGGGACGCCGTCTCCGTCTCGCACCTGTCGGCCGTCTTCGGCCTGCCCGAGATCTGCTCGGAGCTGCTCGCGCTCGGCCTGGACGTGCCCGGGTTCGAGCGGGCCTGGCTCGACTACTGCCGCCTCTACCTCGCCGCGCCCGAGCGGCAGGCCGCCGAGACGGGCCGCCCGCTGACCGGCGTCTCGCTGATCCAGGCGCACAGCCGCCTGGCCGCCTACGCCGCCGCCCGGCTGGACGACCCCGAGCTGGCCGCGCTGGCCTGGCGGGCGTTCTTCAGGGACGAGGGCGACCAGCTCAACACCAACCCGTTGCAGCGCGAGCCCGTCTGGCGGCTGACCCGGGTCGAGGGGCCGCAGGTGCCCGCCGCGCTCTGGGACGCGCCGTTCGTCAGCACCAACGACGCCGCCCAGTACGGGCTCGCCGCGATCCAGAACCTGGCCCTGATCGCCGCGCACCTGCCGGAGGGCTGACGGAATCGAACCCCGGCCGCCCGGCGTTCACCGGTGTGCGACGCGTTAAGCAGAGGTGGAGCTCCAGGCACGGGCCCTACACTGATCGGTATGCACACTCCCGATTGACCGGCGTCGCACGCCCTCATCCCTCGTTTCCTAGCTCGGGAGTGCTTCGCCAACCATGATCATCGCTACTGACATCGAACTGCGTGCGGGCTCGCGCCTCCTCATCGAGAACGCCTCCTTCCGGGTCAACCCCGGCGACAAGATCGGGCTCGTCGGCCGCAACGGCGCCGGCAAGACAACCCTCACCAAGGTGCTGGCCGGGGAGGGGCTGCCGGCCGGCGGCACCGTCACCCGCACCGGCAGCGTCGGCTACCTGCCGCAGGATCCCCGCACCGGCGACCTGGAGGTGCTCGCCCGCGACCGCGTGCTGTCGGCCAGGGGCCTGGACGACGTACTGCGCAGGCTGCGCCAGGCCGAGCTCGGCATGTCCTCGGCCGACGAGCGCACCCGCGAGCGGGCGGTCCGGCAGTACGGCCGGCTGGAGGACCAGATGCACGTGCTCGGCGGCTACGCCGCCGAGTCGGAGGCGGCCTCCATCGCCTCCAGCCTCGGTCTGCCCGACCGGGTGCTCGGGCAACCGCTGAAAACGCTTTCTGGCGGCCAGCGCCGCAGGGTGGAATTGGCGAGAATTCTTTTCAGCGGCGCGGAAACTCTCCTTCTGGATGAGCCGACAAACCACCTAGATGCGGACTCAATCGGGTGGCTTCGTGATTTTTTGCGATCTCATCAGGGCGGCTTGGTGATCATCAGCCACGACGTCCAGCTTCTTGAAGCCACGGTCAACAAGGTGCTCCACCTGGACGCCAACCGGTGCGTGGTCGATCACTACAACGTCGGCTGGAAGGCCTATCTCGCCCAGCGCGAGACCGACGAGAAGCGCCGCAAGCGCGAGCGCGCCAACGCCGAGAAGCAGGCCGGGGCGCTGCTGGCGCAGGCCGACAAGATGCGCGCCAAGGCCACCAAGGCCAAGGCCGCGCAGGACATGATGCGCCGCGCGCACCGTCTGCTGGCCTCCACCGAGGAGGAGCGGGTGAACGACAAGGTGGCCAGGCTGCGCTTCCCCGAGCCCCAGCCGTGCGGCCGCACCCCGCTGACCGCCGAGGGCCTGTCCAAGTCCTACGGGTCCCTGGAGGTCTTCACCGACGTCGACGTGGCCATCGACCGAGGTCATCGGGTGGTCATCCTCGGCCTC
Organism: Nonomuraea sp. NPDC048826; assembly: GCF_043198225.1. Classification (NCBI taxonomy): domain Bacteria; kingdom Bacillati; phylum Actinomycetota; class Actinomycetes; order Streptosporangiales; family Streptosporangiaceae; genus Nonomuraea; species Nonomuraea sp. NPDC048826. The sequence goes on along the minus strand of NZ_JBICUQ010000007.1, from coordinate 471,533 downwards.
AACGGCGCCGGCAAGACCACGCTGCTGCGCCTGCTGGGCGGTCTGGAGCAGCCCGACACCGGGATGATCCGGCCCGGCCACGGCCTGAAGATCGGTTATTACGCCCAGGAGCACGAGACGCTCGACGCTGACAGAACCGTCCTGGAGAACATGCGTTCGGCAGGCGGAACGTTCACTGACACCGAGCTGCGCAAGGTTCTCGGATCGTTCCTGTTCTCCGGCGACGACGTCGACAAACCGGCCGGAGTCCTCTCCGGAGGCGAGAAGACCCGTCTCGCACTGGCCACACTGGTGCTTTCCAGCGCCAATGTGCTGCTGCTCGACGAGCCCACCAACAACCTCGATCCGGTCAGCCGTGAGCAGGTTCTCCAAGCTCTGAGGTCGTATTCAGGAGCGATCGTCCTGGTGACCCATGACGAGGGTGCCGTCGACGCCCTTTCACCGGATAGGGTGATCTTGCTGCCAGACGGAACTGAAGACGCGTGGAGCGAGGAATTTTCCGATCTTGTGGCACTTGCCTGATCTTAATTTGGGTGGGTACGGATCTTTTCCCGTGGAGTAGGTAGCCGATCCCGCTGAAATGACTGATCATGGCGGAGTAACGCTGCGGAAGTCCGGCACTACAGGAGGTACTCGTGGCCGAGACACTGAAGAAGGGCACCCGGGTGACTGGGGCCGATCGCGAGAAACTGGCCGGCGACCTGAAGAAGCGCTATGCCGCGGGCGAGAGCATCCGCGCCCTGGCGGCTTCGACCGGCCGGTCCTACGGGTTCATCCACCGCATCCTCAGCGAGTCCGGGGTGACTCTGCGCGGACGCGGAGGGGCGACCCGAGGCAAGTCCAAGCGCTGACGGCCGCCTCGGAACGTGCGACCGCAGCCGCTCGTCCCTAGTCAGCCTGCCGTCGCGCCCGGCGGCCAGAATGTCATTCTGTAAGCTCGGGCGCGACGGTTCAGCGAGGAGGGCAGCGGTGATGGCGGACACGAAGGCGCAGCAGCGCGGGGGGTATGCGGAGGAGGTTTCCGCCGAAGAGCTGGCGGAGATCGGCCTGCGCTTCGAGGTGGACGGTGAGATAGCCACGATCACCCTGAACCGGCCGGAGAAGCGGAACGCACAGACGACCGCGACCTGGTCGGCTCTGGCGCGAATCGGCGCCGGCTTGCCGGAGCAGGTGCGCGTGGTCGTGGTGAAAGGTGAGGGACCGTCCTTCTCGGCAGGCATCGACCTGCGGATGTTCACGAAAGAGGGGGTGCCGGGGCAGGGCTCGTTCGGCTCGGCCAGCAGGCAGGACGACAGCTCGCTGCAGGAGCTGATCGGCCAGGCCCAGCAGGGTTTCCTGTGGCTGCGCCGCCCCGAGATCGTCTCCATCGCGGCCGTGCACGGACACGCGGTCGGCGCGGGGTTCCAGCTCGCGCTCTCCTGTGACCTGCGGATCGTGGCCGACGATGTCAAGTTCTGCATGAAAGAGCCCGCACTCGGGCTGGTGCCCGATCTGACCGGCACCAAGCCACTGGTGGAGCTGGTGGGCCTGGCCAAGGCGATCGACATCTGCCTCACGGCCAGGAACGTGGAGGCCGACGAGGCCTACCGCATCGGCCTGGCCGAGCAGGTGGTCGCCGGGGGCGACCTCGACAAGGCCGTGGCCGCCAAGGTCGCGCAGCTGCTGTCGACCAACCGCGACGCGGCGGCGGCGACCAAGCGACTCCTTCAGGGCGCGTCCGGGCGCACCCTGGAGGAGCAGAGAGCCGCGGAGGGCGCCGAACAGGCCGTACGCCTCCGCGCGGTCTTCAACGCACAGTCCTGACCGGTTCCGGGCGGTTACGCCACGAGCTGAGGAGGGAATCGACAGACGGCCCGGCGGCGCTTTGCTGGGGGAGTGGAGGGATTTCCCCTAGATGGCGATGATGGGCGGGGGCTTCGGCCCCCATGTATGGGCCTCGCTGCGTCGCGACGGCTCGGTGACCAAACAGCGACTCGCGCCCGGCACGGTGCGGCGGATCGCCGGCTACGCCTTGCCCTACCGCAGGCAGATCGCGGCGTTCCTGCTGCTCGTCGTGGCGGGCGCGGGCATCGTGGTGGCCAACCCGCTGCTCATGAAGGCCATCATCGACGACGGCATCCTGCCCAAGGACACCGGCGTGGTGATCGGTCTTGCGGTGGCCATCGCCGTGCTGGCGGTCGTCGACGCGGGGCTGACGCTGGTGCAGCGGTGGTTCTCCAGCCGCATCGGCGAGGGCCTGATCTACGACCTGCGCACCGAGGTGTTCGACCACGTGCAGCGGATGCCGGTGGCGTTCTTCACCCGCACCCAGACCGGGGCGCTGGTGTCGCGGCTCAACACCGACGTGATCGGCGCCCAGCGGGCGCTGACCAGCACGCTGTCGTCCGTGGTGTCCAACGTGGTCAGCCTCGTGCTGGTGCTGGGCGCCATGCTGGTGCTGTCGTGGCAGGTGACGCTGGTCGCGCTGGTGCTGCTGCCGATCTTCATCGGGCCCGCCAAGTGGGTGGGCCGCCGCATGTCCGCGCTGACCCGCGAGCAGATGCAGCTCGACGCCGAGATGAGCAGCGTCACCACCGAGCGGTTCAACGTCGCCGGCGCCATGGTGGCCAAGCTCTACGGCCGCCCCGAGGACGACGCCGCCATGTTCGGCGAGCGGGCCGCCCGGGTGCGCGACATCGGGGTCAAGGTCGGCATGTACGGCACCGTGTTCCGGGTGGCGCTCGGCCTGGTCGCAGCCCTGGCGACGGCCCTGGTGTACGGGGTCGGCGGCGTGCTGGCCGTGTCCGACGTGTTCGAGCTGGGCACGCTCGTGGCCCTGGCCGCGCTGCTCATGCGCCTGTACGGGCCGCTCACCTCGCTGTCGAACGTGCACGTCGACGTGATGACGGCCCTGGTCAGCTTCGACCGGGTCTTCGAGATCCTGGACCTCAAGCCGATGGTGGCCGAGCGGCCGGACGCCAGGCCGGTGCCCGGCGGCCCGGTCACGATCGAGTTCGACCAGGTGCGCTTCCACTACCCGTCGGCCGAGGAGGTGTCGCTGGCGTCCCTGGAGTCGGTCGCCAAGCCCGACACCGGCCCGTCGCCGCAGGTGCTCGACGGCGTGACCTTCACCGCCGCGCCCGGCCGGCTCATCGCCCTGGTCGGCCACTCAGGCGCCGGCAAGACCACGATCACCTCGCTGGTCTCCCGGCTCTACGACGTCACGGACGGGGCGGTCCGGATCAACGGCCTGGACGTGCGCGAGGCCACGCTCGCCTCGCTGCGCGACACCGTGGGCGTCGTCATGCAGGACCCCCACCTGTTCCACGACACGATCGCGGCCAACCTGCGCTACGCCCGTCCAGGCGCCACCGAGGACGAGATGTGGGCGGCGCTGCGGGCCGCGCAGATCGGCGAGCTGGTCGAGGCCCTGCCCGAGCAGCTGGAGACCGTGGTCGGCGAGCGCGGCTACCGGCTGTCCGGCGGCGAGAAGCAGCGTCTGGCGCTGGCCAGGCTGCTGCTGAAGGCGCCCCGGGTGGTCGTCCTCGACGAGGCGACCGCCCACCTGGACTCGGAGTCGGAGGCGGCCGTGCAGCAGGCGCTGAAGACCGCGCTGGCGGGCCGCACCTCGCTGGTGATCGCGCACCGGCTCTCCACGATCAGGGAGGCCGACGAGATCCTGGTCGTGCACGCCGGCCGGATCGCCGAACGCGGCCGTCACGAGGACCTGCTGGAGCGCGGCGGGCTGTACGCCGAGCTCTACCGCACCCAGTTCAGCTCGTCAGGTAGCCCAGCCGGGTGAGCTCCTGGCGGGCCACCTTCTCCACCAGCTCGGCGTCCGCCGTACGCAGCCGGGTGCGCCATTCGCCCACCCGGGGCGCCCGCGGCCCGTACAGGGCCACCTTCGGCACCCGCGTCTCCAGGAACTCCGACAGCCGGGCGGCCTCTTGGGCGGGCTTGAGCGCCAGGTCCTCGTACCGGACCGTGATGAGCTGGTCGTCCGGCAGGTCCTTGCGGAGCGTCGCGTTCAGCCGCACCGCGCTGCGCCAGCGCAGTGCGCTCTTGCCCGCCACCGGCATGGTCTTCCAGCGGTCGCGGTGCTCGTCGCGGTTGACGCCGAGGAACGCGTTGGGGAACTCGGTGTCGATCGGGAACATCACGGGCTTGAACCAGGCCAGGCAGGCGGGGTCGTCCAGCATGTCGGCGGTGACGTCGCGGCCGTCGCGGATGAGCTGCACGAACCGCGCGTCGGGGAAGGCGCGCAGCAGCACCGGCACGGAGTAGAGCAGGTCGGGGCTGGCGTCGCCGAACCGGGTCACCTCGCCGGCCGCCACGCACGGGCCGGTGCTCGTCACGCCGCCCGCCTCGCGGCAGGCGTCGGAGCACAGCCCGCACGAGCCGTCGAGCAGTTGCCACGACTCGGCCAGCGCGTCGCGCAGCACCCGCACCGCGCCCGAGGTGCCGCCGATCGACGGCCGGCGGGCGAAGGCGTACACCACGTGGGCCACGCAGGCGCGGCCCGTCGTCACGTGGAAGCCGGGCGCCCGCTTGAGGGCGCGCGCCACCAGGTCCGTGCCCGAGTGCGGGGCGCCGACCAGGAACACCGGCCTGCGGACCTTGATGCCGTTGACCACGAGGATGTGGGGCGGAAGTCGCATACGAGAGGTAAGTGTGACACCGTTTTCCGGGTGATAGAGACAACCGGATTTTCGCACCACGATGCCACGGTCGCCGTCGTCTCCCCGTCAGGCCCGGCGGACCCGGCCCTGCTCAGGCGGGGGGTCGAGCGGCTGGAGGGGCTCGGCATGAAAGTGGTCGTCGGCCCGCACGCGCTCGACCGCCAGGATCTGCCCTATCTGGCGGGGGAGGACGCGGCGCGGGCGGGCGACCTGCAGGCGGCGTGGTGCGACCCGGCGGTGTCGGCGGTGTTCTGCGCCAGGGGCGGCTACGGCGCGGGCCGGCTGCTCGGCCTGCTCGACTGGGACGCGATGCGCGCCGCCGGGCCGAAGGTGCTCGTCGGCTCCAGCGACGTCACCGCGCTGCACCAGGCCTTCGCCGTGGAGCTGGGCGTGCCCACCCTGCACGGGCCGATGCCCGGCAACGTGCTGCTGGGCGGCGAGCACGGCCCGGATGGAGGCCCCGAGCCGGTCACCTGGGACCGCCTGCTGACGGCGCTGTCCGGCGCTCCCGGCACGGTGACGGGCGATCGGGTGCTGGTGCCCGGCCGGGCCGAGGGGGTGCTGACCGGCGGTAATCTGTCGCTGCTCGCCTCGCTCTGCGGCACGCGCCACCAACCGTCGTTCGACGGCCGGATCGGGTTCCTGGAAGACATCGGGGAGGAGCCCTACCGCATCGACCGCATGCTCACCCAGCTGCTTCAGGCGGGGGTGTTCGCGGGGGTGCGGGGGATCGCGCTGGGGTCGTGGGTCGACTGCGGTGATCCCTACCCGGTGCTCCGCGACCGGCTGGAGCCGCTCGGGGTGCCGGTCGTCGCGGGGCTTCCGGTGGGCCATGGATCACCCCAGATGAGTGTGTGGCTTGGGGCTCTTGGGGCTATTGATACCGAATCGTGCTCCCTGACCGGCCCGTACTGGAACGAGGAGCAGGCAAGGTAGGACGAGAAAGGGACGAAACCGACAGAAGGGACACGGGCGCGTGTCATTCTCCGAACGTGACCGGGAGCCCGTGCGCCGCTCGGCCGAGGACGTCGACCTCGACTCGCTGCTGGCGCTCGTCGCCGAGTCCCTCGGCTACACCTGCGCGTTCGCCGCCGACGGCGCGTCCCTGAGCTTGAGCGGCCCGCGCGACATCCGGGTCAGGCTGGCGGGGCTGCGCCGCGAGGCCGGCCGGCGGGCCCGCGAGGACTGGCCGACACTGGTCTCCGAGCACCTCGCGCACGCCGTCGCCGGCGGCCCGCTCGACTACTGCGACCTGGAGCAGGTCCGGCCGCTGCTGGCCACCCGGGTGGAGTCGGCGGACGAGGTGGCCGACCCGGCCCGCGTGGTGGGCCGCCACCTCAACGGCGACCTGCTGGAGCTGCTCACCGTCGGCGACCGCCCGGTCCGGCCGGAGGAGGCCGGCTGCTGGCCGGTGCCCGCCGCGCGGGCGCTGGAGCTGGCCGTGTCCAACACACGGCGCGGGGAGCGGCTGACGGTCGAGTCCATCGAGCTGTCCGGCACCCCGGTCACCCGGCTCACGGCGGCCACCCCGGCCGCCGCCACTCACCTGCGCTGGCTGGAGGAGTATCTTCCGGTGCCGGCCGACGGGGTGCTCGCCGTGCTGCCCGACCCGTACACCCTGCTCGTCCACCCCGTCGACGGGATCGGCGTGGTGCGCGCGATCGAACGGCTGCGCGTGCACGCGGCCCGCACCGGCGGGCTCAGCTCCCAGGTCTACTGGTGGCACGACGGCCGGCTCGCGCTCATCAAGGCGGACATCGAGCTGCGGCAGGGCCAGACGAGGCTGGTCGTGGCCCCGCCGCCGGAGTTCGCCAAGGTGCTCGCCAGACTGGCCGTGTGAGTCACAACAGCTTCGTCAGCGCCCGGGCCGCGTGGATCAGCGGCACGTGCGAGAACGCCTGCGGGAAGTTGCCGACCAGCCTGCCGTAGCGCGGGTCGTACTCCTCGGCCAGCAGCCCGACGTCGTTGCGGAGCGCCAGCAGCCGGTTGAACAGCTCCGCCGCCTCGTCCTTGCGCCCCTGCATGGCCATGACCTCGACGAGCCAGAAGCTGCACGCCAGGAACGCGCCCTCGCCGCCGGGCAGCCCGTCGACGTGGTTGGTGTCGGCCACCGGGTAGCGCAGCACGAAGCCGTCGTCCATCAGCTCCTTCTCGATCGCCGCGACCGTGCCGGTCACCCGCGGGTCGTCGATCGGCAGGAACCCGAGCATGGGCATGAGCAGCAGGGCCGCGTCCAGCTCGCGGGAGCCGTAGGACTGGGTGAAGGTGTTGCGGTCGGGGTCGAAGCCCTTGTCGCAGATCTCGTCGTGCATCTTGTCGCGCATCGCCCGCCACCGGTCGGCGGGGCCGGTGCGGTCGAACCGCTCGACGTACTTGACCGCGCGGTCCATCGCCACCCAGCACATCATCTTCGAGTGCACGAAGTGGCGGCGCGGCCCGCGCACCTCCCACAGGCCCTCGTCGGGCTCGTCCCAGTGCTCCTCCACGTAGTCGAGCAGCTGCCGCTGGATCGACCAGGCCCGCTCGTCGGGGGTCAGGCCGGAGGTGCGGGCGAGGTAGAGGCAGTTCATCACCTCGCCGTACACGTCGAGCTGGAGCTGGTCGACGGCCTGGTTGCCGATCCGGACCGGGCGGGAGCCCTCGTAGCCGTCGAGCCAGTCGAGCTCCAGCTCGGGCAGCCGGCGCTCGCCCGCGACCCCGTACATGATCTGCAGGTCCTGCGGCCGGCCCGCGATCGCGCGCAGCAGCCAGGCCCGCCACGCGGCGGCCTCCTCCAGGTAGCCGGCGCCGATCAGCGCGTCCAGCGTCAAGGTGGCGTCGCGCAGCCAGCAGAAGCGGTAGTCCCAGTTGCGCACGCCGCCGATGTCCTCCGGCAGGGAGGTGGTGGGCGCGGCCACGATGCCGCCCGTGGGGGCGTACGTGAGCGCCTTGAGCGTGATCAGCGAGCGGATCACGGCCTCGCGCCACGGCCCCTCGTGGGTGCAGGTGTCGACCCACTCGCGCCACATGGCCTCGGTCTGGACGAGCTGGTCGTCGCACTGGATCTGCGGCGGCATCGGCTCGTGCGACGGGTGCCAGGTGAAGACGAACGGCAGCCGGTCGCCCGCCTTCACCTCGAAGTTGGCCACGTGCGCGTAGTCGCCGCCGCGCAGCGGGATGGGGGAGTGCAGCCAGACCGAGTCGGGGCCGCCGACGGCCTGCAGGTGGCCGCCGTTGCGGCGCATCCACGGCACGATCCGGCCGTAGTCGAAACGGACCCGCAGGTGGGTGGACATCTCGACGGTGCCCGACACCCCCTCGACGATGCGGACCACGTCGGGGTTGACGTCACGGGCCGGCATGAAGTCGATCACCCGCACGGTGCCCGTGGGGGTGTCCCACTCGCTCTCCAGGATCAGCGTGTCAGGACGGTAGCGGCGCCGGTCGGCCGGCCGCCTCCCGACGGGGCCGATCCACCAGTGCCCGTTGCGGTCGTTGCCGAGCAGGGCGGCGAAGCAGGCGGGGGAGTCGAACCTGGGCAGGCAGAGCCAGTCGATGGAGCCGTCTCTCCCGACCAGTGCCGCCGACTGCATGTCACCGATGAGCGCGTAGTCCTCGATCCGCATGTCATGACACTAGCCTCAATCCAGCGGGAACCAGCGGGTGAAGAGCTGGGTCAGGGGGCCGATGGCGAGGGCGAAGGCGAGGGTGCCGAGCCCCACCGTGCCGCCGAGCAGCCATCCGGCGGCCAGTACGGTGATCTCGATGAGAAACCGGCTCAGCCGGACCGAGAGCCCGAGCCGCATCAGGCCGGTCATGACGCCGTCGCGCGGCCCGGCCCCCATTCCCGCGCCGATGTACAGGACGGTGGCCAGCGCGATGGACGTGACGGCGAGCGCGACGTAGAGCCAGCTGACGGCGAGGTGCCCGGACGCGGGCACCAGGTGGAGCGCGAGGTCGGCGAAGACGCCGACGAAGATGACGTTGCTGATCGTGCCGAACCCGGGCCGCTGCCGCAGCGGGATCCAGAACAGCATGACCAGCGCCCCGACGATGATGATCATTGTTCCGACGGTCAGGCCGGTGCGCAGCGCGGCGCCCTGGTGGAAGACGTCCCAGGGGCCGTTGCCGAGGCCCGACCGTATCTGCAGCCCGATGCCGGCCCCGTAGAGCGCCAGGCCGCCGTAGAGGCGGACCAGGCGGGCGGGGAGGGAACCGGCGTGCGGGATTGTCGCTTCACTCATGATGGGCCCACCGTGGCACAGGGCCGGTTTGCCAATACAGAGCCAATCGCGAAAAGTGGCCTTATGAGGTTCTTCTCGGCCGGTCAGCTGGCCCGGCTCGTCGACGTCGACCCGCACGCCAGGCCCTACTACCGGGCGCTCGCCGAGGCGATGCGCGCCGCCGTCATGGGCGGGCAGATCCCGGTCCGGGTACGCATGCCGGCCGAACGCGACCTGGCCAGGACGCTCGGCGTCAGCCGCACCACCGTGACCGCCGCCTACGACCTGCTCCGCGAGCGCGGCTTCCTGGAGAGCCGGCAGGGCTCGGGGAGCTGGACCGCGCTGCCCGACCCGGCCGTCACCGCCGACAACCCGTGGCTGGCCGTCGACGGCGAGGGCCTCATCCAGCTGCACGCCGCCGCCCCGCCCGCCCCGTCCGCGCTGCGCGCGGCCATGCTGGAGGCCGTCGACGAGGTGCCCAGGTACGGCATGGGCAACGGCTACCACCCGCTCGGCCTGCCCGTCCTGCGGGAGGCGATCGCCGCCCGCTACACCGAGCGCGGCCTGGCCACCCGGCCCGAGCAGATCCTCGTCACCACCGGCTCCCAGCAGGCCATCGAGATCGTGTTCGGCGTGCTCGCAGGACCCGGTGACGCGATCCTGGTGGAGTCGCCCACCTACCCGCACGCCATCGACTCCGCCCGCCGGCTCGGCGCCCGCGTCGTGTCGGTCGGCGTCTCCTCCGGCGGCTGGCACGAGGACCTGGTCTCCAGCGCGATGCGGCAGGCCGGCGCCCGGCTCGCCTACCTCATGCCCGACTTCCAGAACCCCACCGGCGCGCTCATGGACGACGCCGCCCGGTCCGCCGTCGCCGGCACGGCCCGGCGGGCCGGCACGATCCTGCTCGTCGACGAGACCTGGGCCGAGCTGGCGCTGGACGAGGTGCCGCGCACCGCGCCGATGGCCGCCTTCGACACCGACGGCCGGGTGATCAGCATCGGCTCGGCCTCCAAGCTGTGGTGGGGCGGGCTGCGCATCGGCTGGATCCGCGCCACGGCCGCGCTGGCCCGCCGGATGGCGGGGCACCGGGCCTCGGTCGACATCGCCAGCCCGGTGCTGGAGCAGCTCGTCGTGGCCGCCCTGTTCGGCCGCCTGGCGGAGACCAGGGCGGAGCGCCGCCGCAGGCTGCTCGCCTCACGCGACGCCCTCGTGGCCGAGCTGCGCGAACGGCTGCCGGCCTGGGAGTTCACGGTGCCGCCCGGCGGCGGCACGCTCTGGATCCGGCTGGACTCCGGCTCGGCCGTCTCCCTCGCCGAGGCCGCCGCCTGCCACGGTGTACGGATCGCGCCAGGCCCCTGGTTCGGCCTGGAGGGCACGCTGGACGGCTATCTGCGGCTGCCCTTCACCCAGCCGCCCCAGGTGCTGCGGGAGGCGGTCGCCCGGCTGGAGACGGCCCGGCGCCTGGGCCTGACCGGGGCCGTGAGGGTGCCCGACGCGCTCAGCCCGATGGTGTGAGCCTCATTCGCTGACGCCGCGGGCCAGCGGAGCGCGCCAGTTCAGCCGCATCGCGGCGATGCGCAGCCCGAAGGCCAGCACCGCCGCGCCCAGCGCGACCGGCCAGCCGGTCAGCCCGGCCCACGACATGACGGCCAGCGCCGCCGAGCCGACCAGGGCCGGGACCGCGTACAGCTGCCTGTCGTACAGCAGGGTCGGGATCTCGCCCGCCAGCAGGTCGCGCAGCATGCCGCCGCCCACGGCGGTGATGGCGCCGAGCAGGGTGGCGTGCAGCGGGCTGAGCCCGTACTCCAGCGCCTTGGCGGTCCCCACCGCGCAGAACAGGCCGAGCCCCGCGGCGTCCAGCACCAGGATGGCCGGCATCACCCGGGTCACGTGCGGATGCCAGAAGAACACCACCGCGGTCGCCGCCACCGGCACCAGCACGTACCCCACGCTCAGGAAGGCCACCGGGGTGACGTTCAGCATCAGGTCGCGCATGATGCCGCCGCCGAGCGCGGTGATCTCCGCGAGCACGGCCATGCCGACGACGTCCAGGCGCTTGCGCACCCCCATGAGCGCGCCGGTGAGCGCGAACACGAAGATGCCCGCGAAGTCGAAGAGTTCAGCCACGCAGGATTGTCTATCGGATCGGCGGCACGGCGGGCGCATGGTGCTCGGCCATCATCGCGCGCAGCTTGCGGGAGAACATGAACAGCGCCAGCCCCGCGATGATCGCCATCGCGGCCAGCAGCAGGTAGTAGGCCGGCTCCGACATCACCTCGCTGAGCCGCCCGGTCTGGCCGCCGATCGCGTCGCCCACCGACACCGCGATGAACCAGACGCCCAGCATCTGCCCCTTGAACGCGCGCGGCGCCAGCTTGGTCGTCACCGACAGGCCCACCGGGCTGAGCGACAGCTCGCCGAAGACCTGGATCAGGTAGACCAGCACCAGCCACCACACCGACACCCGGCCGCTCTCCGCCAGGTTGGCCGCGAGCGCCATGACGACGAAGCTCAGCCCGACCATGACCAGCGCGAAGGCGAACTTCTGGGCGGTGCTCACCCGGTTGCCGAGCTTCACCCAGAGCGCGGCGAACACCGGCACGAAGATCATGATGAACAGCGGGTTGAACGACTGGGTGGTGGCCGCCTGGATCGGGATGCCGAACAGCGACAGGTCGGTGTTGTTCTCGGCGAAGAACAGCAGCTTGCTGGGCGCCAGGTCGTAGATCATCCAGAAGATCGCGGCGGCGGCGAACAGCCAGATGTAGGCCTTCATCCTGGACCGCTCGTCCTCGGTCAGGTCGTGCGCGCCCAGCATGATGTAGGCGAAGTAGGCGATCGGCACCGCCACGATCACCACCGTCATCACCACGGTGAACCGGCTGAGCGTGAACGTGCCGGTCGCCGCCCAGACGCCGAGCGCGATCGCGACCGCGGCCACCGTCGCCGCGGTCAGGAGCCCGGCCCGCCGCAGCTCGCGGGGCGTCAGCGGCATCCCCGGCCGCTCGCCCACCCCGCGCAGGCTGCTCCGGCCGCCGATCGCGTACTGCAGCAGGCCGAGCGCCATGCCGACCGCCGCGGCGCCGAAGCCGAGATGCCAGCGGTCGCCGGAGGCCAGCCAGCCCACCACGATCGGCGCGAAGAACGCGCCCAGGTTGATGCCCAGGTAGAACAGCGAGAAGCCGGCGTCCCTGCGCGCGTCGTCGTCCTCCGGGTACAGCTTGCCCACCATGACCGAGATGTTGGGCTTGAGCAGCCCGGTGCCCAGGATGATCAGCAGCAGGCCGAGCCAGACGAAGACCGCCGAGGGCACCGGCAGCGCCATGCTGATGTGGCCGCACATGATGACGAACCCGCCCCAGAACACCGACCGGCGCGGCCCGAGGATCCTGTCCGCGATCCACCCGCCGGGCAGCGCCACCAGGTAGATCAGCGCGCCGTAGATGCCGATCACGGCCTGGGCGGTCTGCTCGGACAGGCCCAGCCCCTGGCTGGCCGGGGAGGCGATCATGAACGACGCCAGGATGGCACGCAGCCCGTACCAGCTGAACCGCTCCCACATCTCGGTCCCGAACAACGTCGCCAGGCCCCACGGGTGACCGAAGAATGTCTTGCCGCCGTTGCTCATCCGTGTCCCCCTGGTCACGTGGCGCGTGTGAATCATCACTTTACGTGACGGTCGGCTCAAACCCTTGTCGCTACCCGCGCCTTATGGTGCGATGCAAGCCAGCTGCGCAAGTGATTACTGACTGGAGGCGGGTGCCATGGCCGACATCCTGGAGGTGCGAGCCGAGATCGAGCGTTCGATCGAGGGGCTTACTCTCTGCGAGCAGCTGAGAAAGGCGGCCGAACAGTACGCGGAGGCGCCCGCCTACTCCGATCCCGAGGGCGACGGGTGGGCCACCCTCACCTACGCGCAGGCCCGGCGGCGCGTGCTGGAGATCGCGGCCGGCTTCGCGGCCCTGGGGCTGGAGCCCGGCGACGCGGTCGCGCTCATGATGATCAACCGGAGCGAGCACGTGCTCGCCGACCTCGGCGCCGTGCACGCGGGCGGCGTCGGCTGCACCATCTACGGCACGTTCGCGCCCGACCAGATCGCCTTCGTCGCCGGTGACGTGGCCGCCAAGATCGCGGTGATCGGCGGGCCCGCCGAGCTGGCCCGCTGGGAGCCCGTGCTGGACCGGCTGCCCGAGCTGCGGAAGATCATCATGCTGGAGGGGGCGCCGGACGACGACCGCTTCCTGTCCTGGCAGGACTTCCTCGACCTGGGCCGGTCCAGGCTGGAGGCCGACCCGGCCGCGGTCGACGCCCGCTGGCAGGCGGTCACCGCCGACGACCCCGTCACCGTCCTCTACACCTCGGGCACGACCGGGCAGCCGAAGGGCGTCCCGCTCACCCACGCCAACGTGTTCTACGAGGTGGCCTGCACCGACCGGATGGCCGACCTGCCCGTGCAGGGCACCCAGATCTCCTACCTCACGTACGCGCACATCGCCGAGCGGGTGCTCAGCCTCTACCTGCCGCTGGTGAAGATCTCCCACGTCTACTTCTGCACCGACCTGGCCAACCTCGGCGCCACCCTCGGGCAGGTCAGGCCGGTGATGTTCTTCGGCGTGCCGCGCGTCTGGGAGAAGATGATGGCCCGGCTGCTCGCCGTCATGTCCACCCAGCCGGAGGAGCAGCAGGAGGCGGTCCGCCAGGCCATGGCCGCCGGCGTCGCCTGGGTGGAGGCCGGTCAGTACGGCCACACCATGACGCCGGAGATCGAGGCCGCGTTCGAGAAGGCCGACAGCTCGCTGCTGTCGATCGTCCGCGGCATGATCGGGTTCGACCGCGCGCAGTGGACCGCCACCGGCGCCGCGCCGCTCGCCGGCGAGGTGCAGCGCTTCTTCGCCGGCCTCGGGCTGAAGGTCATCGACGTGTACGGGATGACCGAGACGACCGGGGCGTTCACCGGCAACGCACCCAGCAGCTACCGCCTGGGCACCGTCGGCCAGGCCGAGCCGGGCGTCGAGGTGCGCATCGCCGAGGACGGCGAGATCCTCACCCGCAGCCCGCTCAACACCCGGGGCTACCTCAACCGGCCCGAGGCCACCGCCGACCTCGTCGACGCCGACGGCTGGCTGCACACCGGCGACATCGGCACCGTCGACGAGGACGGCTTCTACCGGGTGGTCGACCGCAAGAAGGAGCTGATCATCACGGCCGGCGGCGAGAACATCTCGCCCGCCGAGATCGAGAACCACCTCAAGGAGCACCCGCTGATCGGCCAGGCACTCGCCTACGGCGACCGCCGGCCCCACCCGGTGGCCGTCCTCACCCTCGACGCCGAGATCGCCCCCGGCTGGGCCCAGTCGCGCGGCATCACCTACAGCTCGCTCGCCGAACTGGCCGAGCACCCCGACGTGCTGAAGGAGGTCGGCAGCGCCGTCGAGACGGCCAACGCCAAGCTGGCCAGGGTGCAGCAGGTCAAGAAGTGGGCGCTGCTGGGCACCGAGTGGACCCCCGAGACCGAGGAGCTGACGCCCAGCCTCAAGCTCAAGCGGCGGGTGGTGCACAGCAAGTACGCCGACCTGATCGAGGGTTTGTACACCGATTGAGCTGGTTTTGCCAATCGGGGCGTGTGTCGTGGCACTGGTCATGACCGGGCGGTTCCTACCGTCTTGCGCATGACCAGATGCCTTCTTCTCGCCTCGCTCACGGCGGCGGCGCTGTGCGTGCCCGCACCCGCGTCAGGGTCCGTCGCCGACGAGCCCGTCATCAGGGAGATCACCGTACGGCCCGCCGCGCCCGTCGTCGGGGCCGCGGACAGCGTCCGGCTCGTGATCGACGTGGTCGCACGGGGCGTGCGCGGGCGGCACGGCGTCGCCGTCCAGGTCGAGCCGGGCGCGCCGCCGGAGCGTGAGCTCGGCGACCGGCGCCCCGACAGCCGGCCCGACAGCCGGCCCGACAGCCGCCCGCCGGGTGAGGAGCGCGAGCGGCTCCTGCCCGTGCACGAGGACGAGCCCGATCTCGACGAGCCGGGGTTCGGCGCCTACTGGGCGGACGGGGACGAGTCCGGTGCGGCGAAGTCGGGCCGGGTCATCCCGGCCAGGATGACCTCCCGGCTGGTCACCGGCGGCTGGCAGACCTGGCGCTTCCTGCCCGACAAGCGGCTCGACCGCTACTACCCGGCCGGCACCTGGACCGTGCGCGTGACGGCGAAGGGCGCCGGGGGAGCGGAGGTGACCGAGTACGCCTCGTTCGAGCTCAGGCGGGAGACCAGGCTGTCGGCGGTGCGGGCCGAGCGCGACGGCGGCAGCGTCCGGCTGAGCGGCCGCCTGAAGAGGCTGGACCCGCGCGGTCTCGGCGGGTACGCGCCGTTCCGCGGGCAGCGTGTCCAGCTCCTCTGGCGGCGGGACGACACGGCAGGCTGGGAACGCGCCGCCGAGGCCACCACCACCGCCGCGGGCGTCTTCTCCCGGACCGTGAGCGGCCGCAGGGGCGGCGAGTGGCGCGTCCACTTCCCGGGGACCGGGCACTACGCGGCGGACGAGGCGCGGGCGCGCGTGAGCTGAGGCGGCCGTTCATGGTCGTTGCGGAATCGTGATCGGCTTTACTGCAACTTTTCCTGACATTTACCCGTCATTGGCGATGGCGCGCTCTGTCGGGGGCGCGTCCTCCTACGGGGAAGGAAGTCACGTTCATGATGCGACGACTCGCCGCCGGACTGGCCGCGGCCGCCGCGGGCGCCGCGGTGCTCGCGGGCTCGGCCACGCCCGCCCTGGCCGACGCGCCCGGCCGCACCCGCCTGCAGGTCGACGTCAACCCGGAGCCGGCCTGGCGCGGCCAGCCGCTGTCGATCAAGGGCAAGCTCTCGGTGAAGTGCGACGAGGATTACATCGACGGCTTCGTCTCGGTGCACTACGCCGATCACTGCGACGAGGAGGGCACCTGGCACCAGCTCGGCTGGAAGCGGATCGTCATCCTCTTCAAGCCGGCGGGCAGCGGCCGCTGGGAGCACGTCGACACGGTCAAGACCTACCGCAACGGCTATTTCGGCACCAAGGTCCCGGCCCGTTCGTCCGGCACCTGGCGCGCGGTCTTCGAGGGCTCCCGGCACCTGGCGCCCTCCGAGGACACCGACTGGGTGAAGGTCATCGGCCACCGTCACCGTCACCACCACTGAGCGGTGGCGGATCGCCCGGCCTCCTGCGGGAAGCCGGGCGATCTACTTTGTAAAGGCGAAGCTCCGGTCGGCCCGGTTGCGGCGGAAGCTGCCCAGCCGCTCGAAGTCCAGCTCGTACGCGGCGACGGCGGACGGCCGGGCGGTGAAGAACCCCGCCCCGTCGGCCGGTGACGGGTTCGCCAGCCCGGTCACCCCGGCGCAGGGCTGCCCGTGGTAGTCGGCCTCGTGATGCCAGTCGCAGACCGCCACGTACGTCATGAACTCGTACGCCCTGGCCACGCTCATGTGCTGCCACAGGCTGCGCGCCGGGCCTGGCGTCGGCCACTGCGTCACCGAGAACGCGGGCACCACCACCACGTCGGCCGGCGGGCCGGCCAGGCTCCCGGAGTACCACAGGTCGGCGCAGAGCAGCACGCGCACGCGTCGCCCGCCCACCTCGAAGCCGACCCCGGCCGGGGCGGGCACGACCCCGTCGCGCCGCTCGACCCCGTACGGGTGGGCCTTGCCGTACTCGGCCAGCACCTCGCCGCCGGGGGAGACGGCCAGCCCGCGGTTGACCGTGCCCGTTCCGCCGGGGGTGTAGTGCGAGCCGCCCACGACGACGGCGCCGGTCCGCGCGGCCAGCCCGCGCAGCCGCTCCAGGTACTCCTCGGGCGGCAGCCTGGAGCCGGCCAGTTCGGGGAGGACCACCAGGTCGGCGGGCGGAGCGCCGGCCAGCAGCGTCTCGGCGGCGCCGAGGTTGGCGTGGCCGTCGGGGGACCAGCGGGAGGGCTGTACGAGGAGGATCCGCACGAATCCGCTCCTTCGGGGTTTTTCCCGCATCATGCCAGGCGGCCGGGTGACGCCCTCGCAGGGGCCGCTGAACCGGCCCGGTCGATCGCGCGTACCTCCTCACGTTCGGTCAGGTGCCATGGAGGTGTCGTGGAGCTCAGCCTTCTGCGCGCGCAGGCGCACAGCCCGTCGTACTTCTCGTTGCTGCGCGGCTCCGACGGCCAGCGTCCGCCGGTGGACTTCTGCATCCCGTGCAACCCGTACTTCCCGACGCCGGAGATCTTCGAGCACCTGGGGAGGAACCTGGAGACGATCCTGAAGTTCTACCCGAGCGACGCGGACACGATCACCGCCGAGCTGTCCTCCACGATGGGGCTGCACCCCAAGACCGTGGCCATGGGCAACGGCTCCACCGAGCTGATCACCTGGATCGACCACCTGCTGGTGCGCGAGAGCCTGGCGATCCCGATCCCCACCTTCGGCCGCTGGACCGACCAGCCGATGGAGACCGGCAAGCGGGTGGACATGTATCCGCTGCTGGAGAGCCGCAACTTCGCGCTCGACGTGAACGACTACGTGTCGTTCATCCGTACCCGCGGCTCCCGGGTCGCGGTCATCTGCAACCCGAACAACCCCGACGGCGGCTACCTGCCCAAGCACGAGGTGCTCCGCCTGCTCGACCGGCTCATCGACCTCGACCTGGTGATCGTGGACGAGTCGTTCGGCGACTTCGTGGACGCCGAGCCGTATCCCGGGGTGGCGGCGGAGGCGGCGGTGCGGCCGAACGTGATCGTGCTGCGCAGCCTCGGCAAGAACTTCGGGCTGCACGGCATCCGCTTCGGCTATCTGGTCGCCAACCCGGCGCTGGCCGGGAAGATCAGGGACGCGCTGCCCAAGTGGAACCTGAACTCGTTCGCCGAGGTCGTCGTGTTCATGATGAAGCAGTGCACCGCCGAGTACCAGGAGAGCCTGCGGCGGCTGGCCCAGGACCGGCGGGCCATGTACCAGCAGCTGTCGTGCATGCCGGAGCTGACGGTGTTCCCCTCGCAGGGCAACTTCCTGCTGGTGAAGCTGCCGCACGGGTTCGACGGGGTGCCGCTGCGCGACCACCTGCTCACCCAGCACGGCGTGTACGTCCGCGAGTGCGGCAACAAGCTGGGCACGACCAGCCAGTTCCTGCGGCTGGTGGTGCGGCCGCAGGAGGACGTGCGCCGGCTGCTGGTCGGCATGACGCAGTTCCTGTACTCGGGGAGCCTGCACGAGGTGCCGGTGATCGGGCTGCATCACCGCCGCCCGAATTCGCTGTCCGCCTGATGGGGGTGGGGCGCCGCCGCGCGAGCGAGTAGCATGTCGATCAAGCTGCTCGACGCGACAAGGAGCCTCCCCCCGTGACCGAGCTGGAGCGCGTGCCGCCGGGTGTCGATCCGCACGTGCCCAGTGCCGCCCGCATCTACGACTACCTGCTCGGCGGCAAGGACAACCTCGCCGTCGACCGCGCCGTCGGCGACCGGCTGCTGTCGGTCGCGCCCGACACGCGGGCGGTGGCCCGGGCCAACCGCGTCTTCCTGACCCGCGCCGTGCGGCACATGGCCGAGCAGGGGATCCGGCAGTTCGTCGACCTGGGCGCCGGCATCCCGACCTCGCCCAGCGTGCACGAGGTCGCCCGCAAGGTGAACCCCGCCTGCCGGGTGGTCTACGTCGACTACGACCCGATGGTGCGCCTGCACGGCGAGGTGCTGCTGAGCGGCGACCCCGGCGTGGTCAGCGTGCAGGGCGACATCCGCACCCCGCGCGACATCCTGGCGGGCCCGCACGTGACCGGGCTGATCGACTTCGAGCAGCCGATGGCGGTGCTGCTGGTCGGGGTGTTCCACTTCATCACCGACGAGGAGGACCCGGCGGGCATCATCGCGGCGTTCCGCGAGCGCATGGCGCCGGGCAGCTTCCTGGTGCTCTCGCACGCCATGTCCGAGAGCGACCCCGAGGCGATCGCCCAGCTCATCCTGTCCACGGCCAACTCCCCGGCCCAGCCGACCTTCCGCTCCCGCGAGGAGCTGACGGCCCTGTGCGACGGCTTCGAGCTGGTCGGGCCGGGCGTGGCCGCGGTGCAGGACTGGCGGGTGCCGGGCGACGAGGAGCCGGCGCTGCCCCTGCTGGAGGGCACCCCGAAGCTGCGGATCGACGCGGTCGTGGGCCGCCTGCCCTGACCTTTCCCTGGCCCGTCGCGACCCGGCCGCGGGGATGCATCATGGAGGCAGGCCGTTCCCTCGGAAAGGGCGCGTATGCCACTGTCAGGGCTCGCTCTGTCCTGTTCCCTGTTGCCGTTCGGGCTCGGGTTCTCCGTCCTGCTGGTGCTGGTGCTCGAATGGGCGGCGCCCGATGTGATCCCCTTCCACCTGATGACGTTCTGGACGGTCGACGGGCCGTTCTGGGACGCGTTCACCGCCTCGGTCGTGCTCGCCTGGCCCGTCATGGCGGTCGGGGTGCTGGTCACCCTCGCCGGCCTGCCCCGCCAGCGCCGGATCCAGCGGGAGCTCGCGTGGTACGGCTCGCCGGAGGGCCGGGTGGTCACCCTCGGGCCCGTCACGCTGGTGTCCCGCAGCGCCCTGGAGGAGATCGTCTTCCGGTGGCTGCTGTTCTACGCCGCGATCGCCGGGGCCGTGGCCGCCGACTTCCTCGTCCTGGGCTTCGCCGGACTGCACCCGGTGCGGTGGGTGTTCACCGAGGTGCTCGTGCCCGTCGCCGACTTCGCCACCTTCGGGTGGATGCACGCGATGCTGACCGAGCACCCGTGGACGGTCGCGGCGGCCATCCTCACCAGCAACGGCCGCTTCCGCAACACGCACGGCTACCAGGGGCTGCCCGGCTGGATCTGGTCGTGGTACATGGGCATGTGCTTCTTCCTGGTCATGTTCGAGCACGGCCTGCCGGCGGCCATCGCCCTGCACATCGCCTACAACCTGACCATCATGACGCTCCACCTGGCCGTCACCGGCGTGCTGCCCCGGCTGGTGTTCGCCTGACATGCCGCGGCGCCTCGCGGTGGGAGTCGCGAGGCGCCGCGGTCTTCTCCGCACGCCGCGTGAGGAGAAGATCATCCAACCGTCAGCGGGCGGCGAAGTTCTGGGTCCAGTAGATCTGGCCCTTGGCGTTCTTCACGGCGCCGACGCCGATCAGGTTGTACGAGCAGTTCATGATGTTGGCCCGGTGACCCGAGCTGTTCATCCAGGCGTTGACCACGTCAGCCGGGGTGCGCTGGCCCATCGCGATGTTCTCGGCCCAGCCGCGGCCGCCGGTGAAGCCGGCCTGACGGATGCGGTCCATGAACGTGCGGCCGTCCTGCGAGGTGTGGCTGAAGTAGTTCTTCGCGGCCATGTCCGCGGAGTGCCCGGACGCGGCCTTGTTCAGCTGCGGGTCGTGCTTGAGCGCCTGGCAGCCGCCCTTGGCCCGCTCGGCGTTGGTCAGCCGGACGACCTCGTTCTCCTCGGCCGTGCCCACGGTGCCCGGCGACGTGGTCGCCGTGGGAGCGGGAGTCTGCGTCGCGGTGCGGGTCGGCGAGGGCTTGGGCGTCTGCGTGACCGTGCGGGTCGGCGTCGGCGTCGGGGTCCTGGTCGCCGTCGGGGACGGCGTGGGCGTCCTGGTCGCCGTCACGGTCGGGACCGGGGTGGCCGGGTCGCACGTCGTCACGCGCACGGCCCGGGACTTGCCCACGTGACCGCGGTAATCGGTGGCGAAGGTGTAGTACGTGCCGGGGGCGCACGGCGTCGCGAGGGTGAGGCGAGGAGTGCGGCCCCGCTCCGAACCGCTCTTGACCACCCGGTCCTTGCCGGGCACGGCGCGCAGGATGCGCACCCGTACCATGCCGGGCCGGAAGCAACCGCGCAGGGCAGCGGTCGCCTTGATCGTGCCGTCGTCCGCGACGCGCGGCTTGGCCACGGAGACGCGGCAGGCCGACTGGGGCACCGTCGCGGCGTTCGCCGTGGCGACGGGTGCCGAGAGCGCGGCCGCGCTCGCGAGGCACGCGAGTACCCCTAGGGGTCTACGCATATGGGGTTCCCTCCAGTTTGCGGTAGACGCTGGATGGAATCCGCATTCTGTCGAGTCCCGCTCAGGTTTGTCCCAAAAATCTGGATATTTGGGTAAACCAACGAGATCTCTGAAGCGTCTGGCTTCCTCCGTGAACGGGTGTTCTCCTGGGGATACGGGGGCGGGCGGGATCCGGTTCAGCCGCCGGGGGATCAGGCCAGCCCGAAGGCGTCCAGCAGGCCGGCGATCCGCAGCTGGTCGAACACCCGGGGGGTGGGGTTGACCACCTTGAACCCCGCCTCGACCGCCCACGCCGCCTTCATCGCGTCGACCAGCACGCCGACGCCGGAGGAGTCGAGGAACGTGACCTGGCCCATCTCGATCCGCACCCTGGGGGGCCGTTGCTCCGTCACCGCCGAGGAGATCGTCTCCCGCACCCGGGCGGCGTTGGTGAAGTCGATGTCGCCGCGCAGCACCACCGGCAGCGTGCCGTCCGTGACCGCGCCGACCGTAACCACGTCCATGTCGCGTCCGCCTCCTCCAGCGAAAGGCGAGCCCCTCGCCTGATGGCCGGGCGCGGCTCCGCTCAGCCGCGTCCGGTCGAACCGGCCCGGCGCGGCGTCCGCGCCGGACACCCCCCACCGCTGTCTATCATCGAGACTTTCGTGCCGCTACGGTGAGCGATCGGCCAATCATACGGAGAACGGAAAGCCGCCCCCGCCGGGGCGGGGGCGGCGGGACGCCGGAAGGGCTCAGCGGGCGCCGAGCAGATGATCCATCGCCAGCTGGTCGAGGTGCTCGAAGGCCATGCCGCGCCGGCCGGCGGCCTCGGCGTCGAACTCCTCGTAGGCGGCGCGGTCCGCGAGCAGGTCCGCGAGCGACTCGCCGGCCGCCAGGGTCGGGCGGGCCAGGTCGTCCAGGCGGGCCGCGCGCAGCGCCTCCTGCACCTCCGGGTCCGCGCGGAACGCCGCGGCGCGCTCCTTGAGCAGCAGGTACGTGCGCATGTTGCCGGCCGCCGAGGCCCACACGCCGTCGATGTCCTCGGTCCGCGGCGGCTTGAAGTCGAAGTGCCGCGGGCCGGTGTAGCCCCCGGTCTCCAGCAGGTCCACCAGCCAGAACGCGTCACGCAGGTTGCCGGCGCCGAACCGCAGGTCCTGGTCGTACTTGACGCCGGTCTGGCCGTTCAGGTCGATGTGGAAGAGCTTGCCGTGCCAGAGCGCCTGGGCGATGCCGTGGGTGAAGTTGAGCCCGGCCATCTGCTCGTGGCCGGTCTCGGGGTTGAGCCCGACGAGCTCGGGGTGGGCGAGCTGCTCGATGAACGCCAGCGCGTGGCCGACGGTGGGCAGCAGGATGTCGCCGCGCGGCTCGTTCGGCTTGGGCTCGATCGCGAAGCGCAGGTCGTAGCCCTGGCCGAGGACGTACTCGCCGAGCAGGTCGAAGGCCTCCTTCATGCGGTCCAGCGCGGCCCGCACGTCCTTGGCGGCGCCCGACTCGGCGCCCTCGCGGCCGCCCCACGCCACGTAGACCTTGGCGCCCAGCTCGACGGCGAGGTCGATGTTGCGGATCGTCTTGCGCAGCGCGTAGCGGCGCACGTCGCGGTCGTTGGCGGTGAACGCGCCGTCCTTGAACACCGGGTGCGTGAACAGGTTCGTGGTGGCCATCGGCACCACGAGGCCGGCCGCGTCCAGCGCCTGGCGGAAGCGCTTGATGTGCGACTCGCGCTCGGCGTCGGCCGAGCCGAACGGGATGAGGTCGTCGTCGTGGAAGGTCACGCCGTAGGCGCCGAGCTCGGCCAGGCGGTTGACGGTCTCCACCGGGTCCAGCGGGGGACGGGTGGCGTCGCCGAACGGGTCGCGGCCCTGCCATCCGACGGTCCACAGGCCGAACGTGAACTTGTGCTCCGGGCGGGGAGCGAGGCTGTCAGTCATCGGACTCCTATTCGTAAGGGCAAAAAACAAATTAATATGCGAGAGCGCGCTAGGGAAGCCCACAACCGGGAGGCACCATGTCGGCACAGCGTGTCGTGATCGGGATCGACAGCTCCACCCAGTCTGCCAAGGCCGTGGCCGTGGACGTGGACAGCGGGGCCGTCGTGGGGGAGGGCCGCGCCCCGCACTCCGTCACCTCGGGCGCGGGCCGCGAGAGCGACCCCGAGCAGTGGTGGCGCGCCCTGTGCGCGGCCGTCGGGCAGACCGGCTGGGCCGACCGGGCCGGCGCGGTCTCCGTCGGCGGCCAGCAGCACGGCCTCGTCACGCTCGACGAGACCGGCGCGCCCATCCGTCCCGCCCTGCTCTGGAACGACGTCCGCTCCGCCGGGCAGGCCGCCGCGCTGGCCGACAAGTACGGCGCCGAGACCCTCGCCCGGCGCACCGGCAGCGTGCCGACGGCGGCGTTCACCATCGCCAAGTGGCTGTGGCTGCGCGAGAACGAGCCGCACCACGCCGCGCGGGTGGCGGCCGTCCGGCTGCCGCACGACTACCTCACCGAGCGCCTCACCGGCGAGGGCGTCACCGACCGCGGCGACGCCTCAGGCACCGGCTGGTGGACGCCCCAGGGGTACGACACGGACCTGCTGCGCGACATCGGGCTCGACCCCGCCCTGCTGCCCCGGGTCGTCTCCGGGCAGGCCGGCACCGTACGATCGGGCGGGCCGCTGGCCGAAGGCGCCCTGGTCGCCTCCGGCACCGGCGACAACATGGCCGCCGCGCTCGGCCTCGGCCTCGAACCCGGCACCCCCGTGCTCAGCCTCGGCACCTCCGGCACCGTCTACGCCGTCACCCGGCAGCACCCCGAGGACCCGAGCGGCATCGTCGCCGGGTTCGCCGACGCGCTCGACAACTGGCTGCCCCTCGCCTGCACGCTCAACTGCACCCAGGCCGTCGACAAGTTCGCCGAACTGCTCGGCCGTGACCGGGAGGCGGTCGAGCCCGGCGGCGCCGCCGTCGTGCTGCCGTTCCTCGACGGCGAGCGCACCCCCAACCTGCCGCACGCCGCCGGGCTCGTGTACGGGCTGCGCCACGACACCACCCCAGGGCAGGTGCTGCAGGCCGCCTACGACGGCGCCGCCGCCGCCCTGCTGGCCGCGCTCGACGACGTGCTGCGGGCCGGCGGCGAGCGGCCCGACCCGTCGACGCCGCTGCTGCTCATCGGCGGCGGGGCCCGGGGCACCGCCTGGCGCCGGACGATCCTGCGCCTGTCCGGCCGCCCGGTGCTGGTGCCCGCCGCGAGCGAGCTCGTCGCCCTCGGCGCCGCCGCCCAGGCGGCGGCCCTCCTCACGGGCGAGGCCCCGGACGCCGTCGCCCGCCGCTGGGGCACCGCTCGCGGCGAGCTGCTGGAGCCGGTGCCGAAGGACGTGGCGGCGGTGGAGCGGATCGCCGGTACGCTGCCCCGAGCCGGACAGCTGTTCACCCGGCTCTGACCGGTTTTGAGCGGCTCTGGATGGAGGGGATCGTATGCGTGACATCCGTCCCCGTCACGCCCCGGCCCCTCCACCTCTCCTGCGCGTGCGGGGCGGGGCCCCGTGCGGCCGTTTCCCGTCTTCCCGGAGTTCGGGGTGGCGCGGCCACGGTCCGCCGTTTCCCGTCTTCCCGGGGTTCGCGGGACGGCGCCGCCTCGTGCGGCCGTTTCCCGCCTCCCCAGCTCCTGGCGGTCGGCGCGACCCCGTACCGTCGCTTCCCGCGGCCGGGTTCGCCGGTGGCTTATCGGGGGCCGTGCCCTGGTTCGTCCGTGACGGGGATCGTCGCGTGCGCGGGCTTCGTACGCGCGTGGCCGGAGGGCGGCCCTCGCGGCGGCGGGAGCCGGTACGGAAGGTCGTGGCGGACGGACCGGCACGGGGGAGGCCGTGGGTGAGGAACGGGTCATGAGGAACGGATCCGCGGGCGGGGCGCGGCCGGCGTCACAGCAGAGCATGCGGCAGCACAACCTGGCCCTGGTCATGGGCACCGTCGCCGGGCACGGCCCGGTGTCCAGGGCGGCGGTCGCCGGGCACACCGGGCTGACCAGGCCGGCCGTGTCGAGCCTGGTCGACGCGTTGCTCGCCGCCGGGCTGCTGACCGAGCTGGGCCCGGCCGCCAACGGGCGGGTCGGGCGGCCGGGCAGCGCGCTCATGGTGAGCGACCGCGGCCCTGCCGGGCTCGGCCTGGAGGTCGGTGTCGGGCACCTGGGCGTGTGCGTGACCGACCTGCGCGGCCAGGTCCGCGCCTGGACCGTGGTGGACAGCCCGAACGCGGCGCTGCCCCCGGCCGAGGTGCTCGCCCGGCTCGCCGCCCTCGCCGACGAGGCGACCGAGACCGCGGCCGGGCTCGGGCTGCGCCCTGTGGCGGCGGTGATGGCCGTGCCCGGCCTCGTCGCCGAGTCCTCCGGCACCGTGGAGAGCGCCCCGAACCTCGGCTGGCACCATGTGCCGGTGGCGGACCTGTGGGCCGGGCCGCTGCCGCCGAGAGTGGAGAACGAGGCCAACCTGGGGGCGCTGGCCGAGCTGTGGGCGCACCCGGTGGCCGCCGACTTCATCCACGTCTCGGCGGAGAGCGGCATCGGCGCGGCCCTGGTGGTGGGCGGTCGCCTGTTCACGGGGGCGCGCGGGCTGGCGGGCGAACTGGGCCACATGCCGGTCCACCCGGACGGGCCTTCCTGCTCCTGCGGCGCCCGGGGGTGTCTGGAGCAGTACGCCGCCAAGGCCGCCGTCCTCCGCGCCGCCGGCCTGCCTCCCTCCCGGCCGGGTGACACCGGTTCCCCCCGCGTGAGGGAGGGGGACGGGATCGGGTTGCTGGCGGCGCGGGCGCGGGAAGGTGACGTGCGGGTGGTGCGGGCGCTGGAGAAGGCCGGGGAGGCGCTGGGAACGGCGCTGGCCGGGGCGGTGAACCTGCTCGACCCGGCCGCCGTGGTGCTCGGCGGGGCCTACGCCGAGCTGGGGGAGTGGCTGGTGCCGCCGACGCGCCGGGAACTGGCCGCGCGGGTGACCGTGCGGGCGTGGGACCCGGCGGCGCTGACCGTGTCGGAGCTGGGCAGGCGGGGGCCGCTGCTGGGGGCGGCGCTGGCGACGGTGCGCTCGGTGCTGGAGGACCCGGCCGCGCTGGGGGCCTGAACCCCGAGCGTGCTCTCCCGGGCGATCAGGCGGTGCGCGGCGCACACGTCCGTGGGCCGGTGCTCCGGGTCCGGCCCTGACAGGAGGGCGGCGAGCAGGTCGACGGCAGTCTGGGCGATGCCCGCGCGGTCGGGCGCGATGGTCGACAGCGACGGGGTGGAGAACCGCCCGTCCTCGATGTCGTCGAAGCCGAACAGCGCGATGTCGTCCGGCACCCGCACGCCACGTGACAGCAGCGTGCGCAGCGCGCCCAGGGCGAGGGTGTCGTTGAAGCAGAAGACGGCATCCGGCGCGGCCCCCGAGTCGAGCAGCTCCGCCATGGCCCGCGCCCCGTCGGCGCGGTGGAAGGCGTTCACGGGCACGACCAGCGCCGGGTCCTCGGGGAGCCCGGCGTCCGCCAGCGCCCGCCGGTAGCCGCGTAGCCGCAGCCGCGCCGTCGCCCCTGAGGCGGCCCGGCGCGCGCCGATCGCCGCGATGCGCCGCCGCCCCAGCCCGGCCAGGTGCGCGGCGGCCTCGGTGGCCGCGGCCACGTTGTCGATGCCCACGTGGTCGTACGGGGTGCGCCGGCCGATGCGCTCGCCGAGCAGCACCATCGGCGTGTGGTCGGCGCGTCCGGCGAGGTCGCCGGCGGTGAGGGCGAGCGGGCTGAACAGCAGCCCGTCGATGAGGTGCGCCCGGATGCCGGAAACGACCAGGCGTTCCTTGCCCCGGTCGCCCTGCGTCTGGTCGATGAGCACGGTCCAGCCGTGCCGGTCGGCGGCGGTGATGACGTGGCCGGCGAGCTCGGCGAAGTAGGGGATGTCGAGGTCCGGCACCGCCAGGGCGATCACGCCCGAGCGGCCCTGGCGCAGGTTGCGTGCGGTCAGGTTGGGCCGGTAGTTGAGCTCGGAGATGGCCCGCTCGACCCGCTCGCGGGTCTCCGGCTTGACGAACGGGTAGCCGTTGACGACGTTGGAAACCGTCTTGATCGACACTCCGGCGAGCTCGGCGACGTCCTTCAGTCGTGGCTGCACAGAGGCACTATAGCCGTTTTCCAACGATGTAACACTTCGGTTTCCTGCTGTTTACAACGTTGGATGCATCGATGTAGAAATGCGATCATCTCACCACCGCTGGGAAGTGATCGTGATGACCGGAACGCCCACCCACACCCTCACCCGCCGGGGCCTGCTGGGCCTCGGCGCCGGCGCCGGCGGCGCCCTGCTCCTCGCGGCCTGCGGCGGAGGCGGCGGTCCCGCGGGCCCGGCCGCCCGGCGGTCCGGCCCCGCCTCCGCCGCTCCCACCACGTACACGGGCCCCAACGTGACCCTGTCCTTCTGGAACGGCTTCACCGGCGGCGACGGCCCGTACATGAAGAAGCTCGTCGAACAGTTCAACGGCGAGCACCCCGCCATCAAGGTGACGATGAACGTCTACCAGTGGGTGGACTACTACGCGAAGGTGCCTGCGGCGGTCACCGCCGGGCAGGGCCCCGACCTGGGCATCATGCACGTCGACAGCGTGGCGACCAACGCCGCCCGGCAGATCGTGCTGCCGCTGGACGACCTGGCCGCCTCCTTACAGCTCGACGAGGCCGACTTCTCCCCGCCGGTCTGGCAGGCCGGCACGTACAAGGGCGGCCGGTACGCGATCCCGCTGGACGTGCACCCGCTCGGCATGTTCTACAACAAGACCGTCATGGAGCAGGCCGGGCTTGACCCCGACAAACCCCCGCAGACCGCCGACGACTACCTGGCGGCGCTGGAGGAGCTGAAGAAGGCCGGGGTGCAGGGCCACTGGGCGACCCCGTTCCCGTTCACCGGCACCTTCCAGTTCACCAGCCTGCTCTACCAGCACGGCGGCACGCTGTTCACCGAGGACGCGGCCACGGCGACGTTCGGCGACGACGCCGGCGTCCAGGCCCTGACCTGGCTGGTCGATCTGGTGAAGAAGGGCTACAGCCCGAAGAACGTGGGCCAGGACGCCGACGTCATCGCGCTGAAGAACGGCAAGGCCGCCTTCAACTGGAACGGCATCTGGACCATCAACACCCTCAACGAGGTCAAGGACCTCAAGTGGGGCGTCGCGCCGCTGCCGCAGATCGGCTCCCAGCCGGCGGCGTGGGCGGGCTCGCACCAGTTCGTGGTGTTCAAGCAGCGCCGCCCGGACGAGAACAAGCTCACCGCCGCCAAGGTGTTCATCAACTGGATCAGCCGGCACTCCCTGGAGTGGGCCAAGGGCGGCCAGGTCCCGGCCCGCAAGTCGATCAGGGAGAGCGCCGAGTTCGCGGCGCTCAAGGAGCAGGCGGTCATCGGCTCCCAGATCGACCACCTGTTCTTCCCGCCGCCGGTCGCGGGCGTGGCCGACGTCAGCCCGCTCATCGACGCCGCCGTCAGCAGCGCGATCCTGCTCAAGAAGGAGCCGGCGGCGGCCTTGTCGGACGCCGTGTCCAAGGCCGACAAGATCCTGGAGCAGAACCGCAAGAAGTACGGCGGCTGACCTGTGGTCGACGTACGCACCCGGCGGCCGGCGCCGGTCGGGGGCGGCGCGCCCCCGGCCGCCATGCGCAGGCGCGGGCCGCTCACGCCGCTGTTCTTCCTGATCCCGTACCTGCTGCTGTTCGGCATGTTCGTGGCCGTGCCGGCGGTGTACGGGCTGTACATCAGCCTGCACGAGTGGGACTACCTGCTGCCCGGCAAGCCGTTCGTCGGGCTGGACAACTACGCCGCCCTGTTCGACCCGGCCTCGCCGGTGCACGACAACTTCTGGACGTCGATGAAGGCCACCGGGATCTTCACCGTGGGCAGCGTGCCGCCGCTGGTGGTGCTGCCGCTCGGGGTGGCGATCATCCTGAACCGGCGCTTCCCCGGCCGCACGTTCTTCCGCGCGGTGTTCTTCCTGCCGTTCGTGCTCGGCGTGGCGGTCATCAGCGTCATGTGGCGCATCCTGCTCGACCCGAACCTGGGCTTCGTCAACCATCTGTTCGGCCTCGACATCCCGTGGACGACCGACCTGCCGTGGGCGTGGGTGTCGCTGATCGGCATCACCGTGTGGTGGACGCTCGGCTTCAACGCCGTCATCTACCTCGCCGGTCTGCAGGACATCCCGCGCGAGCTGTACGACGCCGCGTCCGTGGACGGGGCCGGCGCCTGGCACCGGTTCGTCCACGTCACCCTGCCCGGGCTGCGGCCGGTGGCGGTCTTCGTCACCACCACCACGATCCTGGCCTCGGCCAACATGTTCGGCCAGGCGCTGCTGGTCACCCAGGGCGCGCCCGGCGTCGAGACCCGTACCGCGATCATGTACATCGCCCAGGAGGGGCTCGTCGACTACCGGATGGGCAGCGCCGCCGCCATGAGCTACGTGCTCACGTTCATCCTGATCGTGGTCAGCGTGATCAACTTCCGGATCTTCAGGAGCAGGTCATGAAGACGCTGAAGGCCTCCGCCTGGTACCTCATGCTCACCGGCTTCGCCGCCGTGGTGATCATGCCGCTGCTGTGGATGCTGCTCACCTCGCTCAAGACCAACGTCGAGGCGACCAGGATCCCGCCCACGTTCGTGCCCGAGGAGTGGACCACCGGCGCCTACCGGACGCTCGCCGAGGGCACCAGCGAGACGCCGGTGCTGCGCTGGTTCCTCAACAGCATGGTCGCCGCCACCGGCCAGACGCTGCTCGTGCTCGTCGTGGCCGCCACCGCCGCCTACGCCCTGGCCCGGCTGGAGTTCCGCGGCCGCGGCCTGCTGTTCGGGATCATCGTGGGCACGCTGCTGGTGCCGAGCTTCACGCTGCTCATCCCGAACTTCCTCATCGTCGACCGGCTCGGCTGGCTCGACAGCCCGCTGGCGCTGATCGTGCCCGGCGCGGCCAGCGCGTTCGGGGTGTTCTTCCTGCGCCAGTTCTTCCTGTCGCTGCCGCACGAGCTGGAGGAGGCGGCCGCCATGGAGGGCGCCAACCACCTGCAGATCTTTCTGCGGATCGTGCTGCCGCTGGCCCGGCCCGCGCTGGCCACGCTGGCCGTGCTCACCTTCCTGAGCAACTGGAACGAGTTCATCTGGCCCATCTACGTGCTGTTCAGCCCCGACCAGTTCACGCTGCCCCCGGGGCTGTCCATCCTCCAGGGCGCCTACACCATCGACTACCCGGTGATCATGGCGGGCGCGGTGCTGGCCAGCGTCCCCGTCCTGGTCCTCTTCGTCATCGCCCAGCGCTACGTCATCGAGGGCGTGTCCCGGTCGGGCCTCAAGGGCTGACCCGTCTACCCGCAAGGAGCTGTTTCGTGGAGACCGCACGGCTGACCCTGGACCGCGACTTCACCATCGGCCCGGTCGGCAGGCGCCTGTTCGGCTCGTTCGTCGAGCACATGGGGCGCTGCGTCTACACCGGGATCTTCGAGCCGGGCCACCCGTCCGCCGACGCGCACGGCTTCCGCGCCGACGTGCTGGAGCTGACCCGCGAGCTGGGGGTGAGCGTCGTACGGTACCCCGGCGGCAACTTCGTCTCCGGCTACCGCTGGGAGGACGGCGTCGGCCCGGTCGCCGACCGGCCCACCCGGCTGGACCTGGCCTGGCGGCAGATCGAGACGAACCGGTTCGGCCTGGACGAGTTCATGCGCTGGACGCGGGCCGCCGGGGTGGAGCCGATGCTCGCGGTCAACCTCGGCACCCGCGGCATCCAGGAGGCGTGCGACCTGCTGGAGTACGCCAACCATCCCGGCGGGACCCGCCTGTCCGACCTGCGGGTCGCGCACGGCGCGCGGGACCCGTACGGGATCCGGCTGTGGTGCCTGGGCAACGAGATGGACGGGCCGTGGCAGGTCGGCCACAAGACCGCCGACGAGTACGGCCGGCTGGCCGTGGAGACGGCGCGGGCCATGCGGCTGGTCGACCCGGACGTGCGGCTGGTGCTGTGCGGCAGCTCCAACAGCCGGATGCCGACGTTCGGGGCGTGGGAGGCGACCGTGCTGGAGCACGCCTACGACGCCGTCGACCACCTGTCGCTGCACGCGTACTACGAGGAGGACGGCGACCTGCCCGGCTTCCTGGCCAGCGCCGTGGACATGGACCGGTTCATCTCCTCGGTCGTGGCCACCGCCGACCACGTGGCGGCCAGGCGGCGCACCCGCAAGCGGATCGACCTGTCCTTCGACGAGTGGAACGTGTGGAACCAGGCCGACTACCACGGCCGCGAGCGGGCGCCGTTCGAGGAGGCGCCGCGTCTCATCGAGGACACCTACACGGCCGCCGACGCCGTCGTCGTCGGCGACCTCCTCATCACGCTGCTGCGCCACACCGACCGAGTGGCGGTCGCCTGCCAGGCGCAGCTCGCCAACATCATCGCGCCCATCCGCACCGAACCCGGCGGCCCCGCCTGGCGGCAGAGCATCTTCCACCCGTTCGCCCTGACCGCCCGCCACGCGCGCGGCGAGGTGCTGCGGGTGGAGCCGTCCTCGCCGACGCTGGACACCGCGCGGCACGGTGAGGTGGCGCAGCTGTCGGCCGTGGCGACGCTGGACGAGGACGGGGTGACGCTGTTCGCCGTCAACCGGTCGCCGGACCGGCCGCTGGAGGTGACCGCCGACGTGCGCGACGTGCGGGACGCGGGCGCATACCACGTGACCGAGGCCCGCACCCTCGCCGAGGAGGACCCGCACCGGCTGAGCGGCCCGGCCGAGGAGGTGCGGGACCGGCCGCTGGACGACGTCAAGGCCGACGGCGGCACGCTCACCCTGGTCCTTCCCCCGGCCTCGTGGAACCTGGTCAGATTGGCCCGGCGCGCATGACACGCCACCTCCTGGCAAGCGTGTTCCTGTGCCTGCTGGCCGCCTGCTCGACCGGAACCCCCTCGGGAGAGAGCATGACCTTCACCAACCCGGTGCACGACGCGAACTTCCCCGACCCCGGCGCCCTCCGCGTGGGCGCGACCTGGTACGCGTACGGGACCAACGGCGGCGGCGCGAACGTGCCCCTGCTCACCTCGCCCGACCTGGTCACCTGGACACCGCGCGGCGACGTGCTGCCGGAGCTCGGGTCCTGGGCCGAGCCCGGTTTCACCTGGGCGCCGGAGGTCATCCAGGTGACCGGCGACCGGTTTGCGCTGTACTACACGGCCCGCTCCACCGCGACCGGCCGCCAGTGCGTCGGGGTCGCCACCGCCGCCCGCCCGGAGGGGCCGTACACCGACCGCTCCGACGCGCCGCTGATCTGCCAGGCCGACGAGGGCGGCTCCATCGACGCCAGCCCGTTCCGCGACGCCGACGGCCGCCTGTACCTGTACTGGAAGAACGACGGCAACGCGATCGGCCTGACCACCTGGCTCTACGGCCAGCGGCTCACCCCCGACGGGCTCGGGCTCGAAGGGGACCGGGCGCGGCTGCTGTCGAACACCGCCGCCTGGCACGGCAAGGTCGTCGAGGCGCCGCAGCTCGTCCGCCACGACGGCCGCTACTACCTGTTCTACTCAGCCAACGCGTTCGACGCCGCCGAGTACGCGGTCGGCTACGCCACCTGCGACACCCCGCTCGGCCCCTGCCAGGACGCCCCCGAGAACCCGATCCTGACCAGCGGCGAGGGGGCCGCCGGACCCGGACACAGCTACCTGGTGACCACGCCCTCCGGGCAGACCTGGCTGCTCTACCACGCCTGGCCGCCGGACGCGATCGGCAGCGTGGAGCCGGGGCGGCGGCTCTGGCTGGACCGGGTCGACTGGGAGGACGGCAAGCCCATCGTGCGCGGCCCGACGGCATCCCCCCAGCCCCGGCCCGCCTGAGGGGAGGGTCAGCGGCGGCGGTCGTGGCGGCGGGCCATGACGGCCAGGCCGGCCGCGAGCGCGAGCAGGCCGCCGCCCGCCAGCCAGGGCAGCCGGCCGCCCTCCGGCTCCGCCGCCCGTGGCCGCGCGGCGACGGTGAACACCACGTCCGAGCACGAGTAGTACGTGTCGGGAGTGTCGCTGTTGCGCCAGATCGTGTAGATGAGATGGCGTCCGCTCTTGGCCTCGGGAAGGCTGCCGTCCATCACGTACGAGCCGTCCTTCATCGGCGGGTCGGTCGCCTCCATGAACGGGCGCGGCTCCAGGTCGTCCCAGCCGAGCGGCCGGGCCGGGTCGTAGCCGTCGGCCGTCACGTACAGGTGGAAGCTGCCCTGATGGGGGATCGTGCCCCGGTACCTGAAGGTGAAGCCGTCGCCCGGGGTGAGCGTCGTGGCGGGCCAGTCGGCGCGCGGCAGGTCCAGCCCGCGGTAGGCGTCGAGCCCGGCGCTGCACAGCTCGCCGTCGGGGATCACCTCGCGGTCCCGCCCGCCGACGTCCGGCACCCGCAGGTTGTCCCACGCCTCCGGCAGCTCGCCGTCGCTCGCCGCCACCGCGGCGGCGCACGCGGGCGCCTTCGCGGCCCCCTCCTCTCCGCAGGCGGCCGCCCGGCTGACGGGCGCCTCCAGGGCCCCGTGCGAGCCGGCCGCCCACAGTCCCAGCACCGCGACGGCCACTCCGGCGATCCGCTGACGCACCTGCCCGCCTCCTCGTCCGGTGACACCGTTCCAACGAGGGGTACGGCTCCAGCCCCCATGGCAGTTCACCCGCCCTGACACCGCGCCGGCCGGAAACGGACAGTGATGAGCAGTCATTGAGCGTAAAAAGACCTGTTAAGTGAGTAATGCCCCGGCGCATCCTCGCGGGGTGAACAGCGGGGGAAACGCGTATGAGAGCCGGCGCCGGAAGGTGGAGCGGCTGTACGAGCTGGACGGGCTGCGGCTGGCGGCGGCCCTGTGCGTGGTGCTGTACCACTACACGTTCTCGGGGCCGGTCGGCGGCACGACGTCCGTCACCTATGCCGAGATCTCCGGGCTGACCCAGTACGGCTACCTGGGCGTGGACCTGTTCTTCCTCATCAGCGGCTTCGTGGTGCTGATGAGCGCCTGGGGCAAGGGCCCGCGCGCGTTCGCCGTCTCCCGGCTGGCCCGGCTCTACCCCGCCTACTGGCTGGGCCTGGCCGTGACGGCGCTGGTGACGGTGACGCTCGGCCGCGGCATGTACGACATCTCGCCGGTCCAGGTGCTGGCCAACCTGACCATGTTCCAGTCGGTGGCCGACGTGCCGAACGTGGACGTCGTCTACTGGACGCTCTGGGCCGAGATGCGCTTCTACTTCCTCATCCTGGTCTTCGCCTGGGTGGGGATGACCAGGGGCCGGGTCATGGCTCTGCTATGGGGGTGGCTGGCCATGACCGCCCTGGTTCAACTCGGGGTCCTGCCGGGGGTCGCCGACCTGGTCGTGCAGTCGGAGTTCGCCCACTACTTCATCGCCGGGATGGCGTTGTTCCTGGCGTACCGGTTCGGGGTCACCTGGCAGACGCTGCTGATCGTGCCGCTCTGCCTGGCCAACGCCGTCTACCGGGGCGTGGGCTACGCCGAGGCCGTGGGGCGGCGGTACGGCGTGGAGTACGACCCGTGGGTGATCGCGGCCGTGATCGCCGCGGCGTTCCTGATCATGACGCTGGTGGCGCTGCGCGCGCTGGGGCCGCTCGCCAGGCCCTGGCTGGTGACGGCCGGCGCGCTCACCTACCCGCTCTACCTGCTGCACGCGCACATCGGGTTCATCGTCGTCGAGCGGAGCGGGGGCACGGTGAACCGATGGGTGCTGCTGGCGGTGCTGGTCGCGGTCATGTGCCTGGCCGCGTACGCCGTGCACCGCTGGGTCGAGCGGCCGGCCGCACCGCTGATCAGGCGTCTGGCCGGGCCCCGAACACCTCCTGGTGCCACAGGATCTCCGCGACCCGTTCCAGTCCCGCCGCCAGGTGCCGCCGGTACGTACTGAACGGCAGCCCCAGCCTCTCGGCCGCGGCCTCCTGGGTGGGGACGCGGCCGTAGTAGGTGGTGGTGAGAGCCCGGTGGAAGCGGTCCGCGCGCGGGTCCTGCCGCACCTGCTCGACCGCCTGCTCCAGCAGGTCGCGCACGGCCTGCGCGGGGTCTCCCGCGGGATGCACGGCGACCAGGCGGCAGCGGGCCAGCGGATTGCCCGCCAGCGCGTCCGGCCGCGACACGTTCCGCAGCGCGTCCCGTACCGCCGTGTCGAAGTCCGAACGCGCCAGCACCGTCAGCGCCCTGCCCTGCTGGGCGGCGGGCGGGCGCAGGCCCAGGCCGCGCATGCTCAGCCGCTCCAGCCAGGCCTCCGGCGTGATCGTCCGCCAGTCGTGCGCGAACAGGCCGAACGTGTCGCCGCCCATCGGGATGCGGGCACCCAGGTCGTGCATGTCGTAGTGGCGCAGGTAGCGCCGCCACGAGTCCGGGTCGCGCATGACGAGGAACGTCCAGGCCAGCCGGTCGGAGCGCAGGCACTCGCCGACCGCGCGCCACTGCACCAGGTCCATCACCGGCGACCGGCCGTGGAAGCGGGGCAGCACCCAGGCGCGGGCCATCGCGATGTGCTCGCCGGGACGCGGCGGCGCGGTCTCCGTCACGTGCCGCCAGGCCGCCGCGAGCAGCGGGCAGCTCGCCTCCGGCTCGGCCGGGCCGGTCACCCGCACCCAGGACATGAGCGCGACCGGCTCGCCCGTCTCGGTGCGCCGGTGCACCCAGAAACCCTCCGGCTGCCGGTCGATCCAGTACGACGCGTCGGAGGCCGACTCCTCGCCCTCGGCCTCGGCCGCCATGCGGAGCACCTCGGCGCGGTCCTCGGGGTTGAACGCCTCCTCGTACACCTCGCCGTCGCCGCGCCAGTTCTGGAACTTCGACGTCACCCCGTCGTGGCGGTGCAGGAAGAACAGCGCGCCCATGGCCGTCAGCGCGTCCGGGCCGGCCGCGGCGCGCACCTGCGCGGCCAGGTGGGCATGGATGCGGTGGTGCATGTCCGCGTACCCCTCGGGGTCGCGCCAGCGCAGGTCCGCCTCCAGCGCGTCGCGCACCACGTCGTGCGGGAACACCCCGTGCCGGCCCGACTCGATGAACGGCAGCCGGCGCAGCCAGCCGAACAGCGGCCGCGGATGGTCGGGCAGCACCGCGCGCAGCAGTTCCTCGGTGGTGGCGTGGGCGTGCGCGCACACCTCCAGCGCGTGGCGGTGGGCGGCCGAGGGCACCTCGCCGACGAGCTGGTCCAGCAGCGTCGCGGCGAGCTCCTCCGGGATGTCCTTGTCCAGGGTCCAGCGGGCCGAGGCCCGGTCGTCCTTGGCGGCGACGGCCGCGCCCAGGCAGAGCGCCAGCGGGTGACCGCCGGCGAAGGCCAGCAGCGGCTC
This sequence comes from Nonomuraea sp. NPDC048826, assembly GCF_043198225.1. Taxonomy (NCBI): domain Bacteria; kingdom Bacillati; phylum Actinomycetota; class Actinomycetes; order Streptosporangiales; family Streptosporangiaceae; genus Nonomuraea; species Nonomuraea sp. NPDC048826. Next base: position 435,424 of record NZ_JBICUQ010000007.1, on the reverse strand, counting down.
GCGCAGCTCCGCCGTCACCCCCCGGGCGTCGATCAGCGCCATCGCCTCCTGCGGCGCGAGCGTGCGCAGCCGGATCACCCGCAGCACCTCGGCCCAGCCGGGGTCGGCCTGCCAGCGCAGGTCGGGCGGGTTGCGCCCGGCGATCACCACGAGGGATCCGGCCGGCACCCGCGGCAGGAAGCGCTCGCGCAGCCAGCCTTCCAGGCCCTGGCAGCGTTCGAAGGTGTCGATCAGGAGCACCGCGCGCTCCGCGGTGAGCACCTGCCCGGCCTCGGCCTCGAAACCTCCGGGCGACGGGTCCACCGTGCGGCCGTCCACCGTCACCACCGGCCGGCCGGCCGCGGCCGCCTCGGCGGCGAACCTGCGCAGCAGCGCCGACTTGCCGATGCCGCCGGAGCCGTGCACGAACAGGACCATGAAGGAGCGGTCCGTGCCGAGAGCGGACCGGAACAGCGCCTGCTCCTCCTCGCGCCCGACGAACGCGCGGTCACGAGCGGCCTCCAGGCGCCGGCCCAGCGACGGGTAGTCAGGATCAAGTCCCCGTAACATGCGGGCCACAATAGCTGCGCGATCGAGACAAGACCCCGTGAACGACGCCCGGCAAATGCGAAAGATTCACCAGAATTCGCGCATGCGGCTGTCGCGCCTCCCGCACCACCGCCGCCGTGCTACAGTGAATGTGTTGCAGTTCTGGTACCCATGACTTCGTGTGCGCCTGACGGTATGTAACCGTCCGGCGCATTTTGTTTTACCGGTCATTTCCGGATGGGTCCGGTACTCCGGCTCTGTACTCATCAAAGGAGAATGACATGGCTACTGGCACCGTGAAGTGGTTCAACGCGGAAAAGGGCTTCGGCTTCATCGAGCAGGACGGCGGCGGCGCCGACGTCTTCGCCCACTACTCCAACATCGCCGCCCAGGGCTACCGCGAGCTGCGGGAAGGCCAGAAGGTGAGCTTCGACATCACCCAGGGCCAGAAGGGCCCGCAGGCGGAGAACATCGTCCCCGCCTGACGTGACGGCCGAGGGCCCGCATCCCCACCGGGGGTGCGGGCCCTCGCGCGTTCACCCGCGGGTCGCTACGCGGGACACGCCGGCGGCTGCCAGTCCTCGCCGGGCAACGGCGGCTCGTCGCGCTTGCGGATGAGGTAGGGCGGCATGGCCAGCGCGTGCAGCCCGGTCTTGCGCAGCGTGCCGATCGAGTGCTCGGGCGTCTCGGTCAGCGGCTCGCCGGGCCCGCTCAGCGCGGCGTTGACCAGCACCGGGCAGCCGGTCAGCGCGTGCCAGCGGGCCAGCAGGTCGTGCAGGAACGGCGCGCCGCCCGGCTCCACCGTGCGCGGTCGCGCGGTGCCGTCCACGTGCGTGACGCCGGGCAGCGCGTCGCGGCGCCCGGCCCGCACCGCGACTGTATGCTGCGCGAACGGCGACGGACGGGTCAGGTCGAAGACCTGGTCCGCGTGCCCGGCCGGCACCAGCGCCGCGAGCGGCCTGAACCACTCGCGGCCGGTGATCTCCACGTTGACGTAGTCGCGCATCGCGGGCACCCGGGGGTCGGCCAGGACGCTCCGGTGGCCCAGCGGGCGCGGTCCCGACTCGGCGCGCCCCTGGTGCAGGCCCACCGTCCGGCCGTCGGCCAGCAGCTCGACGATCGCGCCCACGAGGTCGGCGGGCCGTTCGGCCGTCAGGTCGTCCGGCAGCGCCCGCACCGCGGCGTCGATCTCGGCCGGGCAGGGGTCCGGCCCGAGGAAGTCGTCGGCCCACCGGAAGCCGCTGCCGGCGCCCAGGCACTCGATCATCCCGTACAGGGCGCAGCCGATCGCGGTGCCGCCGTCGTGCGGGCCCGGCGGGATGAACACCTCGCGGAACCCCGACTCGCGGACCAGCCTGCCGTTGGCCGCGAGGTTCAGCGCCGCGTCACCCGCGTACACCAGGTCCGCCAGCCCGGTCCGCTCGCGCAGCCAGGCGGCCAGCCGGTCCAGCGCCCGCTCGAAGGCCCGCTGCCCGGCCGCGGCGAGGTTCGCCGACCGCTTGAACGTGCTCGCTCCGTTGATCACGTAGCGGAACGCCGCACCCTGCGCGAACGTGTCCAGCCAGGCCGGCGGGATGAACACCTCGTGCCCGCGCACGTCCAGCTCCGGCAGCCCGAGCGCGTCCGGGTCGCCGAACGGGGCCAGGTCCACCACCTTGCCCTCGTGGCCGTCGCCGCTCGGCCAGAGCATCCGCGTCAGCAGCGCGGAGAAGCAGCCCAGCCCGGCCGGCCTGGTCCAGTCGCCGTCCCACAGCTGCTTGGCGAGGCATTCGACCCGCTGCCCGGCCCTGGCGCACCGGTAGAAGGACGCCACCTCCAGCAGGTCGCCCGAGGCGCCGCCGGGCAGCTCCACCGGCTCGGTGAAATCCCGTACCCGGCTGCCCTGCACGTCCACCACCAGCCCGGCGGCCTCCTCGAACGGCGACGGCGGGAAGGCGCTGTAGAGGTGGCTCAGATGATGGGAGAGCAGCACGACCGGCGTGTCCCCGGCCAGGCCGAGCGTCTCGCGCAGCTCCGCCCGGTAGGCGGCCAGGTCGGCGATCTCGTCGTCGGACGCGTAGCACTCCACCACCAGGTCCACCGGGCCGGCGAGCTGGGGGAGCCGGGGCAGGTAGTGGCGCGGCAGGTCGCCGAGCCGGCCCCGGTGGTGCTCGCGGCGTGTCATCCGCTCCTTCTGCAGGCTGTGGACCGAGTCCCGGCCGCGCGCGAGCGCGATCGACGCGTCCCGCGTCCGGTTGACGCCGATCACGACAGGACTTCCGGCCATCTGCGCTCCCCCGAACGAGCCGTACCCCAGAAGAGTCCTGTACCCCGATAGCGCGTCATGTCACGAAGTGGTGACGGAGAGTGTCAGTCGGCGTCCGGGAGCGAGCGGACCCGCTCGATGATCGCCGTCGTGGACCGGTCCGAGACGTAGTCCAGCACCCGCACCTCACCGCCCATGGCCCGCACCAGCGGCGCCTCCGGCAGCATGTCGGGCGTGTAGTCGCCGCCCTTGACGTACAGGTCGGGCCGGACCATCCGCAGCAGCCGCTCCGGCGTGTCCTCGTCGAAGGAGGTCACGTAGTCGACGTAGCCGAGCGCCGCCAGCACCGACATGCGGTCCTCGCACGAGTTGATCGGCCGCCCCGGCCCCTTCAGCCGCGCCGTGCTCGCGTCGCTGTTGACCGCCACCACCAGCACGTCGCCGAGCCGCGCGGCCCGCTCCAGGTACGTCACGTGCCCCCGGTGCAGCACGTCGAAGCAGCCGTTGGTGAACACGATCCGCTGCCCGCGCCGCCGGTGCTCGTCGAGCCGGGCCGCGAGCCGCTCCGGCGCGGGGGCCGGGCCGTCCTCACGGCGCAGCGCCCGCAGCAGCTCCTGCCGGGTGCAGGTGGCGGTGCCCGGCCGGCGCACCACCACCCCGGCGGCGGCCTGCGCCGCCCGGGCCGCCTGCTCCGGGGGCGCGCCGCCGGCCAGCCAGAGCGCGAACGCGGCCGTGAAGGTGTCGCCCGCCCCTGCCGTCATGTGGTCCGGCGCCGGCTCGGCGTACGTCCGGTACGGCGCGCGGCCCGGCCGGTGCAGCAGCGTGCCCTCGCCGTCCAGCGTGGTCACCACCATCCGCGCCCCCGACTCGGTCAGCAGCCGCCCGGACCGCTCGGTGAGGAAGCGGACCCGGTCGCCGGGGTCGCCGTCCTCGCGCAGCAGCTGCAGCACCTCGCCGTAGTTCGGCAGCACCGCCGTCGGCGCGCAGGCCCGCCACGGCGTGATCTCGTGCGCGTCCACGACCAGCAGGGGCAGCCCGGTCAGCGCCCGCCGCACCGCGTCCGTGCAGCCGCCCGCCCCGTAGTCGCAGGCGACCACCACGCCGGCGCCCGGCAGCGCCTCCCGGAGCGCGTCGACGACGCGGGCCTCGGCCTCGGGCGGGATCGGCTCGCGGTCCTCCTCGTCGTAGCGGGCGATGAGCTGCTCGCCGACCATGAGCCGCTGCTTGTGCGGGGTGCGCCTGCCGGGCACGGTCACCAGCCGGGCGTCCACGCCGAGCAGCCCGAGCGCCGTACGCAGCTGCTCCGCGCAGGCGTCGTCGCCGACCGTCCCGATCAGCCGCACCCGCGCGCCGAGCGCGGCCAGGTTGGCGGCGGCGTTGCCCGCCCCGCCCGGCGCGTGGTCGGTGGCCTCGACGCTCACCACGGGGACCGGCGCCTCCTGGGCGATGCGCTTGACCGGCCCGCGCAGCCACGAGTCGAGCATCACGTCGCCGACGACCACGGCCTGGATGTCCCCGTTCACAGCACCGTCACTAGCACCGTCCATGGCCATGCGACTACCTGGAGGGACGGCTCTCAAACGGCCGGCGGTGCCCGCGCGGCCGGATGCCCCGGGCCAGGCGGCGGATCGCCCCGCGGCAGGGGTCTATAGAGTCGCCCGCATGACGACCGTCCGCTCCCTCATCCTGTTCGCGCTGGCCGCCGTCGCCGAGATCGGCGGGGCCTGGCTGGTGTGGCAGGGGCTGCGGGAGCAACGCGGGCTGCTCTGGATCGCCGCCGGGGTGCTGGCGCTGGGCGCGTACGGGTTCGTCGCCGCCTTCCAGCCCGACCCGCACTTCGGCCGGATCCTCGCCGCCTACGGCGGGGTGTTCGTGGCCGGGTCGCTGCTGTGGGGCGTGCTGGTCGACGGGTTCCGGCCGGACCGCTGGGACCTCGCCGGCGCGGTGATCTGCCTGGTGGGGGTGGCCGTCATCATGTACGCGCCGCGCGGCTGAGCGGGCACGGCCAGGGGAACCCCGCCCTAGAGCTCGCGGCGCACCACCACGATGGCCACGTCGTCCTCGCGCGTGCCGAACGCGGCCAGCATCCGGTCGCAGAACCGCTCCAGGTCGTCCTCGACCGTCTCCGCCAGCGACCTGGCCCGCTCCAGGCTGACGTCCAGCAGCACGTCGCGGTCCTCGAGCAACCCGTCGGTGAACAGCATCAGCGTGCCACCGGGCGGCAGCACCAGGTGGTCGACCTTGTACTCCTCCTCCGCCACCCCGAGCAGCAGGTTGCCCAGCCCGTGGTAGCGCGCCCCGGGGCCGGTCAGCAGCGGCGGGATGTGCCCGGCGTTGGCCAGCTGCAGCTCGCCGGTGCGGGGGTGGAGCAGCACCAGGCAGACCGTGGCCGTCATGCCCGGGTGGTAGCGCCGCAGGATCTTGTTGAGCAGGTCCATGGACGCGGCCAGATCGACCCGGTCCATCACCGAGGCGCGCAGCGCGTGCCGCAGCTCGGCCATGACGGTGGCCGCGTGCAATGAGTGGCCCATCACGTCGCCGATGGCCACCAGCACCCGGTCGCCCGCCTCCAGCACCTCGTAGAAGTCGCCGCCCACCTCCACGTTGTCGCGCGCGGGCCGGTAACGCAGACCCACCGACAACCCGGGGATGACGGGCACCCGCGTCGGCAGCAGGCTGCGCTGCAGCGTGAGCGAGGTCGCGTGCTCCTCGGCGTAGGCGCGCAGCGCGTCCACGGCGAGCGCGAGCCCCTGGCCGAGCTGGCGCAGCAGGTTGACCTCGTTGCCGTCCATGGCCTGATCGGCCGTCACGCCCAGGAAGACCGGCGGCCGGCCCGTCTTGGTGCGGCACATGACGCCCATGACGGGCCCGCCGGCCTCCGAGCCGGACAGCGCGGCCCAGTCGGCCGCGGGCACGGTGAGGACCTCGGCGCCGGTGTCCCGGCCCAGGGCCAGGACGGACAGCCGGTCCAGCAGCTCCGGCGGGACGTTTCCCAGGACCGCGTCCTCGCCGGGCCCGGCGAGATAGCGCCGCAGCCGCTGGTCGGCCGGCAGCGCCAGCGCGGTGGCCGGACGGCCCAGGATCGTGGCGGTGCCCCGCACCGCCACGCCCAGCAGGCTCTCGAACGACTCGCACTGGTTGATCTGCAGCGTGACCTCGGCCAGCTGGGCCAGCCGGGCGGCCATCACCTCCGCCCGCCGCCGTGCCCTGGAGTAGCGCAGCGTCGCCTCCACCGTCGCGGTGAACTCGTCCGGCGCGATCGGCTCGGACAGGTAGGCGTCGGCGCCGCGCTCCAGCCCCTCGGCCCGGTCGCGCACGCTGATGGCGTTGCCCGACACCTGGATGACCGGGATCGAGGCGGTGCCGGGATCCGCCTTGATCCGCTCGCACACCTCGAAGCCGCTGAGATCGGGCAGCCGCACGTCCAGGATCACCAGATCGGGGCGGGCGGTATGGATCATGCCCAGGGCCTCTTCGCCGGCGCTCGCCTCGGCCACCTGGTGACCGGCCCGGCGCAGCCAGCTGGACATGACGTAGCGTTTGGCCGGCGTGTCGTCGACCACGAGCACGTTGGCGGGTCCGCGGTCAGGCATGACGCCCCCGCGCGGCCTCCCGCACGGCGTCGAGGAGCTGCTGGCGCCGCAACCCGTGCTTGGACAGCACGGGATGGCCGCGCGCCGCCTTGCCCGGCGCGACCGTCACCACCACCACCGCGATGTCCTCCAAGTCCGGGTCCTCCGACATCCGCTGCAGCAGGGCGTTGCCGTCGAGCCGCGGCATCAGCATGTCGAGCACGATGACATCCGGCCTGCGCACCGCCATCACCTCCAAGGCCTCGACACCGTCGGCGGCCTCGTCGACCTCGCTCGCGACTCCATACAGCATCCTACGGGCCGACTCGCGGAAGCCCTGGTCGTCGTCGGCGATGAGCAGCCTGCCGATCTCGGGAGGCCCGTGCCTGCGGGGGAGCCGCACGGTGACGGTCGTGCCGGAGGCGGGCGTGCTGGCCATCTCGATCTGGCCGTCGAGCGCCCTCACCAGGGTGCGCGCGTACGGCAGGCCCAGCCCGGTGCCCCTGGCCTTGACCTGCAGCGCGTTCGGCACCTGGAAGAACTCCTCGAAGACGCGGTTGAGGTCCTCCTCGGCGATGCCGATCCCCGTGTCGGCCACGGTGATCACCACCTGTCCGGCCTCCTCGTCGAGGCGGGCGTCGAGCCGCACCTCGCCCTCCCGGGTGAACTTCAGCGCGTTGGACAGCAGGTTGCGCAGCACCCGGGTGATCATGACCTCGTCGGTGTAGACCTCGGCCACGGCCGGCGCCACCTCGGCATGCAGGGACACCTCGCTGGTGGGCTGCATGGTCGCGTGCAGCCGGCGCACCAGCTCGTCCAGATCGACCGGCCCGAGCTCGGGCTGCAGACGGCCCGACTCGGCCTTGGCCAGGTCGAGGAGGTCGCCGACCAGGGCCAGCAGCGTCTCGGCGGAGTCGCCGATGAACCTGATCTGGCGCTCCTGCTCCGCGGTGAGCGGCTCGCCGCCTTCCACGGTCATCAGCCGCACCAGGCCGATGATGGAGCTCAAGGGGGTGCGCAGCTCGTGGCTGACCGTGGCCCAGAACCGGTTCTTGGCCTCGGCCGCCTCGCGTAGCTGCGTGGACTTCTCGTCCAGCTCGGCGTAGAGGGCGACCACGCCCCGGTTGGTCTCCTCGAGCTCCGCCGACAGCTCGTTGTACAGGGCCATCACGCCCCGGTTGGTCTCCTGCAGCTCGGTGTTGAGGCGCAGCACGTCCTCGAGGGTCGTCGCCAGCTCGTGGTTCTGCTGGCGCAGCTCATCCAGCGCGTTGACCGGGGCCAGTTGCGCCAGCCGCTCGCGGATCTCGCCGGGGGGCACGGCGGGCAGTCGACCGGCCAGCCGCTTGACGATGGTGACCCGGTCGGCGGCGGTGGTGGCCTCGTCCACCAGGCGACCGGCGAGGGCCAGGCTCTCCCCGCCGACCGGCCGGCCGGTGTGCTCGATCGTGACGCGCAGCTCGTCGGAGTCCAGCGTGAAGAGCGCGACGGTCGCGCTGCCGACCACCTCCCGGCCGACCTCGCTGAGCGCGGTGGCGACCCGGATCTGGTCCTGTGTCTCCAGCCCGGCCAGCTCGGCGGTCGCACGGCCGAGCCGGCGCAGCGCGAAGACGTCCCGGTCGTCGCTCAGGCGCAGCCTGGCCAGCTCAAGTGCGGTCATGTCACGGCCTCACGATCACGACGCAGGCGTCGTCCCTGCGGCTGCCCGCCTCACGCAGCACTCCTGCGGCGATCACCGCGGGGGACCGGGAGAACAGGCCGGGCAGGAGAGCGGGGGACCACCGGTCGGTGAGCCCGTCGGAGTGGAGCACGATCGTCGCGTGTTCGTCCAGTTCGTAGTCGTACTGCTGGAACCGCCGCCCCTGGTGGCCGGTGATGCCGGGGACCGACACCATGCCCTGGCGGCGGTCGGCGTAGGCGATCCAGCCGGCGATGTTGCCCAGCCCGGCGTAGGTCACCTTGTCCGGGGTGATCCGCGCGATGGCGACCGCCCCGCCGCGGGTGCGGTTCAGCCCGCGGTGCAGTCGTCCCAAGATGGCCAGCGGCTCGTCGTCGGGAGCGATCATGAAGAGCTCGACGGCCTCCCGGGAGGCGAGCGCCGCCGCCGGGCCGTGGCCCAGCCCGTCGCACACCAGGACGCTGGTGACCGGCCCGTCGATCGAGATGGCGAACGCGTCGCCCGAGACGGTCTCCTCCCCGATGGGACGGACCAGGCCGGTGGCCGGCGGCAGGGTGATCTGCCGCTCGGCGGCGAAGTGGGCGGACAGCAGCGTGCCCTTGCCGGGCAGGGAGTGCACGTCGTACGAGGACGCGATGCGGGTGATCGCGCCCAGCCCGATGCCGAGCGTGCCCGAGGTGGAGTAGCCGTCGCGCATCGCCCGCGCCACGTCCGGCATGCCCGGCCCCCGGTCCAGCGTGATGAGCTCGACCACGCCGGGCAGGCCTGGGCAGGGCCGCACCAGGGCCATCCCCTCCACGGCGTGCTTGACCAGGTTGGAGACGGCCTCGGTGACCGCGACGGCCACCTGGCCGACCCGTTCGGCGTCGAACCCGGCCTCCTCGGCGAGCTCCACGGCGCTCCTGCGCACCGCGCCGACGGAGCTGGGCTCCTCGGCCCGGGTCCACACGCCGTCGCGGACCTCGCCGGCCCGGTGCACTACCTGGCCCATTTCGTCACGGTCACCGTCGTGCCCTTGCCGGTCGCCGAGGTCACGTCGAACTCGTCGACCAGCCGCCGGGACCCGCCCAGCCCGAGCCCGAGGCCGCCCGCCGTGGTGTAGCCGTCGGTCAGCGCCCGATCCAGGTCGGGGATGCCGGGACCGTCGTCGCTGAAGCTCAGCCGCAGGCCGCGCCGCCGGCCGTCGTCGACGATCGCGATGTCCACCGCGCCTCCGCCGGCGTGGATCAGCGCGTTGCGGGCCAGTTCGCTGGCCGCCGTCACGACCTTCGTCTGGTCGATCAGCGACAGGCCCGCCTCGACCGCGACGACGCGCACCTGCTGGCGCACCATCACGAGATCCGCGTTGCCGGCGATGGCCAGCCGGGCGCTCTTGGTCATCGGGGCGCGCCCCGGCTGTCGAGGTGGTCCAGCAGGGCCACGCCCTTCTCCAGGTTGAGCGCGGTGCGCACGCCGCCCAGCGACAGGCCGAGCTCGACCAGGGTGATGGCCACCGCCGGCCGCATGCCGACGACCACGGTCTCGGCGTCGAGCATCCGGCACATGCCGGCGATGGTGGCGAACATCCGGCCGATGAACGAGTCGATGATCTCCACTGCCGAGATGTCGATGATGACGCCCCGCGCGCCCGTGGCGACGACCCGGTCCGCGAGATCCTCCTGCAGGGCCAGCACGCTCTGGTCGTCCAGGTCGAGCTGGATGGAGATGATGAGGATGTCGCCGAGTTTGAGGATCGGAACGCGCTCCATCACGATTCCTCGGCGCGGACCGCGATCCGTGTCGTGCGACCCTCGTTGACCTCGATGCCGCTGCGTCGCAGGGCGTACGCGAGCGCGTCGGCCAAGGTGGCCTTGGTGACGATGTCGCCGAACTCGATGCCGAGCGTGACGATGGTGTACGCGATCTGCGGGCTGATGCCGGAGATCACGCACTCCGCGCCCATGAGCCGCGCGGCGACCACGGTCTTGAGCAGGTGCTGGGCCACCTGGGTGTCCACGGCGGGGACCCCGGTGATGTCGATGACGGCGTGCTCGGACCCGGTGTCGACCAAAATCTGCAGCAGCTTCTCCATCACGACCTGGGTCCTGGCCGAGTCGAGCGTGCCGACCAGGGGCACCGCCACGATGCCCTCCCACAGCTTGACCACCGGCGTGGACAGCTCCAGGAGCTGCTCGGCCTGGTCCATGATGACCTTCTCGCGTGCGGTCGAGTAGGTCTCGATCGTGTAGAGGCCGAGATCGTCGATGAGGCGGGAGAACCAGATGAATCCACGCAGCGCCTCGGCGCCGCCGTCGGCCTCCACGGCCTCGTACAGGGCCTCCTTGAGCCCGTAGACCGCCCTGGCGGTGTCGGAGGGGGTGTGGCCTTGGCGGGCGCGGCTGCGCGACAGCTCGGCCAGCAGGCCGCGCACGTCGGTCAGGTCGTTCGCCTCCTGTGCCAGAGCGGTGCGCAAGGCCTGGTAGAGCTCCCGCAACTCGTCGATCGGGGCCTTGGCGATGGTGCTCCAGCGGCGCAGGATCTGCTCTTCGGACGTGCTCAGCAGTTCCTCGATGCGCTGCCTGGAAGCGTCAGCGTGGACGGTCAAAATTGGACTCCTGAAGGTACGTATAACAGCACTGCCGGGCAGGGTAGCGGGCAGAATGCCCGGCGGATGGCGGATGCACATTTCATCCCCAACCCGTGCCGTACCGACAATAACCGATGACGGACACCGCACCGCATACCGCCATATTTCGTGACCCAGAAAGGGGAAAGCCTGGCCTGGTGCCGACGGTGCGTCCTAGGGCGCCGCGGCGGTCGTCCGCCGTGGCACCAGCGTGGGCGTGATGGAGATGCGCGCCGACGCCGTCCGGCCGCCGATCCGCTCCAGCAGCAGCCGGCCCGCCGTCCGGCCCAGGGTACGGCCCGACTGGTCGACGCTGGTCAGCGCGATGTGCGCCAGCCCGGCCGGCCAGCTGTTGTCGTAGCCGGCGACCGAGACGTCGCCCGGCACGTCGAGCCCCGACTCGCGGAGCGCGGCCAGCGCGCCGATCGCCGCCAGATCCGCCCCCGCGAAGATCGCCGTGGGCGGCTCCGGCCTGCTGAGCAGCTCGGCGACCCCCTGGTGGCCGCCTTCCTCCGTGTACGAGGTCCGCACGACGTCCACGTGGGCGCCGAGTCCCAGCCGGATCATGGCCCGCTCGTACGCGTCCGCGCGGAGGGCGGCGGATCCGCCTTCCGCGGCGTCGCGGGGCGCGAGGTGCGCGATGCGGCGGTGACCCAGGGCGGCCAGGTGCTCGACCACGAGGCCGGCGCCCACCTCGTCGTCGCCGACCACCGTGTCGTAATGCGGTGAGCGGTCGTGGCGGCCGAGCACCACCAGGGGCACGGCCCCGGCGACGGCCTCCAGCTCGGCCCGCGGGCCGAGCGGGGCGACCAGCACCACCCCGCCCACCGACTGGTCGACGAGCGCGTGCACGGCCCGCGGCTCACCCGCCGGGCCGCCGCAGACCTGGCTGATCACCACCTCGTAGCCGGAGTCGCCGGTCTCCGCCATGACCCCGTCGATCAGGTCGGGGAAGAACGGGTCGCGCAGGCCGGGCAGGAGCACGCCGAGCGTGGAGGCGTGGCCGCGCAGCGCGCGGGCCGCCACGTGCGGCCGATAGCCCAGCTCGTCGATGGCCGCCAGCACCCGGGAGCGCATGGCGGGGCTGACCCCGTAGGCGCCGCGCAGCACCTTGGACACCGCAGACGTGGACACCTGCGCGTGCCGCGCCACGTCCGCGATCGTCACCCTGGCGGTCATCCGGCCTCCCCGTAGAACGAACCACACACGGGATGCCGCGTTTCCCCCGGACAGCCCGCCGACCGCACCCTACCAACCGGTAACGTTCCACGAAATTTGCTCTTTTGTAGAGCTACTTGTCTGGAGTCGTTCGAAAAAACATGCAAAAAGAGTTACAAATTCGCGGGCATCGGATTTCGAGGTTGTGTCAGGCGAAGGGCCTGGCCACCTCGTCCAGGATCTCGTTGCCGACCTCCACCAGGGAGCGCGCCTCCTCCTCCTCGATCCACTGGAAGGTCGCCAGGCGCATCGCGCCGAGGAAGGCCGCCGCCATCACCCGCGGCCGCACCGGGGCGACCCGGTCGGAGATGGCCTGGGCCAGCTCCCGCTCCAGGGCGGCGTGATTGGCGAGCTGGCGGGCCAGCAACGCCGGGTGCTTCTTGGCCAGCCGGATGCGGATCGCCCATTCGCGGTCGGGGGTGCCCAGCTCCTCGTACAGCTGGGTGATGGTGGCCCGCAGGGCCTGCCAGGCGGTGTGGCCGGCGGGCTGCTCCCGCACCCGGTCCACGAGCTGGCGGAAGCGCTGCTCCTCCCCGTACAGGAGGGCGTCTTCCTTGCCGGCGAAGTAGTTGGAGAAGGTGCGGCGGGAGATGTTGGCGGCGTCGGCGATGGCCTCGACGGTCACGCCGTCGAAGCCATGCTCGACGACGAGCCGCAGCGCCGCCTCGTGCACGGCCTGACGGGTCTCGGCCTTCTTGCGCTCGCGCAGCCCGAGCGTCGTGGTGTCCATCTTGTGGCCACTCTACCCCGTGGGAATAAATGCCCAATGCGCAAACTTTCACATTGGGAAGTATGATGTCCCCTATTTCCCCCTAGATCCAGATGGAGGTTGCGCGTGAGCGCATCCACAGAGGCGCCTGCTGAACCGATGACCCATCGGCAGGTGCTGGAAGCCCTCAGCGGGCTGTTGCTCGTCCTGTTCGTGGCCATGATCAGCGGCACGATCGTGTCGGTCGCGCTGCCCCAGATCATCGGCGCGCTGGAGGGCACCCAGTCCCAGTACACCTGGGTCGTCACCGCCTCGCTGCTCGCCGCCACCGCCTCCACCCCGATCTGGGGACGGCTCGCCGATCTCTTCAGCAAGAAACTGCTGCTGCAGATTTCCATCACGATCTTCATGGTGAGCTCGCTGGCCTGCGGCCTCGCCCAGAACACCGAGCAGCTCATCGCCTTCCGCGCCCTGCAGGGGCTCGGCATGGGCGCGCTGCAGATCCTGGTGCAGGTGATCATCGCCGCGATGATCAGCCCCAAGGAGCGCGGCCGCTACAACGGCTACCTCGGCGGCGTCATGGCCGTCGCGACCGTCGGCGGGCCGCTGCTCGGCGGGCTCATCGCCGACACCTCGTGGCTCGGCTGGCGGTGGTGCTTCTTCATCGCCGTGCCGTTCACCGCCATCTCCCTCGTGCTGCTGCAGAAGACGCTGCACGTCGTCACCGTGCGCCGCGGCGACGTCAAGATCGACTACCTGGGTGCGACGCTCATCGCGGCCGGCGTGAGCGTGCTGCTCATCTGGGTCACCTTCGTCGGCAACTCCTTCGCCTGGCTGTCGTGGCAGACCGCGGCCATGGCCGGCGGCGGCGCCGTCATCCTGGCGCTCGCCACCTGGGTCGAGACCAGGGCCGCCCAGCCGGTGGTGCCGCTGCACGTCATCCGCAGGCGCACCCCCGCCCTGGCCATCCTGGCCAGCCTGGCGGTCGGCATGGCCATGTTCGGCGGCTCGGTCTTCCTCGGCCAGTACTTCCAGATCGGCCGCGGCTACACCCCGACCGAGGCGGGCCTGCTCACCATCCCGATGATGGCCGGCGTGCTGGTCTCCTCCACGATCAGCGGCCGCATGGTGTCCAGGAGCGGCAAGATCAAGCCGTACATCGTGACCGGCTCGATCGTGCTCACCCTCGGATTCCTGGTGCTGTCGACGATGGACCACCAGACCTCACTCGTCGTCATCGGCGCGGCCATGGTGCTGGTCGGCGTGGGCGTCGGCATGTCGATGCAGAACCTGGTGCTGGCCATCCAGAACACCGTCCCGCTGCGCGAACTGGGCGCGGCGAGCGGCGCCGTCACCTTCTTCCGCTCCCTCGGCGGCACCATCGGCGTCTCGGTCCTCGGCGCCGTCCTGGCCAACCAGGTCGCCGCCGACATCAGGCAGGGGCTGGACAAGGCGGGCATCCCGGCCTCCGCGAGCGGCGGCGCGGGCACCCTCGACATCGCCGCGCTGCCGGAGCCGATCCAGGTGATCGTCCGCAGCGCGTACGGCGACGCGACCGGGCACATCTTCCTCATCTCGGCCGGGCTCGCGGTGGTCGGCGTCATCGCCACGCTGTTCTTCAAGCCCGTCACCCTCCGCGACACCCTGGACCTGCCGGACCCGGCCGCGAAGGAGCCGGTGTCCGCCGGCTGAGCCCTCGGGCCGGGTGCGGGGTTCGCGTCAGTCGGCCTTCTTCCAGCGGGCGACCAGCTCGTCGTAGTCCAGCGTCTCCGGCTTGCCGCGCTCGTCCGCCAGCTTCGCCACCGGCGCGCCTGGCTGGCCGAGCCAGTACTGGGCGTCCCGCTCCTGGTTCAGCTTGGGCGCGCAGGCGCCGCCGGACCCGCGGCGCTCCAGCCGCGACAGGATGTCGTCCTGCTGCTTGGCCAGGTTGTCCATGGACTGCTGCGGGGTGGTCTCACCCGTGACGGCGGTGGCCACGTTCTGCCACCACAGCTGCGCCAGCCGCGGGTAGTCCGGCACGTTCGTCCCGGTCGGCGTCCACTGCACGCGGGCCGGGCCACGGTAGAACTCGATCAGGCCGCCGTACTTCTCGGCGTTCTGCGCGAAGTAGTCGCTGCGGATGTCGGAGTCGCGGATGAACGTCAGGCCGACGATCGACTTCTTCAGCGACACCGTCTTCGAGGTGACGAACTGCGCGTACAGCCAGGCCGCCGCGCGCCGGTCGGCCGGGGTGCTCTTCAGCAGGGTCCACGAGCCGGCGTCCTGGTAGCCGAGCTTGTGGCCGTCCTTCCAGTACGCGCCGTGCGGGCTGGGCGCCATCCGCCACTTCGGGGTGCCGTCCTCGTTCACCACCGGCAGGCCGGGCTTGGTCATGTCGGCGGTGAACGCCGTGTACCAGAAGATCTGCTGGGCGATGTTGCCCTGCGCGGGCACCGGGCCCGACTCGCTGAAGTTCATGCCCGCCGCCTCGCGCGGGGCGTACTTCTTCAGCCAGTCGACGTACTTGGTGAGCGCGTACACGGCGGCGGGCCCGTTGGTGTCACCGCCGCGGGTGACGGACGAGCCGACCGGGCGGCAGTTCTCCACCCGGATGCCCCAGTCGTCCACCGGCAGGCCGTTCGGGATGCCCGGGTCGCCGTTGCCCGCCATCGACAGCCACGCGTCGGTGAACCGCCACCCCAGCGACGGGTCCTTGCGCCCGTAGTCCATGTGGCCGTAGACCTTCTTGCCGTCGACGGTGCCGTCGCCGTTGACCTTGGTGGTGAAGAACTCGGCGATGTCCTCGTACGCGGCCCAGTTGACCGGCACGCCCAGCTCGTAGCCGTACGCGTCGCTGAACTGCTTCTTGATCTTCGGGTCGGTGAACCAGTCGTAGCGGAACCAGTAGAGGTTCGCGAACTGCTGGTCGGGGAGCTGGTAGATCTTCTTGTCCGGGCCGGTGGTGAAGCTGATCCCGATGAAGTCCTCCAGGTCCAGCGTGGGGGAGGTGACCGCCTTGCCCTCGCCGGCGATGTAGTCCGACAGCGGCAGCACGTAGTCGCCGCGCGAGTGGGTGCCGATCAGGTCGGAGTCGTTGACGTAGGCGTCGTAGATGTTCTGGCCGCCCTGGATCTGCGTCTGCAGCTTCTCGATCACGTCGCCCTCCTGGATCAGGTCGTGCTTGAGCCTGATCCCGGTGATCTCGGAGAACGCCTTGGCGAGCTGCTGCGACTCGTACTCGTGAGTGGTGATCGTCTCCGACACCACGTTGATCTCCATGCCGCGGTACGGGGCGGCGGCCTTCATGAACCAGTCCATCTCGGCGAGCTGCTGCTCCTTGGACAGCGTGCTCGGGGTGAACTCGGTGGACACCCACCGCTGGGCGGCCGCCTTGGCGTCGGCCTCCCTGAACTCGCCGCCGCCTCCCGAGCCGCCGCCCTGGGAGCAGCCGGAAACCAGCAGGACGAGCACGGCCGCGCAGATCGTGCTCCTGTGGGGGATCTTCCTGTCGAACGGCATCGCCGCCTCCTTCGTCAGCCCCATATCCCGATCGCCAGCACCACCAGGAACGCCACCGCCAGCGCCAGCCACATGGACAGGTCAGTGACGGCGATCCACCCGGCGAGCACGGCGGCCGCGCTGATCAGACCGATGTACAGCCGGTCCCCCCGATCGGTCTCGATGCGCAAGAACCCCCGCCGCGACACCGGCGGCGAGATCCTCGCCCAGACCGCCATCGCGCACAGCAGCAGGCCCAGGCCGGCGAACACGGCCGCGGTGGGCCCGGTCCACACCATCCACTCCAACATCGGCTACACCCTCCCCAGGCTGAAGCCCTTGGCGATGTAGTTGCGGACGAACCAGATCACGATCGCCCCCGGCACGATCGTGAGCACCCCGGCCGCCGCGAGCAGCCCCCAGTCGACGCCCGCCGCGCTCACCGTCCGGGTCATGGTGGCCGCGATCGGCTTGGCGTTCACCGACGTGATCGTGCGCGCGATGAGCAGCTCGACCCAGCTGAACATGAAGCAGAAGAACAGCGTGACGCCGATCGCCGACCGGATCATCGGCAGGAAGATCCTGACGAAGAACCGGGGCAGCGAGTAGCCGTCGATGGCGGCCGTCTCGTCGATCTCGCGCGGGATCCCGGACATGAAGCCCTCCAGGATCCACACCGCCAGCGGCACGTTGAACAGCATGTGCGCGATGGCCACGCCCAGGTGCGTGTCGAACAGCCCGACCGCCTGGTAGATCTGGAAGAACGGCAGCAGGAACACCGCGGGCGGCGCCATCCGGTTCGTCAGCAGCCAGAAGAACAGGTGCTTGTCCCCGGCGAACCTGAACCTGGAGAACGCGTACGCCGCCGGCAGCGCGATGATCAGCGACATCACCGCGTTCATGGACGTGTAGACGATCGAGTTGAGATAGCTGGAGTACCACACCGGGTTGGTGAAGAACGTGACGTAGTTGTCGAACGTCACCCGCTCGGGAAGGAGCCGGAAGCTGCCCAGGATGTCCTCGTTCGGGCGGATCGACATGCCGAACATCCAGAGCAGCGGCAGCAGCAGCGTGATCCCGTACAACCAGAACACCGTCCGCGCCCAGGGCAGCCGCCGCACCGTGCTCACCTCCCGGTCCTGGTCAGCACGGTGAAGAACACGTAGCAGACGATCTGCACGGCCAGGAAGTACAGCAGCGAGAACGCCCCCGCCGGCCCCAGGTCGAACTGGCCCACGGCGATCTTCGACAGCAGGATGCTGAGGAACGAGGTCGCGTTCCCCGGCCCGCCTCCGGTCACCACGAACGGCTCGGTGTAGATCATGAAGCTGTCCATGAACCGCAGCAGGATCGCGATCGTCAGCACCCCGCGCAGCCGGGGCAGCTGGATGTGCCGGAAGGTCGCCCACGCCGACGCGCCGTCGATCTGCGCCGCCTGGAAGTACGGGTCCGGGATCGACCGCAGCCCGGCGTAGGCCAGCAGCGCCACCAGCGGCGTCCAGTGCCACACGTCCATGACGAGCACGGTGATCCACGCGTCGGTGGCGTCCAGCGTGTAGTTGTAGTTGAGGCCGAGCACGTTGTTGACCGCCCAGCCGCCGAGCCCGATGTCCGGACGGGCGAAGATCTGCCAGATCGTGCCCACCACGTTCCACGGGATCAGCAGCGGCAGCGCGACCAGCACCAGGGCCACCGGCACGCCGAGGCCGCGGCGCGGCATCACCACCGCCAGCGCCACCCCCAGCGGGATCTCCAGCAGCAGCACCTGCCCCGAGAACAGCAGCGTGCGCACGAACGCGGCCCGCACCTCGGGGTCGCGCGCCACCGACCGGAACCACTCCAGGCCGACGAAGATCCGGTCGTTCGGGCTGAAGATGTCCTGCACCGAGTAGTTCACGACCGTCATCAGCGGGATGACCGCGGTGAACGCGACCGACACCACCACCGGCAGCACCAGGAGCCAGGCCCGGTTGGTGCGCCGCTTGGTCTCCGGCCGGCTCTCGGACCGGTCCTCGGCCGGCGGCTCCGCCTGCTGGGACGGGGGAGTGGCGGTAGCGGTCACGGCTCGGCCCTCCCCGGCAGCGGCTCGACCACCCCGCACCGGACCGCGTCCCTGAACAGGAACGCGCGGCCCTCCGCGAAGTGCAGGAACTCCGTCGCGCCCGGCCGCGGGACGGCCGCCGCGTCCGTCCTGGCGACCAGCGTGTGCCCGTTCACCCGCGCGTGCACCAGGTCGTACGCGCCCATCCGGTCGATCTCGGTCACCCGGGCGGCGATCCCGGGCAGCGCCTCCTCGCCGGTGATCCGCACGAACTCCGGCCGCACGCCCACCCGCACCGGCCCCGGCGGCAGGTCGCCGGACGCCCGCCCGACCGCCGAGTCGCCCACCCACACCAGCCCGTTGACCACCGCCCCGTCCAGCATGTTCATCCCGGGCGAGCCGATGAAGTGGCCGACGAACTCGTGCGCCGGCGCCAGGAACAGCTCGCCCGGCTCGCCGGCCTGCACGATCTCGCCCTCGTTGAGCACCACCACCTCGTCGGCGAACGTCAGCGCCTCCGTCTGGTCGTGGGTGACGTAGACCAGCGTGTGCCCGGTGTCGCGGTGGATCTCCTTGAGTTTGCTCCGCAGCGTCCACTTCATGGCCGGGTCGACCACCGTCAGCGGCTCGTCCAGCAGCACCGCGGCCACCTCGGGGCGGACCAGGCCGCGCCCCAGCGCCACGATCTGCTGGCGGCCCGCGTCCAGCCGCCGCGACCGGCGGCGCAGGTGCTCGTCCAGCCCGAGCAGGTCCGACACGCGGCGCACCCGCCGGTCCACCTCCTGCTTCGGGTACCCGCGGTTGCGCAGCGGGAAGGCCAGGTTGTCGTAGACCGACATCTGCTCGTACAGGACGGGGAACTGGAAGACCTGCGCGATGTTCCGCCCGGCGGGCGGGATCCCGGTCACCTCGCGGTCGTCGAACCAGATCCGGCCGCGCGTCGGCGTCAGCAGCCCGGAGACGATGTTCAGCAGCGTCGTCTTCCCGCAGCCGCTCGGCCCGAGCAGCGCGTAGGCCCGGCCGGTCCGCCACGTCCACGTCATCGGCTTCAGCGCCCACGTGCGGCCGCCGTCGTAGCTGTGCGCCACGTCCTCCAGGCGGATCTCAGCCATGCGCCTCGACCTCCGCGTCCGGCGCGACGCTCAGCCGCCCGCCGTCCTCGCCGAACACGAACACCCGCGCCGGGTCCACCGCCGCCACCGCCGGCTCTCCCGGCTCGTACGGGTGCGTGCCCGGTAAGTGCGCCACCAGGTGCGTGCCGCCCTCCAGCAGCAGGTGCACGAACGTGGCGCTGCCCGTCACCTCCGCCAGCCTGATCTCGGCCGGGAACTCCAGCATGCCGGGACCGGCCCGGTCGAGGCTCACCTGGTGCGGCCGGACCGCCACCACCACCCGCCGGCCGTCCCCGCCCACGCCGGGGGCCCGGAACGAGGCGCCCAGGCACGCGATCCGGCCGTGGCGGGCGATGCCAGGCAGCAGGTTCAGCGGCGGGTCGCTGAGCGTCGCCGCCACCTCCAGCGTCGGCGGCTCGGCGTACATGCGCGCCGGGTCGCCCTGGTGCCGGATCCGGCCCGCGCCCAGCACCACCGTCGGCGCGGCGAAGGACAGCGCCTCGTTCGGGTCCGCGGTCGCGTACAGCACCACACCGGGGGAGTCCCTGAACATCCGCTTGAGGTCGGCGCGCAGCTGCTCGCGCAGCTTGAAGTCCAGGTTGGCGAGCGGCTCGTCGAGCAGCAGCACGTCCACCGGGCGGGCCAGCGCCCTGGCGATCGCGGTGCGCTGCTGCTGGCCGCCCGACAGCTCGCCGGGGCGGCGGCCGAGCAGGTCGCCGATGCCCATCAGCCCGGCCACCTCCCGCACCCGCCGGTCCACCTCGCCTCTGGGGAAGTCCGCGGCCAGGCGGAGCGGGGAGGCGATGTTCTCGTACACGGTCAGCGACGGGTAGTTGATGAACTGCTGGTAGACGAAGGCCACCGACCGCTTGCGGACGGACACCCCGGTGACGTCCACGCCGTCGACCAGCACCCGCCCGGCGTCCGGCGGCTGCAGCCCGGCCACCACCCGCATCAGCGTGGTCTTCCCCGCGGTCATCGGCCCGAGGAGCGTCGTCATGCCGCCGGATGACTCCAGGCGGATGTCGTCGAGCCAGACCTCCCCACGCCGGCGTACGCGGACGCCATCGATGACCAGCGCCACTGTGCCCGGTCCTTCCCGGAACAGGTGTCAGTTACCGCGACGATCGAGACTTTGCACTTCCAGTTAACATGATCCACAACCTCGTGCAAAGGCCGGATTTTGCGGTGTGAAGCGGGATTTATCCGGCGCGAAGATGAGAATCCCTGAGCGTTCCTTGTACACAGAGTTACTTTGTGATTACGGTGGGTAACAACCCCGGGGTGATCCGAATACCTGCTCAAGGAGGGCACATGTCCACCACCTCCCGCCTGCTGGCGGTTACCGCCTTCACCGCCGCCGGGCTGCTCGCCGCGGCCCCGGCGCACGCCGTCGTCGACCCGGTCGCACTCTCGTTCTGCCTGGCCGAGAGCGCCACGAGCGTGACCGCTCTGGTCGACCCGACCGCACCCGGCATCCCGGCCGAGATTCCCGCCGTCGCCTGCCTGGCTCCCTGACACCTTCCCCCAGGCCGGTGGCAAGGGCGGCGCGGCCCCCAGCCGCGCCGCCCGCCGGACCCCCTTCCGCGAACCCCTTACTCACCAACCGAAGGAGCTGAGATGTCCACCCGAGCCCTGGCCATCGCCCTCGCCGCGGCGGCGCTGGTCCTGCCGCCCGTCATCGGCGAAGAACCCCTCGCCCATCTGGAGGCCGTGATCCAGCACGTGAACATCCTCACGTCCTAGATGCACCCCCAGTTGCGCACCCTGGCCCCCGCCCGCGGGCGGGCCGCCAGCCGGCTCGGCTACGTCATGTTCCTCAGCCGCTGGATCCAGGCGCCGCTCTATTTCGGCCTCATCGCCGCCCAGGTGGTCTACGTGTGGCGGTTCATGGCCGAGCTGGTGCACCTCGTCGAGCTGGGATTCACCGGCCACCCGCCGGAGACCACCGTCATGCTCATCGTCCTCGGCCTGGTCGACGTGGTGATGATCTCCAACCTGCTGATCATGGTGATCGTCGGCGGTTACGAGACGTTCGTCTCCCGGCTGCGCATCGAGGGCCACCCGGATCAGCCTCAGTGGCTCTCCCACGTCAACGCCAACGTGCTCAAGGTCAAGCTGGCGATGGCCATCATCGGCATCTCCTCCATCCACCTCCTGCAGATCTTCATCAACGCGGCCAGGCCGGCCGTCACTGACAGGGAGCTCCTTTGGAAGACACTGATCCACCTGACCTTCATCCTCTCGGCGGTGGCGCTCGCGCTGATCGACCGGATCATGCAGAGCAGCCGCGACCGCGCCGAGCAGTCGGCGGGGCCCGCGGGGGCCTCGTCGTCGCGGGTGTCGGCGGCGTGATCGCCGGGCTGTTGTGCACGGCCGGCCCCGCCCACGCCGCGCCGCCCCCGGCCGCGGCCCAGGCGCCCGCACCCGCCCCCGAAGCCGCCGAACCCGCCGAACCCGCCGAGCCGGCGGAGCCCGCCGAGAGTGCCAAGCCCGCGTCGTCGCTGATCGGCAACGTGATCATCTTCAACGACGAGATCGTCGAGCCGGTCTCGGCGCCGATCAGCACCTGCGGGCCGGCGCTGAAACTGTTGAGCACCGGCTCCAGCACCTGCGCCGACGCCTCCAGGGTGTCCGACGACGACGCTTGACCGGCGTCCTCCGGACCGTGCCCGCCCCTCATCTCCCCCAGCGGGGGCGGGCACGTCATCATGGGGTCCATGGCCGCTTTCAAGCTCTCCGCCACCGTCCTCGACGCCCCCGACGCCCGTGAGCTGGCCGCGTTCTACCGTCGCCTGCTCGGCTGGCGGATCGACGACGACGAGCCCGACTGGGTGACCCTGCGGGCTCCCGGCGGCGCCGGGCTGGCCTTCCAGACCGAGGACGACTACGTCCGCCCCACCTGGCCCGCGGGTGACGGCGACCAGCGGATGATGATGCACCTCGACATCGAGGTGGACGACCTCGACGCCGCCGGCGCCGCCGCCGTGGAGGCGGGCGCGACGCTCGCCGGGCACCAGCCGCAGGACGACGTGCGCGTGTATCTCGATCCCGCTGGTCACCCGTTCTGTCTCTGGGTGCGATGAAAGTTTCACAAAATCGCCGATAATTTTAGGTCGCCACCTGCTTTAACGGTGGCGCGCCAGTCCGGGCATTGACCCTGTCTCCGGCCTGTCCCTACCGTCCCGGCAGGGATCCCGAAGCCGCCGAAAGCTTTCGGGACCAGATTGGCGCCCTTCCGGAGGTAGGTGCTCGTGCTTTCGTCAACGCTCATCAGACCCGGCACCCGGCCCAGGACGCTCGCGGCAGCGGCCCTGCTCGGGCTGCTCGCCGTGTTCCTCCTGCCGGCCGGCCACGCCGACGCCTCGGCGCCGCTGCGCCAGCACGCCGCCGCGCGCGGCAAGTTCATCGGCACCGCGCTCGCCACCGGACAGCTGTCGAACGAGACCCAGTACCGGAACATCGCGGCGACCGAGTTCAACCAGGTCACCGCCGAGAACGCGATGAAGTGGGACGCCACCGAGCCCAGCCAGGGCCAGTTCAACTTCTCCGGCGCCGACGCCATCGTCAACTTCGCCACCCAGAACAACCAGCAGGTGCACGGCCACACCCTCGTCTGGCACAACCAGACCCCCGGCTGGGTGCAGGGCCTCGGCGCCACCGCCATGCGCTCGGCCATGCAGAACCACATCAGCCAGGTCGTCGGCCGCTACGCCGACAACCCCGCCGTCGTCTCCTGGGACGTGGTGAACGAGGTCTTCGAGGAGAACGGCAACCTGCGCACGTCGTTCTGGTACAACACGCTCGGCCAGAGCTACATCGCCGACGCCTTCCGCTACGCGCGCGCCGCCGACCCCAACGCCCGGCTGTGCATCAACGACTACAACGTCGAGGGCATCAACGCCAAGAGCACCGCCATGTACAACCTGGTGGCGTCGCTCCGCCAGCAGAACGTGCCCGTCGACTGCGTCGGCTTCCAGAGCCACCTGGCGATCCAGTACGGCTTCCCGACCTCGCTCCAGCAGAACCTGGAGCGCTTCGCCGCCCTCGGCGTCCAGGTCCGCATCACCGAGGTTGACATCCGCATGCAGACGCCGCGCACCTCCAGCAAGGACGCCACCCAGGCGACCTACTACCGCGACGTCGTCCAGGCCTGCATGAACGTGAACGCCTGCGCGGGCGTCACCATCTGGGGCTTCACCGACAGGTACTCCTGGGTGCCCGACACCTTCCCCGGCGAGGGCGCCGCGCTCATCTACGACGAGAACTACCAGCAGAAGCCGTCCTACACCGCCGTGCACGACGCGCTCGACGACGGCGGCGACCCCACCGACACCACGCCGCCCACCGCCCCCGGCACCCCGGCCGCCTCCAACGTCACGGCGAACTCCGCCACGCTGACCTGGTCGGCCTCCACCGACTCCGGCGGCAGCGGCCTGGCCGGCTACACCGTCTACCGCGAGCAGGGCAGCACCGACCCGCAACTCGGCCAGTCGTCCACCAACTCGATCACCCTGACCGGGCTGTCCCCGAGCACCCAGTACCAGGTGTACGTGCGAGCCCGCGACGGCGCCGGCAACCTGTCCACCCCGTCCAGCACGGTCACCTTCACCACCACCGAAGGCGACGGCGGCCCCGAGGGTCCGTGCACCGCCGCCGGCACCGTGCAGACCCAGTGGGGCAACGGCTACGTCATCCAGCCCGTCACCGTGACCAACACCGGGTCGTCCGCGATCAACGGCTGGACCGTTACCTTCACCCTGCCCGCCGGCCACAGCATCACCGGCTCCTGGAACGCCGCCTTCACCACCAGCGGCCAGACCGTCACGGCCAAGAACATGAACTACAACGGCAACCTCGGCCCGAACGCCGGCACCTCGTTCGGCTTCCAGGTCAGCCGCCCCAACGGCAACACCCAGACCGTGTCCGGCTACACCTGCGCCTCCCCGTGACCCACCGTCCCGTCTGACCCTCGCGGGGTGCGGCCCACCGGCCGCACCCCGCGCTTCTCCAGGTGCCCCACCAGGCCAGAGGTGATCTCTCTCCCGTACCGTTCGCATACGGAGACGAGAGGGGGAGCCGATGGTGACGGAGCCCGTGCGGGCGGAGGCGCTGCGGCTGGCCGGGAGCGGGGAGCTGCCCGCCTACGTGTACGACCTGGAGGCCCTGCGCGGGCACGCCGCCCGCGTACGCGCGGCGACGGCCGGGACGGCGGAGCTCTACTACGCGGTCAAGGCCAACCCGGCAGCCGAGATCCTGCGCGCGCTCGACCCGTACGTGGACGGCTTCGAGGTCGCCTCCGGCGGCGAGCTGGCCCACGTGCGCGAGGTCGTCCCCGGACGGCCGGTCGCGTTCAGCGGCCCCGGCAAGACCGACGAGGAGCTGGCAGTCGCGCTCACCCCGCCCGTGCACCGGCTGCACGTGGAGAGCCCCCGCGAGCTGGCCCGCCTGATCGCCCGGGGCGCCCCGGTGGACGTGCTGCTGCGCGCCAACCCGGACCTGCCCGGCGAGGACACCCGGCAGGCCGCCGCCAGCCCGTTCGGCATGGATCCGGACGGCCTCGCCGCCTGCCTGCCGCTGCTGGCCGACGCCCCGCACATCCGGGTGCGCGGCCTGCACGCCCACCTGACCTGGGCCCGGCACGACGCGCCCGCCATGGCCGCCCTGGCCCGCCGCGTGACCGACTGGGCGCTGCCCTGGCTCCGCGAGCACCTGCCCGGCCTCGACGACCCGGAGCTGGACCTCGGCGGCGGCATGGGCG
Source organism: Nonomuraea sp. NPDC048826 (assembly GCF_043198225.1). Taxonomy (NCBI): domain Bacteria; kingdom Bacillati; phylum Actinomycetota; class Actinomycetes; order Streptosporangiales; family Streptosporangiaceae; genus Nonomuraea; species Nonomuraea sp. NPDC048826. The sequence goes on along the minus strand of NZ_JBICUQ010000007.1, from coordinate 410,481 downwards.
TCGACTACGGGGCGCCGGACCGGGTGTTCGACTGGCCGGCGTACGCCGCCGCGCTGCCCGCGACCGAGGCGCGGCTGCGGGTCGAGCCGGGCCGGTCGCTCACCGCCTACCACGGCTGGTACGTCACCGACGTGCTCGACGTCAAGCGCAACCACGGCCGCGACTACGCCGTGCTGCGCGGCGGCACCCACCATCTGCGCACCCCCGTCGCCCGCGGCCACGACCAGCCGTTCGTCGTCGTGCCCCGGGCGGGCGGCGGCGGCCCCGCCCTCACCGGCCCCGCCACCCTGGTCGGCCAGCTCTGCACCCCGAGGGACGTGCTGGCCCGCGACGTCCCGGTGACGGAGCTGCGGCCGGGCGACCTGGTGGTGTTCGAGCTGGCCGGGGCGTACGCGTGGAACCTGTCCCACCACGACTTCCTGATGCACCCGCGGCCCCGATTCCGCTACCTCGACTGAGACGCTCCCATGTCGGGTATCTACCGGCTTTCGACGAGGAACGGGTGCGAATGATCCTTGATGACGGGCAGGACCCGCTGCGCGTGTGGCAGTACGCCGAGCGCTACCTGGGGGCGGGCACCCGGGCCTACAGCCGGTTCTCGCAGGACCTGGAGATCTCCGAGCCGTACCATCCGCAGCTCGGCCTCGAACGGTTCGCGGTGCCGACCTTCCGGGTGCCGCCCGGCCGGGGCGCCTTCCTGCGCAACGCGCTGGAGTCGGCGACGGTCAAGCACTACCAGGGCGGCGACGGGTTCCTGCTGCCGGTCCACCCCGAGACGCTCGCCTTCCCCGGCCTGCCTGACCTGGACGTGCTGACCGAGCGGGGGCCCGATCTGACCGTGGTGCCGTCGGCCAACGCGCGCACCGTGTTCGTCGAGCGGATCGGCGGCGAGCCGGTGGAGCCGCACTTCGTCAAGCTCCACTACCCGCGGCGGCTGTCGCGCTTCACCCGGCGGCTGCGCCGGCCGATCATCTCGGTGCAGCTGTGGGTGGCCGAGGAGCTGTCGGCGGCCGGGCTGCCGGTCCTCCCGGAGGTCGCCGCCGGGGTCCTGGGCGCCGACCCGGCGGAGTCCTGGGGCTTCCTCGTCCGCGAGACCCGCCCCCGGGGGCCGGCGGCGGCCACGCCGCGGTTCACGGTGCCGCTGTTCGCGCTCTACGGGCAGGACGTGCGCCGGCCGGACGACCCGCCGCTGGTGGCGCAGCTCGCGGCCCGCAGCGGGGAGGACCCCGCCGGGTGGCTGGCCGGCCGGGTGATCGCCCCCATGGTGCGCCTCTGGCTGGAGGCCGTCTCCGCCACCGGCTGCGTGCCCGAGCCGCACGGCCAGAACACCCTGGTCGCCTTCGACCCCGACGGCCGCCGCACCGCGATCCTCTACCGCGACTGCGGCGTCTACGTCGACCCCGCCACCCGGGCCGATCTCGGCCTGACCCGCGACCTGCCCCCGGTCAACGTCATCTCCCGCGACATCCGGCAGCCGCGCGAGCGCGTCTTCAGCCTCACCTACGACAGCTTCATGGGCCATCACGCCCTGGAACGCCTCGCCCGGGTCGCCGCGGACACCCTCGGCGTGGACCCCGAGCACCTGCGCCGGGCCGCGCGGGAGGCGTTCGCCGCCGGTCCGGACGTCGAGCTGCCGCCCACCGTCCACTACTACGAGGATCGCCTCCAGGACAACGGCCGCTGGGACCTCGTCGACACCGGCGAGGCCCCGGCCTGGCGCTAGCTACAGCAGTGCCTGGTAGACCAGCTGCCGCAGCCTGCTCCTGATCGGGTGGGTGTCCGACGGGAGGAGCTGGGTCATGAAGACGACCGTCAGCTCCTCCGCCGGGTCCACCCAGAACGCGGTGCTCGCCGCCCCGCCCCAGCTGAACTCGCCCTCCGAGCTCAGCGTCCGGTGCCGGGCGGCGTCCTGCACCACCGCGAACCCGAGCCCGAACCCGATCCCCGAGTACGGCACCTCGGCGAACACCGGCCGCCCGAAGTCCTCCAGGTCGGCCCCGCCCGGCAGGTGGTTGCGCGTCATGTAGCGGACCGTGCGCGGGCCCAGCAGCCGCACCCCGTCCAGCTCGCCGCCGCGCAGCAGCGACTGGGTGAAGCGGTGGTAGTCGCCCGCCGTCGAGATCAGCCCGCCGCCGCCCGACAGGAACGACGGCCGCCGCAGCTCCGAGCCCCGCGTGTCCATGGGCACGGCCCTGCGGTGGCCGTCGGCCGTGTAGAGCGTGGCCATCCGCCCCGCCCGCTCCTCGTCGATCCAGAACCCGGTGTCGTCCATGCCCAGCGGCCCGAAGATCCGCTCGCTCAGGAACGCGTCCAGCGGCCGGCCCGACACCACCTCGACCAGCCGGCCGAGCACGTCGGTGGCCACCGAGTAGTTCCACTGCGTGCCCGGCTCGAACAGCAGCGGCAGCTCCGCCCACCGGTCGGTCACCTCGGCCAGGCTCATCCCGCGCGGCGTGCCCCGGTCGAACCCGGCCCGCCGGTAGATCTCGTCCACCACGCTCACGTGCTGGAACCCGTACACCATGCCGGAGGTGTGGGTGAGCAGGTGCCACACCCGCATCGGCTCCGTCGTCGGCCGGGTGACGGGGGAGAAGGCCGGGCCCTTCTCGTACACGCGCAGGTCCGCGAACGCCGGGAGGTAGCGGCTGACCGGGTCGGTCAGCTCCAGCAGCCCCTCCTCGTACAGCATCATCACCGCGACCGAGGTGATCGGCTTGGACATCGAGTAGATCCGGAACAGCGTATCCGTCTCCACCGGCGCCCCCGACGCGACGTCGCGCGACCCGTACGCGGACAGGTGGGCGATCTCGCCGCGCCGGCTGACCAGCACCAGCCAGCCGGGCAGCCGCCCGTCGTCCACGTACGGGGCGAAATGGGCGTCGATCCGCCGGAGGCGGGCGGGGTCGAGGCCGACGTCCTCCGGGTCGCAGGTCACCTTCAGCTCGCCCACCGCGCCTCCTCGAAAGCCCGGAACAACAATCTAGAACCGGATTCTAGACTGGGCGCGCCGCGTTGTGCAGCCCCCTGATCGCGAGCACGTACCCGTACACCCCGAAACCGACCACGATCCCGCTCGCCACCGGCGACACGTAGGAGTGGTGCCGGAACGGCTCGCGGCGGTGCACGTTCGAGATGTGCAGCTCGATCAGCGGCAGCTCCACGCCCTCGATCGCGTCGTGCAACGCGACCGAGGTGTGCGTGTAGGCGCCGGGGTTGAGCACCGCGCCGATCGCCTGACCGGCCTTCACCGCGGCGCCCGCCTCCTGGATCCAGTCGATCAGCTGGCCCTCGTGGTTGGACTGCCCGAAGACCAGCTCCAGGCCGAGCGCCTCGGCCTCCTCGCGGCACATCGCCTCGACGTCGGACAGGGTCGTGGTCCCGTACACCTCCGGCTTGCGGGTGCCGAGCAGGTTGAGGTTCGGGCCGTTGAACACGTAGACGGAAGTCATCCGCCTGATCGTACTCAGCCCTTGTAGTTGAACACCTGCCGCAGCGTGTGCTGCACGGTCACCAGATCCTTCTGGTCGTCCATCACCTGGTCGATCGACTTGTAGGCCTCCGGGTGCTCGTCGACGAGCGCGGCGGCGCGGTCGGCGTTCCAGGTGCGGCCGCGCATGGCCGCCTTCAGCGACGTCGCCGACAGCTCCCGCTTGGCCTTCGTCCGCGACATCCGACGCCCCGCCCCGTGCGCGCACGAGTGGTAGGAGTCGGGGTTGCCGCGCCCGGACACGATGTACGACCGCGCGCCCATCGAGCCGGGGATGACGCCCTCGTCTCCGGTGTCGGCCTTGATCGCGCCCTTCCTGGTGATCCACAACTCCTTGCCGTAGTGGGTCTCCAGCTGGGTGAAGTTGTGGTGACAGTTGATGGTTCGCACCCTCCGGCCCGTGCCGACCACCTGGAACAGCGCGTTGACCAGGACCTTGTCCATCCGGGCGCGCGAGGCCATGGCGTAGTGCTGGGACCAGAGCATGTCTGCGATGTAGGCGTCGAACTCCGGCGTGCTCTGCACCAGGTAGGCCAGATCCGGGTCCTCCAGGCCCATCTCCTGGCGCTTCATGAGCTTCTTGGCGCCGGTGATGTGCATGGTGGCCAGCTGGTTGCCGATGCCGCGCGAGCCGGAGTGGAGCACGGTCCACACGCGGTCGCGCTCGTCCAGGCAGACCTCGACGAAGTGGTTGCCCGAGCCCAGCGTGCCGAACTGGCGGGCGACCTTGGTCTCCTGCGCCGGCGTCAGGCTCGTGTGCGGGCGGCCGAGATCGCTGAGCGCCCGGTCCACCGACGGGTCCTCGTGGCCCTTGCCCACGCCGGCCGGGATCCGGCGCTCGACCAGCGGCATCAGCTTGTCGAGCGTGTCGGGCAGGTCGGCGGCGGTCAGCGTGGTCTCGGTGGCGACCATGCCGCAGCCGATGTCGACGCCGACGGCGGCCGGGATGATCGCGCCCTCGGTGGGGATGACCGAGCCGACCGTGGCGCCGATGCCGACATGCGCGTCGGGCATCAGCGCGACGTGACCGGACACGATCCGCATCCGGGCGGCGCGGGCCGCCTGCGCGATCGTGTGGTCGTCGATCTCGCTGGCCCACGACAGCAGGTTCGGGGCTGGCTGGTACGGCATGACGTGGAACTCCTTGTTCGTCCTTGATCCAGTCTGCCCGGACAAGATGGGTCCAGCCCACTCATTTATGCCGTCACGAAATTTCGGACGGTTGAATGGGGTTGTTACGATCGCCCTGTTACGACCCTCCCCGTACCCCCCGCGTGTTCTGTGACTCCCAGGGGCCACGCCACGCGCCCGTTCTCCAGGAGGCTGTACGGTGACGCACCGTTTTGAGACCGGACCGAGAGCGGACGTAGGCTGTCCTTTTGGCGCCCACGGGCCCATCGGCGCGACCACGGGAGGTGACGCCCATGCTGCGTGACTCGTTCGGGCGGGTGGCTACCGATCTTCGGGTGTCCCTCACGGACAAATGCAACCTGCGCTGCACGTACTGCATGCCGCCTGAAGGGCTCGACTGGCTGCCCAACGCCCAGCTCCTCACCGCCGACGAGATCGTCAGGCTCGTCACCATCGGCGTCGAACGCCTCGGCATCACCGAGGTCCGCTACACCGGCGGCGAGCCGCTGCTGCGCCGCGAGCTCACCGACATCGTGGCCCGCACCACCGCGCTGCGGCCCCGGCCGCAGGTCTCGCTCACCACCAACGGCATCGGCCTGGCCCGCACCGCCGACGCGCTCGCCGCCGCCGGGCTCGACCGGGTCAACGTCTCGCTCGACACCCTCGACCGCGACACCTTCAAGCGGCTGGCCCACCGCGACCGGCTGCCCGACGTGCTCGACGGCCTGGCCGCCGCGCACCGCGCCGGGCTGCGGCCCGTCAAGGTCAACGCGGTGCTCATGCGCGAGATCAACCAGCACGAGGCGGTGCCGCTGCTGCGCTGGTGTCTCGAACAGGGCTACGAGCTGCGCTTCATCGAGCAGATGCCGCTCGACGCCCAGCACGGCTGGAGCCGCGACGCCATGGTCACCGCCGACGAGATCCTGGCGCTGCTGTCCGCCTCCTTCGACCTCACCCCCGACGACCTGGAGGAGCGCGGCAGCGCGCCGGCCGAGCGGTTCCTGGTCGACGGCGGGCCCGCCCGGGTGGGCGTGATCGGGTCGGTGACCCGGCCGTTCTGCGGCGCCTGCGACCGCGTACGGCTCACCGCCGACGGGCAGATCCGCAACTGCCTGTTCGCCCGCGAGGAGTCCGACCTCAAGGCCGCGATGCGGGCCGGGGCCACCGACGACGAACTGGCCGACCGGTGGCGCGCCGCCGTGGCGGGCAAGCGTCCCGGCCACGGCATCGACGACCCCACCTTCCTCCAGCCGGCCCGCCCCATGTCGGCGATCGGCGGCTAGTGCGGGCCCGCGACCTGGGCCTCACCTCCGGCGAGCGCGGCACCCACAACGCGATCACCGACGTGCCCGGCGTACGCGTCGGGCACGTCACCCTCGTCCGCGACCCCGGCATCCGCACCGGCGTCACCGCGATCGTGCCCGGCGACGCCGGCCCGCGCGCCCCGCTGCCCGCCGGACTGTTCACCGGCAACGGCCACGGCAAGCTCGTCGGCGCCACCCAGCTCGCCGAGCTGGGCGCGCTGGAGTCGCCGATCGTGCTCACGGCCACGCTGTCGGCGTTCCGCGCCGCCGACGCGCTGGTGACGTGGATGCTCGCGCAGCCCGGGTGCGCCGGAGTACGGACGTTCAACCCGGTGGTCGGAGAGTGCAACGACGGCCTCCTGTCCGACATCCGGGCCCGCCCCGTCACCGAGGCCCACGTCCTGGAGGCCGTCGCCTCGGCCGCCCGCGGCCCGGTCGCCGAGGGCTGCGTCGGCGCGGGCACCGGCACCACCGCGCTCGGCTTCAAGTCGGGCATCGGCACCGCCTCCCGCGTGGTCCGCGCCGGAGACGCCCCGATCACCTTGGGCGCCCTCGTCCAGACCAACTTCGGCGGCACCCTCCGCCTCCACGGCCACCCCATCACCCCCACCTCTTTGGGCCTCCCCACCCCACCCTCCCCGGTCCCCAGCCCTCCAGACCCGCCCACCCCGGCCTCTTCGGTCCTCCCTGCTCCGGGCGCCCGCTCGGGCGCGGCCGAGACCGCCGCTCGGGGCGGGTCTGCCCGGCCGGATCTTTCTACAGGTTCCGGGGGAGGGGGTGAGGGGGAGGCCGGGTCTTGCATGATCGTGGTCGCGACCGACGCGCCCGTGGACGCCCGGCAGCTGACCCGGCTGGCCAGGCGGGCCGTGTTCGCGCTCGCCCGTGTCGGGGCCGACTACAGCCACGGGAGCGGCGACTACGCCATCGCCTTCACCACCAGCACCGGCCTCGCCCCCATGCCCGACCACGCCCTGAACCCGTTGTTCGGCGCAGTCTTGGACGCCGTCGAGGAGGCCGTGCTCAACTCACTCCTGGCGGCGGAGACGACCGTGGGCGTCGGCGGCCGCGTCGCCCACGCGCTCCCCGCGGCCCGCCTCAGGGACTTCCTGCGCGACCACGAGCGGGCATGATCCCATGCAAGCCGCGTGGACGGTGTTTCCCTTCCCGAGGAGTGCGTACGGTGGAAGCGTGTTCGACGCGGTGATCCTGGCCGGCGGCAGGGCCGAGCGGCTGGGCGGAGTGGACAAGCCCGGCCTGGAGGTGGGCGGCGTCCCCATGGCCGCCAACGTGGCCGCCGCCGCCCGGGACGCCGCCCGGACGACCGCAGGGTCCGACGGCGGGCGGGTCATCGTCGTGGGGCCGCCGCGGGCCATCCCGGACGCCGTGTTCGTCCGCGAGGACCCTCCCGGCGCCGGGCCCGTCCCGGCTCTGCGCGCCGGACTCGCCGAAGTGACCGCCCCCTGGGTGATCCTGCTGGCCGCCGACCTGCCCTTCCTGGCCCCGCCCCACCTCGCCATCCTCCTGGAGCGGACCGGCGACCCGGCTTCCCGGCAGGCCGCCATGGCCGCGGATCCAGGCGTACGGGCCGGTACCGAGGTTCGCGGGGTGGTCGCCGTGGACGGCGACGGGCGGGAGCAGTGGCTGCTCGGCGTGTGGCAGGCCGCCGCGCTGCGGCAGGCGCTGGCCGCCTACGAGGACCGGTCGCTGCGCGGCTTGCTGGGGCCGCTCGCGGACCGGCGGGTGCCGCTGCCGCGCGAGGCGTGGTTCGACTGTGACACTGGGGACGACCTGAAGGAGGCTCGGAATGAACGTGCTCGCTGAGTGGACGGCGCTGGCCTGCGAGGAGCTGGGCATCGACCCGGCCCGGGTGGACCGCGACCAGATCCTGGAGCTGACCAAGGAGGTCGCGCACGGGGTGGCCCGACCGGCCGCGCCGCTGACCGCGTACCTGCTGGGCCTGGCGCAGGGCGCCGGGACCGCGCCGGAGGAGGCGGTGGCGCGGCTGACCGCGCTGGCCAGGAATTGGGGCCAGACCGCAACCGAGAAACTGACCGACGGCTGACACTGGAACGAACTCACGAAGTCAACCCCCGCCCGAACCTGAAGATTTCCTGTGAATTCTGGGACGGGCGGGGTGTAAACGATTTCGGGAAAGCGGCCCTATCCGACTGCGAAGCCGGCACACAGATAGATCATCCGCATTCGAAAGTTTTGCCGGGAGAAGGGCGACGCCGGGTGGTTACGGGGGCAAACCACCCGGCGTCGCTTCATCGGCGTTCCGACGGGGGCCCGGAACGCCGGCACCAGCACTCCGACGGGGGACCGGAGCGCTTGGCTAAAGCGTACACCTACAACCCGTGGGATGCGTCAAGACTTAGTCACGACCCGATCTCGCGTCGATGCAGCGGTATCTCGCTTTGGTTAGCTTCGGGGGTCTGAAAGGTGGGAGGAGGGGCGTCCTTCCCACGCTCATTGGCCCCGATAACCGCTATGTACGGCAAAAAGACCGCACCGGCGATGAACAGCAGCTTGTACGGCCACGGCAGCGGCACCACCACGGCCAGGATCAGGCAGATCGTGCGGATGCCCATCTTGATGAGGTAGCTCCGCTCGCGGTGGCGGATGTCGGCGCTCAACGGCGGTCTGGCATCCGTGACGGTGTGGACCGCCTGCTTCCTGCGCCAACTCCTCATACCTCTCACGTTAGACCTCGGACGGGCCGGCGGCGACAGAGCCCCCGGACGGAGGCACAGGTCATGCGATCATGGCCTTGGAGTAAGGGAGGATCGGGAGATGACGGATCGTACGTACCGCGTGACCGAGATCGTCGGCACTTCTCAGGAGAGCGTCGACCAGGCCATCCGCAACGGCATCAGGCGGGCCTCGCAGACCCTGCGCCACCTCGACTGGTTCGAGGTGACCGAGGTGCGCGGCCACATCGACGCGGGGGAGGTGGCCCACTTCCAGGTCGGCATGAAGGTCGGCTTCCGCCTCGAGGACTCCTGACCCGCCGCACGCCCGCCGCACGCCCGCCGCACGCCCGCCGTTCCCGCCCGAGGGGTGACGGATCGGCGAGCGGGCGGCACACTTCGGTCATGCGCAGCCGTACCGCGGTGGTGCTGACGGCACTGCTCCTCGTGTCCCAGGCGGCGTGCTCGCAGGAGCGCCCCGTACGGCAGAGCCCGGCGTCACAGCAGAGCCCGGCGTCACAGCAGAGCCCGGCGTCACAGCAGAGCCCGGCGTCACAGCAGAGCCCGGCGTCACAGCAGAGCCCGGCGTCACAGCAGAGCCCGGTGTTACGGCAGAGCCAGGAGCAGATCGAGCGGACGGCGGGCAGCCTGCGGCGGCTCGACGACCTGCCGATGTACGTGATGACCTATCACGGCGGCTACGACGCCGAGGCGCCGCTCACCGACGAGGAGCTGGCCCGGCCCGACAGCGCCTGGGCGTGCTCGCTGTTCGCCCGGGGCCCGGGCTCCGCGGGCGGGCCCGAGTTCGGGCGCAACTTCGACTGGGACCCGCACGCCGCCATGGTGGTGCACGCCGACCCGCCCGGCGGGTACGCCTCGATCTCCGTCTCCGACGTCTCGTACGTGCTCGGCGGCGAGTCCACCGGCGGCCCCGACCTGACGGACCCGCGGCACCGGCGGCGGCTCGGCCACGCGGTGCTGCTGCCGTTCGACGGCATGAACGAGAAGGGCCTGGCGGTCGGCCTGGCCCAGACGCCCGACGCCGAGCTGCCCGCCAGGACGCCCGGGCGCGTCCTGGTGGGCACCACGCGCGTCATCCGGCTGATGCTCGACCACGCCGCCACCGTGGACGAGGCGATCGCGCTCATGGGCCGCTACGACGTCGAGTTCACCGGCGGGCCGCAGGTGCACTACCTGATCGCCGACAGGACCGGCCGGGCCGTGGTCGCCGAGTACGGCGGCGGCCGGCTGCACGTCGTCGACGACCGGATCCTCACCAACATCACCATGGCCGGCACCCGGCCGGACGACCGGCTGTCGGACGCCCGCTACGCCGCCCTGGCCGAGGGTGCCGGCACCCGCGCCGACGCCCTCGACCTGCTGCGCGAGGTGGCGCAGCCGCACACCCGCTGGTCGATCGTCTACGACCTGGACGACCTCACCGCCCGGCTGGTCACCGGGCGGCGCTGGGCCAGGGTGCACGAACTGGCGATCAGCTCGCCTGGCTGACCGTCGACATGTTGAAGTCGGGCACCCGCACGGCGGGCATGACGGTGCGGGTGAAGTAGTCGCCCCACTCGCGCGCCAGCGTCTGCTGGGACCGGCCCACCTCGCTCAGCCGGCCCAGCAGGTCGACGGGGCTCTCGTTGAACCGGAAGTTGTTGACCTCGCCCACCACCTCGCCGTGCTCGACCAGGTAGACGCCGTCGCGGGTGAGCCCGGTCAGCAGGAGCGTCTGCGGGTCGACCTCGCGGATGTACCACAGGCAGGTCAGCAGCAGCCCCCGGCTGGTGGACGCGATCATGTCGTCGAGCGAGCGGCCCTCGTCGGGACCCTTCATGATCAGGTTGTCGATGGCGGGCGTCACCGGCAGCCCGCTCAGCTCGGCCGAGTAGCGGGTCTGCAGCAGCGACTCCAGCCGCCCCTCGCGGATCCAGTCGGTGGCCGACAGCGGCAGCCCGTTGTCGAACACCGAGCTCTGCCGGCCGGAGGCATGGGCCATCACGAACGGCGCGCAGGCGATGCCCTCGGCCGCGGGGTCGCTGGAGAGGGTCACCGGCACCGTGGCGAGCTGGTCGCCCACCCGGGTGCCGCCGCCCGGCCTGGCGAACACCGAGCGGCCGTCCACGGCGTCCCTCGCGCCCGCGGACCAGAACATGTAGACCATCAGGTCGGCCACCGCCGTGGGCGGCAGCAGCGTCTCGTAGCGGCCCGCGGGCAGGTCGACCCGCGTCTTGGCCCAGTCGAGCCGCCGCGCCAGCCCGGCGTCGAGCGCGGCCACGTCGACGTCGGTGAAGTCCTTGGTGGACACCCCGGCCCACGCCGAACGCTTCAGGTCGGCGGACTTGGCGTTGAGCTCCAGCCGCCCGGTCGGCTGGTCGTGGCGCAGCCGCAGGCCCGCGGACGTGCCGAGGAAGGTCGAGGTGAGGGTGTGCTCGGCGAACCCGTACAGCCTCCTGCCGCCCGACTCGGCGGCCGAGAACGCCTCGCCGAGCGCGGGCGCGAACTCCTCGAACACCCCGATGCCGGTGGGCGGCACCGGCTCGTCCCAGGAAGGGCTCGCCGGCACGCCGGACACCAGCTCGCGGGCGTCCTCGGCGGGCTGCGCGTCGCGCGCCGCCGCGTCGGCGGCGCCCACCACGTCGGCGAGCTGCTCGGGGCGCACGGCGGCGCGCGACACCATGCCCACGCCCTGCCCGGCCACCGAGATCACGGTGAGGCGGTTGGAGCGGGCCACGCCGTTGGTGGTCAGCGTGTTGCCCGCGAACCGCAGGTTGGCCGTGGAGTGCTCGTCGACGAGCACCACGCACCCGTCGGCCGTGGAGAGCTCCAGCGCCCTCTCCACCATCTCCTGGGGAGTCGTCACTTTCCGCCCTCCTGAACGGTGTTGAGGATCCGGACGTTCCTGAACAGCGCCGACGGGCAGCCGTGACTGACCGGCGCGACCTGCCCCGGCTGGCCCTTGCCGCAGTTGAACGCGCCGCCCAGGACGTAGGTGTCAGGGCCGCCGACGGCCTCCATCGACTGCCAGAAGTCGGTCGTGGTGGCCTGGTAGGCGAAGTCGCGGACCTGCCCGGCCAGCTTGCCGTGGGAGATCCGGTAGGCGCGCTGCCCGGTGAACTGGAAGTTGTAGCGCTGCATGTCGATCGACCAGCTCTTGTCGCCGACGATGTAGAGTCCCCGCTCCACCCCGGAGATCAGCTCCTCGGTGGACGGGCCGTCAGGCGCGGGCCGGAGCGACACGTTGGCCATCCGCTGGATCGGCGTGTGGCCCGGCGAGTCGGCGAACGCGCACCCGTTGGACCGGCCGAACCCCTTCATCAGCGCCATCCGCCGGTCGAGCTGGTAGCCGACCAGGACGCCGTCGCGGACGATGTCGAAGCTCTGCCCCTGCACGCCCTCGTCGTCGAAGCCGACCGTGGCCAGCCCGTGCTCGACGGTGCGGTCGCCGGTGACGTTCATCAGCGGCGAACCGTACACCAGCTCGCCGAGCTGGTCGAAGGTGGCGAAGCTGGTGCCGGCGTAGGCGGCCTCGTAGCCGAGCGCCCGGTCGAGCTCGGTGGCGTGGCCGATCGACTCGTGGATGGTCAGCCACAGGTTGGACGGGTCGATCACCAGGTCGTAGTCGCCCGCCTCGACCGACGGCGCGGCCAGCTTCTCCTCCAGGTGCAGCGGCAGCGCGGCCAGCTCGCTCTGCCAGTCCCACCCCGTGCCGGTCAGGTATTCGTAGCCGCGCCCGGCGGGCGGCGCGATCGTCGACATGTCGTCGAACCCGGTCTCCGACGCCTTCATGGCGTTGAGCTGCGGGTAGAGGCGGACCCGCTGCTGCGTGGTCGTGGTGCCGCCCGTGTCGGCGTAGAACTTCTGCTCCTTGATCTGCAGGAGCGCGGCCGAGACGTGGTCGGCGCCCTTGAGCAGCCCCGCCGACCAGTCGGCCAGCAGCGCCACCTTGTCGGCCTGGGGCACCTCGAACGGGTCGACCTCGTAGGGCGACACCCAGACGGCGTCGGCGTGGACCGGCTCGGGGGCCAGCTCGATGGGCTCGCGGTTGATGGGGGCGCTGACCTCCGCCACCCGCACCGCCTGCTCGGCCACCCGCGCGGCGGCCTCCGGGGTGAGATCGATGCCGGCGGCGAAGCCCCAGGTGCCGCCCTTGACGACACGGACGGCATAGCCCAGGTCGTCGGCGTCGGCGGCGCCTTGGAGCCGGGCGTCGTAGAGGCTGAGCGTCTCGGCGCGGATGCGTTCCAGCCGGAAGTCTGCGTGTTCGGCGCCCAGGTCGCGGGCGCGCTGCAACGCTGCGTCCGCGAGCCGCCGCAGCGGGAGCGCGAGGAAGTCGGAGTCGATCTGGCGCATGTCCACGATCCTAACCCCGTGATCTTGTACCACCCGGATAAGCGGGTACCGGCCGGTAGCAGATAGCGTCAGGTGCCATGGCTCGCTCTGTACTCGTCACCGGAGGCAATCGCGGCATAGGCCTCGCGATCGCCCGTGAACTCGCCGCCGGCGGCGACGCCGTCGCCGTCACCTATCGCTCTGGAGAGCCGCCGGAAGGGCTGTTCGGGGTCAGGTGCGACGTGACCAGCACGGCCGACGTCGAGGCCGCCTTCGACAAGGTCGAGGCGGAGCACGGCCCGGTCGAGGTCCTCGTCTCCAACGCCGGCATCACCAAGGACACCCTGCTGGCGATGATGAAGGAAGAGACCTTCACCGACGTCATCGACGCCAACCTCACCGGCGCCTACCGCGTCGCCAAGCGGGCCATCCGGCCCATGATGCGGCTCAAGCGCGGCCGCGTCATCCTCATCTCCTCCGTGATCAGCATGCTCGGCCAGGCCGGCCAGTCCAACTACGCCGCCTCCAAGGCCGGGCTGATCGGCTTCGCCCGCTCCCTGGCCCGCGAGTACGGCTCGCGCGGCATCACGGTCAACGTGGTCTCGCCCGGGTTCGTGGCCACCGACATGACGGCCGAGCTCGACACCGAGGCGATCGTCAAGAACATCCCCCTCGGGCGCCAGGCGACCCCCGGGGAGGTCGCGCGCGTCGTCCGCTTCCTGGCGAGCGACGACGCCTCCTACATCACCGGGGCCGTGATCCCCGTCGACGGCGGTCTGGGAATGGGGCACTGACGTGGGCATACTCGAAGGCAAGCGGATTCTCGTGACCGGCGTGCTGACCGACGCGTCCATCGCGTTCTCGGTCGCCAAGCTGGCCCAGGAGGAGGGCGCGACCGTGGTGCTCACCGGCTTCGGCCGGCTGAGCCTGGTCGAGCGGATCGCCAAGCGGCTGCCCGCGCCCGCCCCGGTGCTGGAGCTCGACGTGCAGGACACCGACCAGCTCGGCACGCTGGCCGCCCGGGTCGGCGAGCACGTCGACGGCCTCGACGGGGTCGTCCACTCCATCGGCTTCGCCCCGCAGTCGGCGCTCGGCGGCAACTTCCTCAACACCGCGTGGGAGGACGTCGCCACCGCCCTGCACATCTCCACCTACTCCTACAAGTCGCTCGCGGTGGCTTGCCTGCCGCTGATGAAGGACGGCGGCGCGGTCGTCGGCCTCGACTTCGACGCCAGCAAGGCCTGGCCGGTCTACGACTGGATGGGCGTGGCCAAGGCCGGCCTCGAGTCGTGCAACCGCTACCTCGCCCGCGACCTGGGCAAGCACGGCATCCGGGTCAACCTCGTGGCCGCCGGGCCGCTGCGCACCATGGCGGCCAAGTCGATCCCGGGCTTCAAGGAGTTCGAGGAGAGCTGGCCCGACCGCGCCCCGCTCGGCTGGGACCTCGCCGACACGGTCCCGGCCGCCCGCGCCTGCGTGGCGCTCATGTCCGACTGGTTCCCCGCCACCACCGGCGAGATCGTGCACGTCGACGGCGGCGTCCACGCCATCGGCGGCTGACCTCACGCGAGCCGATGACTGATCTCAGGCGAGCCGGTGGCTGACCTCGCGTGAGCCGATGGCTGACCTCATGTGAGCCGGTGGCTGATCTCGCGTGAGCCGGTGGCTGATCTCGCGTGAGCCGGTGGCTGATCTCGCGTGAGCCGGTGGCTGATCTCGCGTGAGCCGATGGCTGACCTCGCGTGAGCCGGTGGCTGACCTCACGCGAGCCGGTGGCTGATCTCAGGCGAGGCGGTGGCGGCCCGCCGGCTCGAACGGCATCGACTCCTGCGGCTCGCCGCGGCGCCTGCGCTGCTGCACCACGCGGCTGGCCAGGATCGCCGTGGCGAGCAGCACCACGGTCAGCGTGGTGCCCACCACGTCGGAGGCCGGCGCGACCGGCCGCACCACCGGCTCCCTGCCCACCGGCAGGGGCAGCTCGTCGGTGAACGGGTTGGGCCACAGCAGGTCGATCCGGAGGTCCTCGGGGTCGGCGGCGGGCTCGTCGGTGACCGGCTCCTCGCTGCCGTCGATGGAGTGGGTCTCCCGCATGGGCGGCTGCGTCGGCCAGGTCGTCGGCACCGCCTCCGCGTCCTCCTCGCGGTCGGCGCGGCGGCGCTCCTGCGGCTCGTCGTCGGTCTTGGTCTCGGTCTCGGGCTCGGCCGTGTCGCGGCCCGTCGCCCGCGGGCTGGGCCGCAGCGTCTCCTCCAGCAGGCCCTCGTCCTCGCAGGCCAGGCCCGGCAGGCACACGTCGCCGAGCGGCTCCGGCAGCAGGGTCTTCCTGGGCTTGGTGGAGGGCGTGGAGTCGGCCGACGGCGCGCCCGACGGCTTCGCGCGGGTGGTGGGCACGGCCTCGCCGACGGTGCCGAGCACCTTGTCGGTGGTCTTGCCGAGGCCGTCGGTGAGGGGCTCGGTGAGCCCGCCGGTCAGCTTGTCGACGGTGCCGGTGACGGCGCCCACGGCGTCGCACAGGCCGTTGGTCACCCCGGAGAGGAGGCCGCCCCCGCCGTGCTCGCAGTCGCCGGCCCGCGCCGCCTGGGCCGCCGCCGGGACCGCGGCGATCGGAAGAGCCGCGATCGACACCGCGAGGATCCCAGCCGAGATCGCGGTCCTGCTCCCCATCCGTCCCCTCCCGCGTCGCTTCCGAGGAAAATCCTTATGGGTACGGGGCGGACGACGCAGGGTTTTTCTCGGTAAAGTTGCGATTCGGTATCGACTAGTGATACGCGAGTGGGGCTCTCTTTCGTCGTCATTCGGGGGACGAGACGTCATCAAGGGCCTCTCGGATCTCGATCGGAAGCTCCAGGTCTTCGGCGAGCAGCGTGCCCTTCAGCTGCGCGAGCGTGCGCGCCCCGACGATCGCCGAGGCGATCCCCGGCTGGTCGCGGGCCCAAGACAGCGCCACCGCCGTCGGCGAGACGCCCAGCCCCTCGGCGGCCGTCACGACCGACTCGACCACGCTGCGGGACCGGTCGTCGAGGTAGGGCCGGATGAAGTCGGCGAAATGCGGGGTTGCGGCGCGGGAGTCGGCGGGGATGCCGGTGCGGTACTTGCCGGTCAGCACCCCGCGGCCGAGCGGCGACCAGGCGAGCACGCCCACGCCCAGGTGGTGGGCGGCGGGCAGCAGCTCGCGCTCGGCGTCGCGGGCCAGCAGGGAGTATTCGGTCTGCGCCGAGGTGATCGGCGCACGGCCGGGGATCACCCGCTGGGTCACCGAGGCCGCGGCGAGCTGCCAGCCGGTGTAGTCGCACACGCCCGCGTACAGCGCCCGCCCGGAGGAGACGATGGCGTCGAGCGCGGCCAGCGTCTCGTCGAGGGGCACCTCGGCGTCATAGGTGTGCAGCTGCCACAGGTCGACGTAGTCGACGCCGAGGCGGCTCAGCGAGTCGTCGACGGCCGCGATGAGGTGGCGCCGGGAGGCGTCGCGCGGCCGGCGGCCCATCGGCGTCACCACCGCCTTGGTGGAGATCACCAGCTCCCCGCGCGGCACCTGGTCGCGCAGCAGGCGGCCGAGCACCCGCTCGGCGTCGCCGCCGGTGTAGACGTCGGCCGTGTCGACGAGCGTGCCGCCCGCGTCGAGGAACATCCCCAGCTGCGCCGCCGCGTCGTCGGTGTCGGTGTCACGCCCCCACGTCATCGTGCCCAGGCCCAGCCGGGACACCGACAGGCCGCTGCGGCCGACATAGCGCTGCTCCATGATCCCGCCAGATTACCGCTCGGGCGGGTCGTACGCAGAGACAGCGGCCTGCGACACTTGGGTGGATGACCACGCTGCTTCTGGCCCGGCACGGGCTGACCGACCTGACGGGGCCGGTGCTGGCCGGCCGCACCCCCGGCGTCCACCTCAGCGACGCGGGCCGCGCGCAGGCCGCCGCGCTGGCGGAGCGGATCGCCGGCGTACGGCTCGACGCGATCGTCTCCAGCCCGCTGGAGCGCTGCCACGAGACCGCCGAGGCCGTCGCGGCGGGCCGCGGGCTGAGCGTGCTGACCGATGACCGGTTGCTCGAGTGCGACTACGGCGACTGGACCGGGCGCGAGCTGAAGGAGCTCGCCAAGGATCCGCTCTGGCCGGTGGTGCAGGCCCACCCCAGCGCGGCGGCGTTCCCCGGCGGCGAGCCCATGGCCGCGATGCAGCACCGCGCCGTGGCCGCGATCCGGGAGTGGAATCACCGCCTGGGGGAGAAGGCTGTCTACCTCGCCTGCAGTCACGGAGACGTGATCAAGGCGATCGTCGCCGACGCCCTGGGGCTGCACCTCGATCAGTTTCAACGGATAACTGCTGATCCAGCCGCTCTCACCGTTATTCGCTATGCCCCCTTGCGTCCCTTTGTTCTCAGGCTCAACGATATGGGTGAATTGAGGCTTCCCGAGGATTCGGAGGAGAAAGACGGGGGAGAAAACTCCACCGGGAGCGATGCCGCCGTCGGCGGCGGGCCCGGGACCACGTAAGGTCAGGCTATGCCGGTCTTCGACTACGACCCGCCGGAGAGGTTCGTGGCGGGCGCCCTCGGCCAGCCGGGTGCGCGCGCCTTCTTTCTGCAGGCCAGGTCCGAGGGGCGACTGACCACGGTCGCGTTGGAGAAACTGCAGGTGGCGGCGCTCGCGGGCCGGCTCGAAGAGCTGCTCGACGAGGTGCTGAGGCGCAGCGGAGGGGCCGCCCACGTGCCCGCCGTCGCCCCCGCCGACCTGGCCGACGAAGCGCCGCTCGACCTCCCCGTGTCCGAGGACTTCCGGGTCGGCACGATGGCGCTGGCGTGGGATCCCGACCGGTCCCAGGTGGTCATCGAGGCACAGGAGATGGTCGACGAGGAAGACCTCGACGCGCCCGAGCCCGCGGTGCTGCGGGTGCGCATCAGCGCCGGCGCCGCGCGGGCCTTCACCCAGCGGGCGCTGGAGATCGTCGCGGCGGGCCGCCCGCCGTGCCCCCTGTGCGCGCAGCCGCTCGACGCCGAGGGGCATGTGTGCGTACGTCTCAACGGCTACCGCGGAGGTGAGGCGGCTTCATGACCGCTCCGGAGAGCGAGCCCGCCGTCAAGGCTGCCCTCCCCTCGGCCATGGACGAGGAGGAGACGCTCAAGCTGCTCCGTGACGGCCGCCTGGAGATGGCCGGGCGCCTCGTCGAAGCCACCAACATGACCCTCTACTGCACGGTCCGGCTGGGCGAGCGCTCGGCCGCGTGCGTCTACAAGCCGGTCCGCGGCGAGCGCCCGCTGTGGGACTTCCCCGACGGCACCCTCGCCGCCCGCGAGGTCGCCGCCTATGAGGTCTCCCAGGCCACCGGCTGGCACATCGTGCCGCCCACGGTCTACCGCGACGGGCCGTTCGGGCCCGGCATGTGCCAGCTGTGGATCGACACCGAGCGCGAGGTCGACCTGATGCGGCTGGTGCGCAGCCGCAACCCGGTGGTGCGCCGGATGGCGGTCTTCGACGCGGTGGTCAACAACGCCGACCGCAAGGGCGGCCACCTGCTGCCGCTGTCGACCGGTCACGTCTACGGGGTCGACCACGGCGTCTGCTTCGCCGTCGAGGACAAGCTCCGCACCGTCCTGTGGCAGTGGCGGGGCAAACCGCTGGCACGCGAGGCGGTGGGCGTGCTGGCCAAGCTGGAGCGCGAGCTCGACTCCGGCTCGCTCGGCCGCAGGCTGCGCGAGCTGCTGACCACGGCCGAGGTCGAGGCGACCTGGAAGCGCGTGCGGCGGCTGCTCGACACCGGGGTCCATCCGTACCCCTTCGAGGGCTGGCCTGCCATCCCCTGGCCGCCCATCTGAGCAGGTTTTGTACGCTTTGCCCCATGTGCACGGTGATCGTGAGAACGGGGCGGCCCCTCACTCTGATGGGCATCAGGGACGAGTTCGCCGACCGCCCATGGGAAGGCCCGGCCGAACACTGGCCCGACTATCCCGGTGTCGTCGGCGGGCGTGACCTCAAGGCGGGCGGCACCTGGCTCGCGGTCGACCGGGCGGCGGCCCGGGCCGCCGCACTGCTCAACGGCCGCGGCACACCCGCGCCGGAGGCCCGCAAGGTCTCCCGCGGCGACCTGCCGCTGCGCGCCGTCGTCTCCGGCGATCTCCCGGATGCCGACCTGACCCGCTACGACCCGTTCCACCTGGTCCTCGCGGACCCGGACCGGGTGCGCCTGTTCAGCTGGGACGGGCACCGCCTGGAGACCTCCGAACTGCCCGGCGGCACCCACGTGATCGTCAACACCGGCCTGGACCCGGACCACGAGCGCGTCACCACCCACCTGCCGAGATTCGCCGGCGACGCCGACTGGCACGAGCCGCTCCGCGACCCGCCCTCCGACGCCCCCGAGGCGCTGATCGTCAGGCACGAACTGCCCGACGGCCGCGTCTTCGCCAGCCTCAGTGTCACTCTGCTGACGCTGGCGCCGGACGGCGTGACGTACGAGTTCACCGACATGACCGCTGATCAGCACGGATAGGCTCGAAGACATGAAAT
Organism: Nonomuraea sp. NPDC048826; assembly: GCF_043198225.1. Classification (NCBI taxonomy): domain Bacteria; kingdom Bacillati; phylum Actinomycetota; class Actinomycetes; order Streptosporangiales; family Streptosporangiaceae; genus Nonomuraea; species Nonomuraea sp. NPDC048826. The sequence continues at coordinate 391,036 of NZ_JBICUQ010000007.1, read as the reverse complement.
CGTGGTCCGCCCCCAACGTTCCCACGCTCCCCGGCGCGAGCGTCCCCCTGCGGCTCTACGACACCGCGTCCCGGGAGGTCCGGCAGACCGATCCCGGGCCGACCGCGAGAATGTACGTCTGCGGCATCACCCCCTACGACGCCACCCACCTCGGCCACGCCAACACCTACCTCGCCTTCGACCTGGCCGGCCGGATGTGGCGCGACGCCGGGCACCAGGTCCACTACACGCAGAACGCCACCGACGTCGACGATCCGCTGCTGGAGCGGGCCGAGCAGACGGGCGTCGACTGGCAGAGCCTGGCCGAGCGCGAGATCGACCTGTTCCGCGCCGACATGGAGGCGCTGCGCATCCTGCCGCCCCGCGAGTACGTCGCCGTCACCGAGGTCGTCGGCCGGGTGGCGGAGCTGATCGGCGAGCTGGGCGAGCGGGGCGTCACCTACGCGCTCGACGGCGACGTCTACTTCGACGCCGCGGCCGCCCCTCACTACGGCGAGGTGTCCGGCTACTCCCGCGAGCGGATGGTGGAGCTGTTCGCCGAGCGGGGCGGCGACCCCGAGCGCCCCGGCAAGCGCGACCCGCTCGACTGGCTGCTGTGGCGGGCCGAGCGGCCCGGCGAGCCCGCCTGGGACACCCCGCTGGGCCGTGGCAGGCCCGGCTGGCACGTCGAGTGCACCGCGATCGCGCTCGACAACCTGGGCGCCGGCTACGACGTCGCCGGCGGCGGCTCCGACCTGATCTTCCCGCACCACGAGTGCGGCGCCTCCGAGGGCTACGCGGCCGCCGGCCGGTGGCCGTTCGCCCGCTTCTACACCCACGCCGGCATGGTCGGCCTCGACGGCGAGAAGATGTCCAAGTCGCGGGGCAACCTCGTGTTCGTCTCCAAGCTGCGGGCCGAGCACGACCCGATGGCGATCCGGCTCCTCCTGCTGGGCAAGCACTACCGCGCCGACTGGGAGTACACCCCCGCCCTGCTCGCCGACGCCGAGGCCCGGCTGGAGCGCTGGCGCTCCGCCGTGGCGCTCGACGCCGCGCCGCCCGCCGGCGACCTGCTGGCCGACGTGCGCGACCGGCTCGCCGACGACCTCGACGCCCCCGGCGCCGTGGCCGCCGTCGACCGGTGGGCCGGCGAGGCGCTCGACGGGCGGGGGAGCGACCCGTCGGCGCCGGCCCTGGTCCGCGACCTGGCCGACGCCCTCCTCGGCGTGACGCTCTAGGCCGCCCCGGCGCCCGTCATCCTGACCGGCGGGCGGTGGCGCTTCAGCTCCGCGGTGAACCACTCGATGGTGCGCCGCAGCCCGTCGCCGGCCGGCACCTTCGCCGTCCAGCCGAGCCTCTCGGCGGCCAGCGTGGTGTCCGGCCGGCGCACCTTCGGGTCGTCCTCCGGCCGGTCGATGAACTCGATCGGCGACGACGACCCGGTCAGCTCCTTGATCGTCATGGCCAGGTCGAGCATGGTCAGCTCGTCCGGGTTGCCGAGGTTCACCGGCCCGTCGAAGTCGCTGTCGGCCATGGCCAGCACACCCGACACCGTGTCGTCCACGTAGCAGATGGAACGGGTCTGCGAGCCGTCCCCGGTGATCGTGATCGGCTCGCCGGTCAGCGCCTGGCGGATGAACGTCGGGATCGCCCGGCCGTCGAACGGCCGCATGCGCGGCCCGTACGTGTTGAAGATCCGCACGATGCCGGTGTCGGTGCCGCGCGAGACCCGGTAGGCCGTGGTCAGCGACTCGGCGAAGCGCTTGGCCTCGTCGTAGACGCTGCGCGGGCCGACCGGGTTGACGTTCCCCCAGTACGTCTCGCGCTGCGGGTGCTCCAGCGGGTCGCCGTACACCTCGCTGGTGGAGGCCAGCACGAACCTGGCCCCCTTCTCCCTGGCGAGCCCGAGCGCGTGCAGCGTGCCGACGCTGCCGACGCGCAGCGTCTCGATCGGGTAGCGCAGGTAATCGGCCGGCGAGGCGGCCGAGGCGAAGTGCAACACCAGGTCGACCCGGCCGGGTACGTGCACGTAGCCGGTCAGGTCGCACTCGACGATGCGGAACGACGGCCGGTCGATCAGGTGCTCCACGTTGCGCGGCCCGCCGGTCAGGAAGCTGTCCATGCACACCACGTCAGCCCCCCGGTCCAGCAGCCGCTCACACAGGTGGGAGCCGAGGAACCCGGCTCCTCCGGTGACCAGCGCTCTCATGACGTGACCTCCATGGCGGCGTCGACGACTTCGGAAACCTCGATCTCGAGCAGGCCGGGGTCCGGCCTGTCGCCGTGCGGGTCGCCCCGGTGCCCGGTCCACAGCGCGACGTGCCGCCACCCCGGCGGCGGCCCCCACTGCATCGGCGACACCGGCCCGAACAGCACCACCGACGGCACGCAGAACGCGGTCGCCAGGTGGCCCACGCCGGTGTCGCCGCACACCACCAGGCGGGCCCTGCTCACCAGCTCGATCAGGTCGGCCAGGTCGGTGCGGCCGGCGAGCACCCGATCCGCCGGCAGCCCCGCCAGCTCGGCCACTCTCCTGGCCAGGCCGACCTCTTCGGCGCTGCCGGTGACGACCACGTCGTCCAGCAGCGCCGCCACCTTGGCGAACCGCTCCGGCGGCCAGCGCCTGGCCGGGAACGCGGCCCCCGGGTGCACGATCGCCGGCCCGGTCCGGTCGGACACGCCGAGCGTCAGATCCCGCGGATCGGCCGGGATGCCGTACCACTCCAGCAGATCGCACCAGCGCCGCACCTCGTGCACGCCGTCCTGCCAGGGCGGGCCGTCCTCGTAGCTGATCAACCGGCCGGGCTCGGTACGGCGCAGCGCCTCGACGCTCTGCGGGCCCCGGCCGTGCAGGTTGACCGCGATGTCCGGACGCCCGAACGGCACCGGACCCGGCCCGGACACGTCGATCTGGTCGTCCACCGCGCAGGTGAGCGGCAGCAGCGGGCCGAGATAGGCCGGGGTGGCGAGCGTGATCCGGTGCTCCGGATGGGCCTGGCGCAGCGCGCGCAGCGCGGGGACGGCGGTGAGCAGGTCGCCCAGCCCGAGTCCGCGCAGCGCCAGGAGTTCTAGGGCCATGATGTCTCCGTGTCGGGGCAGACGACGAGTTCCCTGATCTCGCAGCCGACCGGCCGGCCGAGCGCGAACACCACGGCCTGGGCGACGTCCGCGGGATCGTTCAGCCCCGCCTCCGGGCCCGGCTTGTACTGCTCGGGCCGGCCGTCGAAGAAGCCGGTCCGCATGCCGCCCGGCACCAGCAGGGTGACCCCCACCTCGCCGCGCAGCTCGACCGCCAGCGCCCGGGTCAGCCCCACCACGCCGAACTTCGACGCGCTGTAGGCCGAGGCGTCGCTGAGCGGGCGCAGCCCGAGCGTGGACGCGCAGGTGACGATCCGGCCGCGGGACCTTTTCAGGTACGGGAGCGCGGCCCGCACCACGGAGGCGGTGCCCAGCAGGTTGACCTTGATCACCTGCTCCCAGTCGTCGGCGGGCACGTCCTCCAGCCGCCCGCACCGGTCGATGCCGGCCGCGGTGACGATCGCGTCCAGGCCGCCGGCCCGCTCGGCCAGCTCGGCGACCGCGCGCTCGGCCTGCCCCCGGTCGGCCAGATCGGCGGTGACGTGCGCGAACCGCTGGTCCGGCTCGCGCACGTCGACGACCAGCGGCCGCCAGCCTTCCTTCTCGACCGCCTCGGCCGTGGCCAGGCCCAGGCCGGAGGAGCCCCCCGTGATCAGTACGTTCATCGGATCTCCTTGATCAGATTGGTTGTCGAACGTCCCGGCAGCAGGTCCAGCACCACTGTCTCGGCACCGATGCCGGCCAGGACCTCGGATTCGGGCAGCGTGCCGCCCTCGTAGTCGCCGCCCTTCACCCACACGTCGGGGCGGAGCAGCTCGATCGCGCGGACCGGGGTGGGCTCGTCGAAGACCAGCACCGCGTCCACGCAGCTCAGCTCGCGCAGGACCTCGACCCGGTCGGTCACGTTCACGATCGGGCGGGACGGCCCCTTGAGCCCGCGCACGGACTCGTCGGAGTTCACGCACACGACGAGCGCGTCGCCGAGAGCGCGGGCCCGCCGCAGCAGGCTGACGTGCCCGGCGTGCAGCAGGTCGAAGCAGCCGCCGGTGGCGATCAGCCGCCCGCCGGACGCCCTGGTCAGCTCGGCCACCTCGGCCGCGGTGCGCGGCCGGTCGCCCAGCTCCTGCTCCTGGACGCGGACGGCGCCGGCGCCTCCGTCGGCGACGAACCGCGAGGCCGCGCCGACCCCGGCGGTGACCGCCTCCGTCACCCCGGCCCCGGCCAGCAGGGCCAGCGCCGCGGCGCCGGCCAGCCGGTCGCCCGCGCCGCACACGTCCTGGCCGCTCGCCAGGACCGGTGCGGGGATCTTGAGCAGGGCGCCGCCGGGCAGCGCCAGCGACGCGCCCCCGGAGCCCTGGGTGACGGCGACGGCCCCGGCCCCGAACTCCTCCCGGATGGCGCGGGCCGCTCCGTCGGCGCCGGGGAACGCGCCGGGGCACAGTCTCCTGGCCTCGGCCTCGCTCGGCGTGATGAGCGCGCATCCCTCCGGCGGCCTGCCCCCTCTGGGGTGCGGATCCCACACCACGGGCGCCGCGCAGCCGCGCAGCAGCTCCCGCGCCACCGCGGCGACCCCGCGGCCGTAGTCGGCCACCAGCACCGCCCCCGCCGCCGCGACCGCCTCGGCGGCCCGCGCCCAGCTCTCCGCGTCCTGCCGGTCCGCCCCGGCGGGCGGGGCGGCGGACCCGTCGCCGGTGTCCAGACGCAGGAGCGTCTGGCCCGACGCCCTGACGCGTGTCTTGCGTACGGTCTCGCCCCGCAGCGGCAGCCGCACCAGCTCCAGCTCCGCCGACAGCAGCCCGCACAGGCGGCGCCCCGCCGGGTCGTCGCCGATCGCGGTGATCAGCACCACGTCGGCGCCGTCCCGGGCGGCGAGCAGCGCCGCCAGCCCCGCGCCGCCGGGCCGGGCGTGCTCGGCGGCCACGTCGACCACCGGCACCGGCGCGTCCGGGCAGAGCCGCTCGGCCTCGCCCTCGACGTCCACGTCCAGCAGCGTGTCGCCGACGACGACCAGCGGACCCGGGGCGGGGGCGTCCTGGCTCACAGGGCCTCCTCCACCGCGTCGCACAGCATGTGGACCAGGGCCAGGTGGACCTCCTGCACCGTGGACGTCTCGTCGGCGGGCACGGCGATGGCGTCGTCGCACAGGTCGGCGAGCGCGTTCGGGGCGGGCCCGGTGAGAGCCCACGACACGATCCCGCACTCCTGGGCGGCCCGCGCCGCGGCCAGCACGTTGGCGCTGGCGCCGCTGGTCGACAGGCAGATCAGCACGTCACCCGGCCGGCCGTGGGCCCGGACCTGGCGGGCATAGACCTCGTCGGCGCCGAAGTCGTTGGCGATCGCGGTGAGCGAGGAGGTGTCGGCGTGCAGCGGGATCGCCGCGTACGCCGGCCGGTCGGCCCGGAACCTGCCGACCAGCTCGGCCGTCAGGTGCTGGGCCTCGGCAGCCGACCCGCCGTTGCCGCAGGCCAGCAGCCTGCCGCCGGCGGCGAGCACGCCCCCGAGCTTGCCGCCCCAGGTGCGGATCGTGGTGGCGTGATCGTCGACCCTGGTCAGGGCCGTGCGGAGCTTCTCCAGATGCGTGTCCATTCATCCCCCCAGCGCGGCGAGACGGCTCGGCTGTCCGTCGATCACCTGCGTGTACACGGCCTCGGTCTGCTCGGCGACGCGCGGCCAGCCGTACCGCTCACGGGCCCGGCGGGCGCCGGCCGCGCCGATCTCCCGCCGTCTGCCCGGGTCGTCGAGCACCTGGCGCAGCGCCCTGGCGAGCGCCCTCGGTCTGCGCGGCGGCACCAGCAGCCCGCAGCCGGCCACCGTGTCCAGGTGGCCGCCGACCGCCGAGGCCACGACCGGCGTGCCGCACGCCATCGCCTCCACGGGCACCAGCCCGAACGGCTCGTACCACGGCACGGTGACCAGCACGTCGGCGGCGCGCATGAGCGCCGGGACGTGCTCGCGTGACACGCTGCCGATCACGTGCACGCGGTCCTGAAGCCCGTAACCCTGCGCCAGCTCACGCAGCCGCACCGCCTCCTCGTCGTCGGTCCGCCCGCCGGCGACGACCAGCTCGGCGCCGGGGATCCGGCGCAGCGCGGCGATCACCGTGTCGACGCCCTTGCGCGGCACCAGCCGGCCGATGCTCAGCACCATCGGCCCGTCCGTGCGCGGCGCCACGGGCCCGTCGGGACAGAACTTGTCGAGGTCGACGCCGCACGGCACGACGGAGATCCGGGACTCGGGCACGCCCATCGCGATCAGTTCCTCGACCTCGTCGCCGCAGGTCGCCAGGACCGCGTCGGCGCGCCGGCCGATGGCGCGCTCGGTCGCCACGCGGTGCGCGGGACTGGTGTCGGCGTGACCCTGCCAGCGCCGCTTCACCGTGCCGAGCGCGTGGAACGTCTGCACCACGGGCACGCCGTCGGCCGCCTGCAGCGCCGCCTGCCCGCTCATCCAGAAGTGCGCGTGCACCACGTCGGGGGCGCGCAGCGCCCAGCGGCCGGCCAGCCGGTCGGTGAACTCCGGCATGTACGGGGGAAGCTCGTCCTTCGGCACCGGCGCCGCGGGCCCCGCGGGCACGTACTCGACGGTGACGCCGGGGGAGACCCGCACCGAGCGGGGCTGGTCCGGTCGGGAGCGACGGGTGTGCACGACCACCGAGTGGCCGCGCGCGGCCAGCGCCGTGGCCAGCGAGGCCACGTACACGTTCTGACCGCCGGAGTCGACGCCGCCGATCGCGGCGAGCGGGTCGGCGTGCTCCGAGATGAGATCGATCTTCACTGCGTCAGCTCCCTCACTGCCTTGACCACCTGCTCACTGGCTATCTGCGACAGGCACGGATGCCCGGGAACCGGGCAGGTGCGCGCCCTGCTCGCACGGCAGGGCGCGTCCTGGTCACCGAGCAGAACCGCGGGCACCCCGTACGGGGCCCACCGCTCGGCGGGAACGACGGGGGCGAACAGGCTGACCACCGGTGTGCCGACGGCCGCCGCCAGGTGTGCCGGGCCGGTGTTGCCGGACACGAGCACCCCGGCGTGCTCCAGCACGGCGGCCAGGTCGGCGAACGAGGTCCTGCCACCGAGGTCCACGGCGTCGTCGCCGGCGACGAAGGCGGTGAGATCGCGTTCCTTGCCGGTGACCACGACCCGGTGCCCATCGTGGACCAGCTCCCGCACGGTCTGGCGGTGCTTCTCCGCAGGCCAGGTCCGGGCGGGGGCGGAGGCCCCCGGGTGCACCACGACATACGCGCCTTTGCCGGCCACGCCGCCGACGCTGAGCAATTGCCCTATTTCTGGGGTGATATCCGGGAGTGGCCGCCGAACTGCGAGTTTGCCGTCGTCGCCGGGCGGCAGCTCGAACCCGGCGGCGCGGGCCAGGGCCAGCATCCGCTCCGCCTCCGGCACGTCGACGCTCTCGTCGACCCGATGGCGGACGTCCAGCAGCGAGCCCGGGTAGTCGTCGCTGACGGCGGCGATCCGCCGCACCCCCGCCAGCCTCAGCAGCAGGGCCAGCGGCAGCGCCGACTGGTGGAACGAGGTCAGGATCAGCGCCTCGTCGCAGCCGCGCGCCTGCTCGACGAGCGCCTCCACCTCGGCGCGGTCCACCGGCGGCGGCTCGCTCATGATCCACGGGGACCGCCACTCCACCACCCGGTCCACCCCGGGCAGCAGCATGGCGGCGGCACGGCCGGCCGGACCGGCGAGGAAGACGACCTCGGCCGCCCGCGCGCGCACGGCGCGCACGGCGGGACCGGCCAGGAGCACGTCCCCGGCGTCGTCCAGCCGCGCCACGAGCACCCGTGGACCGCTCATCGCCGCACCTCCCATTCCCCTCTGAGCCGGTGCCAGCAGGCCGCCGGGGGGATCAGCACGCTGGTGGCGGCCATCCGCGCCACCTCCGGGAGGGTGCGCGGCCCCGGCCGGATCCGGGCCCAGGCGAACTCCCCGGTCATCAGCGCCCACCCCGCCGCGGCCGTCACGGCCGCGGCCCCGAGCCCCCGGCCGGAGGTCAGCGCACGGGCCGCGCCCAGGGTGAGAGCGGCGGCGGCGCAGGCCGTCGTGGCCGCGTGGCGGCGCAGCCGGCCCCGGGCGCCGCCGATCGCCGCCCGCCATCCCGGCCCGTGCAGGCGCCGCATCCGGGCGTCGTCGGCGTTGCCGCGCTGAAACCGTACGCTCGCCCAGAAGCCGTCGTCGCGCACCGGGTGCACCGTCACCCGCGCCCCCTTGACCAGCCGGTAGCCCGCCCCCAGCAGGCGCAGGGCCAGGTCGGAGTCCTCCCGGTAGGCGCGCGGGAAGCGCTCGTCGAAGCCGCCGGCCCGCTCCAGCGCCGCGCGCCTGAAGGCCATGTCGGCCGTCGGCCAGTCGGCGCCGGCCAGCCCGGCGGTGTGCCGCTCGCCGTCGGTGGGCCGGCGGCCCGCCGGCAGCGGCACCACGATCCGCCCCTGACTGCCGGCCACGTCCTCAGGCAGGTCGACCAGGTCCTTCCAGACCGCGTCCACCCAGCCGGGCGAGGGCACCACGTCGTCGTCCAGGAACGCCACCCAGGGCGTGTCCGCGGCCCGCCACCCGGCGTTGCGCGCCGCCGCCGGCCCCCGGCCGCCCGAGCGCACGACCCGTACCCCGGCGGGCACCTCCAGCGGGTCCGCCGGGCCCGGCCGGTCGTCGGCCACCACCACCGGCACGCCCGCCAGCGCGGCCAGCGTGGCCCGCAGGGTCGGCCGCCCGATCGTGGGGATCACCACCGTGATCACTGTCCGAACACCTCCCGCCGCCGGATCAGATACGGCCCCAGGGCCAGCACCTCGACCGGGGCGGACCCGAAGCACTCCAGCGCGTCGCGCGGGTCGTCCACCATCGGGCGCCCGGCGGTGTTGAGGCTGGTGTTGACCACGACGGGCAGACCCGTGCGCGCCTCGAACTCGGACAGCACCCGGGCCATCAGCGGCTCGGCGGCGGGGGAGACGGTCTGGATCCTGGCCGTCCCGTCGACGTGCACCACGGCGGGCAGGCGCTCACGCCAGCCGGGCCGGACGTCGTGCACGAACAGCATGTACGGCGACGGCACCGGACCCCGGCCGAAGATGGCGTCCGCCCGGTCCTCCAGCACCATGGGCGCGATCGGCCGGAACTGCTCGCGTCCCTTGACGTCGTTGAGCCGCTCGGTGTTGATCGCGTGCCCGGGATGGGCCAGCAGCGAGCGGTGCCCGAGGGCCCGCGGCCCGTACTCCGACCGTCCCTGGAACCAGGCGACGATCCGGTCGGCGGCCAGCTCGGCCGCCACCGCCGCCGCCAGGTCGGCCGGCCGCGTGTACGGGACGCGCGCCACGTCCAGCCACGCGCCCAGCTCCTCGTCGGTGAAGCCGCGCCCGAGCGCGGCGGTGTCCATCGGCGCGGCCGGCTCCCCGTACGCCTGCGCCAGGTGGAGCGCTCCGCCCAGCGCCGTGCCGGAGTCTCCGGCGGCCGGCTGCACCCACACCTCGTCGAACGGCCCTTCGGCGAGCAGCCGGGTGTTGGCCACGCAGTTCAGCGCCACCCCGCCGGCCAGGGCGAGGCGCCGCTCGCCGGTCCGCTCGTGCAGCCAGCGGGCCAGGTCCAGCAGGACCTCCTCCAACCGGGTCTGCACGCTGGCCGCCAGGTCGGCGTGGTCGTCCGTCCACGGCTCGCCGCTGCGCAGCCGCTTGGCGTACCCGCCCCACTCGATCGGCGTCACGTGGAAGCCGCCGTCGCCCGTCGCGTAGACCAGCTCGCGCAGCTCCTCCAGGAACCGCGGCCGGCCGTAGGAGGCGAGCGCCATCACCTTGTACTCGTCGCTGGAACGCAGGAAGCCCAGATGCTCGGTCACGTCCTCGTACATCAGCCCGAGTGAGTGCGGCAGCCGCTGGGCGGCCAGCACCTCCAGCTCGCCGCCGGTGTAGCGACCGGCCAGGTGGGAGACGTCCTCGCCACGGCCGTCGCACACCAGCACCGCGCAGTCGCGCCAGGGCGAGGCCAGTCCCGCCGAGGCGGCGTGCGCCACGTGGTGCGGCACGAACCGCACCTGGGCCGGGTCCAGCCCCGGCAGCGCCGTGGACAGGAACAGCGGGGCGCGGACCGCGTAACGCGTGCGCAGGTCCTCCCAGTCGCCGTCCGGCCGCTGCTCGACCAGGGCGGGATCGTAGGAGTAGGCCACCGCGTCGATGTCCTCGGGGCCGATGCCGGCCTCCCTCAGGCACCAGGCGGCCGCCTGCTCCGGCAGTTCCCAGGCGGAGAACGGCAGCGGGCGCTTGCCGTGCTTGCGCCGGCTGAACCGCTCCTCCTCCGCCGCGGCGACCACCTTCCCGTCCACGACCAGAGCTGCCGCGGGGTCATGGAAGATCGCGTTGATGCCGAGAAATCTCATCGGATCCCTTCCTGCGAAGATGGGAGAACCGCTACCGAGAGGAGCGGTGCTCAAACACACCTGCCTCACTGATGAGGGCAAATACCCCGTCTCACCGCCGGTTGGTCACGCTAAGTAGTTGTTTGCGGGGTAGGGGCCCGGGTAGCTGGAGGCCACGCGACGGAGGTGGATGGTGTTCGAACAACGACGTCCCGGGGCCGTGCTCTTCGACAGGGACGGAACCCTCATCAGGGATGTCCCGTACAACGGCGACCCCACGCTCGTCCGGCCCATGCCCGGGGCGCTGGAGGCGCTGAGCATGCTGCGGAGGGCCGACCTGCCGGTGGCGGTGGTGACCAACCAGTCGGGCGTGGCCAAGGGGCTGATCACCGCCGACGAGATGGAACAGGTGAACGCCCGCGTCGAGGAACTGCTCGGCCCGTTCGACGCGTGGGCGATCTGCGTGCACGACGACACCGACGGCTGCACCTGCCGCAAACCCGCGCCCGGCCTGCTCATCAGGGCCGCCGCGGTGCTGGACGTCAGCCCCCGCGAGTGCGTCATGGTCGGCGACATCGGCCGCGACATGGAGGCGGCCAGGGCCGCGGGAGCGCGCGGCATCCTGGTGCCGACCCCCGAGACACTGCACGAGGAGATCGAGCACGCCCCCGAGCTCGCCGACGACCTCCTCGACGTGGCCGACCGGCTGCTGCGCGAGGCGGACGCAGCCCCGGCCCCGGTCGCCGTGGGCGGCTCCGCCTGGTCGCGCAACCTCGGCTGGAGTCGTTGGTGAGGATCCTCATCTGGCACGTCCACGGTTCGTGGACGACCTCGTTCGTGCAGGGCCGCCACGAGTACGTCCTGCCGCTCGTCCCCGGCCGTGGTCCCGACGGCCGGGGGCGGGCCGACACCTACCCGTGGCCGGACAGCGCCCGCGAGGTGCCCTGGGACCGGCTCCGCGACGAGCCGATCGACGTGGTCGTCTACCAGCGCCCGCACGAGCTCGACCTGGCCCGCGAGTGGCTCGGCCGCGACCTGCCCGGCGTCTACGTCGAGCACAACACCCCCGCAGGCGACGTGCCGCGCACCCGCCACCCGCTGGCCGACCGCTCCGACCTCACGCTCGTGCACGTCACCCACTTCAACGAGCTGTTCTGGGACAACGGCCGGGCGCCCACCCGGGTCGTCGAGCACGGCGTCGTGGACCCCGGCCACCTCTACACCGGCGAGCTGCCCAGAGCCGGCGTGGTGGTCAACGAGCCCGTCAGGCGCACCCGGGTGGCCGGCACCGACCTGCTGCCGCGCTTCGCCGCCGAGGTGCCGCTCGACCTGTTCGGCATGAAGGTCGACGGGCTGCCGTACGGGACGTACGAGGACCTGCCGCAGGCCCGGATGCACGCCGAACTGGCCAGGCGGCGGGTCTACCTGCACCCGTACCGGTGGACGTCGCTCGGGCTCGCCCTCATCGAGGCGATGACGCTGGGCATGCCGGTGGTCGCGGTGGCCGCCACCGAGGCCGTCGAGGCGGTGCCGCCGGAGGCGGGCGTCATCTCCACCCGGGTGGACGTGCTGGCCGGGGCGCTCAAGGAGTTCGCGGCGGATCCGGAACGGGCCGCCCAGGCCGGGAAGGCCGCGCGGGCGGCCGCGCTGGCGCGCTACGGGCTCGACAGGTTCCTGCTCGATTGGGACCACCTGCTCGACGAGGTATGACCCGGAAAGCGCTGGGTAGGCGCGATGAGCATGATGATGCTCGACTGGTCACGCAGGGCCGCCTGCTCCGACCTGGACCCTGAGCTTTTCTTCCCGATCTCGCTCCAGGGCCCGGGCCAGTCACAGGTGGAACGCGCCAAAGCCATTTGCCAGACATGTCCCGTACGGGAGCCATGCCTCGACTACGCGGTCAGCAGCGGCCAGACGCACGGCGTCTGGGGCGGCACCGACCCCGATCAGCGGCGCGCGCTCATCCCGAGGACAGCGCCGCAGCCAGAAAGCGTCCCCGCTCGTCCGCTGACAGGTGGTCGCTGAACAGCACCCCGTCCAAGTGGTCGGCCTCGTGCTGCAGCACTCTCGCCAGCACGTTCAGCGCCCGCACCGTGACGGGCTTGCCGAACATGTCACGGCCGCGCGCCGTGACCATGAACGCGCGCTCCAGCGGCCACCACACGCCCGGCGCCGACAGGCACGCCTCGTCCGCCGTGATCCGCCGCTCCGACAGCTCCAGCCGCGGATTGACCAGATGGCCGGACGCTCCCTCGTACGCGTAGACGAGCACCCGCAGCGGCACCCCCACCTGGGGCGCGGCCAGCCCCGCCCGCCCGGCGCCCGCGCGCAGCGTCGCCGTCATGGACTTGACCAGCCTGCGAAGCTCCTTGTCGAAGTCTGTCACCGGCTCCGCCACCGAGCGGAGCACCGGATCGTCGAACGCCCTGATCGGCAGCACCGTCACCCGCAACTCCCCGAATGGTCGCGTCGCACACCGACGGATTTCCCGCCCGCGCCGCCCGCCAACCCCCCTGGCTGCCGCTTGTAGCACAGCGGTAACAGAAGAGACCCAGCGAGGAAACCCCCCGAATCCACGATGAGGGGGTGATCTCACTTCCGGTTCACGTGCCTGTGATGTCCGGCCGGGTGCTCGGGGCCCGGCCGGGCGTCCCTACCCACGACGAGGTTTTCGCATGAGCGCGCCATCCATCGAGGACGTAACCGCTTCACCGGAAACCGCGCCGGACGCGCTGGCGGGGTTCACGATCGGCGTCACGGCCACCCGGCGGCGCGAGGAGTTCGGCGCGCTGCTCGAACGCCGCGGCGCCCGCGTGCTGAGCGCACCCGCGATCAGGCTGGTCCCGCTCGCGGAGGACGCCGACCTGCTCGCCGCGACCCGGCGGAGCCTGGAACGGCCGGTCGACGACGTGGTCGTCACCACCGGCGTCGGGTTCCGCGGCTGGATGGCCGCCGCCGAGGGCTGGGGCCTGTCCGCCGAGCTGGGCGACCATCTCGCCGGGGCGCGCCTGCTCACCCGGGGGCCCAAGGCCAGGGGAGCGGTCCGCGCCGCCGGGCTCAACGACCACTGGACCCCGGCCACCGAGTCCTGCGCCGAGGTCAAGGACTACCTGCTCGCCCAGGACCTGCGCGGCCGCCGCATCGCCGTGCAGCAGCACGGCGAGCCGCTCGACGACTTCATCGCCGCCCTGCGCGGCGCCGGGGCCGAGGTCATCGAGATCCCGGTCTACCGGTGGCTGCCGTACCGCGACCCGTCGCCGCTGCGCCGCCTGATCACCCAGACCATCGCGGGCTCGGTCGACGCCGTCGCCTTCACCAGCGCGCCCGCCGTGCACGCCATGCTCAACGCCGCCCGGGCGGCGGGCGTCGAGGACGCGCTGCTGGCGGCGTTCGGCGGGCCCGTCGTGGCCGCCTGCGTCGGCCCTGTCACCGCGGGCCCGCTCACCGACCGCGGCGTGCGCACGCTCCAGCCCGACCGGGCCAGACTGGGCGCGCTCGCCCGCGTGCTGGCCCGCCACCTGCCCGCCGAGTCCGTGTCCCGGCTGGAGGCGGGCGGGCACCGCCTGGAGATCCGCGGCCACGCCGTGGTCGTCGACGGCGACCTGCGGCCCCTGCCCCCCGCCCCGATGGCCGTGCTCAAGCGCCTGGCCGACAAGCCCGGCCACGTCGTCTCCCGCGCCGACCTGCGCACCGTCCTGCCCGGCAGCACCGCCAGGGACTCGGCCGAGCACGCCGTCGAGATGGCCATCACCCGGCTGCGCCGCGCCCTCGGCCCCGCCGGGATCGTCGAGACCGTGGTCAAGCGCGGCTACCGGCTGGCCTGCCGGTACGAGGGCGAACTGTGACCCCGACGCTCGTCCTCGCCGCCCACGGCACCCGCAGCGAGGAGGGCCGGCAGACCATGTCCGCGCTCGCCAGGGCCGTCCGCGCGGCCCGGCCCGGCCACCGGGTCGAGCTCGGCTACCTGGAGATCTGCGCCCCGCTGCTGCGCGACGTGCTCCCGGCCGTCCGAGGGCCGGTGGTCGTCGTCCCGCTGCTGCTCGCCGGCGGCTACCACGTGCACATCGACCTGCCCGCCGTGCTCGCCGACCACCGCCCCGACGCCGTGACCGCCGGGCCGCTCGGCCCGCACCGGCTGCTCACCGCCGCGCTCGCCCGCCGGCTGAGCAGGGCGGGGCTGCGCGCCACCGACGCGGTCGTGCTCGGCGCGGCCGGATCGTCCGACCCCGCCGCGCTGGCCGACGTCCGGGCCGCCGCCCACCGGCTCGCCCTTCGCCTGTCCCGCCCGGTCACCGCCGCCTTCGTCTCGGCGGGGGAGCCGGGGCTGGCCGAGACGATGGAACGGCTGCGGTCCGGCCCGGCGGCCCGGGTGGCGCTCGCCTCCTATCTGCTGGCGCCCGGGTTCTTCCACTCCCGGCTGGCCGACGCGGGCGCCGACCTGGTCAGCGCGCCGCTCGGCGCGGACCCGGACGTCGCCGCCCTGACCTGGCACCGCTACGACGAGGCCCTGCGCCGCACCGCCCGCACCCCGGCCGCGGTCTGACACCCTGGCGCGGCATGGCTGGGTCGCGCCGACGCGCCGGCGCCCTGGCGTGGCATGGCTGGGTCGCGCCTACGCGCTGGCGCCCTGGCGTGGCACGGCTGGGTCGCGCCGACGCCCCGCGGCGTCGGCGTGGCGGCCGCGCCGACGGTCTGACGCCCCGGCGCGGCGCCGCCGGGTCGCCAGCGCTCCTGACCGGTTCGTACGCGGTCTTCGTCAGCGGGGCTCCAGGCGCAGCTCGCGGATGATCTCGGTGGCGGCCGCGTCGCGGGACGGCTCGTCGCCGGCGCCCACGAACAGCTCGATGCAGGCGTGGTGGAAGCAGCCGGCCAGCAGCAGCCGGGCGCTCGCCGCCGGGTCCACCTCCGCCGACACCCGGCCGAGCAGCCGCTCCTCGCGAAGGTAGGAGGCGAGCGGGGTGAGCTCGGCCACCGGGCCGAGCCCGTTCGCCTTGAGCGCGTGCCGGAACCGCACGGTGACGGCGGGGGAGGTGAAGGCGGGCATCGCGGCCGACTGCACGTCCGCGTAGTAGTCGATGCCGGCCCGCGCCACCACGAACAGGTTGTCGCGCACCTGCCCGCGCCCCGCACGGTGCTCCAGGTCACGCAGGACGCCCAGCCAGAGCGGGAGACGGTCCTGCAGCAGGGCCAGGAAGTGGTCCACCTTCCCGCCCGGGCCGTCCTCGCGCAGGGGCGCGGCCATCTGCAGGACCAGACGCCTGGTGTCCTGGCTGGTCAAAGGGTGACTACCGGACGGAATCGCCATGATCAGCCTCACGTGGAGGGTCAGCGGACGACCCGATTATGAACCCGCGACCGCGAAAAGTACGGCGTTTGAATGTTCTGCCGCCGACACCGTGACCACGGACATCTCGCGGGCGGGCCGGGCCGGCGGAGGAAGCGGGCAGCCAGGCCCACCGTGGCCACGGCGATGGGTGGCGGCGGGGATGGTTGAGGGTTGCCCGGGCGTCAGGAATCGGTGTCGCGGTCGCGACGTCTCAGGTAGCGCTCGAACTCGGCCGCGATCGCGTCGCCGCTCGCCTCGGGCAGCTCCGCGGCGTCCTTGCGCTCCTCGAGCTCCTTGACGTACTCGGCCACCTCGCTGTCCTGCGAGGCCAGCTCGTCGACGCCGTGTTCCCACGCGCGGGCCTCCTCGTCGAGGTCGCCCAGCGGCATCGGGATCTCCAGCACGTCCTCCAGCCGGCGCAGCAGCGCCAGCGTGGCCTTCGGGTTGGGCGGCTGGGCCACGTAGTGGGGCACCGACGCCCACAGCGTGACGGCGCTCAGGCCCGCGCGGCCGAACGCGTGCTGCAGCACGCCGACGATGCCCGTCGGGCCCTCGTAGCGGCTCAGCTCCAGGTTGATGGAGCGCGCCAGGCCCTCGTCGGTCGCCGAGCCGAGTATCGGCACCGGCCGGGTGTGCGGCGAGTCGTTGAGCAGCGCGCCCAGCATGACGGCCTGCTCGACGCCGAGCTCGCGGCAGACGTCGATGATGTCGGCGCAGAACGACCGCCAGCGCATGTTGGGCTCGATGCCGCGCAGCAGCACCACGTCGCGCTCCAGGCCCGGCGGCCGGGCCCGCAGCAGCCGCGTCGTCGGCCAGATGATCGACCGGGTGAGCCCGTCGCCCATCTCCACGACCGGGCGGGTGACCTGGAAGTCGTAGTAGTCGTCAGGGTCCAGCTCGGCCAGCGGCTCGGCCTTCCACGCGGACTCGAGATGGGCGATCACACCGCTCGAGGCCTCGCCCGCGTCGTTCCACCCCTCGAACGCGGCAATGAGCACCGGGTCGACGAGCTCGGGGAGCCCTTCGAGCTCGATCACGTGTCGCCTCCTGTCTGCACCATCGCGCTAAGCCTATGCGGTGAGGAGGCACTCATGTCACGTGGTAAGCGCGATCAGTGGCTCCGGTCGTACAGCCTGTCGAGGAAGAGCAGGTCGGGCCCGGTCCCTGGCGGGGCGGCGTACGCTCCTGGCTGAGCCCGGCATCCCGGGCGAGCCCGGGACATCCCGCTTCGCCCGGCGCGTCCCCTGAGGTGAAGCCGCAGGTGCGGGGGAACCCCGATGGGGGCGCGGATCGCGGTTCCGGGCAGCCGATAGGCTGTGGTCCATGAGCATCGGCCATTCATTTCGAGAAGTGCTGTCCCAGCGTGTGATCGTCGCCGACGGCGCGATGGGCACGATGCTCCAGGCGCAAGACCCGACCCTCGACGACTTCGAAGGCCACGAGGGCTGCAACGAGGTGCTCAACGTCACCCGGCCCGACATCGTCGAGGGCGTCCACGACGCCTACTTCGCGGTGGGCGTCGACTGCGTGGAGACCAACACCTTCGGCGCCAACCTGGCCGCTCTGGGCGAGTACGACATCGGCGACAGGGTCTACGAATACTCCGAGGCCGGGGCCCGGATCGCCAGGCAGCGCGCCGACCACTGGTCCACACCCGACCACCCCCGCTTCGTGCTCGGCTCGATGGGCCCGGGCACCAAGCTCCCCACGCTCGGCCACCTGCCGTTCGCCAGCCTGCGCGACGCCTACCGCGACAACGCGGCCGGTCTGATCGCCGGCGGCGCCGACGCGCTCATCGTCGAGACCTCCCAGGACCTGCTCCAGGTCAAGGCCGCCGTGCTCGGCGCCAAGCGGGCCGTCGAGTCGGCCGGGCGCGACGTGCCGATCATCGCCCAGGTGACGATCGAGACCAACGGCGCCATGCTGCTCGGCTCCGAGATCGGCGCCGCGCTCACCGCGATCGAGCCGCTGGGCGTCGACGTGATCGGCCTCAACTGCGCCACCGGCCCCGCCGAGATGAGCGAGCACCTGCGCTACCTCGCCCGCCACTCGCGGCTGCGGCTGTCCTGCATGCCCAACGCCGGCCTGCCGGTGCTCACCTCCGACGGCGCCTACTACCCGCTGAGCGCCGAGGAGCTGACCGCCGCCCACGACGCCTTCACCCGCGACTACGGCCTGTCCATCGTCGGCGGCTGCTGCGGCACCACCCCCGAGCACCTGCGCCAGGTGGTCGAGCGGGTGCGGGGCCGCGCGGTCACCCCCCGCCGCCCGCACCCCGAGCCCGGCGCCTCCTCGCTCTACCAGACGGTGCCGTTCCGTCAGGACACGTCCTTCCTGGCCATCGGCGAGCGGTGCAACACCAACGGCTCCAAGGCGTTCCGCGAGGCGATGCTGGCCGGCCGCTGGGACGACTGCGTGGAGATGGCCCGCGACCAGGCCCGCGGCGGCGCCCACATGCTCGACCTGTGCGTCGACTACGTCGGCCGCGACGGCGTGGCCGACATGAAGGAGCTGGCGTTCCGGCTGGCCACCGCCTCCACCCTGCCGATCATGCTCGACTCGACCGAGCCCGAGGTGCTCCGCGCCGGGCTGGAGATGCTCGGCGGCCGCGCCGCCGTCAACTCGGTCAACTACGAGGACGGCGACGGCCCCGACTCCCGCTTCCAGAAGATCATGCGGCTGGTGCGCGAGCACGGCGCCGCCGTGGTGGCGCTCACCATCGACGAGGAGGGCCAGGCCCGCACCGCCGACCACAAGGTGCGCGTGGCCACCCGCCTCATCGACGACCTGACGGCCAACTGGGGCATGCGGGTCGACGACATCATCGTCGACTGCCTGACCTTCCCCATCGCCACCGGCCAGGAGGAGACCAGGCGCGACGGCCTGGAGACCATCGAGGCCATCCGCGAGCTCAAGCGCCGCTACCCCGGCGTGCAGACCACGCTCGGCGTCTCCAACATCAGCTTCGGCCTCAACCCGGCCGCCCGCATGGTGCTCAACTCGGTGTTCCTGAACGAGTGCGTCAACGCCGGGCTCGACTCCGCCATCGTGCACGCCTCCAAGATCCTGCCCATGGCCCGCATCCCCGACGAGCAGCGCCAGGTCGCCCTCGACATGGTCTACGACCGGCGGCGCGAGGGCTACGACCCGCTGCAGCGGTTCATGGACCTGTTCGAGGGGGTCGACGCCGCCGCGATGCGCGCCGGCAAGGCCGAGGAGCTGGCCGCGCTGCCGCTCTGGGAGCGGCTCAAGCGGCGCATCGTCGACGGCGAGCGCAAGGGCCTGGAGGCCGACCTCGACGAGGCGCTGTCCCAGCGACCGGCTCTGGAGATCATCAACGACGTGTTGCTCGACGGCATGAAGACGGTCGGCGAGCTGTTCGGGTCCGGCCAGATGCAGCTGCCGTTCGTGCTGCAGTCGGCCGAGGTGATGAAGGCCGCGGTCGCCCATCTGGAGCCGCACATGGAGCGGGTCGAGGGCGAGACGAAGGGCCGCATCGTGCTGGCCACCGTCAAGGGCGACGTGCACGACATCGGCAAGAACCTCGTCGACATCATCCTGTCCAACAACGGCTACGAGGTCGTCAACCTCGGC
This sequence comes from Nonomuraea sp. NPDC048826, assembly GCF_043198225.1. Classification (NCBI taxonomy): domain Bacteria; kingdom Bacillati; phylum Actinomycetota; class Actinomycetes; order Streptosporangiales; family Streptosporangiaceae; genus Nonomuraea; species Nonomuraea sp. NPDC048826. The sequence continues at coordinate 371,709 of NZ_JBICUQ010000007.1, read as the reverse complement.
ATCAAGCAGCCGGTCTCGGCCATCCTGGAGGCCGCCGACGAGCAGAAGGCCGACGTCATCGGCATGTCCGGCCTGCTGGTCAAGTCGACCGTGGTCATGAAGGAGAACCTCGAGGAGCTCAACTCCCGGGGCCTGGCCGAGCGCTACCCCGTGCTGCTCGGCGGCGCCGCGCTCACCCGCGCCTACGTCGAGCAGGACCTCGCCGAGCTGTTCCAGGGCGAGGTCCGCTACGCCCGCGACGCGTTCGAGGGCCTGCGCCTGATGGACGCGATCATGGCCGTCAAGCGCGGCGTGGCCGGCGCCCAGCTGCCGCCGCTGCGCCAGCGCCGGGTCAAGACCGGCGCGAAGCTCGACCGCACTCCCGTGGAGGCGCTGCCGTCCCGCTCCGACGTGGCCGCCGACAACCCGGTGCCGCGGCCGCCGTTCCACGGCGACCGCATCGTCAAGGGCGTCCCGCTGGCCGACTACGCGGCCTTCCTCGACGAGCGGGCGCTCTTCCTCGGCCAGTGGGGGCTCAAGCCGACCAGGGGCGGCGACGGCCCCGGCTACGAGGAGCTGGTCGAGGCCGAGGGCCGGCCGCGGCTGCGCATGTGGCTGGAGCGGCTGCAGACCGAGGGCCTGCTGGAGGCGGCCGTCGTCTACGGCTACTTCCCGTGCGTCAGTGACGGCGACGCGCTGATCATCCTCGACGAGTCGGGCGGCGAGCGCACCCGCTTCACCTTCCCGCGCCAGCGGCGCGACCGCCACCTGTGCCTGTCCGACTTCTTCCGGAGCAAGGACTCGGGGGAGACCGACGTGGTGGGCCTCCAGGTCGTCACCATGGGCGGCAAGATCGCCGAGGCCACGGCCGAGCTGTTCGCCAAGGACGCCTACCGCGACTACCTGGAGCTCCACGGTCTGTCGGTGCAGCTCACCGAGGCGCTGGCCGAATACTGGCACGCCCGGGTCCGCTCCGAGTGGGGCATCGGCGGCGACGAGTCGCTCGACGACATGCTCAAGGTCAACATCCAGGGCTGCCGCTACTCGTTCGGCTATCCCGCCTGTCCCAACCTCGAGGACCAGGTGCAGCTGTTCCAGCTGCTCGACCCGGAGCGGATCGGCGTCACCCTGTCGGAGGAGTTCCAGCTCCATCCGGAGCAGGCCACCTCCGCCCTGGTCGCCCACCATCCCGAGGCCAAGTACTTCAACGTCTGACGGCCGGCGGATTTCAGGGGGTACGGGGTGGAAGCGGTCTTCTTCGACATGGACGGTCTCCTGGTCGACACCGAGCGGGTGTGGCTGGAGGTCGAGACCGACGTGATGGGCAGGCTCGGGGCCGACTGGACCCCCGAGCACCAGGTCCATCTCGTCGGCGGCTCCATGGAGCGCACCGTCGACTACATGCTGGGCGTGTCGGGGGCGCCGGTGCCGGCCTGGACCGTGCGCGAGTGGATGGCGACCGGCATGGTGGCCCGCCTGGCGCGCGGGGTCGATCTGATGCCGGGCGCCTCCGAGCTGCTCGACGCGCTGCGCGACGAGGGGGTGCCGGTGGCGCTGGTGACCTCGTCGCTGCAGGAGATCGCCGACGCGGTGCTCAAGATCGTCGGGCGCGACCGCTTCGACACCGTCGTCACCGCCGACGACGTCGCCCGCACCAAGCCCGACCCGGAGCCCTACCTGACGGCGGCCGACCGGCTGGGGGTGGAGCCGGTGCGCTGCGTCGTGCTGGAGGACTCTCCCAACGGGGTGGCGGCGGCGACGGCCGCCGGGTGCGCGGTGGTGGCGGTGCCCAGCCTGCTGCCGGTGGACCCGGCGCCGGGCCGTCTGGTGGTTCCCTCGCTCGCGGAGGTCGACCCCGCCCGGCTGCGCGCCCTGCTGCCTTCCTGACGCTGAAGATCGTCAGGGTCGACCCCTAAGGGACCGTTGGTTCTCGCGGAGGAGGGGCGGGCCCCGGATCGCGTGCCAGGATGGAGAGAAATGGCGCATACCGAGGGGTGGCCCGAATGGGTTTCGAACAGATCGCGTGGTTTCCGCTCTGCATCGGCCTGACCGCCGCGGGGCTGGTGCTGAGCTTCCTGGCGTTCCGGCGCCGGGGCGCGGCCTCGGGGCTGCGGGTGCTCGCCTGGGCGCTGCTGCCGCTGGCCGCCTACCTGACCGACGCGCTGCGGGCGCTGTGGACGATCGGCTCCACCGTCGTCGGGTTCGTGGCGAACCTGGTGTTCAATCCGGTGGTGTGGGCGGGCGTGGCCGTGGCCGGGCTGTCGGTGGTGCTGTTCGTGGTCTCCGGTGTGCTGCGCGGCAGGAAGCTCCGCAAGGCCGGCGGCGGGGCCGCTGAGGGCACCGCCAAGACCGCCGCCCCGGCCGCGGGGACCGCCGCGGGGGCCGCTTCAGGGAAGCCCTCGGGCCGCCCGCAGGCGGCCGCCAAGCCCGCCGTCGAGAGCAAGAAGCCGGCCAAGGGCGATGACGACTTCTCGGACATCGAGGACCTGCTCCGGCGTCGCGGCATCAGCTAGATCCGGATATGTCACGGATCTGAGACGCAACCTGGACTGGTCGTGCACAATCGCACCAAGATCGATACGAATGCGTTTCGCATGAATCACAGTTGAGCCACATAGCGGCCTGAGGGGCTAGTCAGCGCAGCTCAGGCCATAGATTCTGCCTCCTGAAGGTCGCGACGAAGCGGTCTTAAGACGAAACTCCAGACAATGTCGTCTGAAAAATCAGGGGGCTATCCGGCATGACCGCACCGCTCGACGTTTCCGGTGCCTCGGCGCAGGTGCCGCCCGAGGCCACGCTCGCCGGAGCGGGCAGGGCCGTCCAGGGCCGGTCTCTCACCCGGATCGCCTGGATGCGGCTGCGGCGCGACAAGGTCGCGCTCACCGGCGGCATCGTCGTGATCTTCCTGATCCTGGTGGCGATCTTCGCCACGCCGATCATCAGCGTGCTCGGCCACGACCCGCTGGAGTTCCACCAGGACGCGATCGACCCCAACACCCTCCTGCCCAAGGGCGACTTCGGCGGCATGGGCGCCGAGCACCTGCTCGGCGTCGAGCCGGTCAACGGCCGCGACATCTTCAGCCGCGTGGTCGCCGGGGCCGGCATCTCGCTGCTCATCGGCTTCCTGGCCACCATCGTGTCCGTGCTGATCGGCACGGTCATGGGCGTCGTCGCCGGCTACTTCGGCGGCTGGGTCGACCAGGTCATCGGCCGGATCATGGACGTGTTCCTCGCCTTCCCGCTGCTCGTCTTCGCGATCGCGCTGGTCGGCGTGATGCCCAACGAGGGCTTCGGCCTGGAGGGCAACGGGCTGCGCATCGCGATGCTGATCTTCATCATCGGCTTCTTCAGCTGGCCCAGCATCGGGCGCATCGTCCGCGGCCAGACGCTGTCGCTGCGCGAGCGCGAGTTCGTCGACGCGGCCAGGAGCCTCGGCGCCCGCAACGGCTACATCCTGTTCCGGGAGATCCTGCCCAACCTGATGGCGCCGATCCTGGTCTACGCGACCCTGCTCATCCCGGCCAACATCCTCTTCGAGGCCGCGCTGTCGTTCCTCGGCGTCGGCATCAACCCACCCACCCCCACGTGGGGCGGCATGCTCTCCGAAGCGGTGCGGTTCTACACCCTGCCGCACTTCGTGATCTTCCCGGGTTTGGCGATTTTCATCACTGTTCTGGCGTTCAACCTGTTCGGCGACGGGCTGAGGGATGCCTTCGACCCGCGTGCGCACTGACCTTCGCCAACGCTCCATCCCCATCTCCACCGACAAGGGGTATCAATGAGAAGGAAATCCGCACTGGCAGCGGCCGCGACAGCGGCGCTCGCCCTGGTGCTCTCCGCCTGCGGAGGCGGAGGGGGCGGTACGCAGCAGCAGCAGCCGGCCCAGTCGGCCTCAGGCGGCGCCGCGCAACCCGTGGCAGACGCCGCCCTGACCCAGGTCTACAACCCTTCCACAAAGAAGGGCGGCACCCTCAAGGCCGCGCACTCCGGCGACTGGGACAGCCTCGACCCGGGTGACACCTACTACGGCTACTCGTTCAACTTCGGCCGGTTCTACTGGCGGACGCTGACGATGTACAAGCCCGGCCCCGGTCCTGACGGCAACACCGTCATCCCGGACCTCGCCGAGTCCCTCGGCGAGCCGAGCGCCGACGGCAAGACCTGGACCTACAAGATCAAGGCTGGTCTCAAGTACGAGGACGGCTCGCCGATCACCGCGAAGGACGTCGCCTACGCGGTCGCGCGCACCTTCGACAAGGAGACCTTCCCGCACGGCCCGTCGTACCTCAACGAGCTGCTCGACTGGCCGAAGGACTTCAAGGGCGTCTACAAGACCCCGGACGTGGACTACAGCTCCGCGGTCGAGGCCCCTGACGACCAGACCGTCATCTTCCACCTGAAGAACCCGTTCGCGTCGATGGACTACGTGGTCCAGATGCCGATGACGGCCCCGGTTCCGAAGGACAAGGACACCGGCGCGAAGTACAAGGAGAAGGTCGTCTCGTCCGGTCCGTACAAGTTCGAGACCAACGAGATCGGCAAGCGCTTCACCCTGGTCCGCAACGACCAGTGGGACGCGGCGACGGACCCGAACCGTCCCGCGCTGCCCGACCGCATCGAGGTCCAGCTCAACGTCAACGCCGACGACCTCGACAACCAGCTCATCTCCGGTGACATCCACCTCGACATCCCGGGCACCGGTCTGCAGCCGGCCGCGCTCGGCAAGGTGCTCCCGGACCCGGCGCTGAAGGCCCGCACCGACAACCCGGTCATCCCCAGGCTCTGGTTCATCTCGGTGATCCCGGAGGCTCCGCCGCTGGACAACGTCGAGTGCCGCAAGGCCGTCCAGTGGGCCGCCGACCGCGTCGCCAACCAGACCGCCTACGGAGGCCCGGTCGCCGGTGGCGACATCGCCACCAACGTCATGCCGCCGCCCATCGTCGGCCAGGAGAAGTTCGACCTCTACCAGACCCCCGAGAACAAGGGCGACGTGGAGAAGGCCAAGCAGGCGCTGACCGCCTGTGGCCAGCCGAACGGCTTCGAGACCACCATGGCCTACCGTGCCGACCGCCCGCGTGAGAAGGCGCTGGCCGAGGCGATGCAGCAGGCCCTGGCCAAGGTCAACATCAAGCTCACGCTGAAGGGCTTCCCGGCCTCCAGCTACTTCTCCGACTACGCCGGCAACATCGAGTACCAGAAGAAGAACAAGATCGGCCTGGCCGGTCACGGCTGGGGCTCCGACTGGCCCGACGGCTACGGCTTCATGCAGGCCATCGTCGACAGCCGCACGATCCGCCCCGCCGGCAACTACAACCTGAGCGTCAAGAGCGACAAGGTCGACAGCCTGATCGACCAGGCCTCGGGTGAGCTCGACGCGACGGCCCGCGGCAAGCTGTGGGTCGACGTCGACAAGGCCGTCATGGAGGACGCCTCCATCCTGCCGGTGGTCTGGGCCAAGGCCCTGCTCCTGCGCGGCCAGGGTGTGACGAACATCGCCTACAACGAAGGCCAGAGCATGTACGACTACATTCTGCTCGGCGTCGAATAGCAGGCGAGGTTCGGGGATCTAGCGAAGGCAGGTGAAGGCAGGGATGGCCTGCCCGGCGACGGGCAGGCCATCCGGCCGCCAGCGGTGCTCACTTACATCATCAGACGACTCATCGGCGCGCTCGCCATGCTCATCATCATCAGCATGGTCACGTTCGGCATCTTCTTCGTCGTGCCGCAGTGGGCCGGGTCCACCCCGGAGTCGCTCGCCGCGCGCTACGTCGGCCGTGCGGCCACAGAGGAGACGGTGGCCCTGGTCGCCGAGCGGCTGGGCTTCAACGATCCGGTGATCGTGCAGTACGGCCGGTTCGTCAAGGGCATCTTCCTCGGCGCCGAGTACGACTACGGCGCGGGTGTGGAGCAGTGCCCGGCGCCCTGCCTCGGCTACTCCTTCATCAGCGGCCAGCCCGTCTGGCCGGACCTGCTCGACCGGATGCCGGTGACGTTCTCCCTCGCCATCGGCGCCGCGTTCCTGTGGGTGGTCGCCGGCGTCTCCGTCGGCGTCCTGTCCGCGCTGCGGCGCGGCAGCTTCTTCGACCGCCTGTCCATGGGCACCGCCTTGGCCGGCGTGTCGCTGCCCATCTTCTTCACCGGCATGGTGTCGCTGGTCGTCTTCTCCTACGGCCTCGGCTGGACACCACCCGGAGGCGCGTGGACCGACTTCACCGTGAATCCGGCGCAATGGGCCTACAACCTCCTGCTGCCATGGATCACCCTGGCGTTCCTGTTCGCCGCCACCTATGCGCGGCTCACCCGGGCGGGCATGCTGGAGACCATGGGGGAGGACTACATCCGCACCGCCAGGGCCAAGGGCCTGCACGAGCGGGACGTGGTGGTCAAACACGGCCTGCGGGCGGCGCTCACGCCCATCCTGACCCTCTTCGGCATCGACTTCGGCCTGCTGATCGGCGGCGCCGTACTCACCGAGACCACCTATACTCTGCCCGGCCTCGGTCAGTTCGCCATCCTGGCCATCAGAAACCAGGACCTGCCGCAGGTCATGGGAGTCGTCCTGTTCGCAGCGGCCTTCGTGGTCGTCGCGAGCCTGGTCGTCGACCTGCTCTACGCCTGGGTCGACCCGAGGGTGAGGTTGTCGTGAGCTTCCTTGACGTCAAGGACCTGAAGATCCACTTCCCGACCGACGACGGCATCGTCCGCTCCGTCGACGGCCTGACCTTCTCACTCGAACGCGGCCGCACGCTCGGCATCGTGGGCGAGTCCGGCTCCGGCAAGAGCGTGACCAGCCTCGGCATCCTCGGCCTGCACAAGGGTGGCCGGGCGCGGATCTCCGGCGAGATCTGGCTCGACGGCGAGGAGCTGGTCTCCATGCCCGCCGAGCAGGTACGCGCCCTGCGGGGCAAGCGGATGGCGATGATCTTCCAGGATCCGCTGTCGTCGATGCACCCGTACTACACCGTCGGCCACCAGATCATCGAGGCCTACCGGATCCACAACGACGTCACCAAGCAGGTCGCCCGCAAGCACGCCATCGACCTGCTCGGCCGCGTCGGCATCCCGGAGCCGGCCCGGCGCGTCGACAGCTACCCGCACGAGTTCTCCGGCGGCATGCGCCAGCGCGCGATGATCGCCATGGCGCTGTCCTGCGACCCCGAGCTGCTCATCGCCGACGAGCCGACCACCGCGCTCGACGTGACGGTGCAGGCGCAGATCCTCGACCTGATGCGTGACCTGCAGCGCGAGTTCAACTCCGCGCTCATCATCATCACCCACGACCTCGGCGTCGTGGCCGAGCTGTCCGACGACATCCTCGTCATGTACGCGGGCAAGTGCGTCGAGTACGGCAAGGCCGACGACATCTTCTACCGCCCCGAGCACCCCTACACCTGGGGGCTGCTCGGCTCGATGCCCCGGCTCGACCGCGAGCCGACCGACCGGCTGCTGCCGATCAAGGGCTCTCCGCCGTCCCTGATCAACGTGCCGCCGGGCTGCGCCTTCAACCCCCGCTGCCCGTACGCCGACCGCACCGAGGGACGCGCCTCCACCGAGGTCCCGGACCTGGCCCCGACCGAGCGCGGCCACCTGGTGCGCTGTCACATGCCCAGGACCGAACGGCGGGAGCTGTGGGAGAACGAGATCAAGCCAGTCCTGGAGACCCAGTGAGCGAGAACGAGCCGCTTCTCTCCGTGCACAACATGGAGAAGCACTTCCCCGTCACCGCGGGCCTGTTCAAAAGGCAGGTCGGCGCCGTGAAGGCGGTCGACGGGATCAGTTTCGACGTGTTCCAGGGCGAGACCCTCGGCCTGGTCGGGGAGTCCGGCTGCGGCAAGTCCACCACCGGGCGGCTGGTCACCCGGCTCCTGGAGCCCACGGCGGGCAAGGTGGTGTTCGAGGGCCGCGACATCACCCACCTGAGCCAGGGCAAGCTCCGGCCGCTGCGCCGCGACATGCAGATGATCTTCCAGGATCCCTACTCGTCGCTCAACCCCCGGCACACGGTCGGCGCCATCGTCGGCGCCCCGTTCCGCATCCAGGGCGTCAAGACCGAGAACGGCGTCAAGAAGGCCGTCCAGGACATCCTGGAGCTGGTCGGGCTCAACCCCGAGCACTACAACCGCTACCCGCACGAGTTCTCCGGCGGCCAGCGCCAGCGCATCGGCATCGCCCGCACGCTCGCGCTCAAGCCCAAGCTCATCATCGCCGACGAGCCCGTCTCCGCCCTCGACGTGTCCATCCAGGCCCAGGTCGTCAACCTGCTGGAGGACCTGCAGAACGAGCTCGACCTCACCTACGTGGTCATCGCCCACGACCTGTCGGTGGTGCGGCACATCAGCGACCGGGTCGCGGTCATGTACCTCGGCAAGATCGTCGAGATCGCCGACCGCAAGAGCCTCTACAGCGCGCCGATGCACCCGTACACCAACGCGCTGCTCTCGGCGGTGCCGGTGCCCGACCCGAAGGCGCGCAAGGAGCGCGAGCGCATCCGCCTCACCGGCGACGTGCCCAGCCCGCTCAACCCGCCGCCCGCCTGCCGCTTCCACACCCGCTGCTGGAAGGCGCAGGAGATCTGCAAGACGGTCGAGCCGCCGCTGGAGGAGCTGGCCGGCGGCCACCGCGTGGCCTGCCACTTCCCGGAGAACGCCACCGTCGCCGCGGCCGCGGGTGACGGCGCCGCCGACGACGCCAAGGCCTGATCGTGAGCCCGGGCGCCCGCTACGACAGGGCGCCCGGCGTGATCAGCCCGGTCTCGTAGGCCAGCACCACCGCCTGGACGCGGTCACGCAGCCCCAGTTTGGTCAGCACGTTGCCGACGTGGGTCTTGACCGTCGTCTCGCTGACCACCAGCTTGGCCGCGATCTCCGCGTTGGACATGCCCTTGGCGATCAGCCGCAGCACCTCCAGCTCCCGCTCGGTCAGCCGGTCCAGCTGCGCGGGCGTGACCTGCTCGTGGGCCGACGGCAGCCGGGTCGCGAACCGGTCGAGCAGCCTGCGCGTCACACTCGGCGCCACGATCGCGTCGCCCGCCGCCACCACCCGGATCGCCTGCACCAGCTCGTCGGGCGGCACGTCCTTCAGCAGGAACCCCGACGCCCCCGACCGCAGCGCCTCCACGATGTACTCGTCGAGGTCGAACGTCGTCAGCACCAGCACCTTCGGCACGTGCGCCGCCGGGACCGCGCGGGGCGCGTCGCGCACGATCCGGCGGGTCGCCTCGATGCCGTCGACCCCCGGCATGCGGATGTCCATGAGCACCACGTCGGGCAGCAGCGCCCGGGTCTGCTCCTGAGCGGCCTTGCCGTCGCCGGCCTGCCCCACGACCGTGATGTCGGGCTCCGCCTCCAGGATCAGGCGGAAACCGGTGCGGAGCAGCGGCTGGTCGTCCACCAGCAGCACCCTGATCGTCATGATCCGTCCTTCAGCGGGAATCTCGCCCGTACCTCGAACCCGCCCCCCGATCTCGGGCCGATGGTCAGAATTCCACCATAGAGCGCCACCCGCTCGCGAATCCCCACCAAACCATGGCCCGGCTCCTCCGGCGGCGTGGCGCTCCCGCGCCCGTCGTCCACCACCCGCACGTCCAGCTCGCACCGCCGGTGGCGGACCGTCACCACCGCCTTGGCGCCCTGCCCCGCGTGACGCAGGCTGTTGGTCAGCGCCTCCTGGACCGTGCGGTAGGCGGCCAGGTCGATCCCGGCGGGCAGCGGGACCGCCTCGCCCTCCACCGTCAGCCGGGTCGCCAGCCCCGCCTCCGTCATCTGCTCCACCAGCGCGGGCAGGTCGCACACCCCCGGCTGCGGCCCCAGTTCCACGCCGGGACCGGTGCGGAGCACGCCCACGATGTCGCGCATCTCCGACATCGCCAGCCGGCCGGTGTGCTCGATCGCGGTCAGCGCCTCCCGCGCCGTCTCGGGATCCGTCGCCAGCACCTTGCGCGCGGCCGCCGCCTGGACCGTCATCACCGACACGTGGTGGGCCACCACGTCGTGCAGCTCCCGCGCGATCCTGGAGCGCTCCTCGGCCCGCGCCGCCCGCGTGTCGGCCGCGTGCGCCCGCTCCAGCCGCGCCGCCCGGTCCTTCAGCTCCTCCTGGTAGGCGCGGCGCAGCCGCAGGCTCCGGCCCGTGCCCCAGACCGCGACCAGCACCACGGCCATCATCAGCTGATCGCGCCAGTGGGCGGTGCGGACCGGCCCGGCCGCCGACCCCGCCGCATAGACCGCCAGCGACACCACCAGTCCGCACAGCGCCGCCGCCAGCCCCCGGTTGGACGCCACCGAATAGAGCATCACCAGCGTGGCCGCGCCGCTCAGCCCGTAGCCGTAGCCGAGGGCGGCCAGCAGCGTCTCGGGCGCCAGGCTCGCGCAGAGCGCCGCCAGCGGCCAGCGCCGCCGCGCCGCCACCGGCACGCAGGCCACCAGGACCAGGGCCGCGCCCAGTGCGTCGGGGCCGCGCAGCCCCTCCACGACCAGCCCCTGCGCCTCCAGCCGGTCGACGTCCTGGGTCAGGAACAGCGCCAGCGACAGCGCCGCCACCAGCACCGCCAGGACCGAGTCATGGAACGTCGTTCGGTCTGCGCGCACCGCCTCACTCTAGGCACACGCGAACCCGGGCAGCCTCCTCCTGCAGGAGGATAAGGCGGCTACAGCTCGTCGGTGGCCGCGCGGCGGCTGCCGCGCACCGTGTCGCCCGGCTGCCGGTCGGGCACCGGCGGGGGAGTGCCGCCGAACTCCGGGCAGAGCGCCTGATGATCGCACCAGTCGCACAGCCGGCTGCGCCGCGCCCGCCACTCGCCCGTGTCGAGCGCCCGCTCGATCGCCTTCCACAGCGCCTTCACCTTGCGCTCGGTGGCCAGCAGGTCGGCCTCGTCCGGCGCGTACCGCAGCACCTCGCCGCGCCCGCCCAGGTAGACCAGCTGCAGCAACCGCGGCACCTTGCGGCGCAGCCGCCACAGCACCAGCGCGTAGAACTTCATCTGGAACAGCGCCTTGGCCTCGAACTCCGGCCCCGGCGCGCTGCCCGTCTTGTAGTCGACCACCCGGACCTCGCCGCTCGGCGCCACGTCCAGCCGGTCGACGTAGCCCCGCAGCATCAGGCCGCCGTCGAGGACCGCCTCCACGTAGAGCTCACGCTCGGCCGGCTCCAGGCGGGTCGGGTCCTCCAGGGTGAAGTAGCGCTCCAGCATCTCGCGCGCCTGGCCCAGCCACGCCGACTGCTCCTCGGCACCGGTGAACATCTCCGCCAGCTGCGGGTCGTCGTCGAGCAGCCGCCGCCACTGCGGCTCCAGCAGCTCCAGCGCGGCGCGCACCGAGCGCTCCGGCGCCGGCAGGTCGTAGAGACGCTCCAGCACCGCGTGCACGACCGTGCCGCGCACCGCGGCCTGCGAGGGTTTCTCCGGCAGCCGGTCGACCACCCGGAAGCGGTAGAGCAGCGGGCAGGTCATGAAGTCGCCCGCCCGGGACGGGGAGAGGGCTCCGATGATCTCCGGCTCGGTCAACGTCATGACCCGCACTCTAGGACACCTCCCCGACACAATAAGGCCACGCCCGTCCTGGATCACCCGAACCTGCGCGTAGCATCAAGGCAGGCGCGGCCCTGGCCGACGGTTGTGAGCGGGCGTCGTGCTGACGGCGTGCGGAAGTCAAGGAGTGCGGTGAGCGAGCAGAGCCCGCGACAGGAGTTCTCCGGTCTTCGGATGGGAAAGCCGTTCGGCATCCCGGTCTACGTGTCGTGGACGTGGTTCATCGTCGCGGCCTTCATCACCTGGCTGTTCGGCGACACCTTCCGCCAGATGCTGCCCGAGATCAGCTCCGCCGCCGCCTACGCCGTCGCGTTCGCCTTCGCGGTGCTGCTGTACGTGTCGGTGCTGCTGCACGAGCTGGCCCACAGCGTCCTGGCCAAGTGGTACGGCCTGCCCGTCCGCCGCATCACCCTCTATCTGCTCGGCGGCGTCTCCGAGATCGAGAAGGAGCCGCCGACCCCCGGCAAGGAGTTCATGGTCGCGGCCGCCGGGCCCGTGCTCTCCCTCGGGCTGGCCGGGATCGGCTGGCTCGCCGACACCTTCCTGATCACCGGCGGTGGCGTCCCCGAGGTGCTCATCTGGCAGCTGTGGGTGGCCAACCTCATCGTCGGCGTCTTCAACCTGCTGCCCGGCCTGCCGCTCGACGGCGGCCGGATGCTCCGCGCGGGCGTGTGGAAGCTCGCCCGCAACCCCGGCACCGGCACCGTCGCCGCCGCGTGGGGCGGGCGGATCCTGGCCGTGCTGCTCGTCGCCGCCCCGTTCGGCCTGGCGACGGCCACCGGGCGGGAGATCGACTTCCGCGACCTCATCTGGCCGGTCGTGCTGGCCTCCTTCATCTGGATGGGCGCCTCCCAGGCGCTGCGGGTGGCCCGCATCCGCGCCCGCATCCCGCAGCTCAACGCCCGCGCCCTGGCCCGCCGGGCGATCCCGGTCACGGCCGAGACGCCGCTCGCCGAGGCGCTGCGCCGGGCCGCCGAGGAGCACGCCGGCGCCCTGGTCGTGGTCGACCACGAGGGCCGCCCGCTGGCCATCGTCAACGAGTCGGCCGTGCAGGCCACCCCCGAGCACCGCCGCCCCTGGGTCAACACCGGCGCCATGGCCAAGGCGCTGGAGCCGTCCATGGTCCTGGCCGCCGACCTGGCGGGCGAGGACCTCATCGACGCCATGCGCGACGCCCCCGCCGGCGAGTACCTCCTGGTCGAACGAGGTGGCGAGATCTATGGCGTGCTGTCCACCGCCGACGTCAACCGGGTCTTCAGCGGCGTCTGATTTGTCCCACTCGAATATGCGGCCGGCCACGACTAGTGTCGTCCCCGGTGATCTAGCCGGCCTGGCGATTCGAACGCAGGACGTCTGGCCCGATAGTGTGCTGTTTGGCCAAACTTGCACAGTTGACGGGTTTGCCACGTCCACCGGTTCACCGAATCGAGACGCGACGCGGTCCCGCCGTCTGGGTATGCGTATGGCTGGTGGCCAGCACGGCGATGCGCGCACCACGGCATCGCCTGCTTCCGGGAAGGACAGTTGAGTGACCGAGCGCAGCACGGTCATGTGGGAGGACTCATGACGGACCAGGGCTTCGGGACGGTGCGGCCGCTTCCCGGCAACGGGCTCGTCGCGTACGAGAGCGGCTTGCTGCTGGTGTGCGACGTCGACGAGGCCTCCGGCACCCGCTTGATCGACGCGCTGCGCCAGACGGCCGCATCCGGGGGCGACGGCAGGGCGCTCGCCCGGCGCGCCGCCCAGGTGCTCGCCGCCACCATGACCGGCGATCCCGGCACCTGCGCCGTCGCGGGCCGCGTCGGCGACGGCGTGGCCGTCCTGGTCAGCGGAGCAGCCTCCGCCCAGGTCACCGGCCCCGGCGGCGAGACGCGCCTGTCCGGCAGCGACTCGCTCACCTGGGCCGACCGGCTCATCGGCGGCCCCGTCGAGCGCGTCGAGCTCACCCTGCCCGGCGCCGGCCGGCCGCACCCCGCCGTCGTCTTCGAGAGCGGCGTGGTGCACGGCGGCGGCATCGTCGGCGAGCTCACCGCCCGGGGCGGGTCCCCGGGCCACGCCCAGAGCCCTGCCCCGTCCAGGCCGCTCACCAGCGAGATGCCCAACACCGCGCTCCACTTCGAGCCCGACCTGATGCCGCGCCAGGAGCCGCCCGCGCCCGCCCAGGCTCCGCCCTACCCGATGTCGGGCCCCGAGCAGCCCGCGCAGCCGTCGCAGCCGTCGCTCCAGCCGCCCTCCGGCCCCCAGCCGCGGCCGCAGCCCCACTCCCAGCCGCAGGTGGGCCCGCCGGTCGTCGACCAGCCGCCCGCCCGGCCCGAGCCGGTGCCGTTCCCCTCCTACGACGAGCCCGCGCACGCCGCCCCGCCGCTGTCCGGCAACGGCACCATGCCCGAGTACGAGCAGCAGCCCGCCCCCATGGGCCCGCCGCCGCAGGACCACTACGACCCCGGCCCGCCCCTCATGGGCCCGCCCCCGCAGGACCCGCATCCCCCCATGGGCCCGCCGCAGCAGCAGGAGCAGCAGCCCGCGCCCGTCCAGGAGCAGGCCGAGCACGGCGACCGGCCGCTGGTCTACGGCGTCGACTGCAAGAACGACCACTTCAACGACCCGCGCGCGCCCTACTGCGCGGTGTGCGGCATCGCCCTCGTGCAGCGCGCGCTCGTCCCCTACAAGGGGCCGCGCCCCTCGCTGGGCGTCCTCGTCCTCGACGACGGCACCGCCCTGCCGCTGGAGGCCGACTACCTCCTGGGCCGCGACCCCGAGCGGGCGCCCGAGGTCGCCGGCGGCAGCGCCCGCCCGGCCAAGGTGACCAGCCCCGACGGTTCGGTCTCGCGCCGTCACCTGCGCGTGGCGCTCGACGGCTGGGACGTCAACCTGGTCGACCTCGGCTCGGTCAACGGCACCCAGATCCAGCCGCCGGGCGACCCCAACTTCTACGACATCCCGCCGAACGAGCCGGTCACCATCGCACCGGGCACCACCGTCCGCGTCGGCGTCTCCCGTACGCTCCGTTTCGAAGCCCACCGCGGCTGACGGTCAGGCGCCGGCGGGCGACGCCTGACCGGGCGGGGATTCGGCGGGTCAGCGTGGGCCGGCGAGGGGGAAGCCCTGGACACCGCGCAGGAGCCGCGCCGCCGCCTCCAGCCCGGTGGAGGCCTCCAGGGCTCGGCCCGCGGCCGTCGCGAAGCGGCCCAGCAGGTGTTCGTCCCGCTCGTCGAAGGCGCGGCCCGCCGCCCACAGGAAGGCGTGGTCGCTGGTCGCCGCGGCCACCGGCATGGCCAGGAACCCCGGCGCCCCCACCGACCGGTCGCAGGCCAGCAGGACCGGCCCGGGCGCCACCGCCAGCTCCTTCAGGACCCCCGACTCCGCCAGCCAGGGCCGGACCCGCAGCGGGTCGCCCGGCGGCACGTGGACGAGGACCGCGCAGGCATCCTCCCGTAGCGGGTCGACCCGGACGAAACCGGCATACCCCACCCGCACGACGGCGGCGGCGGTCCGTGCCAGGCGCTCCATCAGCCCGGCCGAGGACACGCAGGTGAAGGTGGAGACGAGCTCACGCATGGCGACTTCGGCACAGTCAAGCGGCATCGCGGCATTCCCTCGTCAGGGGGAGAGTTCGCGCA
Source organism: Nonomuraea sp. NPDC048826 (assembly GCF_043198225.1). Lineage (NCBI taxonomy): Bacteria > Bacillati > Actinomycetota > Actinomycetes > Streptosporangiales > Streptosporangiaceae > Nonomuraea > Nonomuraea sp. NPDC048826. Next base: position 356,589 of record NZ_JBICUQ010000007.1, on the reverse strand, counting down.
GCCTGATCACGCGACACTCAGGGGCGGTGACCCGGAGTATCACCCCGCGCCGGGCCCTTGACCAGACCTCAAGAGGAAATCGCTCTTCCCGGGCGCAGCCGCAACCAGGAGATCTCGTCCGTGCGGCTCCCGTCCGCCTGCGGGAAGAACTCCGGCCGGACCCCCTCCCGCACGAACCCGGCACGTTCCAGCACCGCCTGCGAGGCCGTGTTGGCCGCGTCCGTGCCCGCCACCAGCCGGTGCAGCGAGGTGTTCGCGAACGTCCAGTCGGACAGCAGCCGCACCGCCCGCGTCATCAGCCCCTTGCCCCGGAACTCCGGCAGCAGGGAGTAACCGATCATGGCCTGGCCGAAAACCGGCATGACGTTCACGAGCTGCAGGTGACCGGCGAACGTCCCGGCCGCGTCGCGCACCGCCAGCTCGATCCGCTGCCCCGACAGCCACAGGTAGCCCGTGGCCCGGCAGCGCCGCACGTCGTCCTCGGGCGAGTCGCCCGGCCCCACGCCGAACTGGGCCACGCTCGGGTCGTTGAGCATCCGGCGGAACTCGGCGGCGTCGGCCACCGCCAGCGAGGTCAGCCGGACCACCCCGTCGCTCAGCTCACCGCGCTCGAAACCGCCCTCGAAGAACGGCAGCGCGGGCCGCACCGGCGCACCGGTGTCGCGGGCGAGCCGGGCGAACGACACCAGGTCCGCCCGCCGGCCGTCGCGCAGCGCCTTGGCGTCACGCCGCCGCCCCTCCTCGGTGAACCCGGCGCGGTAGGCGACTTTCAGCGAGGCGAGATTGCCCATCTCGGCCTCCAGTTCGACCCGCTCCACCCCGTGGTCGAGCAGCCACTCCGTCAGCCCCCGGGCGACCGCCCCGGCGACGCCCCGGCCGCGCGCCCACGGCGCCACCACGAACCCGATCTCCGTCGTCCCGTACGCGCTCACCGGCTGCACGCCGGCCGACCCGACGTAGCGGCCGTCCTCGGTGATCGCGAACTCCGCGCCGCCGGCCTCCCACACCGTCTTGGCCCAGCGTACGTACTCGTGCGCGTCCTCCAGCGTGTACGGCGACGGCACCAGCGGCAGATAGCGGGCGGTCAGCGGGTCGTCGCAGGTCACCCGTACCGCCGGCGCGTCCGCGTCCACCGGGGGACGCAGCACCAGGGAACCGACGGCGATCACTTCACGCGGGAGCATCCCCCATAGATATCGCGCGTCAAGACCTGCCCGAAAGCCCTATAACCTTGCCGCCATGGGTTTCCGCAGGCATGGGCCGTTCCGGGCCGGGGATCAGGTGCAGCTCACCGACCCCAAGAACAAACGCCACACGATCACGCTCAAGGAGGACGGCGTCTTCCACACCCACAAGGGCGCCATCCCGCACAGCGAGCTGATCGGGCAGCCCGAGGGCTCCGTGGTGCGCTCCTCCGGCGGCACCCAGTACCTCGCCTTCCGCCACCTGCTGCAGGACTACACGCTCGCCATGCCGCGCGGCGCCGCCGTGATCTACCCGAAGGACGCCTCGATGATCGTCGGCATGGCCGACATCTTCCCCGGCGCGCGGGTGATCGAGGCCGGTGTCGGCTCCGGCGCCCTGACCTGCTTCCTGCTGCGCGCGGTCGGCCCTGAGGGGCACGTGACCTCGTACGAGCGCCGCCAGGAGTTCGCCGACGTGGCCGCCAAGAACGTGGAGAAGTTCTACGGCGGCCCGATGGACGACAACTGGCGGCTCGTCGTCGGCGATCTCGTCTCGTCCATCGACGAGTCCGACGTCGACCGGGTGATCCTCGACATGCTGGCTCCCTGGGAGTGCGTCGACGCCGTCGCCAAGGCGCTCACGCCCGGCGGCGTCATCTGCTGCTACGTCGCCACCACGACCCAGCTGTCCAAAACGGTCGAGGTCATTCGCGATCACGGGAGTTTCACCGAGCCTCACGCGTGGGAGACCCTGGTTCGCGACTGGCATGTCGAAGGACTCGCGGTGCGGCCCGATCACCGGATGATCGGCCACACCGGGTTCCTCGTCGTCGCCAGGCGCATGGCCGACGGCGTGACCCCGCCGCCGCGCCGCCGGAGACCGAAGGGAACCACCGAAGAACTATGACAATTTGGCCACGAGGCTGCGCCGATGCGTGACACGGGAACAGATCGCCGTGTTCATATGCTGGGAGTATTAAACGCCCCATTGGGGATTATTCGCCGAATACTTATTGTCACTGTACGAACACTGCCCGGCCAGGTTACGGAGGGGCCCGAGATAGGTAAGGTCCTTAGTAGTCGCCCTCGACTGGGAAGGAGGTGACGGGGCGTGGCAGCTCGCGATGATGCTGAGGCTCGAGCCGCGCAGCGCGAACGGGAGGTCGCTGATCTTTCAACACAGGTCTCCTTCCTCCAAGAGGAGATCACCGCGCTGAGGCGGAAGCTGGCCGAGTCACCCCGTCAGGCCAGGGTCCTCGAAGAGCGTCTCCATGAGGCACAGGCGAACCTCGCGGCCGTTACCGGCCAGAACGAACGCCTGGTGGCAACCCTCAAGGAAGCCCGGGACCAGATCGTCGCCCTCAAGGAAGAAGTCGACCGGCTGGCGCAGCCGCCATCCGGGTTCGGCACCTTCCTCGAGGCCAGAGAAGACGGCACGATCGAGGTGTTCACCGGCGGCCGCAAGCTGCGGGTGAACGTCAGCCCGTCCGTCGACGTCGACTCGCTCAGGCGTGGCCAGGAGGTCATGCTCAACGAGGCGCTCAACGTGGTCGAGGCACTCGGCTACGAAGAGGTCGGCGAGATCGTGATGCTCAAAGAGCTCCTCGACGAGGGCAAGCGCGCCCTGGTCATCTCGCACGCCGACGAGGAGCGCGTGGTCCGCCTGGCCGACTCGCTGGTCGGCCAGCCCATCAGGGCCGGCGACTCGCTCCTGCTCGAACCACGGTCGGGCTACGTGTACGAACGCATTCCCAAGTCCGAAGTCGAAGAGCTCGTCCTGGAAGAAGTGCCCGACATCTCCTACCACGAGATCGGCGGCCTCTCCCGGCAGATCGAGCAGATCAGGGACGCCATCGAGCTTCCCTACCTGCACTCCGACCTGTTCCGCGAGCACCAGCTCCGGCCGCCCAAGGGCGTGCTGCTCTACGGCCCGCCCGGCTGCGGCAAGACGCTCATCGCCAAGGCCGTCGCCAACTCCCTGGCCAAGCAGGTCGCGGAGCGCACCGGCCAGGAGGGCAAGAGCTTCTTCCTCAACATCAAGGGCCCGGAGCTGCTCAACAAGTACGTCGGCGAGACCGAGCGGCACATCCGCCTGGTCTTCCAGCGCGCCCGTGAGAAGGCCTCCGAAGGCACCCCGGTGATCGTGTTCTTCGACGAGATGGACTCGATCTTCCGCACCCGCGGCTCCGGCGTGTCGTCCGACGTCGAGAACACCATCGTGCCCCAGCTGCTGTCGGAGATCGACGGCGTCGAGGGCCTGGAGAACGTCATCGTCATCGGCGCTTCCAACCGCGAGGACATGATCGACCCGGCGATCCTGCGGCCCGGCCGCCTGGACGTCAAGATCAAGATCGAGCGGCCGGACGCCGAGGCGGCCAAGGACATCTTCTCCAAGTACCTGGTCCCCGACCTTCCGCTCCACCCCGAGGATCTGGCCGAGCACGGCGGCTCCCGAGAGGCCACCATCCAGGGCATGATCCAGAGCGTCGTGGAGCGCATGTACACCGAGAGCGAGGAAAACCGCTTCCTCGAGGTCACGTACGCCAACGGCGACAAGGAAGTCCTCTACTTCAAGGACTTCAACTCCGGCGCGATGATCCAGAACATCGTCGACCGGGGCAAGAAGATGGCCATCAAGCAGTTCCTGGAGAGCAACCAGAAGGGCCTGCGGGTGCAGCACCTGCTCACGGCCTGCGTGGACGAGTTCTCCGAGAACGAGGACCTGCCCAACACCACCAACCCCGACGACTGGGCCCGCATCTCCGGCAAGAAGGGCGAGCGGATCGTCTACATCCGCACGCTCGTCTCCGGCAAGCAGGGCGCCGAAGCCGGCCGTTCGATCGACACGGTCGCCAACACCGGCCAGTACCTGTAGGACCCGACCAGGAGCCGCCGCCCGCGTCCACGACGCCGGCCGGCGGCTCCTGCGCTTCCGGACCTCGCACCGGGGTCGGGGTGCCCTCGCCCGTGTGTCTCCGTCTGAGGGATCAGGCGGTCTCGTCCTGATCGGCCGGTGTGCCCGTACGGTCAGGAAAGCGTCCGGGAGACGGCGATGATCAGGGCGCCCGCCCGGCGGACGGCCCGGGCCAGTCCCTCGTCGGAGCCCGGCGGGCCGGACGCGAGCACCGCGTAGGCGAGGGGGCCCAGGAGGCCGACGTCCGCCCGTACACCGTCGTCGGTGCCCGTCTTGTTGGCCAGCCGGCCGGCTTCGGGGTCGTGCCACACGAAGGCGGGGACCAGGCCGTGGTCGGTGTTGGCGCGCATCCATCGGCGCATCAGCACCTGCCACCCCTCCGGGCCGGCCACCAGCGCGGCCAGGCCCGCCAGCTCCCTGGCGGTGCCCAGGGCGAAGGCCGGCGGATGCTCGGGGCCGCGCGGCTCGCGAATCCGGTCCAGCAGGCGGGTGCGGGTCAGGCCCAGCGCCGCCCCGGTCGCGTTCACCCGGTCCAGGCCCACCCGGCGCAGCAGCGCGTTCGTCGCCGTGTTGTCGCTCACCGCCGCTGTGAGCAGGGCCAGGTCGCCGACCGTCCACGTCCGCGCGGCCAGCCCCTGGAGCAGCCCCGACCCGCCGCAGTAGTCGTCGTCGAGCAGCGCCACCGGCTCGTCCGGGTCCAGAGTGCCGCCGTCGACGCTCCTCGCCACCTCGGCCAGCAACAGCAACTTGCCGACACTGGCCAGTGGCATCTCGACCTCCTCACCCCACCCCAGCGCCTTCACCCAGCGACCCGGCAGACTGCCCTCCAGGGCCACCCGACCGGAAGCGAAAGCGCCCCCGCCCAACCCCTCGGCCTCCGGCTCCCCGACGCGGGGCACCCAAGCCTCCGGCCTGCCGCCGTGCGATGCCCAGGTGTCGGCTCTTGCGTCGTCCGGCCTGCCGCTGTGCAATGCCCAGGTGTTGGATCTTGCGCTGTCCGGCCTGCCGCTGTGCGATGCCCAGGTGTCGGCTCTTGCGCTGTCCGGCCTGCCGCTGTGCAATGCCCAGGTGTTGGATCTTGCGTCGTCCGGCCTCCCGCCGTCCGACTCCCAGACGTCGGACCTCGCGCCGTCCGACCCCCAGGCGTCCGGCCTTCCGCCGGCGGACCTCTCTTCGCCCGGCATCACTCTGCTCGGCACCCCGCCGCCCAGCACACCGCCCGGCGCCCCGCCGTTTGACACCACTCCGCCCGGTGCTCCGGACGGTTGGCTTCCTGGCGGGTACGCCCTGGATGGCTGCGCCCCCGAGGATCGAGTCCCGGGCGGCTGTGTCCCGGAGGGCTGCACCCCGGAGGGCTGCACCCCGAGGGGCTGCACCCTGGAGGGCTGTGCTTCCGAATAGCGGGTTCCGGGCGGGTGCATCCCGGACTGCGAGGGTTCGGGTGGTTGTGTTTCGAATGGTGCCGTTCCTGGCGGGTGGCTGTCCGACCGGTGGGTTTCGGAGGGGTGTGTCGGGTCGGAACAGAGGGGAGTGATGGCGCGGACGGACACGGAGAGTGTGCCTGGACAGTCGGCCGCGATGCTCCCCAGCACCTCGGCGAGCCCGGCGGCGTCGCCTGCCTCCAGCGCCGAGGCGGCGGCCCGGAGAAGGCCGGCGTCGCCCGCCTCCAGGGCCGACGCGGCCGTCCTGAGCGAGTCGGCGGGGGTGGACGGGCGATCGTGCGGGCTCACGTGGTGACGATCCTTCCGGGGGTCAGGGACGGGTGCTCGTATTGTCGCGGACGCCCGGTTCCCGCGCCGCCGCCGCACCGGCTGCCACCGTCGCCACCGTCGCGATAGTCGGGGTGACCACGTACAGGCTGTGACGAAAGTGAATGAAGGGAACCGAAGTGATCAGTGTGACGTCCAAGGTCTCGTGCAACGCAGTACCCGGCCCAAACACGCTCTCGGGGACGGCCGGCTGGCCGAGCTCGACCTCCTGCGCTTCATCGCCGCGCTGGCCGTGCTGGCCTTCCACTATCTCGTCGCCTACGCCTCCGTCTGGGGCGACCGGCCCGCCGAGCTCTTCCCCGCCCTGGCCCCCGTCGCCGGGCTGGGCATCCTCGGAGTCGAGCTGTTCTTCATCATCAGCGGCTTCGTCATCCTCATGACCATCTGGGGGCGCGGCCTCGGCTCGTTCGCCCGCTCCCGCCTGGTCAGGCTCTACCCCGCCTACTGGCTGAGCCTGCTCGCGGTCGTCGCCGTGTACGGCCTGACCGGCGCCAAGGCGCTCGACCCCAAGCTCTCCACCGGCGACTACCTCGTCAACGCGACCATGTTCCAGCGGCTGTTCAAGGTCGGCGACGCCTCGGGCGTCTACTGGTCGCTCTGGGCCGAGCTGCGGTTCTACCTGCTGATCACCATCCTGGTCGTGGCCGGCGTCACCTACGGCCGGGTCCTGGTCTTCTGCGGGGTCTGGCTGGTCGCGGCGCTCGGCGCCGAACTCCTCGGCGACCCGGTGCTCAACGAGATCCTCATGCCCCGGTACGCGCCCTACTTCGTAGCCGGCATGGCCCTCTACCTCATCCACAAGCACGGCAGCGCCTGGCTGCCCTGGATCTACGTCGCGGCCTCGTACGGCATGTCGCTGCACGCGGCGCTGGCCCGCGTGCACGGCCGGATCGAGCTCGCCGGGTTCAAGAACATGCCCGTGACCGACCTCGCCGTGGTCGTCACCGTCACGCTGATCTATCTCGTCATGGCGCTCGTCGCCCTCGGCCTGCTGCGCATGCGCGCCCGCCCCGCCCTCACGGCGCTCGGCGCGACCACGTACCCGCTCTACCTGTTCCACTCCGTCATCGCCGTCGTGCTCATCCCGCCGCTCACCGGGGCGTTGCCGCCGTGGGCCACCGCTCTCGTCACCACCGTCGCGGCCGTCGTCGTGTCGTACGTCGTCTATGCCTGTGCCGAACGTCCCATCCAGCGCATACTCAAGCCCCGCCGGTCGTCGGCGCGTACGGCCGCGCCCGTGGTACAGGTGGAAAAGACGTCGGTGCCATAACTCTGTGACCCTGGGGCACTGTGAAGGGCATAGGCTCGGGCATATAAACGGCGGATAGACAGATCCGGACGAACAGAGGGTGCGCATGACGGTGCGTCGGGTGATGGGCATCGAGACCGAGTACGGCATTTCCGTACCTGGTCAGCCAGGCGCCAACGCGATGGTGACCTCCTCACAGGTGGTCAACGCGTACCTGGCCGCGTCCGCGGCCAAGGCGCGCAGAGCGCGGTGGGACTTCGAAGAGGAGAACCCGCTGCGCGACGCCAGAGGGTTCGACCTCGCCAGAGAGGTCGCCGACCCCAGCCAGCTGACCGACGAGGATCTCGGCCTCGCCAACGTCATCCTCACCAACGGGGCCAGGCTCTACGTCGACCACGCCCACCCGGAATACTCGACGCCGGAATGCACCAACCCGCGCGCCGCCGTCATCTGGGACAAGGCGGGCGAGCGCGTCATGTACGACGCCGCGCAGCGGGCCAGCGCCATCCCCACCAACGCGCCCATCCAGCTCTACAAGAACAACACCGACGCCAAGGGCGCCAGCTACGGCTGCCACGAGAACTACCTCATGCGGCGCGCCACGCCGTTCGCCGACATCGTCCGCCACCTGACCCCGTTCTTCGTCTCCCGGCAGGTCGTCGTCGGCGCGGGCAAGGTGGGCATCGGCCAGGACTCCCGCGGCGAAGGCTTCCAGATCAGCCAGCGGGCCGACTTCTTCGAGGTCGAGGTGGGCCTGGAGACCACGCTCAAGCGGCCCATCATCAACACCCGCGACGAGCCGCACGCCGACCCCGAGAAGTACCGGCGGCTGCACGTCATCATCGGCGACGCCAACATGTCGGAGATCTCCACCTACCTGAAGCTCGGGTCGACCGCGCTCGTGCTCGCCATGATCGAGGACGGCTTCCTGACCCGCGACCTCACGGTCGAGAACCCCGTCCAGGCGCTGCGCGCCGTCTCCCACGACCCCAGCTGCCGCTACGAGATCCCGATGCGCGACGGCCGCAAGCTCACCGCCGTCCAGCTGCAGATGGAGTACTTGGAGCAGGCCCGCAAGTACGTCGAGGAGCGCGAGACCGCGCAGGACGAGATGAACAAGGACGTCCTCGACCGCTGGGAGTCCGTCCTCACCCGGCTCGCCGAGGACCCGATGCAGCTGTCGAAGGAGCTCGACTGGGTCGCCAAGCTGGAGCTCCTCGAGGGCTACCGCAGCCGTGACGGCCTGTCCTGGTCGCATCCCCGGCTGCAGCTCGTCGACCTGCAATACTCCGACATCCGGCCCGACCGCGGCCTCTACAACCGGCTCGTCGCCCGCGGCCGCGTCCAGCGGCTGGTCAGCGAGGAAGAGGTCCAGCGCGCCGTCGAGAACCCTCCCGCCGACACCCGCGCGTACTTCCGGGGCCGCTGCCTGCGCCAATACAGCGAGTCCGTGGCCGCCGCCTCCTGGGACTCCGTCATCTTCGACATCCCGGGCAGGGAGTCTCTCCAGCGTGTGCCCACTCTGGAGCCCCTGCGCGGCACCAAGGCCCACGTCGGCGAGCTCTTCGACCGCTGCCGCACCGCCGCCGACCTCGTCGCCGCGCTCACCGGCGGCGAATGACCCCGTGGCGGGGGCTCACAGCAGCCCGATGCCCAGCGTCAGCGTGCCCGCCGCCAGCGAGGCGCCGCCCAGGAACGTCAGGTAGATCAGCTTGCTCGGCTTGGTGTCGCTCGGCCGCACCACCGACAGGAAGAACCCGAGCGGCATCAGGATCGGCGCGGCCACGATCGCCGCGCGCACCAGCCCCTTGACCGGGTCCGACAGGTCCGCCTGATCCACGTACACCATCGCGACCAGGCTGAACAGCACCAGCACGCCCGCGTGCGCGTGCCCGGCCCGCCACAGGCCGCGCCGTACCGGGTTGTCCAGGTAGCCGGGAACGTTCCGCATCAGGAACTGCAGCAGCGACACGCCGCCGTAGGCCACTCCGGGGACGGTGATGAGCAGAATGCCGGCCATGGTGAGCGAAGCGGGTGACATCGCGGAACCTCCTGTGTCGTCGGGGCTCTCAGTATTGGATAGTAGTGCTATCCAGTCAAGTGGGTAAGGTCGGGGGACGATCGGCGCGAAATGTCGGGCCGTTCGGGGAAGATATGAGCTGAGAGGCAAGTCCCCCGACATGGAGGTAGGGCATGGCTACGAAGGACACCGGCGGGCAGAAGCAGGCCGGTCGGCGCGAGTCCGAGGTCGAGGAGACCGAGGCGTCGGCGGCGCCGGACGTCCAGGAGCGCCAGGAGAAGCTCACGGACGATGTCGACGCGATTCTGGATGAGATCGACGAGGTTCTCGAGGAGAACGCAGAGGAGTTCGTGCGCTCGTACGTCCAAAAGGGTGGAGAGTAGGGCCAACACGAGAGCTTGGGCTGTCGCCACCGGACCAGCCGGGTCCGGGGCGTCCTCTGCCACACCCGCGCGAACGGGCCCGGCCACTTCGGCGACAGCCTGGTGGCGCTGAAGTCGGCCGCCCGCATCCGCCCGCCATCCGCCCACAGCCGCCGAGACGCTGAAGCCGCCCGCCGTCCGCCAGGGCAGCCACCGTGCCAGCCACGGTGCCAGCCACCGTGGCAGTCGCCGTGGCGCGCCCGGGTGATCCCTGCCGCACTGCCGCGTGACGATCCCGCGGTCCGGACCGACCGGAGCAGGTGGATCACCGGGCGGGCGAGGCGCGACCCGCGTCAGGCATCTCGTAGTCGGTCCCGACGCCGAGGAGGCGTACGGGCCGGTCAAGATCGAAGCGGGCCAGGGCGTCGAGGGCGGCGCCGACGACGACGCCGAGATCGGTGGTGGGGGAGGGGAGCGTCGTCTGCCGGGTCCGGGTGAGGAACGGCGTGAAGCGGACCTTGACGGTGACGCGGACGATGACGCGGCCGGCCTCCGCCGCGTCGGCGGTGACGTGCCGGGCGAGCCCGGTGACCTGCTCGGCGATCTCGCCGGGGTCGGTGAGATCCTGCCGGAACGTGGTCTCGCGGCTGTGGCCCCGGGGGACCCACGGGGTGGTGACGATCTCCGCCTCGCCCTTGCCGAGCGCGAGATAGCGCAGCCAGGGGCCGTTGGTGGGGCCGAAGCGGGCCGCGAGCTCCGCGGGGTCGGCGGCGGCCAGCTCGGCGACGGTGCGCAGCCCCATCTCGGCGAGCTTCCTGGCGGTCTTGGCGCCGATGCCCCACAGGGCGTCGGTGGGCCGGTGGTTCATCTGCCGGGCCCAGGTGTCGCCGGTGAGCCGGTGCACCCCCGCGGGCTTGGCGAAGCCCGAGGCGAGTTTGGCCTGGTGCTTGTTGTCGCCGATGCCGATGGAGCACGACAGCTCGGTGCGCTCGCGTACGGCTCGCTGGATGTCCAGGGCCAGCCCCTCGGGGTCCTCGGTGCGGGCGCCCAGGAAGGCCTCGTCCCAGCCCCAGACCTCGACGTCGGCGGGAAACCCGCGCAGCACCGCCATGACGCGGGCCGAGGCGGCTTCGTAGGCGGGCGGGTCGCTGGGCAGGAAGACGGCGTCGGGGCAGCGCCGCAGGGCGGTCCGCAGGGGAGTGCCGGAGTGCACCCCGTGGGCGCGGGCCTCGTAGGTGGCGGTGGCGGCGACCGTGCGCGAACGCGTGGGGTCGCCGTCGCCGCCCACGACCACCGGCAGGCCGCGCAGCTCCGGGTGGCGCAGCAGCTCGACGGCCGCGATGAACTGGTCGAGGTCGACGTGCAGGACCCAGGTCCTCATGGATCCAGTATCCGTCCGGGGCGCGGCGTGGTCCGGCGCGCCCCGGGACGCGCGCTCAGCCGCTGACGTTGGCGGCGCCGCCGACGATGCCCTCCAGTTTCGCCTGGTAGGCGGCGGCCGCCTCGTCGGCGCTCTTGCCCGACACGACGTCGGCGGTGGCCTCCTGCAGGGCGACCGACACCTGCGGGTAGACGGCCAGGCCGGGGCGGTAGGCGGTGATGGGGAGCACCTCCTCGGCGATGTACCTCAGCATCGGGTCGCCGGAGAGCACCTCGTCGTTGACGTCGGTGCGGGAGCTGATGCGCACCTGGCCGGCGAGCTGCGACTTGGTGGCCTCGGCCCCGTGCATGAACGCCAGGAGCTCCCAGGCCAGCCGCGGGTTCTCGGAGTTGGGGTTGAGCACGCGGACGGCGCCGCCGGACATGCTGGCGTGGTCCTGGCCGCGGATGCCGGCGCCGGGCTCCCTGGCGGGGATCATGGTGTAGCCGACGACCTGGTCGCGGTCCTTCATCGGGGCGATCCCGGCGTTGGGCTCGATGACGGAACGCCAGAAGTAGTCGCCTTCGAGCAGGATGGCGATCTTGCCGTCGGCGAACTGGGTGAAGGACTTGTCGCGGCCCTTGGCCTCCTGCTGCAGCTTGGGGTCGCCGAGGCCGCTGCCGCCGTAGATCCGCTCGTACAGGCCGAGCACGTCCTTCATGGCCTGGGACGCGCCGGTCCACTTGCCCTGACCGTAGATCTCGGCGCCGGCGCCGGTGAGCAGCGGGAGCACGCCCTGCATGGTCGTGGCCTCGCCCATCGCGGTGCCGGCGTTGAGCTGGATGGGCGTGGGCACCCCGGCGGACTTGAGCTTCTCGCCGGCGTCGATGATGTCCTGCCAGCTCTCCGGCTGCCAGTCGGCCGGCAGCCCGGCCTTGGCGAACAGGGTCTTGTTGTAGAACAGGACGCGCCCGTCGGTGCCCTGCGGGAGGCCGTACTTCTTGCCGTCGAAGATGCCGAGCCCCTGCACGGCCTGCGGGATCTGCGACCAGCCCTCCCACGAGTCGACCCCGGCGCCGCCCACCTCGGTGAGCGGCTTGATGTAGCCGGCCTGGGCGAACTCGCCGACCCAGATGCCGTCCACGTCGATGACGTCGGCCCCGGCCCCGGACTTCAGATCGAGCGCGAGCTTGGTCTTGTACTGCTCGTCGTCGACGCCGCTGGGCTGGAAGAGCACCTTCACGTTCTGGTGGGTCTTCTCGAACTCGGGGATGACCCAGTTCCTGATCCAGTCGGCGGACTCGGAGTTCTTCCCGCCGGAGATCGCGTTGGCGGCGATGGTGAGGGTGATGGTGCCGCCCTCGGCGGGAGTGCCGGTGCCGCAGGAGGCGAGCGCGAGGGTGGCGGCGGCGATGAGCACGGGCAGGCGGGGGATGCGCATGTCGTCCTCCTGTTCAGGACGTGCAGACATACCGACAATCGCACGGGCGTTGCGGGGCGTAAAGAAACGATCTGATGAACGGTTCGCCCTGAGCTGATCGTGGGAAGTGCAGACAGCGACGCAACACCAGTAGGGTCGGCTCAGGAACATCGAATTGGGGAGGGAGTCGCGTGGCTAAGAGGGATCTGCCCGCCGGCTTGATGAGCCAGCTTTTCCAGAACAACGGAAGTTCCTCGTTCACCGATTTCGTGAGCGCGTACGCGCCCGAGTTGCTGCCCCGCAGGGACGAGGTGCTGGCTACGCCGATCGGAGACCAGGTTCCGCACGCGACCACGATCGTGGCGGCGACGTTCGCCGGCGGGGTGGTGATGGCGGGCGACCGGCGCGCCACCTCCGGCAACATCATCTCCCAGCGGGACGTGGAGAAGGTGTTCCGCACCGACGACTACTCCTGCATGGGCATCGCCGGCACGGCCTCCACCGGCATCGAGATGGCCCGCCTCTACCGCGTGGAGCTGGAGCACTACGAGAAGCTCGAAGGCCGCACGATGTCGGTCAAGGGCAAGGCCAACCGGCTGGCCACGATGATCCGCGGCAACCTGGCGATGGCGATGCAGGGGCTGGTGGTGGTGCCGCTGTTCGCCGCCTACGACCCCGACCGCGACGAGGGCCGGATCTTCAGCTACGACGTGGCGGGCGGGCCCTACGAGCGCGAGCGGTTCGACGCGATCGGCTCGGGTTCGATCTTCGCGCGGGGCGCGCTGAAGAAGCTCTACCGCGACGGGGCGTCGGCCGACGACATCACGATGGCGCTCATCCAGGCCCTGTACGACGCGGCCGACGACGACTCGGCGACCGGCGGGCCCGACATGACGCGGAAGATCTTCCCGATCGTGTCGGTGATCGACGCCGACGGCTTCCGCCGGCTGACCGATGAACAGGTGTCGGAGTACGTGCAGCAGATGCTCGACGCGCGCCTGATCGCTCCCGACGGCCCCATCGCCCCGCTGCGCTAGAAAGGACCCTCACCCGTGTCCATGCCTTTCGGATATGCGTCCCCTGAGCAGATCATGCGGGACAAGGCGGACTACGCGCGCAAGGGCATCGCGCGGGGCCGCTCGGTGGTCGTGCTGCAGTACGTCGACGGCATCCTGTTCGTCGCGCCCAACCCGTCGCGCGCGCTCCACAAGATCAGCGAGATCTACGACCGGATCGGGTTCGCCGCGGTCGGCCGCTACAACGAGTTCGAGGAGCTGCGGCTCGGCGGCATCCGCTACGCCGACATCAACGGCTACTCCTACGACCGCTCCGACGTGACCGGCCGCGGTCTGGCCAACCTGTACGCGTCCAACCTCGGCCGCATCTTCACCGAGTCGATCAAGTCGCTGGAGGTGGAGGTCGTGGTCGCCGAGGTGGGCGACGCGCCCGACGGCGACGCGATCTACCGGCTGACGTTCGACGGCTCGGTCTTCGACGAGCACGGCTTCGCGGCGATGGGCGGCCAGGCCGACGCGGTGCTGGGCCGGCTGAAGGAGCACTACCGCGAGTCGATGTCGCTGTCCGACGCGCTGGAGGTGGCGCTGACGGCGCTCACCGAGCCGGGCGGGGACCGGCCGCCGGTGGAGCAGCTGGAGGTCGCGGTGCTCGACCGCAACCGCGAGCACCGCAAGTTCAAGCGGCTGGCCGGCGCCCAGCTCGACCGCCTGCTGGCCGCGTCGGGCCCGGCGACCCCCCCCGCAGCGGAGTCCCCGGCCGAGTCCCCGCCCGAGTCCCCGGCCGAGCCGCCCTCGGCGGACTCGGCCGAGAAGCCGCCGCCGACCGGTCCCGAAGGCCCGTTCGACGACGGCTCGCCCCCGCTGTAGCGGTTCTCTCTCGTACGCGGCCCCGGGTGTGACGTGGATCACGCCGGGGGTCGCCGAACCGCGACGCCGGATCGGCCATCCAACGACCCGTGAACACCATGATCCGCGTCATCCTCGCCGGCGGCGCCGCCGCGGCGATGCTCGTGACCTCCTCCGTGGCGGCCGAGGCCGTCGCGACCCCGCGCTACAAAGCGCCCAAGATCTTCGGCACCACCTTCCAGGCCGACCCCCGGCACGACTTCACCAGGTCGCCGCACCCGCGCCGCAACGGCATCCTGCGCGGCTGGATCACCTACGTGCGCGGCGGCGGCGTGGCCGAGTACGAACCCATCCGATGGAAGAAGGGCAAGGTCACCGAGGGCTCCTTCGTCGGCCCGCCCGAGGGTGACGTGCGGGTCTACGCCTCGCCCATCGCGAAGAACGTGGTCTTCCTGTCGGCGCTCGGCTGCGGCCAGAAGATGACCGGCCTGACCGTCGACCGCCGCACCGGTCTGGGCCGCAAGCGCTGCCCGCGCGCCGACCTCATCAAGCGGGCCAAGGGCGGCGAGCGACCGGCGCTCATCACCGTGCACAAGGGGAAGATCGTGCGGGTTCAGGAGATCTTCACGCCCTGACACCGGAAAACACCGGGCGGAGATCTCTCCCGCTTCCCCATCGGGGGGCATAGTGTGAGGTGATGGATCGTCGCATCTTCGGGCTGGAGAACGAGTATGGCGTGACCTGCACGTTCAGGGGCCAGCGCAGGCTGTCCCCGGACGAGGTCGCGCGCTACCTGTTCCGGCGGGTCGTGTCCTGGGGCCGATCGAGCAACGTCTTCCTCCGCAACGGCGCACGTCTCTACCTGGACGTGGGCAGCCATCCTGAATACGCAACCCCCGAGTGTGACAACGTCATAGAGCTGGTCACCCACGACAAGGCGGGTGAGCGGATCCTCGAGGGCCTTCTGGTCGACGCCGAGAAGCGGCTGCGCGAAGAGGGCATCGCGGGAGACATCTATCTGTTCAAGAACAACACCGACTCGGCCGGCAACTCCTACGGCTGCCACGAGAACTACCTGGTGGGCCGGCACGGCGAGTTCGGCCGGCTGGCCGACGTGCTCATCCCGTTCCTGGTCACCCGGCAGATCATCTGCGGCGCGGGCAAGGTGCTGCAGACGCCCCGCGGCGCCGTCTACTGCGTGTCGCAGCGGGCCGAGCACATCTGGGAGGGCGTCTCCTCGGCGACCACCCGGTCGCGGCCGATCATCAACACCCGCGACGAGCCGCACGCCGACGCCGAGCGGTTCCGCCGCCTGCACGTCATCGTCGGCGACTCCAACATGAGCGAGACCACGATGCTGCTCAAGGTCGGCGCGACCGACCTGGTGCTGCGCATGATCGAGGCCGGCACCGTGATGCGCGACCTGACCCTGGAGAACCCGATCCGGGCCATCCGGGAGGTGTCCCACGACATGACCGGCCGCCGGCGGGTGCGGCTGGCCAACGGGCGCGAGGCGTCCAGCCTGGAGATCCAGCAGGAATACCTGTCCAAGGCACAGGACTTCGTCGACCGGCGCGGTGGCGACGCCATCGCCCACCGGGTGCTGGAGCTGTGGGAGCGCACGCTGCGCGCGGTCGAGACCGGCGACCTCGACCTGGTGTCCCGCGAGATCGACTGGGTGACCAAGTACCAGCTGATCGAGCGCTACCGCAAGAAGTACGACCTGCCGCTGTCGTCGCCCCGGGTGGCGCAGCTCGACCTCGCCTATCACGACGTCCACCGCAAGCGCGGCCTCTACTACCTGCTGCAGAAGCGCGGCTCGGTGGAGCGGGTGGCGTCCGACCTGAAGATCTTCGAGGCCAAGTCGGTGCCGCCGCAGACGACCAGGGCCCGGCTGCGCGGCGAGTTCATCCGCAAGGCCCAGGAGAAGCGGCGCGACTTCACCGTCGACTGGGTGCACCTCAAGCTCAACGATCAGGCCCAGCGCACGGTGCTGTGCAAGGACCCGTTCCGCAGCGTCGACGAGAGGGTGGACAAGCTCATCGCGGGCATGTGAGCGGCCGGGGTTGACAGCGCGGGTTTACCTCGGGCCTACCCTGCTTCGGGTAGGGTGACGCGAATCTGACCGTCTGTTCCCGAGGACAATCCATGCGCCGCGCTCTGGCCGCTCTGGCCGCCGTGCCTCTGCTCTTCTTCGCCGCCGCCTGCGGCGGTTCCGATACGGCTAGCACCGGAGACGGGTCCGCGGGGGTGAAGGTCACCGGTCAGGCGGGCGCCAAGCCGACGGTGACCTTCCCTTCCGGCGCGCCCGCCACCAAGTCGTCGTACAAGGTCCTGGAGGCCGGCACCGGTCCCGCGGTGAAGTCGGGCGACCAGATCGTCGTCAACCTCACCGTCTGGAACTGGGACGGCAAGGACAACGCCCTGCAGGGCTCCACGTACGACACCAAGACGCCGGAGACCCTCCCGGTGAACGAGCAGCTGCCGCAGCTGCTGCGTGACGGCTTCACCAAGCTCAAGCACGGCGGCCGGCTCCTCGCGGTCATGGCCAACGACCTCACCACTCCGGCCGCCGGGCAGACGACGCCGGCGGAGCCGACGAAGGTGTTCGTCATGGACGTGATCGGCACCCAGCCCAAGGCCGCCTCCGGCACCGAGACGGGCGAGACCCTCGAGGGCGTCGAGGTGAAGAACCCGGGCGGCGAGCAGGCGCCCACGCTGACCACCAAGACCTCCGACAAGCCGTCCAAGAAGCTCGTCGTCAAGACGCTCATCAAGGGCGAGGGCGCCCCGGTCAAGCCCGAGCAGACGCTGTCCGTCCACTACACCGGCAAGATCTGGGGCACCGACAAGGAGTTCGACTCCAGCTGGGGCCGGGGCGAGCCGGCCTCGTTCGCGCTGAGCCAGGTCATCAAGGGCTGGCAGCAGGGCCTCGCGGGCGTGCCGGTGGGCAGCCGCGTGGTGATGAGCATCCCGCCGGACCTCGGCTACGGCGCGCAGGAGCAGCAGGGCATCCCGGCCAACAGCACGCTGGTGTTCGTGGTCGACATCCTGGCAGCCAACTGACGGGTGTGGCCTTCGTACGGGCGTGTCCTCGCTTGCGGGGGCACGCCCGTCGGCGTTCGGGGCTGTCTGTTTCGTCCTGGTCGGTCGCATCCCTGACGGCCGTCGTGGCGGCGCGGTAGCATCGCGGGGCTCGCGTACGGCGCGAGCGTGATCAGCCCGGATCCGCCGAGCCCCCGGCTTCCGGGGGAGGCGCACGCCCGCGCGGGGAGGTCACCCGGTTGCCCAGCCCTCACGCCGCGTCCCCCCGGCCGATCGGGCCGGGCCTGCGGCGCGGTGAGGTCCCGGTGACGGGTCGCCCGGCATCGGCCTGGCCGGTGAGGACACGAGGACGCCGCGCGTCGGAAAGACCTGCGGGCTGGAAGGGCCGGGTCGTCGCGCTCGTGTTCCCGTTCGTCGCACTCATGACCGCGTGCACCGGGGAGGAACCGGAAGTGGCCGGGCCACGGGTCGCGGGGGTCTTCGGCGCGCGGCCCACGATCACCTTCCCGGCCGGTCCGCCGCCCGCCGGCGTGCACGTGACGGAACCGGCCACGGGCGAGGGTGCGCCCCTGGAGCCCGGCGGCGTGGCCGTCGTCCAGTACACCGCCCATCTGTGGGACGGCCGCGAGAACCGCCTCCTCGCCTCGACCTTCAACCGCGGCACCCCCACCGCCTTCCCGCTCGGCGCTCTTCCTCCGGGCCTGGACACCGCCCTCGAGGGCCGCCGCGCGGGCAGCCGCGTGACAGCCGCCATCCCCCTGCGGGCCGGATCATCGGGTGACGGCCACGTACGCTCCAGCACCCCGTACCACCCCGCCTCCGGAACCCTGTCTGAGACCGCCGCGTCCGGCCCCGCCTCCGGGACCGGGCCAGGGAGTATGGGCGTAAGCCCTGCCTCCGGAAGCGCGTCCGGGGCCGCGGATCTGTTCTACGTCATCGACATCCTCGGGGCGCACCCCGCTGGGGCCGTTGTCGAGGCCGGGGCAGGGGCCGTGGCCGGGGTGCGGGTCGGGGGTGGGGCGGTGCCCGCGCTGGAGATTCCCGAGGGGGAGCCGCCGGAGCGGATGGCGGTCGCCGTGCTGGCGCGGGGCGCCGGGCCGCCGGCCGGGACCGGGCGGCTGCTGGTGGTGCAGTACGCGGGCGCGACGTGGAGCGACCGCCGGGTCTTCACCTCCACCTGGGAACGCGGCCGCCCCGAGGCTGTCACGATCGGGGACGGGAGCGTCATCGCGGGCTGGAACCGCGCGCTGGCCGACGTCTCCGCCGGGAGCCGGGTGGCCATGGTGGTGCCGCCAGGGGACGCGTACGGGGACACCGGGACCGACGCCGTCCCGCCGGGGGAGACCCTGGTGTTCGTGGTGGACGTGCTCGCCGCCTACTGACTTGCGCCGACGGCCGCCCGCCTGGTGTGCGACGCCCGCACCCTGAAGCAGGTCCGGAAGAGGCTGGGAACCGTCCTAGACTCCGGGCTGTGAGCGACGACGACCTCGATGCCCTCGGCCTGCTGCACGATCCCGTACGACGCAGCCTGTACGAGGCGGTGGCCGGGGGCGGCGGCGAGGTGGGCAGGCAGGAGGCGGCGGAGGCCGCCGGGGTCTCCCGCACCCTCGCCGGGCACCACCTCGACAAGCTCGTCGAGGCGGGGCTGCTGGAGAGCGGCTTCCGCCCGCAGGAGCGGAAGGGGCCGGGCAGCGGCCGGCCCGCCAAGGTCTACCGCAGGGCCGCGGGCGAGCGGTCGGTGAGCCTGCCGCCGCGCGACTACGGCACGCTCGCCTCCGTGCTCGCCGGCGTGGTGGACGCGCTCGGCGCCGAGGAGCAGGCCGAGCACGCCGCCCGTCAGGCCGGCGAGCGGCTGGGGCGGCGCGGCGGCGGCAGGCCCGTGGAGGAGGTGCTGCGCGAGCGCGGCTACGAGCCGTACGCCGAAGGGGCCGTCCTGCGCATGCGCAACTGCCCGTTCCACGTGCTCTCGCGCGAGCAGCCGCTGCTCGTCTGCTCCATGAACCTGGCCCTGTGCCAGGGCCTGCTCGACGGGCTGGGCGACGACCCGGGGCGGGCCAGGCTGGATCCGCGGCCGGGGGAGTGCTGCGTCGCCCTTTCTAAAACAAATGAAGATTGACATAGAAGGTCCAGGGATGGTTCGCTGAACGTCATGCATCTCGCCCAGCTCAACATCGCCCATCTGCGCGCCCCCATCGACTCGGCCGAGCTGGCCGAGTTCGTCGCGCTGCTCGAACCGATCAACACGCTCGCCGACCAGGCCCCGGGCTTCGTGTGGCGGCTCAAGGAGAGCGAGACCGACCCCACCGCGACCGTGGTGCACGACTACGGCGACCACCTGCTGGTCAACTTCTCGGTGTGGGAGGACCTCGACACGCTGTGGAACTACGTCTACCGCAGCGGTCACCTGGAGGTGCTGCGCCGCCGCCGGGAGTGGTTCCACCGGGTGGCGGAGTCGTACATGGTGATGTGGTGGGTGCCCGACGGCGTCATCCCGTCGCTCGCCGAGGGGATGGCACGGCTGGACCGCCTCAGGACCGAAGGGCCGGGCCCCGAGGCGTTCACGTTCAAGGACTCCTACACCAGCAGCGAGGCCGCCAGCCTGCCCGCCGCCGCCGAGGCCAGGAAGTAGGGCAGGTCCTCCTCCAGCCCCCGGCCCATCGTCGACAGCCGCACCGGCGACCCGCGCAGCGCCTCGTGCAGGCCGTCCACCTCGACCGGCACCAGCTCGTGCCGGACGGCCAGCAGCTCGGCCTGGTCGCGCACCCGCTCCCCGAACGCCCCCGGCAGGATCGGCACCGGCACCCGGGCCCGGGCCAGCGCCACCCGGCCGTAGGCGGTCAGCGAGTGGTGCGAGATCCCGTAGTGGCGCTCCCGCCGGTCGCCCTCGCTCACCCGCAGTGCCGCGACCGGCCGGCCGAGCAGCACCGAGGCGGCGTTGACCGCCTCGCCGGCCGACACCCCGGAGAACCCCCACCGGGTCCCCGAACCCAGGTTGCCCGGCCCCTGCGCGACCACCGCCACGTCCGCGCCCAGCACGTGGCGGGCCGCCAGCAGTCCCGTGTGGGTGGTGACCGCCTCCACGTCACCGCCGAACGCCTGGCCCACCGTGACCGTCCCGGCCAGCCAGCCCTGCTCCCGCAGCGCCGCCGCCGACATAGAGAACCACGCGGGCAGCGCCCCGCCGTCCTGCATCACGTACGCGACCCGCACCTCGCGGCCGGCGTCCGCGTACAGCCCGCACAGGATCGGCGCCAGCGCCGAGTGCAGGTCGGCCACCACCACCGGCATCCCGTCGACCGAGTCCGCCTCGCGCAACGTCTCATGGTGCGGCGAGTCCTGCTCGTCCGCGCCCAGCACCGTGGCCTGCAACGGCGTGTAGCGCGCCTTCACCAGGTGCCCGGGACCTCGCGGATCTTCCGGCAAACGGTTCGGCACGGCCACCACCATGGCGTAACCTCCCGTACCGAGACCCATCGCGAGTGCCGTCGTGTTGAGCAGCACCTCGTCGCCGGGCTCGGGGCGGCCCACCAGAGACGGGTAGGCCAGCGCCCGGCACGGCACGCCAGGCTCCGAGCCGGGCGGGCCGTCCTCCTCGGGGACGGCGACATCCAGTTCCATCGCTCCCGGCCACTCGCGCCGGATCCGTACGACCTCGCCCTTGCGCCATCTGATCACGGGGGCAGGGTAGCGTCGTTGAAGGAGGAGTGAGCAGATGTCGCGCCGTAAGACCGAGCGGTTGCTGAATCTGGTGATCTGCCTGCTCGCCACCCGCCGTCCGCTGCCGGCCGAGCAGATCAGGCAGGCGGTGCCCGGTTACGACCGCGAGAGCGACGAGGCATTCCAGCGGATGTTCGAGCGCGACAAGAACGAGCTGCGCGAGATCGGCATCCCCATCGACGTGGTGCGCGATCCCTGGGAGGACGAGCCCGGCTACCGCATCGAGCGGCAGTCCTACGAGCTGCCCGAGATCACGCTCGAACCCGACGAGGCCGCCGTCCTGGGCCTGGCCGCCCAGGTGTGGCAGCGCGCCAGCCTGGCCGAGGCGGCCTCGGGCGCGCTGCTGAAGCTGCGCGCGGGCGGCGTCCACACCGACGACGCGCTCGGCGGCGGCATCGGCGGGGGCATCGGGGGCGGCATCGGGGGAGGGGCGCTGGAGCTGCGCGTCGACACCCGCGACCCGGCGTTCCCCGCGCTGTGGCAGGCGGTGCGCGACCGGAAGGTGGTCAGGTTCGACTACCGGAGCGCGGGCAGCGAGAACGTGCGCAGCCGCACCGTCGAGCCGTGGGGCGTGGTGAGCCGCCGCGGCCGGTGGTACCTCGCGGGTCACGACCGCGACCGCGAGGCGCCGCGCGCCTTCCGGCTCAGCCGCATCACCGGCCAGGTCACCACCGTCGGCAAGGCCGGCGCGGTCGAGGTGCCCGAGGGCGTCGACCTGCGGGCCATGGTGGCCTTCCCGGACGAGCCGGCCCAGGAGCGGGTCGCGGTGGTACGCGTCCGCCACGGCGCCTGCGAGGGGCTGCGGCAGCTGGCCAAGGCCGTGCGCCCCGGCGGTGACGGCTGGGACGAGGCCGAGCTGCCCTTCACCGATCCAGAACGGCTGGCCGGATGGATGGCCAGCCTCGGCTCCGACGTCGAGGTGGCCGGGCCGCCCGACGCGCGCGAGGCCGTCATCCGCCGACTGAAGGGGGCGCTGGCGTGAGCGGATCCGCCGACCGGCTGCCGAGGCTGCTGGCTCTCGTGCCTTACCTGATGTCCCATCCGGGCGCCCAGGTGGGAGAGGTGGCCGAGGTGTTCGGGCTGACCGAGAAGCAGCTCATCGACGACCTGCAGCTGGTGTGGATGTGCGGGCTGCCCGGCCACACCCCCGGCGACCTCATCGACGTCTCCTGGGACGGCGGCGAGATCCTCATCGACAACGCCGACACCATCGCCAGGCCGCTGCGGCTCGGCATCGACGAGGCCAGCGCGCTGCTGGTGGCGCTGCGGATGCTCGCCGCCACCCCCGAGCTGGCCGAGGTGCCGGGCGACGCGCTGCCCCGCGTGGTGGCCAAGCTGGAGCGGGCCGCCGGCGAGGGCGCCGCCGCCGTCAGCAGCCAGGTGGCCGTCGACGTCGACGCCGCCCCCGACGCGCTGCCCCGGGTGCGCGAGGGGCTGACCAGGAAGCGGCGGCTGTCGCTGCGCTACTACGTGCCGGGCCGCGACGAGGTGACCCCGCGCGAGGTCGACCCGATGCGCATCGTGGTCGTCGACGGCCGCACCTACCTGGAGTGCTGGTGCTACCGCGCCGAGGCGATGCGGCTGTTCAGGCTCGACCGGATGCTCGGGGTCGAGGTGCTCGACGAGCCCGCCGACCCGCCCGCCGGGGCCGAGCCGATCGACGTCGCCCAGGGCGTGTTCAGGCCGTCGCCCACCGACGAGCTGGTGGAGCTGGAGGTCACCGCCGCCGGGCGGTGGGTCGCCGAGTACTACCCGTGCGAGCAGGTCACCGAGCTGGGCGAGGGGCGGCTGCGGATCGCGCTGCGCGCCCGCGACGACGACTGGATACTCAAGCTGGCCCTGCGGCTCGGCGACACCGGCCGCGTCGTCTCGCCGCCGCGGACGGCCGAGCGGGTGCGTGAGGAGGCCGAGCGGGCTCTCGGGCTGTACGCTCGCCAGGCATGACATGGATCCTGGCGTCGATCGGGCTCGGCGTGGCCGGCGTGGCCGTGGTGGGGGTCGCGGCGGTCCGGGTCAGCACCGCCGCAACCGAGCTGAACAGGACAATTAATAACATTCGCCATCATTTCGATCGCAATGAGGATGCGGGGGGATGAGGCAGCGGCGCGGGCAGCGTACGATCGGGGGGAAAGACCGCACCTCGCTCTCACCATGAAGGACGTCACATGAACTTGGGAGCTCCGGAGATCATCCTGATCCTGGTGGCCCTGGTCCTCCTCTTCGGGGCCAAGAAGCTGCCGGATCTCGCTCGTGGCGTCGGCCGGTCCCTGCGCATCTTCAAGGCGGAGACCAGCAAGCTGACCGATGACGACGACGACAACAAGCCGACCGTGGTGCAGGCCCAGCCGCAGCCGCAGGCGCAGCCGGCGCCTCCGGCGCAGCTGCACGCCGCCCCCGGGCCGGAGCTGTCGGCCGAGGAGCAGGCCCGCCAGCTGGAGGAGCAGGCCGCGCGCCTGCGCGCCGCCGCCCAGGCCGACAAGCGTCCCTGACCCCGTCCCCTCGTCCCCAGGACTCATCGATGGCGCTGCTGAGAAGGTCACGGCCCAAGGCGGAGCGCGACACCGAGGGCCGGATGCCGCTCATGGACCACCTCCGTGAGCTTCGCAACCGCCTGCTGATCGCGCTGGCGGGCGTCACGGTGGGCGTGATCCTCGGCTGGATCGTGTCCGGGCCGGTGTGGGAGGTCCTCAAGGAGCCCTACTGCTCCACCGCCCAGTCGCACCAGCTCACCGGCGAGTGCAGCCTCACCTACAACGGCATCTTCTCGTCCTTCTTCATCACGCTGAAGATCTCGCTGATGGTCGGCCTGGTGCTGTCGTCGCCGGTCTGGCTCTACCAGATCTGGGCGTTCGTCACCCCCGCGCTCTACCGCGCCGAGAAGCGCTACACGATGACGTTTCTGGGGCTGGCCGTGCCCCTGTTCGCCGTGGGCGCGGCGCTGTCCTACCTGATCATGGACACCGCGCTGGGCTTCCTGCTCGGCTTCAGCCTCGAGGGCACGGTCGCGACCATCGCGATCGACCAGTATCTCGACTACGTCCTGATCATGCTGCTGATCTTCGGGGTGTCGTTCGAGCTGCCGCTGCTGCTGGTGTTCCTCAACCTCATCGGGGTGCTGCCGCACGCCACCGTGGCCAAGCACCGGCGGCTCGTCATCTTCCTGATGTTCGTCTTCGGCGCGGTCGTCACCCCGGGCGGCGACCCGATCACCATGATGGCGCTGGCCGCCCCGATGATCGTGCTGTTCGCGGCGGCGGAGCTGTTCATGTACCTGCGCGAGAAGCGGCAGCCGGCGAGCGAGTTCGACCACCTGTCCGACGACGAGGCCTCGCCGATCGAGCCCGACCCGGCCGACCGGACACTCGAAGAGGATTCCGGAACCGCGCGGTAGGCGGTAGGTTCCGGGGCGTGGCCCCCCATCTCGCCCTGCTCGTCAACCCCACCGCACGCGGCGGAAGGACGCTCCGCCTGCTCGAGCCGGTCGCCCGCAGGCTGCGCGCGGGGGGCGCCGAGCTGTCCGTGATCGTCGGCGACGACGCCGCCGACGCGCTCGACCGGGCCTGCCTCGCGGTCGCCGAGCGGCCGGACGCGCTCGTCGCCTTCGGCGGCGACGGGCTCGTCCATCTGGCCGTGCAGGCGGTGGCCGGCACCGACGTGCCGCTCGGCATCATCCCCGCCGGCACCGGCAACGACATCGCGGCCGCGCTCGGCCTTCCGCACAAGGACCCGATCGCCGCGGCCGGAGCCATCCTGCGGATGCGGCCGAGGGCCGTCGACGCCGCCCGGATCAGCACCGGCGAGGGTGAGGAGCTGTTCGCCGGGGTGGTGTGCTGCGGGTTCGACTCGCGGGTCAACGAGCGCGCCAACCGGCTCACCTGGCCGCCCGGCATGGCCCGCTACCTGCTGGCCACCGCGCAGGAGCTGCGCGCGTTCACGCCCATCCCGTTCCGGGTCACGCTCGACGACGGCGAGCCGTTCGAGCGGGAGGCGATGCTGGTGGCCGTGGGCAACACCTGCTCCTACGGTGCGGGGATGCGGGTGTGCCCGGACGCGCTGCCCGACGACGGGCTGCTGGACGTGATGATGGTGGAGGCGCTGGGCAAGGCCGAGTTCGTGCGGGTGTTCCCCAGCGTCTACCGCGGCACCCACGTGGGCCACCGGGCCGTCACCGTCCGGCGGGCCAGGAAGGTGCGGCTGGAGGCGCCCGGCGTGGTGGCCTACGCCGACGGGGAGCGGATCGGGCCGAGCCCGGTCACCTGCGAGGTGCGGCCGGGGGCACTGACCGTCCTCGGCTGACCGTACTTTGTAAAGGCGCTCGGACAGGACAATCACCGCGGGGCCCGACCGGAATGGCGGTTTCGGTAGGCTGGCGCTTATGACAACGCCAGCGGAGCGCTACGCGGCCTTCCGTCAGAAATACTCGGGGGACGCGCCCGCGCTCCGATCGTTCCGGGGCCTGTACGAGTTCGAGCTCGACGACTTCCAGATCGACGCCTGCCGGGCGCTGGAGGCGGGCGACGGCGTGCTGGTGGCGGCTCCCACCGGGTCGGGCAAGACGGTCGTCGGCGAGTTCGCCGTCCACCTGGCCCTGGAGCAGGGCCGCAAGTGCTTCTACACCACCCCGATCAAGGCGTTGTCCAACCAGAAGTACAACGACCTGGTCAAACGGTACGGCACCGCCAAGGTCGGCCTGCTGACCGGCGACAACAGCATCAACGGCGAGGCGCCCATCGTCGTCATGACGACCGAGGTGCTGCGCAACATGCTCTACGCCGGCTCGGCCACGCTGGCCGGGCTGGGCTTCGCCGTCATGGACGAGGTCCACTACCTGGCCGACCGGTTCCGCGGCGCGGTCTGGGAAGAGGTCATCATCCACCTGCCGGAGTCGGTCCGGCTGGTGGCGCTGTCGGCCACGGTCAGCAACGCCGAGGAGTTCGGCGAGTGGCTCGGCGAGGTGCGCGGCGACACCACGGTGATCGTCGACGAGCACCGCCCGGTGCCGCTGTGGCAGCATATGATGGTCGGCAACCGCATCTACGACCTGTTCATGGCCGAGGACGACGTGCCGCGCATCAACCCGACGCTGATGCGGGTCACGCGCGACGCCGAACGGCTGATGGCCGGCCGCCGCGGGCGCGGCTACGGCCGGCCCACCCGGGCCAGGCCGCCCGACCGGGCGCAGGTGATCGAGAAGCTCGACGCCGAGGCGCTGCTGCCCGCCATCACCTTCATCTTCTCCCGCGCGGGCTGCGACGCGGCCGTGCAGCAGTGCCTGTACGCGGGCATCCGGCTCACGACCGAGCGGGAGCGCCACGAGATCCGCCAGCTGGTCGACGAGCGCACCGCCCACCTGCCCGACGAGGACCTGGCCGTGCTGGGCTACCTCGAGTGGCGCGACTGCCTGGAGCGCGGCCTGGCGGCCCACCACGCGGGCATGCTGCCGGCGTTCAAGGAGGTCGTGGAGGAGCTGTTCACCCGCGGCCTGGTCAAGGCGGTGTTCGCGACCGAGACGCTGGCCCTGGGCATCAACATGCCGGCCCGCAGCGTGGTCATCGAGAAGCTCGACAAGTGGAACGGCGAGACCCACGCCGACCTCACCCCCGGCGAATACACCCAGCTCACCGGGCGGGCCGGGCGGCGCGGCATCGACGTCGAGGGCCACGCGGTGGTGCTGTGGCAGCCCGCCATGGACCCGCTGTCGGTGGCCGGCCTGGCCGGCACCCGCACCTACCCCCTGCGCTCCAGCTTCCAGCCCTCCTACAACATGGCCGTCAACCTGGTCGGCCAGTTCGGGCGCGAGCGGGCCAGGGCGCTGCTGGAGGAGTCGTTCGCGCAGTTCCAGGCCGACCGGGCGGTCGTCGGGCTGGCCAAGCAGCTGCGCAAGCAGGAGGAGGCGCTGGAGGGCTACCAGGAGGCGATGACCTGCCACCTGGGCGACTTCGGCGAGTACGCGACGCTGCGCAGGCGGCTGTCCGACCGGGAGGCCGAGCTGGCCCGCCAGCGGGGCTCGGCCCGGCGCGCGGCGGCGGTGCGCTCGCTGGAGGCACTGGAGCCCGGCGACGTGATCCGGGTGCCCGGCGGCCGGCGGGCCGGGCTGGCGATCGTGCTCGACCCGGGCCGCAACCCGCGCGGCAGGTCGGTGGCGACCGGGCCCACGCCGCTGGTGCTGACCATCGGCAAGCAGGTCAAGAAGCTCGACCCGGCCGACTTCCCGGTGCCGGTCGAGCCGCTGGAGAAGATCCGCATCCCGAAGAACTTCAACGGCCGCTCGCCGAAGGAGCGGGCCGACCTGGTCTCCACCCTGCTCGCCAAGATCGGCGACCGCGACCTGGGCAAGCCGCCCCGGGTGCGCGATCACGCGGTGGAGGACGAGGAGGTCAACGACCTGCGCCGGCGCATCCGGCAGCATCCCTGCCACGGCTGCGACGAGCGCGAGGACCACGCCCGCTGGGCCGAGCGCTACCACAAGCTGCTGCGCGAGACGCAGGGGCTGCGCCGCCGGGTGGAGGGCCGCTCCCACGTCATCTCGCGCACCTTCGACCGCATCTGCTCGGTGCTGGAGCAGCTGGGCTACCTCGACGGCGAGCACGTCACCGACGAGGGCCGCCGCCTGGGCCGCCTCTACACCGAGCTCGACCTGCTGACCGCCGAATGCCTGCGCAGCGGCCTGTGGGAGGAGCTCGACCCGGCGGAGCTGGCGGCGTGCGTGTCGGCGCTGGTGTTCGAGTCGCGTCAGTCCGACGACGCGCGCAGGCCGAAGATCCCCGCCGGGCGGGCGCAGGACGCGCTGACGGCCATGATCCGGCTGTGGGGCGAGCTGGAGGGCATCGAGGCCGACCACGGCCTGTCCACCATCCGCGAGCCCGATCTGGGGTTCGCCTGGGCGGCGTTCCGGTGGACGAAGGGCCACAGCCTCGACGCGGTGCTGATGGAGGGCGTCAACGGCAACGAGCTGGCCGCCGGCGACTTCGTCCGCTGGATCAAGCAGCTGATGGACCTGCTCGGCCAGCTCGGCGACGCGGCCCCGCCGGGCAGCGCGATCAGGCAGACCGCGACGAAGGCCGTCGACGGGATGCGGCGCGGGGTGGTGGCGTACTCGTCGCTGGTGTGAGCCGCGCCCTGTCCAAGGCTCGGGGTTGGTCTCAGGGGCGCGGGCTCAGGGCTGCTCAGGGAGGGCGAAGCGGACCTCGCGGGTGGCCGGTTCGGCGCGTACGAGCCGTACGGTGACATTCTCGCCCAGCGGCAGCTCGCCGTCGCAGCGCGCGATCACCGCCGGGTCGGCGAGCTGCACCAGCCCGCCGCCGCGCTCGTCCACGTCGACCACCATCGCGGGGAACTCCTGCCCGATCCGGTCGCGCAGCAGGTAGGCCTCGGCGAGGTCGACGCAGGCCCGTTCGGCCGCACTCGCGCGCCGGCCGGAGACCGCCATCAGCTCGGGCAGCTCGGCCAGCGCCCGGCGCACGTCCGACGGCACCGGCTCGCCCGCCGCGATCGCCAGGCACACCTCGGTCGCGTACCGGTCCGCCAGCCGCCGCAGCGGGGCGGTGACGTGCGCGTACGGGGCCGCGACCGCGGCGTGCTCGGCCAGCTTCGGCGGCGCCCCGTCGAAGGCCGCGTATCCGGCGCCGCGCAGCAGCACCCGCGCCTCGTGCAGGAACGCCGCGTGCCGGGGCGCCTTGGCGTCCAGGTCGTGCACCACCGCTCCGTAGCCGGCGCCTTCGGGCCACGGCACGTCCAGGGCCCGCGCCACCCGGCGCACCCGGTCGAGGTCGGCGGGCCGGGGCGCGGGCAGCACCCGCAGCAGCCCGATCTCCGCGTCCAGCATCAGCTGCGCCGCCGCCAGCCCGGCCAGCAGCGACAGCTGGGCGTTCCACGCCTCGGCGGGCAGCGGCAGCCGGTATTCCAGCCGGTAGCCGTCGTCGGCGGGCACCAGCTGCTGCTCCGGCGTCGGCAGCGTCACGCCGCCCCGGGCGCGCTCCAGCTCCAGGCGCAGCCTGCCGATCTCGGCCAGCAGGCCGATCGGGCCGTCGGCGGTGCCCGTCTCGACCGCCGCCTGCACGTACTCGTAGTCGAGCCGCTCGCGGCTGCGCACCCGCGCCCGCAGCACGTCGACGCCGACCGTGCCGCCGTCGCCGTCGAGGTCGATCCGCCAGACCACGGCGGGACGCTCGGCGCCCGGCAGCAGGCTGGCCGCGCCCTCCGACAGCACCCGCGGATGCAGCGGCACGTTGCCGTCGGGGAGGTAGACGGTGGCGCCCCTGGCCCGCGCCTCGGCGTCGATCACGCCGCCGGGGCGGACGAACGCGCCCACGTCGGCGATCGCGTACCAGACCCGGTAGCCGCCGCCCAGCCGCTCCAGGTGGAACGCCTGGTCCAGGTCCATCGAGCCGGGCGGGTCCACGGTGACGAACGGCAGCTCGGTCAGGTCCTCGCCGCCCGGTCTGGGCACCTGGGCCACCCAGGCGGCCTCCTCGGCCACCTTGGCGGGGAAGGCGTCGGGCAGTTTCAGCTCGCGCCGGATCCGGACGAACCCGTCTTCGAGGCGGGCGGGCACCCCGGCCGGGACGCGGATCATGGTCGTCGACACGGGATCAATCTATCGGGCCGAGCGACTGGTGGCATTCAACCCTGAATGTCGGGATTCGCCACCGGCAGGTGTGGAAATCTTGATCCCATGCTTCCAGCGGACGCGACGCCTGCGATCTCCCGCTACCTGGCCGCGGCCGACCGCCTGCTGCCGGGGCGGATCCGCGGCTTCTACCTGGTCGGCTCGATCGCGCTGGGCGCCTGGCGGGAAGGGCGCAGCGACATCGACTTCGTCGCCACCGTCGACGGCGACCTCAGCGAGCGGGACATCCGCCGGCTGGCGCTCCTGCACAAGGCGGGCAACGTCACGGCGGCCTGGCAGGCCCTGGTCCGGGCCCGGCCGTCCATCCCGGGCACGGTGAACGGCGTGTTCGTCGCGGCGCGCGACCTCGGCGAGCCGGTCACGCGCATCCGCCCGATCGCGTCCCACAGCGGGCCCTCCTTCCAGCGGGGGAGAGGGTTCGAGGCGAACCCGGTGGTGTGGAAGATCCTGCTGGAGAAGGGCGTCACCGTACGCGGGCCGGCGCCCGGCGAGCTGGGCCTCGACCCGGAGCCGCACCGGCTGCGCGACTGGAACCTGCGGCAGCTGCGCGGCCACTTCGCCGGATGGGCCGCCGCGGCGCTGTCGGCCAAGCCCCCGCGCAAGCCGCTGCAACCGGCTCACCGGGTGGCGCTGTCCAAGGTGCTGGACCTGCCCCGGCCGCACCACACGATCGTGACCGGCGAGGTGATCTCGAAGGAGGACGCGGGGCGGTACGCGCTGGAGACCTTCGACGCCCGCTGGCATCCGCTGATCCGCCTCGCGCTGGCCCGCCGGCTCGGGCTGCCGACGCCCCTGAACGACCCGCGCGGGCTGCCGCGCCGGGTGGGCGAGTTCGCCCAGGAGGTGATCGCGAGCGCGGAAGGCGCCCGGCCACGCTGAAGGTCAGCGGCTCAGCACGTCCAGCAGCCGGTTGAGCGGGCCGTCGAGCCCGTAACGGTCGGCCAGCGCCACCAGCGCCTCCGGGTCGCGCGGCTTGACCGGCAGGCTCAGGTCGACGTCGGGCAGCGGCGCGTCGTGCGCGACCTTGACCACCACCGGCGCGGTCTCCAGATAGTCGCGGGCGGCGGCCAGCTTGTTGCGTGCGCCCGCCGGGAACCCCTCGGCGCCGCCCCCGTCGAGCGCCTCCAGCATCGCCGCCAGCGAGCCGAACCGGGTGATCAGCGCCGCCGCCGTCTTCTCGCCCACGCCCGGCACCCCAGGCAGGCCGTCGCTCGGGTCGCCGCGGAGCGTCGCGAAGTCGGCGTAGCCACGGCCAGGGATGCCGTACTTGGCGCTCACCCACGCCTCGTCCACCAGCTGCAGGTTGCGCACGCCGCGCGCGGTGTAGAGGACCCGCACCGGGCGGGCGTCGTCGACGAGCTGGAACAGGTCGCGGTCGCCGGTCACGATGTCGACCGCGCCGGCGGCCTGGTGGGTGAGCGTGCCGATGACGTCGTCGGCCTCGTAACCCGGCGACTCCGGCCGGGGGATGCCGAGCGCGTCCAGCACCTGCTCGATCACCGCGATCTGCGGCACCAGCGCCTCCGGCACCTCCTCGACGTCACCGTGGGCGACCCGGTGCGCCTTGTACGAGGGCAGCGCCGCCACCCGGAAGGCGGGCCGCCAGTCGGCGTCCATGGTGGCCGCCAGCTCCGTGGGGGAGTGGCCGCGCACCAGCGTGGCGATCATGTCGATCAGCCCCCGCACCGCGTTCACCGGGGTGCCGTCGGGCGCGGTGATCGTCTCAGGGATGCCGTAGAAGGCGCGGAAATACAGCGAGGGGGTGTCCAGAAGCATCAGCACGTGCCCAGTATGCCCACCGCGAGCAGACACGCGTCGTCTTCCGGGTTCGGTCCGCCGATGTCTTCCAGCAGCCGGTCCAGGCCCTCGTCCAGGTCACGGCCAGGCAGCTTGCACGCCGCCGTCATCACCAGGTCCAGGCCCTCGTCGATGTCGCGGGTGCGCCGCTCCACCAGCCCGTCGGTGAACATCAGCACCAGGTCGCCGCTCCGCAGCCGGGTCCTGGCCAGCTGGTAGGGCACCTCGCTGGTGGCGCCGAGCAGGACGCCCCGGGGCGGCGAGAGCCTGCTGGCCACCCCGTCGCGGACCAGCACCGGCGCCAGGTTGCCGGCCTGGCCCCAGGTGAACACCCGGGTCGCCGCGTCCAGATGACCGATGATCGCCGTCGCCGTGGTGTCGGCGAGCCGGTGCAGCACCAGGTCGTTCAGCCAGGACAGCAGCCGGTTCGGCGGCTCGCCCGTCATCGTGAGCCCGACCAGGGCGTGCCGGAGCTGGGCCATGTGCGCGATCGCGGGCAGGCCGTGACCGGACACGTCGCCGATGGCCAGCAGCGCCCGCCCGTCAGGCAGCGCCGCCGCCTCGAACCAGTCGCCGCCCAGGCTCGCCGTCTTCTCCGCCGGTACGTACCGGACCGCGATCCTGGTGTGCGGCAGGTCCAGGCAGCCGGCCGGCTCGGGCAGGATCGCCTCGCGCAGCGCCAGCATCACGTGCCGCTCCTCGGCCGCCTGCACCCGCGCCTCCAGCAGCTGGCGGCGCGACTCCGACATGATCCGCTCGGCCCGGCGGCGGCCGGTGATGTCCTGGATCACCCCGTGCACGCCGGTCGGCCCACCGGGCGCCATCAGCGGCTCCAGCACCATCCGCAGGTTGCGCACGTCGCCGGCGGCCCGCCGGAGGCGGAACTCGGCCTGCACCGGCTCCACGCCCTGCGTCACCGTCCACAGCAGCTCGTCCAGCGCCGCCAGGTCGTCGGGCTCGACGTAGGCCGCCAGGTCCGCCAGCGGCAGCGGGCCCTGCGCCGGGTCCCTGCCGAAGATCGCGTACACCTGCTCGGACCAGACGATGCCGCCGGTGCGCAGGTTCCACTCGGCCCAGCCCATGTTGCCCAGCCGCTGGGCGTGCGCCAGCCGGGCGGCGAGCAGCTCGGAGTCGCCGTCGAGCATGCTCACGCACCTCCGGGCAGCCATGGGGAACAGGACAATTGGCATCACAGTACGTGACGATTCGCGTGCGCAGGGTGCCGGGGGATTGCGGCGTGGTGAGAGCTTTCCGCGGATTTTAGGCGAGTAGATTAAGCCTGTGACGTCCTCAGACTTGTATCCCGTGTCCCGTCTGGCCGCCGTGCAGGAAGCCACCGCCAAGGCCGGCGTCGACGCCCTGCTCCTGACTCCGGGCCCCGACCTGCGCTACGTCAGCGGCTACGACGCCAAGCCGCTGGAGCGGCTGACCTGCCTGGTGGTGCCCGCCGCGGCCGACCCGTACATGATGGTGCCGAGGCTGGAGCTGCCGGCCGCGCAGGCCTCGCCCGCCTCCCGGCTGGGCCTGGAGTTCGTGGCGTGGGACGAGACGGACGACCCGTACCTGATCGCCGCCGACCGGCTGGGACGGGTCGCCAAGGTCGGCGTGGCCGACCGCATGTGGGCGATGGCGTCGCTGCGCTTCCGCGACGTGCTGCCGGACACCGAGCAGGTGCTCGCCGGCAGCGTGCTGCGCGAGCTGCGGATGCGCAAGTCGCCCGCCGAGGTGGCCGCCCTGCGCGAGGCCGGCGAGGCGATCGACGAGGTGCACCGGCAGGTGCCCGGCTTCCTGCGGGCCGGCCGCACCGAGCGCGAGGTGGCGCGCGACATCGCCGAGGCCATCCTCGCCTCCGGCCACACCTCCGTCGACTTCACCATCGTCGCCTCCGGCCCCAACGGCGCCAGCCCGCACCACGACGTGTCCGACCGCGTGATCCAGGCCGGCGAGCCCGTCGTGGTCGACATCGGCGGCCAGATGCCGAGCGGCTACTGCTCCGACTCCACCCGCACCTACTGCGTCGGGGAGCCGCCGGCCGAGTTCGCCGCCTACTACGAGGTGCTGCGCCGCGCCCAGGACGCCGCCTGCGCGGCCGTGCGTCCCGGCGTGTCGTGCGAGTCGGTCGACGCCGCCGCCCGCGACATCATCGCCGAGGCCGGCTACGGCGACCACTTCATCCACCGCACCGGCCACGGCATCGGCGTCGAAGGCCATGAGGACCCGTACATCGTCGCCGGCAACGGCGAGCCGCTGGAGCCCGGCTTCGCCTTCTCCGTCGAGCCCGGCATCTACCTGTCGGGAGCCCACGGGGCGCGGATCGAGGACATCGTGGTGTGCACCGAGTCCGGCGTCGACCGGCTCAACGTCACGACCAGGGAGCTGGTCATCGTCTGATCACGCGGCCGCGCCGGGATTGTCGGGGGTGATCGCTAGCGTCCGTGGCATGCCCGTCGCCGTCCCGGCGCGTCGTGTGCCAGGGGCGTCCCCTGCGCGGGTGTGATCAGGCGGAGGTGCCAGGTGAACCCGTGGCGTGAGGTCGTCGACCGCATCGAGGACGGCACCGTCGAGGAGCTGGTGACGTTCCTGCGCTCGCTCAACGACCTCGGCAGGCGGGCCGTCGCGGTCCACCTGCCCTCCTACGTCGCCGGCGCGCGGCGCGAGGGCGTGGAGGGCCGCTGGTGGCTGCAGGACCGGGCCGCCCGGCTGCGCGCCGCCGGGGCCGCGTGCCTGAGCGGGGCGGCGCAGGTCGCCGACTGGCTCGACCGGCGGGACCTGCGCCAGGTGCCCGACCCGCAGACCGACGCCGCCCGCGTGATGTCCCTGCTCTCCCACCGCACCGACGAATGGCGCGCCGACCTCGCGGGGCGCCTGGTGGAGGGGCTGCGGCCGGTGCGGGGCCGCGGGTTCGACGAGCGGGTGCCCAACTGGACGCTCGCCGCCGCGCTGGTGGAGGCCACGGGCGTCGAGCCGCCCGACAACGACGCGTTCGCCGAGGGGTGGGCGTGGCGGCTGGCGACCGCGACCTGGATGGGGCAGGACGTGCCGCCGCTGCTCGACGTCGTGGCGCCCCGCCTGTTCCGGGCGGCCGGGGTGGCCGCCGCGCTCAACTGGAGCGAGGCCCGCAACCACGGCGTCTCCGCGGCGGCCCGCCTGGCCGGTCTGGCCGCCGACGGGCTGGTCAAACGGGAGCTGTTCCTGGACGGCTGCGCCGGCCGCTTCATGGCCGGGGGCGGGCCCGAGGAGGTCGCGCCGTTCGTGACGCTCTGGAGCAGTCTGGCCGTGGACGTCACGGAGATCCCGGTGCTCGACTTCGTCCGCCTGCTGTCGTCGGCGTCCCCGGCGCTGGCGGGGCTGCTGGCGGGGGAGCTGCGCCGGGCCGACGAGGCCGGGCTCATGGACGACGAGCTGTTCGGCGAGGCGGTCCGGGCGCTGGCCTTCCGCCCGGAGAAGAAGCAGGTCGCCGCGGCCCTGTCGTGGATCGGCGAGCGCGCCACGCCCTCCCGCGTGCCCGCCGCCCTGCACGCCCTGGCCACCGTGTTCACCGAACCCTCCCCGGCACTCCGCGACCGCGCGGCCCGCCTGACCATCACCCTCACCCACCGCACCACGGCCCTTGGCAGCCCCCGCGCCCAGGGCCGCGCAGCGACCCACGGTCCCTCGGAGTCCCGTGCGGCGGGGCGGGCTGTGATCGTGGGGTCGGAGATGGGCGAGGCGGTGGAGGCCGTACGGGAGGCCGCCGCGCATCTTCCTGAGCCGTGGCGCGAACGGCTGGGCGCCGTGATCGGCCCGATCCCGGTTCACGAGGAGCCCGAGCCGGCTCCGCCCGTGCTGGTCCCCACGGTCCTCGCCCCGCTGCCGCCGCCCATCACGACCCCCGCCGAGCTCGTCGGCGAGCTGGGCGGCCTGCACTGGCGGATGGAGCTCCAGCAGGGCGAACGCATCCTGGCAGCCCTCGTCACCCTGGCCCACCAGGACCGGGAGGCCCTGGCGGAGGCCCTGCGGCCGTGGCACCGGACGGTGACCGACAGCCGGCCCCACCTGCTGGTGGGAGGCGAGCAGGACCTCTACCACCTGCTGGCCCGGTGCGCGCTGGCCGTCGTGGCGCCCGGCGAGAACCGGGTGACGGACGACTCCATCGCCTACGCCACCCGGTGGACCTGCCAGCACCCGCTCCAGCGGTTCCTGGCCCGCCGGCTGAACGAGGTGATGGAGCTGCTGCGGGCGGGCGGAGACATGCCCGTGCTGCTGGCCACCCCCACCGAGCCCACCGGCCACGTCGACCCCGTGACGCTGCTGGACCGCATGGAGTTGCTGGGTGACGCCGAGCCGCTCGCATCCGACTTCCACCAGGCCCTGCTGCGCCTGCCGCGACAGCTTGTCCGACCTGCCCATGCCGTCGAGCGCGTTCGTCAGGGTGCCGCCGGCCAGGAGCTCGACCCCGCGCTCGCCGGACGCGCCGACCGGCTCGGGTCCGCGGCGGCGCGGACGCTGGCGGGCTGGCTGCGCCGGGGCGGCCTGCCCGACCCCGCCGTGACCTGTCTCGTGCGTACCGAGGCCGACCCGTACCGCGCCGCCCGCGTCGAGGTGGACGGCCGCATCACGGCCCCTGCGGAGGTCCCGCCGCCGATCGCCGCGCTGTGGACCTCGTACGAGGCGTCCCGTTACCTGTCGTACCCGCACACCATGGAGTGGTGGCCGGCGCTCATGCCGTCGCACCGCGAAGTCACCGCCGCCCATATGGCCCGCTTCATCCCGAACGGCGTCACCCGTCGCGACAGGACCATGGAGATCGTGGCGGCCCTCGCACACGGCGACGGGCCCACCGGCGACGCCCTCGCGATGGTCGTCACGCTCGGCCTCGCCCACCACCTGGCCGAACAGCGCGGCCCCGCCGTCGAGGCGGTCATCACCCTGACCGCCCAGGGCGATCCGCCCGCCGCCGCGATCGGCAGGGTCGCCGGGCGGCTCCTCCGCGCGGGCGCGATCAAGCTCGGCCCCCTCACCCAGTCGCTGGAGCACGCCACCAGCGCCGGCGCGTACACCGCGGTCTGGGCCATCCTCGCCGAGGTCGTACCAGCGCTGCTGCCCGCACCGGGCGAGCGACCCCGCGCCGGCCTGGCCGGCCTGCTGGCGGTCGCGGCCGAAACGGCGGCGTACGCACGGACAGCCGGGCAGACGGTCCTGGCCGAGGTCGCCGGGTGGGCCGGCGCGGACCTGTTGGCCGAGCTGGCGGCCCGCAAGGGAGGCAGCAGGGTCGTGGAGGAGGCACGCCGGCTCCTGGACCAGGTCCGTACTCCCGGCTGAGGCTCAGAGCCAGCCGCTCCTGCGGAGCAGCCGGAAGACGACGACCACCGCGACGGCCATGACGCCCAGCACCAGCGGGTAGCCCAGCTGCCAGTGCAGCTCGGGCATGTGGTCGAAGTTCATCCCGTAGATGCCGGCGATCATGGTCGGCACGGCGATCAGCGCCGCCCACGAGGAGATCTTGCGCATGTCGGCGTTCTGCTGCATGGCGACCTGGTTCTGCTCGCGGGTCACCAGCGCCAGGTGGGCGTTCAGGGCGCTGGTGAGCAGCTCGTTGTGCTCGTCGATCCGGGTGTCCACGCGCAGCAGGTGGTCCAGCACGTCGCGGAACTGCTCCCGCATGCCCGCGCACAGCTCCACGCGGCCCTTGACGATCTCGTCGAGCACCGGCACCAGCGGGTCCTGCGCGGTGCGGAACTCCAGCACCTCCCGCTTGAGCGAGTAGATGTCGGCGGTCACGTCGGCCAGCTCGCCCCCGAAGACCCGGTGCTCCAGGGCGGTCAGGTCGGCTTCGATCTCGTGGGAGATGCGCCAGTACGTGTCGACGACGTCGTCGCAGATGGCGTAGAACACCCCGGCCGGGCCGGCGTCCAGCAGGGCGGGGTCGGCCTCCAGACGGCGGCGCACCCCGCCCAGCGGGGAGGCCTGGCCGTGGCGGACGCTGATCACGAAGTCGTCGCCCAGGAACAGGTTGATCTCGCCGACCTCGATATCCGAGGTCTCGTCGACGTACAGCAGCGGCTTGAGCACCACGAACAGGGTGTCGTCGTACCGTTCGAGCTTGGGCCGCTGATGGGCGTGGATCGCGTCCTCCACCGCCAGCGGGTCGAGCTTCACCTCGCTGGTGATCAGGTCGAACTCCTCCTGCGTGGGCTCGTGCAGGCCGATCCACAGGAAGCAGTCACCCCTGGCCCTGGCGCGGGCGAAAGCGTCGCTGATGTCGCCGCCGATGGTCTCGCGCACGCCGCCGCGGTAGATCGCCTTGTCCACAATCACATCCGGCATTCTCGCCCATGCGGCGGTCCCGGTGACCTGCGGCGCCCGCACGGAGGTGGCCGTTGAAACCACTGGTGATTCAAAGGTGTATCAAATCCGCTCGTGCCGCCTCTGGGAAAGGCGAGGGAGGGAGAAGGCCATGTTCGTCGGGAGGGAGGCGGAGCTCGCGGTGCTACGAGCCGAGCTGCGCCTGGCGGCGGCCGGGCCGGCGCGCAGGGTGGTGATCGAAGGGCCGGAGGGGATCGGCAAGACGGCCCTGATCCGCCAGGCGCTCGCCGACGCACCCGGGGTGGGGATCATGGGTGTGAACGGCGACGCGGGCGAACGGCACCTCAGGTACGGCATGATCAGCCGGTTGCTGCCAGGGCTGGTGGCAGACGACCCGTGGACCGCGGGCCGGGCCGTGTGCGAGGCGATCGATCGCGCGCAGGCGGCCGGGCCCGTGGTCGTGCTGGTGGACGACGCGCAGTGGGCCGACCGGCCGTCGCTGCGCGCGCTCTGCTATGCCGTGCGGCGCCTGGATGGGGAACGGGTGCTGGTGCTGACGGCCTGTCGCGACGTCGACGATCCGTGGCTGCCGACCGGGCTGCGGCGGCTGCTCACTGACGACGTCGCGGGCCGGATCTCCCTCCAGGGGCTGTCGGTCGCGGAACTGGCCAGGTTGCCCGTACGGGCGCCTGAGGGCGTGACCGGGCCCGGGGGACGGCCGCGGGGGAGCTCGGGACATCCGAGCGAGGCGGCCGGCACGAGGCGGCGGCTCCCGGGGGGCGAGGGGAGCGCGGAGCCGCCGCCTCGGGGGGTGACCGGACGCGCCGAGCCAGGTGAGCGAACCCTCAGGGCGCTGGACCCAGCGCGTACGGATCTGCCGCCCGGCGAGGCGCTGCCCGAACGGACGGGGACGAGCCAGGCAGGGATGAGCCCGGGGGCAGGGCAGGCAGGGGCGCTGCCCGCGGGGTCGCTGCCGCCGAAGGCCATGCCTGCGAGGGCCATCCCTACGGGGCCGATGTCGCCGGAGATGTCGCCGGAGATGTCGCCGGGGATGTCGCCGGGGGCGATGCCGGAGGACGGGCTGTCGGAGAGGGCGGCGGCGCGGCTCAGGGCGCACACGCTGGGCAACCCGTTGCACGCCCGCGCGATGCTCGCCGCCCTTCCGGCGTCCACGCTTGCGGATCCGGGCGCACGGCTGCCCGCTCCCGTCACGTACGCCCGCACGTTCACCCGGCGGCTGCGGTCCTGCGGGCCGCCCGCCCGGGCGCTCATCGCGGCGTGCGCGGTGCTGGGGGAGGGCTGCACCCTGTACGAGGCCGCCATGGTGGCCCGGGCGATGACCGGCACAGCGGCGAGGGCTGGAGCCGACCACCACCGGGAGCCGGACCGTAAGAAGCCGGCTCGTCAGAGGGCGGGCCGTCAGAAGACGGGCCGTCACGAGCCGGACCGTCAGGAGTCGGGTGGTCAGAAGACGTGCCACCCCGACGCGGGCCACCCCGACGCGGGCCATCCCGATGCCGGCCACCACGAGCCGGGCCACCACGAGCCCGGCCCTTACGGGGCGCGTAGTCGGGGATCCGGTCGCCGTGGGTTCGGTCACCATGGGGACCTCGACGGGTTCGGCGGGGTCGGGCGGGATGGCGGGGCGGCGCCCGAGCTGGACGCGCTGGAGGAGGCCGTGGCCGCCGGGGTGCTGGCCGAGGGGCCGGGGCGGGTGATCCGGTTCCGGGATCCGCTCGGCCGGGCCGCCGCCTACGACGCACTCGGCGCGGGGACCCGGGCGCGCCTGCACCTGGCCGCCGCCCGGATCACCGACGACACTGGCACCGAGCTGCGCCATCGGGCCGCCGCGGCGGCGGGCCCCGACGAGGGGCTGGCCGAGGAGCTGGCCTGGTACGCGGCCAAGGAGGCGCAGCACGGGCTGTGGGAGGAGGCCGCGGCCCACCTGGAGCTCGCCGCCGACCTGACGCGCGCCGCCGGGCGGCGCGACGAGCTGCGCACCGCGGCCCTGGAACATGTGCTGGTGAGCGGCGACGTGGTGCGCGCCGCCCAGCTGGCCGCCCTGCCGAACTCCGACCCGCGCCCGGTGCGCCGTTACGTGCTCGGCAGGCTCGCCCTGGCCGAGGGCCGCCTGGAGGACGCCGGCCGGCTGCTGGAGGAGGCGTGGTCGCACCGGGAGTCGGCGTTCGCGGCCGACGTGGCCGAGCGGCTCGCCTGGCTGCGCCTGCTCGGCGACGACAAGCTGGAGGCGGCCCGCTGGGCGCGGGTGGCGCTCGCCCAGCCGATCCAGAGTCCCGCCGCGCGCCCGTACGACGTGCTGGCCCTGGCCGGCGAGACGTCACCGCGGGCGCCCGCCGTGAGCCTGGCCGAGGCGGTGCGGCTGCTGCGCGAGGACGCCGTCGGCCGGGCCCGCGAGGTGCTCGGCCGGACCGCGGAGGAGCTGGCCAGGGCCGGGCTGCCCTGCCATCGGCTGCTCGCGGTCGCCCTGCTGGCCGTGGCCGAGTACCGCGACGGGCGCTGGGACGACGCCGTCGAGCGGGCGGAGCGGGCCGTCGCCGAGGCCGCGGGGCTGGGGCAGCGGTGGTTGCTGCCGTGCCTGCGGGTGGTGTGCGTGGCGCCGCTGGCCGCTCAGGGCGAGCACGAGCGGGCGCTGGCGCACGTCGCGGCGGCGCGGGACGAGGCCAGGCGGCAGCGCAGCGTGCTCGGCCGGACGCAGGCGGATCTGGCGATGGCGGTGCTCGGCGCCGGGGCGGTGCCACCGGCCGCGGGCGACGCGTTCGTGCCCGACCCGCGCCCGCAGCTCATCGAGACGCTGGTCGCCGAGGGAGCGCTGGAGGAGGCCGGGGCCGTGCTCGACGGGCTGGCCGACACCGGCGACGGGCCCCGGGCCCGTGCCCAGCGGGCCAGGCTGGACGGTCTGGTGCTGGCCGGCCGGAACGCTCCGGCCGCGGCCGAGGAACGCTTCATCGCCGCACTGGAATGGGCGGGCGGCGGGAGGTCGGCCATGGAGGAGGCGCGTGCCCTGCTCGACCTGGGCCGGCTGCTGCGCCGTACCGGAAGGAGACGGGCGGCGGCGGAGCGGCTGCAGGCCGCGCGAGCGGTCTTCGCGGACCTGGGCGCCCGGCCCATGGTGGCGCGGTGCGCGCAGGAGCTGGAGGCGTGCGGGCTGGAGCCGGCGGTGACGGCCCGGCTGGGGCTGACACCGCAGGAGTTCTGCACCGCGACGCTGGTGGCCGACGGGCTGACCAACCGGCAGATCGCCCGCCAGCTGCTCATCAGCGTCAAGACCGTCGAATACCACCTGGGGAAGATCTACACCAAGCTCGGCATCGGCTCCAGGGTGGCGCTGGCCGCCAAACTGGCCGCCTACGGGGAAAGCCCATGATCACGTACGAGCCTCCCGGATGATGACCGGGCCGCGCCGGAGGAGGGGACCGGCGCGGCCCGCCACGAGCGGCGTGGCGGCGGGAACGGCGATGTTCAACCAAGGGTCCTGGCGGCATCGCCGGGAACGTCCGCCACGCACGGCCGGGTGCGCGCCCCGCGCACCCGGCCATTCACGTATCCGCCGGGCCGACGGCCCGGAGCGGTCAGACGCGGATCCAGGAGGTGACCACCGGGCCGCCCGCGTGCGGGACCACCCGCAGCCGGAGCGGCCCGGGGGTCAGGGCGTCGGCGGTGAAGCGTCCCAGCTCGTCGGAGCGGACCCGCTGCTCGCCGTCGCGGCGCTGCACCCGGATGTCGGTCTCCTCCGCCGGGAGCAGCCGCCCCACCAGGCGCGGCCCCGACACCTCCACCTCCAGCTCCACCTCCGCCGTGCGGAACGTGAGGAGCCGGGGCGCGCCGGGCCCGCGGACCCGCGTCGCCTCCCGCTCGTCCCACGAGTCGAAGGCGAGCAGCGCCAGCTCGGCGTCGAGAGTGCGCAGGGTGAACGCCTGCATGGCGTCCTCCAGCAGCTCCGGCGGCACAGGGTCGAGCAGGTTCGCGACCGCGCGCAGCTCGTTCTCCAGAACGAAGTCGTCATCCATGTCGTTCACCCGGTACCCCCGGCTCGTCCGCGTCGTTCCACCAGCACGCCGAGCCGCTTCAGGCAGCGTCCCCGCATGGGGCCGACGCTGCCCACCGCGATGCCCAGGCCGGTGGCGACCTCCTGATAGGTGGGCCTCGGCGAGGCGACGAGGACGCGCAGCAGGAGCCGGCAGCGTTCCGACAGCTCCTGGAAGGCCGCCCAGACCTGCTGCGCCCGCTCGGCCTCCGCGATCTCCTCCTCGGCCTCCAGCACCAGCAGCTCGGGCGAGCGCTCGTCCACGTCGAACCCGATCAGCGCGATGTCGCTGACCGGGACGGCCCGGCCGCTGGTGCGGATCACGCGCAGTGCCTCGTTCCTGGCCGTGGCGGCCAGCCACGCGCCCGCGCGTTCGGGGTCGCGGATCCTGGTGAGATTCTCCGCGAAGCGGAACCAGGTGGTCTGCGCGACGTCCTGGGCGTCGGCCGCGACCGGCAGGTAGCCGCGGGCGACCGCCCACACCAGGCCGCTGAAGCGCTGGTAGAGCTCCCTCCAGGCGTCGGCGTCGCCGTCGGCGGCTGCTTTGACGAGGGCTGAGGTCTCATCCAGCGCGGTGTCGTCCACGGTGTCGTCCACGGTCCTTTTCAGTCCTGGGGCAGAAAGCTCATGATATTTCGTGAGCCGCTCCAGGACAGGAGAACGTCCCGTCACCGCAGGTAACCGCTGAGATCCGGTACGGACAGCCGACCGGCCACGAGCTGTGCCGCCGCCTGCCGCGACGAGATGCCGGCCTCGGACATCCGGGCCGCGATCAGCCCGGCCACAATCGGCGTGGCGAAGGACGTGCCGCTCCACTGCGCCAGCCCGGTGAACGCGGCGCTGTCGCCCGCCTTCATCGGCCCGACACAGGTGCAGCCGGAGTAGAGCGGGGGCTCGGCGTGGCGGCAGGTCGTGCAGTGCGGGTAGCCGTAGGTGTACTGGCCGGAGGCGAACGCGTTGACCAGCCGCTCGCCCGGCGCGTACACCGTCACCCAGTCGCCGTGGTTGCTGAAACACGCCCTGC
The DNA here is from genome assembly GCF_043198225.1 of Nonomuraea sp. NPDC048826. NCBI lineage: Bacteria > Bacillati > Actinomycetota > Actinomycetes > Streptosporangiales > Streptosporangiaceae > Nonomuraea > Nonomuraea sp. NPDC048826. Next base: position 313,907 of record NZ_JBICUQ010000007.1, on the reverse strand, counting down.
CCTGGCCGTCCTCGCGCAGCGCGCCCACCGACACGACCAGGTCGCCGGTGGCGTTCACCGGCTCACCGGCGTACGCGGCGGGCCAGAACGGGTCGGTGCCGCCGTCGTTGCCCGCCGCCGCCACCAGCACCGTCTCCGGGTGCAGCGTCAGCTCCGCCATGAAGTCGGCCAAGCCGAGCAGCGCCGCCGCGTCGCGGGTCCTGGTGCCGGCCGACAGCGACAGGATGTCGGGCCAGCCGTGCGCGGCCAGCGTGTCGCGGATGGCCAGGCCCAGCTCGTCCTCGGGCACCGCGCCCGCGTACGGGAACGTCCGGAACACCTGGACGTCCGCGGCCGGGGCGGTGCAGCGCAGCACTCCGGCGATGAACGTGCCGTGCCCGGTGTACGGGCCGATCACGTGACCCGTCACCTCGTCGGTGACGTCACCGCCGACGGCCGGGATGGCGGGGTCGCCCGAGCCCGCGGCCAGCCACGCGTGGTCGAGATAGCCGGGCACCAGCCCGGTGTCGAGCACCGTCACCCGCACCCCGGCGCCGGCGTCGCGGGCGGCGCGCGCCGGGCGCAGCGGCCCGGAGGCGGGCACCGGCTCGTCGCCGGGGCACAGGTTCACCCCCGCCACCGTGACCAGGTGGACCGGCGTGGCGCGCACCCGCCGCCCGGAGAGCGTGTCGGCGACCAGCCGCGCGCCGCGCTCGCCCACGTTCAGGCGGCGCACCGACACTCGGCCCGCGTCGCGTTCCGGCGGCCACACCACCCGCGGGTCGGTCTCGCCCGGCACCAGGTCCATGACCATGTTCGCGGCGCGGTCCAGATCCTGGGCGGGGACCAGCACGTGCCCGTCGAGCTCGGCGTACGCGGGCGTCACCGAGGAGCCGGGCGCGGCCCCCTCGGGCCCGGCCACCGCGCGCACGCCGTCGGGCAGGGCGGCGTTCACCATCTCCAGCTGCGCCCAGAAGCGGGCGTCGCCACCCGGATCCGGTGTCGTCATCGTCGGTTCCTTTCCGGCAGCCGTCTCGGTCGGGGGAAGACTCAGCCCATCGGGCCGTCGAGCAGGTTCCCATGGGTTATGAGCTCCCGGGCCGCCACCTGATACATCGCTTGGACGCGGGCGCGGGCCGGCTCTACGATCGAGGCGTGTCTGGGGCCCGCGAACCCGGCGATCCGCACGACGTGCTCGCCATGGTGTTCGCACGCCCGAAGGAGGCGCTGCAGGCGGCCAGGGCCATCCTCGCGGGCGGGCGCGGCCCGTACGACTCCTCGATCGCCCGGCAGGCGATCGGCATCCTGCACCGCGAGTTCGGCGACCTCGAGGCCGCGATCGGCGAGTTGCGGCAGGCGGTGCGGCTGGCCCGGCGGTCCGGCTCGCCCGACCGGGAGGCCGACGTGCTCGCCACCCTGGGCATCGCGCTCGTGCACCGCGGGCGGACCCGTTCCGGGCTGTCGGCGCTCGACTCGGCCGCCGGCCGGGCCACCGGCACCACCCGCGCCCGCGTGCTGTTCCGGCGGGCCGGCGCCCGCTGGATCCTCGGCCGCCACCGCGAGGCGCTCGACGACCTGAAGGCGGCCGCACCCGCGCTGCTCCGGGCCGGCGACACCGTGTGGGCGGCGCGGGCGCTCAGCCTCCGCGGCCACGTGCAGCTCGCGCTGGGCGGCGTGCAGGCCGCCGACGCCGACTTCGGCACCGCGCAGCGCATGTTCGCCACCACCAGGCAGGAGCACGACTCGGTCGTCGCCATCCAGAACCGGGGCGTCGCCGCCTCCGTGGCCGGCGACCTGCCCACCGCGCTCGCCCTGCTGGACGAGGCCGACGAGGGGTTCCGGCGGCTCGGCACGCCGATGCCCGACCTGGTCGCCGACCGGTGCGCGGTCCTGCTGGCCGCCGGGCTCGCCCGCGAGGCGCTGGAGCAGGCCGACGCCGGGCTGCGGCTGATCGCCCGGCTGCGCGGCCAGGCCACCCGGCGGGCCGAGCTGCTGCTCCTCGCCGCCAGGGCCGCGCTGCTGGCCGCCGACCCGGCCACCGCCCGCGAGCGGGCCGCCGAGGCGCGTGCCCTGTTCGCCGGGCAGCGGCGCGCCTGGTGGGCCGAGCACGCCCGGCTGATCCTCGTGCAGGCCGGCCTCGCCGAGGGGGCCACGCCCCGGCTGCTCGGCGACGCCCGCCGCCTCGCCGGCCGGCTGGCCGAGCTGGGCTCGCCCGACGCCTGGCAGGCCCACCTGCTGGCCGGCCGCGCCGCGCTGGAGCTGGGCCGGGCCGCCGTCGCCGACCGCCACCTGGCCGCCGCCGCGCGTGCCCGACACCACGGCCCCGCCACCGCGCGGGCGGGCGGCTGGCTGGCCGAGGCGCTGCGGGCGGAGGCGGCAGGGCAGCCGCGCCGGCTGCTGCACGCCTGCCGGGCCGGGCTGGCGCTGATCGAGGAACACCGGCTCACGTTCGGCTCCTCGGAGCTGCGGGCGCTCGTCTCCGCCCAGGGCGTCGAGCTGGTCAAGCTCGCGCTGCGCCACCTGCACCGCGCCGGGCGCAGCCGCGAGCTGCTCGGCTGGACCGAACGCTGGCGGGCCACCGCGCTCGCCGTGCCGCCCATGCCGCCGTCCGACGACCCGGAGCTGCTCGGCCGGCTCGCCGCGCTGCGCCGCCTCGACCAACTACTGGCCGGCGCCCACTCCGGGGGCGGCGCCTCCGCCGCGCGTCTCGAACGCGAGCGCGCCGCGCTGGAAGCCCGCGTACGGGCCGAGACGCTGCGCCTGCGCGGGCCCGGCGGGCAGGAGGAGAACGGCTTCGACTGCCGCCGGGTGCTGGAGAGCCTCGGCCCCGGCGGGCGGCTGGCCGAGCTGGTGCTCATCGACGGCGTCCTGCACGTGCTGCTGTGCGGCGACGGCCGGGTACGCCGGTACGCCGTCGGGCCGGTCGGCCGGGCGGTCGCCGAGACGGAGTTCGCCCGCTCCCGGCTGCGCCGCCTCGCCTACGAGCCGCAGACCGACCCGGGCGAGCTGGCCGCGCTGGGGCGGCGGCTGGAGGAGGCCGTGCTCGGCCCGGTCGCCGACCGGCTGGCCGGCGGTCCGTGCGTGGTGGTGCCGCCCAGCGTGCTGCACGCCGCGCCGTGGGGGCTGCTGCCGTCGCTGCGGCGCACGGCCTTCAGCGTCGCGCCCTCCGCCGCCGCCTGGCTGCGCGCCCGCGCGTCCACGCCGCCCGACGGCGGCCGCGTCGTGCTCGTCGGCGGCCCCGACGTGCCCAACGCCAAGGCCGAGGTACGCGCCATCGAGGAGCTGTACGAGACCCGGGACCTCACCGTGCTCGACGAGGGGGCGGCGACCGCGCAGGCGGTGCTGTCGGCCATCGACGGGTGCCGGCTCGCCCACCTGGCGGCGCACGGCACGTTCCGCGCCGACAGCCCGATGTTCTCGGCCCTCCACCTCGACGACGGCCGGCTCACCGGCTACGACCTCGAACGCCTGCGCCGCGCCCCCTACCGGCTCGTCCTGTCCAGCTGCGACTCCGCCCAGATGGCCGCCGTCGGCGCGGACGAGCTGCTCGGCCTGGCCACCGCGCTGCTCCGGCTCGGCACCGCCGGCATCGTGGCCAGCGTGCTGCCGGTCAACGACGTGAGCGCCGTCCCGCTTATGGTCAGGCTGCACGCCGGTCTCAGCAGCGGGCTCGACCTCGCCGAGGCGCTGCGCCGGGCGAGGGGCGACGACGTCTCGTTCATCGCGATCGGGGCCTGACAGCCAGGTTGCTGTACCTTGATCCGATGATGGTGATCATGTGACAATTCGCTACACAGCGATATCTGCGGGTATATGGGGGTAATCGCCGATGATCCGCATGCCGGCCGAGCGGCCATGAGGCTGCCCGGCGAGCTGGACGAGGCGTTCGAGCTCGGCCGGACGTGCGCGCTGGCGGCCGAGTGTGACAGAGATTTACGGCGCTGCGCCCAGATGTACGGCGGGTTGTTCCCGGGGGCGGCATTCGGGCCGGAGCTCTACTCGGCGCTCTCCCTGACGAGCGCGTTCGGCGCGCCGTGGGCCACCGCCGACCGGCTCAAGGTCGTCAACCGCGCCGCCCTGTGGGTGCGCGCCCTGGACCGGCTCGTCGACCACACCGCCACCACCCGCGAGCAGGTCGGCCGGTTGATCCGCGACTGCCTGGCGGTCGCCGACGGCGCCGCGCCCCGGGCGGCCGTCACCCGCTTCCTGGCCGACCTGCGGGACGAGCTGGCCACCGTCAAGGAGTTCGCCGACCTGCACTGGCTCTGGCGCGAGCAGCTCGGCAGGACCCTGGCGGGGATGGCCAGGGCGTGGGAGTGGCGCGACACCGCGGCCGACGTCTCGCTCGACCACTACGTCGGCAACGCCGACAGCCGCGGCAGCTGCTTCGTCGACCTGTCCCACCTCATCTACGCCGGCGACCCCTGGGCCAAGGAGCACCTGGAGGAGCTGCGCTCGGTCAGCGAGCAGGTGCAGCGCTACCTGCACCTGCTCGGCGACATCGCCTCGTACCGCAGGGACCTCAGCTGGGGCGGGCTCAACGTGCTGCTGCTGGGGGTGGCCAGGGCCGAGGTGAACGACGCCATGGCCGGTCTCGCCCGCGACGCGGGCGAGCTGATCCGCGGGATGCGGGAGAGCAGTCCGCGTACGGCCACCTATCTGTGGCGACAAGTCGGCTTTACGGCTGGTTATCACAATATTTCGGGCCATCTCCCGCCAGAAGTGGTGAAGCGCTTCGAGTCCTGACAAACAGGTTTACTCGCTTGGGAGAAGTAGGCCACCTAAAGAGGCTGTAGGCGACATAGGTGACATATTGATTTCTGGGAGCCATAGGCGCTTGAGTGAGGTTTGTGGCATTGCTAAGGTGACTCGTTGCCAGGCAGATGGAACTCCCTGACTCACCTTGACAGACGCCGTTGACGCGGCGCTCCCGGGGCGAGGCGTGCGGGCGCGGCAGAGCCGCGGAAGGACGTACAGGCGGTGCTGGATGGACTTCGGGCGTTCTGATCACTGGCGGATGCCCATCCCGATCAAGATCTTGATCGCCGGCGGCTTCGGCGCTGGCAAGACCACCATGGTCGGCGCGGTGTCGGAGACCAGGACCGTGCGCACCGAGGAGATGCTCACCCACGCCGGCGCCGGCGTCGACGACCTGACCGGGGTGGAGGCCAAACCCACCACCACCGTCGCGATGGACTTCGGCCGCATCACCATCGGCGGCGACTACACGCTCTACCTGTTCGGCACCCCCGGCCAGGAACGCTTCGTCTTCGTCTGGGACGAGCTGGCGCTGGGCGCGCTCGGCGCCGTCGTGCTCGCCGACACCAGGCGCCTGGCCGACAGCTTCCCCGCCATCGACTACTTCGAGAAGCGCGGCCAGCCGTTCGTCGTGGCCCTGAACTGCTTCGACGGCGCCCGCCCCTTCACCATCGGCGAGGTCCGCCAGGCGCTCGGCCTGGACCCGGGAGTGCCGATCGTGCGCTGCGACGCCCGCCGCCGCGAGTCCGGCAGGGACGTCCTCGTCACGCTCGTCGAGCACGCGATGCGCATGGGAGCATCCCCCGTCGGCACGATGGCATGAACATCTCATGACCGCGACCGGCTACCTTTGACCGATGGAGGAGATCGACCGCCGGATCGTCGCGCTGCTGGCCAGCGACGGCCGGATGAGCTTCACCGACCTGGCCAGGGAGACCGGGCTCTCGGTCTCGGCGGTGCACCAGCGGGTCCGCCGCCTGGAGAAGCGCGGCGTGGTGCGCGGCTACGCCGCGATCATCGACCACGACGCGATCGGGCTGCCGCTGACCGCGTTCATCTCGATCAAACCGATCGACCCCGCCGCCCCCGACGACGCACCCGAGCGGCTGGCCCACCTGACCGCGATCGAGGCGTGCCACAGCGTCGCGGGTGACGAAAGTTACATTCTCAAGGTGCGCGTCGCGTCACCCGTGGCACTGGAAGAACTCCTGCAACAGATCAGGGCCGCCGCCAACGTCTCCACCCGCACTACGGTAGTGCTGAGCACCCCGTACGAGCATCGCGCCCCCGATGTGACGCGGGCCGGCGAGAGCGCCGGCGCGGATTGAGCGCCGGCCCGCGTGAGATCATAGAGCCGCCGTCTCACTGGAGCACCACATGATCGCCAAGAGCACCGACGCCATGGCCTCCCGCGCCGAGACCCGTGAGGAGCTCAGCCGCGTCGCCTATGACCTGCTCGTCATCGGCGGCGGCATCCTGGGCACCTCCGTCACCTGGATGGCCGCCCAGGCGGGGCTGCGGGTCGCCATGGTCGACGCGGGCGACTTCGCCGGCGCCACCTCCAGCGCCTCGTCCAAGCTGGTCCACGGCGGCCTGCGCTACCTCCAGACCGGCAACGTCAAGCTCGTCGCCGAAAACCACCGCGAGCGCCGCGCCCTGGCCGGCGACATCGCCCCCCACCTGGTCAAGCCCCTCACGTTCCTCGTGCCGATCTACCGCGGCGGCCCCCACGGAGCCGCCAAGCTGGGCGCGGGCGTCTTCCTCTACTCCGCCCTGTCGGTGTTCGGCGACGGCGTCGGCAAGGTCATCACCCCCCAGCAGGCGCAGGCCAGGGTGCCCGCGCTCAAGACCGACGGGCTGCGCGCCGCCGCCGTCTACGGCGACCACCAGATGAACGACAGCCGGGTCGCCGTGATGACCGTGCGCGCCGCCGCCGACGCCGGCGCGACCGTGCTCAACCACGCCGAGGTCGTCGGGCTGCGCAAGACCGGCGGCACCGTCACCGGCGCCGAGCTGCGCGACCGGCTCGACGGCAGCGAGTTCGGCGTGTCGGCCCGGCTCGTGCTCAACGCCACCGGCCCGTGGGTCGACCACCTGCGCCGCATGGAAGACCCCGGGGCCGAGCCCAGCATCCGCCTGTCCAAGGGCGCCCACCTGGTGCTGCGCCGCCACCAGCCGTGGAAGGCGGCGCTGACGATCCCGATCGACAAGTACCGCGTCTCCTTCGCCATCCCCTGGGAGGACCACCTCCTGCTCGGCACGACCGACGAGCCCTACGAGGGCGACCCGGCCGACGTCCGCCCCACCGAGGCCGACATCACGCAGATCCTCGACGAGGCCGGCCACGCCGTGCTGGACGCCCAGCTGAGCCCCGACGACATCACCTACTCCTTCGCCGGCCTGCGCGTGCTCCCCGGCGGCCCCGGCCAGGTGGCCGCGGCCAAGCGCGAGACCGTGCTCACCCGCGGCAAGGGCGGCATGCTCTCGGTCGCGGGCGGCAAGTGGACCACCTACCGCCACATCGGCCGGGTCGTCCTCGACACCCTCGCCCACCTGCCCGGCCGGCCGCTCGGCGACGACCTGGCCGACATCCTGCCCGCCGTCCCGCTGCCGGGGCTCGCCAGCCCCGACGCGGTCGCCATGCGGCTGTGGACCGAACGCGACCCGGGCGCCCGCATGGACCCGCTGGTGGCCCGCCACCTCGCCTCCCACTACGGCTCCATCGCCTTCGACCTGGCCCGCCTCATCCGCGACGATCCCAGCCTGGGCGAGCGCATCCACTCCGGCGGCCCCGACATCTGGGCGCAGGTGGTCTACGCCCGCGACCGCGAGTGGGCGGTCACCGTCGACGACGTGGTCCGCCGCCGCACCACCCTCACCGTCCGCGGCCTCGACACCCCCCACGTGCGCGAACGCGTCGCCGGTCTGCTCGCCGGCTGACCCCGCCGTCCCTGTGTGGCCAACGACGCAGTCCGAACGGGTCGTACGACCCAGACCGGGAGACCCCGGCGGGAGAGAGTAAGGCCATCGCACCAGATCAGCAGCGAAGGTGATCGAGATGGCCGTTCTCCTCGGTACGAAGCCCGTCCACGACCCGCTGAGCGAGACCTACTTCGCCAGGGCGGCCGGCGCGCTGGACACCCACCGGGCCGGCGCCGGGCACACCTGCGACTCCTGCGGCGCCGCCTGGCCGTGCGCCCCTGCGCTGGCCGCCGCCTTCATGCTCGAACTGCACTAACCGCGCAGGGCGGCCCCGGTCAGCCGGCGGACCGCCTCCGCGTACGGCGGGTCGAACCAGTAGTCGGTGTGCCAGCGGGTCTCCGCCAGCGCATCGCCGGGATCCGGCCGTGCCGGGTCCCAGCAGAACAGGTCGACCGCCGACAGCGTCTCGCGCGGCCCGAACGGATCCACCCGCTCGAAGACCGGCCCGCCGATCGGGTCGCTCAGCCGGTACAGGTTGAACCAGGGCACCGCCTCCCGCACCGCCTCCAGCGCCTCCGGCCCGAAGTACGCCGGGAAGAACGCCGCGTACAACCGCCGCAGCGGCGACCCGTGCGTGAGCAGCCGCACCCGCCCCCGGGTCGCCGGGTCGAGCTGCAGCACCACCGACGCCCCGATGACGCTGCCCTGGCTGTGCCCGGAGATCAGCACCAGATCCGTCTCCGCCCCGGTCAGCCGCCGCACCCGGCCGATCAGCTCGGGCACCACCCGCTCGGTGTAGCACGGCGGGCTGAGCGGATGCGTGGCCCGCGGCCAGAACGTCGCCACGTCCCACAGGATCCCGATCGTGCGGCGCAACCCGGGATCGCTGTACGCGCGCCGCCCCAGCAGCACCAGCCCGACGAGGAACGCCGCCATCGCCCAGCTGCCGACCGTGGCGAGCAGCCCGGCCACCCCGTCCATCGGGCTCAGCATCCGGAACTGGTAGAGGACGGTCACCACCGCGAACCCGGCCAGCCCGGTCCCCGTCAGCAGCCCCAGCACCAGCCCCGCCCGATCCGTCAGCGCCGCCAGCGCCCAGCAGCCCGCCACCTCGCCGCTGTGCCGCCCGTAGTGCGGCTCCAGCCGGGAGACCAGCCGGGCGGCGTCGGACCTGCGCGCGTTCCACAGCACCAGCGCCACCGCGGCCAGCCCCGCGAGCAGGACCGGCACCAGCGCCGCCGTCCACCACACCGGGTCGTCCAGGAACAGCCGGCGCCCCACCGGACCGCCCGCCCCCGGCGAGGACGGCACCCCGAAGAACGCCGCCGTCCAGAACATCACACCCAGCCCCAGCGCGTTCGCCACCGCCGCGGCCACGAGCAGCGCGAACCAGCTCGCCAGCCCGCCCATCGCCCGCGGCCCCGCCCCCCGGTCACGCCGCGCCAGCGCCGCGGTGCCCGCCAGCATGAACACCACCAGCCCCAGCGTCAGCACGAACTGGACCGTTCCCGCGCCCACCCCGGGCAACTGCCGCGAGACGGCCCCGCCCGGCAGCCCGACGGCCGCCGCGACCAGCGTCACACCCGGCACCACCAGCCCCGCCACGCCCAGCGCCGCGCAGATCCGGCTCAGCACCGCCCCGCCCGGGTCGTCCGCGCCAGGGTCCACCCGCCGCGCCACCCCCGGCGCGACCACCACCAGGACCGCCGCCACCAGCAGCCCCCCGTTCGCCACCGTCAGCGCCAGACCGGGACCCGAACGGGTGAAGGGCGCCGCCACGGCCAGCCCGATCCACCCGAGCGAGAACGCCAGGTGCACCGCCCGCAGCCGCCGCACCGGCTCGTCGCCGTGCCACAGCCGCGGCCGGGCCAGCAGCAGGCCGGACCGGTCGAACCCGTCGGGCGGCATCGCCGTCCGCTCGTCCCGTTTCCACGTCCGCCGCCCGACCACCCACAGCACTACCACCACCGCCAGCGGCACCAGCGCGGTCACGGCCAGCCGCCGCGAGTCGTCGGCGCCCCACAGCTCGCCCATCCACCGCACCCAGCCGGGCGCGGTCTCGTGCGTGCACGCCCGGCCCGCCGCCGTGCACTGCCAGCCGATCAGATCCACGCTCGCCCGCGTGACCGCCGCCACCAGCGTGCCCGTCAGCAGCAGCGCGAACAGCCGCTGAGCCGCCTCCACGGCCCGCCGGACCCCCCGGCCGCCCGGCGGCCTGGGCAGCATGAAGTACGCCAGGTTGGCCAGCGCGAACGGCAGGAGCAGCAGCCACAGCGCGATCGCCCGCCCGCCGGAGGTGAGCCCGGCCCACGCGTACGCCTCGCGATGCCGTTCGCCGGGCACGTCCGCGCCCTCGGCGTCCGGCCGCCCGGCGGGCCACCAGCGCCGGTAGAACCCCGTGGTCCCGTCGCCCGCGACCAGCCGGGGATGCGGATGGTTGAGCATGTCCCCGGGCGGCGTGCCGGACACGCCGTGCACCCGCAACTCCGTCAGACCGCCCGTGGTCGTGTCCAGGAACCCGTCCATGACCGCAGCATGATGACGGTACGGGGGCTCACGCCAGGTGAAGGCCTACTCTGTCACGTTCCCGCTACTGTCCAAGCCGGGCGAAACCGGCATGATCCCACCCCCTCGCGGGACGTCACGCCGTCACGCCCGTCGAGTCCAGCACCTCGTCGCGCACCGTGGCCAGCGCCAGATCCAGCGCCCCCACCAGCACCGGATTGCCCGCCACCCGCGAGAGCCGCACCCGGGGCCTGGCGATGGTCAGCGCGTGCAACTCCTCCTCGATCAACGCCCGCAACCGCTCACCGCCCGCCAGCGGCACCGCGCCGGTCAGCACGATCAGCGCCGGATCCATGATCGACGTGATCGCCGCCAGCCCCACCGCCAGCCGCGCCGCCACCTCGCGCAACGCCGCGCCCCCGCTCCCCGGCGCCTCGGCCGCCAGGACCGCGTTCCCGACCGCCTCACGCAGCCCCGCGCCAGCGACGCCGTGCCGCCGCAGCACCTCCAGCACCGCCGAGCCGCCCGACAACGCCTGGAACCCATGGTCGGCGTACGGGCCGTTCCCGCGGGCGGTGGGCGCCCCCGGCGCCGGCATGTAACCGACCTCGCCCGCCCCGCCCGTCGCGCCCCGGTGCAGCCGGCCACCCAGCACGATCGCCGCGCCGATGCCCTCGTCGGCCCAGAGCAGCACGAAGTCCGGCGTCCCCGCGGCGGCCCCGTGCGCCCGCTCGGCCAGGGCCACCAGGTTGACGTCGTTCTCCACCGACACCGGCACGCCCAGCCCCCTCGACAGCTCGGCCACCAGCCCGTCCATGTGCCAGCCGGGCATGTCCTCGGCCGTCGCGTACCCCAGCCGCCCCGTCGTCGGATCCACCGCCGCCTGCACCCCGATCACCACATGACGCGGCGGCGCGGGCGGCCGCGCCCCCGCGAGCGCGGCCCGCAGCCGGTCGACCACGTCCCCGCCGGGAGCCTCCAGCACGTGCTCGCCGACCACCGTCCCGGTCAGGTCGGCCACCCGCGCCGAGATCCGCGCCGAGGTGACGTCCAGAGCGGCCGCGTACGCCGCCTCCGGGTTGATCCGGTAGACCTCGGCCGTGCGGCCCGGCAGCCCCTCCCGCACCCCGTCCAGCACCACCAGCCCCGCCTCGCGCAGCCGGACCAGCAACTGCGACGCGGTCGGCTTGGACAATCCCGTCAGCGCGCCCAACTCCGGACGGGTCAGCGGCCCGCGCTCGATGAGCAGGCGCAAGGCCGCGCGATCGTTGATGGCGCGTAGCAGACTGGGAGTGCCCGGCATGGAACGGCTCACTGTCACCCCCCACCCAAGGGGTTAGGAAACTTTCCTAACTAACGGTGACCGTAAAGAGCGCGGCGGCTTCGGTCAAGAGAGGCGGCGAAGCCGTGACCGTACCGGAGAAAGGCCCGCGCGGACACCGTTGCCCCAGGCGGAACCAGGATAGGGAAAAGGCGGGAGAGCACTGCAACAGGCGTGCTAATGTCGTCGTTTGTCGTAACAACAAGCAGAATGGCCCGGAGTGTCCCATTAACCACAATAATGGTCTGGCGGCAACCCGTCAATCGGAACGCGCCAGGGAGCAAGCATACGTCACCCGCCTGTACGAGCGGCTGGACGAGCTGCGCGAGCGCACCCAGCACCAGTTGAAGGAGGTGCTGGCCAGCGGCGCCGTCGGCACGATGCAGAACCGGTCGGAGCGTGACACCTTCGCCGAGATGTACGCCACGCGGCTGGCCCGCCTGTGGGCGGTGGAGCGCGGCCTGGCCTTCGGCCGCCTCGACCACGTCGAGGAGGGCCGGCTCTACATCGGCAAGCTCGGCCTCACCGACGACGAGCAGGAACGGCTGCTCATCGACTGGCGGGCCCCGGTCGCGCAGCCGTTCTACCGCGCCACCCCGGCCGCTCCGATGGGCCTCACCCGGCGGCGCCACCTGCAGACCCGCGGCCGCACCGTGGTCGGCGTCGACGACGACCTGCTCGACTTCGACTCGCTCACCGAGGACGACCGGGCCACGCTGAACGGCGAGGCCGCCCTGCTGGCCGCGCTCGGCGAGCGGCGCACCGGCCGGATGCGCGACATCGTGGCGACCATCCAGGCCGAGCAGGACAAGGTGATCAGGTCCGACCTGAACGGCACGCTCGTCGTCCAGGGCGGCCCCGGCACCGGCAAGACCGTCGTCGCCCTGCACCGGGCCGCCTACCTGCTCTACACGCACCGGGAGCGGCTGGAGCGGCGCGGGGTGCTCATCCTCGGCCCCAACCTCACCTTCCTGCGCTACATCGAGCAGGTGCTGCCGTCGCTGGGCGAGACCGACGTGCTGCTGTCGACCGTCGGCGAGCTGTATCCGGGCCTGACCGCCACCGCCAGGGAGCGGCCCGAGGTGGCCGCGGTCAAGGGCGACGCGCGGATGGCCGAGGTGCTCGCCAGGGCGGTGCGCGACCGCCAGCGCGTGCCGAACAAGCCGATCGAGCTAAACCTCGGCCGCCACACGCTGACCATGGACCGCAAGATGCTGGAGTCGGCCGCGGGCAAGGCCTCCCGGTCCCGCCGCCCGCACAACCAGGCGCGCGCCGTGTTCGTCCGGTCGCTGCTCAACGCGCTGGCCCGGCAGGCGGCCAGACAGCTCGGCAAGGGCATGATCGACGAGGACGAGCTGGGCGACCTGCGCGAGGAGCTGCGCACCGAGCCGGTCGTGCGGTCCGCGCTCAACCGGCTGTGGCCGTATCTCACCCCGCAGCGGCTGCTGCTCGGTTTGTACGGGTCGCCGGAGCGGCTCGGGCGGGCCGCCTCGATCCTGACGGCGCGGGAGCGGGAGCTGCTGCGGCGCGAGGGCGCCCGCGCCGGGGAGTGGACCGAGTCCGACGTGCCGCTGCTGGACGAGGCCGCCGAGCTGCTCGGTGAGATCGACGAGCAGGTGCTGCGGGCCAGCGCGCTGGCCGCGGAGGAGGAGCTGGCCGCGGCCCGCCAGGCGGAGGAGCACGAGCGTGAGGCGGAGCTCGCGTACGCCCGCGAGGTGCTGGAGCTGACCGGTTTGTCCGATGTCATGGAGGCCGAGCGGCTGGCCGAGCGTCAGCGTGGTGAGGGGCCCTACCTCACCACGGCCGAGCGTGCCGCCGCCGACCGCACCTGGGCCTACGGGCACGTCATCGTGGACGAGGCGCAGGAGCTCTCGCCGATGGCGTGGCGGGCGGTCATGCGGCGCATCCCCACCCGGTCGATGACGATCGTCGGCGACATCGCCCAGACCGGCTCGGCGGCCGGGGCGCGGTCCTGGGCGGAGGTGCTCGACCCGTACGTGGCCGGGCGGTGGCGGCAGGAGCGGCTGACGGTCAACTACCGTACGCCCGTCGAGCTCATGGAGGTCGCCTCGCGGGTGCTCGCCACCATAGATCCCGGGCTTGAGTCGCCCCGGTCGGTGCGGGAGAGCGGGGCGAGCCCGTGGGCCGCGCCGCTGGCCGAGCTGCCCGGGATCGTCGCGGCCGAGGTCGCGCAGGGTGGCAAGGTCGCCGTGGTGGCGCCCGACGCGCTGCTGTCGTCGCTGGGGGAGACGCTGGGGGAGACGGTGGGGGAGACGGTGGAGGGCGCCGTGGTGGTCATGCCCGGCAGCGGGCGCAGCCGGGGCGCCGAGGCGCTCGACGCGTCCGTGGCGGTGCTCGGCGTGGCCGACGCCAAGGGGCTGGAGTTCGACTCGGTGATCGTGGTCGAGCCCGATCTGATCGTCGGGCAGTCGCCGCGCGGGACGAGCGACCTGTACGTGGCGCTCACCCGGGCCACGCAGCGGCTGGGGGTGGTCCACGATCGCCCGCTCTCCGATGCTTTGCGTGCCTTGCCGAGGTGGGGCGGCGCGGAGCCGGGGGCGCCTGCCGGGCCGGGCAATGGCCGCCCACCTGGGAAAACTTGATGTTTCTGCTGATCGGGACACGGTTGACATCTGAGGCTGAGTCGGTAGTTTGCTGCGCAGTCCAGCACGGGACTTGGCCGGTTGGCCGTCTCTGACATCGCCGGATCCTGCGTCCGTGACGGAGCGTGACTTCGTCCACACAGCCAGGTGCAGGGCCGTCGGTCCGTCGAGTCGGGGCACCCCAACCGGGCGGGGGGTTGGACCCGGGACGGGCCCGGGAGCCCAGTAGACAACGGAATTCCGCGCTCGCCGCCGACGAGACGGGTCCGGTCCGAAGGGTTTCCGGGCCCTCTTCCCGTTCCCGTGCGCAGGGCTCGCCAGTGCGCCGGGTGGTCCCGTCTGACGCGGGATCACCCTGTCGCCTCGTCCGGCATGACCGGGGAGCGCCTCCGGGGCGGTAGCGTTTTCGCATAGCAAGGCGTGCGGATCGCGAGGAGACCCCGCAGTGGTGCAGGAGAAGACGGGCCCGCCGGCCACCCCGGCGTCTCCCGGTGACGGGAGCGGCCGGCCCATGCCCTCACCCGACGGCGGTCCCGCCTCGCCGGACGGCGCCGAGCACGCCCGGACCACCCCCGACGCGGACGGCGCTGCCGCGCTCGGCGCGGGGGAGCGCGAGCTCAGCGGGGAGGGTGGCGCGGGAGGCGCGTCCGCCGGGTCCGTGACCGGCGTGGCGGACGCCGCGCCTGCCGGTGGTGTCGAGGGCGCGCGGAAGGGGGCTTCCGGGGCAGGGGACCGTGGGGGGCCTTCTCGGGGAGGCCGGTCGGAGTCGCGGTGGGTGCTCGCCGGCCGGGTGGTAGCCGCCGCCGTCGGCGGGATGCTGCTCTATCTGGCGTTCCCGCCGCTCGGCTGGTGGTTGTGCGCGCCTCCCGGGCTGGCGCTGATCGTCGGCTCGCTGTACGGGACGCGGCCCAGGAGGGCGGCGTGGATCGGCTATCTGGGCGCGGTGGTGTTCCTGACGCCCACGCTCGCCTGGGTGCGCACGATCGGCGTCGACGTGTGGATCATGCTGGTCGCCGTCGAGAGCCTGTTCTACGCGGCCATGGCCGCCGCGGTCGCGCCGGTCTTCCGGCTGCGGCTGTGGCCGGTGTGGTTCGGCGCGCTCTGGGTGGCGATGGAGTGGGCGCGCGGGCTGGTGCCGATCGGCGGGTTCCCGTGGGCGCGGGTGGCCTTCAGCCAGGGCGAGTCGCTGTTCACCCCGTACGCCGCGCTGGGCGGCGCGCCGCTGGTGTCGTTCGCCGTGGCCGTGTGCGGCGCCCTGCTCGCCCACGCCGTGCTCGTGCGGCCGGGCCGGGGCCTGCTGCGGGCGGTGCCGGTCGCGCTGGCCGTGGCGGTGCCCGTGGTCGGCCTGGTCGTGCCCCGGCCGCAGGACGAGGGCCGCACCGTCAACGTCGGCATCGTGCAGGGCAGCGTGCCCGGCCGCGGCATGTACATCTTCGGCGACGAGCCCGCGGTCGTGCTGAAGAACCACTCGGAGGAGACCAAGCGGCTGGCCCGGCGGGTCCGCGCCGGCGAGTTGCCCGCGCCCGATCTGGTGGTGCTGCCGGAGAACTCGACCGACATCGACCCGTACACCGACGCGTTCGCGTACGGCACGATCCACGACTCGGTGCGTGACATCGGCGTGCCGACGCTGGTCGGCGCGGTGGTGGCGATCGGCGACGACAGCCGCGCGACCCGCAGCCTGGTGTGGGACCCGGTCACCGGCCCCGGCGCCCATTACGACAAGCAGAACCTGGTGCCGTTCGGCGAGTACACCCCGTTCAAGGAGATCGTGCTCGCCCTGTACGAACGCGCCAACCTGGTCGGCAGGCAGTCCGTCCCCGGCACGGAGCCGGGTGACCTGAAGCTGGGCCCGGTCACCATCGGCGCGGTCAACTGCTACGAGGTGGCCTACGACGGCACCGTGCGCGAGACCGTGCGGGCCGGGGGGACGCCGATGGTGGTGCAGACCAACAACGCCTCCTACGCGCTGTCCAACCTGCCCTCGCAGCAGCTGGCGATGTCCAAGCTGCGGGCGGTGGAGCACAACAGGGCGTTCGTGACGGCGGCCACCACGGGGATCTCGGCCTTTGTCACGCCGGACGGTAAAGTCTCGTGGCAGACCGGCGAACTGGTCGCCGACAGCACCGTCGTGACGGTGCCGGTCCGTACCGAACAGACGATCGCCACGAGGGTCGGCGCGGCGCCCGAGTGGGCACTGATGATGTTGGGAGCGGCGGCCACCGTCGTCGCCGCCTGGCGCAGGCGCCGGGCCGACCGGATGATAGGGGACGACTGACGATGGAGACGCTCGGCCGGGTGCTGGTCATCGTCCCGACGTACAACGAGCGGGAAAACCTGCCGCGGATCACCGAGCGGTTGCGGGCCGCGTTGCCCGAGGCGCACGTGCTGGTGGCCGACGACAACAGCCCTGACGGCACCGGCAAGGTCGCCGACGAGCTGGCGTCCGCTGACGACCACGTGCACGTTTTGCACCGGCCGGCCAAGCAGGGGCTCGGCGCCGCCTACATCGCCGGGTTCCGGTGGGGGCTGGGCGAGGGCTACGACGTGCTGGTGGAGATGGACGCCGACGGGTCGCACCAGCCGGAGGAGCTCCACAAGCTGCTGGCGGCGCTCTCCGACGGCGCCGATCTGGCGATCGGTTCCCGTTACGTGCCGGGCGGCAAGGTGAAGAACTGGCCGGCCTCGCGGGAGTTCCTGTCGCGCGGCGCCAACCTCTACACGCGGATCATGCTGGGCCTGCCGGTGCGCGACGCGACCGCGGGGTTCCGCGCCTACCGGGCGGCGACGCTGGAGAAGATCAGTCTGGCCGACGTGGAGTCGCAGGGCTACTGCTTCCAGGTCGACCTGACGCTGCGCACCTGCCGTCACGGGCTGCGGGTCGCGGAGGTGCCGATCACGTTCGTGGAGCGTACGGTCGGCACGAGCAAGATGAGCGGCCGGGTGATGGCCGAGGCGTTCTGGCGGATCTTCCAGTGGGGGGTCGTCGGGCTGCCCTCGCGGTTGCGCGGCCGGCGGTCCTGAACGGCGGAACGCGGCGGCGGTTCCGCGCGTTGTCCTATCTGGACGTGTCCTTCATGTGCACAGAACGAGGCGACGATGCGGCTCCTGCTTTTCCTGGCCTTCCTGGTGGTTCCGCTTGTGGAGGTATGGCTGCTGATCCAGGTCGGATCGGTGATCGGCGGCTGGCCGACCGTCGGCCTGCTGGTGGTGGCCGGGCTGCTCGGCTCGTGGCTGGTGCGGCGCGAGGGGCGCCGGGCCTGGCGCAACCTGCAGGAGTCGATGCGCACCGGGGTGATGCCGGAGCGTGAGCTGGCCGACGCGGCGCTGGTGCTGGTGGGCGGCGTGCTGCTGGTGACGCCCGGGTTCTTCAGCGACGTGGTCGGCGTGGCGTGCGTGCTGCCGTTCACCCGGCCGCTGATGCGGCGGCTCGGCTGGTGGTTCTTCGACCGGCGGGTCAAGAAGATGGCGGCGGCTTCCCCGTACGCGCATCTGTATCCGCCGCAGGCCGGCCCCATGCGCGCGGACAGCGCGCCGGGCGGCGCCCCCGGCGGGAAGGTCGTGCACGGCGAGGTCATCCGCGAGGACGCCGACTAGCGGCACGCCCCAGAGCAGACCCCGGGCAGAGCAGAACCCCCGGGCCGGCGGCCCGGGGGTTCACCGTGAGAGGGATGTCAGGCGCTCTTGCGGCGCTGGGCCCGCAAGACCGCCAGCCGCTCGTTGAGCACCTCTTCCAGATCTTCGATGGACCGCCGCTCAAGGAGCATGTCCCAGTGAGTCCGCGGCGGCTTGGTCTTCTTCGACTCCGGTTGCTCGCCGTCGACCCGCACCGCGGTCGCGCCGCACATGCGGCACTCCCAAGTCGCGGGGATCTCGGCCTCGGCGGCAAGCGGAACCTCGAAGCGATGCCCCTTGGGGCAGGTGTAGGACACCTCCTGGCGCGGGGCCAGATCCGTGTTACGGTCGTTCTCGTAGCTGGTTGCCCCGAGCCGGGTGCCACGAAGCGCGCGCTCGCCCATGTTTGAATGCCTCCTACAGGGCCCCCATGCGTGGGGGGTCTGTCTCCCACGGTGTGTAACGCTTGGTACCGTGATGGGATTCCCATCCGCGGGGTGATCCAATCTCTTCACCGCCGAGGAGTTCGGGCCGGGGGCACGCGCTAGATGTTCGCCGGCACCTCATTGCCCGCCGCGCGGATCGCCTTCGGCAGGTTGACCAGCGCCAGCAGGACGAACCCGAGCACGAAGAAGATCACCATCGACATGATCGCGATCCGGAAGCTGTTGGTGAGCTGGAGCGCGATCGTCACGGTGAGTGACCCGATGAACGCCGAGCCCTTGTCGCTGATCTGCAGCAGGCTGAAGTACTCGGCCTCCTTGCCCTTCGGGAT
The DNA here is from genome assembly GCF_043198225.1 of Nonomuraea sp. NPDC048826. Taxonomy (NCBI): domain Bacteria; kingdom Bacillati; phylum Actinomycetota; class Actinomycetes; order Streptosporangiales; family Streptosporangiaceae; genus Nonomuraea; species Nonomuraea sp. NPDC048826. The sequence goes on along the minus strand of NZ_JBICUQ010000007.1, from coordinate 295,429 downwards.
CACCTGGGAGAACAGCGAGCGCGACAGCGCCTGCGTGCCGCCGAGCACGATCGCGATGGCGAAGGCCATGAGGTAGAACTGCAGGGCCTGGCCCTCGCCGACGAACAACGCCATCAGCACGATGACCGTCCAGACCACGATGCTGGCCAGCACGGTGCGCTTGGTGCCGAACCGCACAGCCAGCCGGCCCAGCAGCAGCGCCCCGAAGAACGCGACGAACTGCACCATGAGGATCGCGGTGATCTGCACCGTGCGGTCGAGCTTGAGCGCCTCGGAGGCGAAGGCGGCGCTGTTGCCGATGACGGTCTGGATGCCGTCGTTGTAGACCAGGTAGGCCACCAGGAACAGCAGCGTCAGCGGGTAGCGGCGCAGTTCTCTCAGCGTCCGGCCGAGCTGGCGGAAACTGCCGCCCACGGCCTTCGCCGCGGTGTGCGCGTGCGCGGGCGCGGGCCGGTTGCGCAGGCGCAGCAGCGGCACGATGGTGAACGTCGCCCACCACAGCCCGGCCGACATCATGGCGATCCGCACCGCCTGGCCCTCGGTCAGCCCGAGGCTCTCGTGGCTCAGGAAGAGCGCCAGGTTGAGCGCCAGCAGCAGCCCGCCGCCCAGGTAGCCGATGGCCCACCCCTGCGAGGAGACGCGGTCGCGCTCGTCGGGCGTGGAGATCTGCGGCAGGAACGAGTCGTACACGACGATGGAGGCGCCGTAGCCGAGGTTGGCGATGATGAACAGCCAGCCGCCGAGGAGGTAGCGGTCGCCCTCGACGAAGAACAGCCCCATCGCGGCCAGCGCGCCGGCGTAGGCGTAGACGCCGAGCATCTCGCGCTTGCGACCGGTGTGGTCGGCCAGCGCCCCGACCATCGGCAGGATCACGATCTGCAGCAGCACCGCCACCGTCGTGATCAGCCCGAAGAACGCGGCCGGCCGGATGTCCATGCCGTACACGTCGACGTAGCCCAGGCCGGGGTTCTCGGCGGTGAGCCGGTCGAAGTCGGCCGCGCAGGAGGCGCCGGCCTGCGCGAAGTCCTTGGCGCACGCGGCGGCCTTGGCCACCTCGATGATGTACGGGCCGAGGAAGACGGAGATGATCGTGGTGTAGAAGGCCGAGTTGGCCCAGTCGTAGACGTACCAGCCACGCTGCTCGCGCCGGCGGGCGGCGGGTGACTCGGCGGCGGGGTCGGAGGCCGCGGGGGGTGCGGGTACGGACATGGTGTCGAGTCGCTCCTAGGCGGCCATGCGGCCGGGATGCCACTGGCCGCGCCGCTCCAGGACGCCGCGCAGCCCGGTGATGTTGTCGGTCATGATTCCGTCGACGCCCAGGTCGAGCAGGCGCTCCATCTGGGCGGTCTCGTTGATGGTCCACACGTGCACGTGCATGCCGATCGCGTGCGCGGTCTCCACCAGGCGGCGGGTGGTGACCCGCAGCCCGCGGAAGCCGACCGGCACCTGCGCGCACGGGATGGCCGCGCGCTTCAGCCGGGCCAGCAGGCGGCCGTAGCCGGAGGTGGCGGCGGCGGCCCGGAGCGCGGCCACGCCGCGCGGCCCGAGCGCCGAGCACACCTCCCGCCCGAGCGCGGCCCTGGCCAGCACCAGCCGCTCGTCGGAGAAGGAGGTGAGGCAGATCCGGTCGTAGGAGTCGGTCCGCCGGATCGCCTCGGCCAGCGGCGCGATCGCCGCCGCCTCCTTCACGTCGATGTTGAACCTGACCTCCGGCCAGGTGCCCAGCAGGTCCTCCAGCACCGGGATCTCGTGGGCGCCGCCGATGCGGGCCTGCTTGACCATCCGGTGCGGCAGCTCGGCGATGCGGCCCCGCCGGTCGGTGACCCGGTCGAGCGTGTGGTCGTGGAAGGCGAGCAGCACGCCGTCGGCGGTGGCGTGCGCGTCGGTCTCCAGATGGGTGTAGCCGAGCCGCACGGCGCGCTCGAACGCCTCGAAGGTGTTCTCCGCTCCCTCCAGCGCTCCGCCCCGGTGGGCGAAGGCGAGCGGGCCCGGATGGTCGAGAAAGGCGAATCGGCGGCTGGGCACGGTCTGAAGTATGCCTTCCAAGGGTGAACGGAAAGGTCACGAATCAGGGAGATTCTGCCACTCCTGGCGGCGGGCCTCGGCCAGCGCGATGGCGGCGGCGACCGCCACGTTGACCGACCCGACCCGTCCTACCTGAGGGATGTAGCAGACGCCGTCGGCGGCGTCCAGCAGCGCGGGGGAGCAGCCGTGGTCCTCGCTGCCGACGACCAGGCACACGTCGCGGTCGAGCGCCGCCCGGTGCAGCGGCACCGCCTCGGCGGTCAGCTCGACCGCCAGCACGGTGAAGCCGTCGTCCCTGGCCGCCTTGACCGCCTCGGTCGCGGGCACCGGGTCGTGCCAGGTCACCAGCCGGTCGGTGCCGAGCGCGGTCTTGCCCGCCTTGGGGTTGGTGGGCGGGGTGGCGTTGCCGGCCAGCCAGATCTGGTCCACGCCGAACGCGGCGGCGGTGCGGAAGATCGAGCCGACGTTGAACGGGCCGGTGACCGACTCCAGGATCAGCGCCAGGCGGTTGGCGGTGTTTCTGCGCCAGGTGCGGTTGAGCCGCTTGACGTCGGTGGGGCGCAGCTGCCTTCTCATCTTTCGACCCTCAGTACGCGGTAGGAGGCCCGGGAGGCCTCGCGGGAGGCTCGCCAGCCCTGCTCGCCGAGCCAGCGCTGCAGGGAGTCGGAGCCGAGGTGTTTCTGGACGACCAGGTGGGCGGCGCCGCCGGGGGCCAGCCGCGTCAGCCACCTGGTGAGCATGTCGTGCAGGGCCGCCTTGCCGATGCGGATGGCGGGGTTGGACCAGATCGCCTGGAACGTGACGTCGTCGGGGACCTCGTCCACATGCATCGACCTTACTTTGTCAAGGCGGGCGGCCTTGGCGTTTCGCGCCGTCAGCTCGACGGCCCGCCGGTTGACGTCGACGGCCCAGACCGTCGCCTCCGGCGCGCGGGAGGCCATGGTCAGCGCGATCGGGCCGTAGCCGCAGCCCAGGTCGAGCAGGTCGCCGCGCTGGGGCGGCGGCGGCACGGTCTCCAGCAGGATCTTGGTGCCGAGGTCGACCCGGTCGGGGGAGAACACGCCGCTGTCGGTCTCCAGCCGCAGATGCAGGTCGGGCAGGACGAGGTCGGCCTGACGCGGCTTGCTCCCGGCCCCCGGACGTTCGGAGAAGTAGTGCCCCACACCGGGAAACGTTACGGGATCCGGGTGCCGAACAAGACCGCGGCGCCCGCGACCAGCAGCCCGGCGAAGAGCGCGGCCAGGATGAACTGCTGGGTGATCTCCTGGTTGACCAGCTTGTAGCCGAGCGAGGTGCCGATCTGCTCGTAGACCTCGCGCAGCTCGCTGCCGGACTCGGCGGTGTAGGCGCGGCCGCTGGTGCCGTCGGACAGGGCCTGCAGGGTCTGCTTGTTGACCGGGACGTTCACCGGGCGGCCGTCGATCGAGACGGTGCCGTCGGGGGTGCCGTAGGCGATCGTGGAGACGGGCACGTGGGCCTGCTGGGCGGCGTCGGTGGCTTCGCGGACCGAGCGGCCGGAGGTGTTGTCGCCGTCGGACAGCAGCACGATCGCGGACGGCGGCGGGTCGCTGGTGGCGTCCTGGTCGAAGGAGCGGACGGCGTCGAGCGAGTTGAAGACGGCCTCGCCGATGGCGGTGCCCGGCCGGGTGGACAGGTTGCCGATGGCGGTCACCACGGCCTGGTGGTCGGTGGTGGGGGAGATGACCACGTTGGCGGAGCGGGCGAAGGCCACCACGCCGACGTTGAACCGGTCGGGCAGCTCCTGCACGAAGGCCTGGGCGGCGCTCTTGGCGGCGGAGATGCGGTCGGGCTCGACGTCGCGGGCGTCCATGGACAGGGAGACGTCGAGCGCGATCATGATGGTGGCGCGGTCGCGCGGCACCCGCACCTCGCCGGCGGGCCGGGCGGCGCCGATGACCAGCAGCGACATCATGACGAGGAACAGCACGGGGGGCACGTGGCGGCGCCAGCCGGGGCCGCCGGGCGCGACGAGGTTGAGCAGGGCGAGGTTGGTGAAGCGCACGGTGTAGCGGCGCCGCGCGAACTGCGCGGCCACGTACCCGGCGATGAGGAGCACCACCAGGACGAAGAGCCACAGCCAGGCGGGCGACAGGAACGTCAAGGGGTCACCTTCCGGTGTGCCAGATGGCCCATGCGCCGCTGGCGCAGGACGAACTGCGCGATGTCGAACACCCAGTCGCGGTCGGTGCGCAGGACCAGGTGGGCGACGCCGGCGCGGCGCAGCGCGAGGCGGGTGCCCTGCCGCTGGAGGGCGGCGGCGTCCGCGTACGCGCGGCGGATTTTCGGGGAAAGGTGCACTTCGCGTACCTTCCCGGTCTCCGGGTCGGCGAACGCCACCCGGCCCACGTCGGGCAGCTCCAGCTCGCGCGGGTCGATCACCTCGACCGCGAGCACCTGGTGCCGGGCCGCCAGGCGGCGCAGCGGGCGCTCCCAGGGGCGTTCGGCCTCGGGGTCGAGGGTGGGGGCGGCCTCCAGGAAGTCGGAGACGACCACCCGCATGCCGCGCCGCCTGCGGGTCGCGGCCAGCACGTCGATGCCCTCGGCGAGGTCGGGCGGGTCGGCCACGACCTGGCCGCGCGGGGCGTCCATGAGCGCGTTGAGCAGACCGTACAGGGCGGGCCTGCCGGTGCGGGCGGGCATGCGGTGGATGTGCTCGTCATGGATGACGAGCGCGCCGAACCGGTCGGCCATCCGGCTGGACAGGAACCCGATGGCGCCGACGGCGGCGACGACCAGGTCGCGCTTGTCGGTGTCGGCGGTGCCGAAGTCCATGCTGGGGGACAGGTCGGCCAGCGCCCACGTCTCCAGCTCGCGGTCGGCGACCAGGTCGCGCACGTGCGGGACGGTCGTGCGGGCGGTGACGTTCCAGTCCATGCGCCGCACGTCGTCCTCGCCGGGGACGTAGACGCGGCTGTCGCCGGCCTCGCTGCCGGTGCCGGGCAGCAGGCCCTGGTGGGCGCCGTGCAGCAGCCCGTCGAGCCGCCTGGTGACGGTGAGTTCCAGGCGGCGCAGAGCCTGCTCGGCCGTGCTCAACGGTTCTGGTTCCAGACCACTAGGGGCGGCGGCACGGCGTGCAGGATCTGGCGGACGACCTCCTCGGGGTCGACGCCGTCGGCGAGGGCGTCGAAGGTGAGCATGAGCCGGTGGGACATGACGTCCACGGCCACGTCGCGCACGTCGTCGGGCAGCAGGTAGTCGCGGCCGCGCAGCACCGCGAGCGCCCGCCCGGCGGAGACCAGGCCGAGGGTGGCGCGCGGGCTGACGCCGACCTCGATGGTGTCGACCAGGTCCGGCAGGCCGTAGTCGGCCGGGGCCCGGGTGGCCATGACGAGCCGTACGACATAGTCGGCGACGAGCTGGTGGACCGAGACGTCCTCGGCGGTCTGCTGCAGGGCGATCAGCCGTTCGGGGTCCAGCACCCGGGACGGCGCGGGCGGGGTGACGCTCATGCGCTGGAGGATCTGCAGCTCCTCGTGCGCGCTCGGATGGGTGACCCGCACCCGGAACAGGAAGCGGTCGCGCTGGACCTCCGGCAGCGGGTAGACGCCTTCGGACTCGATCGGGTTCTGGGTGGCCAGGACGATGAACGGCCTGGGCAGCGGATGGGTGACGCCGGCCAGGGTGACCTGGCGCTCGGCCATGACCTCCAGCAGCGCCGACTGGACCTTCGCGGGGGCCCGGTTGATCTCGTCGGCGAGCAGGAAGTTGACGAACACCGGGCCCAGCTCGACGTCGAACTTCTCGGTGGACGGGTGATAGACGCGGGTGCCGACGATGTCGCTCGGCACCAGGTCGGGCGTGAACTGGATACGGGCGAACGTGCCGCCCACGACGGTGGACAGGGTGGAGGCGGCGAGGGTCTTGGCGACGCCAGGGACGCCTTCCAGCAGGCAGTGACCGCGCGCGAGCAGCGCCACGATCAGCCTCTCGACCATGTGGTCCTGTCCGACGATGACACGCCGGACCTCGTCGAGGGCCTGACGCAGCACCTCCGCGTCCGTTCCGCCCGGCAGTTCTTCGGCGACGCTCATGACGCTATTCCACCAAAGGTGCCGCAAACCTGCACGACGCCACGTCTGTGCTTTCATGGCAGATGTGGCCAGTCCGCTTCAATACGGAGACCCACCACGGCTCGGGCCGTACGTGGTGCAGGCGCGCCTGCACACCGCCCCGGCCGGTTTCGTGTACCTGGGCCAGGGGCCCGACGGCCGCGCGGTCTCGCTGGCGCTGCTGACGAGAGGCGCGGCGTTCGACCCGGCGGCGCGCGACCGGTTCGTCACCGCGATCAGGGAAGCGGCGCCGGAGCAGGAGCGGGCGGGCGTGCTCGGCTGGTTCGCGCGCGGCGGCAGGCAGCGGGGCGCGGTGCTGGACGACGCGCCGCCGGTGCTGGCGATCAACACCGGGCGGGCGCCGTGGGTGGCGGTCCCGTACGTGCCGGGCAACGCGGGGGCCGAGCGGTTCCTGGAGCCGGTGATGGTGGGCGGGACGCTCATCGGCCAGGCGCACGGCCCCGACTTCGTCCCGTACTGGCTGACCGACCGCGCCCCGGCGCTGGCCCCGCCGATCAGGCGGCGGCCGCTCACCGAGACGCGCAAGCGGGTGCTGATCGCGGCCGCGGCGCTGCTGCTCTTGCTGCTCCTGGTCACGGCGTTCCTGCTGCTGATGCTGCTGAGCCGCTCCGACAGCGACCCGATGCCGCAGCCGCTGCCGCCGACGCAGTTCCTGCCGACCCCGCCGCCGACCCCGACCTCGCCGGAGCCGCAGGAGCCGACCCCCTCGCCGTCGCCCTCCCCGTCTCAGAGCGGCGAGGAGACGCCCGGCCGCTCGCCCGGCGACGACTCCTCCGGCGACCCGCAGCTTTGACTCTGACGTAACGTCAGGCTCTAGCCTCCGGCGCATGGAGTTCATCGTTCACGACACGGTCTCGGTCATGGCCGAGACCCTGCGACAACCGCGGGAGCGCAGGGCTGACACGCTGCGCGAGATGCTGTCCCCGATACGCGAGGCGATCCCGATGCCGGGCGACATCGTCGACATCCACCACGAGGGCGGCGGGTTCCGCGTCGACGCCGACGACCCCCGCTACCTGGCGGCGCTCGACCGGCTCGCCGAGGCCGACGTGCTGGGCCAGGTGGAGCGCGAGCTGCGGCGCGCCTCGGCGGCCCTCGGGCACCTGAAGCAGGCCGAGACGCTGCAGGTGATGTTCGTGCTCGGCAACCCCGACGACACCCACCTGATGGGCACCGCCGGCGGCTACTACGGGATGGGCGGCGCCCCCGGCTGGCTCTACCTGCTGGCCTGGCCCGGCGACGAGATCATCGGGCGGATCGCGCACTGCGCGGTGCACGAGTTCCACCACAACGTCCGGTACACGAACGTGGAGTGGAACCCGCAGACCGTCACCGTCGGCGAGCACGTGATCTCCGAGGGGTTGGCGGAGGCGTTCGTGCGGGAACTGTCGGGGCCCGAGGCGATGGGGCCCTGGTCGTCGATGGTGACCGGGGCCGACTTCGACCACGCGTACGAGCGGATCATGGCGGACTTCGGGCTGCAGGGCATGTGGAACACGCCCGCGTACGTGCTCGGCGACAGCGCCACCCGGCGGTTCGGCCAGGAGCCCAAGGGCATCCCGAACATGGCCGGGTACGCGGTGGGGCTGCGGCTGGTGGACCGGGCGCTGGCGGAGACGGGCAAGACGGTGGCGGAGCTGTCGGGGCTGCCCGTCGCGGAGATCGTCCCGGGCGGTCAGCCGGGGGAGACGAAACCCGACTCGTAGGCGGCGATGACCGCCTGCGTGCGGTCGCGGGCGCCGAGCTTGGTGAGCACGTTGCCCACGTGCGTCTTGACGGTCTCGGGGCTCACCACCAGCTCGGCGGCGATCTCGCCGTTGGACAGGCCCCTGGCCATGAGCCGCAGCACGTCGCCCTCCCGCCCGGTCAGCCGGTCGACGCCCGGCACCCGCGCGGCGGGCCGGCGCGCGGCGAGGGCGCGGATGGCGGCGGGGAACAGCAGCGACTCGCCGGACGCCACCAGCTTCACCGCCCGCACCAGCTCCTCCGGCCTGGCCCGCTTCAGCAGGAACCCGTCGGCGCCTGCGCGCAGCGCGTCGTAGACGTGGTCGTCGTTCTCGAACGTGGTCACCACCAGGACCTTGGGCGGCTCCTCCAGGGCGACCAGGCGGCGGGTGGCCTCGATGCCGTCGAGCGCGGGCATCCGCACGTCCATGAGCACCACGTCGGGCCGCTCGCGCCGCACCACCGGCAGCACCGCGGCCCCGTCGGCGGCCTCGCCGACCACCGTCAGGCCGGGCTCCGAGTCGATGATGATCCGCAGCCCCGCCCTGATGAGGTCCTCGTCGTCGGCCAGCACGACCCTGATCGTCATGGTTCCGACCGTAGCGGCAGCCGCGCCGCGACCCGCCAGCCGCCCTGGTGGGGTCCGGCCGCGACCTCGCCGCCGAGCAGCCCGGCCCGCTCCCGCATCCCGTCCAGCCCTCTGCCGCCGGTGGAGCGCGGGCCGCTTTCGGCCTGTTCCCGCGTCTCGTCCGGCCTTCTGCCGCCCGTACGTCCCGGACCGCTTTCGGCCTGTTCCCGCGTCTCGTCCGGCTTTCTGCCGCCCGTACGTCCCGGGCCGCTTCCGGCCTGTTCCAGCGTCCCGCCCGGCCCCCCTGTGCGTCCTGGGCCGTTGCGGGCTCCGGTCCGGTTGGTGACGAGGAGGTCGAGGGCGCCGTCGCGGACGTGGGCCGACAGGTGGATCGGGCCGTGGCCGTGCTTGACGGCGTTGGTCAGCGCCTCCTGGACGATCCGGTAGGCCTCCCGGGAGACCAGGGCGGGCACGGCCGACAGGTCGCCCACGTCCTGCCGTACCTCGGCCCCGGTGGAGCGCGCCAGCGTGTCGAGGTCGGACAGGGTGGCTCCGGGCGCGCGGTCCCGGCCTTCGCCCGCGCGCAGCACCCCGAGCACGTGGTCCAGGTCCTCCAGGGCGGCGCGGGCCGAGCCCTCGATCGCCGCCAGCGCCGTCCTGGCCGTCTCGGGGTCGTGGTCGAGCACCCGGCCCGCGGCGGCGGCCTGGAGCGTGACGACGCTGAGCGCGTGCCCCACCGAGTCGTGCAGCTCGCGGGCCAGCCGGTTGCGCCGGGCCAGGTCGCGGGCCCGCTCCTCGGCCGCGGCCAGCCGTTCGGCCGGGGTGGGGCCGAGCAGGACCGGGGCGAGCCTGGCCAGCAGCCCGCCCGACCCGGCCACCAGCGCCACCAGCAGCACGAGCGCCGCCAGCCCCGCGGCGGGCCAGCCGATCGCGGTCCAGCCGGGCGCCACGCGCACGCCGAGCACGTCGCTCGCGCCGGTGAACGGCAGCGCCATCGTCACCGCCGTGAACGGCACGACCGCGAGCGTGCAGCCGCTGGCCACGCCGCCGACCGCCAGGTGCAGCGTGTACCAGGCGGCGGTGCGGCGGCGTTCCTGCCAGCTGCGCCGGCCCTCCTGGGGCGCGACCTCCACCGCGGCGCCGAGCAGGCCCTGCGCCGCGTGCACCTCCAGCCCGCGCACCGGCAGGAACAGGCCGGTCAGCGCCACCACCGGCAGCACCGCGGCGAACACGCCGAGCTGCACCGGCAGCAGCAACAGGGCCGTCGCCTCCCGCCGCACCCAGCCCGAGACCAGCACCCCGGCCATCATGTAGGGCATCAGCAGCGCCCCGCCGAGGATCAGGCACGTCCACCGCCGGGCCAGGATCCGGTTCCATCGCACATCGGCGATTATATGTCGAGCATTATTCGCTCTCGGTGGAATGCGCTTTTAGAGAAATGCGCCCCCAGCGAAAAGATTCCGTTGTCGCGGGCGTACGGGGTTAGCGTCGTCGAGTGCCATGTGGTTCGAGGCAGAAAGGCGGCACCCATGACCGATAACGCGCGCACACACTGGCCTGACCAGCTCAGCCAGCGTCTCCTGAAAGAACGCATCCTTGTTCTCGGCCAGGAAGTCGACGACGACATATGCAATCGGCTGTGCGGTGAGCTGCTTTTGCTGGCGGCCGAGGATCCTAAGCGCGACATCACGCTTTACATCAATTCGCCGGGCGGTTCCGTGCAGGCCGGCATGGCGTTGTACGACATGATGCAGTTCGTGCCGTGCGACGTGGCGACGGTCGCGATGGGGTTCGCCGCCTCCATGGGGCAGCTGCTGCTGTGCGCCGGTGCGCCGGGCAAGCGCTACGCCCTGCCCAACGCCCGTGTCGTGATGCACCAGCCGCTCGGCGGCATCGGCGGCTCGGCCGCCGACATCCAGATCCAGGCCGAGAACATGCTCTACACCAAGCGGCGGATGGCCGAGATCATCGCCTTCCACACCGGTCAGCCGCTGGAGCGCATCCAGGCCGACTCCGACCGTGACCGGTGGTACACCGCGCGCGAGGCGCTGGAGTACGGGTTCGTCGACCACATCGCCGAAGGGATGAACTGACATGAGCGGGCGCTACGTGCTGCCGTCCTTCACCGAGCGCACCTCGTACGGCATCAAGGAGATGAACCCGTACAACAAGCTCTTCGAAGACCGGGTCATCTTCATCGGCACCCCCATCGACGACACCGCGGCCAACGACGTGATGGCCCAGCTGCTCACCCTCGAGTCGATCGACCCCGACCAGGACATCAACCTCTACATCAACTCCCCGGGCGGCTCGTTCACCGCGATGACGGCCATCTACGACACGATGCAGTTCGTCCGGCCGGAGATCCACACCGTCTGCATCGGCGAGGCGTCGTCGGCTGCGGCGGTCCTGCTGGCGGCGGGCACACCGGGCAAGCGGGCCGCCCTGCCGCACGCCCGCATCCTGCTCCACCAGCCCGCCACCGAGGGCGGCCGCGGCCAGTCGAGCGACCTGGAGATCCACGCCAGGGAGATCCTGCGGATGCGCGACCAGCAGGAGGAGATCCTGGCCCGCCACACCGAGCGCAGCCCGCTGGAGATCAGGCGCGACATCGAACGCGACCGCATCTTCACCGCCGAACAGGCACGCACCTACCGCCTGATCGACGACATCTACGCCTCACGCAAGCGGTCCCTGGTGCCCGCCCGCTGAGCCGCGGGCGCCCGGTTAATGGGCTCCGGGCGCCCGCCCCAACGACCCTCGCCGCGTCTTCGCGTCTTCGCGCCCAACGACCCACACCGCCCGCCGAGGTCGCGCGGCGGCGAGTTAGACGCGTCGTGCCCGGCGTCCGGCACAGTCGCGCCCCACTCGCCTCAGTACCGTGCCCGTGTCCCGCGTGCCCGCGTGCCCGTGTCCCGCGTGCCCGTGTCCCGCGTGCCTGCGGCTTGAGGTGCGCCGTCTGCTTCGCCGTGTCTGCGCTCCGCAGTTTTGCCGTGTCCGTGGTGTGCGCCGTCTGCGTCTGCGTCTCCGCCTGGGGCTGCCTCTGTGCTGGGTGCTTGTGGTTGCGTCGCGCTCGCTTCTGTGGCGCGCCCTTTCCTTGGTCTGCCTCCCAGGTTTGCACCGGGCAGGTTTCCGTCGGGTTCGGGGCGCCCGCGCTGCGCCTCTGCTGTGTTCGGGTCGCACCTGCTTCGGTCTGTCTGCGGTGTAGGTGGGGGGTCGCTACGCTTGCGGGGGTTTGTCGGGGGTTCGGGGGAGATGTGGCGTGCCGCTGGAGCAGGTCCTGATGTTGCTGGTGGCCGCTGCGGGGGCTGGGTGGGTGGACGCCGTGGTGGGGGGTGGCGGGCTGCTGCAGCTTCCCGCGTTGATGATGGCCGGGGTGGCGCCGGTCGAGGCGATGGCGACGAACAAGTTCTCCTCGGTGTTCGGCACCTCGTCCGCTGCCGTCACGTACGCGCGTACCACCAAGGTGGATCGGCCGGTCGCGTTGCCCGCCGCTGGGCTGGCCGTGTTGGGTGCGGCGTTGGGCGCCTCGGCCGCGGCGGCCATCTCGGCCGAGGTGCTGCGGCCCGTGGTGATGGTGATCCTGCTCGGTGTGGCGGCGTTCGTGACGCTGCGTCCCGCTATGGGCGCCGTGCCCCGTCCGCATCTGCGCACCCGGGCCCGGGTTGTCGTGGCGGTGATGGTGGCGGGCGTCGGCATCGCCTTCTACGACGGCATCATGGGACCGGGTACGGGCACGTTCCTGATCATCGCGTTCACCACCCTGCTCGGCCTCGACTTCGTGTCCGCCTCCGCCTCGGCAAAGATCGTCAACACCGGCACCAACGTCGGGGCCCTCCTGTTGTTCGGCTGGCAGGGGCACGTGTTGTGGGCGCTCGGCCTGGGCATGGCCGCCTGCAACATCGCCGGGGCCCAGTTCGGCGCCCGGATGGCGATCAGGCGCGGCACGGGGTTCGTCCGGGTGGTGCTGCTCTGCGTGGTGGCGGCGATGGTGGCCAGGCTCGCCTGGCAGCAGTTCGCCTGAGCCCGCCCCCCGGTGGGCGCGGGCCGACGTCTGGAGGCCGCTGGGTGTCGTAAGGGCGGCCTACCATGGACGTATGCGCGCCAGCCGTCTGCTCTCGCTGCTTCTGCTGTTGCAGACGCGCGGGCGGATGACCGCTCCCGAGTTGGCCGAGGAGCTGGAGGTGTCGGTGCGCACCGTCTACCGCGACGTGGAGGCGCTGTCGGCGGCCGGGGTGCCGGTCTACGCCGATCGTGGGCCGGCGGGGGGCTACCAGTTGCTCGACGGCTACCGCACCCGGCTCAACGGGCTGACCGCCGGGGAGGCGTCGTCGTTGTTCCTGGCCGGGCTGCCGGGCCCGGCCGCTGAGCTGGGCATGGCCGAGCTGGCCGCCAACGCCGAGCTGAAGGTGCTGGCCGCGCTTCCGCCGGAGCCGCGTTCCCACGCCGCCAAGATGCGCGAGCGGTTCCTGCTGGACGTGCCCGGCTGGTACCGCGGCGCCGACGACGTGCCTCACCTGAGCGAGGTGGCCGAGGCGGTGTGGGCGCAGCGGCCGCTCCGGATGACCTACCGGCGGTGGGGGCGGCAGGTCGTCGAACGGCTGGTCCACCCGTACGGGCTCGTGCTCAAGGGCGGGTCGTGGTACCTGGTCGCCGCCCCGCCAGGCGAGAACCCGCGGACCTACCGGGTGGCCCGCATCCTCACCCTCTCTACCGAGGCAGGCCAGTTCGACCGGCCGGAGGGCTTCGAGCTGGCCGGGTTCTGGCGGGCGTACGCGGCCGAGTTCCGCGAGCGGATGTACACCGCGACCGCCGAGATCAGGCTCGCCCCCGGGATGGCCGACCTGCTCGCCTACACGATGGGCCAGGAGGTGGTGGAGGGCGCGCTGGCCGGGGCCGCCGAGCCCGACGCCGAGGGCTGGCGGACGCTCACCCTGCCCGTCGAGTCGATCAGCCACGCCCGCTGGCTGCTGCTGCGCATGGGCGCGGGCGTGGAGGTGCTCGGCCCGCCCGAGCTGCGCGCCCTCATGGCCGAGACGGTCGCGGAGCTGCGGAAAATGTATGAGTGATCCGGGCCCGTATCTGGAACGATGCCCGGCATGTATCTTTTGGCATTCATCGGAGCATGCGTCCTGGTGGCGATGGTCCCGGGGGTCAGCACCGCCGTCATCCTCCGGCAGACGTTGCGTTCGGGGCGCGGCTCCGGCATGGCGGCCACGCTGGGCAACGAGACCGGGATCCTGCTGTGGGGGCTGTCCGCCGCGTTCGGCCTGTCGGCGCTGGTGCTCGCCTCGCAGCTCGCCTACGACGCCATGCGGATCACCGGCGCCGTCATCCTGGTCGTGATGGGCGCGCAGGCGCTCTGGCAGGCGCGCAAGGGGGCCGCGGGCGCGGCTCCGGCGGTCGAGGCGCCGCCGGTCGCCGGACACCGCCGCGCCTATCTGGCGGGCCTGGCCACCTGCGCGGCGAACCCGAAGGCGGCGGTGTTCGCGATGTCGTTCCTGCCGCAGTTCGTGCCGCAGGGCGCCGACGTGCCGCTCACCCTGGTGACGCTCGCCGTCGTCTGGGTGCTGGTCGACGTGCTCTGGTACGGGGTGCTGGTGTGGACGGTCGCCAGGGCCAAGGACCTGCTCGGGCGGCCCTCGGTCAAGCGGCGGCTGGAGCAGGTGTCCGGAGCCGTCCTCATCGGGCTCGGCGTGCGACTGGTGGTGGAGGGCCGATGACGATCTGGTACGAGAGCGCGGGGTCGGGCGAGCCGGTGGTGCTGCTGCCGTCGAGCGCCGCCGACGCCGGCATGTGGGACGGCCAGTGGGACGCGCTCGCCGCGCGGTTCCGGGTCATCAGGATGGACTACCGGGGGTTCGGGCGCACGCCGTACGAGGCGGACGGGCCCTACAGCGACGACGGCGACGTGGCCGACGTGCTGGCCGAGCTCGGCGTCGAGCGCGCCACCCTGGTCGGCTCCTCCTACGGGTGCCGCGTCGCGCTGCGGCTCGCCCGCCTGGCCACCCGGATGGTCCTCATGAACCCCGGCTCCGACCTGCCCGAGACCGACGACGTCCGCACGTTCGGGGCCGAGGAGGACCGGCTGCTGGAGGCCGGCGACATCGAGGGCGCCGCCGAGCTGAACGCCCGCACCTGGCTCGGGCCGGCGGCAGGCGAGGAGACCAGGCGGCGGGTGGCGGCGATGCAACGGCACGCCTTCGGCATGCAGCTGGCCGCCGATCCCGAGCTGCCGCAGTTCGAGGGCGAGTACGACCTCGACAAGATCCGGGTGCCCGCACTGATCGTCACCGGTTCGTACGATCTGCCGTACTTCCGCGAGAGCGCCCGTCATCTGGCCGACCGGCTGGAGGGCGCCGAGCTGGTCGAGCTGGAGTGGGCCGGCCATCTGCCCGCTTTGGAACGGCCGGAGGAGGTCACCCGGCTGTTGCTGGACTACCTTTAGAGCATGGCGGACGATCTGGCCGAGCTGGTGCGGCAGGCCCAGGACGAAGACCCGCTGCGCGCGCTGCAGGCCACCGCGGCGCTGCGGCGCGAGCTCGAACGGGTGGAGGCCGTGCAGGTGCGGCGGGCCCGGGTGGCCGGGCTGGCCTGGGCGCAGATCGCGCACGCGATCGGCGTCACCAAGCAGGCGGTACACAAGAAGTACGGCAAGCGCTAGGCCCGAGGCCGGGGGAGAGCGCCGCGGCGTTCTCCCCCGGCTCCCCGGTCTACGGCTTGCGGCCCACGCCCGCGTAGTAGACGGCCTCGCGGTCGGCGTAGAGCGTCTCCGGCGTCGGCCGCCAGCGCGGCAGCGCCACCACGCCCGGCTCCAGCAGCTCCAGCCCGTCGAAGAAGCCGGTCAGCTCCTCGTGGGTGCGCAGGGTCATCGGCACGCCGCCGCTCTCGTTCCAGCTGCGCACCCCCTCCTCCAGCTGCTTGCCGACCAGGCCGTGGGAGATGACCAGGTAACTGCCCGAGGCCATGGGCGCCAGCAGCCGCTGGATGATCTCCTTGGGCCGGTCGCCGTCGGACAGGAAGTCCACCACGCCGAGCAGCACCAGCCCGATCGGCTGGGAGAAGTCCAGATACTCCTCCGCCGCCTCCAGGATCTTGTCGGGCTCACGCAGGTCGCTGTCGACGAACCAGGTGTCGCCCTGCTCCGAGCCGCGCAGCAGCGCCCGCGCGTGGGCCAGCACCACCGGGTCGTTGTCCACGTACACGACCTTGCAGTCGGCCGAGACGGCCTGGGCGACCTGGTGGGTGTTGTCGGCCGTGGGGATCCCGGTGCCGATGTCGAGGAACTGCCGGACGCCTCCCTCCTCGGCCACGCAGCGCACCGCCCGGCCGAGGAACTCGCGGTTCGTCTTGGCCAGGATCGGCAGCTCGGGGACCGCCTGGAGGATCTGCGCGCTGACGACGCGGTCGATCTCGTAGTTGTCCTTGCCGCCCAGCCACAGATCGTAGATCCGGGCCGGACTCGGGATCTCGGTGTTCACGCGACTGAGCGGATCGTCGGTCATCGCCGTGCCTTCCGGGGGGTAGCTGTACGCGACAGAGCCTAACGCGAGGAAGATCCCAAGTCTCGATCTTGTCCTGACTGTTCCCGTTCCGTGGAAGTTCGCGCCCGGTGCGAACGCGGGCGCCGGGACCTCGGGGGCGGAGGTCCCGGCGCCGGTCCGCGGGCGGCGGCGTCAGCCGATGGTGATCAGCCCGTAGCCGCCGTCGTACCGGTGGTAGATCAGCCGGCCGCGGCCGGTCTCCGCGTCGGCGAAGAACTCGAACGCGCGCCCGCCGGCCTCCAGCCGGTCCGCCGCCTCGGCGGTGGTGAGCCGGGGCGCCGGGCCGGGATCGACCGGGAGCGGTATCGCGACCTCGCCGAGCGCCTCAGGGCGCGGGTCCACCTGGGCCAGCCGGTAGCCGTCGCCGTCCCGGTACAGGACGCTGTCCTGGCCGGTGCCGGCCTCGGTGAACAGGTAGAAGCCGAAGTCGAGTTGCTCCATGTCGAAGGCGGCCTCCTCCGGGGTGGCCCGGTAGTCGCCCAGCGTCTTGTGCCGGACGATCTCCCGTTCGGCGTCGGGCTCGCGCCGCGGGCGCGGCAGGACCGGCAGCGAGGACTCCCGCCGTTCCGGAGAGTAGCGTCCCCTCAGCTCCTCCCAGTGCCTGGCGGTGCGCCGCAGCCGGGTGCGGATCCGGTCCTCCAGCAGGTCGAGCGCCTGGTACATGGACGGGCCCGCGGCCTGGGCGCGGATGAGGCGGCCGTTGACGTCGAGGTTGGCCTGCGCAGTGTACGGGCGCTTCACGTCCGGCCCGCCGGGGGCGGTCAGCTTGATCCGCGCGAACAGCACGGGCTCGTGGGCCAGCAGGGCCAGCCCGGCGACGGCCTGCCGGGCGTGCTCGACGGCCCCGTGGCGGACCGGGCCCCGTGTCTCGACTCGAACGTCGGCGGGGTCGATGGCGACCGGCGCGTTCCGGCGTCTCATGTCGTGCCTCCTTCTGCCGTTCCTTGCGGTATCACCCCATCGCGTAACGGCAGGTCACCGATAGAGGACAAAGACCATCCGAAAAGGACCTTCAGCCCTACGGGGACCCGGGGCGTTACACCTTCCCGACGCGTAGTTGGTATCTTGCCGACGTGGCGTCGGCATGTCAGGGCGCTCGTCCGTTCCGTGAAATCCCTTCCTGTGAAGGAGTGCCATGTTCCTGGCCTGGCGCGAGCTGGTCTTCGCCCGCGCACGTTTCGGCCTGATGGGCGGGGTCGTCGCCCTCATAGCGATCCTCGTCGTGCTGCTGTCCGGCCTGTCCTCCGGCCTCGTCAACGACGGCGTCTCCGGGCTCCAGCGGTTGCCCGTCACCGCCTTCGCCTTCGAGGAGGGCACCAAGACCGACTCCGCCTTCTCACGCAGCACCGTCCAGGTGGACCAGGCCGAGGCATGGAAGCGCCGCGACGACGTCGCCGACGCCGCCCCGTTCGGCAACGTGCTGGTCAACGCCAAGGTCACCACCACCGCGGGCACCCAGACACCGATCGACCTGGCTCTGTTCGGCGTCGACCCCGGCTCGTTCCTCGCACCCGGCGTCTCCGACGGCGCCGGACTCGGCGACCCCGACGGGATCGTGGTCAGCCAGACCGTCCTGGACGACGGCGTGGCCATCGGCGACACCGTCGTCATCGACCGCCTTGGCACCCGGCTCAAGGTCGTCGGCACCACCGGCGACCAGCGCACCTTCGGGCACGTCGACGTGGCGTATCTGCCGTTGCGCAGCTGGCAGCAGGTGCACGCGGGCGCCGGGCCGGATGACGAGGTCCGTGAGGGGGCGTACGAGGAGGCCACGGCCATCGCGCTGCGCGCCCGGGACGGGAACGAGATCGACCTGTCCGGCGGCGACGCCGCGGCGGGCACCACGAGCATGACGCTCGCGGACTCCTTCGGAGCCTCCCCCGGCTACACCGCCGAGATCTCCACGCTCGTCCTCATCCAGGTCTTCCTGTACGCCATCTCCGCGCTCGTCGTCGGAACGTTCTTCACCGTGTGGACGATCAACCGCAAGCACGAACTCGCGGTCGTACGGGCCATGGGCGCCTCGACCGGCTACCTCATGCGGGACACGATGATCCAGGCGACCGTCATCCTGACCGTGTTCACCGCCGTGGGCTTCCTGCTGGGAGTGGGCGGCGGCGCGCTGCTCACCACCACCGCCATGCCGTTCGCCCTGGAGGCGGAGCCGCTCGCCGCCGCCGCCCTGCTGCTCGTCGGCCTCGGCCTGGCCGGGGCCGCGGCGGCCGTGGGCCGCATCGTCCGCGTCGACCCGCTCGCAGCCCTGGGAGGGCAGAGATGACCACCAGCCACACGTCCCCACGACCGGACTCCCGCCGGACCGCCGCCGAGGAACGCGGCGGCCTGCGGATGGAGGGCGTCACCCTGGCTCTCGGCGACGGCGACGGCACGGTCGTCGCGCTCGACGGCGTCGACCTCGACGTGGCGTCCGGCGAGTTCGTCGCCATCGTGGGACCCTCGGGCTCCGGCAAGTCGAGCCTGCTCGCCGTCGCCGGCGCGCTCGCCACGCCCGACAGCGGCCGGGTGCTGCTCGACGGCGTCGACATCTCCCGGGCGAGCCGCCGCGAGAAGGCCCGCCACCGCCGCGAACGGATCGGGTTCGTCTTCCAGTCCGGCAACCTCATCCCGGCCCTCACCGCGCTGGACCAGCTCCGCTTCGCGCTCGACGTGGCGGGCAAGCGCGCGGGGGAGGGCCACGATCCGCGTGAGCTTCTCGACCGGGTCGGCATGGGCCACCGCGCGGGACACCGGCCCCACCAGTTGTCCGGCGGCGAACGGCAGCGGGTGGGCATCGCCCGCGCGCTCGTCACCCGCCCGGCGGTGCTGCTGGTGGACGAGCCGACCGCCGCGCTCGACCGCGCCCGCAGCGACGACATCGTCACGTTGCTCGCCCACGAGACGCACGAGTCCGCCGTCGCGACGATCATGGTCACCCACGATCACGATGTGCTCGGCCACTGCGACCGCGTCCTGTCGATGGTCGATGGGAGACTGTCAGAGTAGGCCGACCACGGTGGAGGAGGGCACGTGCCGCGCATCCGGGCGTCGACCGTCGCCGAGCATCGGGCCGCCCAGCATCGGGCGCTGCTCGACGCGGCCAGGGAGATCCTCGCCGAGACGGGCCGGCCGCCCACGCTGACCCGGGTGGCGGCGCGCGCCGGGCTGGCCCGGCCCAGCCTCTACCAGTACTTCAAGTCGCCGGAGGACCTGCTCAACGCGGTGGTGGAGGACGTCTTCCCCCGGTGGTCGGCCCGGGTCGCCGCCGCGATGGACGCCGCCGCGACCCCCGCCGGCCGCGTGCTCGCCTACGTACGGACCAACTTCGAGCTCATCACCGAGGGCGAGCACGCGCTGGCCACCGTCCTCGCGGAGGTCGCGCCCGGCGACACGGTGGCCGAGCAGAGCCGCACCATGCACCAGCAGCTCCTGGAGCCGCTCGTGGAGACGCTGCGCCGCCTCGGCGTCTCCACGGTGCCCGAGACCGCGGAGATGATCAACGCCATCGTGTTCGCCGGGTCCCGGCTGATCGAGTCCGGCACCGACCTGGAGACCGCCTGGGAGTCCGCCCGGGGCCTGCTGGCGCCGTTCCTGCACGCGGCCGATTCCGAAGCGGGCGGCTGACGGCCGATGCGGTAAGCCCGCCGTCGGCGGCGGGCTTACCGGACGGCGGGTTCAGGCAGCGGGGGCCTGGTGGTAGACCGAGTGCCAGACCTCGTTGCGGATCCTGGAGAACTCCGGCGACAGCCGCACCTCCTCGGTGCGCGGGTACGGCAGGTCCACGTCGATGATCCGGTGGATGCGGCCCGGCCGCGCCGCCATGACGATGACCCGGTTCGCCAGGTAGACCGCCTCGTCCACGTCATGCGTGATGAACATGACCGTGCGCCGCTCCCGGCTCCACGTGTCCAGCAGCTGATCCTGCAACTGCACCCGGGTGAGCGCGTCCAGCGCGCCGAACGGCTCGTCCATGAGCAACACCTGCGGCCCGACCGCGTAGGCGCGGGCGATCGCGCAGCGCTGCTTCATCCCGCCCGACAGCGTCTTGGGCAGCGCGTCGGCGAAGTCCGTCAGCCCCACCAGGTCGATCGCGTGCTGGGCGCGGCGGCTGCGCTCCTCGGCGGAGATCGGCTGGAGCTTGAGCCCGAACTCGACGTTCTTGCGCACGGTCAGCCACGGGAACAGCGCGTACTGCTGGAAGATCACCCCGCGGTCCGGGCCCGGCCCGGTCACCGGCGCGCCGTCCAGCAGGATCCGGCCCGTCCCGGGTTCGACCAGCCCCGCCGCCATGCCCATCAGCGTGCTCTTGCCGCACCCCGAAGGGCCGACGACGGTGACGAACTCGCGGTCGGCGATGTCCAGGTCGACGCGGTCGAGGGCGAGGAACGGGTCGCCCTTGAGCTCGAACGTCTTGGACACGCCCTGGAAGGAGATCTTGGTGGTCATCGGCGTTCCTGCCATCCGGTGAATCGGCGCTCGGCCAGCAGCAGCAGCCGGTCCATGATCAGGCCGAGCACGCCGATGCTGATCAGTCCCACGAAGATCGTGGGCAGGTCGTAGTAGAGCTGCGCCTGCTGCATCCGGTAGCCCAGGCCCTCCTGGGCGGCGATCAGCTCGGCCGCGACCAGCGTCCCCCAGGCCGCGCCCAGGCCGATCCGCATGCCCACGATGATGAACGGCGTCGAGGCCGGCACCACGACCTTCAGGAAGATGGTCCGGTCCGACGCGCCGAGCACCCGGGCCGCGTTGATGAGCGTCTTGTCCACGTCCAGCACGCCCTGGAAGGTCGAGACCACGCTCGACAGGAACGCCGCCAGGAAGATGACGAACACCTTCGGCGTCTCGCCGATGCCCATCAGCAGGATGGCCAGCGGGATGATCGCCAGGGGCGGGATCGTACGGAAGAACTGCACGTACGGCTCGATCAGGGCGCGCGCGGTCGCGTACCAGCCCATCAGGAAGCCGACCGGGATGGCGAGCAGGGTGCCCAGCGCGAAGCCGGTGAACACGCGGCGCAGGCTGGCCAGCATGTCGCCGGTCAGGGTGCCGTCGGCGATCAGGTCGAACCCGCGCGCGGCCACCTCGACGGGGCCGGTCAGGCCCGTGATGCCGGACATCGACAGCGCCGTCCACGCACCCAGGCCCGCCAGGACGGCGGCCACGTTCAGGACGAGGGTACGGCCCGGTCGCCGGATGCGCCGGCCGGGGGGAGACTCGGTCACGCTCACGGCGGTCATGTTCTGGGTCTCTTCATGGCTCAGTGGAGATCCTCTTCGATGGCGCACCAGCCCGCAGTGTCCTGAAAAATTGGGCTTTATGGTGAGGTTTCGGACAAATTACCGTAGTGCGGGACGGAGATGGGCCGGGATCGACGGCTCCTCGTGCAGCAGGAGCGCGATCGCGCCCATCGCCGAGGCGTTCACGCCGAGATCGGCCTGGGTGACCTCGATCTGCCGGTGCGACCGGGGCAGCGCGTGCCCGGAGATCGCCTCCCGGATCGGGTCGAGGACCAGGCTGCCCAGCGCCGCCAGCTCGCCGCCCACCACGACCAAGGCAGGGTCGAGCTGGGTGACCGTGCCGGCCAGCACCCGGCCCAGGTCGGACGCGGCCGAGGCGACCACCTCGCACACCGCGGGCACCCGGTCCTGGGCGGCGGTGACGAGCTCGTCCAGGCCCGCCAGCGGCACGCCCTCCTCGGCGCAGGCGGCCAGCAGGCGCTGACCACCGATGCGGCCCTCCAGGCAGCCGCGGCCGCCGCAGTGGCAGGGCGGGCCCTCGGGGTCGAGCGAGACGTGTCCCAGCTCGCCGCCCGCGCCGTGCGCGCCGCGCAGCAGCCTGCCGCCGGCGAGGAACCCGCCGCCCACGCCGACGGACCAGCGCACGTACACCATGTCCCGGACCTGCCTGGCGACACCCCAGGTGGCCTCGGCCAGGGCCGCCAGCCTGGCGTTGTTGTCGACCGCCACCCGCACGCCGAACTCCTCGGCGACGCGCAGGGCGAGCGGCAGGTAGCGCGCGGGCACGCCCTCCGGCAGCCCGGCCCGCCCACCGGGCCCCGCGAACAGCCCGTCCGCGGGGTCGGTCAGCGCGTCCGCGGATCCGGCCGGCCAGGGTGGTGTGTCGGCGGATCCGGCCGGGCCGGTGGGGTCGGTGGGGCCGGTGGGGACGTGCTCGTCGAGCACGCCGACCAGGCCCAGCCCGACCGCTTCCAGGGCGCCCAGGCCGATCCCGCGCTCCGCGGCGACCTCGCGGACCAGCCGCACCGCCGCCTCCGCCTGTTCCGCCGGGGCGGCGTCCTCGCGGAGCCCGGCCGAGGCGGTGACCACGACCTGGTGCGCGGCGTTGGCCACGGCCAGCCGTACCCGGCCCCGCCCCAGGTCGAGGCCCAGGAGCAGGCCGGCGGCCGGGTTGAGCGAGACCAGCGCGGCGGGTCTGCCGCGGCCGCGCGGCTCGGCCGGCACCGCCTCGGTCTCGATCACCGCGTCCCGTTCCATGAGGTCGGAGATGATGGCGAACAAGGTCGTGCGGGACAGGCCGGTGCGCTCGGTGAGCTGGGCGCGGCTCAGGGCGCCCGCCGAGCGCAGCGCGGACAGCACGGCGTCCTCGTGCACCCGCCGCAGCCGCTGCAGCGCGTCAGTGGGGGTCGACATGGCACCATGATGGTGGGCGACGGATATCTGTCATCTTCTCGCGGAAAATCAGCCCGCCGCGGCCGACTTGTACAGGTCGGCGGTGAAGTACGTGGCGGGGTCGGGTGACTCGGTCAGCTTGCCCATCGTGACGAAGATGTCGGCCAGGCCCTTGTACCACCCGGCCACCGAGCCGTCCTCGGCCAGCTTCCGCAGCTCAGCCGTCGGCACGATCTTCGTCACCGCCGAGGCGCCCTTGAACTGCTCCTCGGGCGCCTTGAGGAACGTGGCCGTCAGCGTCTCGGCCTCGGCCGTGTTGTTCGCGACCCAGTCGTTGCCCTCCTGCAGCACCTTGAGCACCTTGGTGACGGTCGCGGCGTCCTCGGCGACCAGCTCGTTGCGGGCCACGAAGGAGCTGGGGAAGCTGAGCGCGGGGTAGTAGTCCTCGCTCTTGGTCAGCTCCACCAGGTCGGGCACGTTCTTCTTGATGGTGTCGATCAGCGGGTACCAGATGGCCGCCGCCTCGATCTGCTTGCCGCTGAAGGCGGTCACGACCGTGCTCGGGTCCATGTTGACCTTCTGCACGTCCTTGCCGGTCAGCCCGGCCTGCTTCAGCGCCAGTTCGAGGATCATGTCGCCGGAGGTGCCCTCGGGCACGCCGATCTTCTTGCCCTTGAGGTCGGCGACCGAGGAGATGCCGGAGTCCGGGTGGACGATCACGCGGTCGGCCATGCCCAGCATGTTCGGCGCGATGATCTTGGCCTTGCCGCTGGCGGGCAGCCAGGTGGCGCCGGAGCCGATGTAGCCGAAGTCGATGTCGCCGGAGCCGAGCGCCTGGATCTGCAGCGGGCCGTTGGTGAACACCTTCAGCTCGGGCTCCAGGCCCTGCTTGGCCCACAGGCCTTGCTTGTCGGCGGCGGCGAGCACCGCCGCGCCGGCGAAGTCGGCGATGTAGCCGAAGCGCACCTTCGTGGGCTCGGCGCCGCCCTCCTCCGAGGAAGAGGAGGAGGAGCCGCACGCGGTGACGGGCAGCAGGATGGCCATGGCCGCGAGAGCGGCGGCCAATATGCGAGGACGCCTCATCGGGAGGTCCTTTCTGGGTTCACGAGTGGGGGACGAGGCGGCATCAGGCCACCTCGTCAGCGACGCCGTCGACGTCGGGGGCCCGGCCGTCGCCGATGTCGGCCATATAGCTCATCCAGGTGTACGCGGGATCGCCGCGACGCAGCAGTTCGCGGTAGAGCCGCACGGTCATGTCACGCCGGACCGCCGCGTAGGCGGGCACGGCGTAGACGTTGCGCAGCTCGTGCGGGTCGCTGTCCAGGTCGTACAGCTCATGCACGCCTTCGGGGTTGAACACCAGCTTGTGGCGGTGGTCCCGGATCATGCGCTGGGAGTAGGGGAAGTGGTGGCCGTGGAACTCGGCGACCACCGAGTCGCGGCCCTCGGACGGCTCGCCGTCGATCAGCGGGAGCAGGCTCTCGCCGTCGCACGGCTCCTGGGGCGGCAGCCCGGCGAGGTCGAGGATCGTGGGGTTGAGGTCGATCAGGGTGGCGAAGGCGTCCACGGTCCGCGCCCGTGCGCCCGGCACCCGGACAATGCCCGGGATGCGGTAGATGTCCTCGTACATGGCGGGGCCCTTGTCGTTGAGCCGGTGCGCGCCGGTGAACTCGCCGTGGTCGGCCGTGAAGATCACCGCCGTGTCGTCCCACAGGCCCAGCTCGCGCAGGGCGGTCAGCAGGCGTCCGACCTGGGCGTCGATCAGCGACACGTAGCCCCAGTAGGCGGCGATCAGCCCGCGCCAGGCGTCGGCGTCGAAGTGGTCGGCCGACCAGTACTCGGAGTAGCGGCGCTGCACCTCGGGCTTGCCGTCGAAGGTCTCGGCCATGGACTCCGGCAGCGGCACCCGCGCCGGGTCGTACATGTCGTAGTACTCGTCCGGGATCAGGTAGGGCAAATGCGGCCCGTACCAGTGACAGGACAGCACGAACGGCCTGCCGGCGCGGTGGAAGTCGCCGGCGTAGCGCTCCAGCAGCTCCAGCGTGCGCTCGGCGAGGAAGGACTCGACCGTGGCCGCCGCGGGCTGCTTGAGCCGGCCGGCGATCAGGTGGCCGCGGCCGGTGCCGTTCTGGGCCGCGCCGAAGACGGGCCGCTCCACCGCGAACGGGGGATGGCCGTGCTCCTTCAGCCAGTTCTGGTAGGAGGGGTGGTGGAACGGGTTCAGCGCGCCCGGCAGGTGCTCGCCGTCCATGCCGTAGAACTCGGGGCCGCGTTCGCGGCCGATGTGCCACTTGCCGACGTGGCCCATGTTGTAGCCGGCGGCCAGCAGCGGCTCGGCCATGACCGGCTGACCGGCGGCGACCTCGTCACGTCCGCCGCCGTTGCGCTCGGGGTTGACGAGCAGGCCGTGCCGGAACGGGTGCAGGCCGGTGAAGAGCGAGGCCCGGGCCGGGGTGCAGATGGCGGTCGGCGTGTAGAACCGGTCGAAGCGCGTGCCCTCCGCCGCCAGGCCGTCCAGCGCGGGCGTGCGGACCTCCGGGTTGCCGTAGCAGCCGAGCGTGTCCACCCGATGCTGGTCCGTCATCAGGAACAGGACGTTGCGTGGACTGGTCACCCGTACTCCGATCGCTCATTTTTTCCTGGGGGTTTACGTTAAAGGGCGGTCATCGGCAACCGCAAGAGGGATGACCTGCAAGTTGGCGTTAATTTTATCCGTTGTCTTGACGTTATTCAACAGGATGAACACACTGTGCGATGACCACCGCGCCTCCATAAGGAGTCCCATGCGCCGCTCCCTCGTGGCCTTAGTGACCGCCGCGCTCCTCAGCCCCGCACTCACCGCCCCCGCGCCGGCCCAGGCCGCCGCCGGGCCCGTCAACCTCGCGCTCGCCGGCACCGCCACCGCCTCCAGCGTCGAGCTGGACCGCGCCGATTTCGTGGCCGCGCAC
This sequence comes from Nonomuraea sp. NPDC048826, assembly GCF_043198225.1. NCBI lineage: Bacteria > Bacillati > Actinomycetota > Actinomycetes > Streptosporangiales > Streptosporangiaceae > Nonomuraea > Nonomuraea sp. NPDC048826. The sequence goes on along the minus strand of NZ_JBICUQ010000007.1, from coordinate 269,905 downwards.
GTCAACGACGGCGACACCGCCACCCGCTGGTCGTCGAAGTACCAGGACGACAACTGGGTCCAGGTCCAGCTCGCCGCCCCGGCGAAGGTCGACCACGTGACCCTCACCTGGCCGAACGCCTGCGCCCGCGACTTCGTCCTGCAGACCTCGGCCGATGGTCAGGCCTGGACGGACGTCGCGTCCCTCCAGCGCGACACCTGCCCCCGCACCGACGTGATCGACGTCCGCTCCGCCGGGCCGGTCTCGTACGTACGGATGCAGGGACGCCAGCGCTGGGCGGCCTACGGCTACTCGATCTCGGAGTTCGAGATCTGGGACGGGCCGCCCGCCGCCCCCGAGCCCACGCTCGGCCTGGTGCCCAAGCCGGTGTCGCTCACCGAGACCGGCGGCGCCCCGTTCACCCTGCACCGCAACACCCGCATCCTGGCCACCGGCGACGGCGCCCAGGCGCCCGCGGAGCAGCTGGCCCGCCTGCTGCGCCAGGCCACCGGCCACCGGCTGACGGTCGCGGCCCAGGGCAGCGGCCCGGCGCCGATCGTCATCGAGGTCGGTACGGGCAAGGGACCCGAAGGCCACGAGGCCGAGGGCTACACGCTGTCGGTCACCGCCGCAGAGGTGCGCGTCCGCGCCGCCACCCCGAACGGCGCGCTGAACGGCGTCCGGACGCTCCGCCAGCTCTTCCCGCAGTGGGTCGAGGCGCGCGAGGTCGTCGACGCCAGGTGGACGGTGCCCGCCGTGGAGATCACCGACTACCCGCGCTTCGCGCACCGCGGCATGATGCTCGACGTCGCCCGCAGCTTCTACCCGGTGGACGAGGTCAAGGCCTACATCGACGCCGCCGCCCAGTTCAAGATCAACCGGCTGCACCTGCACCTCACCGACGACCAGGGCTGGCGCATCGCCGTGGACGACCCGGCGGCCAACCCGTCCGGCATCGACTACGGCCTGCTCACCGCGGTCGGCGGCGGCACCGCGATGACCGAGCGGGGCACCGAGCCCGGCATCACCGGCTTCTACACCAAGGCCGACTACGCCGAGATCGTCCGGTACGCGGGCGAGAACGGGATGACCGTCATCCCCGAGATCGACCTGCCCGGCCACGTCAACTCGGCGCTGCACTCCATCCCGCAGCTCAACACCCCGGGCGCGCGGCCGCAGCTCAAGCCGGGCGAGACCACCGTCCCGCACAATGGCACCGGCTCGGTCGGCTACTCCTCGCTGGACGCGCACAGCACGACCACGTACGAGTTCGCCCGGCACGTGCTGACCGAGATCGCCGCCATGACCCCGGGCCCCTACCTGCACATCGGCGGCGACGAGGCGTTCGTGACCAGCCACCAGGACTACGTCAAGATGGTCGACGCCTTCACCGAGGACGTGCGCGCCCTGGGCAAGACCGTCGTCGGCTGGAACGAGTACGCCGGCACCGCGCTGCCGCGGGACAACGCGGTGGTGCAGTTCTGGAACGGTGACCGCAACGCCGTGGCCGCCGCCGTGAACGGCCGCGGCGCCGACGTCGTCCTCTCCCCGGCCCCGCACGCGTACGCGCCGCAGAAGCAGGACTCGCGCCAGCCCGACGGCGGCACGTGGGCGTGCGGCGGGCCGTGCGGCCTGGACCGTCACTACAACTGGAACCCCGGCACGTACATCCCCGGCATCCAGGAGAGCAGCGTGCTCGGCGTGGAGGCGGCGGTGTGGGGCGAGTTCATCCGCCGCGTCGAGCAGGCGCAGTACTACGCCTACCCGCGGCTGATCGCCACCGCCGAGGTCGGATGGACGCCTCAGGACCAGCGGGACTACGCCGACTTCAAGAACCGCCTGTCGGCGATCGGCGGCAGGCTGACCGTGCAGGGCACGAACTTCTTCCCGACCGCCGACGTGCCCTGGCGGCTGGAGATCCTCGGCACTTCGGTGAACGCCCGGGCCGGCATGCCTACCGGCGCGTCGTGGACCCTCACCGCGCCCGGCCACACCGCCGCCGGCCTCGAGGCGGTCGTCACCTGGAGCGACGGCACCGAGGAACCGGTGACCCCGGCCACCGCCAGGGAGGGAAGCATCCCCGGCATGCGGATCAACGCCGCGTTCACCGTGACCTCGGCCAGGACGTTCAGCCGGCCCGGCACGTACACCGGCACGCTGACGGTGCGCACGCAGGGAGGTGCGCCCGTCACCGGTGACCTGACGGTCACCGTCAGGGGCTGAGGCCCGTCGTGGAAGGCCCGGCGGCTCGCGGAGCGGGTAGCGCGAGCCGCCGGGCCGACTTTGAGGTTTATGTCAGCGTTCGTCCTGGCAAGAGTCATACGCAGCCTGAACCGCGAGATACAGGAGCCGACCGTGCACCATTTCGCGATCGCGACCGAGGCCGAGGAGAGCGACGACTTCCGCCGGGTGCTGTGGACCGGAACGAAGACGCAGGTCGTCACCATGACGATCCCGCCGGGCGGGGAGATCGGCGAGGAGGTGCACGAGGACACCGACCAGCTGCTCGTGTTCGTCTCGGGCGCCGGAGAAGCCCGGGTCGCCGGCGAGACCCGTCCGGTGAAGCCGGGAGACCTCGTCGCCGTTCCCGCGGGCGCCCTGCACAACTTCGTCGCCACCGGCCCGGACCCGCTTGTCCTCTACACGGTGTACGGTCCGCCCGAGCACGCCGACGGCGCCGTCCACAAGACCAAGGACGAGGCCGATCGGGTCGAGCAGTAGGGCGGGCACGTGTCCGCGCACCACTCACACCCTTCGGAACCAGGCGGCCACGGGACCCGCCAGGGGGCGACCTGGGGGATGGCCGTCTCGGCGACGCTGCACTGCCTCACCGGCTGCGCCATCGGCGAGGTGCTCGGCCTGGTGATCGCCACCGCGCTGGGCTGGGCCGTCATGCCGTCCATCGCGCTGGCCATCGTGCTGGCGTTCTTCTTCGGCTACCTGCTGACCCTGCTGCCGCTGCGCCGGGCCGGGGTGAACTGGGGCAGGGCCGTCAAGCTGGCGCTCGCCGCCGACACCGTGTCGATCATCGTGATGGAGATCGTCGACAACGCCGTCATCGTGGTCATCCCCGGCGCGATGGAGGCCGGACTCACCTCGGGACTGTTCTGGGGGTCGCTGGCCGTGGCGTTCCTCGTGGCCTTCCTGGTGACGACGCCGGTCAACAAGTGGCTCATCGGCCGCGGCGGCGGTCACGCCGTGATCCACGAGTACCACCACTGACGACGCCGGCCCGGGAACTACAGGGACAGCCCGGTGGGGAAGCGGCAGTCGCCGGATCGGCAGTCGGTGAGGCTGCGGGCGGCGAGGTCGCGGGCCCGGGCCAGCTCGGCGATCTTGGCGTCGAGGCGGCCCACCACCGCCTCCAGCCGCCACCGCTCGCTCGCGCACGTCGCGCCGCCCGCGTCGTGGGAGCGCAGGGCCCCGGCCACCTCGTCCAGCGTGAAGCCCAGCTCCCGCAGGGCCTTGGCCGCGCGGATCCTGGCGACCGCGGACTCGTCGAACTCGCGGTAGCCCGACGGCCTGCGCCCGGCCTCGGGCAGCACGCCGCGGCGCTCGTAGAAGCGGACCGTGTCCACGCTGACCCCGGCCGCGCGGGCCACCTCGCCGATCTTCACGCCGCTCTCCCTTGACTCTGGACCTAAGTCCAGACTTTACGCTCCGGGAGAGACGGAAGGAGAGCACATCATGGACGATCCACTGATCGTGTGCGACATGACCACCGCCCGCGACACCCCCGAGGAGCGGCTCGCCGAGTACGGGCGGCTGTTCGGCCGGGCGCTCACCGGCAGGGAGCGGACCGGGGAGGGCATCCGGTTCCGGCTGCGCGCCGAGGACGGGCTGGAGGAATGGGTACGGGACCTCGCCGCCCGGGAGAAGGCGTGCTGCGCGTTCTTCTCCTTCGAGGTCACCGCGACGGGGGACGAGGTCGTCTGGGACGCGGCCGTGCCCGACGACGAGGCCGCCCGGGCGATCCTGGAGGAGTTCTACCTGCTGCCGGAGACCTCCGTGACCGACCCGGACGGCCTGCGCCGGCGGCTGGAGGACCGGGGACTCCGGTTCCACGGGTCCTGACCCCCGCCGGGTGGCCCGCGGGGGTCAGACCGGGCGGCCCAGGGCGCGGAGCTGGTCGGGCGTCAGCGCGGAGACGTTCTGGTCGATGGGCGAGTCGGAGTACTGGTGGATGGTCCAGGACTTCCAGTCGGCCGGCGGGGTGACCTGGCCCTGGGGCTTGCTGTAGTGGGCCACCCAGAGCGGGTACTCCGCCAGCCCCGCGCCGTAGGTGTCGGCGAAGTGCCAGCCGCTGTAGAACATCGGCTTGACCCCCGTCTTCTTCTCGACGTGCGACAGCCAGGCCTTGGCCCAGGCGTTCACCTCGGCGACGGACCGGCCGTCGGTCGTCTCCAGGTCGAGCACCAGCAGGTCACCGGGCTTGCCGGGCTGGGAGTCGACGGCCGACAGGAAGTGCTCGGCCTCGGCGATCGGGTTGTTGCGCGGGTGCCCGTAGTGGTACGCGCCGCGTACGATGCCCTTCTTGTCGAGCTCCTGCCAGTGCCGGGCGAAGGCCCGGTCGCGGAAGCTCGTGCCCTCGGTGGCCTTGATGATGCCGAACTCCGCCGGGCTCGTCGCCCAGTCGTGGTTCGGCTGGTAGTTGGAGACGTCCTGGCCGTACGTGAGCGTCGCGGCCCCCTGCGGGGCGGCGGCCGGGTTCGGGTCGACGGGGGAGGCGGCGTAGCCGGCGTGGCCGGACGTGGCCGCGATGGCGGTGCCGGTCACGCTGGCGACGGCGGTGGTGCCGGCCAGCAGCGCGGCGGCGGCGGCGTAGGCGAGGCGGTTGCTGGGACGGTACCGCAGAGCTGCGGCAAGCCGAGGCTTGGGCATACGGGATGACTCCTTGCTTCCATGCCGCCTACCGGGTTAGCTGACGGGTTCGGGGTTGGAAGTCCCCTACGGACTTTGGCGTCCGATTCACCCCAGAGAAGTGGGTCCCCGGCTCCGCGTGTCGCGGACTCGGCGGCCGTGCGCCGCCCTGGCGGGAGGGGGATCCGTCAGGACGAACGCACGGTCCGGTCAATCGAAGCGGCGACGATGTGGCAGTCACCGCGAATGCCCAAAAGGTATATATGTGGATAAAAATATTGCAAGTATGACATATCGGATTTTGCCTGGCTTGGTGGGGGTTGGGCACGCTGGATCCCCTGTGGGCATGGGGATGCGCGGGTCTGAGTAAAATCTGCCGCCCATGCCCTATCACGCCCGGTCCCGCCGGGTTCGCGGCCTGTCAGCGGGCCGCGAAGATGCCCTGCCTGCGCACCGTGTGCCAGCCCAGCCGCACCCCCAGCAGAGCCGTCGCCACTGACTGGAACACCACCAGATACATGAGCTGCCGGTACACGAACTGCTGCAGCGGCAGCACCCACAGCGCCGCCACCCGCTCCCCGTCCAGGCGCAGCGCGTACCAGCCGGCCGCCGCCTGCACCAGCACGAACCCCGCCCACACCGCCACCGCGGGCAGCGGGTCGCCGACCACCGAGTGGTAGACGGCCATCAGGTCGACCACCGGCGCCAGCAGCGGCAGCAGCACCTGGAACAGCGCCAGATAACCCAGGCAGCGACGGCCGAACGGGCCGGGCTCGACCACGGCGCGGCGGTGCTTCCACATCGCCTGCATCGTGCCGTAGCACCAGCGGTAACGCTGCCGCCAGAGCTGACCCAGGCTCGCGGGCGCCTCCGTCCACGCCAGCGCGCGCTCCTCGTACACCACCCGCCAGCCCGCCCGGCACAGCGCCATCGTCAGGTCCGTGTCCTCGGCCAGCGTGTCGGTGCTCACCCCGCCGAGCGCGACCAGCGCGGCCCGCCGGAACGCGCCCACCGCCCCCGGCACCGTCGGCATGCAGTCGAGCAGCTCGAACGCGCGCCGGTCCAGGTTGAAGCCGATCACGTACTCGATGTGCTGCCAGCGGCCGATGAGCCCGCGCCGGTTGCCCACCTTGGTGTTGCCGCTCACCGCGCCCACCCGGGGATCGGCGAGCCGGCGCACCAGATGCCCGATCGTGCCGGGCTCGAACACCGTGTCGCCGTCGACCATGACGAGGATCTCGTGGCGGGCGTGCCGGATGCCGGTGTTCAGCGCGGCCGCCTTGCCGCCGTTGGCCTGCCTGATCACCCGTACGCCCGGCAGCCGGGGCGCGGCGGCGGCCTCGGCGGTGCGGTCGGTGGACCCGTCGTCCACCACCAGCACCTCCACCGGGCCGGGGTAGGCGGTCGACACGAGCGAGCGCACGGTCGCCGCGATGCCCGCCTCCTCGTTGTACGCGGGCACGATCACACTCACCCCGGGCGGCCGGTCCTGCCACCCGTCGCGGCCGACGCCCCGGGAGCGGCGGGCGTGCACCCGGGCCAGCACCACCAGGAGCAGCAGCCTGGCCAGCGTCAGCACCCCGGTGGCGAGCAGCACCCACCACAGCGCGGCCGTGAACGCGTTCGCCCCCCGCTGCGCCAGGCCGAGCGCGGCGCCGGCGATCCGCTCCGACTGCCCGGCCGGGCGGTGCGCCGACGGCATGCCGAGCGCGGACGTCAGCGTCTCGGCACGGTAGCCCGCCCGGTCCAGCCGATCGAGCAGCCGGTCGACGGCCTCGACCGTCTGGGCACGGTCGCCGCCGGAGTCGTGCATCATCACCACCGCCCCGCGTCCCCCCGACGGGAGCGCGGCCCGGACGATGCCGTCGGCGCCCGGCCTGCGCCAGTCCTTCGTGTCGAGATCGGCCAGCGCGACCAGGTAGCCCTCGCGGCCGAGCATTCTGAGGCTGTCCCACTGCTCGCCGGTGATGGTGGCGGGGGTGGAGGAGTAGGGCGGGCGGGCCAGCGTGGTGTGCAGGCCCGTGGCCCCGGCCAGCGCCTTCTGGGTGAGGTTCAGCTCCAGCTCGGCCCGCCAGGCGGGGACCGCGGCCAGGTCGGGATGGGTGTAGGTGTGGTTGCCGAGCTCGTGTCCCTCGGCCACGATCCGGCGGGTCAGCTCCGGGTCGGCGGCGATCTTCGAGCCGACCGCGAAGAACGTCGCCTTCGCGTCGTGCTCCTTCAGCACGTCGAGCAGGCGCGGCGTCCACGCGGGATCCGGCCCGTCGTCGAACGTCAGCGCCACCGTCCGGGGCCGCGGGCGGGCGCTGGACGGTCTGTCGCGGGTCAGGTTGAGCACCGGGCCGCCCTGGCGCAGCGGCTCCAGCCAGGCCGCCGGGTCACCGCCGCCGGGCGCCGGGCCGGTCTCCCCGACGACGTTCTTCACGAAGCCGTCGAGCGTCAGCGCGCACCCCACCAGCGCCACCCCGGCCAGCAGCATCAGCCAGTGCCCCGACGGCTCGGCGCCCCGCACCGCCCGCCGCCTCACCCGCCGCCGCCCACCCTCCCCCCGAGGATCCGCGTCACGGCGGGAGCCGGGCCCCCGCACCGCGCCACCACCACTGGGCCCGAACGACGTGCTGTGCCCGGAATCCCCCGGATGCACGGACGCCCGCCCCCGATCCGAGCCTCGACCGGCGGCACGCGGAGGCACAGGCGCAGGCCCGCGCCCGGAGTTCCCAGACGGTACGGCTGCCGGGCCGCGTTCAGGGTCCCGGCCGGGGGTTCGAGGGGGCACGGGTGCCGGGCCGCGATCCGGGGCGCGGCCGGAGCTCCATGGGTGCGCGGGCGCTGGGCCGGGTTCGGCGTCGCGACCGGCAACCCATGGGTGGGCGGGCGTCGACGCTCGTTCAGCGTCCGGGCCGGGGGTCCGTGGGAGCGCGGGTGCCGGGCCGTGTTCGGGGTCTCGGCCGGAGGGCCGCGGGGGCACGGGTGCCGGGCCGTGTCCGGAGGCGCGTGAGGGGGCGGGCGTCGACCCGTGATCAGGGTCTCGGCCGGCAAGCCATGGGGGAGCGGGCGTTGACCCATGATCCAGGTGTTGGGACGGCGTCCCCGGGACGGACGGTAGGTCCGGCTCCGGGGTGGGACGGCGGCGGCGCCGGGAGGGGGTCACGCCGGGGCTCCCGTGGCCGTCGGGTCCTGGGTCGGGGAGGGCTGGCCGGTCGGGTCGGGCTCCTGGGTCGCGGTCGCCTCCGGGGAGCGGGGCGGCAGGGTGTCGCGGGCCGAGCTGGGCTCGGGCTCCACGGCCCGCCCGGTCTCATGGCGCGTGGCGGGCTCGGTCTCCGGCGGCTCGGACGTACGGGACGGCCGTGCGGACGTGGAGGATGGCCGGGCCGACGGGCGGCTGGAGCGCGTCCGGGAGGGCGCGGCCGACGTGCGGCGGCCGGGGTCGCGCCAGGAGGCCGACCGGGACGGCGCCCGCCGGGTCCTGGACGGCGTGGCGGACGGCTCGGCCGGGTCGCCGGAAGGGACGGCGTCGTCGGTGCCGCCGGTCGGCGGGCTCGCGTGCCGCCCCGGCCAGCCGTCGACGGACAGCGGCGTGTCCGCGAGCACCGCGCCGACGAGCGTCGCCGTCAGCGCCAGGACGAGCGTGCTGACCACGACCGCGCCCACCGTGAACCACCTCCTCCGCCGGCCGCTGTGGTCGACGAAGACCGCGCCGTCCGGCGGCACGGGTTGTTCTCGGGCAGGAGAGAGGGGGGACATGGCCTGCTTCTGGGTGAACTGGGGGGTTGACGGAGCTGATCATGCAGGCACGATCATGCCCCGTCAAGTGCGCCATCGAACACTTGTTCGTCTAGGGCGTACGAGGTCGTGCGCGGCGCAGCGGACCCATCCCTGACAGGATGAGATCATGACGACTCCGCCGCTGAGCCCCGACGAGCTGCTGACCACCACCCGCAGCGTCCGCAAGCGCCTCGATCTGACCCGTCCCGTTCCCCCGGACCTCGTACGGGAGTGCCTGGAGATCGCCCTCCAGGCGCCCAGCGGCAGCAACAGCCAGGGCTGGCACTGGATCGTCGTGACCGACGCCGACCTGCGCGCCCGCATCGGCGACTACTACCGGCGTGCCGTGCACGCCTATCACGCGTCGGGGGTGTCCGCCGGGCGCCTGTTCCAGGACGACCCGGAACGGGCGGCGACGCAGCGGCGCGTCTCCGACAGCGCCGCCTATCTGGGCGAGCACATGGGGGAGGTGCCGGTGCTGGTCATCCCGTGCATCGAGCTGCCCGGCGGCCGGTTCCCGGCGGGGAGCCAGGCGGGGCTGTGGGGGTCGCTGCTCCCGGCCGTGTGGAGCTACATGCTGGCGGCGCGGGCGCGCGGTCTCGGCACGGCCTGGACCACTCTTCATCTCGCGTACGAGGCGGAGGTGGCGGAGCTGCTCGGCATCCCCGCCGAGGTCCGGCAGGGCGCCCTCGTCCCGACCGCCTACTACACCGGCGACACCTTCAAGCCCGCCTCCCGGGTCCCGCTCGACCGGGTTCTCCACGTCGACGGCTGGGCCTGAGTCTTCAACCCTTATTTTCCTACCAAATGTGTGGGATAATGGTCCGGTGAGCCTGGACAAGATCCGCCCCCAGAGTGCCCGAGCCGACTCGCCGCTCAGCGCCGCCATCATGGCCGGGCGCTGGATCCGCTCCGCCGCCGTCGACGACGCGCACGGCAGGCACTGGCTGGCCAACCCCGACCCGCGCGGCAGGTCCGCGGTCACCGCCGAGCCGTCGTCGCTCTACTCGGGGGCGGCCGGCATCGTGCTGTTCTTCCTGGAGCTGGCCGCCGCCACCGGCCACGAGGCCTACCTCGACGACGCCCGGGCCGGCGCCCGCCGGCTCGCCGTCACCTGGCGCGAGCAGCGTGACCTCACGCTGTACCACGGGCTGGCCGGCACCATGGTGGCGCTGATGGAGGCCGGGTGGGCGCTCGGCGACGAGTTGTTCGAGTCGGAGGCCGCGGCCGTCGCCGACCACCTGGTCGCCCGGGGCCGCGAGGCCGACGACGGCGTCGGCTGGTCGGGGGAGCCCGCCCAGCGCGGCGACGGCGGCGTCGGCTGGTCGCGGGAGCCCGCCCAGCGTGGCGACGGCGGCATCGTCCTCGCCCTGCTCCGTGCCGCCGCCCACTTCGGCGCGCCCGCGTACGAGGAGGCGGCGGTCGAGGCCGGGCTGCGCATCGCCGCGCTGCCCGTGCCGGGCCACCGGTTCGGGAACTGCGCCGACCTGCCGCTGGACGCGGTCACGCCCGGGTTCCTGGCCGGCACCGCCGGCACCGCCTTCCTGCTCGCCCGGCTGTACGGGGTGACGGGGGAGGAGGTCTTCCTGCGGGCGGCCCGGCGCGGCGCCGGGTTCGTCCGGGAGCTGAGCATCGTGAACGATCGCTGCGCGGTCGTGCCGCACCACGTGCCGCAGGCCCGCAGGCTCCACTACCTCGGCTTCTGCTCCGGGTCGGCGGGCGTGGCCAGGATGTTCTACGAGCTGCACCGGGTGGGTGGCGACCCGGGCGACCTGGAGTGGGTGGAGCGGCTCGCGAACGGCATCGTGCGCAGCGGCGCGCCCCGGCAGCGCACCGACGGCTACTGGAACGTGGCCTGCCAGTGCTGCGGCACCGCGGGCCTGCTGGAGCTGTTCGTGGGGCTGTGGGCCGCGACCGGGCGGCGCGCGCATCTGACCTTCGCCCGCTCGCTGGCCGACGACCTGATCGGCCGGGCCACCGACCACGACGCGCGGGGCTACCGCTGGTATCAGGCGTACCGGCGGCTGCGGCCGGGCGAGGTGACGGCCGACACCGGCTACATGGTCGGCGCGGCCGGCATCGGGGCCGCGCTGCTCCATCTTGACGCCGTCGACCACGAGCGCCGGCTCATCCTCCTGCCCGACAACCCGTTCCCCGCCATCCCGGTCCCGCCGCACGAGCTCGGCTGATCCGGCCGTCCAGGAAGTGGAGGCAGCCATGCCGCATTCATGCATGTCAGATAGGAAAATGGGAATGATCAACCACGGCGAGCCCGAGTACCCTGGCGACGTCTACTGGTACGACCTGCCGGACGACGAGGCCGACGTCGAGGAAGCCGTCGTGCCGGCGAACCGGCTGCGCCGTTTGATCCCCTTCTTCCCCTGGAGAACCGCATGAGCCTCGTCGCCCTGGTCGGCAACCCCCGTGAGAACTCCCGTACCCGCACCGTGGCCGTCGAGGCCGCAGGGGCGCTGGGGGAGCGGCTCGGGCTGCTGCCGCCGCACGACGTCATCGACCTGGCGGGCCTCGGCCCGCACCTGTTGTCGCCGGTGCCCTCGGCCGACGTGGAGGTCGCGCTGGAACTGGTGGCCGAGGCAAGGGTCCTGGTGGTGGCCAGCCCCACCTACAAGGGCACCTACACCGGCCTGCTCAAGGCGTTCCTGGACCGTTTGCGGCCCCAGGCGCTGGCCGGCGCGGCGGCGTTGCCGCTGCTGGTCATGGGGGACCCGGCCCACTCGCTGGCGGTCGAGGTGCACCTGCGGCCGCTGCTGGTGGAGCTCGGCGCCACGGTGCCCACGCCCGGCCTGGCCGTGCTGGAGTCCCAGCTCCCCGATCTGCCGGGGGTCCTGGCGGCCTGGGCGGACCGGGTCGCGCCGCAGGTGAATATCCCTTCTAAAAAAGTAGGAATCTAGGCCTTGACGGGGTCGGCGGCCTGATTCATCATTAACCCTACAAGTTAAGTAGGATTAATCGGAAAGGGTCGATCGTGCGAGCACTCCTCCTGCTCGGGCTGGTCGGTTTCGCGGCCCAGCTCGTCGACGGAAGCCTGGGCATGGCCTATGGCGTCACCTCAACCACCTTGCTCCTGGCGATCGGCACCAACCCGGCCGCGGCCTCGGCCACCGTCCACCTGGCCGAGATCGGCACCACGCTGGCCTCGGGCATCTCCCACTGGCGCTTCGGCAACGTCGACTGGAAGGTCGTCGGCAAGATCGGCGTCCCGGGCGCCGTCGGCGCGTTCGCCGGCGCCACCTTCCTGTCCAGCCTGTCGACCGAGGTGGCCGCCCCGGTCATGTCGCTGATCCTGCTGACGCTGGGCGTCTACATCCTGATCCGGTTCACCGCCTACGGCCTGCCGCGCGGCAACCTGGGCAAGCCGCTCCGCAAGCGCTTCCTGGCCCCGCTGGGCCTGTTCGCCGGATTCGTGGACTCGACCGGTGGCGGCGGCTGGGGTCCGGTGGGCACCCCCGCCATCCTGGCCAGCGGCCGGCTGGCGCCGCGCAAGGTGATCGGCTCGATCGACGCCTCCGAGTTCCTGGTCGCGATCGCGGCCAGCGTGGGCTTCTTCGTCGGCCTCGGCTCGGAGAACATCGACTTCTCCTGGGTGGCCGTGCTGCTGATCGGCGGCGTCATCGCCGCCCCGATCGCCGCCTGGCTGGTGCGCCACATCCCGCCGCGCATCCTGGGGTCCGCGGTGGGCGGCCTCATCGTCCTGACCAACGTGCGCACGCTGCTGCGCAGCGACTGGATCGACGCCTCCGGCGGCGTGCAGACCGTCGCCTACCTGGCCATCGCGATCATCTGGGCCGGCGCGATCACCTACTCGGTGCGCGAGTACCGCAAGCACAAGGACGAGGAGACGGTCGAGGCGTACGAGGAAGAGCTCCGTAAGGAGGAGCCCACCGCCTCCTCCTGACGTCCAGGACCACCCCGAAGGGCCCGGCCCCCGCTCAGGGGAGCCGGGCCCTTTCCGACCATCACGGGAATCCATGAGAATTTCCGCACGCACCCAGTACGCCCTCGCCGCCATGCTCGCCCTCGCCGAGGCCGGGGGCCCCGTGCACGCCGAGAAGGTGGCCGAATCGCAGGAGATCCCGCGCAGGTTCTGCGACAACATCCTGCTCCAGCTCCGCCGCGCCGGGCTCCTGCACAGTCAGCGCGGGCCCGACGGCGGCTACTGGCTCGCCCGTCCCGCCGCCGAGATCTCCCTGGCCGACGTCATCCGCGTGACCGAGGGCGTCGAGCAGGCCACCCGCCAGTTCCCCCGGGCCGCCGCGCCCCTGGACGCGATCTGGGCCTGCCTGCGCGACCACGAGAACACCCTGCTCAGCGAGGTCACCCTCGCGGACGTCATGGCCAGGTCCGCGCCTTCCTAGAACTCGGCGGAACCGCACGCGAGCGACAGGGCGCGGTACTCGCCGGGCGGCAGGCCGTGCACACGCCGGAAGGCCCGGCTGAAGGCCGCAGGATCGGGGAACCCCCAGCGGGCCGCGATGGCCGCGACCGGCCGGTCCGCCAGGGCGGGGTCGGCCAGGTCGCGCCGGCAGCGGTCCAGCCGCCGGTGCCGGATCCAGCGCGCGACAGAACGCTCCTCCGCCTGGAACACCTTGTGCAGGTGGCGCACCGACACGTGATGCGCCGCCGCGATCGCCGGGGGCGACAGCCCCGGGTCGTCCAGGCGCCGCTCGATGTACGCGTACACCTGCCGCAGCAGCGCCCCGCGCCCCCGCTCCGGCGGCGGCGTCAGCTCCAGGCGGGCCGCCAGCACGGCGGTCATCAGGTCGAGCACCGCCGTCGAGATCCGCGTCGCCGCGGCGGGGCGGTACGCGTCCAGCTCGCCCGCCATCCGCCCGAGCACCGCCGAGAGCAGCGCGCCCGGCCCCTCGTGCCCCGGCAGCCGCCGGCCCGTCACCTCGGCCACCCGCCCCGGCGGCAGCGGCAGCAGCGGACGCGGCAGCACCACCGACAGCATCCGGTTGGCCGAGCGGCCGGCCCCCGACGTGGACATCGGCCGGGTCAGGTCGACCAGCGCGAAGTCGCCGGGAAGCAGGTCCGCCTGCCTGCCGTCCTGCTCGACGACGCACTTCTCGCCCCCGAGGAACAGCTTGACCTGGTACGCGTCCTGCGACGCCCGCCGCACCATCCGGGAGGTGCGGTGGCAGGCGCCCGCGCTGGGTGCGGCGCCGCCCGCGTACTCCATGGCCGCCGCCGTCATCGTCCCCACCTGCGCCGTCGCGCAGCAGGCGGCGAACCAGTCATGCCTGCCGAACGGGAAGCGGTACTCGACGGCGAACCTCTCGCGCATCACCTGCTGCCAGTAGTCGTGCCGCTCACCCCGCGGCACGTCGTCGGTCGTGATCAGCACGCCCGATCCCATCTCCTCACGTCTTCAGCGCCTCCAGGCGCTCACGGATCTCGGCCACCTGGCGCGGCTCGGCGATCCCGTCCCACGGCGCGAGCGCCGCCAGCCCCGCCTCCCGGTGCTCGGCCGCCTCCTCGCGGCAGACCCCGGCCAGGTGCAGCCGGGCCAGCGCCGAGGTGAGCCCCACCTGCGGCAGCCGCGGCTCGGCCTCGCGCAGCAGCGCCGCGGCCTCCCGCTCCAGCTCGGCCGCCCGCTCCGGCGCCGCGGCCGCCTCGGCGACCCGCGCCGTGGCCCGCTGCACCTGGCACCTGGCCCGGCCGAGGTCGTCGGCCGAGCGCCGGTACAGGCGCTCGGACTCCTTCCAGTGCTCCTCGGCCTCGAACGGGTGGTCCAGGTGCCAGTGGGCCAGGCCCAGCAGCTCCTCGGCGTGGGCCCGTGCCCGCTCGTCGCCGCTCCGTGCGGCCAGGTCCTGAGCCTCGTACAGCACCGCCCGCGCGTCCGCGTACAGCCGCCGCGCCTGGCCGCCGTCCAGCGGCTGGGCACGGCGCATGTGCAGCGCGCCCACGTGGATCAGCCGGATCGCGTGGCCGGTGAGATCGCCGTGCGGCAGCGCCTGCCCGTACTGGACCAGCGCCGACTCCACCGCGGTGTACTCGTCACCGGACGCCAGCAAGATCGTCGCGTGCGCCAGGTGCAGCTCGGGCGGCCACGCCTCCACCTTGCCCGAGGCCGCGGCGGCCCGGTTGAAGTGCCGGCGCGCCCGCTCCGGGTCGCCGAGCGTGAGCAGGATCGTGGCCTGGCGAAGCTCGGCCGCCGCCAGCACGCGCTCGTCGCGCAGCTCCCCGGCCGCCCTGGCGAGCAGGTCGGCGGCGCGCAGCCGGTCCTCGTGCCGCTGCTCCAGCGCGAACCACGTCTCCAGCGCCTCGCCGATGCGGCCGAGCGCGCGTGCGGTCTTGCGCACGGGTTGCTCGCGCGCCAGCACCTGCAGCAGCACCCGGTCCTCGGCGGCGAACCAGGCCGCTGCGCCCGGGGCGTCCGGCAGCCCTGCGGCGTACGTCCCGGCCTGGACGGCGAAGTGCTCGACCAGCCGCCGCCAGGCCGTGACGTCGGCCGCGCCGCTGTCGCGGAACGCGCCGGTCACCCGGACCCGCGTCATGCGCACGTTCTCCACCAGGCCACGCTCGGCCAGCTCGCCGATCGCGTCGTCCGCGGCCGGCACGCCGAGCAGCGCGGCGGCCGCCCGGTGGTCGACCTCGGCGATCGGCAGGCCGGCCAGCAGCACGAACAGCCGCTTGGCCGCCGGGCCCAGTCCCTGCACGCTGTGCTGGAGCACGAAGCCGAGCTTCTCGGGCACCGGCAGCCGGTTCAGGTCGTCGACCAGGGCGGCCAGCGGCACGCCGGGGTTGCGCGCCAGCCACCGGCCGAGCCTGACGATCTCCGCCGGGCCGCACACGCACGCCTCGGCGAGCGGCCGCAGCGCCTGCGGCTCCCGTTCCGCCCGCCCGTCGCGGATGTGCGCGGCCAGCAGCGTCTCC
This sequence comes from Nonomuraea sp. NPDC048826, assembly GCF_043198225.1. Taxonomy (NCBI): domain Bacteria; kingdom Bacillati; phylum Actinomycetota; class Actinomycetes; order Streptosporangiales; family Streptosporangiaceae; genus Nonomuraea; species Nonomuraea sp. NPDC048826. The sequence goes on along the minus strand of NZ_JBICUQ010000007.1, from coordinate 254,407 downwards.
GCGTCCCCCGGGGAGAGCGGCCCGACCTGGACGGGCTTGACGTGTTGCGGCGGCTCGCCGGTCAGCTCCCCCGCCACCAGCACGTACGAGCCGGGAACCCGGGGCAGCCAGGAGACCTGGCCCCAATGGCTCACGTTGTCGACCAGGAGCACCCGGCGCTTGCGGGTGAGCGCCTCGGCGACCAGCGGCGCGGCGTCCATCGGGTCCAGGATCGAGCCGGGCCGCCGGCCGAGCGCGCGCAGCACCCGCTGGGCCACGCTCAGCGGGGGTTCGGGCTGGTCCCGGTCGGGGCCGCGCACGTCCACGTACCGCTGCCTGCTTTCCTCCGGCGCCAGCTCCCAGGCGGCCTGCACGGCCAGCGCGGACGTCCCGGCACCGGTCGCGCCCTGCACCACCACGAAGCCGCCCTCGTGCGCCCGCTCCACCGCCTCGCGCACCTTGTCCGCCCGCCCGATGAGCGGCTCCACCCGCTCGGGCAGCGGCGCGTGCCCGCCGACGGGCGGTGGCGGCGCCTCGGGACGGGCACGGCCGCGGGTGGCGTGCACGCCGAGCCCCGCCAGCACGGGCACCAGCAGCGCGAGCGGGAGGGCGAGCAGCGGGTGGGGGAGCACCGCCAGCAGGGCGTCCATGGCGTGCTGGCGCAGCTCGTCCTGGAGCAGCACGACCAGCTCGCCGGCCGTCACCAGCCCCGACAGGCCCAGCTCGGGCAGATGCGCCCGCGCCTGCCGGTAGGTGCGGTCGAGCCAGAAACGCAGCCGCTCCCTGCGCGACATCCCGGTCATCCGCGCACCCCGCCCGTCAGCCCCCGGTACAGCCGCCGGCCGGTGACGATCACCAGCGCCACCGGCACCGCGGTCGCGATCACCGCCTGGGCCGACAGCGTGCCGATCGCGCTCATGAAGTGGCGGTGCTGCTCCAGCAGGATCAGCGGCAGATGGTCGCCCGCCGGCCAGTTGAGCAGCAGCCCGACCACGGTGTCGTTCCACACCAGCACGAACGCCAGCACAGCGGCCAGCACCACCGACGGCGACCCCTCGCGCACCACGTGCACGAGCGCCCACCGGTGCCGGGCCACCACCGGGGCCCGCACCCGGGCGAACCCCCGGTGCAGCACCAGCACGGCCAGCGGGATCACCAGGGCCGCGTGCACGATGATCAGCGCCAGCGCGGAGCCCGCCACCGGGCTGACCGACTCCTGCAGCGGCACCGCGAACGCCTGGGGCGGCAGCGCCGCCAGCGCCACCGCCACCAGCAGCACCGGCCGCCAGGCCCGCCGGGGCATCAGGTGCCCCTGGGCCAGCACGTACGCGGCCGGCACCGCGGCCAGCAGCACCAGCGCGACCACCACCACGGTCCGGACCAGCGTCGTCAGCAGCGCGCCGGTGAACCCGCTGTCGCCCAGCGCGTCCCCGTACGAGCGAAGATCGCCTTCGAGATGCCACCACCCCGACACCGCCGCCGCCTCCGGCGCCCGCAGCGAGGTGAGCACCAGCACGGCGAACGGCAGCAGCCAGACCACCGCCACCGGCGCCATGAGCAGCCGGCGGCGCGCGGGCCGCTCCGGCCGGGCCGCCGGCTGCTCCGGCCAGACCACCTGGCCGCGCAGCCCCGCCAGCGCGGGCAGCGCGAGCAGCCCGACCAGCACCGACAGCGCCACCGCCAGCGCGGCGGCGGGCCCGGGACCCAGGTCGCTGTTGTGCCGCCACCAGAACAGCCCGCCGCTCTCCACCTCCGCCTGCATCGAGCCCGGCGCGCCCATCAGCACCAGGTCGAACACGCGGGCCGCGGCCACCAGCGCCAGCAGGTACGCCAGCGCCGCCGCCCCGGCCAGCGCCGGCAGCACGATCGACCAGATCTGGCGGCGCCGCTCCACCGAGAACGCCCTGGCCATCCGCCGCAGACCCGCCGGCGGCCTGGCCAGCGCCTCGTGGAAGACCAGGAACGCCACCCCCGACCACTGCCAGACGAACGCCAGCCCCAGCACCAGCCAGATCCAGCCCGGCCCGAGGAAGGCCACCCCGGCGTCGAACGCCCCCAGCACGGCGTTGACCGCGCCGCGCTGCGGATTGGTGTCGAACAGCACCCGGAAGATCGCGCCGGTGGTGAGCGGCGACACCACCGCGGGCAGCACCAGGATGACGCGGAGCACCCCGCCGAAGGCCGGGCCCACGTCGCGGGCCAGCCACGCCAGCCCGAACCCGGTCGCGCACACCAGCACGGCCAGCCCCAGCCACACCAGCGAGTTGCCGAGCGCCTGCAGCACCTCGCCGTCGCCGAGCACGCGGTAGTGGCCGAACCCGTCGGACAGGCTGATCAGCACCGTGGCGGCCAGCGGCGCGAGCAGCACCCCCACCGCCAGCAGCACGGCCAGCAGCAGGTAGCCGGCCGCCCGGCGGCGGCCGATCCCGTGCGGGGCGGCCGGCATCCGGGTGTCGTGGTGCGGCGCCACCTCGAACAGGTACGCCTCCCTGCTCATCTCGCCCCCTTGCGCGCGGTCTCCGCCAGCCGGTCGGCCGCCGCGGCGGCGGCCGCGGCGGGCCGCTCCCGCGCGACGGTCGCGGCCGTGAACAGCTCCGTCAGCACGCGCCACAGCCCGCGCCCGTCGCCTCCGGCGAGCGGGCCGATCAGCCGGTCGGACAGGTCGTACTGCGCGTTGCGGCCCCGGGCCACCTCGCCCGCCGGCTCCCGCAGCGGCGGCGGCGACAGCTCCGGGGGAAGGTACGGAGCGAGGAAACCGCCCTCGCCGGCCCACGCCGCCAGCGGATCGGGCCGGCCCGCGGCCCGGTCCGGCCCGGTCAGCCAGGTGACGAAGGCGGCGGCGTCCGGGTCGCCCGGCCGGCCGGCGTTCAGCGCCAGCGCCACGTCGCCGCCCACGACCAGCGGCGGCGCGGCGGCCCCCGCCACGGCGGGGAAGCGGGCGTGCGCCGCCGTCACGCCCGCCGCGCCATAGCGGGCGATGACGGGCCAGGCGAAGTCGGGGGCCGCCACCAGGTCGGCGGTGCGGTAGGTGAACACGTCCAGGATGGAGTCGTGGAACTGCAGGGTCAGTGCCCGCCTGCCGCGCTCGGGCGTCAGCCCCCGCTGCCAGATGGCCGCCAGCAGCTCCAGCGCCTGCGCCACCTCGCCGGAGGCCCAGAGCTCGGCCTGCGAGAAGAGCCCGCGGTAGGTGGAGGGGCTCCGGGCCAGCAGCACGTTCTCGAACCAGTCGCTGAGCATCCAGCCGTCGGCCGCGCCGACCGACAATCTGCCGGGGTGGGTCGTCCAGGCGTCGAGGGTCCGCGGCGGCGGCGGGCCGTCGTCGGCGCGGTGCCAGACCAGCGACTTGTGCGCGATCTTGAACCAGGCGCCGAGCACCCGGCCGTCCGCCGACACCAGCTCCCGCCAGAACTCCGGCTGCGGCGGCGGGTCCGCCAGCGGCTCGATCCCGCCCGTGATCGCCGGGTCGTGCAGCAGGCCGAGCCGGGGGATGACGGCCACGTCCGGGGAGACCTCGACCGACGGGCCGCGCAGCAGGGCGGCGATGTTGTCGCCGGCCGAGTAGACCGTCACCGGGCGCGGGTAGTCGCGGGTCACGGCGAGGAACCGGCGTAACTCGTCGCCGCTCCACACCACCGCCACCCGCAGCGGCCGGTCTCCCGAGCAGCCGGCCAGTCCGGCGGCGGCCAGCCCGGCGGCGGGGAGCGCCGTCAGGAACCGCCTACGACTCAGCATCGGCCGCCCCCTCCGGCTCCTGCCGGTCGGCCGCCCGCCAGAACAGCTCGGGCGGCGCCAGGCTGGCCACCCGCGTGCGGTCGTCGGTGATCACCAGGACGGCCAGGTCGGGGTCGGCGCTCAGCGCCGCGCTGACGGCCGCGTGGCACGGGCCGTATCCGGCGCGGTCCTCGACGACGACCAGCTTGACCGGCCGGTGCCGGCACAGCACCCGGGTCAGCGCGACGGCCAGCCGCTCGTCGTGCGCCAGCTCGTGCGGGCGCGCGCGCAGGAAGCCCTCGATCTGCATCCGGCGGGCCATGTACGCGACGCGGCCCCGGACGCTGGCACGGGCGCGCCGGTCGACGGCGGTGAGCACGAGGTTCTTCTCGACGGTGAGGTGGGGGAGCAGCCCGGCACCGGCGGGCACCAGGCCGATCTCGCGCTCCCAGGTCTCCTGGGTGACGCGCTGGCCGCCGATGGCGATCACGCCGTCGTGCCGCCAGGACAGCCCGACCAGGAAGTCGGCGACCAGGTCGGCCTCGACCGCGTCACCCGCGACCAGCACCGCCGTCTGGCCGGAACGCACGGCCAGCGGGTCGGGCGTCACGCCGCGCCGCCTGCCCCCGCTCTCCCAGCGCAGCCCGTCCACCCGTACGAGAGGCTCCCGGCCACCGGTCTTTACCCCGTCCACCAATTGACATTTACCCGATGGAAATGCTGCGAGGAACCCCAATGGCGATTCCAGCACAAATGTCTTGGGCCGGAAATAGCCTCTTGACAAACGGTTGTTATATCGATTCAATCCGGGCATGCTTCCCCCTAGCAGCACACGCCGCTTACTGGCGGCCGCCTCCGCGGCCCTGCTCTCCCTGGCCCTCGCCGCCCCGCCCGTCCAGGCGGGCCACGACCGCCACCCCGGCGGCGTCCAGCTCGAACACCTCGACCGCGGGCTCGTCGCGGTCCCCACCGGCGAAGGCGTGTTCCTGAGCTGGCGACTCCTCGGCGACGAGGTCACCGGGCACGGCCCGCGCGGCATGACGGGCACCGACTTCCGCGTCTACCGCGACGGCCGGCCGATCGCCACCGTCACGGGCAGCACGAACCATCTGGACCGGGCCGGCACCGCCACGTCCTCCTACCGCGTCGCCCCGATCGAACGGGGGCGCGAGGGGAAACGCGGTCCTGCTGTGACGCCTTGGGTTGAATCGTTTCACGATCTTCCGCTGAAGAAGCCCGCCGACGGCGTCACCCCGGCCGGCGAGGCCTACACCTACTCGGCCAACGACCTGAGCGTCGGGGACGTCGACGGGGACGGGCAGTACGAGTACGTCGTCAAGTGGGACCCGTCCAACTCCAAGGACGTCTCCCAGCGCGGCTACACCGGCAACACCTACCTCGACACCTACGAGCTGGACGGCACCCTGCTGTGGCGGCTCGACCTGGGCGTCAACATCCGCTCCGGGGCCCACTACACCCAGTTCCTGGTCTACGACTTCGACGGCGACGGCCGCTCGGAGACCATGCTCAAGACCGCCCCCGGCACGAAGATCACCCGCTACGCCCGGGACGGCCGGGTGCTGTCGGAGCGCCACGTCACGATGCCCGCCAAGGACGTCAGGGCCGGATACTCGCACGCCGACGACTACCGCAAGAGCGCCGAGGACTACTTCGAGCACCTGGTCGGCCTGTTCCAGGGCTGGCACGAGCACCCCGAGGTGGTCGCCGGGCGCTGGCCCGCCACGCTGGAGCAGGCCTTCGGGATCGAGCCCAGGCACGCCTACCCGCTGTCCCGCGAGGCGGCCACGGATCTGGCGAACTACTTCGTCGACGTGTACGCCCCGGCCCGCAGTGGCAACAACCGGTTGCGGGAATTCGCCGGATATATCCTCACCGGTCCCGAATATCTCTCCGTGCTCGACGGCGCCACCGGCAAGGAACTGCAGACGATCCCGTACAAGCCCGGACGAGGCGACGACGGCCTCCTGTGGGGCGACTACGCCATGGCCAGGGTCGAGCCGGGCAACCGCGTCGACCGGTTCCTGTCGGCCGTCGCCTACCTCGACGGCCGGCGCCCGTCGGCGGTCTTCGCCCGCGGCTACTACACCCGCTCCACCCTGGTCGCCTACGACTGGAACGGCAGGCGGCTCAAGGAGGTCTGGTACGTCGACAGCGGCCACGTGCCGATGGACAACCCGTTCAACGCCTCCCCGCACGGCGTCGACGGCACCGACCCCGAGTACGCCACACTCACCACCCAGGGCTTCCACTCCCTGAGCGCCGCCGACGTGGACGGCGACGGCAAGCAGGAGATCGTGTACGGCGCCGCGACCATCGACGACGACGGCGACCTGCTGTACTCCTCGTTCGCCGAGGGCCCGCCCGGCAGCGCGGTGCCCGGCCAGAACGTGCGGCTCGGCCACGGCGACGCCATGCACGTCGCCGACCTCGACCCCGACCACGAGGGCCTGGAGATCTGGACCGTGCACGAGGGCGGCCGGTGGGCGCCGTACGGCTGGGCCATGCGCGCCGCCGCCACCGGCGAGGTGCTGTTCGGCGGCTACAGCGGCGTCGACACCGGCCGCGGCATGACCGGCGACGTCGACCCGGCCGTCCGGGGCATGGAAGCCTGGTCGTCCATGCCGCCCGACCAGGCCGTCGACGCCGGCCTCTGGTCGGCCCGCGGCGACTACCTCGGCCGGAACGTGCCCGGCACCAACATGAGCATCCGCTGGGCGGCCGACATGACCACCCAGATGATCAACGGCACCGCCACCACCGTGCTGCAGACGCCGACCGTCGACGACCACCGGCGCGGCACCCTGCTCACCGCCGAGGGCACGCTCACCAACAACTGGACCAAGGGCAACCCCGGCCTGGTCGCCGACGTGTTCGGCGACTGGCGCGAGGAACTGCTGGTGCGCACCACCGACAGCACCGCCGTCCGGATCTACGTGAGCACCGAGGTCACCGACCGCAAGCTCTACACGCTGATGCACGACCCGCAGTACCGGGCCGAGATCGCGCGCCAGCAGACCACCTACAACCAGCCCGCCTACCCGAGCTTCTACCTGGCCTCGGACATCGACTGGTCGAAGGTGCCGATCCCGCGCATCCGCACGCCCCGCCGCTAGCCGCCTACAGCTTCAGCTCCAGCTGGATCCATTGAACTCCTCTCCGGCCTGAAGGCCGGAGACTCTCCCGTCACACCGTGGTTAAGCGGCGTGCGGGGGTTGACGCTTCGCAGACCGCCCAACGGTGAGGTCTCCACGTCCTGACACCGCAGTCCCTGCGGCGTGCTCGATATTGATCGCGGCGTTGATATCGGCGTGGCCGGCCCAGCCGCAGCCGGGGTCGGTGCAAGCGAAACGGATGCCCTGACGTGCTGCCGGGTCGCGATGCCCGCACCGGTGGCAGGTCTGCGACGTGCCCGCCGCGGGCACTTTGACCACCTTCCCGCCCCGGCCGGCGCTCTTGTACTCCATCAAGGTGACCCCCCGGCCCCACGCCTCGCCGCTGATCGACCGGTTCAGCCCGGCCTTTTGCGCAACATTTCTTCCGGGGGCTTCGATCGTGCCCTTCGCCGAGCGGACCATGCCGGGGATCTTCAAATCCTCCACCACGATCAGGCTGAAGGTGTCAGCGAGTTCGGTGGTGGTCTGATGCTGCCAGTCGAGGGCGCGACGCTTGGCTATCGCGCGTACCCTGCCGATCTGGGCGTAGGTGCGGGCCAGCCGATGCGAGACCGGCCGGCCCTGCGGCCGGCCCTGCGGCCGGCCCTGCGGCCGGCCCTGCGCTCGGGTGGCCCGCTGCCGGGCTGATTTCTTCTCCAGGCGGCGCAGGTGCTCGCGTTCGCCCCGGCTCAGCCAGGGCTGGTGCTCGCGTGTGGTGCCGTCCGACAATGCCAGAGCGACAGTGACGCCCCGGTCGATTCCCACCGCCGGACCCGGATGCGCCTGCCGGAGGGCGGGGAGCAGGGTTTCGGTGCGGAACACGATGGACCAGCCGAACGCGTTCTTGACCAGCCTGGCTCCGGTGATGCGTCCTTGCGGGCCGCCCCGGGTGACGCCCGGCAGGTCCTTGGTCCAGCGGAACCGGACGCGGCCTATTTTGGGGAGGTTCACCTCGCCCCAGCGCCGGTTGATCCGCTGGACCTGCAAGTCGCGGGCTTGCGGGACTGCACTGCGCCATCCGGGTATGGGACCGGCCCTTGAACGTCGGGCGCCGGGCCGGGTGGCCGGGGTTGAAGAAGTTCGCCCACGCTTGGCGGTAGGTCTTCAGCACCGCTTGCGCTGCTTGGGCGGGGAGCCGGGCCAGCCAGTCGATCTCGTGGCGGGCTTGGCGTATCGCGGTGTCGCATTCCTTCAGCGAGGCGAAGCGGCCTTGGCGGAAGGTGAAGTACTCGTGCAGCAGGTTCCACAGGGCGCGAGCGGCATGGGCTTGACCGTCGATCACGGCGGCCTGGGCTGCGCTGAGGTCGAGTCGCGCCACGTGTGCCCGCGTCTGCTCCACCCGCTCCACCCGCTGATCGTATCCTTTGGTTGAGGTCACCGCGACGGCAGCCGAATCCTGATGTCCGTACCGGCCGGCAGGTTGTCTACCATCTGCACGCTTATTTGGTGTTCGTCATGAAGTGCCGCCGCGGGGTGTTCACTGACGAGATGCTGGTCCGTTGCGAGGAACTCATGCGCCAGGTCTGCGCCGGTTTCGAGGTCGGGCTTCGCGAGTTCAACGGCGGACACGGGCCGCGTCTGCCCGCTGGTTCACTATCCGCCCAAGATCGCTGTGTCCAAGCTGGTCAACAGTCTCAAGGGAGTCTCGGCGCGGATGCTGCGCAAGGAATACGCACCCCACGTCAGGAGGCATTGTGCAGGGCGGTCATTTCCGGTCCGGCTCCTCCTTCGCCGGGAGCGTCGGCGGCGCACCGCTCACCGTGCTCAAGCAGTACATCGAGCAGCAGAAACGACCCGTCTGAGGTTGGACCACGGACACGCTGACAGGTCAGAGCACACTCGCGCCCTGGCGGGCACTCCCGCGTGGGCCTTCACCCCCGGCGTGAACGCCGGAGCACTGGCCCACAGTTCGGTAGAGCAGCTGGTTGTCGGCCACGATCTGGGCGCCCTGGACGGGCTTGCCGTCGGTGCCGACCACCCGGCCCTTGAGCACTCCTGGCTCGACTCCCACGGTGTTCCCCTCCTGCTCCACAGCACTTTCCGTCCGGCCTCTCACCTGCGACTCCTCGGCTATCGGACCCATCGGGGTGATCACACAACCACTCAGGCAAACCAGCAGCGCGCCCAGCGGCGCCACGCGTCTCATGGCGGATCACCGTAGATCGCTCAACTTGCAGCGGGCTTGGATCCCATCGGAGCCGGCGGCTCAGGCCAGCAGGCGGACGATCGACGTGAACACCCCCGGCAGGCCCCGGGCCGCGGGCACCACCAGCCGTGCCGTGCCCGGCCGCCGCGCGACCTGCACCAGCGCGCCCGTGAGCAGCCGGTGGGTGCGCGACAGCCGCCGCCACCCGCGCTCGTAGTCCTGCGGCCGGTCCTCCGCCAGGCAGCGCGCCAGGATCTCCGCCGAGCGCACGGCCAGCGACACGCCCTCGCCGGTGAGCGCGTCCACGTAACCGGCCGCGTCGCCCACCAGCAGGACCCGCCCGGCGCGCCGCGCCCGCGCCCGCTGACGGAACGGCCCGGCGCCGCGCACCGGCGTCACGGCCGGCCCGCGCAGCCGCCCCGCCAGACCGCCGAACCCCGCCAGCTGCTCCTCGTACGGCCGCCGCGCCGAGCTGAGGATCGCCACGCCCACCAGCTCGTCGCCCACCGGGGTGACGTACGCCTCGCCCCCGCCCCTCGACCAGTGCACCTCCACGAAGTCGGTCCACGGCGCCACCCGGTAGTGCCGGCGCAGCCCGTACCGGCGCACCCCGCCCGCGGGCGCGTCCAGCCCCAGGTGGCGGCGGAGCGGCGAGTGCAGCCCGTCCGCAGCCACCAGCCAGCGCGCCCGCAGCCCGGCGGCCTCCACCCCGTCGCGGTCCTGGACCACATGGGTGATGCGGCCGGTGACCGTCTTCACGCCGAGCTCGGCGGCCCGCCGGGCCAGCGCGTCGTGCAGGGCGACCCGCCGCGCGCCCAGCCCCGTCGCGGGCCCGAACGTCGCGCGGACCGTCCGCCGGTCGTCGAGGTAGTGGATGCCGCGCAGCGGGCGTCCCGGCACCGTCACCCCCATCGCGGCCAGCGCCGCCACGCCGCCGGGCATGATGCCCTCGCCGCACGCCTTGTCGACCGGGCCGGTGCGCGGCTCGACCACGACCGCCTCCATGCCGAGCAGCGCCGCGTGGACGGCCGTCGCCAGGCCCGCCGGCCCGCCGCCGGCGACCAGCACGTCGATCACGTGGCGGGCCGCCCGGCCAGGGCGAGTGCCGCGTTCTCGGTGCGGATGCGCACCGACAGCAGCGCCGCGTTCAGCACGGTGAACACCAGCGCCGTCACCCACGCCGTGTGCACCAGCGGCAGCGCGAACCCCTCCACGACCACCGCCACGTAGTTCGGGTGACGCAGCCAGGAAAGCCGGTACGGGCCGCGCGTCACCAGCGGCAGCCCCGGTATCACGATCACCTTCGTGTTCCAGCGCGGCCCGAGCGCGGTGATGCACCACCAGCGCAGCCCCTGGGCGGCCAGCACGAGGGCGAGCATCGGCCAGCCGAGCAGAGGCAGGAACGGCCGCCCGGCCAGCCACACCTCCAGCGGCGCGCCGGCCAGCAGCGCGGTGTGCAGCAGCACCATCCACGGGTAGTGGCCGCGGCCGTGCTCCACGCCGCCGCGGGCCAGGCTCCAGGCGGCGTTGCGCTTGGAGACGACCAGTTCGGCCAGCCGCTCCAGGCCGACCAGCAGGATGAGAACCAGATACCAGACCATGGGTCACCAGCGCAGCAGGACGAGTTCCGAACAGAAACCGGGGCCCATCGCGATGAGCACCCCCCACGTGCCGGGCTCGGGCCGCCGCGTCGCGAGCGTCTCGCCCAGCACGTGCAGCACCGAGGCCGACGACAGGTTGCCGTTGGCCGCCAGCGAGCGCCAGGTGACGTCGAGCGCGCCGGCCGGCAGGCCGAGCGTCTCCGCCACGGCCTCCAGCACCTTCGGGCCGCCCGGATGGCACACCCACGCCGACACCTCGTCCGCCGTCACCCCGTGGTCGGCGAGGAAGGCGTGCACGTCGTCGGCCAGGTAGCGGCGCACCACCTCGGGCACCCCGGCGTCCAGCACCACCCGCAGCCCGCCGGCGCTCACCTGCCAGCCCATGACGTGCTCGGAATCCGGATAGAGATGGCTCCGGCTGGCCACCACCGTGGGGCCGCTCGTCGTACGGCCGTCACCGCAGGCGACCACGGCCGCGGCGCCGTCGCCGAAGAGCGCGCTCGCGACCAGCCCGGCGGGCGAGCCGTCGCCGCGCTGCACGGTGAGCGAGCACAGCTCCACCGACAGCAGCACCGCCACGTGGTCCGGCCAGCCGCGCAGGTAGTCGTGCAGCCGGGCCACCCCGGCCGCGCCCGCGACGCAGCCCAGCCCGAAGACCGGCAGCCGCTTGACGTCCGGCCGCAGGCCCAGCGCGCCCGCCAGCCGGGCGTCGATCGACGGCACGGCGATGCCGGTCACCGACGTGAACATGATCATGTCGACGTCCGCCGGGCTCAGACCGGCGCCGTCCAGCGCCGCGCGGACGCTCTCCAGCCCCAGCTCGACCGCCGTGGTCACGTAGGCGTCATTGGCGGCGCCGAAGCCGTCGAGCTTCTCGTACTCCTCGATCGGCAGGGCCAGGTTGCGGTGCTCGACGCGGGCGCTGCGGTGCAGCCGGTCGAGCAGGCGGCGGTCGGCGTTCTCCGGCAGGCAGACCCGGGCCGCCATGTCGGTCAGCTCGGCCTGAGGGTATCGATGCGGAGGGAAGGCGCAGCGTACTGCGGCGATATGGGTCAATGAGGGCTCCCCTGGGCGGGCGGCCGAAAACTCTCGTCGATGCCACGGTTCCCCTCAGGATGATCGCCTAAGCCACGGGGGATCGTCTTCCCCGAGGAACGGCTGGTCAAGGCGGGTCAATTCGCCCGTGTCGCCGGGGCCGCGAGTAGCATCGGGCCATGACGGAGGGCCGGCGCCGGATGATCGCGGGGCTGGCGCGCGGCTGCCATCCCGGCCCGACCGTGGCGGTCACCGCTCTGGTGACCGCGCTCGCGGCGGCGGCCGGGCACGACGCCGCCGGGTGCCTGCTGGTGGGGCTCGCGGTGCTGTCGGGCCAGTTGTCGATCGGCTGGTGCAACGACGCGGCCGACGCCGGCCGTGACCTGGCCGCGGGCCGCACGGACAAGCCCGTGGTCGACGGCACGATCACGCCCAGGGCCCTCCGGGTCGCTGCGGTGGTGGCGCTGGTCTGCTGTGTGCCGCTCTCGCTCGCCTCGGGGCTGCTCGCCGGGTCCGCGCATCTCGCCGGGGTGCTCGCCGCGTGGGCCTACGACCTGGGGGTGAAGGCGACCGCGCTGTCGTGGGCGCCGTACGCGGTCGGGTTCGGGGTGCTGCCCGCGTTCGTGACGCTGGGGCTGCCGGGGGAGCCGTGGCCCGCCTGGTGGGCGACGGCCGCGGCCGCCCTGCTCGGCGTGGGCGCCCACCTGGCCAACGTGCTGCCGGACCTGGCCGACGACCTGGCGACGGGCGTGCGCGGCTGGCCGCAGCGGCTCGGACCGGCCCGCCTGCGCGCCCTCCTGCCGCTCCCGCTCCTGGCCGCCACCTGCCTGCTCGCCTTCGGGCCGGTCTTCCCCGCGCTCGCCCGTACGAGCCCGCTGGGCTGGGCGGCGCTGGCCACGGCCGCGGTGCTCGCCGCCGCCGGCATCCTGCCGGCCCGGCGGCGCCCGCGCCTGCCCTTCCTGGCGGCCATCGCCGTGGCGGGCGTCGACGTCGCCCTCCTGCTGGCCGAAGGCGGCTCCCTCACGTCCTGACGGCGACCGGTCCTCAGCGCCGGCGTACGGAGTCGCGCAGCCAGCGTGAGGCCACCGCGTACGCCAGCGGCGCCGGCACCGTCCCCGCCCCCAGTCCCACCTCCACCAGCAGGTCGAACACCTCCTTGCGGTGGGCGGCGGTGGCGATGGCGGCGTCGATGAACCCCGGCGACTGCGCCAGCCTGGCCAGCACGTCTGTCGTCCGCAGATGCCGGCCCAGCGCCCCGCGCAGCGCCTTCCGGTAGACGGGCAGCGGGTCGCCGGGCGCGGCGACGGCCGCCTCCCCGGCCAGCCGCCCCGACAGCAGCGCGTAGTAGATCCCCTCGCCGGTCAGCGGGTTGATCAGGCTGGCCGCGTCCCCGGCCAGCAGCACCCGCCCGGCCCCTGGCGCCGGCCGGCCGGTGGACAGCGGCAGATGGTGGGCGCGCAGGTCACGGGCGGGCCGGTCGGGCAGCAGCTCCGCGAGCCTGCCGTGCAGCACCCGCCGCCCCGGCAGCCCGGTCGCGTGCAGCCGGGGCAGCAGCATCCCGAACCCGACGTTCGCGGTGCCGTCGCCGACCGGGAACGACCACGCGTACGCCGGCCAGCCGGCCCGCTGCATGGCGATGAGCTGGACGTCGTCCTCGTCCGGCACGTCCGCGTACCCGCGCACCGCGATGGCCGTGTGCCGGTCGGGCGAGACCGGCAGCCCGATCAGCCGCCGGACCGCCGAGTTGGCCCCGTCGGCGGCGACCACGACCCGCGCCCGGATCCGGCCGTCGACCACGACCACCGGCCCCGAGCCCGTCAGCTCCCTGACCCGGTGCAGCCGCACCTCGGCCCCCGCCGCGCGGACGGCCTCGACCAGGCGGGCGTCGAACACCCGGCGCGGCACCACGTGATTGGGCCGCGCCGCCGTCGCCGACACCCGGGTCCCGCCGGGGGAGACCACGGTCAGGCGGGGCGTCGGCCGGTAGTCGTCGATGAGCCCCGGCACCCCCAGCCTGGCCAGCTCGTCCCGGCCGTGGGCGGCGATGCCGTCGCCGCATGCCTTGTCGCGGGGGAAGCCCGCCTTGTCCAGCACCAGCACCCGGATGCCGGGCCGCCGCCGCAGGGCGCCGAGCGCCGCCGCTGAACCGGCGGGCCCGGCGCCCACGATCACGAGATCCCACACGCCCTCCATGGGAGGACTTGTGCCCCTGTACGGGACTCAGATCACTTGCCGAAGCCGGCCGTCAGGCCGCTCAGCAGCTGGCGGCGGCCCACCACGTACAGGACCAGGATCGGCAGCGTGGTCAGCACCACGGAGGCGAGCACCGCGGGCACGTTCACGCTGTACTGCCCCTGGAACGTCCAGAGCGCCAGCGGCAGCGTGCGCTTGTCGGGGCTCTGCGTCAGGATCACCGGCAGCAGGAACCCGTTCCAGATCTGCAGCGCGTTGTAGATCGACACCGTCACGACGGCCGGCCGGGTCAGCGGGAAGGCCAGGCGCCAGAGCGTGGTCTGCTCGCTCGCCCCGTCGAGCCGCATCGACTCGAACAGCTCCTTCGGCACGTCCCGGATGAAGTTGGCCAGCACCAGCACCGACAGCGGGATCGCGAACGCGATCGACGGCAGGATCAGCGCCAGCAGGCTGTCGTACAGGTGGAGCCTGATGATGATCAGGTAGATCGGGATGACCGTCGCCTGGAGCGGGATGGCCAGTCCCATGAGGAAGAGCCAGTTGACCGACTTCAGGAAGCGGTTCTGGCTGGCCCGCACGATCGCGTAGGCGGCCATGAACGAGAACAGCACCGCCGGGACCACCGAGCCGACGGCGACGATCAGGCTGTTGAGGAAGTAGAGCGGGAAGTCGGACTCGATGACCAGCCGGTAGTTGTCGAGCGTCGGCTCGGTCGGCGGGGCCATCGGGTTCGACAGGTAGTAGTGGCTCTGCGACTTGAAGCTGGTGACGATCACCCAGTAGATCGGGACGATCACGATCGCCAGCCAGATCCACGAGATGGTGCCGCCGAGCCAGTTCTTCGACTCGCGCGGCCTGCTCCTGCGGCGGCGCCGCCCGGAGGGCCCTGCCAGCAGGTGTTCGGGCTTGTCGGTCATCGTCGTCGCCATGTCAGGCCCCCTCGAGCTGGCTGGCGCTGGCGTCACGGCCGCCGAGCCGGCGCAGGAGCAGCGCCAGGGCGAGGCCGACGAGGACGAGGATCACGGCGATGGCGCTGGCCGGGCCCATGAGGTTGGCCTGGTAGCCCCGCTTGTACATGTCGAGCGCCAGCACGCGGGTGGCGTCGCCGGGCCCGCCCGCCGTCAGCACGAAGATCAGGTCGAAGAGCGTCAGCGAGCCGACCACCATGAGCGTGGAGGACGTGATGATCGTGTACTTCAGCTGCGGCAGGGTGATGCTGAAGAACTTCCGCACCCGCCCCGCGCCGTCGAGCTCCGCCGCCTCGTACATGGAGCGCGGGATCTGCCGCACCCCGCCCTGGTAGAGCAGCGAGTGGAACGGGATGAACTGCCAGGACACGATGAAGATCACGACCCCGACGGCGAGCGTGCCCTCGCCGAGCCAGTCCTGCGTCAGGAACTCCAGGCCGAGACCGGCGCCGAGACCGAAGTTCGGGTCGAGCAGCGCCTTGTACGTGATCGCGATCGCGGCCGAGCTGAGCAGCAGCGGGATGAAGTAGAGCACCGCGAGCAGCGCGCGGTAGCGCTGCTGCCCGGCCAGGAAGACCCCGATGAGGATGCTGGCCGGCGTCTGGACCAGCCACGACAGGGCCATGATCAGGAACGTCACCCACAGGGCGTGCGGCAGCCCCGGATCGCTCAGCACCGCGCTCCAGCTCGTCAGCCCGCTGAAGGAGATCTCCGGGCTGAGGCCGTCCCACGTGGTGAAGCTCAACGCCAGCACCCCGAGCAGGGGGATCACGCCGAAGCCCACGAAGACGAGCAGGGCGGGGACCGCCAGCCACGCGAGGGCACCGCTGCCGCGCACGCGGGTGGCGGCAGACGGTTTCCCTGCGGGTGGAACGGTGACGATCGTGCTCACTTGCCGATGACCGCGTTCATGTTGGTGGCGAACTCCTGCGGCCCGATCGACAGCTGGAACAGCTTGGCGATGTTGTCGAGCAGCACCTCGGCGGCGGTCGGGCTGAGCGCCTGGTCCCACGACTGCTGGAACACCTTGGCGTTGTTGGCGATGCCGACGACGAAGTTGAGGAAGTCGGCGTCCTCGGAGTTGGTGAAGAACTTCTCCGAGCCCTTGATGACGGGGACCGCGCCGGTCGACACCCACTCCTCGGCCGACTTGTCGCTGATGAGCTCGGTGGAGAAGAACTTCTTGGCGATCTCCTTCTGCTCGGCCGTGGCCTTGGAGGAGATCGACATGTACTGGCCGGGGTTGCCGACGGTGTTGCCGGGGTCGCCCTTGCCGCCGTCGATGGGCGGGAAGTTCATGTAGCCGAGGTTACCGCCGGAGACGAAGTCGCCACCGTCCTGCTTCATGCTGCCGTAGGTCCAGCCGCCGTGGAGCATCATCGCGGCCTTGCCGGTGTAGAGCAGCGCCTGGTCGGCGTTGGAGTCGGCGGTGATCGAGGAGAAGCCCTTGATGAAGCCGTCGGCCTTGATCAGGTCCTGCATCTTGGTCAGCGCGTCGATGGCGACGGGGTTGTTCCAGGCGTCCTTCTCGGCGTCGAACACGGCCTGGAACACCTCGGGGCCGCCCATGCGGTCGAAGAGGAACTCCAGCCACA
Source organism: Nonomuraea sp. NPDC048826 (assembly GCF_043198225.1). Lineage (NCBI taxonomy): Bacteria > Bacillati > Actinomycetota > Actinomycetes > Streptosporangiales > Streptosporangiaceae > Nonomuraea > Nonomuraea sp. NPDC048826. The sequence goes on along the minus strand of NZ_JBICUQ010000007.1, from coordinate 238,006 downwards.
TCATGTTGGTCCAGCGCGACTGCCCGCCCAGCGAGAACGGCGCGATGCCCTTGGCGTTGAACTTGGGCACCAGGTCCATGATGTCGCCCCACGACTGGGGCGGCTCGGCGCCGATCTTCTCGAAGGCCCGCTTGTCGTAGTACAGGACGATCGGCTGCATCGTCTCGCAGGGCATCGCGTAGACCTTGCCGTCGACCGTCGCGGCGCCGAAGGACGAGGGGAACAGCTTGTCCTTGACGGCCGCGTTCTCGTCGAACCACGAGGTGAGGTCCTCGACCTGGCCCGCCTGCACGTAGCTGCGCAGGCCGCCGCCGCCCCAGCCCCAGATGATGGTGGGCGCCTCGCCCGCGCCGATCGCGGTCTTGATCTTCGTCTTGAACGCGTCGTTCTGGAAGGTGGTGAACTCGAGCTGGCCGTTCGGGTTGGCCTGGTTGAACCGTTCGGCGGTGCGCCGGCGCACCCCCTCCTGCGGCTCGGTCGACAAGAACCAGTAGCTGGCCTTCGCGCCACCGCCACCGCTGGCACCGCCGCCACCGGTGCTGCCGGGGCCGGAGGTGCCGCAGGCGGCGAGCGCGGCCCCCAGGGGCAGGCCCATCGACATGGCTAGGAAGGTGCGGCGAGACGTTGTCCTGGACTCCACGCTGATCTCCGTACTCGAACGCCGGGGGGATGGGGCCGCGGCTCCACAGTGTCGAAACATTTTCGAAACGACCGCGTGGCACGCCAATCTAGATTTCGGCCGCAGGGGTGTCAACCTCTCCCAGCACGAAAACTCCCCCTCGGCAAGAGCGTAACGAGTGAGATACGCTCGCACGGGCGCCACGCTGGGTGATCTGGAGACGAGAGCGCTCCCACGAGACCACCTCCGCAGGCATCCGAAATGTTTCGAAACTTTGCGGCAAGAGCCGCCTCTAAGGAGACCTGAATGACGGCTCTCGATCGGACGTCCGCGGCGGGCCAAGCCCTGCGCGCGTGGCAGGATCCGGCGCTTCCGGTGGCAGCGCGGGTGGACGCCCTGCTGGCGGAGATGACGGTGGAGGAGAAGGTGGCCCAGCTGGGCAGCCGGTGGGAGGGCAACACCATGGGCGAGCCCCTCCCCGCCCCCGATCCCGACAGGGGAGACGCCGACGAAGGGGGCACCGGCAACGTGGCCCCGCTGCAGGACGCCTTCGCCGCCGCGAACAGCTCCTCGTTCCGGGAGGCGGTCAGCCGCGGCATCGGGCACCTGACCCGGGTGCACGGCAGCCGGCCGGTGACCCCCGCGGAGGGCGCCGCCGAGGTGGTCCGGTTGCAGCGTGAGGTGATCGAGCAGTCCAGGCTCGGCATCCCGGCCCTCGTCCACGAGGAATGCCTGACCGGTTTCACCACTTACGGCGCGACCGTCTACCCGGCGGCGATCGCCTGGGCCGCCACGTTCGACCCCGCCCTGGTGGCCCGGATGGGCGCCGCGATCGGCGGCGACATGCGGGCCGTCGGCGTGCACCAGGGCCTGGCGCCGGTGCTGGACGTGGTGCGCGACTACCGCTGGGGCCGGGTCGAGGAGACCATGGGCGAGGACCCGTACCTCGTCTCGATGATCGGCTCGGCGTACGTGCGCGGCCTGGAGGACGCGGGCGTCATCGCCACGCTCAAGCACTTCGCCGGCTACTCCGCCTCGCGGGCGGCGCGCAACCACGGCCCGGTGCCGATGGGCCGGCGCGAGCTGATGGACATGATCCTGCCGCCGTTCGAGACGGCCATCGAGCTGGGCGGCGCCCGCTCGGTGATGAACTCCTACTCCGACGTCGACGGTGTCCCCGCCGCCACCGACCCGTGGTTGCTGACCGAGGTGCTCCGCGGCGACTGGGGCTTCACCGGCACCGTCGTCTCCGACTACTGGTCGATCCCGTTCCTGGCCACCATGCACCTCGTCGCCGCCGACGCCGGGGAGGCGGGAGTCCAGGCGCTCACGGCCGGCCTCGACGTCGAGCTGCCCGACACGCTCGGCTTCGGCCAGCACCTGGCCGAACGGGTGCGCCGCGGCGAGCTGCCCGAGGAGCTGATCGACCGGGCGGCGCGCCGCCTGCTCACCCAGAAGGTGCAGCTGGGCCTCTTCGACCCCGGCTGGACCCCCGAATCCTCCGTGGCCGGTGCCGCCACCGTCGAGCTGGACTCGCAGGCCAATCGGGAGCTGGCCCGCGAACTGGCCGAGCGGTCCGTCATCCTGCTGGACGCCGGCAGCGCGCTGCCCCTGCTCGGCGAGGACCGCGCCGCGCCGGGCCGGATCGCCGTCGTCGGGCCGTGCGCCGACGACCCGCGCACGTTCATGGGCTGCTACGCCTTCCCCAACCACGTGCTGCCCCGCTACCCCGGCCTCGGGCTGGGCGTCGACGCGCCGAGCGTGCTCGACGCGCTCCGCGCCGAGCTGCCCGGCGCCGAGATCGCCTACGAGCGCGGCTGCGACGTGCGCGAGCAGGACCGCTCCGGGTTCGCCGCCGCCGCCGACGCCGCCCGCGCCGCCGACCTGTGCGTGGCCGTCGTCGGCGACCTGGCCGGCATGTTCGGCCAGGGCACGTCCGGCGAGGGCTGCGACGCCGACGACCTGCGCCTGCCCGGCGTCCAGGAGGACCTGGTGGCCGAGCTCGCCGCCACCGGCACCCCGGTCGTGGTGGTCGTCGTCTCCGGCCGCCCGTACGCGCTCGGCGAGGTCCAGCCCAGAGCGGCCGGGCTCGTCCAGGCGTTCATGCCCGGCGAGCAGGGCGGCGCGGCCATCGCCGGCGTGCTGTCCGGCCGCGTCCAGCCCGGCGGCAGGCTCCCGGTGCAGATCCCGCGCACCCCCGGCGGCCAGCCGCACACCTACCTGCAACCGCCGCTCGGCGCCGACAGCGACGGCATCAGCAACCTCGACCCGACCCCGCTCTTCCCCTTCGGGTACGGGACCTCGTACACCTCCTTCGAGCTCGGAGACTTCCACATCAGCGACACCGAGGTGCCCACCGACGGGGAGTTCACCGTGACGGTCCGGGTCCGCAACACCGGCGAGCGCGCCGGCGACGAGGTCGTCCAGCTCTACCTGCACGACGTGCTCGCCCAGGTCACCCGGCCGGTGCGGCAGCTCGCCGGGTTCGCCAGGGTCAGCCTGGAGCCGGGCGAGGCCGCCGACGTGCGCTTCCAGGTACACGCCGACCGCACCGCGTTCACCGGCCGCGACCTGAAGCGGATCGTCGAACCCGGCGACATCGAGGTGCTCGTCGGCACCTCCGCACGCGACCTGCCGTGCGCCGGCACCGTCCGGCTCACCGGGCCGCTGCGGGTCGTCGGCCACGATCGGCGGCTGCACACACCGGTGGACGTGCACCCGGCGGCGGAGCGCGTCTAGCCATGCCGGCCAAGCGCGCCACGCTGGCCACCATCGCGGCCGCCGCCGGCGTGTCGGTGGCGACCGTCTCGAAGGTGCTCAACGGCCGCAGCGACGTCGCCCCGGCGACCCGCTCCCTCGTGCTGTCGGCGCTGCGGCAGCACGACTACGTGGCCCCGCCGCCCCGGCGACCCGAGGCGGCGAGCACCGTCGAGCTGCAGTTCGACGCCGACCTGAACGCGTACTCCAGTGAGATCATCCAGGGTGCGGTGCGGGCCGGCGGCGAACTGGGCGTCTCGGTCGTGATCAGCATCCGCAAGGGCTCGGAGCGCACCAGCAAGTGGGCCAGGGATCTCGTGGCCACCGGCCGGCGCGCGCTGGTCGCCGTCACCAGCGAGCTGACCGCCGCCCAGCTCGCCGCCCTGGCCGAGGCCGGGCTGCCCCTGGTGGTGATCGACCCGCTCAACCTGCCGCGCACCCGCGTGACCAGCGTCGGGTCGACCAACTTCGCCGGCGGGCTGGCCGCCACCCAGCACCTGCTCTCCCTCGGCCACCGGCGCATCGCCTATCTGGGCGGCCCCGCCACGGCGGCGTGCAACCAGGCGCGGCTGCACGGCTACCGCGCCGCCATGGAGGCCGAGGGAGCGCCGGTGCGGCAGGAGTACATCCAGCACCGCCGGTTCCGCTACGGCGACGGCGTCGAGGCCGGGGCCTGCTTCCTCGCCCTGCCCGAACCGCCGACCGCCGTCTTCGCCGGCTGCGACGAGACCGCGTTCGGCGTGATGGAGGCCGCGCGGGCGCGCGGGCTGCGCGTCCCCGAGGACCTCAGCGTCGTCGGCTTCGACGACACCCAGATCGCCCGGATGGCCTCACCGCCCCTGACCACCGTCCGGCAGCCGCTCCGCGAGATGGGCGGCGTCGCCCTGCGCCGCGCCCTCCGCCTGGCCGCCGGCGAACGCATCGACTCCCACCACATCGAACTCGCCACCGAACTCGTCGTCCGCGGCTCCACCGCCCCGGCCGCCGGCTGACCCTCTCTCGCGGCGAACGCGGCCGTGGCGTTGAACAGGCCGGCATCCTCACGGTTCATCCGATGGGAACGGCGCCGCGCGGGAGTGCCTGCGGCGCCGCAGGACACCGGGACGCTGGACGGGCTGTGAGGCGTCTTTCACCACCGGCCGACCCGCCGGCCCGCGTCCAGGTCGGTGGACCTGTGCGCACCGCCGAAGCTTGGGTCTTGTCGGGGCCGGCGGTTCGGCCTTCAATGGCGGCCATACGGCGACCATCCGGAGGAGCCGATGCGTGCCTTGCGGGCGTCCGCAGTTGTCCTGGTGATGGTGCTCACGACCTTCGTGGCCGCCGAACCGTCGATCCCGGCCGTGGCCGGGCCCACCGATCCCGAGCCGGCCTCGCTGGTGACGTTGTCGGTGCCCGACCGGGCCGGGTTGGAGCGGCTGGTGGGTTCCGGCGCCGACCTGACCGGCCGGGTGCGGCCGCAGGCCGACGGCAGCATCCACGTCGACGCCGTGGTGACCGCCAGCAGGCTGGCCGAGCTGCGCTCGCTGGGCGCGACCCCGGCCACCGGCACCCCGGCGCCCGCGCGCAAGGGCGGCGGCGTCAAGGATCGCATCGTGGTCGAGCGGGCGGTGTGGTTCGAGTCCCGCGACGGCTACTTCCTGTCGGTCGAGGCGTCCAGCAGCGCGGGCCCCGACGCCGCGCTCACCGTCACCTGGCGGGGCAGGGGCGGCGTCACCGGCCAGGTCCAGATGGTCCCGTACGTGGACGCCGGCGCCTACCTGGGCCACCAGTTCAGCACCCCGGCGCCCACCGGTGAGCGGCCGCAGCGGATCACCATCACCTCGGCGGCCGGCGGCAAGGCGGAGGCGAAGGTCGCGGAGTGGCCCGACGGGGAGCGGCCCGACCGCAACCGGCCGGGGTACCAGAAGGACTTCGTCACCCAGTACATGCCGCCCACGCAGCTCAACGAGCGGGTCAGGGACCTGCACCGGCGCTTCCCCCGCCTCACCGACGTCATCGAGCTGCCCAACCTGACCAACGGCTACCGGCGGCACGCCCAGGCCGTCGTCGGCGCCCCGCCCGGCGCGGCCGTCGTGGTGACGTCGCGCGCGTACGGGTCGGAAGGCGGCGAGGACCTGGCCGTCGAGCTGGTCGATCCGGGAGCGGCGGACCGGCCGCTCGAGGTGGTCGTGGACGGCAAGCAGATCAGGGTGAGCCTGGCCACCGACGGCTCCGGCGCGCTGTCGAGCACCGCCGCCCAGGTCGCCGCCGCGCTCACGGCGGCGCCCGGCAGCCCGGTGACCGCGGCCACGTACCGGGGCGACCCGGGCGCCGGCGTCATGGCCCCGGCGCCGCTCACCCAGCTCGACGACTTCCTGAGCGCGCCCGCGGACGTGTCGCGGCAGCCGTGGCGGGTGCTGGCGCTGCGCATCGGCACGCGCCGGGACGGCTCGCGCACCGGGGTGCTCGCCTACGCCCAGGAGCACGCCAGGGAGTGGGTGACGCCGCTGGTCACGATCGAGGCGGCCGAGCGGCTGCTGCGCAACTACCCGCGCGACCCGGCCACCAGGAAGCTGCTGGAGCGTACGGACATCTTCATCGTCCCGACGGTGAACCCGGACGGCGCCAACTACTCCTTCTACGACTTCAACGCCCAGCGCAAGAACATGACGAACCACTGTCCGGCCCAGCAGGCCGACCCGGCGCTGCGCAACACCTGGGGCGTGGACGTGAACCGCAACTACGCGGTCGGCTCGCTGTTCGACGGCTACTTCGGCGCCTCGGCCAACTGCCAGAGCGGCACCTTCGCCGGACCGGCCGAGCATTCCGAGCCGGAGAGCCGCAACGTGATCTGGCTGGCTCAGACGTACCCGAACATCCGGTTCGCGCTCAACGTGCACAGCTACGGCGGCTACTTCATGTGGCCGCCCGGCGCGTACAAGCTCGACGGCCGTGTGACGCTGCCCAGGCCCAGCCGCCAGGAGGAGGCGTACTTCCTGCGCTCGGCCCGCACCATCCTGGAGGGGATCGCCGCCGAGCGGGGCACCGTCACCTGGCCGCAGCAGACCGGGCCGGTCACCGACGTGCTCTATTCGGCCGCGGGCAACTCCGCCGACGAGCTCTGGTACGACTACGGCGTCTACGGGTGGGACTTCGAGGTCGGCAGCGACCTGTGGAACCCGCAGACCGGGGCCTGGGAGGGCGTCGGCTTCCAGCCGCCGTTCCCCGAGGGGCACGCGGAGGCCATGGAGTTCGCCTCCGGTCTGATCTCGCTCATCGGCGTCGCCGCCGACTACCGGGGTGACCGCTGACCATACCGCTGTAATAGGGGCAAAGTGCCTTATACCCGGACAGGGCTGTCGCGCCTACCGTGACAGCACCCCCCACTGTCCGAGGAGACACGATGCCCCGACCCCTCCGTCTCGCGCTCTCTCTCGTCCTCACCCTGGCCTTCCTGCTGGCCACCGCACCGGCGCAGGCCACCGCCCTGGTCAGGGTCCTGCGGTACGACGCCGGCCGGGCCGCGGAGTTCCGCGGCGCGGTCGACCAGGCCGCGCAGATCTGGAACGCCAGCGTGGTGAACGTCCGGCTGGTCGCGGGCACGCCCGCCGACTTCGTCGTCGTCGCCGACGACGGCTGGCCCCGCGCCCTGCCCACCAGCCTGGGCCGCGGCCGCATCTGGATGGGCCGGCAGGCCGTGAACCAGGGCTACCACCCGGTCCGCATCGCCGCCCACGAGATCGGCCACATCCTCGGCCTGCCCGACCGGCGCACCGGCCGCTGCACCGACCTGATGTCCGGCTCCAGCGCCCCGACGAGCTGCACGAACGCGTACCCGAGCGCGGCCGAGCGGGCCGAGGTGGACCGGAACTTCGCCGGCAGCGCACCGCTGGTGGAGTTCGGCAGGCTGCACGTGGACCGCTGACGATCATCCCTACACTGGTGGCGTCTCGACGGCCCCGACTTCGAGGAGCTCAAGCCGTGACGGCACCGATGCGGCTTACGCCGGTCATCCAGTCCTACGCGTGGGGGTCGCCGACCGCCTTCCCCGAGTTGTTCGGCACCCCCGCGACGGGCGCGCCGCAGGCCGAGATGTGGATGGGCGCCCACCCGGCCGCGCCCGCCACGGCCGGCGGCGTCCCGCTCACCGAGCTGATCGCCCGCGACCCCGAGGGCATGCTCGGGGCGTCCGGGCCCGGCCTGCCTTATCTGCTCAAGGTGCTGGCCGTGGCGGGGCCGCTCTCGCTGCAGGTGCATCCGACGGCGGAGCAGGCGCGGGCCGGCTTCGCCCGCGAGGAGGCCGCCGGGGTGCCGGTCGACGACCCGGCGCGCACCTACCGCGACCCGTTCCCCAAGCCGGAGATGGTGTGCGCGCTCACGCCGTTCCACGGTCTGTGCGGCTTCCGCGCGCCGGGCGAGGCCGCCGGCCTGCTGGAGAGCCTGGGCGTCGCCGAGGCGGGGGGCTGGGTCGAGACGCTGCGCACCCGACCGGCGGGGGAGGCGCTGCGCGAGGTGTTCAGCGACATGCTCGGCGACGCCGCCAAGGCCACCCGCGAGGCCGTCGAACGCGCCCTCCTCAAGTCACACAGCCCCGAATCGGGGGCGGGGGATCCGCCGGACACCGCCCGGGTGCTCGGCGTCCACGCCGGTCTGGCGCGGGCCTTCCCCGGGGATCCAGGGGTGACCGCCGCGCTCCTGCTCAATGACGTACGGCTCCAGCCCGGCGAGGCGGTGTTCCTCGGCGCGGGGGTGCCGCACGCCTACCTCGGCGGCGTCGCCGTCGAGATCATGGTCAACTCCGACAACGTCCTGCGCTGCGGCCTGACCGGCAAGCACCGCGACGTGCCCGAGCTGATGCGGGTCGTCGACTTCACCCCGGCCCCTCCGCACCGCGTGCTGCCCTCCGGCGAGGGCGGACGGCACGATTACCGCCCGCCGGTCACCGAGTTCGCCCTGGCCCGCCACGACCTCGCCGAGGGCGCCGTCCACACGGCGCCGGGCGGGGTGCCGCAGATCCTGCTGTGCACCGGCGGCCACGTGGAGGCGGACGGGCTCGCCCTGGACCCCGGGGAGTCGGCGTTCGTCCCCGCGAGCGTCCCGGAGATCACGCTGTCGGGCGCCGGGACCGTGTTCCGCGCGCTGCCCGGCTGACCGGGGAAGTCCTACTTGCCTCCTCGCTGGAGGACGGCCCGCTCACACCCGCCTAGCAGCCAACCCCTACCGTTCAGGTGAGCGACCGGCCCGCTCACGCCCGGGTGAGGTGCGCCAGCACCGCGTCGTCCGGCGACAGCGCCGGGATCCCGATCCCGGAGACGGCCAGCGTCCGCCCGGTGAGCACGTGGTCGCCGGTCACCCAGGCCGGTTCGCCGTCCCGGTGCCGAGAGCGCACCGGCGTCAGCGGGCGGACGAGGTAGGAGGCGTCCGGGTCGAGACCCGGCAGCCGCAGCAGGCCGGGCGGCCAGGTGACCGGCCGTTCCAGCAGGGCGACGGCGAAGATCGCCTCGGAGCGGTCGGCGGCCACCACGCCGTGCGCCTGGAACCCCTCGGGCACGTCGTCGAGGCGCACCGTCGTCCCGCCGTGCAGCAGCGCCCGGTGCCGCTTGTGCAGCGCGATCCAGCCGGCCACGTCCTCCAGCTCCGCCTCGGTCAGCCCGGTGAGGTCCCACTCCAGCCCGAAATGGCCGAAGAACGCGGTGACCGCGCGGAACCGCAGGCGGTGCACGCGGCCGGTGGTGTGCGACCGGGGCGCGCCGACGTGGCTGCCGATCAGCTCGGGCGGCAGCAGCTGCCCGGTCCAGCGCATGATCTGCTGCCGCTCCACCGAGTCGATGCAGTCGCTCGCCCACACCCGGTCGGTGTGCTCCAGGATGCCCAGGTCGACCCGGGCGCCGCCGGACGAGCAGGACTCGATCTCCAGCCCGGGGCGCGCGGCCCGGATCTCGGCCAGCAGCCGGTAGAGGGCCCGGGTCTGCTCGTGCACCGCCGCCCTGCCGGTGGCGGCCCAGCCCGCGTCGACCAGGTCGCGGTTGTGGTCCCATTTGACGTAGTCGATGTCGTACTCGCCGATCAGGGCCAGCAGCCGCTCCTTGACGTAGGCGTACGCGTCCGGGTGCGCGATGTTGAGCACCTGCTGGTGACGGGTGGTCGGCGGCAGCCGGTCACCGGCCCCCATGATCCACTCGGGGTGGGCGCGGGCGAGGTCGGAGTCCGGGTTGACCATCTCCGGCTCGAACCAGAGCCCGAACTGCATGCCGTGCGCCCGCACTCGCTCCACCAGCGGCTTGAGCCCGCGCGGCCACACCTCCGGGTCGACGTACCAGTCGCCGAGCCCGGCCCGGTCGTCGCGCCGGCCACGGAACCAGCCGTCGTCCAGCACGAACCGCTCCACCCCGGCCCGGGCCGCCCGGTCGGCCAGCTCCAGCAGCCGGCCCAGGTCGTGGTCGAAGTAGACGGCCTCCCAGGTGTTGAGCACCACCGGCCGCGGGGTCCGCGGGTGGGACGGCCGGGCCCGCAGGAACGCGTGGAAGCGGTGCGCGGCCTCGTCGAGCCCGCGCCCGTACGCGGCGTACACCCACGGCCCCTCGTACGCCTCGCCCTCGGTGAGCGTGACCTCGCCGGGCAGCAGCAGTTCGCCGCCGCCCAGGTGGGTGCGGCCGGTGTGGACGCGTTCGGCGTAGGCGCGGTGGTTGCCGCTGTGCGCCACGTGCACGCCCCACGCCTCACCGCGCCCGAAGCCCACATCAGAGGTGGTGGCGAACAGCACGGTCGCGGCGTCGGCGCCGGTGCGGCCGTGGCGGCCCTCGCGCAGATGGGTGCCGACGGTGATCGGCCGCCGCTGCGGGACGCGTTCCTTGGACCAGCGCCCGGCCAGGTCCAGCAGGTCGGTGGCGACGCCGGGCACCGGCAGCGCCAGCTGAAGAGCCTCCAGCGTGTACGGGACGTCATGGTCGTTGCGCAGCCCGGCGCGGGCGCGCAGCAGCCCCGACGGGTGCAGCTCCACGGTGAGCGACAGCGCGAGCCGGGCCCGCGGGTCGGCGGCCCGCGCGGTGAGCGCCCGCACGTCGCCGTCCTGCCGCAGCTCGTACGTGACGTCGGTGAACGCGGGCGACCAGTCGCGCCCGGCATGGTGGCCCTGCAGGCCGGGCAGGCCGGTCCAGCCGGTGCGCGCCTCGGGGACCAGGCCGGTGCGGACGGGGACGTCGGAGGTCATGTCGAGACGGGGGCGCAGCGAGGCGGCGAGCGCGGCCAGCGCCCGGTCGTCGAGCGGGCCCAGGTCGGGACCCCAGTGCAGGATCGCGGGCAGGGCGTCGGCGGGACACTCGATCACCACGGAGACCCCGGCGGCCCTGAAGTGGTGGATGGCAGGCTCCATGCGCGTCTTTCTTGGGTGGGAGGGGACAACGCTCAGCCGATCGTTTCACACAGATCCGAGACGTCCCCGTGATGATCGTCTGCGACGATGCCGGGATCTCTTACCGATCATGAAGGATTCCGATGAAGCGTGTCATCGCCGCGCTGGCGGGCCCTGTCGCCCTCATGGCAGCCGCCCTCCTGACCGCCGCCCCCGCTCACGCGTCCGCCCCCGCCGACCCGGTCAAGGTCCTGCAGAAGAGGCTGGCCAAGGGCACGGGGCTGAAGTTCACCGACGCCACCTCGTACATTGACATGTCAGGAAAGACGACGTTTCTGCGCCGCAGCGGGAAGCTGCTCCTGGACAAGAAGGGCGTCGCCGCCGCCGACCTGAGCGCCTCCTACACCGACCACCAGGGCAGCGTCTTCAACAGCCTCTCTCATCAGCTGGGCGAGGAGCGCGTCATCTACGTCGGCAAGAAGGTCTACCTCAAGAGCGACCGGTGGACGCTCAAGGGCGGCAAGACGTGGATGGGACTCCGCCGCACGCCCTTCTTCGGGATGACCGGCTCCTACGCTCAGACGATCAACGCCGCCGAGCCGGCCACGCTCAAGGCGCTGATCTCCTCCGGCAAGAAGTCGGGACGCACCTACACCGGCAAGATCAGCGAGAGCAAGCTGTGGAAGATCTCTCCCTGGTTCCGGCTCAACACGCTGGTCGCGCCGAAGAAGCCGGCCACCCTGGAGTACCGGCTCACGCTGGGCGCGAACAACCTCCCCCAGAAGCTCGTCGCCACCCACCTCGCCTCGGAGCACTGGGTGGAGAGCCTGGTCGGCGACGACAAGATCAGCGTCGAGACCCGCTACACCGGCTGGGGCAGCAAGGTGCGCATCACCGCTCCGCCCAAGAGCCAGGTGGCCGAGGCGAAGGGCTGACCGGCTCTCACAGGTAGCGGCGCAGCAGGAGCATCGCGGCGTCGTCGGGCAGCGGGCCGCCGACATGCGTGATCAGGTCGGCCCGCAGCGCGTCGAGGGCCTCCTGCGGGTCACCGGTCTGCAGCAGCTCGGTGCGGTCGGTCAGGGGGTAGAAAGCGCCGCCGTGGTCGCGCGCCTCGATCACCCCGTCGGTGAACAGCAGGATCTGGTCGCCCACCCCGAACGCCACCCGGTGCGGCTTGGGCCGGTCGGCCGCCAGCGAGGCCAGCCCCAGCGGCAGGCTCTCCTCCGGCGGCTCGACCGGGAAGATCTTGCCCTCGGTGCGGATCAGCAGCGGCGCCGGGTGGCCGAAGTTGAGCAGCGAGATCTCCTCGTCGTGCACCTCGGCCAGGATCGCCGTCACGAACGTCTCCCCGCTCAGGTGGCGGCTCAGGCTGGCCTCCAGCCGCTCGCCCACCTCGCTCAGCTCGCTCATGTCGTACGCGGCCTCACGGAAGGCGCCCAGCACCCACGCGGCCGTCTCCACCGCGGTCAGCCCTTTGCCCTGCACGTCGCCGATCAGCAGCCGCACCCCGTGGGGCGTCGTGACCACCTCGTACAGGTCACCGCCGATCTGCGCCTCCGCCGCCGCCGACGTGTACGACAGCGCGATCCGCAGGTCGGCGGCCCGGCGCGGCACCGGCCGCAGCAGCACCCGCTGGGCGGCCTCGGCCACCAGCCGCACGTTGGCCAGCTCGCGCTCGCGGCGCAGCCGCAGCCCGCTGACGATCATGCTGGCCGCGGTGATGCCCGCGATCGTGGCGATGGTGATGTTGTGCTGGCGGGTCAGCAGCACGCCCTGGTATTGAGCGAGCGGCACGCAGAGCGCCAGCGCGGCCACGCCCACGAACGCGGTCCTGCGCACGCTCCCGTACACCGAGGCGAACGTCGGGCCGAGCGTGAGCAGCGGGAGAAAACCCAGGTCGGGGCCGGCGAGCAGGTCGGTCACCGACACCGCGAGCAGGACGGCGAACGGCAGGTAGCGCAGCACCACCTGCGATCTCACCGGAGACCCTCGCCCAGCCGCCGCGCAGTCTCGACTCGCGCTCCCAGCACAGTCCTCCCCGAGCGTGCGTGATCTACCCGGCCATGGAAACACCGGTGTCGTGGCATGGCAAGCACGGCCGATCGCCCGGCGATCGCATGGCCATGCGTTTCCCCCATCGTAAGCCTTCCTGGCCGCGTGCCCGGGCAAGGGCGCGCGGCCAGGGCACGCGGCGGGAGCTTCTCAGCCCCGCACGCAAGGCATCAGCGGGCCTCGTGACGCTGGAGGCACGGCACGCAGTGCCGGGTCAGCGGCCTGATCTTCAACCGCTCGAACGGGACGGCGGTGCCGCAGTCGACGCAGTAGCCGTAGCTGCCGTCCGCCAGCCGGTCCAGGCTGCCGCGGATCTCGGCGATGGTCCGCTCGGTGGCGGCCAGGTCGGCGAGCACGCTCTGCTTGGAGCCGTCGTCCGTGCCGCCGCCTCCCTCCACCAGCGCCCGGAGCTCGTCCAGCCTCGAGGCGCGCCACATGAGCTGGCCCTGCAGGTTCTCGGTGATGGTCTGGACCTGGATCTCGCTGAGCCTTACCCGCTCGTCGTGCTGAGTCATGGATACGTCCTTAAGAAGAGAAGAATGGTCTGTCGCTGGGGGAGGGGGACGGCGTCAGGCCGTCGGAAGGGCGAGCAGCGCCGCCAGCGGCGGCAGGCACAGCCGTGCCAGCCCGCGCACGGTCGCGTGCGCCGGCTCGGTCGCGCAGGTCACCGTCAGCCCGAGCCGGGAGCACAGCAGCCCGGCCAGCCCGGGCTCCGCCGCGCCGCCGCCGGTGAGCACCAGCCCGCGCTCGCGCGCGGCGGGGCGCAGCGGGGCCGGCAGGCGGCCCAGGAGCTCCGCCGTCATGTCGGCGACGCGGTCGCGCACATGCCCGGGCAGCGCACCGGGCCCACCGTGGGGCCCGCCGCCGGGTTCGCTTTCGGGCAGTTGCACGGCGACGGCGTCGGTGACGGCGGCGTCCCTGATGACCACGGCCTCGACGATGCCCGCGCCGACGTCCACCAGGAGCTGCGGGCGCGGGTCGGTGATGTCGAGCCCGCTGCCGAGCGCCGCGGCCAGCGGCTCCTCCACCACGGACGCCGGGCAGCCGGCCGCCCGCTGCACGATGCCGCGGACCGTGGCCCGCTCGGCGGCCGAGGCGCTCACCGGGACGCCCACGAGCACCTGGCCGGTCGCCGCCGCGCCGCCTGGCGGGGCGGCGCCCAGCATCCGGCTCACCAGCCGCGCGCAGGCGGCGGCGTCGGCGACCAGGCCGTGCCTGACCGGCCGGGCGCCGCCGGGCACGGCGGAGGGCTCGTCGACGATCGACGGATGACCCAGCCCGATGAGGCGGACCCGGGCGGTGCCGAGATCGACCGCGGCCCTGCCGTCAAGCCAGGGGACGCGGCCGTTCGCGGTCACGGCACGTTCCCCGCCTCGATCCCTTCACCGCGCCCCGGCGGGACGGCCGCCTCGGGCCGGTCCGTCGCGGCGACTCCCGCGGGCGTCGTGCGCTGCGTCTGGGGGGTCGTCTGAGGGGTGGTCCGTGGCGCCGGGATCTCACCGGTGTGCTGGCACCCCGGACAGAGCTGCTGGTGAGGGACGCGCAGCAGCACCCCGTACGGGATGAAGGCGCCGCAGCGCAGGCAGGTGCCGTACAGGCCGCGATCCATCCGGGCGAGCGCCGCCTCGATCGCGGTGCTCTGCCGGTGCGCGAGCGCGGCCAGCGTCGCGGACCCCGCGGCGACCGCGGCCGCCAGGTCGGCGCCGGCGGCGGCGAGCCGCTCCTCCAGCAGGCCGCGCAGCTCCTCGAGCCGCGCCAGGTGCTGGTCATAGTCCTGCATGAGTGTCTGCAATGAAGCCATGAGGCATCGCTCCTAGCCTGAGAGATCCGGCGGGGACACCGGGGAGGCCCCGCGCCGCGACGGCACGGGGAGGGAGGATCTCTAGGCGAGCGGGGGACTGCGCGACCCCGCCGCGCGATGACCGGGCTGCTGAGGGCCGCGGATGGCGGCCGACCCCGCTTCCGGCCAGGCCAGGGCGGGCCTGGCGGGCACGGCCTCGGCGCGCTGGCGGGCCGGCCACAGACGGGGCAGGTGCTCGGCCCTCACTTGCAGGGACGGCAGCGTCGACACCGTCGACACCTCCGACCCTGGCGTCATCACGCCGACCGTCTGGGAGCGCTGCTGCACCGCGGGAACGCCGGCCCAGCGGGGCGTGGAGGCGACCATGACCAGGGCAAGCAGCAGCAGGCCCACCACCGCGAGAAACGGGGTGGAGCCACGCGTGAAGCTCCGGGTCGCCATGAGGCCGACCATAGCTCACTTTCCTGGTGGAAGCACCGGCCGAAGCGGCCTGATCAGGGTGGCGCGTGAAGTCCCGGGCGGGGCGGCTCGATCGGGGCGGGGAGGCACCTGCCGAGGCGGCTTGATCGGGGTGGCGGGCCAAATCCCGGGCCGGGACGGGGAAGCGGCCGTCAAAGGAGGGCTCCGGGCGGATCCCCGGCAGGCTACGGTGAGGGGGTCGACACCGCGCGCCCAGCGCGCCCGAACCGCGCCGACCCAGCGGCCACCGTGCCATGCTGACACCGCGGTCCCACCGCAGCGACGACGAGGAGGAGCCGTGCGCACCAGGGTGCCCGCCGCGCTGCTCCTCGTGCTGGCGTGGTTCCTGCCCGCCGCCGGGCACGCGCAGGTCCTGCACGCCGTCACCGCCCACGAGGCGAACCCGCAGGGCCAGCCGGGCGGCCAGCATCCGGGCGCGCGCAAGTCGCCGCTCCCGCCGTCGACCGCGCACGCGCTGACGTTCTCCCACGAGACGACCGGCGGCACCGCCCTGCTCCCGCCCGGCGTGCCGCGCCCGTCGCTGCCCCGGGCCGCCGCCACGCGCCCGCACGGCGGCCTCGGCTTCGCCGCCGCCTGCCACGAGACCACTCCCGCCCGCGCGCCACCGTCCTCCACGGCGCTCTGAGATCACCTGATCAGTCTTCTTCCTGAAAGCCGTGGAGGCTTCCATGTCACGTGCGCCGCTCTGGCGCGCTCTGGCGGCGTTCGCCGTCATCGCGACCTCATTGGTCCTCGCGTTCACCATGGCGCCGCGCCTCGGCCTCGACCTGCGCGGCGGCACCCAGCTCGTGTTCGAGACCCGCGACTCGCCCACGGTCAAGGCCGACTCCGAGTCCACCGACCGCGCCCTGGACGTGCTCCGCCGGCGGGCGGACGCGCTCGGGGTCGTCGACCCCACCCTGGTCCGCTCCGGCGAGCGGCGGATCATCGTCGAGCTGCCCGGTGTGCTCGACCCGCAGCAGGCGGCCGACACCATCGGCAAGACCGCCCAGCTGTCCTTCCACGCCGTCCAGGGCGTGGCCGAGGAGGGCGAGAAGGACTCCAAGGACGTCAAGATCCTGCCCGACGAGAGCGGGCAGCGACTCAAGCTCGGCCCGTCCGCCATCAGCGGCGACGGCGTCCAGGACGCGGCCGAGCGCAGCGACCCCCAGCAGGGCCCCGGCTGGTGGGTGAGCGTCCAGTTCCGCGACGCCGACGCCTGGCGCAAGCTCACCGGCGACGTCGCCTGCTACCAGGCGGGCGACCCGCGCAGGCGGCTCGCCATCGTGCTCGACAACG
The DNA here is from genome assembly GCF_043198225.1 of Nonomuraea sp. NPDC048826. NCBI lineage: Bacteria > Bacillati > Actinomycetota > Actinomycetes > Streptosporangiales > Streptosporangiaceae > Nonomuraea > Nonomuraea sp. NPDC048826. Next base: position 221,689 of record NZ_JBICUQ010000007.1, on the reverse strand, counting down.
AGATCATCTCCTCGCCGCAGCTCGACCCGTCCATCGCGTGCCGGGCCGGCATCCCCGGCGGCGGCACCGACATCACCGGCGACTTCACCCTCGACGAGGCGCGCGAGCTGGCCGTGCTGATCAAGGGCGGCGCGCTGCCCGTGCCGCTGGAGATGGTCGAGCAGCGCACGGTCGGCCCCACCCTGGGCTCCGACGCCATCGAGGCCAGCGCCAAGGCCGCCGTGGCCGGCCTGATCCTGACCACGCTGTTCATCGTCGTGATCTACCGCTTGGTCGGCCTGCTCGCCGCGCTCGCGCTGGCCTGTTACGGGCTCATCTCGTACGCGGCGCTGGTGGCGATGGGGGCCACCCTGACCTTGCCCGGCCTGGCCGGCTTCGTGCTGGCCATCGGCATGGCCGTGGACGCCAACGTGCTCGTATTCGAACGGGCCAGGGAGGAGTATGCGGGCGCGCCCAAACGGGGCCTGCGCCAGGCGCTGGATCGCGGTTTCAAGAACGCCTGGAGCGCCATCGCCGACTCCAACATCACCACCCTGATCGCCGCCGGGCTGCTGTTCTGGCTGGCGTCCGGGCCGGTCAAGGGCTTCGGCGTCACGCTCGGCATCGGCGTGCTGGCCTCGCTCGTGTCGGCCATGCTCATCACCCGCGTGTTCACCTCGCTGGTCATCGACCGGGTGAGCCCGCGCGTGTCCGGCCTCGGCTCGGTCGGGCGGGTCAGGACCTGGCTGACCGAGCGCGACCCGCAGGTCATGGCCCACCGCAAGCTCTGGCTGGCGCTGGCCGGGGTGCTGACCGTGGTCGCCCTTGCCGGGCTCTTCGCGCGCGGGCTCAACTTCGGCGTCGAGTTCACCGGCGGCCGGCTGGTCGAGTTCGCCACGTCCCGCCCGGTCCCGGCCGAGACGGCCCGGCAGGCGGTGGCGGACGCGGGCTTCCCGACCGCGGTGGTGCAGGCGTCCGGGGAGGACGTCTCCGTACGGGCGAGCGGCCTGGAGATCGCCGACGTCAACCGGATCCAGCAGGCGCTGGGCGAGGTCGGCGGCGAGGTGAGCAAGAGCCGTGACGAGTTCATCGGCCCCAGCCTCGGCGAGGAGCTGCGCCGCAACGCGCTGATCGCGCTCGGCGTGGCGATCGCCGCCCAGCTCGCCTACCTGGCGTTCCGGTTCCGCTGGACGTTCGGCACGGCCGCGGTCTCCGCGCTGGTGGTGGACGTGTCGGTGGTCATCGGGCTGTTCGCCTGGCTGGGCAAGCCGATCGACGGGGTGTTCCTGGCCGCGATGCTCACCGTCGTGGGCTACTCGGTCAACGACAAGGTGGTGGTCTTCGACCGGGTCCGGGAGCTGTGGGCCATCCACCGCAAGGAACCCCTGGCCAAGGCGGTGAACGGCGCGATCCTGCAGACGATGCCGCGGACGATCAACACCGGCCTGGGCGCGCTGTTCATCCTGATGGCGCTGGCGGTGTTCGGCGGCGACACGCTGCGCGACTTCGCCATCGCCCTGGTCACCGGCATCGTGGTGGGCACGCTGTCGTCGTCGTTCGTGGCCGGTCCGCTGGCCATCACGCTCGGCCGGTTCGACCGGCAGCCGCCGCCGGAGCCGCCGCAGCCCAAGGTCAAGCGGGCCCGGGAGGGCACGGGCGCCGTCCTGTGACGCGGTAGCGGCCATCAGGCGAACGCGGGACGCCGGCGCGTCCCGCGTTTGCCGATGTTTGGCGTGGCCTTGGACCGGCCGGCCGCGGTGACGACGAATAATGGCCAGCATCCACGAAGGTGAAATGGGGGGCGAACCGCGATGAGCAGCCCTCGGGATGTCCACAGAGCACTGAGCGGATTGCTGCACGACGGCCAGCAGATCTCGCTGGAGGAACTGCCGCGGCTGGCCGCCCGGCACGCGCCGGACGCCGGGATCCGGCAGTGCCTGATCTACCTGACCGACCTGCAGCAGACCACGCTGCGGCTGCTCGCCGAGCACGACGGGCCGGCCGGGCACACCGGTGCGCCGGACGACCTGGAGGACAAGCCGCCCGGCGAACTGCGGATCGACGTCACCTTCGCGGGCCGCGCCTTCCAGGAGGTGCGCATCCTGCGCAAGCCCGCGCAGGACGGCATGGAGTGCTGGTGGGTGCCGCTGCGCAACGGCGCCGAGCGGCTCGGCGTGCTCCGTCTCCTCGTCGAGGGGCCGGACGCCCTGGCGGAGGAGGACGCGCAGTGCCTGGCCGGGCTGCTGGCGCTCCTGGTGAGCAGCAAGCGCTCCTTCAGCGACTCGTACACGCACCTGGTGCGTTCCCGGCGGATGAACGTCGCCGCCGAGATGCTCTGGCACCTGATGCCGCCGCTCACCTTCGCCAACGCCGAGGTCACCGTCGCCGGCGTGCTGGAACCCGCCTACGAGATCGGCGGCGACGCCTTCGACTACGCGCTCGGCGACGAGACCGTCCACCTGGCCATCTTCGACGCGATGGGCCACGACGTGGCCGCCGGCCTGGCCGCCAACCTGGTCATGGCCGCCAGCCGCAACCTGCGCCGCCAGGGCGCCGACCTGGCCTCCGCCTGCGCGTCCATCGAGAACCTGCTGCTGCGCGAGTTCGGGGAGACGGCCCGGTTCGTCACGGCCGTCATGGCCGACTTCGACCTGCGCACCGGCAGGCTGTCGTGGGTGAACCGCGGCCACCACCCGCCCGTGCTCATCAGGGGCGGCCGGTGGGTCACCATGCTGGAGTGCCCGCCGTCGCCGCCGCTCGGGCTCGGCCTGGACCTGCCGGCGGACATCTGCGAGGAGCAGCTCGAACCGGGCGACCGGCTGCTCCTCTACACCGACGGCATCGTCGAGGCGGGCCGTCACCGCGGCGAGGAGTTCGGGATCGTCCGGTTCGTGGACTTCATCCTGCGGCATTCGTGTGCCGACCTGCCCGTGCCCGAGACGCTGCGCCGGCTCATCAAGGACGTCCTGGACCACCACGACGGCCATCTCCAGGACGACGCCACGGTGCTGCTGACCGAGTGGCACGGCCGCGCCGCCCCGGTTTGAGCGCTCCCCGCCGTGGCAGCGGAGAAGTCCTGATCCGCCGTACGGAGGGAACCCATGACCCAGCGCCGGTCATCGTCCCAGGTCATCGGTGTGAACGGGGTGCCTCGGGGCAGCGGGGCGGGGATGAGGTTGCACGAGGTGTCGTCGTGGCGGGAGCTGGACGACGCGATCTGTGAGGTCAGCCGGCCGCGCAGTCCGGGCCACGCGCATTCCACGCTGGTCTTCCGCGGGCTGGCCCGCAGCGCCTACTCGCACGTGTCCAGCCTGTCGCGGCTGCGCGGCGACTACGCCGCGCTGGAACGGCATCTGGTGCGCAACTTCCGCAAGTACGCCCACCGCGCCACGCCGGGGGAGACCGTCTGGGACTGGCTGGCGCTCGGCCAGCACCACGGGCTGCCCACCCGGCTGCTGGACTGGACGTTCTCGCCGCTGGTGGCGCTGCACTTCGCCACCGCGTCCTGGCCGGAGGACGACGGGGCGCTGCTGGCCGTCGACTGCGAGCGCGCGCACCGGCTGCTGCCCGGCCCGCTCCGCGAGGAACTGGACCGGGAGGGCGCGCTGGTGTTCACCACCGAGATGCTCGCCAGCGCCGCCCACGACCTGACGGGGTTCGACGAACTGGGCGGGGACCGGCCGTTCCTGGCGTTCTTCGAGCCGCCGTCGCTGGACGAGCGGGTGGTCAACCAGTCGTCGGTGCTGTCGGTCACCTCGTCCCCGGCCTACCAGGTGCAGGAGTGGCTGGCCGGGCATCCGGAGCTGTGGCGGGGCTGGCTGCTGCCGGCCAAGATCAAGGCACAGATCAGGGACCGGCTGGACCAGGCCGGCGTCACCGAGCGGGTGCTGCTGCCCGGACTGGACGGGCTGGCCGCCTGGCTGCGCCGCTACTACACGCCCGGGGCGGCCGGTCAGGGCGTGGTGGAGGACTACGGCAGCACGATGGCCGGCGACTCCGGGCGCCAGGAGGAGGGCCGCATGGGCGGGTGAGGGCCGGCCGTCCTGGCCGCCTCGGCGATCAGCGCCGCCGTCAGGCCGCCGTTCTGGAACGGGAACGTGTGCGCTCCCGGCACCGTCACCGAGCGCCCCAGCGGGGCGGTGATGGCCAGGCCATCGGCCCACGCCCGCGGGCACATGCCGTCGCGCGTGCCCCTGACCACCAGCACAGGGCAGGCGATCTTGCCGATCAGGTACTCCGGCGTGTCGGCCTGCGCCGTGCGGATGCACCGCAGCACCGCGGCCGGTCCGCCCCGCAGGAAGTACGGCACCGTGGCGGGCAGCACGCTCGGCGACTCGCGCACCACCGTACGCAGGAACGGCAGGGCCGCCCGCCGCAGTGTCCGCTGGCGCGGCGGGAACGTCAGCCCGAGCAGCACGAGCGCCCGCACCCGCGCGGGGTGCGCGGCGGCGGCCCGCAGCGCGATCTGGGCTCCGCTGGAGTGGCCCGCGAGCACCACCGGGCCGTCCGGCACGGTCTCCAGCCACTCGCCGACCAGGTCCGCGGCGGCCGGCACCTCGGCGGGGCACGGCCGGGGCGGCCGGTGCCCGAAGCCGGGCACGTCCAGCAGGAACGAGCGCGCCCACGAGGCACAGCCGGCCAGCGTGTCCTTCATGTAGCCGACGGCGCCCAGGCCGGGCAGCAGCACGACGGTCTCGCCGCCGCGCCCTGTCTCCAGGCTGCGCACCCGGCGGCCGCCGATCTCGTCCCAGCGCTCACGCACTCGCAATACGCTCACGCGCGAGGCCCTACCTTGACCGGGCCTCTTCAAACCCGGGCGCCTTGTGATCTACATTGTAAAGCGTCCGGCTCAGTGCACGGAGAAGCCTCCGTCGACGTAGAGCAGGTGGCCGGTGACGAAGGCGGCCGCGTCGCTCGCCAGGAACACCGCCGCCCCGGCGAAGTCCTCAGGAACGCCGTTGCGGCCGGCCATGTGGCGGGCGGCCATCTGCTCGACCCGGCCGGGGATGGCCTGGGCGGGCTCGGTGAGCGGGGTGAGGACGAACCCGGGGATGATCGTGTTGACGGACACGCCCCGGCCGGACCACGCCTCGGCCTGCGAGCGGGTGAGTCCGGCGAGCGCGGCCTTGGCGACGCCGTAGACGCCGCTGTCGCCGAAGGCCCGCACGCTCTGCTGCGATCCGATGTTGACGATGCGTCCCCAGCCGCGGCCGGCCATGAGCGGTCCGAAGTGCTGTCCGAGCAGGTAGGGGGCGGTCAGGTTGACCGCGATCGTCTCCTCGTAGTCGTCCTCGGTGAGCTCCGCCATGGGCTTGCGGATGTTGTTGGCGGCGTCGTTGACCAGGATGTCGACACGGCCGGCCTGTTCGCACACATGGCGCACGCCCTCGCGGTCGCCGAGGTCGGCCACGATCGTGGCCGCGGTGACGCCGTGCTCGCGCAGCCGTTCGGCGGCCTGGTCGAGCCGGGCCTTGCCGCGGCCGACGATGACCACCTCGGCCCCGGCGCGGCCGAGGGCCTCCGCGATGGTGTAGCCGATGCCGGAGCTGCCGCCGGTGACCAGCGCGCGCCGCCCGGCGAGGGAGAACAGGCTGTGCAGGTAGTCAGGCATGATCGGCAAGCTAGCACGCGGGCGCGGAGCGCCGATCGGGGGATTGCCGCGCAGGCGGGCACACGGTACGCTCGACTGCTCATCCTTACGGCAGTCTCACAACTCTCCCGATAGGAGTATACCACTCGATGGCTAATCGTCAAGATGCTCGCGCCGAAGCCCTTGACACCGAACAGCGGGTCGTGTCCGCCCTCTACGGCAGGCTCGACACGGCCCGCGAACGGGCCGAATCCACGCTGCGCACCGTGCACGGCCACGGCGGCGGCACCCGCCAGGCCATGGTCGAGCGCGAGGCGCTGGCCGCGGCGCAGGCCCGCCGGCTGGCGCAGCTCAACGGGGTGGAGCGCGGGCTCTGCTTCGGCCGCGTCGACGACCGCGACGGCGCCACCGTCTACATCGGCAGGATCGGCCTGCGCGACGAGGAGGGCACGTCGGTGCTCATCGACTGGCGGGCCCCGGCCGCGCGCCCGTTCTACGTGGCCACCGCCACCGACCCCGGCACGCTGGTGCGCCGCCGCCACCTCCACCTGCGGGGCCGCACGGTGACAGGGCTGGACGACGAGGTGTTCGACCTGGAGGGGATGAGCGACGGCGAGCGCCGTGCGCTGGTGGGGGAGGCGGCGCTGCTGGCCGCGCTGCGCCGGGGCCGCACCGGCCGGATGGGCGACGTGGTGGCGACCATCCAGACCGAGCAGGACCGGGTGATCCGCGCCTCGCTGCAGGGCGCGCTGGTGGTGCAGGGCGGTCCGGGCACCGGCAAGACGGTGGCGGCGCTGCACCGGGCCGCCTACCTGCTCTACACCCACCGCGACACGCTGGAGCGGCGCGGCGTGCTGGTGGTGGGCCCGAACGCGATGTTCCTGCGCTACATCGGCCAGGTGCTGCCGGCGCTGGGGGAGACGCAGGTGGTGATGGCGACGCTCGGCGAGCTGTTCCCCGGCGTGCGGGCGACCGCCGACGACCCCCCGGCGGTCGCGGTCGTCAAGGGCGACCTCCGGATGGCCGGGCTGGTGGCCGCCGCGGTGCGCGACCGGCAGCGGGTGCCGGACGGCGAGCTGGTGGTGGAGCTCGACGGGCTGCGGCTGCGGGTGCCGCACGACACTTGTGCCCGGCACCGGGACCGGGCGCGCGCGGTGCGGCTGCGGCACAACATGGCGCGCAAGCTGTACGTGACGGAGATGCTCAAGGAGCTGGCCAGGGCCGAGGCCCGCGCGCTGGAGGAGGGGCTGCGGCTGGCGGAGATGGACCTCGCCCCGGAGGACCAGGACCTGGCCGGGCCGCTGCACCTGGAGGACGACCTGGACGAGGTCGACCTGGCGGTGGCGGCGGAGCGGCTGTGGGCGCAGCCGGAGATCCGGGAGGCGATCGACGCGCTGTGGCCGGACCTGACGGCGCGGCGGCTGGTCTCCGAGCTGCTGTCCTCGCCGGAGACCCTGGAGTCGTCGTCCCCGCCCGGCCTGGACTGGCGGGCGCTGGTCCGGCCCGCGGACGCCGGATGGACCGTCGGCGACGTGCCGCTGCTCGACGAGGCGGCCGAGCTGCTGGGCGAGGACGACTCGGCGGCGCGGGCGGCCGGCCGCCGGGCCGAGGAGGATGGGCGGGAGCGGCGGCTCTTCGCCCAGGAGGTGCTGCAGACCACCGGCGTCCTGGAGGAGGGAGTCTTCGAGCGGGCCGACGTGCTGGCCGAGCGGCACGCCGACGACGGGGCCGAGCTGACCACGGCCGACCGGGCGGCGGCGGACCGCACCTGGGCGTACGGGCACGTGATCGTGGACGAGGCGCAGGAGCTGTCGGCGATGGCCTGGCGGCTGGTGATGCGCCGGGTGCCGGCCAAGTCGCTCACGGTGGTCGGCGACATCGCGCAGACGGGCTCCGCGGCCGGGGCGCGTTCCTGGGGTGAGGTGCTGGACCCGTACCTGGAGGGCCGCTGGCGCGAGGAGCGCCTGGAGGTCAATTACCGGACCCCGGCCGGCATCATGGAGGTGGCCGCGGACGTGCTGGCGGCGATCGACCCGTCGCTGACCCCGCCGCGTTCGGTGCGTGACGGCGACGCGCCGCCGCGGGCGGTGCGCGCGGGCCTGGCGGAGCTGCCGGAGCTGGCCCGCGCGGAGCTGGCGGCGATCGGCGAGGGCCGGGTGGGCGTGCTGGTCCCGGACGCGCTGCGGGCGCGCGCGGCCACGCTGTTACCGGGTCAGGACCTGGACGCGCCGGTGGCGGTGCTGACCGTGACGCAGGCCAAGGGGCTGGAGTTCGACGCGGTGATCGTGCTGGATCCGGGCGCGATCCTGGGGCAGTCGCCGCGAGGGGCGCAGGATCTGTACGTGGCGATCACGCGGGCGACCCGCCGCCTGACGGTGGCCTGCGAGGGCGATTTGCCTCCCGTGCTGTCCCGCCTGGACCCGCCTAAGAAATCTACAATGTAAAGGCGCCGGGCGTGTGATCGCCGGGCTTCCTCGTACGAGACCACCCGCTACGACGCCTGGTGCAGCGCCGCGGCGACCTCGTGCAGGCGGACGGTGACGTGGTGGAGGCAGCGGAGCGTCTCGGTGTCGAGGTGGTCCATCATCCGGCGGTATTCCTGGAGGCCGGCGTTGGTGATCTCCTCGATGAGGTCGCGGCCGGCGGTGGTGAGCTCGACCCGGCGCACGCGCCGGTCCTGGGGGTCTTCGTGCCGGCTGACCAGGCCGTGGGCGACCAGGCGGTCGACGAGGCCGGTGACGGTGCCGAGGGTGACGCCGAGGTCGTGGGCGAGGTCCTGACCGGTGGCCGAGCCGTTGGCGGCGACCAGCATGATGACCTTGAGCTGGCGCATCGTGAGGTTGGAGGCGAACAGCGGCGACTGCCGGGCGAGGGCCCGGCCGATGTCGCGCTGGATCTGGATGATCGCGTGGATCAGGTCGTCGCGTTCGTCGTTCACGTGCACCTCTCGATTCCTGAGAAGGTTATCAGGAACGTTGGATTACGTTAAATATTGGTCCAAGGCGAAGTGTTAGGGTTGGGCTGAAATCTTGAAGGGAAACCCTCCATGACCGCATTCGCCCGGTTGAGCTTGGCCAACCGCAGTCTTGTGATCTTGCTGGCGCTCGTGCTCAGCGCCTTCGGCCTGTTCACGATCCCGCAGCTGAAGCAGCAGTTGCTGCCGTCGCTGAGCTTTCCCGGCGCCTTCGTGGTGGCGGCCTATCCGGGCGCGTCGCCCGACATCGTCGAGGAGCAGGTCACCGAGCCGCTGGAGGACTCCTTCCAGGGGCTGGCGGGCATGGAGTCGATGACCTCCACGTCGAAGGAGGGCCTGGCGCAGATCCAGATCGCCTTCGAGTACGGCACCGACATCGACGCGGCGATCAGCCGGATGCAGCAGGCGGTCAACCGGATCGGCACCCAGCTGCCGGCCAACGTCGAGCCGCAGGTGGTGGCGGGCAGCACCGACGACATCCCGGTGCTGGTGCTGGCCGTGGGCGACGGCGGCGACCCGCGCGAGATGGCCGAGAAGCTGCGCGGCATCGTGCTGCCGGAGCTGCGGGCCATCGAGGGCGTGCGCGAGGCGCAGGTGACCGGCACCCGCGACGAGGTGGTGACGATCACGCCGGATCTCGGCCGGATGGCGCTGGCCGGGGTGTCGGCGGCGCAGATCCCCGAGGTGCTGCGCGCCAACGGCACGCCCATCCCGGCCGGGTCGGTGGTGGAGGACGGCACGTCGCTGACCGTCCAGGTCGGCACGCGGGTCGACTCGCTGAAGGACATCGAGAACCTCTACCTGGCCCCCGCCCAGCCGCAGACGGGCCAGGCCCAGCCCGGCCAGCCGCAGACCGGCCAGCCCCAGACCGGTCAACCGCAGACGGGTCAGGCGCAGAACCCGCAGCAGGCCCGGCAGGGGCAGGCCCCGCAGCAGGCCGTCCAGCAGCGGGCGCCGAAGCCGGTGCGGCTCGGTGACGTGGCCACCGTGGAGCGCGGCCTGGCCGAGGCCGCCACGATCACCCGCACCAACGGCAACACCAGCCTGGGCGTGGCCATCACCATGGTGCCCGACGGCAACGCGGTGGCGATCTCCCACGAGGTGCAGGACAAGCTGCCGGAATTGACCCAGGCGCTCGGCGACGGCTCCGACACCGCGATCGAGGTGGTCTTCGACCAGGCCCCGTACGTGGAGGAGTCGATCGAGAACCTCACCACCGAGGGCATCCTCGGCCTGGTGTTCGCGGTGCTGGTCATCCTGGTGTTCCTGCTGTCGCTCCGGTCCACGCTGGTGACGGCGGTGTCGATCCCGCTGTCGGTGGTCATCGCGCTGCTGGCGCTCTACCTGGGCGACTACTCGCTCAACATGCTGACGCTGGGCGCGCTGACGATCGCGATCGGCCGCGTGGTGGACGACTCGATCGTGGTACTGGAGAACATCAAGCGGCATCTCGGCTACGGCGAGGCCAAGCGGCCGGCGATCCTGACCGGCGTGCGGGAGGTCGCCGGCGCGGTGACGGCGTCGACGCTGACCACGGTGGCGGTGTTCGCGCCGATCGCGATCGTCGGCGGCATGGTGGGCGAGCTGTTCGCGCCGTTCGCGATCACGGTGACGGTGGCGCTGCTGGCCTCGCTGGTGGTGTCGCTGACGGTGGTGCCGGTGCTGGCCTTCTGGTTCCTCAAGGCGCCGCAGCTGACGCCGGAGGAGGCCAGGGCGCAGCGGGAGAAGGCCGAGGCCAAGGAGCTGCGTTCGCCGCTGCAGCGCGCCTACCTGCCGGTGCTGCGCTTCGCCACCCGCTTCAAGCTGGTCACCCTGCTGATCGGGGTGGCGGTGTTCGCCGGCACGATGGGGCTGGCGGGCAGCCTGCAGACGAACTTCCTGGACTCCTCGGGCCAGGACACGATCTCGATGAGCCAGCGGATGCCGGTGGGCACCGACCTGAAGACCACCGACGAGGCCGCCGCCAAGGTCGAGAGCGTGCTGGAGCAGGTCGACGCGATCGAGTCGTACCAGGTGAACGTGGGCGGCGGGAACGCGATGATGGGCGGCACCGGCGGCGGCGCCGACCGCGCCTCCTACTCGATCACCATCAAGGACGGCAGCGACACCCCGGCGGTGGAGCAGGAGCTGCGTGACCGGCTGGCCGAGGTCTCGGGCATCGGCGAGGTGACGGTGGGCGGCGCGTCGGCCGCCGGGTTCTCCTCCGACAGCGTCGAGGTGATCGTCCGCGCCCCCGACCCGAGCGCGCTGCGCTCGGCGGCCGACGCGGTGGCCGGCGTCATGGGCCGGGTGGAGGGGTTGCGGGACGTGACCTCCAACCTGGAGACCAGCGCGCCGCGCGTCGAGGTGCGGGTGGACCGGGAGAAGGCCGCCGCGCGCGGCCTGAGCGAGGCGCAGATCGGGCAGACGGTGGCGCAGGCGTTCCGCGGCGCCCCGCTCGGCCAGGTCACGCTCGACGGCCGTCCCAGCGACCTGGTGCTGCGGGTCGGCGACGCTCCCGACGACATGAAGGCGGTGCGCGACCTGCGGCTGCCGACCGCGTCCGGGCTGGTGAAGCTGTCGTCGGTGGCAGAGGTCGAGCGGGTGGAAGGCCCGACGCAGATCACCCGGATCGACGGTGAGCGCTCGGCCACGGTGTCGGCCAAGGCCACGGCCGCCGACCTGGGCAGCGTCACTCAGGAGCTGACGCGCGAGCTGGACGGGCTGGGCCTGTCGGCGGGCGCGGCGTACGAGATCGGCGGCGCGTCGGCGGACCAGGAGGAGGCCTTCTCCGATCTGGGGCTGGCGATGCTGGCGGCGATCGCCATCGTCTTCATGATCATGGTGGCGACGTTCCGGAGCTTCGTGCAGCCGCTGATCCTGCTGGTGTCGATCCCGTTCGCGGCGACCGGCGCGGTGGGGCTGCTGGTGGCGACGGACACGGCGATGGGCGTGCCGGCGCTGATCGGCATGCTGATGCTCATCGGCATCGTGGTGACCAACGCGATCGTGCTGATCGACCTGATCAACCAGTACCGCGCGCAGGGCATGGGCGTCGTGGAGGCGGTCATCGAGGGCGGCCGGCGCAGGTTGCGGCCGATCCTCATGACGGCGGTGGCGACGATCTGCGCGCTGATGCCGATGGCGCTGGGCGTGACGGGTCATGGCGGGTTCATCTCGCAGCCGCTGGCGATCGTGGTCATCGGCGGCCTGATCACCTCGACGCTGCTGACGCTGGTGCTGGTGCCGACGCTGTACACGATGGTCGAGCGGGCCAAGGAGCGGATGCGGCGCAAGCCGGCCGAGCCGAAGCCGGAGCCGAAGGTGCTGGAGACCGCCGCGCCGTGACCGGCCGGCTGACCGTCCGCCCGGCGGGCGGACGGTCAGCCGCTGGTGGCGATGCGGTCCAACCAGTCGGCGAGCAGGACGCGCTCGGGCGCGTTGAGCGCGGTGGTACGGGGGAGCGCGGCGCGCAGGGCCACCGCGGCGGCGACCGGCCCGTCGTGCGCCGGGGCCGCGGGCGGGGGGTCGGTGGTGATCGCGGCGATCACCGACTCGCGGGCCGTCTCCGACAGGGCCGGGTCGCGCTGGTCCTCCGGCAGTGAGATGAGGGTCAGGGTCATGCCCCGGCCCGCGGCGTGCACGAGGAGTGCGGCGCGCTCCTCGGGCACGGCCAGCCGGCCGGCCTCGGCGATGCGGCGGATGATGCCCGCGAGGATCTCGGCCGCCTGGCGGGCGGCCGGTGACTCGTCGCCGGGGCGCGGCTCGCCGTAGACGAGGCTGTAGAGGGCCGGGTGCGCCAGGCCGAAGCCGACGTGCAGGTCCCAGCCCCGGCGCAGGTCGGCGACCGGGTCGTCGGTGATGGGGTTGTCCTTCTTGTCGCGCAGGTAGCCGTCGAACCCGGTGGCGGCCACGGCGTCCAGCAGGCCCTGCTTGTCGCCGAAGACGCGGTAGATCGCCGGGGCCTGCACCCCGGCCGCGGCGCTCACGGCGCGGGTCGAGACCGCGTCGCGCCCGCCCTCGGTGAGCAGCGCGGTCGCGGCTTCGATGATGCGGTCGCGGTGGGTCTTCGCCATGGTTCCAACGGTAACAGCGATGTGTTAACGGTTGGGTCGCGCGGGCTCAGCGCTCGCTGTCGAGGTGGGCCATCGCCGGGGCGGCGTAGCGGTCGCCCGCGGCGGCGCCGGCCGGCACGGCCCGCTCGACGGCGGCGAGGTCCTCCTCGGTGAGGCGGACCTCGGTGGCGGCGAGCGACTCGGCGAGCCGGGCCCGGGTGCGGGCGCCGACGAGCGGCACGATGTCGTCGCCCCGGCCGGCCACCCAGGCGATCGCGGCCTGGGCCGCGGTCACGCCCTTGCGCTCGGCGACGCCGCGCAGCGCCTCGGCCAGCGCCAGGTTGCGCTCCAGGTTGCCGCCCTGGAAGCGCGGGCTGTGGGCGCGGAAGTCGCCGGCGGTGAGGTCGCGGCCGGGGGTCCAGTGGCCGCTGAGCAGCCCGCGCGAGAGCACGCCGTAGGCGGTGACGCCGATGCCGAGCTCGCGGGCCGTGGGCAGGATCTCGGCCTCGACGCCGCGTGACAGCAGGGAGTACTCGATCTGCAGGTCGCTGATCGGGTGCACGGCGGCGGCCCTGCGCAGCGTCTCGGCGCCGACCTCGGACAGGCCGATGTGCCGGACGTAGCCGGCCTGGACCAGCTCGGCCAGCGCGCCGACGGTCTCCTCGATCGGCACGTCGGGGTCGAGCCTGGCGGGCCGGTAGATGTCGATGTGGTCGGTGCCGAGCCGGCGCAGGCTGTAGGCGAGGAAGGTCTTGACCGCCGCCGGGCCGGCGTCGTAGCCGAGCCAGGCGCCGTCGGGGCCGCGCAGCGCGCCGAACTTGACGCTGATCACGACCCGGTCGCGGTCGGCGCCGCGCAGCGCGTCGCGCAGCAGCAGCTCGTTGTGGCCCATGCCGTAGAAGTCGCCGGTGTCGAGCAGGGTGATGCCCGCCTCCAGGGCGGCGTGGATCGTGGCCACCGACTCCTTCTCGTCGGCCGGCCCGTACAGGTCGGACATGCCCATCAGGCCGAGGCCGAGCTCGGAGACGGCAGGGCCGGTGGTGCCCAGGACGCGTGTGTTCATGGAAGGGTCCTTTCCCGGTGTTCCAGTGCTAACAGTTTCGACGATAACACTGATTCGATATCGCTGTCACGCCAAGAGTGGTAGCACTGATACCACCCTGTGCGGTGCAGGCCGCGCACCTGCCCATACACTTGTCCAACGTGACTTCCAAGCCGCGCATCCCCGACGTCCTGGCCGCTCGATACGCCTCCGCGGAGCTGGCCCGCCTGTGGTCCCCCGAGCACAAGGTGATCGCCGAGCGGCGGCTGTGGCTGGCCGTGCTGCGCGCCCAGGCCGAGCTGGGCGTGACGGTGCCGGAGGGCGCGATCGGCGACTACGAGAAGGTCGTCGGCCAGGTCGACCTGGAGTCGATCGCCGCGCGGGAGCGGGTGAGCCGGCACGACGTCAAGGCGCGCATCGAGGAGTTCAACGCGCTGGCCGGGCACGAGCAGGTGCACAAGGGCATGACCTCGCGCGACCTGACCGAGAACGTCGAGCAGCTCCAGATCCGCGACAGCCTCCTGCTGGTCCGCGACCGCGTGGTGGCGCTGCTGGCCCGTCTGGCCGAGCTCGCCGCCCGCCACGAGGCGACCGTGATGGCCGGCCGCTCCCACAACGTCGCCGCCCAGGCCACCACCCTCGGCAAGCGCTTCGCCGGCGCCGCCGACGAGCTGCTGGTGGCCTACCGGCGGCTGGACGAGCTGATCGCCCGCTACCCGCTGCGCGGCATCAAGGGCCCCGTCGGCACCGCCCAGGACATGCTCGACCTGCTCGGCGGCGACGACGCCAAGCTGGCCGAGCTGGAGGAGCGCGTCTCGGCCCACCTCGGGTTCGAGCGCCGGCTGACCAGCGTCGGCCAGGTCTACCCGCGCTCGCTCGACTTCGAGGTCGTCACCGCGCTGGTGCAGCTCGCCGCCGCCCCGTCGTCGCTGGCCAGGACGATCCGGCTGATGGCCGGCCACGAGCTGGTCACCGAGGGCTTCAAGGAGGGCCAGGTCGGCTCGTCGGCCATGCCCCACAAGATGAACACCCGGTCCTGCGAGCGGGTCAACGGCCTGGCCGTGGTGCTGCGCGGCTACGCCTCCATGGTGGGGGAGCTGGCCGGCGACCAGTGGAACGAGGGCGACGTGTCCTGCTCGGTGGTGCGCCGGGTGGCGCTGCCCGACGCGTTCTTCGCCTTCGACGGCCTGGTCGAGACCATGCTGACGGTGCTCGACGAGTTCGGCGCCTTCCCGGCCGTCATCTCCGCCGAGCTCGACCGCTACCTGCCGTTCCTGGCCACGACCAAGATGCTGATGGCCGCGGTCCGCGCCGGGATGGGGCGCGAGCGCGCCCATGAGCTGATCAAGGAGCACGCGGTGGCGGCGGCGCTGGCGATGCGGCAGAGCGGCGCCGCCAACGAGCTGCTCGACCGGCTGGCCGGTGACGAGCGCTTCCCGCTGGACCGGCCGGCGCTCGACGCGCTGCTGGCCGACCGCGTGTCGTTCACCGGCGCCGCCGCGGGCCAGGTGCGGTCCGTGGCGGAGCAGGTGGGCCGCGTGGCGGCCGAGCACCCGGAGGCGGCGGCCTACCGCCCGGGCGCGATTCTGTGATCCACGAGCTGGTCTCGCTCGCCGAGCTGCGGTCCGCGTGCGGCGACGACGACCTGATGGTCTGGAACGCCCAGGACCTCGGGTCGCCGGCGGGGCCGGCTCGGGCGCGGGCGTGGGCGTCGGGCGGCGCGGTGGTGACCGCCGCGCCGGCGGTGTCGCGGCGTGACCGGCTGGCGGTGTGGGGGGACGCCGCCGACGCGGTGGAGCTGGTCCGGCACGCGCTGGCCGAGCTGGGGCCCGCCTACCGGCCGTGGGGCGACCGGGAGCTGCTGGCGTGGGTGACGGCGAAAGTGGACGGGCTGCACGTGGCGGGCGAGTTCTCCTGGATGAACCTGCCCGCCGAGAAGGCCCAGGCCCCCGCGGGGGAGCGGCCCGGAGTGGGGGACTGCGATGTGGGGTGGCTGTCTCCTGAGGCCGAGGGGGAGGTGGCCGGGTTGCTGGCGGCCGACGCTCCCGACTCGTACGCGGCGCCCGGGTTCGCGGGTGTGCGCCGGTGGGCGGGGCTGCGGGTGGGCGGCGTGCTGGCGTCGGTGGCGGCCGACGCGTGGCCGGCTCCGTCGGTGGGGCTGCTGGCGGGGGTGGCGACGGCGGCCGCGTTCCGGGGGAGAGGGCTGGCCGAGCGGGTGTGCCGATGGGTCACGGGGGAGCTGGTGGCGTCGTACGGGCGCGCGTCGCTGATGGTGGACGACGACAACGCCGCGGCCATCGCCGTGTACGAGCGCCTCGGGTATCGGCTGCGGCCGGTGCTGGCCTCGTACGTGAGCACTTAGAAATCTACAATGTAAAGGGCGTGGGGTGTCACAACCCACGTAAGCCATTCTCAGAATCCTCAAGAACAGCGAGAGAGTCGGCGAGTTCGTCGCGCTGGGTCTGGGAGAGGGTGAGCGCGCGGGCGCGGGTGAGGGCGTCGCGGGCGGCGGCGGGATCGTCGGCGCGCAGGGCGAGTTCGGTGCGGTAGGTCAGCGCGCGGAGGAGCTCGCCGGTCGTCGCGGAGTTCTGATCGCGTTCGAGTGCGCCGTCGAGGATCTGGGCCGCCCGTACGTGGTCGCCCTTGGAGTCGCCCATCACGACGGCGCTGTTCAGGCTCTTGGTGAGCTTGCCGGAGGGTTCTTCCTTCGCCTCGGGGGCGGGTTTGGCGGCCATGATCCTGATCCAATTGCCGCCGGGGTCGATGACGGAGAAGCCGGAGTGGTTGTCGGCGTTCTTGCGTTTGCGGGGGCGGGTGATCCGGGGGATCCCGGAGACGAGGAGTTTGCCGTGGGCCTGGCGCATGCCGGCGGCGAAGGCTTCGAAGAGTTCGCCGGGGTCGGGCACGACGACCAGGCAGGTTCCGTAGGAGTCCTCGGGTTTGAACTCGGGCATGCCGAAGAAGCCCAGTCGGAGGTCTTCGCGTTGGAATGAGATGTACGGGTTGGGGCGGATCTGGCGGTAGATCTGGGTGAAGCCGAGCATGGTGTAGAACGCGGCGATCTCGTCGATGTCGCGGCAGGGGAGGAGCGGGATGGCGATCTCGCCGGCCATGGGTGTCTCCGTTCCGGTCGTTACGGGGGGTCTTCACCGGCCATGGTGAAGGCGCCGTCTTCCAGGCGGCTGATGAGCCGGTGGGTCCATTGGGCGCCGGTGTCGGCGGTGGTGAGCCAGAGGGCGAGGACCTCGCCGACCGGGCCCCAGGCGTCCAGGTCGGCGTCGGCGGGCAGGTGTGCGGTGATGCTGGTGCGCCATTCGTGCATGGCCTGGGCGCGTCGGCGCAGCATGCGCAGGGCGTGGTCGCGGGGGAGGTCCTCGATGAGGCCGACGGCGGCGCACAGGACGTCGAGGCTGGGTTCGCGGTCGGCGAGTGCCTGGCTCAGGAGGGTGAGGTATTCCTGTTCGCCTTCGCCGGTCAGTTCGTATTCGATGCGGGGTGGGCCGCCGGCTTCGGAGGGGACGGTTTCGTGGGTCAGGAGGAGGCCGCGGCGGGCCATGCTCTTGAGTGCGTGGTAGACCGAGCCTGAGGTGGCGGTGGACCATTCGTGGGCGCCCCAGGACTCGAGGTCGGCGCGAATCTGGTAGCCGTGGGCGCGTCCGCGCCTGCGCAGTGCGCCCAGGACCAGTAGCCGTACCGATTTCATGGCGCTCCCGCGGGCTCAGCTAGCCAAATTTGGTCAGTCGGGGTGTGAGGAGCGTACCTTGATACGAGGCGCTAGCCAAATGTGGCTAGCTTCGGAAGGAGTACGGCCGGGGTTCGTCGCGGACGGTGATCCACTGGACTTCGCAGGTGTCGGCGCTGGTGCCGGCGGCCTCGGCGGCAGTGCCGGCGGCGCTGCCGTTCCTGGTGTTCAGCACGGTCACCGACACCCTGATCAACCTGTTCGTGCTGGTCGCGCTGGCCGGCATGTGGAACCTGCTGGCGGGGTTCGGCGGCCTGGTGTCGGTGGGGCGGCAGACTTACATCGGGATCGGCGCGTACAGTCTGGTCGCGCTGGCGGAACTGGGTGTGCAGCCCCATCTGGCGGTGCCGCTGGCCGCGCTCACCTGCGTGGTGTTCGCGCTGCCGACCTCGTGGCCGGCCTTCCGGCTGCGCGGCGACTACTTCGCGGTGGGCACGTGGGTGATCGCGGAGGTGTACCGGCTGCTGGTGGTGCGGGTCGGCAGCCTGGGCGGGGCGAGCGGCAAGGGCCTGACGGGGCTGTCGGGCCGCGGCGCGCCTGGTCGAACGGCTGACCCCGCCGCTGCCCCGCCCGGTCATCTCGGCCGGGCATACGGGCATGAACCACTGACACACCATCCGAGAGCGAGACGACATGGAGAAAGGGGAAGGGCCCGTGGCACTGCTCGAGACCGTCGACTGGCAGGGGAACATCTTCAAGAACGGCGCGTGGACGTCCGGGCGCGGCGGCGACTACGCGGTCGTCGAGCCCGCCACCGGCGGCGAGCTCGGCCGGATGGGGCGGGCCGCCCCCGAGGACGTCGCCGAGGCCGCCGCGAGCGCCGCCGCCGCGCAGGCGGAGTGGGCCGCGCTGCCGCACACCGCCCGCGCCGCCGTCCTGCGCAAGGCCGGGGACCTGTGGCAGGCGCACGGCGAGGAGATCAGCGGCTGGAACGTCCGCGAGGTCGGCGCGGTGCCCGGCATGGCCGGGTTCGCGCTGCACGTGGCGGCCGAGGAGTGCTACGAGGCGGCCACGCTGCCCGGCCGGGCGATCGGCGAGGTGCTGCCGTCGGAGCAGCCGCGCCTGTCCATGGCCCGCCGCCTGCCGGCCGGGGTGGTGGCGGTGATCGCGCCGTTCAACGTGCCGATCATCCTCGGTATCCGGTCCGTGGCCCCGGCGCTGGCGCTGGGCAACGCGGTCATCCTCAAGCCCGACCCGCGCACCGCCGTCACCGGCGGCACGCTGATGGCCCGCGTGTTCGAGGAGGCGGGGCTGCCGCCGGGCGTGCTGCAGATGCTGCCGGGCGGCCCGGACGTGGGCGAGGCGCTGATCGCCGACCCGCACGTGCGGGTGATCTCCTTCACCGGCTCCACCGCCGTGGGCCGGCGCATCGGCGAGCTGGCCGGCAAGCACCTCAAGCGTGCCCACCTGGAGCTCGGCGGCAACTCCGCGCTACTGGTGCTGGACGACGCCGACGTGGACGCCGCGGTGAACCTGGCCGCCTGGGGCTCCTTCTTCCACCAGGGGCAGATCTGCATGACCACCGGCCGCCACCTGGTCTCCGGCCGCCTGTACGACGCGTTCGTGGAGGGCCTGGCCGCCAAGGCCGGCGCGCTGCCGGTCGGCGACCCTGCCGCGGGCGAGGTGGCGCTGGGCCCGGTGATCGACGCCGGGCAGCGCGACAAGATCCACGGCATGGTCACCGCCAGCGTGGAGCAGGGGGCGCGGCTGGCCTCGGGCGGCACCTACGACCGGCTGTTCTACCGGCCGACCGTGCTGGCCGACGTGCCGCTGACCGCGCCCGCGTTCGCCGAGGAGGTCTTCGGCCCGGTCGCGCCGGTGACGCCCGTCTCCTCGGTGGAGGAGGCGGTCAAGCTGGCCGCCGCCGGCGAGTACGGCCTGTCGCTGGGCATCGTCACCCGGGACGTGATGCGCGGCCTGGCCGTGGCCGAGCAGATCCCGACCGGCATCGTGCACATCAACGACCAGACGGTGAACGACGAGGCCAACGCGCCCTTCGGCGGCGTGCGGGCGTCCGGCACCGGGGCGCGGTTCGGCGGCGCGGCGGCCAACATCGAGGCCTTCACTGAGACCCGGTGGATCACCATGCGCGGCGAGCCGCCCCGCTACCCGTTCTGACCCCTGCCGGCCTGCCCTCGTACCTGCCTCGTACCTGCCCTCGTACCTGCTTTCGTACGGCGGTTAATTCGGATGAGGTTGGCCGGAAGGTCAGGCACAGTGGACGGCGTGATGTCCGATTTCGTGCCTGGTATCGAGTTGTCCCGCGCCTTCTACGGTGAGGTCGTGGCGCCGCTCGTCGCCGGTGTTCCGCATAGTGCCGCGCTGATCGGCCCCGGGTCGGAGGTGCTGGCGTTCGACACCAGTCGTTCCGCCGACCACGACTGGGGGCCGCGCGTGCTGGTGTTCGTGCCCGAGGGGCTGGTGGCCGAGGTGGAGGCGCGGGTGGCCGCCGGGCTGCCGGAACGGTTCCGGGGCCATCCGACGGTGTTCGACTATTGGGGGGAGCGGCGGCCCGGGGTGGTGGTGACCGAGCTGGGGGCGTGGCTGTCCGGCCGGCTCGGGTTCGACCCGCGGCGCGGGGTGACGCTGCTGGACTGGCTGGCGGTGCCGTGGCAGCGCCTGGCCGAGGTGACCCAGGGAGAGGTGTTCCACGACGGGCTGCCGTCGCCCGCGAGCGAGGGCGGGCCGGGGACGGGAGGGCTGGAGGCGGCGCGGCGGCTGCTGCGCTGGTATCCGGAGGACGTGTGGCGGTACGTCCTGGCCTGCCAGTGGCGGCGGATCGCCGAGGAGGAGGCGTTCGTCGGCCGGTGCGGCGAGGTGGGCGACGAGCTCGGGTCGGCGGTGGAGGGGGCGCGGCTGGTGCGGGAGGTGATGCGGCTGGCGCTGCTGCTGCGGCGGCGCTACCCGCCGTACGCCAAGTGGCTCGGCAGCGCGCTGGCCAGGATGCCGGGCTCGGCGGAGCTGGGGGAGGCGCTGGGCATGGCGCTGGCGGCCCGGTCGTGGCGGCAGCGCCAGGAGGGGTTGTCGGCGGCCTACCGGCGGCTGGCCGCGCTGCAGAACCGGGTGGGGCTGGCGATCCGGCTGGACGAGGGGGTGCGCGGGTTCCACGACCGGCCGTTCGAGGTGATCGGCGGGGAGCGGTTCGCTGCGGCGCTGCTGGGGGAGGTGTCGGATCCGCGGGTGCGGGGCCTGCCGGTGGCGGGCTGCGTGGACCAGTTGTCGGATTCGACCGATCTGCTGACGTCGCCGCCCCGGGCTCGCGCCGCCACCGCCGCCGCCCTCGGCCTGACCGCCTGAGAGTCCCGTACGGCCTGATCCGGCTGAGAGTGCCTGGGGAGTCGGATGCGCGCCGGGCCGGCCGAGTTCCCCGGGCACAACGGCAGCACCACCCACCCTTGCGGACGCTCCCGCCGGCTTACCGCGGGTTGACCCAGGACGGGGTCCAGGTGCCGGCGGCGCCGTGGCCGGGGGACGCGGCGGCCAGGTGGGCGCGCAGGGTGGCCAGCGCCGGGTGGGGGTTGTCGCGGCGCCACAGGAGCGAGTGCGGGTAGACGGGCGTCGGGCCGGTCACCGGGATGCGGCGCAGGCCGTGCCCGGCGGGCCAGACGAGACGGGTGTGCCCGCCCATGAAGGTGGCCAGGGCCGGGGTGTCGGCGACGGTGTCCAGGAGCGCGTCGGAGCCGAAGTTGGGGCCGGTCGCCTCGATGGTGAGGCCGAACTCGGCGACGAGGTCGTCGTAGTAGGCGGCCCACTCGGTGCCGGGGACGATGCCGGGCATCCAGATCCGGTGCCCGGTGAGCTGGGCCAGGGTCACCGACCGGGCCGACGCCAGCGCGTGGGCGGGTCCGGTGAGGAGCTGGAGCGGCTCGTCGAGCACCCGTACGGACTCGATGTCTTCGGGCAGGGGCCGGCCGGGCGCGGTGACGGCGCGGAAGGACGCGTCGATCGTGCCCGCCCGGATGGCGGCGACGGCCGTCTCGATGTCGAACAGCATCACCACGTCGAGGTCGATCTCGGGATGCGCCCGGTGGAAGCCGCGCAGCAGGCCTGAGGCCGCGCCGCGGGAGGCGATCACGTCGACGCGCAGCGCGCGGCTGCCGGCGCGGACGGAGGCGACCGCGCGCTCGGCGACCCGTAGCAGTTCGCGGGCGTGGGGCAGGAACGCCTGCCCGTCGATGGTCAGCTCGGCGCCGCGCGGGGTGCGGGTGAACAGCCGCGCGCCGAGGGTGCGTTCCAGCGCGGCGATGCGCTTGGAGACGGCCTGCTGGGTGATCGCCAGCTCGGCGGCGGCGTCCTGGAACCGCCCCGCGTCGGCGGCGGCGACGAAGGTCCTGACGGTGTCGAGGTCCATGCGGACACACTCTAGAGGTACAACGGCCGGTTGTGGCCGGGTAGCCCGACGGTTGTTTGATCTCCTGCTCCGTCGCACGCTTGGATGCTTCCGATCGCTGATCGGTTGTGTGAGGGAGCGTGGGGCATGGGGGGAGGGCACCGGCTGGGGCGGCCGTTCGGGTGGCTGTGGGCCGCGTACGGGACCAGCGCGCTCGGCACCTGGCTCGCCTTCGGGGCGTTCCCGCTGATCGCCATCCAGGTGCTGCACGCCGGTCCGGCGCAGGTGGCGGCGTTGTCCTCGGTGGGAGCCCTGGCAGGCGCGGCCTTGGCGGTGCCGCTCGGCCCGCGGGTGGAGGTCCGCCGCAAGCGGCCGGTGCTGATCGGGGCGGACCTGGTGCGGTTCGCGGCGCTGCTGACGGTCCCCGCCGCGTTCGCGCTCGGTGTGCTCTCCTTCGTGCAGCTCCTGCTGGTGTCGGTGGTCGTCGCGGCGGCCGACATCACCTTCCGCGCCGCCTCCGGCGCGTACCTGAAGACGCTGCTGCCGGCCGGGCATCTGCTCGTCGCCAACGCCCGGTTCGAGTCCACGACCTGGACGACCACGATCATCGGGCCGCCGCTGGGCGGCGCGGCCATCGGGCTCCTCGGCCCGGTGGTGACGGTGCTGGCCGACGCCGTCAGTTACCTGCTCTCGGCCCTGGGCGTCGGCGCAATGGGCGGCAGGGAGCCCCTGCCCGAGCGCCGGGAGGCCGCCCGGCCGCGGGCCGGGGACCTGTTCGACGGCTGGCGGTTCATCCTCGCCGACGCGACGCTGCGCCCGCTGTTCTTCAACACCGCCGTGTTCAACGGCCTGGTGATGGCCACGGACGCGCTGCTGGCCGTGCTGATGCTCGGGCAGCTGGGGTTCGCGCCGTGGCAGTACGGTCTCGCTTTCGCCGCACCGGCGATCGGCGGCCTGGCCGGCGCGCGGGTGGCCCGGCCGCTCGTCGCGCGGTACGGGCGGCATCGGGTGCTGGTCGTGGCCGGGACGCTGCGCGCGATCTGGCCCGTCGGGCTGGCCTTCCTGGAGCCGGGCACCGGAGGGCTGCTGCTGGTGATGGGCGTCGAGCTCGGGCTGATCTTCTGCTGCGGGGTCTTCAACCCCGTCTACGCCACCTGCCGACTCGAACGCACCGCCCCCGGCCGGGTCGCCCGCACGCTGACGGCCTGGACGGTGACGACCAGGACCGCGACCGCGCTGCTGACGGCCCTCTGGGGCGTGCTGGGCAGCCTGCTCGGCCCGCGCACGGCCATCGGACTGGCCGGTGTGCTGCTGCTGGCGACCCCGCTGCTGCTGCCTCGGCGCGCGGGCGGCCTGACCGGGGTCAGGGCCGTTCTGCCTGGTGGGCGCGGCGGGCGGCCTCGATCACGCGGCTGAGAGACTGGTGCAGGTCCTGCAGCTCGTCGAGGCTCATGCCGAGGCGGGCGATGATGGCCGGCGGGATCTTCTCGGCCTGCTCGCGCAGCCGGCGGCCTTCGGGGGTGAGGGTCAGCACCAGGGCGCGCTCGTCGGCGCTGCTGCGCTCGCGGTGGATGTAGCCGAGCGCCTGGAGCCGTTTGAGCAGGGGCGACAGGGTGCCGGCGTCGAGCTGGAGCAGCTCGCCGAGCTCCTTGACCGACAGGGGCTCGTGCTCCCACAGGGCGAGCATGGCGAGATACTGCGGATGGGTGAGGCCGAGAGGCTGCAGCAGCGGCCGGTAGAGGCTGATCACGCTGCGGGAGGCGACGCTGAGTGCGAAGCACACCTGCCGGTCGAGGGCGAGGAGGTCTGTCGCCTCCGTCACAGGCTTCACGCGTGCCCACCTCCGGCGGCTCCTGGTAGATTGGTTTGTACACTAACTATTAGTGTACAAAAAGCTGCCGCGCAAACTGGGGAGCCACGTGTTTCACCGCAAGTCACTGGAGGAGCGCATCGCCGAGCGCCAGGCCAAGCTCCCCCCGCTGAAGGAGGGCAAGCACTTCGAGCACGGCCCCGCCAAGTTCATCTTCGTCGCGCTGCTCGTCGCGGTGGCGCTCATGCACTTCGTCGGCCTGGCGGTCGTCATGCACTTCTACTGATCGGCGAGCAGGTCCGCGGCGAGCCGTTCGACCCGGGCCCGGCAGGCCGACAGGGCGGCGGCGTCGCCGGGGCAGGTGAGCACGAGCCGGGCGCCGTGACCGGTGCCCTCGCCCAGCTCCCACCGGACCGTCCCGTCCCCGCTCGCGTACTCGAGGATCTTGCCCGGTTCGGCGCGCGAGACCGGCCCCGCCGGCATCCCCGCGACGGTGAACGGCTCGGGCGGCGGCGAACCGGCCTCGGCGCCGTCACCGCCGAGAGCCCGCCAGACCTCGGCGGCGGGGCGGACGAGCTGCCGTTCCAGCCGCACGCCGCCACCGGCGAGCTCACCGGAGGTCAGGCCGAGGATGGCCACGTAATCTTCGTGCAGCCGTGCCATGTCGCCCTCGGCGGGCAGCGGGCGGCCGTCGAGCAGGGCCGCGAGCGCGGCGACGCAGGTGTGCCAGCCGGAGGCGAAGCTGGCCGCGCCGAACCGGTCGCCGAAGACATGGGTCAGGGTCAGCAGGCTGCCGTCGCCGTCGGCGCGGATCTCCCAGCGCAGCTCGTCGTCGCCCCAGGTGTGGGCGAACAGCCGGGGCGGGTCGATCTCCAGCACCCTGCCGTCGGGGCCGAACCCGTAGCGGACGCGGTCGCCGTCGATGCTGAGCTCGGCCGGGAACCACTGCTTGACGTGCTCGGGCTCGGTGACGGCCCGCCACACCTTCTCCGGCGGGTGCGGCAGGCGGCGCCGCATCACCAGCTCGGTGCGGCCGTCGGGACGGATCAGCAGATGGTCGTTCATTCGTCCTCCGTCGGGTGAACGGGCGCCGGCTCCGCGGGCATGGCCTCCAGGTGCCGCTCCAGCCGGTCCAGGCCGGTGGTCCACAGAGCGCGGTACGGGGCGAGCCAGGCGTCGATCTCGGCCAGGGGCCGCGGGCTCAGCTCATACCAGCGGCGCTGGGCGTCCTTGCGTACGGTGACGAGGCCCGCCTCGCGCAGCACCCGCAGGTGCTTGGAGGTGCCGGGCTGCGACAGGCCGAGCTCGGCGGTGAGCTCCCCGACCAGACGGGGCCGCTCCAGCAACAGATCGAGGATCCGCCGCCGGGCGGGATCGGCCAGCACGTCGAACCGCATACCGATGAATATACTCGATGAGTTATATTCCGGCAACGGTATAAACGTCGGCCGGTGCCGCCGGGGCGGCGGATACCCGGCTCGCGCCCCCTCGGCCATGCCGGGACCACAACCGACGGGGAGCGAGCCCGTCGGCTACCCGAGCCGGCGCGGTCCACATCGGGCATGTGACGTCGCGGGTGGTCAGGGCCGGGCGCGGCGTCCCAGGTGAGCCGGCGGCCGGGTGAACGACGAGGCCGTGGGCAGGACGGGGATCGGCTCGGCGAACTGACCGGCTCGGTGCGTACGTTCTTCGCCGGGCGTTTTCCGAGGGTGGTCTCGCGCGAGGGGCCCGCTCGTTCACCGCCGAACCGTCAGTGCCGGACCCTATGCTCGGTGCCTGTCCGGCCGGGGTGCTGGGCGTCACCCGAAGGAGCGGAGGGTTTCGTGATCAGTCATGTCGGTGTGGCCATGCTGTACGTCGGCGACCAGCAGGAGACCGTCGACTTCTTCGTCAACACGTTCGGGTTCGCCAAGACCACGGACGCCGAGATGATGCCCGGCGTCCGGTGGATCGAGGTGACGCCGCCGAACGGTCAGACCACGATCGCCGTCCACGACGCGGCGACGTTCGGCAAGCAGCCGGGCGAGGGCGCGTATCTCACCTACGCCTGCGACGACCTCGCCGCGACGGTGGCCGAGCTCCGCGCGCGAGGCGCCGAGGTCACCGACCCGGTCGAGGAACCGTGGGGCACCTACGCCAAGGTCACCGGGCCCGACAACCACGAGATCCAGATCCACCAGAAGTAGCGCTTCCGTGAAAGCCGCCCGCCGCCGTCGTGGCCTCCCGCCACGCGGTGGCCGTCGTCATGCCCTGGTACGGGAGTTTCACCCACGGCTCGCTCTGCATGGTGGTCCAGCAGCTCGCCAAGGCCGGTTTCATCACCGAGCGGGAGACCACCCGCAACGGCGCGCGCCCGGAGCGGACCGTCTGCCTTCGAAGATGGCCTGGCAGAACGAGTACCGGATCGACTGGGAAGCTTCCGTCACGACCTGAACGCGGTGCCGGGCAGCAGGCGGGCGGGGGTGGGGTGAGGGGGGCGCCGGCGGCGTCGCCGGGCCAGGCAAGCACAAGCCGGGCGCCGTGGCCGCTGGGTGGGAGCGCGGGATGCCGACGCCGAGTCCACGCCCGATGATCTAGGCCGCCTGTCACCTTATGAATCTACAAAGTAAAGCCGGTGGATTCGGACAGTCAACTCTCTTCACGACAATCAGCATTCGCAACGATGGCAAGGCGCAGGTAGGCGGCCAGGCCGGGGGCTATCGCCTCGTAGGTGGCCGTGAAGCGCGGATCTGACACGTACAGCTCGCCGAGCCCGCGGTGGATCTCGTACGTGCAGGTGTAGAACCAGCGGGTGATGTGGCCGCGGTGCCGTTCGGCGAGGTCCATGGCGGCTTGGCTGTCGGCCGGCAGGCCGGCTTTGCAGGCGGCGGCCAGGTCCTGGTGGATGGCGTCGGCTTCGGCGGAGAGTTCCAGCCAGTCGGCTTTGGTGTAGGAGGCGACGCGGCGGCGGCTCTGGGCGTAGGCGGGGTGGGCGCCCCAGCGTTGTTCGGCCTCGGGTTCGTGGTCTTCGGGGGTGAAGGTGCCGAAGAGTTCGAGGCGTTCTTCTGGGGTGAGGGCGATGCCGCGGGTGCGGGCTTCGATCGTGCGTTCCACTGCGGTGATGATCTCTTTGAGGCGTTCGGATTTGCGGGTGAGCAGGTCGTGCTGGCGGCGTAGCTGGGTGAGTTCGTCGGTGGTGGGGTCGTCGAGGATGGCGGCGATCTCGTCGAGGGGGAAGCCGAGTTCGCGGTAGAGGAGGATTTGCTGGAGTCGGGTGAGGTCGTCGTCGGTGTAGCGGCGGTATCCGGTGTGGGTGCGTTCGTGGGGGGTGAGCAGGCCGATCTCGTCGTAGTGGTGCAGGGTGCGCACGGTGATGCCGGCCAGGTGGGCCACGTGTCCGACGGTGAGGCTCATGGGGTCCAGCTTGGGGTCTCACGTTGGGTGAGGTGCAACCCCGGTGGGGTTTTCGTGGGCGGGTGGGCGCATGCTGGGGGTGTGGATGATGATCTGTTGCCGATCGGGCGGTTCGCGCGGTTGGGCCGGTTGAGTGTGAAGCAGTTGCGGCATTACGACGCGTTGGGGTTGCTGGTGCCGGCGTGGGTGGATCCGGTGACGGGTTATCGGTTTTATCGGGCGTCGCAGGCGCGGGTGGCGTTGGCGATCGGGTTGTTGCGGTCGTTGGATGTGCCGTTGTCGCTGGTGGGGCGGGTGCTGGCGGGGGAGTGGGAGGTGTTGGCGGGGGTTCGGGACGGGTTGGAGGCGGAGGTGGCGCGGCGGCGTCGGACGTTGGCGTCGTTGGAGCGGGTGCTGGTGGAGGGGTTGCCGTCGGCGGTGGTGTCGGTGGTGTCGGAGCCGGCGTGGCGGGTGTTGGTGGCGCGGGAGGTTGCGGGTGGTCCGGAGGGGGTGGGGCGGGCGACGTCGGCGGCGGTGGCGCGGCTGGTGGGGGTTGGGGGTGGTGGGCCGGTGCGGCTGGTCGGGGTGTTTCCGGTGGATATGGAGGAGGTGATGGAGGTGGCGGTGGCGCGGGTGGTCGAGGGGGAGGGGTGGCGTGATGGCGTGGGGGTGCGGGCTGAGGTGCTGGAAGGGGGGCGGTTCGCGGCTGCTCGTCATGTGGGTCCGTATGACCAGATTTCGTTGACGGTGAGTGCGGTGCTGGCGTGGTGTGGTGAGCGGGGGTTGGCTGTTTCGGAGGTGCGTGAGGTGTATGTGTCTGATCCGGCGGTGACGGCGGCGGAGGCGTTGGTGACGGATGTGCTGGTGCGGTTGGAGTGATCAGGCGTGGGTGGTCAGGGTTGGGTGGTCAGGGTTGGGTGGTCAGGGTTGGGTGAGGATGAGGGGGCCGTCGTCGGTGATGGCGATGGTGTGTTCGGTGTGGGCGGCGCGGCTGCCGTCGGTGGTGCGCAGGGTCCATCCGTCGGGGGCGGTGCGGTAGCGGCCGTTGCCCGCGGTGAGCATGGGTTCGATGGCGAGGGTCATGCCGGGGCGGAGGGTCATGCCGCGTCCGGGGCGGCCGTGGTTGGGGACGTGGGGGTCTTCGTGCATGCGGCGGCCGATGCCGTGGCCGCCGAAGTCTGAGGCGACGGCGTCGGTGTAGCCGGCGTGGGTGGCGGTGGTGTGGATGGCGTGGCCGATGTCGCCGAGGCGGTTGCCGGGGAGTGCGGCGGCGATGCCGGCGGTGAGTGCTTGGCGGGTGGTGTCGATGAGGTGGCGGTCGGTGGGGTGGGTGGTGCCGACGGTGAAGCTGATGGCGGCGTCGCCGGCCCAGCCGTCGAGGTAGGCGCCGCAGTCGATGCTGACGAGGTCGCCGTCGCGCAGGCGGCCTTGGCCGGGGATGCCGTGGACGATGGCGTCGTTGACGGAGACGCAGATGACGGCGGGGTAGGGGGTGGGGGCGAAGGGGGGTTGGTAGTCGAGGAAGGAGGAGGTGGCGCCGGCTTCGCGGATGGTGGTGGTGGCGAGGTCGTCGAGTTCGGTGATGGGGGTGCCGGGGGTGGCGTGGGTGTGGAGGGCTTGGAGGGTGCGGGCGACGACGCGGCCGGCTTCGCGCATGGCTTGGAGTTCGCCGGTGGTTTTGATCTCGACCATGGCGATAACTATACCGGTATTTCTATTGGGGTAGACTGGTGTGCATGGTGCGTCCCCCGCTGACCCCCGAAGAGCGCCTGCGCGGCGAGCACCTCGGCCTGCTCCTGCGTGAGGCCAGAGCCGGCCGTAGCATCGCCGAGGTCGCCGCCGCGGCCGGCATGTCGGCCGAGACCCTCCGCAAGATCGAGACGGGCCGGATCGCCACCCCGGCGTTCTTCACCATCGCGGCCCTGGCCGACGTGCTCGGCGTCTCGCTGGATCATCTCGCCGTCCGCACCACTCCCGCCGTCCCCACCTGAGGTCCCGCCAGGGTGTCTTATTCGGTGCGTGGGCGTTTGAGCAGCGGGTGGGCGCGCATCGCCACCTCCAGCTCGCCCGGCAGCTCGTCGCGGTAGCGGCCGAGCGTCGACAGGTCGCTGTGGCCCAGGACGCGGCGCACGGCGTCCATGTCGACCGCGTCGGCCAGCAGGTGGGTGGCCGTGGTGTGGCGCAGGCCGTGGGGGGTGACGGTGCGGCGCCGCTCCGGGTCGACCTGCCGTTGCACCCGGTCGATCACCGCCTGCACGTCGCCGCGGGCCAGCCGTCGGCCGCGCCACGACAGCAGCAGCGCCTTGTCGGCGGTGGCGGGCCGGCCGTGCTCCAGGTAGGCCTGCAGGACCCGTGCCACGTCCGGCGGGAGCGGCACGTCGCGGGTGCGGCCGCCCTTGCCGAAGATGCGCCAGTAGCGGACGCCGTCGTTGGTGAAGAAGTCTTCGACGTTGGCGCGTACGAGCTCCGACACGCGCGGGCCGAGGGTGGCCAGCAGCAGCACGATGAGCGCGTCGCGCAGCTCGGTGCGCTGGTCGCGGCGGCGCCCGGCCTCCTGGCCGGGGCCGGCCGGTTGCTCGCCGATCTGCCGTGCCGCCCCGACCAGGCCCTGGGCCTGCTCGCGGGTGAGGGCTCGCCGTTCGGGGCGCAGCCCGCCGCGTTCGCGGGCGGTGATGGTGGCGGCCGTCATGGGGTTGACCTGCACCCAGCCGGCGAGGGTGGCGTGTTTGAACAGTGCGGAGATCGACCGCCGGAACCGCGCCTGTGACGAGGCGGACTGCCTGCCCTCGTTCGGGTCCTGGCCGGCGCGGCGGCCGTCGGGTTTGCGGGCGAAGGCCAGCAGGACCGCGTCGACGTCCTCCCCCGTCAGGTCGTCGAGGACGCGGTCGGGGCCGGCCAGCTCGACCAGGGTGGCGACGTCACGGGCGTAGACCTCGGCGGTGGCCGACGACAGGGCCCCGGTGGAGACTCTGGCCCGCACCAGCTCCACGTAGCGGTCCGCCGCCTCCGCCACCGACACCCGGTCGAGCTCCGCAGGCCGCACCGCGTCCCCCCTCTTCCGTCAAGATCCAGCGGAAGGTAACGGTAGCGGCCCGCACCGACACTTTCAGATGTCGCGGAAGGTCTCGATCCTCGCCCCCAGCGCGTTGAGCCGCTCGGCGAGGTCCTCGTACCCGCGGTTGATCACGTACACGTTGCGCAGCACCGAGGTGCCCTCGGCGGCCATCATGGCCAGCAGCACGACCACGGCGGGCCGCAGCGCCGGCGGGCACATCATCTCCGCCGAGCGCCACCGTGTCGGGCCTTCGACGAGCACGCGGTGCGGGTCCAGCAGTTTGACCGAGGCGCCGAGCCGGGTCAGCTCCGTCAGGTAGATGGCCCGGTTGTCGTACACCCAGTCGTGGATGAGCGTGGAGCCTTCGGCCGAGGCGGCGATGGCCGCGAAGAACGGCACGTTGTCGATGTTGAGGCCGGGGAACGGCATCGGGTGGATCTTGTCGATGGGGGAGATGAGCTTCGAGGGCCGGACGGTCAGGTCGACCAGGCGGGTGCGGCCGTTGGCGGCGGCGTACTCCTCGCCGCGGTCGTGGTCGAGGCCCATCTCCTCCAGGACGGCGAGCTCGATCTCCAGGAACTCGACCGGCACCCGGCAGATGGTCAGTTCTGAGGAGGTGACGACGGCGGCGGCCAGCAGGCTCATGGCCTCGACCGGGTCCTCGGAGGGGGAGTAGTCGACGTCGCGTTCGATCTGGGGGACGCCGTGCACGGTCAGCGTGGTGGTGCCGACGCCTTCGACGCGGACGCCGAGCTCCTCCAGGAAGAAGCACAGGTCCTGCACCATGTAGTTGGAGGAGGCGTTGCGGATGACCGTGACGCCGTCGTGGCGGGCCGCGGCCAGCAGGGCGTTCTCCGTCACGGTGTCGCCGCGTTCGGTGAGGACGATGGCGCGCTTGGGTGACACCCCGCGCTCGACCTGGGCGTTGTAGAAGCCGCCGGTGGCGTTGATGTGCAGGCCGAAGTGCTGCAGCGCCGACATGTGCGGCTGCACGGTGCGGGTGCCGAGGTCGCAGCCGCCCGCGTACGGGATGCGGAACTCGTCGGTGCGGTGCATCAGCGGGCCGAGGAACATGATGACGCTGCGGGTGCGGCGGGCGGCGTCGGTGTCCATCGACTCCAGCTCCAGCCGGGCGGGCGGGACGATCTCCAGGTCGTTGCCCTCGTTGATCCAGCGGGCCCTGACCCCGATGGAGGCCAGCACTTCCAGGATGCGGTAGACCTCCTCGATCCGCGCCACCTTGCGCAGGATGGTGCGCCCGGAGTTCAGGAGCGTGGCGCACAGCAGTGCGACGCACGCGTTCTTGGAGGTCTTGACCTCGATGCTGCCCGACAGGCGGCGTCCGCCCACGACGCGCAGGTGCATGGGTCCGGCGTAGCCGAGGGAGACGATCTCGCTGTCGAGTGCCTCGCCGATGCGGGCGATCATCTCAAGGCTGATGTTCTGGTTGCCGCGCTCGATCCGATTGATCGCGCTCTGGCTGGTCGCCAGCGCGTCCGCCAGCTGGAGCTGGGTCCATCCGCGGTGCTGCCGCGCATCGCGGATGAGCCGGCCGATCCGCACAAGGTAGTCATCTGCCACAACACCTCAACCTATCTCACATATGAGATGCTCTCGCATCGGACGGGGGCGACGCGCCGGACGACTCCGTCTGGGCCGCTGTCTGGGCCGCTGCCTGTCCTTCTCGGTGGACTTCTCGGGAGACTTCTCGGTGGACCGCGAGGCGCGTGGGTGTGCGGGCCGGCCGGCGGCCGTGCACGAACGCCCTTCTGGCGGCCCGGAAGCCGCGCCGGTCGGCGAACACGTCCCGGCTCAGCTCCGCGAGCTCCTCGGCCCGGTAGACGTCCAGCGGCTTGTGCCGTTCGTCGGCGTCCCGGGCTTCCTTCTTGACCGCCAGCAGCCGGTCGTATCCCGGGCTGGCGGCGAGCTTCTCGGCGTACTCCAGCACCGTCCGCTCGAACTCCAGCCGTGACCCGGGCACCACCCGGTCGGCCAGGCCCAGTTCCACCGCCTCCTGGGCGCCGACGGGCAGCGCCCGCCGCAGCAGTCTGCGGGCCTGCGCGGTGCCCACCCTGCGGGGCAGGGCGTACGTCCACAGCTCTCCGCCGGACAGGCCCATCGCGCGGTGGTTGGGGTGGAGCACCACGCCCGAGCGGATCATCACCCGGTCGCCGCCGAGCGCCAGCATCATGCCGCCCGCGCCGGCGTCGCCGCCGAGCGACGTCACCACGAGCTGGCCTGTGCAGGCGAGCAGCTCGCGGCAGGCGCGGCCGAGCGCGTCGAGGTTCATCCACGCCTCCAGTTCCGGGTGCGGGGCCGCCTCGATCACGTTGAGGTGGATGCCGCGGGAGAACACCTCGCCGCCGCGCACCACCAGCACCCGGGTGTCCTGGGCGGCCGCGTACCGCAGCACCGACACCAGCCGCCGGCACTGGCCGGTCGACATGGCGCCGTCGTAGAAGTCGAACGCGACCACCCCGACGCCGTCGCCGCGGTCGTAGGTGACCTCGCTGTAGCCGGGCTGGTCGCCGGCTCCGGCGAGCCGCTCGCCGAGGACCAGCGCCGCGGGCAGCTTGACCGCGCCGGGCTCCTCGGCGCGCAGCTGGCCGACCCAGACGGTGCCGTCGCCGGTGTGCACGAGCACCGCGCCCTCCCGCCGTCCCGCCACGGTGCCCGGCGTGCCCCGCAGCGCCGGGCCGCGGTACACGTCGAACACCCGTACCGGCATTCCGCACAGCTCGGCCCGGCCGCCGGGCTCGCCGTCGGCCGCGCGCACGCACCGCAGCACCGCCTCCGTCGGCTGCTCCCACGCCAGCGCCCGTCCCGGGTCCGGGGAGGCGGCGGTCGCGGGACGGGCGGGACGGCTGGGACCTGTGGGACTGGCGGGGTCGGCGGGTGGCGGGGGAGGC
The DNA here is from genome assembly GCF_043198225.1 of Nonomuraea sp. NPDC048826. Classification (NCBI taxonomy): domain Bacteria; kingdom Bacillati; phylum Actinomycetota; class Actinomycetes; order Streptosporangiales; family Streptosporangiaceae; genus Nonomuraea; species Nonomuraea sp. NPDC048826. Next base: position 188,852 of record NZ_JBICUQ010000007.1, on the reverse strand, counting down.
GTGAACGCGGGGTCGGCTGCCCTGGCCGCCACCTCCAGGGCCAGCTCGGCCGCCGCCTCGGCCACCGGCCCGTTGTACAGGGCGGACTTGCGCGGCGGCTCCGGCGGGATGGGGAAGGTGCGGTACGCCCAGACGGGGGCGGCGTCCATCTCCCGCGCGGCCTGCAGCGCGGTGACGCCCCACTCGCGTTCGCCGCCGGCGATGGCCCGGTCCAGCGGGGCGGGGCCGCGGTCGCCGGGCGGGCCGGGGTGGAACACGATCGTGCGCACGCCCTGCCACACCGGTGGCGGCGTCCGTTCCGCCAGGCACGGGCAGATCACCAGGTCCGGCTTGGCCAGCTGGACGGCCTCGAGCATCAGCTGCTCCGACAGGGCCAGTTCCACGCTGACCTCGTGCCCCGCCCGCCGCAGCGCCAGCCAGGTGCGCTGGGTGAGAGCGTCGAAGGAGGAGCAGACAAGCAGGATACGCACTGGGGGATCTTCCTCACCGGGGATCGTGCCTGCCGGAGGGTGACGGCGGTCCCGTCCGGCCCGTACAGGCAAGATGCTGACACGATCAGGCAAGCCTCGATGACACATCGCAGCAAACCAACCACAATCAACGTCATTCGTACGGAAGAGTCCGAATTTTCTCACCTGTCACGCCACCCCCGGCAGCCAGGCCGGTGATGCCATGCTGGGGCCATGACAGCGTGGCACGACATCGAACTGGCGGCACCCGAGTTCGCGCGGCGCGTGCGCGCACTGTTCGACGCCCACCGGCACAAGACCATCGCCACCCTGCGGGCCGACGGATCCCCGCGCATCTCCGGCATCGAGGCGGCCTTCGAGAACGGCGAGCTCGTCTTCGGCTCGATGCCCCGCGCGCGCAAGGGCGACGACCTCCGCCGCGACCCCCGCTTCGCCCTGCACAGCGCCACCGTCGACCCCGTCGAGGGCGCCGAGGCGCAATGGCCGGGCGAGGCGAAGATCTCCGGCCGCGCCGTCGCCGCCGGCCCCGTCGCCCAGGGCCAGGACGGCGACCGCTTCCACGCCGACATCACCGAGGTCGTCCACACCCACCTCGACGACAAGGCCACGATGCTCGTCGTCGAATGGTGGACGCCCGCACACGGCCTGCGCCGGACCGAACGCGCCTGACCTCGTCCGGCCCCGCCAACACAGCGCCTACACAGCGCCTACACAGTGCCGCCCGGCGCGGTGTGGCGGTGGACGAAATCGGAGATGAGGGCGGCGACCTCGGCCGGCCGCTCGGCCACCATGCCGTGCCCGGCGTCGATCTCGCGGATCTCGATTCCGGGCCGTTCGGCGGCCAGGGCCGCCAGGTCGCGGCGGAGCCCGGCCCGGTAGGCGTCCATCAGCGGGACCAGGGGCGGCGGGACGGGCGGGTTGCGGGTGGCGTTCACGATGAGGAACGGGCCGGAGACGCCGCGGAAGGCGGGCAGCGCGTCGGCCAGCTCGGGCAGCTCACGAAGCGCGGCGGTGACGTCGGGGCCGGGCCGCAGCAGGAAGCCGTCCTCGTGCGGGCGCAGGTTGCGCCGCAGCGACTCCACCCAGGCGTCAGGGTCGGCGTCCTGGGCGGCGGCGAAGGCGCGCTGGCCGTCGAGGAAGGACTGGGCCTGGCCGGCGGTCATCGGCCGGGCCATCAGGGCGACCTGCTGGGTGAACATCTCGTGCAAGGTGTCCAGGTCGCGCTCCACCCGCTCGGGGTCGAGGCCGGCGTAGTTGGCGGGGTGGGTCTCGGCGGCGCGGTGCCCGTCGAGGCTCACGGCGGCCGGGCAGGCGGGATGCCGGGCGGCCCACATCCCGGCGATCACGCCGCCGATGCTGTGACCGGCGACGGCGGGCTCGCCCAGGCCGAGCGCGGCGGCGACGCGTTCGAGATCGTCCAGGACGGCCTGCCACGTCCACGGCCCGTCGCCGGAACGGCCGTGCCCCCGCAGGTCGACCGTCACCGGCCGCACCCCGCTCAGATGGGGGAGGACTTGCGCCCAGTTGAGCAGGTTGCCGCCCGCTCCGTGGAGCAGCAGCAGCGGGGTCCCGCCGCCGCCGTGGTCGTGCACCGCGAGGGGGACGTCACCGTCAACCATCGTCTCGCTACTGCTCTTCGGGCTGGTCTGCATGCGCCCCTCCGGGGTCGAGTCGTTCGCGGACCGAGCGGGTGGTGACACCCCCGTCAGGGTGCTGCCGCAGCTTGCCGCGCCGCACCAGGTCGTGCACGCCCTGACGGGTGATGCCGAGCATCGCGCCGGCGACCGCGTACGGGACGCGGTCGGCGGCGGGATGGCCGACGCGCCGGGCGATCGCCCGGCCCAGGGGAGTACGCCACCACTCGGGAGGCGGGTCGAAGGCGGCGTCGCCGGGGTAGAGGACCGCGACCAGCCGCGCGCCGGTGTGGACGGCGCGCCGCCGGTCGGGCCCGAGCAGGTCGGCCGCCCACGTGGCCGCGTCATGCCGCGCCTGGTCGCGCAGCTCACGCAGAGCACCATGGGCACCCTGCGCACCGTGGGCACCGTGCGCGCCGTCGCCGAGCAGGATCTCCAGCGGGTCGAGCAGCCTGCTGCCGACCAGCCGGAGGATGTCCTGTTCGAGAGCGCTGTGCTCATCCCGCAGTTCGCCGGTCACGCCGCCTCCCGCCACTACTTGACGTACGATAGCAAGTACTTGACGTATGACGTCAAGTAGTCGGGGTGTGCCACTCCCCGACACCCCCCGGAACCGGCGTCCCCGGCTCGTACGGCTCCCGGGTGAACACGAACGTGTTGAGATCCAGATGGTCCGGCCCCACCCGCAGCGTCTCGCCCGCGTAGTAGCCGTCCAGCCCCAGCCACGTGCCGTCGTCCTGCGGCACGAACCGCGACGCCCGCCCGCCCCCGGACACCGGCGCCAGCGACAGCCCCCGATCCGGCAGCAGCCGCAGCGTGAACGGCGCCGGACCCCAATGCCACAACCCCGTCAGCGCCAGCAGATCCGGATCCGCGACGCCCGGCCGCCACTCCGCCGGCAGCCGCGGCTCGTGCTCCTCCACGATGTCGAGCAGGTCGAACAGCAGCCCCCGCCCCACCCCCGAGGTCGTGTTGGCCAGGAACAGCACCCCCGTCGCGTCCGCCGGGTCGGCCCACACCGTGGCCAGGAACCCCGGCATCGACCCGGTGTGGCCCGCCAGCCGCCGCCCCCGATGCCGGGCCAGCTGGAACCCGAGCCCGTAACCGCCCGTCCAGGCGTCACCGTCGTCGACCGTGGCCGGCTCACGCATCTCCGCCAGCGTCTGCGCCCCCAGCACGCCGCCGGTGTCACCGGCCACGAACACCGCCCACCGCGCCAGGTCGTCGGCCGTCGACCACAGCTGCCCGGCCGGCGCCATCGCCCCATGGTCGTGCTCGGGCTCGGTCAGCAGCACGTCGGCGTACGGATGGACCGCGTAACCCGTCGCGTGCGGCGGCCTCGGCCGCGCCGTGGTGTCACGCATGCCGAGCGGCTCCAGCACCTCCGCCCGCACCGCCTCCAGCCACGGCACCCCGCGCAGCCGCGCCACCACCTCGCCCAGCAGCCCGAAACCCAGGTTGGAGTAGTGGTAGCGCCGCCCCGGCCGATGCCTGACCTGCCCCGGCCCGAGCCGGCCCAGCAGCTCACCCGCCTCCACCCCCGGCGTGCGCTCCCACCAGTCGGTCGGCGGCTCGGCCGTCAGCCCGCCCGTGTGCGACAGCAGCTGCGCGATCGTCGCCTCACCCGCGCGCGCCCCCGGCAGATGCTTGCCGACCGGGTCGGCCAGGTCCAGCAGCCCCTCGTCACGCAGCCGCATGACTACCACGGCGACCATGCTCTTGGTGATCGACCCCAGCCGGTACTGCGTCGCCGGCGTCGGCTCGCCCCCCTCGGGCACCCGCCCGGCCCCCGGCCCCTCCGGGCCGGTCGTGGCGCCGCGACCGGCCCGCCAGACGACCTGCCCGTCACGGACGACCGCCGCCACGATCGACGGGATACGCGACCCGCTCTGCTCGACGGCCAGCCGGCGCAGCAGCGCGCGAGCCGTCACCTGTCCCACCTGTGTCATGGGTCTCAAGCGTACGGGCTCGGCCCCCGCCCGAAAGGCCGGTCAGCGGGGTTGAGCGGAGTCGAAGGCGTCCAGGATCAGCGCGGTCGCGTCCAGCCCGCGCACCGTGGCGCCCAGCCGGGGCACCTCGATCGGGCCCGGCCACGTGTGACCGCCCCCGTCGATCGTGTAGAGCCGCACCGCCGCCCCCTGCTCGCAGCCGTCCCACGCACGCAGCCGCACCGACCGTACGGGAGAACTGACGACCGGCTGCGGGCAGCCGAGCGCGGCCGCCCACCCCTCGGCGGTCCGCGGCACCGGCGGCAACGTCACCATGTCGGCCAGCTTGCGCAGGTCACCGGTCGAGTCGCGCAGCGGATGCCCGCCCCCGTACGGCACCGCCCGGTCGGCGGTGCCGTGGAAGGCCACCAGCGTCACCGGCGGCGGATCCGGGCACGGGGTCACCAGACTGAGCCCGCCCACGACGGCCACCCCGGCCAGCCGCCCCTCCAGCCCGCACGCCAGCGCCGCCGCCATCCCGCCCCCGTACGACAGCCCGGCCGCGAACTCCCGCCGCCGGTCCACGCACAGCCGCTGCTCCAGCCGATCCAGCAGCGCCCCCAGGAACCCGGTGTCGTCGGGGCCCAGCCCGTTCGGCAGCGTCCAGGCGAACCGGTCCTTCGCCACCTGCGGGGTCGCCACGATGTAGCCCCGCCCGGCGCCCACCCGCGGCAGCCGGCTGTAGGCGGCCTGCTCGCGGGCGTTGGAGCCGAGCCCGTGCAGGTTGAGCAGCACCGGGTGCGGCCCGTCACCGTCGGGCAGCGCCAGCAGGAACACCCGCTTCAGCCCGGCGAACTCGATCGTGTGCCGCCCCTCCTCCAGCCGGGGCCCGCCGGCGCAGCCACCCGGCGGCGGCGCCGCGGTGGGCGCGGCCGACGGCCGGGCCGGCACGGGCGGCCGCCCCGAGCAGTCGGCGGCCGCCACCGTCACGGTCACCAGCGCCGCCACGATCACGCTCAGCGCCCGACCGGCCATGACACCTCCCGCCGCCCGGCCCGCCCACCCGGCGGGCCGACTGGCTCCAGTGTCCCCCGCCACCGCCGCGCCGCACAGAAGGACCACGAGCGAGACCTCAGGGGAGGAACTTCAGCCCCACCACACCGCCCACGATCAAAGCCAGGCACACCAGCCGGGCGGCCGTGGCCGGCTCACCCAGCACCACCATCCCGTACACGGCGGTGCAGACCGCGCCGATCCCCACCCACACCGCGTACCCGGTGCCGACCGGGATCGTCCGCAGCGCGTACCCCAGCCCCGCCATGCTCGCCGTCAGCGAGACGGCGAACAGCAGAGCGGGACGCAGCCGGGACAGGCCTTGCGAGGCGGACAACGCCGCCGCCCACACCGCTTCCAGCAGACCCGAGACGACCAGAATGATCCACGCCACGGCGACACGCACCTCCGAAAGAGAACCGACCTTGGGCCCGCGTCGTCTTGTCATGCCGGGTACGACGCGCTCGTCCGGGGCGTGCCCGCCCTCTTCGCGGCGGCAGCCACCTCCGACGCTACCACCCGGTCCGCGGCCGGCGGCCCGGGGGAGGTGTCGCGGTCCCGGAGATCTGCCCTAGTCTCCTGCGTGTGGGGAGGCCTCAGGGGAGCCGGGACGACAGCTCCAAGAATCTCGGTGCCAGCTTGGACGCGGTCCTCGAACGCATCACCTACGCGGACGAGGACAGCGGCTACACCATCGCCCGCGTGGCCACCGGCCGCTCCGGCTCCGAGCTGCTCACCGTCGTCGGCCCGCTGCTCGGCGCCCAGGTGGGCGAGTCGCTGCGGCTGACCGGACGCTGGACCACCCACCCCCGCTACGGCCGCCAGTTCGAGGTCTGGTCCTACACCACCGTGCTGCCCGCCACCGTCCAGGGCATCCGCCGCTACCTCGGCTCCGGCCTCATCAAAGGCATCGGCCCCAAGATGGCCGAACGGATCGTCGACCACTTCGGCACCGACACCCTCGACGTCATCGAGCACGAACCCGCCCGCCTCACCGAGGTGCCCGGCCTGGGCCCCAAACGCACCCGCATGATCGCCGACGCCTGGGAAGAACAGAAGATCATCAAAGAGGTGATGGTGTTCCTGCAGGGCGTCGGCGTCTCCACCTCCATCGCGGTGCGCATCTTCAAGCAGTACGGCGAGCGCAGCGTCGAGGTCGTCCGCACCCAGCCGTACCGGCTCGCCGACGACGTGTGGGGGATCGGCTTCAAGACCGCCGACACCATCGCCCAGGCCGTCGGCATCCCGCACGACAGCCCCGAACGCGTCAAGGCCGGCCTGCGCTACACCCTGTCCCAGGCCGCCGACGACGGCCACTGCTACCTGCCCGCCCCCAACCTCATCGCCGACGCCGTCAAGATCCTCGACGTGCCCGCCCCGCTCGCCGCCTCCTGCCTGGAAGAGCTCGCCGCCGAGGAGCGGGACGGCAACGGGGGAGTGGTGCGCGAGCAGGTGCCCGCCGGCGACAACGAGGTCCCGGCCGTCTACCTGCCGCCGTTCCACCGGGCCGAGCAGTCGCTCGCCGGCTCCCTGCTCACCCTGCTGCACCACGGCCACGACCGGCTCAAGGCGTTCGCCGACGTCGACTGGGCCAAGGCCGAGACGTGGCTGCGCGAACGCACCGGCGCCGACCTGGCCGGCGAGCAACGCCAGGCCGTCCGCCTGGCCCTCACCCACAAGGTGGCGGTGCTCACCGGCGGCCCCGGCTGCGGCAAGAGCTTCACCGTCCGCTCCATCGTCACCCTGGCCCGCGCCAAACGCGCCAAGGTCATCCTCGCCGCCCCCACCGGACGCGCCGCCAAACGGCTGGCCGAGCTGACCGGCCACGAGGCCACCACCGTCCACCGGCTGCTGCAGCTGCGCCCCGGCGGCGACGCCGTCTTCGACCGCGACAACCCCCTCGACGCCGACCTCGTCGTCGTCGACGAGGCGTCCATGCTGGACGTGCTGCTGGCCAACCGGCTGGTCAAGGCCGTCGCCCCCGGCGCCCACCTGCTGTTCGTCGGCGACGTCGACCAGCTGCCGTCCGTCGGCGCCGGCGAGGTGCTCAAGGACCTGCTCGCCGCCGCCGACCTGCCCCGGGTACGGCTCACCCAGGTGTTCCGGCAGGCCGCCGAGTCCGGCGTCGTCGTCAACGCCCACCGCGTCAACTCCGGCCTGCAGCCGCAGCTGGCCGGCCTGGACGACTTCTTCCTGTTCCCCAGCGAGGAGCCCGAGGAGATCGCCGCCCTGGCCGTCGACGTGGCCGCCCGCCGCATCCCGCGCCGCTTCGGCCTCGACCCGCGCCGCGACGTGCAGGTCCTGGCCCCGATGCACCGCGGCGCGGCCGGCGCCGGCGCGCTCAACGCCGCCCTGCAGGAAGCGCTCACCCCCGCCCGCGAGGGCCTGCCCGAACGCCGCCACGGCGGCCGCGTCTTCCGCGTCGGCGACAAGGTCACCCAGCTGCGCAACAACTACGACAAGGGCGCCGCCGGAGTGTTCAACGGCACCGTCGGCGTCGTCGCCGACATCCGGCCCGACGACCACGCCCTGACCGTCCTCACCGACGAGGACGAGCGCGTCGACTACGCCTTCGACGAACTCGACGAGCTCACGCACGCCTACGCCGTGTCCATCCACCGATCCCAGGGCAGCGAGTACCCCGCCGTGGTCATCCCGCTGGCCACCAGCGCCTGGATGATGCTGCAGCGCAACCTCCTCTACACCGCCATCACCCGCGCCAAGAAACTCGTCGTCATCGTCGGCTCCCGCCGCGCCCTGGCCCAGGCGGTCCGCACCCGCGGCGCCGGCCGCCGCCACACCGGTCTCACCCACCGTCTCACCGGCCGCCTCACCGGCCGTCTCACCCGCACCGGGTGACCCCCATGCCGTCTGCGCACCGATTTGGCGCGGCCTGACCGGCCCTGACCTGCGCGGCGACCGCAAGAAGTGATCGAAATGTGACTGAACTCTCCCAAACCTATGCTCGTCATACATGCAGGAGCATTAAGGTCTTTTAGTGCGTCGCATGTAACTGGGGAGAGGTTCAGTTGACCATCACCACACCTTGGAGGAAGACCGCCACCGGGGTCGCCCTGCTCGCCGCCGCGACCCTCACCGCGTCATGCTCCGCGCCCGGCGGCACCGGCCCCGGCGCGTCAGAAGCCACCACCTCCGCCACACCTGAACCCCCCACCATCACCATCACCCCCGCCCAGGGCAGCACCAAGGTCAACCCCGGCAAGCGGATCGTCGTCACCGCCGAAGGCGGCGCCCTCGACGAAGTCACCGTCCAGGACGACGACGGCCAGATCGAAGGCACCTTCAACACCGACCGCACCAAATGGGTCTCCAAGACCGCGCTGAAGCCCGCCACCGACTACAACGTCTCGGCCACCGCCGGCGCCGCCACCGCCGCCAGCGCCTTCACCACCCGCAAACCCGGACGCGTCCTGCAGATCATCGACGTCACCCCCAACATCAAGGGCGAGAAAGTCGGCGTCGGCATGCCGATCATGGTGCGGTTCAACCAGCCCGTCGCCAACAAGGCCGCCGTCGAACGCGCCCTCCAGGTCGAAGCCGAAAAGCCCGCCGACGGCGCCTGGCGCTGGATCGACGACTCCTACGCCATCTACCGCCCCGCCAAATACTGGGCCCCCGACCAGACCGTCTCCTTCAACGCCGCCCTCGACGGCGTCAAGGCCGGCAAGGACCTGTGGGGCATGAAGAACTACGACTACGACATCACCATCGGCGACAAGGTCGTCAGCAAGGTCAACGCCGCCCGCCACATGATGTACGTCTACCGCAACGGCAAACGCGTCCAGACCATGGCCATCAGCGCCGGCAAGGCCACCACCCGCGAATACACCACCACCAGCGGCGTCCACCTCACCATGGAACGCGCGAACCCCGTCCGCATGATCTCGCCCGGCCGCAAGAAGGGCGACCCCGGCTACTACGACGTCATCGTCAACCACGCCGTCCGCATCTCCAACAGCGGCGAGTACGTCCACGCCAAGAACAACGTCTGGGCCCAAGGCCGCCAGAACGTCAGCCACGGCTGCGTCAACGCCCGCCCCGACCAGGCCAAATGGTTCTACGACAACTTCCAGCGCGGCGACGTCGTCGAGATCACCGGCACCGACCGCGAACTCGAATGGAACAACGGCTGGGGCTTCTGGCAGATGTCCTTCAAGGAATGGAAGAAGGGCAGCGCCCTCAAGAACGACAGCTGACCCCCACAGCGCGCAAGCCCGGCAGTGCTCTTGGCGGGCACCACCCGCCAAGCACCGCCGGGCCCCTCACACCAGCGCCAGCTGCCCGAACCTCGGCTCCCGCGGCTCCGCCTCACCCGGACCGCACCGCATCCCGTACACCCGGCACAACTGCGCGATCTGCCCCAGAATCCGCTCCTCATAAGCGGGGGAGGGCAGCCCGTCACCCCCGTACAACTCCTCATAACGCGCCACCAGCCCCGGATGCGCACGCTCCAGCCACGCCCCGAACCACGCCCGCGTAGCCGGCGGCAACCGCAACACCACCGGCTCCACCGCGCCCACCCCCGCCTGCGCGATCCGCCGCACCGTCGCCGCCAGCTGATCGGAACCGTCACTCAGCAACGGCAGCACCGGCCCCATCAGCACCCGGCAATCCACCCCCGCCTCCACCAGCGACGCCGCCAGCTCCAGCCGCGCCTGCGCGCCCACCGCCCCCGGCTCCACCGCCCGCCGGATCCGCTCGTCCACGAACGCGATCGACACCGCCACCCGCACCCCGGACCCCGCCAGCAACGCCGCGTCACGCAACACCAGCGGGCTCTTGGTGTAGACCGTCGCCGGCACCCCCGCCTCCGCCAGCGCCGTCACGATCCCCGGCATCAACCGGTACGTCTCCTCCGCCGGCTGATAACAGTCACCACTGACCCCCACCGCCAGCGGCTCACCACCCCACCGCGCCAGCTCCGCCCGCAACCGCGCCACCGCGTTCGGCTTCACCACGATCCGCGTGTCGAAATCACGCCCCGCGTCCAGCCCCAACCGGCGATGACCCCCGCGAGCCCCGCACCCCAGACACGCGTGCGCGCACCCCCGATACGGCGACACCGCCCACCGCTGCGCGACCCCCGCACTCCGCGGCACCCGCTCGATCAGCACCCTGGCCTGCGTCTCGTAGAAATCCCCGCGCAGCACGGCACGCCGCTCGATCAGCGGCCGCTCAGCGGCCGCCTCCACCAGAGGCTGCGCATCCCAACCCACCACCCAAGTGGAACACGTATTCGACACCCTTTTCAACCCGAACCCCCAACACCCCAGCCGGCCACCCACCCGTAAACTCGGACACCCGTACCACTTCCGGGGAGAACCACCATGGCCTGGCTCCTGCTCGCCCTCGCCATCGCCTGCGAGGTCACCGCCACCTCCGCACTCAAACTCAGCAACGGCTTCGCCCACCCCGGCTGGACCGTCATCACCGCCGTCGGCTACATCGCCTCCTTCGCCCTCCTCGCCCAAGCACTCAAACTCCACCTCGAGATGGGCACCGCCTACGCCGTCTGGGCCGGCGCCGGCACCGCCGCCATCGCCCTCATCGGCGCCGCCTTCATGGGCGAAACCCTCACCCCGCTCAAAATCAGCGGCATCCTCCTCATCATCGGCGGCGTCGTCATCCTCAACCTCTCCGCCGCCCACTGAGCCGCCCACTGAGCTACCCCCAGAGCCGCCCCGGGATGACCACGCACCGCCCCCAACCGCCATAAACTGCCCCCGTGCTCAAACCCCGATACCCCATCACCACCCCCCGCCTCACCCTGCGGCCCTTCACCCCCGCCGACCTCGACGCCCTCCACGCCTACGAATCCCGCCCCGACGTCGCCCGCTACCTCTACTGGGAACCCCGCGACCGCGACGCCGTCCGCACCTTCCTCGACAAGAAGATCAGCCGCACCGCACTCCTCGACGAAGGCGACGCCATCGACCTCGCCGTCACCCACCGCACCACCGGCACGCTCATCGGCAACTGCCTGCTCATCTGGACCAGCAAAACCCACCGCCAAGGCGAAATCGGGTACGTACTCCACCCCGACCAGCACGGCCACGGCTACGCCACCGAAGCCGCCCGCGAAATGCTCCGCCTCGGCTTCGACGGCCTCCGCCTCCACCGCATCACCGGCCGCCTCGACGCCCGCAACACCGCCAGCGCCCGCGTCCTCGAAAAACTCGGCATGCGCCGCGAAGCCCACCTCATCGACAACGAACACGTCAAAGGCGAATGGACCTCAGAAACCATCTACGCCATGCTCGACCACGAATGGACCCCATGATCCACCACCTCGCCCTCGCCACCGACTGGACCCACGCCCAGACGACAGGGGAGTACCGCATCTCCACCCTCGGCCGCACCCTCGACCAAGAAGGCTTCATCCACTGCAGCCGCGACCTCGACCAACTCCACACCGTCCACACCACCTACTACAGCCACATCACCCAACCCCTCCTCATCCTCGACATCGACCCCACCGGACTCGACATCCGCCACGAAAACGGCTACCCCCACCTGTACGGACCGCTCCCCACCACCGCCGTCACCCGCACCCGCCCCTACCAGCGCCCCTGACACCCGCCCACACACACGAAAACGGCGAGCCCAGCACCCACGACAGGCCACCCAGCCCGCCTCAGATCCATGGACTCGCCGTACACACCACCACCGGCACCCAGGCCGGCAGCGCACCACCAACGATCAGCGCGAGACCCGCACCCCGGGCCCCACCATCGGCTCATAAGAAGCACCAGGCCCAGCCACCGGCTGACCCACCTGCTGCTGACCCTGCTGACCCACAGGCTGCGGCATCCCCTGCGGAACACCCTGAGGCGCCCGCTGCCGCATCTGCTCCACATGCGCGGCACGCCGCTCGGCGCACCCACCCGCACAGTAACCGTTCGTGAGGATCAACCGCCCACGAAGCGGCGTATACGCCTCGCGCCCATCAGCAGGAAGAACCCCCTGGCACACCGGACATAACACAGACTCGTTCCCCACGTGCTGCTCCTCTCGCGGCGCGATAGCAGAAGACCACCCTAAAGGCCACACCCACCCGAGGACGAGGAATCAACGACAAGTCAACACCCCAGTCAACCACGCACCGCACCCGACGCCCCCACCAGCACCCAGCGGGGGAGAGGACCCACACCCACCTCACCACCCACCACGACCAGCTACAACACCCGCAACAACAAGATCACATCACATCCCGGTAACAACCAACCGCCACACCGGCATCACCCAGCGTCACGTAACACATCTCACACCACCGAAATCCGGCACCACCGAAAACGCCATATCTGACCGGGGGAGAAGCCCGCCCCTTAGAGATACGCACCACCACCCGGCACGGCTCACCACCGGCGGACGCAGAATGACCCCATGACGACATGAAGAGCACCCCGCGACCGATGGCACTGGCACAAGGTCACATCCGGCTGGACGACCCCCGACGGCGACCGCCACATCTGCGCCACCTGCGGAACACCCGCCCGCACCTACATGTACCGCTACTATCCGCCCGAATCCACCATGTACGAGCGGTGCATCGCCCTCACCTGGTGCTCCAGCTGCCGCATCTACTCCGGCGCCATGGTCCACGTACCCCGCGCGACCACCCTCGCCGACGCCCTCGCCTCACTGCCACCCGAACAGCGAGAACGCCTCGAACGCAGCGAGGCCCGGCTCATCGCCTACCTCGACAAGCAGTATCGGAGGAGCGGCCCTGACCAGAACTACTTGACATAATGTTCATTATCAAGCAACCAGAGAAGCGGGCGGAGGCCTGACGCAAGACGCCACGAACGCCGCCGACACTCTCTTACTCCCGCACGGCGATCTCTTTACGTACGATCGACACATGTCCATCTCCACCGGGGGTTTGATCGCCCTGACCTTCGTCGTCACCGTCGCGATCATCTACCTGATCATCCTGGCCGTCCGCCTCACCAAGGCGCCGCGCAACCGGCCGTCCCCCCGGCAGGACATCATCGACCAGGCCCGCGAGCTGAAGGCGCTGGGCCAGATCCAGGAAGCCGTCTTCCTCGTACGCGGCGAGACCGGCATGAGCCACCGGGCGGCCACGCGCCTCGTCAACCGCCTCTAACCCGGACAAAAGATGCGATACCGGACAGAAGCTGGATTCTGTCCGGTATAGCGCACGGTCGCGAGGACGCCGTCGGCCCGGGAAAGGCTGGGCGGTGCCGCCGGTACGTCGCGGCTGTCCCCTGCTCGGATCGTGACTCCCCGTCGGAGCGGGAGTCCGCCCTCGCCGTGTGCGAGACGGAGGCTCATGCCGCCTGTGCCGATCTTGACTGACTGACCCTTTGGGTGATTTGCCCGAAATGTTCGGTCTCCTCCCCCGACCACACTGCCCGGGCAAGGGATGAGGCGGATCTGAGGCGGGGGCCTTGCAGACTGCCAGGCGGTCTCCCCCGGTGCTCGGCCACTTCCTCCGGGGGTGTCGGCCACGGGAGCGGGAGGACGTCATGATCAGCCGGCGGTGGGCGAGGGTGGCGGTTCGCGCCCTCCCCCGCCCGGTGTCGCCCAGTGTCGTCCAGTGTCGTCCCGTGTCAGTCCGGTGTCAGTCCGGCGGGGTCAGCAGCACTGGAAGCACTGGTACTGCCAGGCGCCGCAGGTGACCTTGCCCGTTTGCCAGCGGCAGCAGGTGCGCATGTACAGGTATGAGCCGAACTGGTCGCGGTCGCAGCGGCGTTCGGTCCAGCAGTCGGCTGCCTGGGCGGTGCCGGCGTCGGGGACGAGTCGGGTGAGGAGTTTGTCCCCGGCTTGGGTGGCAAGGTCGATGATCTTCTTCATGGTGGCTCCTGTTCGTGGTCGACTGCGACGGTCGACAAAGTACGCAGGCGTTGCGTCAGATCTGCCTCATCGTGGTCCGCTGTGCTCGGCCGGGAGGGTGTCGTGAGCCGTGTGCTGTCGCTGGTCGGCGTGGTGCTGGGAGTGCTTGGGGTGCTGGGGTGGGTGCGGCGTGCGGTGGTGCTGGTCACGGTGGAGGGGCGCAGCATGGAGCCGGCGTTGCGGCATGGGGATCGGGTGGTGGTGTGGCGGCGTGGGGTGGGCGGGTTGAGGCCGGCTGATGTGGTGGTGCTGGGTCCGCCTGGGGCGGTGGTGGAGGTGGGTGGGGTGGTGCGTTCGCCGGTGGCGGGGTTGCAGGTGAAGCGGGTGGTGGGGCTGCCTGGTCAGGTTGTTCCGGCGGAGTTGCGGGGGGTGGTGGGGTCTGATCGGGTGCCGGCGGGGACGGTGCTGGTGGTCAGTGACAATCGGGCGGTGGGGCTGGATTCGCGGGTGTGGGGGCCGTATCCGGCGGGTGGTGTGGTGGGGGTGGTCGTGTTCCGTGCGGGTGCCGGTGGGGGTGTGCGGTTCATCAGTGGTGCGGGGTCAGGGCGATGAGGTGGCTGGTGGTGCCGTTCTGGCGGGTAGCGAGCCGGGCCGCGAGTCGGTGGGCGTGGTCGTGGGCGAGGTCGTGCATGCGCCACAGGCCTGGGGCGGGTTCGGAGAGCAGGTGGGTGTCGGCGAGTTGGTCGAGGAGGGTTTCGGCTGTGGGTGGGTCGGTGCCGAGGAGTGTGGCGGCGGTGGTGGCCGGGATGTCGCGGTTGGGGAGGGTGGCGAGTAGCCGGTAGGCGCGTCGCTGGTCTTCGGGGAGTTGGCGGTAGGACTGGTCGAGGGCGGTTTCGACGCTGCGGTGGCCGTCGGTGAGTTCGTCCAGTCTGTGGTGGGGCGGGGTGAGCCGGGCCAGGAGGTGGCTGATGTCCCAGGTGGGGTGGGTGCGCAGGCGGGTGGCTGCGAGGCGGATGGCTAGGGGCAGCAGGGCGCAGCGGGTGACGGTGCGGTGGAGTTGTGCGGGGGTGGCGGAGGGCGGGTGGGGTGCGGCGGCGCGGGTGAAGAGGGTGGTGGCGTCTGTCGGTGGCAGGTCGTGGAGGGTGATGGTGCGGGTGGCGTCGAGTGGGGTCAGGCGGCGTCGGCTGGTGATGAGGACGCGGCAGTGGGGGTTGCCGGGGAGCAGGGGCAGGATTTGTGTCGCGTCTGTGGCGTCGTCCAGCACGATGAGGGTGGCGCGGTCGGCGAGGAGGGTGCGCAGGAGTCCGGCTCGGTCGTCGGTGTGGGGTGGGATGTGGTGGCGGGGTGTGCCGAGTGCGGTGAGCATGAGGCGGAGTGCTTGGTGGGGGTGTAGCGGGGTTCGGCCGGGGCTGTGGCCGTGGAGGTGGACGAAGAGTTGGCCGTCGGGGAAGCGGTGGGCGAGCCGGTGGGCGGCGTGCAGGGTGAGTGCTGTTTTGCCGGTTCCGGCCATTCCTTCGATGACGCAGACGGTTTGGGGGCCGTGGGTGAGGGTGTCGGTGAGGGTGAGTTCGCGGGTGCGGCCGGTGAAGTCGGCGAGGTCGGGGGGTAGCTGGCGCGGCGTGGGGGGTGGCGTGGGGTACCGGGTGGGGTGCGGGGTGGGGTGCGGGGTGGGGGCCGGTCTGGTGGGTGGTGCGGGGGGCTGGTCGACGAGGAGGTGGGCGTAGAGGCGTTGGAGTTCGGGTCCGGGGTTGATGCCGAGGTCGTCGGCGAGGTGGGTGCGGAGTTGCTCGTACCGTTCGAGGGCCTCGGCGCGGCGGCCTTGCCGGTCGAGGACTTTGAGCAGGCGTAGCCACAGTGATTCGCGCAGGGGGCAGCGGGTGGTCCAGCGTTTCAGTTCGGCGAGGAGGGCGTGGTGGCCGGACGGGCCGGTGGCGAGTTCGAGGTCGAGGTCGAGGTCGATGCGTCGTTCGAGGGCCAGGAGGTGGCGTTCGGTCAGGCGTGGGGCTTCTGTTTCCCGTAGTCGCCGGGATGGCACGTCTTCGAACGGTTCGCCTCTTGTGAGGGTGAGTGCCTGGTCGAGCAGGTGGCGTTCCTGGTGGGGGTCCTGGGTTCGCGCGGCCTGGTCGAGGATGCGTGCGAAGCGGAGTGCGTCGACGTCGTCGGGGTGGGCTCGTAGGAGGACTCCCCCGGGCTGGGTGTGGATCCATCGGCTGCCGAGTGTGGTGCGCAGGCGTGCGGCGTAGTTCTGGAGGCTGCGGCGGCAGTTGGCGGGCAGTCGGTCGGACCAGACGGTGTCGGCGAGTCGTTCCATGGACACGGTGGTGCCCGCGGACATGGCGAGGGCTGTGAGGAGTGTTCTGAGCCGGTTGGCGGTCAGGTGGACGGGGTGTCCGTCGACCGAGATTTCGAGTGGCCCGAGCACGTTGACGGTGAGGCGGTGCGGCTCCCCCATGTGCGGCTCCCCCATGTGCGGCTCCCCCATGTGCGGCTCCCCCATGTGCGGCTCCCCCGGGGTGTGGAGGGTGCCATGCAAGCAAGGGGGTGCTTCAGATGGGGTTCACGGTGGCTTCATGGGTGGTGCGGCCGGGCATGTGGCGGACATTCACGGGTCAGTGGGAGGGCATTCGGCGGATTTCGCGGATCGATGGGAAACGGGTGGGGCTAGAGTGACTGCCCGGCATATCCCCCGTGCTTTGTGCGGGGGTTCTTGTGTCTCGGACGCGAAATCGAAGGAAAGGCATTTCCTGCATGAAGGCGAAATTCGCTGTTCTCGGTGTGCTGGCGGCGGGTCTGGTCACTTCCGGGTCGGGGATTGCCGCGGCTCAGGCGGAAGCTGTTCAGTCGGCCCCGCGGACGGTTCCTCTGGTGCGGTACTTCGACGGGCTGAAGCACTATGTGACGAGTGGTGCGCGGCCGGGCGTGAAGTATCGGGAGGAGGGGCGGGTCCCGATTTTGACTAGCCCGGTTCCGGGGACGAGGGCGATCTACGGGTGTCTGGCGGGGCATGCTCCGCGTGATCAGTTCCTGAGCGCGGACGCCGGCTGTGAGAACAGCGTCAGCGGGGCGAAGGGCAATACGTTGCTGCGGCGGGAGGGGTTCTTGTACAAGACTCCGGGGCCGGGCAGGCGGGCGCTTTATCGGTGCTATGTCCCGCATACGAAGAGCCATTTCGTGTCGGTCCGTTCCGACTGTGAGTCGAAGCCGCCGACGTCGAAGGTCAATGCGGAATTCGTTCTGGGGTATTTCCCGTACTCCGGAAGGTGACGCGGTTCGCGTGGGTCGCGCGAGTAGGCTTGCGGTGATCTTCTCGCGACGGTGAAGGGGCTGCCGATGACCACCGACCCGACGATGGCCCGGATCGGTGAGGCGCTGGAGTTCCATCACCAGCAGGGCCGGCGTGAGGCGGCGCGTGAGATGTTCGCGCGGATTTGGGAGGACATCGGCGGCGCGGAGGGTGACCCGCTGCATGTGTGCGTGCTGGCTCACTCGATGGCTGATGTGCAGGACGACGTCGGCGAGGAGTTGACGTGGGATCTGCGGGCGCTCGCCGCCGCCGGTGCGATCACCGATGAGCGGGTGGCTCAGGCCGGGGTGCCGCTGTCGGTGGCGGGCCTGTATCCGTCGTTGCATCTGAACGTGGGCGATTGTTATCGCCGGCTGGGTGATCCGGGCCGCGCCCGTGAGCATTTGGAGCGGGCGCGGGCCGGGATCGGCGCGCTGGGTGACGACGGGTACGGGCGGCTCATCAGGGGTGGTCTGGAGCGGCTGGCCGAACGGCTGGAGGAGGCCACCTGATCGTGTCCCGGCCGGGTTTCCCGAGATTCTCCGGGATCTGATGTCGAGAATGCGGGGCCGGCTCCGTCCCAGGGTCACCAGCGGCCGTCTGCGGGCCGCGTGACGAAGGAGACCTGGCATGGCGATCCGGCGGATGGACAATGTTCTCATCGTCGTGGAGGACCTCGACGTTGTGATCGCGTTCTTCGTGGAGCTCGGGATGGAGCTGGAGGGCAGGGGGGCGATCGAGGGGCCGTGGGCGCGGCAGGCGGAGCGGGTGGTCGGCCTGGAGGGGATCCGGCAGGAGGTCGCGATGCTGCGGATCCCGGGCGGTGTGGGCGGGATCGAGCTGGCGATGTTCCACGCGCCGGTGGCGGTCAGGCCCGAGCCGGAGGATCCGCCGGCGAACACGCTCGGCATCCGGCGGGTCATGTTCACCGTGGAGGATCTCGACGACGTGGTCGCCCGCTTGCGGCCGTACGGGGCTGAGCTGGTGGGCACGGTCGAGCAGTACGGGGACACGTACCGGCTGTGTTACGTCCGGGGCCCTGAGGGGATCGTCGTCGGCCTGGCCGAGGAGCTCGGCTGAGGTTCGCCGTCCCGGTCGCGGCGGCTGCGGAAAGGCCGGTGAAAAAGTCGGCGCGGACGTGTCGAGAATCCGGGCGCGGTTCCGTCCCCGGGGAAAGGCTCCGTACGACAGGCATGTGAAAGGCGCGACAGGAATGCGAAAGCTCATCGTTCAGCAGTGGGTCACCGTCGACAACCTCGCCGCCGAGGAGGACGGGGGGCTCGGTTACGTGTCGGGAGAGCCGTTCTCGGCGGATGTCGAGAGCGCGTTCAAGACGAGGGTGATGGGGCTCGTCGACGCGGTGGACACGCTGGTCCTCGGCGCGAACACCTACGCGCAGAGCGCCGGATACTGGCCGTATGCCGCCGAGCAGGGCGAGTACGGCGAGAAGCTCAACAAGCTCACCAAGTACGTCGCCTCCTCGAAGCTGGAGAAGGCGCCATGGGGGGATTTTCCCGCCGCGACCGTGACGCGTGACCCGGCCGCGACCGTCCGCGAGCTCAAGGAGCAGGACGGGAAGGACATCTGGCTGTGGGGCAGTCTGACGCTCATGCGGTCCCTGCTGGAGGCCGGGCTCGTGGACGAGGTCACGCTGCTGGTCTGCCCGACGACGCGGGGCCGGGGCGTGCCGGTGTTCGAGGCCCGGCAGGATCTGAGGCTGATCGAGGCGGCCGGGTTCGACAACGGCGTGGTGCTGCTGCGGTACGCGCTCGAGAAGTAGGGGCGTGCCGTCCTCAGTGCCGTCCTCAGTGCCGTCCTCAGTGCCGTCCCTGGTGTCGTCCCTCGCCTACACCGGGTGGAGTACTCCAGGGTCGGCCAGGCAGCGGATGTGTGCCGCGGGCCGGTTGAGGAGAGTGGTCGCAGGAGGCCCGCGGGGCCGGGCGGACCAGGTCGAGGGGCGGGAACGCGATGTCAGGAGGGACAGAGGAAGACCGGCGGGCGTCGGGCGCGTTGCTGCGGCGCTGGCGGGAGCGGGCCCTGCTCACGCAGGAGGATGTGGCCGAGCGTTCCGGGCTGAGTGTCCGGACGGTCCGGCGGCTGGAGAGGGACGGGCTGCCGCGTGCCCGCAGCACGTCGTTACGGCTGCTGGGTGAGGCGCTCGGCCTGGATCGCGCGGAGCGGGCGAGGATCGCGGCGCTCGCGCGTGGTTCGGGCCGGGTCCTCGGGCCGGAGACGCGTGATGGTCTGGCGCGTGCGCATGACGCGCTCGTCCAGGCCGAGCATGCGTGCCGGGACGGGCGCAGGGCGTTGCGGGTGCTCATCGCGGATGCTCCCGCGCCGGCGCGGGAGGGTTTCCCGGACGAGGCCGGGTGAGGCGTGCGCGGGCCACCAGCGTCCCCTGGGTGGGCGCAGGTGGTTCAGGCGATGACGGCGGGCGGGCATCAGGACGGTGACCGCACGTGGGGAGGGCTTCTCGGCGCGGGGGTGTCAGGCGTCGGCGCGGGCGGTGAGGCGGCTCCAGGCGGCCGCGGCGGCGACGGAGACGGCGAGCAGGGCGAGGCTGCCGGCGATGTCGAGGACGTAGTGGTTGCCCGTGGCGAGGACGACGGCCATCATGCCCAGCGGGAACAGCCACGGCAGCCACGCTGTCAGGCGTGCCGGCCGTTGCGGGGAGGCGCGCAGGGCGCGCCACAGGGCGTAGCCGCACCACAGTGACCAGGCCACGTGCATGCTGGGCATCGCCGAGTACAGGTTGGCGCCGGTCTGAAGCTCGCGGGTGGCGTCGCCGCCGAAGAGGTCGTACGTGGCGACGATGTCGACGACGCCGGGCAGGGCGAACCGGGGTGGCGACATTGGCAGCGCCCAGAAGACCGGCAGCGCGAGCAGGGCCATCGCGATGAGGGTGCGGCGGACGGTGAGGTAGACGCCGGGGCGGCGGACGAAGACCCAGATCAGGGTGCCGAGGAGTACGAGGTAGTACAGGCGGTAGTAGAGCACGGCCGGCTGGATCAGGGCCGGATGTTCGACCAGCCATCGGTTGGCCGCCGCCGTGAGGTCGAGGCGCAGGGCGCGTTCGGCGGTCTGCAGGGCGGAGGCGTTGGCGGTGGCGGCGGCCACGTCCTTGCCGGCGGCCGCGTGCAGCCGGGCGAAGATCAGGATCACCAAGAGCAGGAGGGCCGCCTCGGCGAGTGGTGCGGGCCTCTCCCCCGTCCTGCCGGCGCGTACGGCTGACCACAGGCGGGCGGTAAGGCGGGCGGTTGGGTGGGACCGGCCGGAGGGGTCGGCGTCGGAGGCCATGACAGGATCTTGGGGGTTGCGGCGTCTGGTCTCAACCTGCCGGCGGTGTGGTGTCGTGTGGTGGACTGGCCGGGTGAGTGACTTCGATGTGTTCCTCGCCGACTGTCCCGCCCGCAGCACGCTGGATCTGATCGCCGACACGTGGTCGGTGGTGGTGGTGTTCGGGCTGGGGCGCGGCCCGCAGCGCTACAGCGACCTGCGTGACCGGATCGGCGGGATCAGCAACAAGATGCTCACGCAGCTGAGGCGCTCGGCGCCCGGTGGGCCGCCGCGGGCCACGAGTTGATGATCACTGGTCGTACGGAGGGCAAGGCGCGGGCTCTGGCCGGGAGGTTGGGGGCCCGGTACGGCGGCTTCGAGGAGGTGGCCGCGTTCGCGGAGGCCGCCCTGATCGCGGTGCTGTATCAGGGGATGGCGTCCACGCTGGTCCGGATCGGCGGCGCGCTGCGCGGCAAGGTGATCGTCGACTGCGCCAACCCGGTCGAGGTCGAGGGGTTCACCCTGGTCACCCCGCCCGGTACGTCGATGGCCGAGGAGATCGGGCGGGTGACCGGCGGGCACGTCGTCAAGGCGTTCAACCTGTGCCATGAGCGGGTGTGGCGGATGGACCCGCCGGTGTTCGACGGCCGCCGCCTGGTGGTGCCGTACTGCGGTGACGACCCGGCCGCGCTGGAGGTCGCGCGGCGGCTGATCGCCGATGTCGGCGGCGATCCGCTGCCGGTCGGCGATCTGCGGCACGCCCATCATCTTGAGGCGATGGCCGCGATCGTGATCTCGCTGCTGTTCGGGGGCCGTGATCCGCACACGGTCTTCAACCTGGTCGGCCGCGCGGAGGTGTCTGCGGGCGGGTGAGCAGCCGGGCCAGCCTGCGCAGGGAGAGCCTGGCCAGCGCGTTGACCACCGGCCGGGCCAGCGGCCACAGCAGCCGTCCCGCCGGGCCCAGCGGGGGCCGCAGCCGCTCGGCCCAGATCACCCGGCTGCCGCCCTCGTACGGCTGCACCCGGATCACCCCGTCGCCGCGCACCAGCCGGCCCACGTGCCGCATGACGACCAGGTGGGGCGGCTCCCACCGGCTGATCGTCATCACGTCGAGGAACCCCAGCGGCCACACGCCGGTGTACGCCTCGATCCGGTCGCCGGCTTGCCGGGCCGTTGTGAGCACCATCCACTCGCGGTGCCGTGGCCAGTCGGTCACCAGCGCGAACACCTGCTCGGGCGGCGCCGGCACGCGCACTTGCGCGGCCGCGTACACGTGACCGGTCATCTGGCCCGCCTCTCCCCTGCGTTCATCGCCGCCTGCCCGGCCGCGACCACCCTGAACCTACCGGCCGGGGTTCCGCTCCCCACTTTTATCTATTATCGTCGATTGACGATGAACGAGTCGAGGGAGCCGCTGCCGCGCGCGGAGGCGGAAGAGTACGCGAGCTGGTTCAAGGCCCTGGCCGACGCCACCCGCATCCAGATCGTGTCGCTGCTGGCCCGGCGGCGCACGCCGATGAGCGTGGGCGAGATCGTGGCCGCGTCCGGGGTGGGCCAGTCCACCGTGTCGCACCACCTGAAGATCCTGGCCGAGGTGCGGTTCGTCCTGGTCGAGCGGCAGGGCACCGCCAGCCTGTACCGGATCAACGACACCTGCGTGAGCTGTTTCCCGACCGCCGCCGACGTGGTCATGGGCAATCCCGTCCCGGCCCCGCCCACCTGCGAGTGAAGGAGCGACGCCATGGCGCACGACGAGATCGTCGACCACTACTCCGCCCTGGCCAGGCAGGCGGCCGCGGGCCGGACCGTCGCCGGCTGCGGGCAGGACGCGTTCGAGCGGGGCCGCTTCGGCGCGGCCCGCTACGACGAGCTCGGGACGCTGCCCGAGGCGGCGGTGCGGGCGAGTCTGGGCTGCGGCGATCCGGTGGCCGTCGCCGAGCTGCGCGAGGGCGAGGTGGTGCTCGACCTCGGCTCGGGCGGCGGCATCGACGTGCTGCTGTCGGCCCGCCGGGTGGGCCCGCACGGCAGGGCGTACGGGCTGGACGCCAGCACCGACATGCTCACCCTGGCCCGGCGCAACGCCGAGCAGGCAGGCGTGCGCAACGCCGAGTTCCTGCACGGCACGATCGAGCACGTGCCGCTGCCCGACCGGTCGGTGGACGTGGTCATCTCCAACTGCGTCGTCACCCTGTCCGGCGACAAGGCGGCGGTGCTGGCCGAGGCGTTCCGGGTGCTGCGGCCGGGCGGCCGGTTCGGCGTCAGCGACCTGGTGGCCGAGGACGGCGCGTCCGGCCGGGAACGCCTGGCGGCCGGGCGGCGCTCCGGCTGCGCGGCCGGGGCGCTGACGGTGGCCGCATACCGGCGGCTGCTGGCCGCGGCCGGGTTCACCGGCGTGCGGGTCACGCTGACCGCCGGCCACGGCGACGGCGTGCACTCGGCGATCGTGCAAGCGGTCAAGCCGGGCGCCGGGCCGGGCGTGGAGATCCGGCCCATGCGCGAGGAGGACGCCGGCCAGGTGCTGGCCATCTACCAGGCCGGGCTCGACACCGGCCAGGCCAGCTTCGAGACCCTCGCTCCCGGCTGGGAGGACTTCACCGCCGCCAGGCTGCCGCACCTGCGCTACGTGGCCTGCGATCCCGGCGCGGGAGGGGTGCTCGGCTGGGTGGCCGCCGCGGCGGTCTCGGCCCGGCCGGTCTACGCCGGGGTCGTCGAGCACAGCGTCTACGTCCACCCGGGCTGCCAGGCCCACGGTATCGGCCGGGCGCTGCTGTCGGCGTTCGTCGCCGCCAGCGAGGACGCCGGCGTGTGGACGATCCAGTCCGGCGTCTTCACCGAGAACGCCGCCAGCCTGGCCCTGCACCAGGCGCTCGGGTTCCGGGTGGTCGGCGTCCGGCGACGCGTCGGGTGTCATCACGGCGTCTGGCGGGACGTGCTGATGATCGAACGCCGCAGCGCCGTGGCCGGGATCTGAGCCGTACGGGAACGTCGGCGGGAACAACGGCGGGAACATCGGAGGCCGGCCGGTTGTTCCATGATGCGTGGCCGGTGTGCCCAGTGTCCCCGGGCCTCACCTTTCGCCTTCGCGGACTACCGTTCGGCTGGAGCCGCGTTGCGCCTTTCGCCGAGAGGCGACACGCACACCGGTACGCACACGTTGAAGGCCCCGGCACGTCTTTCCCGACGGCCGGGGCCTTCGTCATGCCACCGTCTGCGGGCTCACCTGGGGAGCGGCTCGGCCATGGGGGTGAACAGGGCGCCCAGCCGGGCGACCTGGCCGGGGATGATCCAGTAGTAGACCCAGGTGCCGCGCCGCTCGCTGCCGATGAGCCCGGCGGTGCGCAGCACCTTCAGGTGGTGGCTGATGGTGGGCGCGGTCAGGTCGAAGGCGTCGGTCAGGTCGCACACGCACGCCTCGCCCCCGGCGTGGGAGCCGATCATGGACAGCAGGCGCAGGCGGACCGGGTCGGCCACCGCCTTCAGCAGCGCGGCCAGTTCGGCGGCGTCGCCTTCGCTGAGCGGCTGGCGGGCGATCGGCGCGCAGCACGCCCCGTCCCGCGCGTCCTGGCCGGTCTGGATGAGGGGCAGGGTGGCGGTCATGCGGGAGCCTCCGGACCTGACAGGTGGTTCGACGTTCGTCTAAATGATAGGCGGTGGTAGCCGGCCAGCGCGGCGGAGGCGATCAGGCAGGACAGGGCGACGCCGGCCATGACCCAGCCGTACCCGGCCGTGTGCGCGACGGCCAGGGCGGCTGCCGGGCTGACGGCTTTGGCCAGCGTGGCGGGCAGGGCCAGGCGGCCGGACAGGCTGGCGTAGGCGGTGGTGCCGTAGCGTTCGGTCAGCAGGTGCGGCTTGGTGATGGTGCTCACGCCGAAGCCGAGCCCGAACAGCAGCACCGCGGCGATCGCCCCGCTGGTGGCGGCGCCGATCAGCGGCAGCGCGGCGGCGGCCGCGGCCTGCAGGGCGAAGACGGCGGCGGCGATCAGCGCGGCGGGCAGGCGGCGCTGCAGCCCGGTGGTGATCAGCCGGCCTGTGACTGACAGCACGCCGAGCAGCCCGGCCACGCTCGCGGCCAGCAGCGGCGGGTGGCCGAGGTGGATCAGGTAGGTGATGAGCAGCACCGAGATGGTGGAGACGCCGGTGCTGTGCAGGGTGAAGGCGGCGGCCAGGAGCAGGAAGGCCGGCTGGCGGGTGGCGGCGCGCACCAGCGCCGCCCGTTCGCCCGCCCCGCTCCGGGCCGCGGGTGCGATCCTTGGCCCGGTGCGGGGCCGGCGGACGGCCAGGGCGTGCAGCGGGATGGCCGCCGCGCCGTACGCCAGGGCGAGGACGACCAGGGCCTGGCGCCACCCGTACGCCTGCGTCAGCGCGCCGGTCAGCGGCATGAAGATGGACGAGGCGAATCCGGCCACCACGGTGAGGGCGAGCAGCGCCGTGGCGCGGGCCGGGGCGGCGAAGCGGGCGACGACGACCGCGAAGGCCGCCTCGTACAGCACCATGGCCGCGGCGACGCCGACGAACGCGAACACCGCGTACAGCTGCGCCACGGTTTCTACCTGCGACCAGGCCAGCAGCGCCGCCGTGCCCAGCACCGAGCCCGCCGTCATCAGCCCCCGCCCGCCGCGGCCGTCCAGCAGGCGGCCCACCACCGGCGCGCTCACCGCCGCGACGAGCACCGAGATCGTCAGCGCCAGCGACACCCGCGAGGTGCTCACACCCAGGTCGCGGCTCATCGGCGTGAGCAGCACCGAGAAGCTGTAGTAGAGCACGCCGAAGCCGATGGTCTGGGTGACGGCCAGCGCCGCCACCAGCCGCCAATCCTGGCGCGAGGGGCGGCCGGGCGGGGCGAGGGGGCCGCTCTCGCCGCTGCCTGAGGCGGCGCGAGGATCGGCGGCGGGCATGAGGCTCTCCTGGAGAAGGGGACGCGGGTCAGCCGCAGCAGCCGCCGCCCTGAGAGGCCCCGGCGGTCGCCAGCGGCAGCGGAGTGCCCAGCAGGCCGCCGCTGATCCCGGTGGCCAGACCGGCCCGCTGCTCCTGCGCCTCGGCGAGGCTGGAGGAACATACCCCCGTCTCGGGCAGATCAAGCCGTACGTCCCGGGCGGCCTCCCAGTCGCCGGCCAGCGCGGCGGCCACGGAGCGGGCCTGCTCGTAGCCGGTGGCCAGCAGGAAGGTCGGGGCCCGGCCGTAGCTCTTGACGCCGATGGCGTAGTAGCCGTCCTCGGGGTGCGCGAGCTCGTCGGCGCCGTGCGGCGGGACGGTGCCGCAGGAGTGCGCGTTGGGGTCGATCAGCGGCGCCAGGGCGCGGGTGGAGCCGAGGATCGGATCCAGATCCAGGCGCAGCTCGCCGGCGATGGCGTGGTCGGGGCGGTAGCCGGTGGCGGACACGACCCGGTCGGCGGTGATGGCCTGCTCGTGCCCGGACGGGTCACGGCTGATCACCCGTACCCGCTCGCCGTCGCGTTCGACGGCGTGGGTGAAGAAGCCGGTCAGCAGGCGGATGCGGCCGCTTGTGACGTGGGCGTGCAGGCGGGTGCCGAGCGCTCCCCGCGCGGGCAGCGCGTCCGCCTCGCCGCCGCCGTAGGCGCGGGCGGCGCTGCCGGCGCGGATCGCCCAGGTGATCGGGGTGTCCTCCAGCTGGGCGAGGGCGAGCAGGGTGGTGGCGGCCGAGTGTCCGGCGCCGACCACCAGGACGTGCTTGCCGGCGTAGCGGTCGCGGTCGGCGCCGAGGACGTCGGGCAGCGCGTGGTCGATCAGCTCGGCGGCGCCGGCCTCGCCGTGGGCGGGCAGCCCGGACGCGCCGAGCACGTTCGGGGTGGCGTAGGTGCCGGAGGCGTCGACGACGGCGCGGGCGTGCAGCTCACCCCCGCCGGCCAGGCGGATCAGGAACGGCGCCGCCTCGCGGCCCGCCGTGCGGACCCGGTCGTAGCCGAGCCTGCTGATCGCGCTCACCTTCGCGCCGGTACGGATCCGGTCGCCGAACAGCTCGGCCAGCGGGGCCAGGTAGTCGTCGATCAGTTCGGCGCCGGTGGGCAGCCAGTCGGGGTCCGGCGCGCTCCAGCCGCCGGCTTCCAGCAGGCGGCGGGCGGCGGCGTCGATGTCGTACTTCCAGGGGCTGAACACCCGGACGTGCCCCCACCGCGCGATCGACGCGCCCGCCCGCTCGCCGGCCTCCAGCACCACGAAGTCGACGCCTCGTTCGGTGAGGTGGGCCGCCGCGGCCAGCCCGACCGGGCCGGCGCCGATGATCACGACGGGCAGGTCGCCGGGCCGTGCGGCCTGGCGGCTCGGCTCCAGTTCGGCGGCGGTGGGACCGCAGCATCCACTCATGGCGCATCTCCTCATCCACGCTGCTTTGAAGTCTGTCTAAGTCAGCAGCATGAGCTATAAATTAGAGGGATGTCAAATTAGAGAGGCATCTAATCAACTCGGGGCGGTCACGCGGGCGGCCATCCCGTCCAGCAGATACTCCAGGCCGCGCGTGAAGGTGGCGTCCCAGTCGTGGTCGAGGCCGTGCGCGGCCAGCGTCGGGTAGGTGTCGCGGCGCTCGCGCAGGTGGGCGTGCACCGCCGGACCGGCGGCGGCCTGGTCGCGGGCCTGCGCGGTGGCCGAGCCGGTCACGTACGTCGACAGGCTGAAGGCGGCCGCCGGCAGGTCGGGCCCGGTGAAGCCCGCCTCGGCCAGGGTCGCGTACAGCAGCTCGGTGCGCGACAGCGCGTTCGGGCCCATCATCGGCCGGTCCAGCAGCCCGGTCGACCACGGGTGGCGCAGCAGCGCCGCCCGCCAGCCCGACACCAGCGCCGCCACGCGCTCGCGCCAGGAGCCGCCGGCGGGCGGCGGGACCTCGCCGAAGATGGAGTCCAGGGCCAGGTCGAGCACGTCGTCCTTGGTCTTGACGTGCCAGTAGAGGGTGGTGGAGCCGGTGCCGAGCCGTTCGGCCAGGCGGCGCATCGTCAGCCGGTCGGCGCCCTCCTCGTCCAGCAGCGCCACCGCCTCGCCGACGATCTGGGCCAGGGTCAGGGGGCGGCGCTCGGGCTTGGCCGGCCGCAGCCACACGCTCTCGTTCACCCGCCGATAATACGTTGTGCGAAGACCGGATCAATGGTCTAGTACTGGAACGATGAGCTATGTCGAGGTGCGTGAGCTGACCTACCGCCTGCCGGACGGGCGGACCCTGCTGGACAACGTGTCGTTCCGGGTCGGCGACGGGGTGAAGGCCGCCCTGACCGGGCCCAACGGCGCCGGCAAGACGACGCTGCTGCGGCTGATCACCGGGGAGCTGACGCCCGCCGCCGGCCGGGTGACGGTCCACGGCGGGGTCGGCGTGATGCGCCAGTTCCTCGGCCCCGGCACCGTCGCCGACCTGCTGCTGTCGGTGGCGCCAGGCCCGGTCCGCGCGGCCGCCGCCGAACTCGCCGCCGCCGGGGCCGCGCTGGCGCTGGCCGCCCGCGACGACGAGCCCGCCCAGCTCCGCTACGCGCAGGCCGCCGCCGACTACGCCGACGTCGGCGGCCACGACCTGGAGGTGGTGTGGGACGTGTGCGCGACCGCCGCCCTCGCCCTGCCGTTCGAGGAGGTACGCGAGCGGCCGCTCGCCACCCTGTCCGGCGGCGAGCAGAAACGGCTCATGCTGGAGGCGCTGCTGCGCGGCCCCGACCAGGTCCTGCTGCTGGACGAACCGGACAACTTCCTCGACGTGCCCGGCAAGCAGTGGCTGGAACGGCGCCTGCGCCGCACCCGCAAGACCGTCCTGCTGGTCTCCCACGACCGGGCGCTGCTGGCCGCCGCCGCCGACCGGATCGTCACCGTCGAGGCGGGCGTCGTGTGGGTGCACGGCGGCGGCTTCGACGGCTACGCCCAGGCCCGCCAGGACCGCGCCGACCGCATGCACGAACTGCGCCGCCAGTGGGAACGCGAACGCGACCGGCTGCGCGCCCTGGCCGACGCGCTGCGCCGGCGCGCCGCCCGCAACGACGCCCTGGCCGGGCCGTACCAGGCCGCCGCGAGCCGGCTGGCCAGGTTCGAGGAGGCCGGGCCGCCCCGCCGCCCGCCCAAACCGCAGAACGTGCGCATGCGCCTGACCGGCGGCCGCACCGGCAAACGCGCCGTCACCTGCCACCGGCTCGCCCTGCCTGGCCTGGTGCGGCCGTTCGACGCCGAGATCTGGTACGGCGAGCGCGTCGCCGTCGTCGGGCTCAACGGCACCGGCAAGTCACACGTCCTGCGCCTGCTGGCGGGCGAGCCCGTCGAGCACACCGGCACCGTCACCCTCGGCGCCCGGGTGAGTCCCGGCCTGTTCGTCCAGACACACGAACGGCCCGACCTGACCGGCCGCACCGTGGCCGAGATCGTCATGGCGGCCGGACCCAGAAGCGGGCCGGCAAGCGGGCCGAAAGAAGGGCAGGCGGGCGGGCTGGAGCGTGACGACGCCATGGCCGCGCTCGCCCGCTACGAGCTCGCCCCCGCCTGGAACCGGCCCTTCGACACCCTGTCCGGCGGCCAGCAGGCCCGGCTGCAGATCCTGCTGCTGGAACTGTCCGGCGCCACCCTGCTGCTGCTCGACGAGCCCACCGACAACCTCGACCTGGCCAGTGCCGAAGCGCTCCAGCAGGGCCTGGCCGCCTACCGCGGCACGGTGCTGGCCGTCACCCACGACCGCTGGTTCGCCGCCGACTTCGACCGCTACCTGATCTTCACCGCGGGCGGCGCCGTCGAGGACGCCACCGAGCCCGCCTGGGACCGCTAGTCCAGCCAGCGGCCCTCCCGCATGAGAACCCGGCCCGCCAGCTCGTCCTCCTCCCGCCACGCGCGCACCCACACCGGGCGGATCCGGAAATACAAGTACGGGGAGGAGAGAGCGCGCGGGTCGAACCCGGTCTTGGCGGCGAACGCGTCCCCCGTCTCCCGCGTCAGCTCCTCCGGCCGGACCGCCTGCGCCGTGCCTTCGATCAGCACCACGTCACGCGTCAGCCCCACCCCGGCCCGGACCCGCTCGTCCGCCAGCAGATTGCGCGCCGTCGGCGCCGCTTCGGCCGTCGAGATCAGCAGCGTCTCGCCGTCCCACAGGAACGACAGCGGGACCATGCACGGCCCCTCCCCCGCCGGCCCCGCCGTCGCGATCCAGGCGTCCACGTCCTTCTCCAGCCGGGCCAGAGTGTCGTGCTTGCGTTCCGCGCGCGTACGAGCCACTTCACAACCTTCCTTCACGTACGAGAGTTCGCCGTGGAATGTCTACCACCTCCGGATCAAGCAGCCGGGATCGGTGGAGAAGGTGAAGCGGTGCGCGGGCTGGGGCGAGGTGACCGCCAGGTGGTCACCTCGCCCGTCCCGCCCGTGGTCAGAGGCCGATGGCGTCGGCCAGGAGGTCCACCTGCGCGGGATCGGGATCGTTGCCCATGAAGATCAGCTCGTCGCAGCCGATCCGCTCGAAGTCGGCGATCGCGGCGGTGATCTGTTCCGGCCGGGTGTAGGCGATGGAGATGCCGTACTGCGCGTACTCGTCACCCGCGAAGGCGTAATAGGAGCCGATGGCGTCGGCGACCGCGGCCTCCGCGCCGGGACCGAGCGCGTACATCACCGACGCCACCATGCGGGGCGAGCCGGACCTGCCGGCCGCCTCCCAGGCCTGCCGCAGCTGGGGGGCGAAGTCCTGCACGTCCTGGACGGTCGCGTCGCCGGCGATCCATCCCGTTCCGTGGGAGGCGATGCGACGCAGGGCCGCCTTCGAGTTGCCGCCGAACAGCAGGGAGGGACCGCCGGGGGTGGCCGGCGGCGGCCCCACCAGGTCCCCGGACGCCATGACCGCGGCCAGCCGCTCCAGGAGCTGGTCGAACTGCTTGCCGCGGGCGGCGTAGTCGACCTCGCCGGCCACGAAATCGTCCTCCCGGGCTCCCGGGGCCAGCCCCAGCCGCAGCCGGCCAGGACCGGCGAGCTGGTCCAACGTGGTGACGGCCTTGGCGAACAGGGCATGGTTGGCGCGCAACGGCGCCAGAAGCACGCTGGTCAGGAGCCGGATGCGCGAGGTGGCGCCGGCCGCGGCTGCCAACGTGATCAAAGGCTCCGGCGTCGACCAGACCAGACGGTCACTGACGCTGAGAGTGGAGAAGCCGCGGGCTTCGGCGCGGCGCGCCCACTCCACCAGGGTTCTGCCTTCGGTCCACCGAGCATGACCGGGCAACCCGATACCGATGTCCATCGCTGATGAGATTTCCTTCCGGGAAGAGACGGTGCGACGAGCGTGACGGGATCGTCAGCCGGGTCGATCGGAGGTGACGAGAACGCCGGACGATCCGGCCGGTCCGTTCCCCAGGAGCCTCCGCAGATCGGCGACGGGCCGCACGCCCGAGACCGGCGGGCGGCCGTCGATCACCAGGCTGGGCACGCCGGTCACACGGTGCTCCGCCGCGCGGCGCCGGTCGGCGCGCACCTCGTCGGCGTAGCCGTCGCCGTCCAGGACGGCGCGCACCTCCCCGGCGTCCAGCCCGGCCGCGCGGGCCAGGGGCTCCAGCACCCCGGGGTCGGCCACGTTGCGTCCCTCGGTGTGGTAGGCGTACAGCAGCGACTCCATCACCTGGTCGGCCCGGCCGCGGTCGGCGGCGAGCTTGACCAGCCGGTGCGCGTCGAAGGTGTTCACCGGCCGGGCCACATGCAGGTTCAGCTCCAGGCCCTCGGCCGCGGCGAGCGACCGGATCCGGGCGACGCGGGCGGGCGCCTGCTCGCCCCACCAGCCGGCCATGGCCTCCTCGGCGGTCGGCCCGGGCGTCCGGCCCTCGTCCGGCGCGAGCTCGTAGGCGCGCCAGACGATCTCGACACCGTCGCGGCCGGGCCGCTGGGCCAAGGCCGCCGTCAGGCGTCTTTTGCCGATGTAGCTCCACGGGCACAGCACATCGGCATAGATCTCCACCTTCATGAATCCCCCAATGAGCGTGTCGGCCGGTCAGGCATCGAGGCGCCGCGGCCCGG
The DNA here is from genome assembly GCF_043198225.1 of Nonomuraea sp. NPDC048826. Classification (NCBI taxonomy): domain Bacteria; kingdom Bacillati; phylum Actinomycetota; class Actinomycetes; order Streptosporangiales; family Streptosporangiaceae; genus Nonomuraea; species Nonomuraea sp. NPDC048826. The sequence continues at coordinate 157,438 of NZ_JBICUQ010000007.1, read as the reverse complement.
GACCGACCTCGCGGACGACGGTGTAGGTGGGCGTCCCGGTCATGCGTGGTTCGGCCTTGCCGGACAGTCCCGCCAGCGCCTCGCCGATGGCGGCCAGCCGGCCGTCGGCGTCGGAGGTCTGCACGAAGTGCCGGTAGTCCGCCTCGCTCGCCCAGTGCACGATGGTGTACACCCGGGTCCCGTCGGTGCTCACATGGAAACGGGCCGAGCGATAACCGGGATAGAAGCGCACCCACCGTTCCTGGATCTCCGCGAACGCCGCCACGAACTCACGCTGTGTCTCGGCGCCGTCCACGGTGTAGTCGATGATCGAGTAGAACCCGGCGTCGGTGCTCACGGACACACTCCTCAAGGGCGGATGCGAGGGGCGGACGCCCCGGTCGCCATCGTGCAATCTCAACCGCGGTTGAGGTCAAACGCCCAGGTGAGCCGCGCATCCGTAGCGGGAGGCCGCGGGCCGGCGCGGCCTCCGCGCCGGCCCGCGAACGGGACGTCAGGCGCCCACGTCGGCGCCCACGTAGGCGCGCAGGTGGCGGGCCGTCAGCGTGTCGCCCGAGCCCACCAGATCGGCCGGAGTCCCCGCGAACACCACCTGGCCCCCGTCATGACCCGCGCCCGGCCCCAGGTCGACGATCCAGTCGGCGTGCGCCATCACCGCCTGGTGATGCTCGATCACGATCACCGTGTTGCCGTCGTCCACCAGCCGGTCCAGCAGGCCCAGCAGATGGTCCACGTCCGCCAGGTGCAGCCCGGTGGTCGGCTCGTCCAGCACGTACGTGGAACCGTTCTTCGCCATGTGCACCGCCAGCTTCAGCCGCTGCCGCTCACCGCCCGACAACGTCGTGAGCGGCTGGCCCAGGCCCAGATAGCCCAGCCCGACCGCCGACAGCCGCTCCAGGATCGCCCGGGCCGCGCTCTCGGTGAAGAAGTCCGACGCCTCGGCCACCGGCATCTCCAGCACCTCGCCGATGTTCTTGCCGCGCAGCCGGTAGGCCAGCACCTCCGGCGTGAACCGCCTGCCCTCGCAGTCCTCGCACACCGTCGCCACCCCGGCCATCATCGCCAGATCGGTGTAGATCAGGCCGATCCCCTTGCACGCCGGGCAGGCGCCCTCGGAGTTGGCCGAGAACAACGCCGGCCTGACCCCGTTCGCCTTGGCGAACGCCGCCCGGATCGGGTCGAGCAGGCCCGTGTACGTGGCCGGATTGCTCCGCCTCGACCCGCGGATCGGCGACTGGTCGGCCACCACCACCCCCTCACGGCCGGCGACGTAGCCGTGGATGAGCGAGCTCTTGCCCGACCCCGCCACCCCCGTCACCACGGTCAGCACCCCGAGCGGCAGGTCGGCGTCCACGTCGCGCAGGTTGTGCAGGTTCGCGCCGCGGATCGGCAGCCACCCGGACGGCTCGCGCGGCGTCTTGCGCAGCGAGACCCGATGGTCCAGATAGCGGCCGGTGAGCGTGCCCGAGGCGCGCAGCCCGTCCAGGTCACCGGCGAAGCACAGCCTGCCGCCCTGCGCGCCCGCGCCCGGCCCGAGATCCGCCACGAAGTCGGCGATCGCGATCATCTCCGGCTTGTGCTCCACCACCAGCACGGTGTTGCCCTTGTCGCGCAGCTTGATCAGCAGCTCGTTCATCCGCTGGATGTCGTGCGGGTGCAGCCCCGCCGTCGGCTCGTCGAAGACGTACGTGGCGTCGCTCAGGCTGGAGTTGAGATGGCGCACCATCTTGACCCGCTGGGCCTCGCCGCCCGACAGGGTGCCCGACTCCCGGTCCAGGCTCAGGTAGCCCAGCCCGATCTCCACCAGCGCGTCGAGCGTGGCCCGCAGACCCTCCAGCACCGGGCCGACGGACGGGTCGTCGATCCCGCGCAGGAAGGCGGCCAGGTCGTTGATCTGCATGGCCGAGCACTCGGCGATCGTCAGCCCGTCGACCCGCGCCGAGCGGGCCGCCTCGTTCAGCCGGGTGCCGTCACAGGAGGGGCAGCGCAGCAGCTTGACCGCCCGGTCGGCGAACGCCCGCATCTGCCCCTTCATCGCCTCGCGGTCCTTGCCCAGGTACTGCTTGCGCACCTTGACCACCAGGCCCTCATAGGTGAAGTTGGTGCCCGAGGCGCTCTTGACCTTGGTCTGCGGCTTGTGCAGGAAGTCCTCCCACTGCTGGGGCGTGAAGTCCTTCACCTTGACCGCCGGGTCGAAGAACCCGGAGCCGGCCATCACCTGCCAGTACCACGAGTCGACCGTGAACCCGGGCGCCTTGATCGCCCCCTCGTTCAGCGACAGCTCCCGGTCCACCAGCTCGTCCACGTCGATGTCGGTGATCAGGCCCAGGCCCTCGCAGCCGGGGCACATGCCCTGCGGGGTGTTGAAGCTGAAGGCGTAGGCCGGGCCCACGTGCGGGATGCCGATCCGGCTGAAGACGATCCGCAGCATCGTGTACGCGTCGGTCGCGGTGCCCACCGTGGAGCGGGCGTTGGCCCCCATCCGCTCCTGGTCGACGATGATCGCCGCGCTCAGGTTGTGCAGCGCGTCCACGTCCGGGCGGTTCAGCGGCGGCATGAACCCCTGGATGAACGCCGTGTACGTCTCGTTGATCAGCCGCCGGGACTCGGCGGCGATGGTGTCGAAGACCAGCGACGACTTGCCGGAGCCGGACACCCCGGTGAACACGCTCAGCCGCCGCTTGGGGATGTCGAGGGAGATGCCGGCCAGATTGTTCTCCCGGGCGCCGCGCACCTGGATGTGGTCATGGCCGTCGGCGGCGCGGTAATCACGCTTGCGGAGATCATCGGCGAAAGTCATGGCATCAAGTTTCTCATTGAACCTGCAAGTGGAGGGTTCACCGCCTTCTCCATGGGTTCAAGGCCGCTAACCTTAAAGTGCGACGTAACCCCTGTACGTGGAAGGCGGGTGCCGGTGCGGCCGATCGACCTGGCCCGGGCTGTGGGCCTGTCGACCCAGCAGATCCGCAACTACGCCGACTCCGGCATCCTGCCGCCCACCCCGCGCACGCCGGCCGGCTACCGCCGCTTCGGCCACCGCCACCGGCAGGCGCTGCTCACCTACCGCGCGCTGGCCGCCGGCCACGGCTGGGACGCCGCCCGCGAGATCATGCGGGCCGTGCATCTCGGCGACGTGCCGCGCGCGCTGGCCCTCGTCGACGCCGGCCACGCCGAGCTGCACCGCCGGCGCACCGCCCTGGAAGCGGCCGGACGGGCCCTGGAGGCGACGATGGAAGAACCCCTGGAGACCCAGGCCCCGGTCTCACGGCAGGGCCTGCGCATCGGCGAGATCGCGGCCCTCCTCGGCGTGCGCACCTCGGCCTTGCGCGTGTGGGAGGCCGCCGGGCTGCTGGAGCCCCGCCGCGAACCCGGCACCGGCTACCGCCTCTACGGCCCCGCCGACGTCCGCGACGCCCGCATGATCTTCATGCTGCGGCAGGCCCGCTACGCCTTCCCGCAGATCAGGCCCGTCCTCGACGGGCTGCGCCGCACCGGCAGCAGCGCCGCCCTGCGCGCCGCCATCGACCGCCGCCACCGCGAGCTGACCGACCGCACCACCGCCATGCTGGCCGGCGCCGCCGGCCTGCACGCCTACCTGGGCGCCTACCTGGACGCCGACGACCCGGCGTGACGCTCCGCAGGGTCAGCGGGAGGCGCCGCCGGTGAACGGCGGCTCGCCCGGCTTCAGCGGCCGGAAACGCAGCGCCGACCACACCTCGTCCACCGCCACCTGCCCGTTCGGGCGCAGCCCGTACTCGCCCACGATGGGCCACAGGGTGTCGCGGTTGATGTCGGCCTTGTTGCCCTTCGGATAGGCGACCCAGAGCACCGGCGGCCCGGTCAGCCGGTCACGCTCGGCGTCCAGCAGCCGCCGGGCCGCGGCGGCGTCGGCCGCGAACAGCACGCCCACCGCCGCCTCGGCCAGGTCCTCGACGAACGCGGCGCCCTCCGGCAGCGGCGACACCAGCGCCCGGTGCTCACCGGCGGAGATCCACACAGACCCGCCCGGCTTGACGAGCAGCTTCTCGGCGACGGTCTTGGCAGCCATGGTCAGGCCCTCTCGTAGGTCAGGTCGAGCACGCCGGAGCCGAACGTCTCCGACCGGGTCAATGTGAGCGGGATGTGCCCCGCCCCGTCCTCGAACAACCGCTGCCCCTCGCCGATCACCACCGGGTGCACCAGCAAGTGGAGCTCGTCCAGCAGGCCCGCCCGCAGCAGCGCCACCACCAGGGAGGGGCTGCCGCTCATGCCGAGGTCGCCGCCCGGCCCCTCCTTGAGCGCGGCCAGGTCGTCGAAGCCGACGACCGTGGTGTTGTGCCAGGAGGGGTCGGTGAGGGTGGCGGAGACCACGACCTTGGCCCGCTCGTTCAGCAGGGCGGCCATCGGGTCCGCCGGATCCTGGTGCGGCCAGTGGGAGGCGAACGTCTCGTAGGTGTTGCGGCCCAGCAGCAGCGTGTCGGCGCGCCGCATGAGCGCGTCGACGGACCGGCCCATGTCCGCGTCGAAGTACGGGAAATGCCACTTCTCGGGCGACTCCACGACGCCGTCGAGCGAGATGAACAGGCCTGCGACGATCTTCCGCATCGGTGACTCCTCGTGTCGGGGTGTGGTTCCACCGTCTCACCGACAAATAAATTTGTCAAGCAGAGCCGCAGGTCACCCCACAGAAGTGACCTGGTACGAAAAATCAGGAACCGAGGAAGCGCAGGATCGCCAGCACCCGCCGGCTGTAACCGGTGACGTGCGACAGGTCGAGCTTGTCGAACAACGCGTTCACGTGCTTCTCCACCGCGCTCTGCGACACGTGCAGCGCCCCCGCGATCGAGGCGTTCGTCAGCCCCTGCGCCATCAGCTCCAGCACCTCGCGCTCACGCGCCGTCAGCCGGGCCAGCGGATCCACCTGGCTGGTGCGGGCCAGCAACTGGCGCACCACCTCCGGATCGAACGCCGCGCCCCCGGCCCCCACCCGGTCCAGCGCGTCCAGGAAGTCCGCCACCTGCGCCACCCGGTCCTTCAGCAGGTAGCCGACCCCCGACACATCCGAGCTCATCAGCTCCGTCGCGTACCGCTTCTCCACGTACTGCGACAGCACCAGCACCTTCACGCCCGGCCAGCGCCGCCTGATCTCCAGAGCCGCGCGCAGCCCCTCGTCGGTGTGCGTGGGCGGCATCCGCACGTCCACCACCACCGCGTCCGGCGCGTGCGCGGCCACCGCCGACACCAGCGCCCCGCCGTCGCCCACCGCCGCCGGGACCTCGTGCCCCTCCTCCAGCAGCAGCCGTACCAGCCCCTCGCGCAGCAGCGTCGAGTCCTCGGCCAGGATCACCCGCACGGCAGCTCCGCCCCGATCACCGTCGGCCCGCCCGGCGGGCTGTCCACCGCGAACACCCCGTCCAGCGCCGCCACCCGGCGCCGCAGCCCCGACAGCCCGCCACCGGACGCGCTCGCGCCGCCCGTCCCGTCGTCACACACCCGCACCACCAGCGTCGCCCCCTCCCGATGCACACCGACCTCGACGCGGGCCGCGCCCGCGTGCTTGTTGGCGTTCGTCACGGCCTCGCTCACCACGAAGTACGCCGCCGCCTCCACCGCCGCCGGCGGCCGCTCCGCCAGCTCGCACGTCACGGTGACCGGCACCGCCGACCGCTCGGCCACCCCGGCCAGCGCCTCACCCAGCCCGAGCGCGTCCAGCCCGCTCGGGTACACCCGCCAGGCCACCTCGCGCAGCTCCGCCAGCGCCTGCTGCGCCTCCACGTGCGCCTGGCCCATCAGATCCGGATGGCCGCGCCGGGCCCGGCCGATCAGCATCGACAGCGCCACCAGCCGCTGCTGCAGCCCGTCGTGCAGGTCACGCTCGATCCTGCGGCGCTCGGCGTCGACCGCCGCCACGATCCCCGCCCGGCTCTCCGACAGCTCGGCGATCCGGCGCTCCAGCACCTCGGCGCGGTCGCGCGTCAGCACCCGGCGGGCCAGCCGCCGCTCCACCCCGTGCACGCCCCCGATGCCGGAAAGCACAAGAAAGAGCAGGACGAGCCCCGCGACGCCGATGTACGCCACGAGCGGCGCCGTCGGCGTCATCCCGTCGAACGTCTCCCCCGCGGCCCAGGCCGCGACCAGCCGCACCCCCGTGCCGATCCCGAAGACCAGCAACAGCACCACCAGGCCGCCCAGCAGCCCGGCGGGCACCCGCGCGGCCAGATAGCGCACGGCCGGACCCCCGTCCGAGGCGTCCAGCCCGTCCAGTTCGGTCGCTTCCAGCCGCAGCCTCCGCACCTCCAGCGCCGCCAGCCGCCTGGCCGCGCCGGCCACCCGCCCACGACCCAGGAACGGCAGCGACACCAGCAGGAAGACCAGCTCCACCAGCGCGGTCAGGGCGCCGAGCACCACCGCGCCGAGAACCCGCCCGCCCTCAGCGGCGAAGCGCATGGCGCCCCTTGCGCCGCTCGCTCAGCCGTACCACCACGAAGACCACCACCGCGAGCAGGACCAGGCCGAGCACCACCTTGGAGGCCACGCCCACGTACGTCTCGACCAGACGCCACTGCTTGCCCAGGTAGTAGCCCGCCAGCACGAACGTGGTGTTCCAGATGCCGCTGCCGAGAGCCGTCAGCAGTGTGAACTGCAGCACCGGCATCCGCTCCACCCCGGCCGGCACCGAGATCAGGCTGCGGAAGATGGGGATGAACCGCCCGAAGAACACCGTCGCCTTGCCGTGCCTGAGGAACCACGCCTCCGTCTTCTCGATGTCGGAGACCTTCACCAGCGGCATCTTCGCCGCGATCGCCAGCACGCGCTCGCGGCCCAGCAGCGCCCCCACCCAGTAGAGCGCCAGCGCGCCCACGATCGAGCCGATCGTGGTCCAGATCAAGGCGTCGACCAACCCCATCTGGCCCCGGCTCGCCGTGAACCCCGACAACGGCAGGATCACCTCGCTCGGGATCGGCGGGAACAGGTTCTCCAGCGCCACCGCCGCGCCGGCTCCCGGCGCGCCCAGGAGCTCCATCAACTGCACAACCCAATCAACCATGCGCCAAGGGTACGGAAGATCGGGTGCTCCCGTTGATGAGGCAGGCTTCTGCCTTCAGGTGGGGGAAACCACACCCCCGCGTACCGTACACTGTACGGTTGTGACAGTCGGACATGATTCGGTACAGAACGCGGTCGTTTTCGAGCCTGGCGATCCGCCCAGAGCCGGACACATCACCTTCCTCGACCCCGCGGGCGAAGAGACCGTCACCATAGCCGAGCAGGCCGGCGGCGTGCGGACCAGGCAAGCCCCCGCCACCCGGGTGCCCGTCGCCGAAGCCGTCTCCGCCCTGGCCAGAGCCCGCACCGACACCACGGCCCACCCCGCCGCCCGCTTCTGGGGCGCGGCGGCCCTGGTCGCCCTCCAGCTGGTCACCCGCGGCCGCATCCGCCCCACCGTGACCGCGTCCGGATACGACGCCTGGCGGGCCGGCCCCTTCGACGCCGCCGATCTCGGGCGTGTCCGCGAGCTCGCCGCCGCCATGCCGGCCGCCGCCCGCGCCATCCCCGTCGGCCAGGACACCGAAGACGCCGAACCCCTCCTGGCCGGCGCCGAGACGCTGGTCCGGGCGTTCCTGGACGCCGTGGCCGACGGCATGCCCCGCTCACCCGGCGCCGTCAAGGCGACCGGCACCACCGCGTTCGCCGCCGTCCGCCCCGTCAAGGTGCCCAAACTGCGCCCCTGGGCCGAGGACGTGTCCGCCGGGCTCGACGCCGGCGTGCGGGTGTCGCTGCGGATCGAGGCCGACGACGTCGCCGGCGGCGACTTCCGCGCCGTCGTGCAGGTGCACAGCCTGGCCGACCCGTCCCTCATGGTCGACGCCGCCGACCTGTGGCAAGGCCACGACCCCGGGTCCGGCAGCCTCGGCGGACGGGCCAGGATCGAGACCACCATCGGGCTGCGCCGCGCCGCCCAGGCCTGGCCCCGGCTGCGGGCCCTGCTCGACAGCGCCGTCCCCGACGAGCTGCCGCTGACCGACGACGACATCGGCGACCTGCTGGCCGGGGCCGCAGGACGGCTCGCCGCCGCCGGGACCGAGGTCCACTGGCCGCGCTCCCTCGTACGCGGGCTGACCGCCCGCGCCTCGCTCGGCGAACGCGACCCCGCCCCGTCCGACATGCCGTCGTTCCTCGGCGGCCACCACCTGGTCGCCTTCGACTGGCAGCTCGCCCTCGGCGGCGAACGGCTGACCGCCGCCGAGATGGACCGCCTCGCCGAGGCCCACCGGCCCGTCGTGCGGCTGCGCGACCAGTGGGTGCTCATCGACCCCGACCTGGCCCGCAAAGCGCGCCAGCGCGAGCTCAAGCCGCTGACCGGCCTGGACGCGCTCGCCGCCGCCCTCACCGGCACCGTCGAGGCCGACGGCGAACAGGTGCCCGTCGAACCGGGCGCCTGGCTGCGCGAGCTGCGCGACCGGCTCACCGAACCGGAGGACCTCGCCCCGCCGCCCGGCCTGGCCGCCACCCTCCGCGACTACCAGCTCCAGGGCCTGCGCTGGCTGGCCAGGATGACCTCGCTCGGCCTCGGCGCCTGCCTGGCCGACGACATGGGCCTGGGCAAGACCATCACCCTCATCGCCCTCCACCTGCACCGCGGCGGCGGCCCCACCCTCGTCGTGTGCCCGGCCTCGCTGCTGGGCAACTGGGAACGGGAGATCGCCAGATTCGCCCCCGGCGTCCCCGTCCGCCGCTTCCACGGCTCCGCCCGCACCCTGGCCGGCGAAGGATTCGTGCTCACCACGTACGCCACCATGCGGCTCGACGCCGCCAGACTGGCCGCGCACCCGTGGGACCTGGTCGTCGCCGACGAGGCCCAGCACGTCAAGAACCCCGCCTCCGGCACCGCCCAGGCCCTGCGCGACATCCCGGCCGCCGCCCGCGTCGCGCTCACCGGCACCCCCGTCGAGAACAACCTGTCCGAGCTGTGGGCCATCCTCGACTGGGCCACCCCCGGACTGCTCGGCCCGCTGACACGGTTCCGCGCCCGCTGGGCCACGCCGATCGAGTCCGGCGACACCGCCACCGCCGAGCGGCTGTCCGCCCTGGTGCGGCCCTTCCTGCTGCGCCGCCGCAAGTCCGACCCCGGCATCGCCCCCGAGCTGCCGCCCAAGACCGAGACCGACCGGCCGGTCGCCCTCACCACCGAGCAGGCCGGCCTGTACGAGGCGGTCGTGCGCGAGATCATGACCCAGATCGAGAACGCCGGCGGCATGGCCAGGCGCGGCCTGATCGTCAAACTGCTCACCGGGCTCAAACAGATCTGCAACCACCCCGCCCAGTACCTCCACGAGAGCACGCCCCGCCTGGCCGGCCGCTCCGGCAAGCTGGAACTGCTGGACGAACTCGTCGACACCATCGTCGCCGAGGACGGGGCGGTGCTCGTCTTCACCCAGTACGTGGCCATGGCCCGGCTGATCGACAAGCACCTGACCGGCCGCGGCGTGCCCACCCAGCTGCTGCACGGCGGCACCCCCGTGCCCCGCCGCGAGGAGATGGTCCGCCGCTTCCAGGACGGCCGGGCGCCGGTGTTCCTGCTGTCGCTCAAGGCCGCCGGCACCGGGCTCAACCTCACCCGCGCCGACCACGTCATCCACTACGACCGCTGGTGGAACCCCGCCGTCGAGGACCAGGCTACCGACCGCGCCTACCGCATCGGCCAGACCCGGCCCGTCCAGGTGCACCGGCTGATCGCCGAAGGCACCGTCGAGGACCGCATCGCCCGCATGCTGACCGCCAAACGCTCACTCGCCGACGCCGTCCTGGCCTCCGGCGAGGCCGCGTTCACCGAGCTGACCGACGCCGAACTGGCCGCACTCGTGGAGCTGAGATGACCGCCGCCCGCGGCTTCCCCGCCTTCCCCCGCCGGCGCGCCGGCGTCCGCTTCGCCACCACCTGGTGGGGACGCGCCTGGCTCCAGGCCCTGGAAGACACCGCCCTCGACCAGACGATGCTCCAGCAGGGCCGCGCCTACGCCAAGGCCGGACAGCTCGGCCCCATCACCGTCAGCCCCGGACGGCTGGCCGCGGTCGCCGAGCACGAGCACGACGCCGTCGTCCGGGTCGAACAACTCTCCGACGCCGAGTGGGACCGCTTCCTCGACCAGGTCGCCGCCAAGGCCGGGCACATCGCCGCCCTGCTCGACCGCGACATGCCGCACGACCTGGTGAGCGCCGCAGAGGCGGCCGGCGTGCCCCTGCTGCCCGCGATCGGCGACCTGGAGCCCGAATGCTCCTGCCCCGACTGGGCCTGCCGGCACACCGCCGCCCTGTGCTACCAGGCCTCCTGGCTGCTCGACGCGGACCCGTTCGTCCTGCTGCTGCTGCGCGGCCGCGGCGAACGCGAGCTGATCGAGGCGCTGCGCCTGCGCGACGCGCCGAGCCCCGCGAAGGAAGGCGTGCCCGCCCGCGAGGCGTTCGCGCTCGGGGTGCCGCCGCTGCCCGAGCCGCCCCCGGCGGACGTCGCCCACGCGCCGCTCGGGCTGGAGCCGGCGCCCGGCGTGGACGTGGCCGCCCTGGAGGTGCTGGCCGCCTCCGCCGCCTCCCGGGCGCGCGACCTGCTCACCCGCGGCCGCCTGCCCGCCCTGACCGAACACCAGGACCTGGTACGGATGAGCGCCACGTTCGACCTCGACCGGGGACTGGACGCCGAGGTGGCCGCCTGGCGGCACGGCGGCGCCGCCGGGCTGGAGGCGCTGGAGACCGCCTGGACCCCCGCCCGGCAGGACCTCGCCCGAGCGCGCGCCCAGCTGGAGGCGGCCCGTGAGGCGGCCCGGGAGGCGGCCTGGGAGGGCGGGCTGCCCGAGGTCGAGAACGAACGCAACCGGTGGACCCTCGGCGACCGTCAGCTGAGATACGGCAGGGACGGCCGGTGGTACCCGTTCGAACGGCGCGGCGGCACCTGGTGGCCCGCCGGCCCGCCCGAACCCGACCCGGCCGCGCTGCTCGGCTGACCCTCAGGCCAGGTTGAGCTGCCAGGAGACGCCGAACCGGTCGGCCACCCAGGCGAACTTCGCGCTGAAGCCGTACTGGCCGAGCGGCATCATCGTGCCGCCCTGCTCCGACAGCACGGGGCAGAGGCGGTCGATCTCCTCCTCCGACTCGCACTCCACGAACAGCGACAGCGACGGGGTGAAGGTGAAGTCGTGCGACACGAAGCTGTCACTGCAGAAGAACTCCTGGCCTGCGACCCTGAACTGGGCGAGCTGGATGCTGCCCTCCGGCCCCGGCTCACCCGGGCCGTAGCGGTTCGCGGAGATCAGCTCCGCGTCGTCGAACACCGACAGGTAGAAGTCGATCGCTTCCTGCGCCCTGCCCTCGAACATGAGGAACGGCGAGATCTTCTTGGTCATGACGTCACTCCGCGGTCGGTGCGTAGAAGGCGGTGGTCGCGGCCGTCGTGGCGGCGACCAGGTCGTCCGGGGCGCCGGAGGCCTTGAACGCCTCGCCCCAGTAGCGGCTGCTCCGGATGATGTACTCCCGGCCCTCGCCGGTCTCGTGGAAGTGCGCCTCGTCCACCTTCTCGCCGCCGGTCAGGTGCAGGGCCAGGCCGAGCAGGGCCAGATCCCAGCCGACGCCGACCGCGCCGGGGCCGAACTGCTCCCAGAACTCGGGCGGCACGGAGGCCTCGTGGCGCAGCTCGAGCCGGGTGCGGTCGCCGTCGGCCGCCAGGCGCACCTCCACGTGCGAGGCCGGGCCCTCGCCCATCGCCCACGACACCCGCAGCAGGCTCGGCGGGTCGCAGGCCAGGATCTCGCCGCCGGCGTTGCCCTGCAGCTGGAAGTGACCGCCCAGACGCAGGTCGCCGGTGACGGGCGTGAGCCAGCGGCCGATGCGCTCAGCGCTGGTGCAGGCGTCCCACAGGTCCGTCACATCGGTGTCGTAGTGGCGGACGAGCTGGACGACCTTGATCTCGCCGGTGTCGCGCACCTCGCGATGGGTGCGCGTGATCTCATCGATGATGTCCATCGGAGTCAGCTTTCTGTCGGATTCGTATCGCGGGCACGGCGCTCCCGCTTGCCGCGGGCGATCTCCACGGACAGCGCGTCGAGGCGCTGCTCCCAGAAGCCGCGGAAGCGGTCCAGCCACTGGTCGACCTCGCGCAGCGGCGCCGGGTCCACGACGTAGAACCGCCGGGTGCCCTGGGCTCGCACGGTGGCGAAGCCGTGCTCGCGCAGCACTTTGAGGTGTTGCGAGACCGCGGGCTGGGAGATGCCGTGCTCGTGCTGGATGACGGCGGTGACCTCGCCGGAGCTCAGCTCGCCGTCGGCGAGCAGCTCCAGGATCCGGCGCCGGACCGGATCACCGAGAACGTCGAACGCGTGCACGAATCCGAGTCTTTCAGGCTCTGCTTATATAAGTCAACACGCATATAAGAAGTGGCCAGGGAAAACGATCGGCGGCGGCGCGTGGGAAGCGCCGCCGCCGACCGTGGCGGTCAGTGCCGCCGGGAGCGAAACTTGTTCAGGAAACCCCTGGCCTTCTGCTGGTTGCGGGGATCGCGGGCCATCCGCTTGGCCGATTCGACCGTCTGCCTGCCTTTGGGGCTGCGCATGTAAGCGCGCACCCGATCCATGAGCGTTGCCATGGTCGCCCTCTACCCTGAACGGCCGCCTGAACGCCTCATCGCGCCGGTCAAGCTCATCGCCCTGGACGACCCCTGTACGGCCCGAGTCCTCAGGTCAGGCCCGCCGGGAGCCGATGAGCACGGTGGCGTCCCAGTCGGCGGAGCGGGCCACGCGCGGCGTCAGCCCGTGACGGGCGATCGCCTCGACGGCGTGCGGCGCCTGACGTTCCCCGGTCTCGAACAGCAACCGGCCGCCCGGGGCCAGCCACTCCCCGGCGCCCGCCGCCACCCGGCGCAGCACCTCGAGCCCGTCACCGCCGCCGTCCAGCGCCACCCGGGCCTCGTGCAGCCGGGCCTCCGCGGGCAGCAGGGGGATCTCGCCGGTCGGCACGTACGGGACGTTGGCCAGCAGCACGTCCACCCGGCCGCGCAGCCTCGCGGGCAGCGGATCGTACAGATCCCCCTCGTACACCCCGGCCCCCGGCAGATTGCGGCGGGCGCAGGCGACGGCGGCGGGATCGATGTCGGCGGCGTGCACCTCCGCCCCCTCCAGCGCCGCCGCCAGGGCGGCGCCGAGCGCACCCGACCCGCAGCACAGATCCACCACCACCGCGCCGCGCGGGGGCGCGGCCGCGACCGCCTGCTCGGCCAGGAACTCGGTGCGCGGACGCGGCACGAACACCCCCGGATCCACCAGGATGCGCAGGCCACGGAAGCGGGCCCAGCCCACCACGTGCTCCAGCGGCTCACCGGCGGCCCGGCGCTCCACCAGACGGGAGAGCGCGCCGGGGTCGGGGGCGGCGTCGGCCAGCAGCCGCGCCTCGTCCTCGGCGAAGACACAGCCTGCGGCGCGGAGCCGGGTGACGATGACGGAAAGAGACATGAGCGCCTTTCGAGATGTCGCGGGCGCTCTCCCCCGGCCGGTCAGGCCGGGCGGATGTCGTGAGGTGAGAGCACCCGGCCGGTACGTGCGGGAATCGGTCTCACCTCCTCGTCGTCGCTGGGATGGCGACATTAGCCGACGGCCCCACGTCCCGCAAACACCCGGGCGGGATTTGACAGCCGTCACGGCGGAGGCGTTCAATGATCGACAGGTCGCGTGACGCCGCACGGGTGGACGGCGGTGGCATGGAGGCCGCGAAGCAAGGGGACGATGTCATGACCACGACACACGGATGCGCCTGATCTGAGACCGCGCCTGCGCGCCGTCCCCGCTTCCTCTTCTTCTCCGTAGCTTCGCCAGCTATGCGCTTCGCGTGGTCGGCGTGCGGGCTTTCCTACCCCTGGGGAGAAAAGCACCGCATGACCATGGACTTCAACCAGCATGTCATCGACCAGTTCCGGGCCGGCCGGGGCCGCGTCGGGCCGCCCTTCGAGGACGCCCGCCTGCTCCTGCTGACCACCACCGGCGCCAGGTCCGGCGCCCGCCACACCACCCCGCTCGGCTACCTGCCCGACGAGCAGCCCGGCCTGCGGCACGTCATCGCCTCCGCCGGCGGCTCACCCCGCCACCCCGCCTGGTACCACAACCTCCGCAAGAACCCGCAGGTCACCATCGAGACCGGCGGATTCACGTACGAGGCGCGGGCCCGCGTCCTGGAAGGCGCGGAACGCGATCGGATCTTCGCCCGCGCCGTCGAGGCCGACCCCGGATGGGCACGGTACGAGGACGCGTCCGGGCGCGTCCTGCCCGTGGTCGCGCTGGAACCCGCCGGCCCGCCCGAGACCGCGGTCACCCGGCGCGGCGACGGGCTCAAGATGGTCCACGACGCCTTCCGCAAGGAGCTGGACATCGTCCGCAAGGAGGTCGCCGCGTCCGGCGGCGTCCTGGGCGCGCAACTGCGCGTCAACTGCCTGGTCGTGTGCCAGGGGCTCGGCCACCATCACCGGATGGAGGACACGAACATGTTCCCCCGGCTGGGCGAGGAGCACCCGGAGCTCGCCGACGTCATGACCCGGCTGCACCGCGAGCACGAGGAGATCGCCCGCCTCCTGGAGGCGCTGCGCCTCCTCCTCGGCGGCGAGCACGCCGACCGGGCGGCGGTGTCGGCCGAGGTCGACCGGCTGACCGCCGAGGTGGAGGCGCACCTGGACTACGAGGAGGAACACCTCGTCCCCATCCTGAACGCGATGCCCTGACCTCGGCCGCTCTCAGCGGGGAGACGCGGTGATCCGTACCCGGTGGCTCTCGCCGCCGGACAGGAACGACGCCAGCGCGGCTCCCTGCTCGGCCACGGCGGCGCGGTCGGCCCGGGTGAAGCGCCGCAACGGCACGACCCGCACGATGACGGGCCCGGTGCCCGTCTCGACGGTCCAGGTCGCGCCGACCCGGCCGTCGACCAGGACGACGCGTTCCCCGGCCACCGACAGGCCGCGGTGCGCGTCGTCGATGATCCGGCCGCGGTCGTGGTAACCCAGGATCGCGTTGTCGAACGCGGGCAGGAACCGCACCGGGGCGGGCGTGTCAGGGTCCGGGCGCGGCGCGTCCGGCAGATCCAGCAGCTCCCGGCCGCGCTCGTCCCGGAAGGACACCAGCTCCGGGCGGATCGCCGACACCGCCGCCGGCAGCCCCGCCAGACCGCACCAGGCACGCAGATCAGCCGTGGCGGCCGGGCCGAACGCGGCCAGATAGCGCCGCACCAGCGCCTCGCCGGCCGGATCGGATCCGCCCGGGGCAGGCGGGTCGATCTCGCGCCCCAGCCAGGACGACAGCGGGACGACGCGCACCCCCGCCTTCACCCGCCAGACGCCGCGCGGCGGCAGCTGGACCACCGGGACGAGGGCGGAGACGAGCATCTCGCCCAGCGCCCGCCGCCCCGCCCCGGGCCAGCGGCCGGCGACCGCCCGCGTCAGCTCCGCCGACGTGCGCGGCTCGCCGTCCGCCAGCACCGCGCGTCCCGCCGCGGCGAGCTCGTCGAGGTCCACCCCGGCGAGCTCCGCCCGGTACGTCGCCGCCACCCGCTGACGCAGCATGCCGTCGTGCCGCGCCCGCCAGGCCAGGGCGTCGGCGGCGCTCACCAGATGCACGGTGCGCCGCATCAGGTGCACCCGCACCACGCTCCGCCCCACCAGCAGATCCGACAGCGCCGCCGGGCCGAAGCCGCGCACCCGCGACCAGAGGCCGACGAACGGCTCCTGCGGCTCCTGCGCCTGCAACCCGCACAGGTGCGCGACGGCGTCCAGGACCGGCAGGTCGGCATGGTCGAGCAGCAACTGCCGGGCGAGCGTCGCACGGTTGAGCGCCCGGGCGCCGAGCACCCGCCCGCGCGCCGATCGTGTCGTCGGGGTCGTCATCCGTTGCCGCCGCCCACCACGTCCACGACCCAGGTGACCCCGAACCGGTCCGTGAGCATCCCGTACAGCGCGGCCCACGGCGCGGGCCCCAGCGGCCGCGCGACGACGGCGCCCTCGGAGAGCTTCTCCCAGCAGGCGGTCACCTCGTCCGCGCTCTCGCCGCGCAGGGAGACGAAGAACGCGTTCTCGCCCCGGTCCCACGGCACCTGGGCGGGCGCGTCGTAGGCCATCACGTGGAAGCCGTTCGCGGCCACGACCTGGCCCCACATCACCTGGTCCGCCTCGGCGGGATCCTGCACGGCCCCGGCGTCCTTGTAGGTCACCACGGCGAGGTCACCCCCGGACACCGCCCGGTAGAACTCGAGCGCCGCGCGGGCGTCGCCGCGGAAGTTCAGATGCGTCACGGTCTTCATGGGCATGGTCGGCTCCTCAAGGTCGATCGTTCGTTCGCAGACCACAGTCGCAGGCGAAGAGGACAGGTAGTGTCCTCTACTCCGGGCACCATGGATGTCATGCCGAAAACCTCAGCGCGGCTGCTGGCGCTGCTCTCCCTGCTCCAGGCCCGCCGCGACTGGCCCGGGGCGCTGCTGGCCGAACGGCTGCGGGTCAGCCCGCGCACCGTCCGCCGCGACGTCGACCGCCTGCGCGAACTCGGTTACCCCATCGCCGCCGTCAAGGGTCCCGACGGCGGATACCGGCTCGACGCCGGCAAGGACCTGCCCCCGCTGCTCTTCGACGACGAGCAGGCGGTCGCGCTGGCCATCGCGCTGCAGATCGCCACCACCAGCGGCGCCGGCATCGAGGAGGCCGCCGCCCGCGCGCTGACCACCGTCCGCCAGGTCATGCCCGCCCGGCTGCGCCACCGCGTCGACACCCTGCGCATCACCGCCGTCGAACGAACCGCTCCCCAGGTCGACAGCCGTGTGCTCCTGGCACTCAGCGCCGCCGTCCACGCCCGCGAGGTCCTCCGCTTCGACTACGCCACCCCACCCGCGCCGGGCGGCACCGCCCGGCAGGCGAAGGGGGCCGGCGGCACGGCCGGAGTGCGCGAGGCCGAGCCGCCGCGCCGCGTGGAGCCCCATCACCTCGTCACCTGGGGCGGGCGCTGGTACCTCGTCGCCTGGGATCTCGACCGCGAGGACTGGCGCACCTTCCGCGCCGACCGGATCACCCCGCGCACTCCCACGGGACCCCGCTTCAAGCCACGCGAACTGCCCGGAGGCGAGGTGGCCGCGTTCGTGGCCGGCAGGTTCCGAGGCTCCGGCGCCGGCGACTGGCCCTGCCGCGGAGAGGTGATCCTCGGCCTGCCCGCCGCCGACGTGTCCCGATACGCCCGCGACGGCGTCGTCGAGGAACTCGGCCCGGACCGCTGCCGGCTCGTCCTGGGATCCTGGTCATGGCCGGGCCTGGCCGCCGACCTCGGCAGGTTCGACGCCGACATCGAGGTCATCGGCCCGCCCGAGCTCAAGGAAGCGTTCGCCCTCCTGGCCCGCCGCTTCACCGCCGCCGCGACCGGCGAGACCGCCCTGCGGCGTTGACCCCTCCACCAGCCTGTGGTGTCACCTTCGGTGACTCTTGGCCTCGATCGCCTGCTTCATCTCCCGTGCGCCGGGTTCGACGCGCATGCGGATCTCCGCGGCTCGCGCGCCCGTCGGGAAAGGTCAGGAACCGCTGTTCGCCCTCCAGCCGGGTGTCCATGCCTCCTCCCGTTCGGGCGTCGGCGTTCCCGTCATGGGCCGGCGGGCGGACGCGATCGCCGCCCACAGGAAGAGCGCGGCCCAGGCGCACAGCACCCCGAAGCCCGCCCACGGCGGCAGCGGGAAGTAGCCCATGATCGGGAGGTGGACGTCCTCCATGTGCGCGTACTCGGGGACGCTCTGCTGGATCGCGAAACCCGCGGCGGGCGTGAAGACCAGCAGCCACTCGCCCACGCCCGCGAGCGCCAGGACGTAGGGCAGGACGACCGCCGCCACCGCCGCGACGACCGCCACCGCCCGGCGCCTGATCAACGCGCCCAGGGCCAGCGACAGCACCGCGACGGCGGTGAACAGCAGACCCGTGCCGACGACCACCTGCAGGTACGCCGGCAGGCCGACCGGAAGAGGATGGACGCCCCTGGACGGCAGCACCGCCAGGCTCACCGGCACCACCACCGCGGCGGGGATCACCCCGGCGAGGAAGGCGGCCGTCCCCATCACCACAGCCTTGGCGGGCAGCGCGCCGCGCCGGCGCTCCGACGTCGCGTACGCGACCGCGACCACGATCACCACGAGGAGCCCCACCGGCCCGCCGATGAGGGTCCGTTCGATGGGCTGGCCGGCCACGGCGGGAGCGATGTCGCCGACCCCCGTCACGACGAACTCGTCACCCGAGCGGGAGAAGGCGCCGGGGTGGTGCGGGGTGACGCCGTCGGGCTCCATCTCGACACCGATGTCGTCGAACGTCCAGTCGCCGGCTCGCGGGCTGACCTGGTCGAAGACGCCGGTGGCCTCGGTGAATCGCGACTCGGGCCCGCCACCGCCCATCGTCACCGCGCCGGGCGAGGCGGCGAACAGCCCGATCTCCACCGTCTCGGGCAGGCCGTCGAGCCGCGCCGTGCCGACCTCGGTCCACCGCTTCCCGTCGGGCGACTCGAACCCGGTCAGCGTGTCGCCGGCCCTGGTCAGCCGGAGCCAGCGCGGGAACCCGCCGGTCGAGCCCGCGGTGTCCTCGGTGAAGTCGTGCTGCATCCGCACCCCGTGCCCGGCCGTCATCATGACCGCCGCGTACCGCGAACCCTGTTCGATGCCGTCCTTGACCATGACGCCCGCCTTCGCCCAGGGCACGAGCCCGGGGACCGGCGGAGGACCTGCGCCGGTGCCGGGAGGCGGCGGCTCCTTGATCCGCCCCGTCATCCCGGTCACCCGGGCGGTGATGCTGCCGTCGCCGCGCAGCGACCGGTGCACGAAGGTGAAGTCGTCCTCCACCGCCTGGCCGCCGGGCCCGAGCACGGGCGGCGGGCAGGGCTCCTCGATGTCGGTGCGCGTGGCCAGGTCGAACTTGCCGCACGTGGCCTGCGCGGTGAGGGTCAACGCCAGCCCGACCGCCATCGGGATCAGCAGCGCGACCAGCATGGCGATCACCCGGCCGCGGCTGGCCCGGAACGTCGCCCATTCCGCGCGCATCACGACGCGGCTCCGGGAAGGGAGATCAACGGGGTGAGGGCGGGTGACTCGGTTGTCGCGTCCATGGCGGGCAGACTAGGTAGCGCGGCCCCCCGAGGGCGTCACGCCGCGGAGCCATCTTCCGCGTCCCTGCCGCCAGCGACGCGGATCCCCCACACGAGGGACCCCGGCTGAACCAGGTCAGGCGGAAGGACTCCACCAGCCGCGTTGCCACGGCGTCTCAACCGGGCCAGATACCTGCGGCCGGACGAGGCGAGGCGGGTGAGTGCTCTGCTCAGCGGCGCTGCCACGGCGTTCCGACTCCGCCAGAGTTCTGCGGCCGGACGAGGCGAGGCGGGTGAGTGCTCTGCTCGGCGGCGTGAGGACTCGCCCCGGACCGGGTCAGATGGGGAAACGCTCTACCCAGCGGCGCTGCCAGGGGGTCTCGACCGCGCGGGGGTGGTAGTGGGTGCGGGTCCAGGTGACGGCCTCGCCGGCGGGGATGCCTGCCAGGATGGCCAGGCAGGCGATGACGGTGCCGGTGCGGCCTACGCCGCCGCCGCAGGCCACCTCGACCCGCTCGCCGGAGCGGGTGTGTTCAGACAGCTCGCGGATCAGCCGGATCGCCTGCTCGCGGTCGCGCGGCAACAGGAAATCCGGCCAGTCGATCCACGCGTGGGGCCAGATCAGCTGAGCGTCATGGCTCCGGCGCAACCGGCCACCGCCCAGGTAGAGGCCCCGGTCGGGGACCTCACCCGCCGGGGCGGGATTCCTGAGGCCGCGGCCGCGCACCCACCCGCCGTCGGGCAACTGGATCGCGCTGGTCAGTCGTGTGTCCGCCATGGGCTCATTGTCGTCCGTGTCTCCCCCGCCGACCGGCGGCTTCGCTTCCGGCGGAAGATCCGGCACACGAAAGATCCGGCGCCCACGGAAGATCCGCCGGAAGATCGGCGGAACTCCGGCGAATGATGCCGCGGAAGATCCGGTCACCCGCCCGATTCGAGGTGCTGGGCGATGCGTTCGATGGCGGCGAGGTCGTCCGGGGTGAGCCGGTCGATGAAGTGGCGGCGTACCGAGACGAGGTGGGCGGGCGCCGCGTCGCGCAGGGCGGCCAGCCCGTCGTCGGTGAGCACGAGCAGGCAGCCCCGGCCGTCGGACTCGTCGGGGGCCCGCCGCAGCAGGCCGCGCGCCTCCATCCGGGTGGCGTGCCGCGACAGCCGGCTGCGTGACCAGCCCATCTTGGTGGCCTGCTCGCCCAGGCTGCTGGTGTGGCCGGGCCGCTCGGAGAGCGTGCTGAGGACCTCGTAGTCGGCCTCGGAGAGCCCGATCGCGGCCAGGTCGTGGGCGGTGCCGGTCTGCACGGCGATCATGACGCGGCGGAACGCGCGCCAGGCCCGTTCCTCGTCCGCCTCCAGCCACCGGACCGCGTCCGACGAAGTCGTTGACATGTAATCAATCTACCATCTACATTCGTTTACATGTCAACGAAACCTGTGCGTGTCGTCGTCCTGGGATGCAGCACCCGCCCCGGCGCTCTTGGGCCCCGCATCCAGCGATGGCTGCTCGAAGCCGTGGCGGGCCGCGCCGCCGAGCTGGGCGTCGAACTGGTGCCGGTCAGCCTCGCCGAGCTGAACCTGCCGTTCCTGGACGAGGAGGAACACCCGTCCTCGGGCCTCTACCGGCACGGGCACACCAAGCGGTGGAGCGCGATCGTCGAGGCGGCGGACGGCTTCATCGCCGTCACCCCCGAGTACAACTACGGGATGCCCGCCACCTTGAAGAACGCGCTCGACTACCTGAGCCGCGAATGGGCGTGGAAGCCGATCGGGTTCGTCAGCTACGGCAACACCTCGGCGGGCACCCGGTCGGTCCAGCACGCCAAGCAGGTGGTGACCACGCTGCGGCTGGTGCCGCTGGGCGCCACGGTCGCGATCCGCATCGGCGAGGCGGTGCGCGACGGCGGCCTCGTGCCCGACCCCGCCCGCGACGGCGCCGCCGTGGAGGTGCTGGAGGAGCTCGTCCGCGTGGCCCACGCCCTGCGTCCCGTGCGCGAGCGCGAGAGCTTCCCGCCCGGCCCGCTGCCGGGCTCCTACCTGCGGCGGCTGTCGCCCGCCGACGCGCCCGAGGTGACCGTGCTGCAGCGATGCTGCTGGGTGGACGAGGCCGTCGCCAACGACACGACGGCCCTGGCCGCGCTGCGGGAGACCGTGGACGACGTGCGGAGCTGGCTGACGACCTGGGACGCCACCGGCCTGTGGCTGGACGGACGGCTGGTGGGCATGGTCAGGACCCGGGCCGACGGCGCCGACTGGCACCTGGGCAGGCTCGCCGTGGTGCCCGACCTGCGCGGCGGAGGGCTGGGCCGGTGGCTGCTGCGCGCCGCCCAGGCCGCCGCGCCGGAAGGCGCCCGCGTCGTGCTGTCGACCGGCGCCAGGAGCTCGGGCAACCTGGCCCTCTACCGCAGCGAGGGCTTCGAGGTGACGGGGCCGGCCGACGGCGACGCGGTCACCCTGGCCAAGGCCGGGGCCTGAACCCGGGTCAGCCGATGTGGCCGAGCTGGGCGGAGAGCCGGGAGGCCGACTCCACCACGAGGGGCGCCTGGTCCGGCATCCGCGGCTCGAACCGGCTGCCCGGCCCCGAGACGCTCACCGCGGCGATGACCAGCCCGTCGTGGTCGAAGACCGGCGCGGCGATCGACGCCGCGCCCTCCAGCCGCTCGCCGAGCGAGCTGGCGTAGCCGCGCTTCCTGATCGCCGCCAGCTCGGCCCGCAGCTCGTCGAGGTCGGTGATCGTCTTGTCGGTGAGCGCGGTGAGCCGATGCCTGGACAGGAACCCGTCGATCTCCTCCTCGCGCAGGAACGCCAGGATCGCCTTGGAGGAGCTGCCCGCGTGCAGCGGGTACGGGATGCCGAGCGAGACCTCCATGCGCAGGTCGTGGTCGGGCACCACCTGCTCGACGTAGAGGCGGGTGTCGCCGCGCCGCACCGACAGGGTGGCGGTCTCCCCCGACTGGGCCGACAGCCGGCGCAGCTCGGGCCCGGCCATCGCGCGCAGGTCGGTGCGCGCGAGGTAGGCGCGGCCGAGCGCGATCGCGGCGTGCCCGAGCGAGTAGCGCCGGGTGACCGGGTCGACGGCGATGAGGTCGCGGTTGCGCAGCGCCGTGAGGATGCGGTGGACGGCCGCCTTGGTCAGGTCGAGCTCGGTGGCGATCTCGGTGACCCCCAGGTCAGGCCGTGAGCTCCGGCCGAACAACAGCAGGACGTCCATGGCGCGCTCGACCGCGGCGATCGACCGGCTCTGATTCTCCGACTCCGCCTGGACGTGCACCGGACCCCCTTGTTACATCGACGACATGCCCCAGTCTATTTCCCTTGGGGAAACGGCGTCACGTTGACACGAATTTGAGGAGTCGTTACCGTCAGCGTGACGCTGTTTCCATCAATGGAACAGGGAGACCCGGTGACGGCAAGCGGCGAGTCCTTCCGCGCGGCCATGGCGCAGTGGCCGAGCGGCGTGGTCATCGTGACCACCGGGGCCGAAGGGGCCTGGCACGGCATGACCGCCAGCTCCTTCGCCAGCGTGAGCCTGTCCCCGCCCATGGTCCTGGTATGCCTCGCCCACGGCAGCAGGACACACCGGCTGGTGGCCGAGCACGGCTTCTTCGCCGTCAGCGTGCTGGGCAAGGACCAGATCGCGATCGGCCGCAGGTTCGCCGGCCAGGAGCCCGCCGAGGACAGGTTCGCCGGCGCCCCCTGGATCCCCGGCGCGACCGGCTCACCCGTGCTCGCCGACGCCGTCGCCTGGCTTGACTGCCGGGTCGCGCACGCGTACCCGGGAGGCGACCACACGATCTTCGTCGGCGAGGTGCTCAGGACCGCCACCCCGCGCCGGGTGGCGCCGGTGCTGTTCCACTCGCGCGCCTGGGGCCAGCTCGCCGACCTGCTGCCCGACCGCATCGGCGTGGCCGACACCGGCCTGCTCGCCGTGCTGCGCGCCCGCGGCTTCACCGGCGCCCGGCTGGCCGGCATCGCCCGCTCGCTGCGCGCCGCGGGCAGCCGGGTACGGCTGTTCGACCAGCAGGGCGCCGACCCGTGCGCCGACCCGCTGCCGCCCGAGGACCTCGACCCCGCCACCGCCTCCGCCCTGATCACCGAACCCGCCCAGACGCGGGCCGTCGCCTCCGCGGGAGCCGGGGTCGCCGAGTTCACCGCCGCGGAACCCGAGCCGGCCGCCCGGCTCCTGGAGGCGGCCGGGCGCGCCGGGCTGGCCACCGTCGGCCACGTCCCCGAGGCGTTCGCTCGCGACCGCGCCGACCACGTCGTGGCCACCGTCGCCCGGCTGGCCGAGCTCGGCTGCGACGAGATCGGGCTGGAGGAAGGCGCCGTCGCCGCCACCCCGATCCGGGTCCGTGACCTGCTGCAGGACGCCGCCGCGGTCGCGGGGGCGGCCACCGTCCGGGTCGCCCTGCGCGAACGCCACGGCATCGGCCTGGTCAACGCGCTGGTGGCGATGAAGAGCGGGGTGCGGCACTTCGACACCACGCTGGGCGGCGTCGACGGCGCGCTGCCCGCCGAAGACGTGCTCTTCCTGGCCGGACAGCTCGACGTGGACACCGCCGTCGACCGGTCGGTGCTGGTCGCCAGCGCTGCCGAACTGGAAAGCACCTGGGGATCCGTGCTCCCCGGACGCACCTACAAATTCGCGAACCAAAGGGGACGACGTGATCGACAGATTGACCGGTGAGCGCTTCATCGACGACATGACCGAGGCCGAGCGCGCCCGCGCCGAGCGGGTCGAGTCCGTGCTGCCCGCCCTGCGCGCCGCCGCCGTCAAGGCCGACCAGGAAGGCGACTTCCCGATCGAGCACGTGGCGCTGCTGCGCGAGGCCGGGCTGCTCGGCCTCGTGGTGCCGCAGGAGTACGGCGGGCTGGGCGGCACCCTGCGCGACCTGGCCGCCGCGACGTTCGCGATGGGCACCGCCTGCCCGTCCACCGCGCTGGCCTTCTTCTTCCACAACACCAGCGCCTCGCGCGGCCTGCTGCCGCTGGAGGCGATCGAGGCGGGCCTGTTCGACGAGGAGGAGATCCCGGTCGTACGGGCCTTCGCCGAGAAGGTGCTGACCAGGATGGCGTCCGGCGTCTGGCTGGCCAACTTCGCCTCGGAGTCGGTCAAGAGCTCCGCCGCCAACATCGCCATCGCCACCACCGCCCGCCGGACCGAGGGCGGCTGGATCCTGGACGGCGAGAAGTCGTTCGGCTGCGCCACCGGCGTCGCCGACTACTACCTGACCACGGCCAAGCTGGAGGGCTACGACACCGCCGAGGGCCTGGTCACCTTCTTCGTGCCGCGCGACGCGAAGGGCGTCTCCACCCGGGCGCCGTGGGACGGGCTCGGCATGCGGGCCACCGCCAACAACGGCATCCGGCTGGACCAGGTGTTCATCCCCGAGGACGAGGCGCTGACCGTGCCCGGAGCGTTCACCCGGATGCTCCAGATGAGCCGCGGCAGCTTCGTCGGCAACCAGCTGGCCATCTCCGCCGTCTACACCGGCTGCGCGCAGAACGTCTACGACGAGACCCTCGAACAGCTCACCCGCAAGACCTTCGCCGACACCGGCAGGCCGATCGCCTCCTCGCCCATGCACCAGCAGATCATCGGGGAGATGACCGTCCAGCTGGAGACCGCCTACCTGTGGCTCCGCCGCCAGCTGCTGCTGGAGACCTCCGAGCCGCCGCTGCGGCCCAAGTCCGACGTCTTCCGCCAGTGGCGGATGGGCAAGGGATCGGTCACCGAGGCGTGCTTCCAGGTGGCGCTCGGCGCGTTCAAGGCCTCCGGCACCTCCGGCGCCTCCATGACCGGCACCGCCGGTCGGGCGCTGCGCGACCTGGCGATGGGGCTGGTCATGACCTTCCCCGCCGAGCGCGGCCGGCTGGAGGTCGCCCAGATGGTGACCCAGGAGAAGGAGAACACGCTGTTCGCCACCGTGGAGAAGTCGTGATCGCGCTTCCCGGAACCGCCGACCTCGTCGACGGCGACTGGGCCCGCTGCACCGAGGACCTCGGCTTCGACCTGGAGAACCCCGCCACCGGCGAGCCGGTCGCGCGCGCCCTCGGCTCCTCCGCCGCCCGCGTCGAGGCGGCGCTCGCGGCCGCCGACCGGGCCGCCGCGAGCTGGGGCGGCACCTCCGTCGAGGAACGCGCCGCGCTGCTCGACGCCGCCGCCGAGGCGCTGCGACGCCGGGTCGGCGACATCACCGCGCTGGAGTCCTTCGCCACCGGTGTCCCGATCGGGCAGACCAGCGGGCTCGGGCTGATCGTGCACGGCGCGTTCGCGCTCGCCGCCGGCCGGCTCCGGGCCGGCCTGCTGCGCGCCGACCGCGACGGGGTCGAGGTGCACCACCTGCCCTGGGGCCCGGCCCTGTGCCTGGTCCCGTGGAACGCGCCCGCCCCCATGGCCGCGCACAAGGCCGCCAGCGCGCTGGCCGCCGGATGCCCCGTCGTGCTCAAGGTCAGCGAGTACGCCCCCTACGGCACCCAGCTGCTGGCCGAGGTCCTCGGCGAGGTGCTGCCGCCCGGCGTCTTCCAGCTCGTCATGGGCGACGCCCGCACCGGCGCCCGGCTGGCCGAAGACCCGCGGATCCGCGTCGTCTCCTTCACCGGCGGCCTGGCCGGCGGGCGGGCCGTCGCCGCCGCCTGCGCGAGCGCGCTGCGCCCCGCCCAGCTGGAGCTCGGCGGCAACAACCCGCTCGTGGTGCTGCCCGACGCCGCCACCGACGCCGCCGCCACGGCCGCCGCCGAGCTGCTCACCTCGCTCAACGGCCAGTGGTGCCGGGCGCTCGGCCGGCTGATCGTGCCCCGGCCGCGCCTGCCCGAACTGGTGGCGGCCGTCGGCGAGCGGCTCGCCGCGCTGCGCGCCGGCGACCCGCTCGACCCGGAGACCGCCTACGGGCCGCTGGTCCACTCCGTCCACCTGCGCCGGGTACGCGCCGCGACGGAGGAGGCGGGCGGCCACGCGACCGCGTACGGCGACATGCCCGCCAAGGGCAACTACCTGGCGCCCACCCTCATCACCGGAGCCGACCTGGCCGACGAGATCTTCGGGCCCGTCGCCGCCGTGGTGCCCTACGACACCGAGGAAGAGGCGGTGCGGCTGGCCAACGCGACCCCGTACGGGCTCGAAGGCTACGTCGTCGGCGCCGACACCGAGCGGGCGCTGGCCGTCGCCCGGCAGGTGCGCGCCGGCGAGGTCAAGGTCAACGGGTCCAGCGTGATGAGCCTGCACCTGTTCACGCCGCGCCCGGCGTGGGGCCTGTCCGGGCTGGTCGACGAGGGCACGGCGGAGACGATCCGGTTCTTCACCGGCACCCGCGTCGTCGGCGTCGAGGGGGCGCCGTGAAGCGCGTGCTGATCGCCGGCGCCGGGCCGGTGGGACTGACCGCGGCGCTCACCCTGGCGCGCGGCGGCGTGCCGGTGACCGTCCTGGAGGCCGGGCCGGAGCTGGCCGCCGAGTCACGGGCCTCCACCTTCCACCCGCCCACGCTGGAGATGCTGGCCGAGCTCGGCGTGCTGCCGGAGCTGATGACGCGCGGGCTGGTCGCGCCCACCTTCCAGTATCGCGACCGGCGCGGCGGCGCCATCGCGACCCTGGACATGGCCGTGCTCGCCGAGGACACGCCGTACCCGTACCGGGTGCAGTGCGAGCAGAGCAAGCTGACCCCCATCCTGATGGAGCACCTGCTCCGGCACGGCGGCGAGGTGGTGTTCGGGGCGGCCGTCCAGGAGGTCCTGCCGCGCGCCGGCGGCGTGCGGGCGACCACCGCGGCGGGCGTGCCGTTCGACGCCGACGTCCTGATCGGCGCCGACGGCGCCCACTCCGCGGTGCGGCGGGCGCTCGCCATCCCCTTCGAGGGCATCACCTACCCCGAGCGGTTCCTGGTCGCCTCCACCGACGAGGACGTGGAAAGCCTGCTGCCGGGCATCGCGCCGATCAACTACGTCTTCGACCCCGAGGAGTGGCTGGTCCTGCTGCGCACGCCCGACCACTGGCGGGTGCTGCTGCCCACGCCCGACGACACCCCCGACGACGCGGAGCTCGCCCGGCTGGCCGGGCGGCTGCGCGCCGTCGCCGACCCCGGGCGCGACTGGAAGGTCGCCCACTCCTCGCTCTACCGGGTGCACCAGCGGGTGGCCGGCCGCTTCAGGGACGGGCCGGTGCTGCTGGCCGGGGACGCGGCGCACGTCAACAACCCGCTGGGCGGCCTCGGCATGAACAGCGGCATCCACGACGCCGTGCTCATGGCCGCCGCGCTGCTCTCGGGCGACAGCGCGGCGGTCGACGCCGCCGCGGAACGCCGGCGGCAGGTGGCGCTCCAGCACGTGCGCGCGATCAGCCACGGCAACTGGGAGAAGCTGCGCTCGGCCGACCCCGCCGCCCACCACGCCGAGCTGCGCGCCCTGGCCGCCGACCCGGAGGCCGCCAGGCAGCACCTGCTCCGCGCCTGCCTGATCACCTCGCTCAGGTGACGGTCGCGGCGGCCGCCCAGGACGGGCGGGAAAGGAAGATCCGATGGACCTGATCAGCCGGGAGAACCCCGCCCGGACCACCGAGATCGTCGGCCGGGTCCCCGTCACCGGCGCGGACGGGGTGGACGCGGCGGTGCGCCGGGCCGCGTCGGCCCAGCGGGAGTGGGCGGCCCGGCCGATCGGCGACCGGGTCGCCACCCTGCGCCAGGCCGCCGAGACCCTCGCCGGCCGGGTCGGGGAGCTGGCCGTGCTGCTGGCACGCGAGGCCGGCAAGCCGCTGGCCGACTGCCGGGGCGAGATCTCGTTCGCGCTCGCCCACCTGCGCTGGGTGTGCGAGCACGCGCCGCGCGTGCTGGCCCCCGCCGAGACCGACGACGCGGCCGGCCGCCTGGTGGTGCGGCGGGCGCCGTACGGAGTGGTGGGGTGCGTCACGCCGTGGAACGCCCCCGTCATCCTGGCCGTCGTCAAGCTGGCGCCCGCGCTGGCGGCGGGCAACGCCGTGGTGCTCAAGCCGTCGCCGCTGGCGCCGCTCACGGTCGGCGAGGTGGCCGCGGCGCTGCCGGGCGTGGAGGCCGTGCACGGCGGCGCGGCCACCGGGCGGGCCCTGGTCACCCATCCGCTGGTCCGCAAGGTCGCCTTCACCGGCGGCGACGCGGCCGGCCGGGAGATCGCCGCGGCGGCCGGCGCGATGCTCACGCCGACGGTCATGGAGCTCGGCGGCAACGACCCGGCGATCTTCCTGCCGGACTTCGCCCTCTCCGGCGACGACTACGAGCGCCTCGTCATGGCGACGTTCGCGACCAGCGGGCAGGTGTGCATGGCCGCCAAGCGGCTGTACGTGCCGCGCGCCAGGACGGCGGAGTTCACCGAGGCGTACCGGGCGGCGGCCGCGCGGGTCCTGGTGGCCGGGGACCCGCTGACGCCCGGGGTGACGATGGGGCCCGTCATCTCCGCCCAGGCCGCCGACCGGGTCCGCGGGCTGGTGGCGGCCTCGGTCGAGCGGGGCGGTACGGAGGTGACGCTGGGCCGGATGGACGCCGACCCCGAATCCGGATATTTCGTGACCCCGACCCTCGTCACCGGGCTCGACGACCACGCTCCCCTGGTCGCCGAGGAGCAGTTCGGCCCCGTCGTGCCGCTGCTGTCCTACGACACCGAGGAGGAGGCGCTGACCAGGGCCAACGCCGGGGAACTCGGCCTGGGCGCCTCGGTGTGGTCGGCCGACGAGGACCGCGCCTTCGCCCTGGCCGCCCGCCTGGAGGCCGGCTTCGTCTTCGTCAACACCCACAACCGCACCGGCATGTCCCTGCGCGCCCCCTTCGGCGGCGTCAAGCGCAGCGGCTACGGCCGGGAGTACGGCGAGGAAGGGCTGCTGGAGTACGTGCAGAGCGCGGTCGTGCACGCTCCCGCGGCCTTCCGCCGCGACGGCGCCGGGATGTCCGCCACCGCCTATCCCGTATGACCCGGACAACGACGAGGCCCGGGGCGATCGCCGATCGCCCCGGGCCTCGTGGTGTCAGCGCGCGGGTTCGGTCAGGGCGCCGGCCAGCTGCCAGGGGCGGCCGTCCACCACGTCGGTGCCCCGGGAGACATGCCGGTTGACCGCCTGCTCCGGGCGGACCACGGCATGCACGACCTCGTCGGAGTTCTTCACCGTGGTCACCTCCGGATGGCTGATGCGGCCGGTGAAGGGACCTTCCCAGACGGTCCAGAGCGTGAAGTCCCGGGGCGCGCCGAGGATGAGCCCCGCCACGCCGTCAGGGCCGTCCTGGCCCGCCACCACCAGGTTGAGCCGGTTCTCCGCGGCCCGCTCCAGCAGGCCGAGCCGCAGCTCCCATGCCTCCCTGGCGGTGTACGGGACCGCGACCACGTCGGCGTCGGCCAGCGCCGCCAGGCGGAACTCCTCCGGGTGCCGCGCGTCCTCCCCGGCGATGACCGCCAGGCGGCCCCAGGGCAGCCGGTGGATCGGGCACGGGTCGTCGGCGGACTCCTCGGGAGGCAGCGCGCCGGAGGCGTTCACCAGAGTCCCTGAACCGGTCACGACATGGGCCGGAGTCTCCCGTACGGCCTCCGCGACCTCCTCCGCCGTCAGCGGGGAGCCCTCTGGCAGGACGATGAGGGCGGCGCCGTCGGCGGCGGCGCGGCGCACGGCGGAGGCGCCGCCGCGGACCACCGCGACGTGGAGCTCCGGCGTGCCCGGCGGTGCGGTGCGGCCGCGCGGGGGCCGGGCGATGGCGGTGTAGCGGGCGGGGCGGCGGGTGGCGAGATGCCGGGCGCGGTCATCGTCGGCGCTGCCGGGGTCGATGTCGGCCACCACGACCGCCTCCCCGGTGCGGGGGCCCTTGGCCACGGTGGTCCCGTCGGGAGCGACGATCTGGCTCTCCCCGGCCCCGTGCAGCCACTCGGCCGGGATCTTGAGCCCGGCGCTGACCTGGGCCAGCCGGTCGGCGGGGATGAGCGGGCCGACCTTGTTGGCGGCGACCACCCAGACCTTGTTCTCGGCCGCGCGGACCGGGATGTGCAGCGAGGCCTCGTCGGTGGCGAACGAGTTCAGGCTGTTGAGCAGCACCTGCGCGCCGCGCACGGCCATCCCGCGGGTGACCTCGCAGATCACGCCTTCCATGCAGGCGTACATGCCGATCCGGCCGACGGGGGTGTCCATCACCGGGCCGAGCTCGGCGCCAGGCTGGAAGTAGTCGTTCTCGGAGCCCATCAGGATCTGCTTGTCCGCCTCGCCCAGCAGGTCGCCGTCCGGGCCGTACAGGAGGGAGGCGCCGGTGGTGCGGCCGTCGTCATGGGCGAGCGTGACGCCGATCTTGATGTGCGCGCGGTGCCGGCGGGCGGCGTCGGCGATCGCGGTGAGGAAGGAATCGCCGTGCCGGCACGCCAGCGCGTGGGCCTGCTCGCGGCTCTCGTACCAGGACAGATGGTTGCAGAACTCGGGTAAGACGATCAGCTCGGCGCCTCGGCTCGCGGCTTCGCCGATCATGCGCAAGCTGGTGGCGAGGTTCGCGGCGATGTCCTGGCCGACCTCGAACTGAACCGCGGCGACCCGCACCACAGTGCCTCCCTGTTACCTCTAGAGAAACGGTGTTTCCAACGCCTACAATCTCGCAAACCAGAGCCCGATGTCCAGAGGAGACGGCCCGTGCTGACCCATGTGGTGCTGATGAAGTTCACCGACCCCGCCGACGCGCCGGAGGCCAAGAGGCTGCTCGAAGGGCTGACCGGCAAGGTGCCGCAGATCAAGGAGCTGTCGGTGCACCTGGACGTGGTGCACTCGCCGGTCTCCTACGACCTGTGCCTGGTCACCAGGCATGAGTCCGCCGACGAACTGCGCGGCTACCAGGAGCACCCCGAGCACCTGGAGGTGGCCGGCTGGCTGCGCCCGCGGCTGGACGCGCGCGCGGTGGTCGACCACGAGGGATAGCGGCGATCTCCTGGACACGGGTGCCCGTTTCGGGGGATCCTGCAAGGGAAACACCGTTTCTTTGCTGGTGACAGACTGGGGAACAGCTGTGAGGCAAGCGCGACCGGACCGGCCGAGGCCGTCATGATCCGGTCCCTGTGGTGGGCGGCGGACACCGGTGGCACGCCGCCGTTCGGCACCGCGCATCTGAAGGTCCACTATCCGGCGGTGGCCGAAGGCGACCGGCTGACCGGCACGTTCGCGCCCGACGGCGGGCCGTACCCGGTCGTGCTGTTCCTGTCCGGGATCAACGTCGGGCAGGACGCCTACCGCTGGCTGGCGGTCGAGATCGCCCGCGCCGGATTCGTGTGCGTGACGTTCGACCGGGTGGGCGAGCTGTTCGGCGGCGAGTACGGGCTCACGCCCGGCGTCGACCTGACCGCGGCCTCGCCCGAGCGGTACGGCACCCGGCCGACCTGCCCGGCCATCGGCGACGTCCTGGCCTCGCTGGCCCGGATCGACCTGCTCAAGGGAGTGCTCGACCTCGACCGGGTGGCCATCGGCGGGCACTCCGCCGGGGGCACCGTGGCGATGCAGTCGGCCCGGTTCTTCCCCGGCGTCAAGGCGGTCTTCTCCTACGGCGCGCACACCATGGTCGCCACCATGCTGGGCTGGCCGGCCGGCACCGTGCTGCCCGCCCAGGCCGACTGCCCGGTGCTGCTGTCGGTCGGCACCCGTGACGGCGTCATCATGGGCAGCGCCGACCGCTACGGCGAGGACCGGCACGCCGCGGACCCGGTCACCCGGACCTTCGAGGAGGCGCTCGGCGACGGCGAGCACCTGCTGGCCGTCTTCGAGGGCGCCAACCACTTCCTGATCGCCGACCCGGTGGATCCGACGGCCGCACGCGCCTTCCTGGACCTGCCGCCCACCGCAGAGCCCCGTCCAGAACTCGCCCAGCTGATCACCGCGTTCCTCCGCACCCACCTGCGCGACGATCCGGAGGCACGCACCGTGCTGGCCGATCTGCCCGTAAGGAGGAAGCATGCTTAAGAACTTCTGGTACGCGATCGAGTTCTCCCACGAGGTGGAGCGCCGGCCGCGCAAGGTCACCTGCCTCGGACAGGACTTCGTGATCTGGCGCCGGCGCGACGGCTCGGTGGCCTGCCTGTCCGACCTGTGCGTGCACCGCGGCGGCGCCCTGTCGATGGGCGAGATGGTCGAGGACCGCATCGCCTGCCCGTACCACGGCTGGGAGTACGAGGCCGACGGCGCCTGCGTGCGGATCCCGGCGAACCCGCCCGGGCGCGGCATCCCGAAGAAGGCCCGCGTCGACGCCTACCCGGTGCAGGAGAAGTACGGCCTGGTCTGGGCCTACCTCGGTGACCTGCCCGAGGAGCAGCGGCCGCCCATCCCGCACGTGCCCGAGCACGCCGACCCCTCCTTCCGGCCCGTCTACTGGCAGACCGTCCTGGAGGCGAACTACGAGCGGGCGATGGAGAACGCCATCGACGCGGCGCACACCCCGTTCGTGCACCGCACCATCATGGGCAACCCCGACAAGCCGGAGATCCCGGACTACGAGGTGCACCAGAGCGAATGGCACGCGCAGGCCGACGTCCTGCTCCACCCGCCGGCGTCCAAGGGCCTGTGGCGGATGCTGTCCCGCAAGCGCGTCGAGCCCGTCGTGGTCACCAACAGCTGGTATCTGCCGAACGTGGTCAAGCTGCACATCCGGCTCGCGTTCGGCGACCTGATCATGTACGACCACAACATCCCGCTGTCGCAGAACCGCACGCTGGTGAAGCTCGTCGGCTACCGCAACTTCTTCACCGGCAAGTGGGCCGACCGCAACGCCATCAAGCGGATCGTCCGCATCTTCGAACAGGACCGGCGGGTGGTGGAGTCGCAGCGGCCCGAGCTGCTGCCCTTCGACCTCGCGGCCGAGCTGCACCTGCGCAGCGACGCCACGCAGATCGCCTACCGGCGGCGCCGTCAGGAGCTCATCGACCAGGGCTGGTGGCTGGGCGACGACGACAAGGTGATGGGTGACGTGCCGCGCCGCGAGGCCACCGTCATCGCCTCGCCGGCCCGCCGTGACAATCCCGAACTCGCCCGCGCATGGGTGCACAAGACCCGAGGAGAGACCTATGAGCCTGCCCGAAGCGCTGAGTGAGCGCACGCTGGAGCGGCTGACCACCGCCCTGGACCTGAGGCCGGCCGCCGAGGTGCCGCTCACCTCGCCGATGTCGCCCGACCCCGTCGGCCGGCTCCTCGTGCTGCGCCCCTCGGGCGCGGACGGGCCGGTCGACAAGGCGGTGGCGGTCAGCCTCGTGGTGCCGCAGATCGGGCTGGACAGCCACATGATCTTCGCGTTCACCCGGCCGGGCTCCGCGGTGCCGCACTTCACCGTGGACGCGGTGGCCGCCGCCGAGTTCCACGCCATGCACCTGGACCTCATCCCGCGCGCCGATCTGGCCGTCAACCTGGACTATCTGGACGCCTGCTTCGTGCCGCTCACCGACCTGCTGGACGGCGCCTGGCAGCTCGACGGGCTCTCGCCCGCCGCCATCACCGCCCGCCAGAAGGCCATGATGTCGCCCTGGATGCTGGTGTGCCGCGCCACCGACGACGCCTTCGCCAAGCTCGGCACCACCGTCGACGCCTACCTCGACCACTGGCTGGCGCTGGCCGCCGACGGCGTCCCCCAGCCCACCGGCGACCTGGCCGAACGCGACCGCGTCAACCGGGCCAACCTCTTCTCCCCCGACGTGGACCCCGTCTGGCACCAGGTGACCAGGCTGATCGGCGCCGAGCAGTCGGAGACCGTGCGGAAGGAACTGCTGAGTTGACCGAGTCCAGCGAGTGGCAGCGTCGCATCGAGGGCGAATGGGTCGGCCGTCCGTCCCTGTTCGACCACACCGGGACGTGGCTGGGATTCGAGGACATCCGTCGCTCCTCGGTCATGGACAACGGCGTGACCACGTACTACATGGACGGCGGGCTGGAGGGCGGCGGGCCGCTGGCGGGCCGGTTCCGGCTCGGCGCCCCGTTCGCCTTCGGGGTGGTCGACTCCGACGCCAGCCGGATCTACACCGGCCCCGACTTCTACGGCACCGGCCAGCCGTACGGGTCCTTCGTCGACGCGCACTACTACGGGCCGGGCTGGCAGGTCGACCTCAACACCTTCAACCAGGTGATCGGCGACATCCAGGTCTACTCCTCGATGCTCTACCAGGGCCCCGCGGTCGTCGGCTGTTTCAACGGCCTCTACACCCGCGACCCGGGCAAGACCGCCGACTGGCTCGCCGCCGAGACCAGGAACGGTCCGGTCCCGTACATCCTGCCGACCAAGACCGGCGGCGCGTTCGCCGGCTCCTGCGAGCTGTACGGCGCGGACCAGAAGCCTCTGGGCGCCGTCGAGGTACGGGTCGAGCTCGAGCCGCTCGACCTGCTCCGCACCCGGCATCACGTGACCTGGTCGGGCGCGCTGGACCGGGAGTACACGGTGGACGTGCGGCGCGACGGCTGCCGCTCCTTCTACGAGGGGCCGGCCGCGTGGGGCAACGCCCAGGCGTTCGGCCGGGCCAACTACCCCAGCGTCCACTTCACCGACGTCTGGAAGCTCAAGGGCCGGGAGTTCATGCTCGACGCCGCGCCCGGCATGGGCTCCGGCACCGAGCAGGCGGTGGTCTACCAGCTGTTCGAGGGCGGCGCCCTCACCGCGGTGATGCACGGGGTGCTGACGTGGTCATCGTCGTGACCGGCGGCAGCCGCGGGATCGGGCAGGGCCTGGTCAAGGAGTTCCTGGCCCGCGGCCACCAGGTGGTCACCTGCGGCAGCACCAAGGCGCCCGAGGACGGCCTGGGCATCGTCGCCGACGTCGCCGACCGGGCCCAGGTACGCCGGCTGTGGGACACAGCCGTCGCCGCGCACGGCAAGGTCGACCTCTGGATCAACAACGCGGGCATCACGCACGCCCGCGTGCCGCTGTGGGAGCTGCCCGAGCAGGAGGCCCGTGCGGTCGTCGACGTCAACCTCACCGGGGTGATCAACGGCTGCGCGGTCGCGCTGGCGGGCATGACCGCCCAGGGCCACGGCCACGTCTGGAACATGGAGGGACTGGGCAGCGACGGCCGGACCGTGCCGGGGCTGTCGGTGTACGGGGCCGGCAAACGGGCGCTGACCTACCTCACCAAGGCCCTGGCCAAGGAGGTGCCCGACGGCGTCTCGGTCGGGCTGCTCAGCCCCGGCATGGTCGTCACCGACCTGCTCGTCCGCGACCTCAACCCGAAGTCGCGCAAGATCTTCGACATCCTGGCCGACCGGGTCGAGACCGTGACGCCGTGGCTGGCCGAGCAGGCGCTCGCCCGGACCCGGAACGGCGCGCACGTCCGCTGGCTGACGGGCCGCAAGGTCGCGGCCCGGTTCGCGGCCGCTCCCTTCACCAAGAGAAAGGTACTGGTGTGACCGACGCACTCGGCTGGCGCCGCAAGTTCGGAGTGATCGCGCCGTCCACGAACACCATCGTGGAGCCGGAGTTCTACGCGATGACCGTGCCCGGGGTGACCGCGCACTTCAGCCGGATCCATATCAGGGATCAGAACATGGCCGGCGACGCGGGCATGGAGCGCCTGCTGGAGCAGATCCGCGCCGAGATCGGCGCGGCCTGCGAACGGGTGATGACCTGCGAGCCCGACTACATGGTCATGGGCATGTCGGCCGAGACCTTCTGGGGCGGCGTCGAGGGCAACCGGCAGTTCGTGGAGCAGATCCACGAGCTCACCGGCCTGCGGGTGGCCACCGGGGCGGAGGCCTGCGAACGGGCGCTGAAGCTGTTCGGCGCCCGCCGCATCGGCGTCGTCACCCCCTACCAGCCGGTGGGCGACGAGAACGTGGTCCGCTTCTTCTCGGAGATCGGCTTCGAGGTGACCGCGATCAAGGGCCTGAAGTGCCCCACGGCCGTGTCGATCGCGCACGTGAGCGAGGCGGAGTTGCGCGACGCGCTGATGGAGGTCAACTCCGCCGACGTCGACGTGCTGGTGCAGTGCGGGACGAACCTGTCAATGGTGCGGCTGGCCGACGAGGCCGAGCGCTGGTTCGGCAAGCCGGTCATCGCGATCAACGCCGCCACCTGGTGGATGGCGCTGCGCGACAACGGCATCGAGGACAAGGTGTACGGGGCGGGCTCGCTCCTGCGCGATCACTGAAGGTCCTGGAGGGCGGCCTTGCGGTCGTCCTCCAGGCTCGACCTGCCCCGGAACGCCAGCAGCGCGCCCGCCAGCAGCGGGATCGACAGGATGGCGTAGGCCCAGCGCAGCGAGCCGGTGGCGTCGGAGAACGCGCCGACCATCAGCGGCCCCGCCGACCCGGCGAGGGAGATGAGGAACTGCAGCAGCGCGAACCCGAGCCCCCGGCGGGAGGCGGGCACCACGTCGGCGGTGGCGGCGGTGAGGCTGGGGATGGCCACCAGGAACCCCGCCGTGGACAGCGCCAGGCAGATCAGCTGGGCGGGCAGCACCAGCAGCACGGCCGCGCCCGTCAGGCTGACCGCGCCGACGAGCAGGCCCCACGCGCCGAGCGTGACCCGCCAGCCGGGCCTGACCCCGTGGCCCTTGTCGCCCAGCCGGGCCCCGATGATGCTGCCCGCGACGATGCCGAGCAGCCCGACGCCGCCGGCCATGCCGGACGCGGCCCCGAGCGGGAGGTCGAAGGTGCGCTGGTAGAAGGTGGGCAGCCAGAACATCAGCCCGCTCACCCCGAAGAAGACCGTACCCAGCCCCATCACGATCGCGCGCAAAGTCCTGATCCGCAGCAGGTCCCGCATCTCGGCCAGCACCGAGGCGCGCCCCTTGGACCCGGCGGCGGGCTCGGGGGCGGGCGCGACCGGCGGCGCCTGGCCCGTGCGCAGCAGCTCGATGCGGTCGCCGGTGCCGCGCTCGGGCTCACGCAGGGTCAGGCAGAGCAGGGCGATCAGCACGCCGGGCACCGCCACCAGGAAGAACATGGTGCGCCAGCCGTAGGCGTCGGCGAGCGCCCCGCCGGCGATGATGCCGACGGGCGGCCCGGCGAAGTAGCCGAACCGCTCCAGCGAGAACGCCCTGGCCCGGCTGCTGCCGGGGAAGTAGTCGGCCAGCAGGCTGGATGCGGCCGGGTTGTAGAGCAATCCCGCGCCGCCGAGCAGCACTCGCACGGTGAACAGCAACGCGTACGTGGTCACCAGCCCGCTGCCGAGGGTGAGCAGCGACCAGACGCCCACCACCAGGGCCAGGGTCCAGGTCCGGCGGCCCCGGTCGGCCAGCCGCCCGGCGGGGATCAGCAGGATGACCCCGGCCAGCGACGCGGCCGTGGCGATGGCGCCGCCGGCCGTGTCACCGAAACCGATCTCCCGTTGGATGTCGGCGAGCGCGCCGGCCATCAGGTTGAACTCCACCCGATCGATGAACGCGATCAGGGCGACACAGATCGCGGGCCACCAGCCGAAC
Source organism: Nonomuraea sp. NPDC048826 (assembly GCF_043198225.1). Lineage (NCBI taxonomy): Bacteria > Bacillati > Actinomycetota > Actinomycetes > Streptosporangiales > Streptosporangiaceae > Nonomuraea > Nonomuraea sp. NPDC048826. The sequence goes on along the minus strand of NZ_JBICUQ010000007.1, from coordinate 119,997 downwards.
GGCGCCGCCGCGGCTAACCGCACCCGCTTGGGCGCTCTTCCGACGATCGGGACCTCGATGTGCTCACTGCTGTTAGACATGCGCACATCGTTATGGAAACAGTGTTTCCCGTCAATGATCTCGTTCTATTTTGGGAAACACTGTTTCCCAAGCGAGGACACGATGATGGACTATCCGCTCTCTCTCGCGCTCGTCGACTTCCTTCCGGTCATCGCCATGGCCGTCGCGGTCGCACTGCTCATCCCCTACGTCCGCCATCCCGCGTTCGCGGCGGGCGGGAGCCTCGCCGTCCTGGGCGGCGCGCTGAAAGCCGTCTGGAAGCTCATCGTCGCGAGCGGCGGCCCGGACGTCGAGGTGCTGTCCGAGGCCCAGTTCTTCCTGCTCGGCACCGGCTTCACGCTGATGGCCTGGGCGCTGCTGGGCGTCGGGCCGGGCCGGCGGCCGCCGCTGTGGGTGTTCGCCGGCTTCGCGCTGCTCGGCATCGCCGCCGCGGCCGCGGTCCGGGACACCTGGCCGATGCTGATCGTGACCACCGTCGCGGCCACCCTCGTGGGCATCCGGCTGTTGCTGCTCGCCCGCCGGGCGGGGGCGACCCCCGCGGTGTTCCTGTTCGGGTTCAACCTTCTCGGCACGTACGCGATGGGGATGCTGGCCGCGCGGCCCGAGCAGACGATCGCCCTGCAGTGGGTGGAGGAGTCGCTCAACACGGTCAACTGGTCGGCCTTCGCCCTGGGGGCGTGGTTCCTGACCCGCGCCAGGCCCATTGACTGAACATCTATTCAGATGATGAACTGGGAAACCTTGTTTCACGTATCGAAACACCTGTGGAGGCTCACGTGGAGTCGCTGATGCGACCCATCCGCGGGCCGGTCCTGCTGTCCGTGCTCGGCACGTGGCTCCAGGCCCTGGCGACGACCGCGTTGCTGCTGTTCACCGGCCACGCGATCGGGCAGATCGCCGCGGGCGGCCCGCCCGGCGCCGGCGTCATGACCGGGCTGGCCGTCGCCGCCGTCCTGCGGGCGCTGTTCGCGGCCTTCGTGCCCGCGATCACCATCAGAGCGGGCGGGCGGCTGGAGCTCGACCTGCGCGACCGGGTCTACCGCCACCTGCTCAGGCTCGGCGCCCCGCTGCGCTCCAGCGAGCAGACCGGCCGCCTGGTCTCCACCGGCACCGAGGCCGTCGAACTCGTGGCCACCTACTACGCCACCTTCCTCGGCCCGATCCTCGCCTCGATGACCGTGCCGATCCTGGTGCTGACCGCCATCGCGATCCTGATCGACCCGTGGACCGCGCTCATCCTGGCCATCGCCGTCCCGGCCATCCCGATCACCGTCGGCGTCTTCCAGCGGGCCTTCGCCAAGGTCAGCGACGGCTACCGCGACACCGCCAACCGGCTGGCCGCCCGCTTCCTCGACGCCCTGCAGGGGCTGACCACGCTCAAGCTCTTCAACCAGGGCACCGCGCACGGCCGGGTCCTGGCCAAGGCGTCGGAGGACCTGCGCCAGGCGATCATGCGGCTGCTGGCCGGCAACCAGGTCATCCTCTTCGTGATCGACACCGTCTTCTCCCTGGGGATGATCACCGCGGCGACCGTCCTGGCGATGATCCGCTTCCGCGACGGCGCGATCGACGTCGGCGAGGCCGTGGCCCTGGTGCTGCTGGCCACCCAGCTCGTCGAGCCGCTCGACAAGGTCGGCCAGTTCTTCTACGTCGGCATGGGCGGCATGGCCGCGGCCAAGGAGATCAAGAACCTGCTGGCCGAGGAGCCCACGGTCGGCGACGCCGAGGGCGCGGCCCCGGCGACGACCACTTCCGAGGTGGCCTTCGACGCGGTGAGCTTCGCCTATCTCGCCGGCACCCCGGTGCTGCGGCAGGTGAGCTTCGCCATCTCGCCCGGCGAGAAGCTCGCGCTGGTCGGGCCCTCGGGATCGGGCAAGACGACCGTCGCCGCGCTGCTCCAGCGCAACCTGGGCCCGGGCGAGGGCACGATCCGCGTCGGCGGCCACGACGTCACCGCCGTGCCCGCCGCCTGGGTGCGCGAGCAGATCGGCGTCGTCGCCCAGACGACCTACCTGTTCACCGGCACGCTCAGGGACAACCTCAAGGTCGCCGCGCCGGACGCGGACGACGACCGGCTGCGCGAGGCGCTCGCCGTGGCCAATCTCGACCTGGACCTCGACACGCCCGTGGGCGAGCGCGGCCTGACCCTCTCCGGCGGCCAGGCGCAGCGCGTGTCGATCGCGCGGGCCGTGCTGAAGGACGCGCCCATCCTGGTCCTCGACGAGCCGACGTCCAACGTGGACCTGGAGTCCGAGGCGGCGATCCTGTCCGCGCTCGACCGGCTCACCACCGGGCGGACCGTGCTGATGATCGCGCACCGGCTCTCCACCGTCCGCGACGCCGACCGGATCGTGGTCCTGGAGGACGGCGCCGTCACCGAGCAGGGCACGCACGACCAACTCATGACAGGCGACGGCCACTACGCCCGGGCGGTGAGGTCACGATGAACCGGATCCAGATCAGCAGGCGGCTGCTCGCCTTCGGCCGGCCGCTCCTGGTCCCGCTGGCCGTCTCGGTCACCTTCCGCGTGCTGCAGATGTGCCTGGGCATCGCGCTCTACGGCGTCGGCGCTTGGGGCGTGGTCAGGGTCGTGTCCGGCGAGCCCGAGGTGATCGGCCGGATCGCCCTGACCATGGTCGTCATGGCCTTCGCCAAGGGCCTGTTCCGCTACGTCGAGCAGTACTTCGGGCACTTCGTCGCCTTCAAGCTGCTCTCCCTGCTGCGCAACGACTTCTACGACCGGGTCGAGCCGCAGGCGCCCGCCGGGATCGAGGGCGGACGCTCGGGCGACCTGCTCTCCCGCGTGATGAAGGACATCGACCGCATCGAGGTGTTCTACGCGCACACCATCGCACCGGCGCTGGCCGCCGTCATCGTGCCGGTCATCACCCTGTCGGTGCTGGGCACGGTCTTCAGCCCGGTGGTGGCCCTCGTGCTCGCGCCGTTCCTGATCGCGGTGGGCATCGGGGTGCCGTGGCTGAGCCACCGCGCCGCCGCCGGCGCCGCCACCGAGCTGCGCGCCTCGCGCGGCGAGGTCTCCCAGCACCTCACCGACGGCGTGCAGGGCGTCCGCGAGGTGCTCGCCTTCGGGTACGGCCCGCGCCGGCTGGCCGAGCTGAACGGGCTCGGCGCCGCGGGGGCGTCGGCCATCGGCCGGCTCGGCAGCCTGATCGCCCTGCGCCGCGGCCTGAACGAGCTGCTCGTCGCCGCCGGCGTGATCGCCGTCCTGCTCGCCGGATACGCCCAGGGCCTCGGCTGGCAGGACATCGCGATCACGGTCGCGATCAGCCTCGCGGCCTTCGGCCCGGTGCTGGGCGTGGAGGAGTTCGTCGCCGACCTGGAGCAGGCGTTCGCCGCGGCCCGCCGCCTCTGGGAGATCACCGACCGGCCGCCCCTGGTCAGCGACCCCGACGCCGCCGAACCCCAGCCCGCCGCACGCTCGATCGCCTTCGAGTCGGTGACCTTCACCTACCCGGGCCGGCCGGAGCCGGCGCTGCAGGACGTCTCGTTCACCGTCCCCGAAGGCAAGAGGTACGCGGTCGTGGGCGCGTCCGGCTCGGGCAAGTCCACCATGGTCTCGCTCCTGCTCCGGTTCTGGGACGTCGACTCCGGCGCCATCCGCCTCGGGGGCGTCCCCGTCGACCGCCTCGGCCTGGGCGACCTGCGCGACCTGGTGGCCGTCGTCGGCCAGCGGACCTACCTGTTCAACGACACCGTGGCCGCCAACCTGCGGCTGGCCCGGCCGGACGCCACCCAGGAGGAGCTGGAGGCCGCCTGCCGCCGGGCCGCCCTGCACGACACGATCATGGCGATGCCCGACGGCTACGACACCGTGATCGGCGAGATGGGCGAGCGGCTGTCCGGGGGCCAGCGGCAGCGGCTGGCCATCGCCCGCGCCCTGCTCAAGGACGCCCCCATCATCGTGCTGGACGAGGCCACCTCCGAGCTGGACACGCACACCGAGGCCGAGATCCAGCGGCAGATCGACGAGCTGGCCCAGGGCAGGACCCTCCTGGTGATCGCGCACCGGCTGACCACGGTCACCGGCGCCGACCGCATCCTCGTGGTGGACGGCGGCCGCCTCGTGGAGCAGGGCACCCACCAGGAGCTCCTGGCCCGCGCGGACGCCTACGCCCGCCTGTACGCCCGCCAGGCCGACGACCTGGACCGGGCGGTCGGCTGACCGGACGCCGTCACAGCTCCGGCGGGCCCAGCTCGCGGACCAGCCGGGAGAGGGAGCGGATGGATCCCGCTCCCGGTCGGCCCCGCCAGACGAGCGCCCAGCGCAGGCCGTCGACTGACCTGCATTGTATGCACATCAACACCATCGAACCCTCCGAAGTCCTGGAACTGGATTTTTTGCATACAATTTGATATTCAAGATGGATGCATCCCCCCGCAGTGAGCCTCGTCGAGGTGGGTCCCCGGGACGGTCTCCAGAACGAGTCCGTCCTGGTGGGCACCGACGACAAGGTCGCCTACATAGAGGCACTCGCCGACGCCGGGCTGACCCGCATCGAGGCGGTCAGCTTCGTCCACCCCCGCCTGGTCCCCCAGATGGCCGACGCCGAGCAGGTGATGGCCCGGGTGCCGCGGCGCGACGGGCTCAGCTACATCGGCCTGATCGTCAACGAGCGCGGCCTGGACCGGGCGCTCGACTCCGGCGTCGACGAGGTCAACGTCACCGTGGTCGCCACCGAGACCTTCTCCCAGCGCAACCAGGGCATGACCATCGCCGCCGCGCTCGACTCCTTCGCCGCCATCTCCGCCCGCGCGCACACCGCGGGGCTGCGGGTGACGGCGACGGTCGGCGCCTCGTTCGGCTGCCCGTTCGAGGGCGAGGTGTCGCCCGACCACGTGGCCGCGATGGTGCGGCGCTGCGCCGAGGCGGGCGCCGACGAGATCGCGCTGGCCGACACCATCGGCGTCGGCGTGCCCGCCGACGTGCGCCGCCTGGTCGAGGCGGTGCGCGCGGTCACGGACCTGCCGCTGCGCTTCCACTTCCACAACACCCGTAACACCGGGTACGCCAACGCGCTGGCCGCCGTCGAGGCCGGGGCGAGCGCCCTGGACGCCAGCAGCGGCGGCATCGGCGGCTGCCCGTTCGCCCCGGCCGCCACGGGCAACATCGCCACCGAGGACCTGGCCTACGCGCTGCGCCGGTCGGACATCCGTACCGGAGTCGACCTGAAGCAGCTGACCACGGCCGCCGCCTACATCGGCGAGCGGCTCGGCGCGCCGGTGCCCGCCCTGCTCGGCAAGGCGGGCGACTTCCCGTCCTGAGAGCCGCGCCCGCCCCCGCGGCGGGCGCGGCACGTCCGCGGCGCTCGGCGCCCGCGTGACCATCCCCACCCCGGCTCGCGCCGCCGCAGGCGGTCTTTATGCGGACGCCGAAGCGGTCAGGAATCGAGAAGCGCGGCCCCATGAGCCCCGCCTAGCGTTACTCGCGTGAACAGCACCGCCACCGCGGCTTCCCGCCGGGCGGCGATCCGGACGCGGCCCCGGGCTCGCGCGATATCACTGGATGGTCAACACCATGGCTCTCACGCTCGACGTCATCACCCTCGGGGCGCCCGAGGTGCACGCCGCGCGCACGTTCTACGGCACGACGTTCTCCCCCGCCATCGACGACGACGACGGCTCGGCACACCTCGACCTGCACGGGGCCGGGCGGCTCACGCTGACGGCGGCCGACAGGCTCGCCGCGGACGCGGGCGCCGAACCGGCGGCGCCGGGGTTCCGCGGCTACGTGCTGAACTACGTCGTCGACCAGCCCACCGAGGTCAAAACCCTGATGGACGCCGCGGTCCGCAGCGGCGCGAAGGTGCTCAAGCCCGCCAAGAAGATCCTGTTCGGAGCGTTCTCCGGGGTGTTCCTGGCACCCGACGGCGCCGTCTGGAAACTGGCGTCGGCCACCGCCAAGGACACCGGCCCCGCGGCGGAAAGCCCGCTGCCGACCGAGATCACCCTCATTCTCGGCGTGTCCGCGCCGAAGGCCTCCAGGGCCTTCTACGAGGCTCTGGGCATGTCGGTCGACCGCGACTACGGCAACAAGTACATCGACTTCCACCCCGCCGCGGCGGCGACCAGGCTGTGCCTGATGGAACGCCGGGTCCTGGCCAAGGACGCGGGCACGACCGAGGACGGCGACGGCTTCCCCTCGATGATCCTCGACCACGCGGCCGGGTCCCGGGAAGAAGTCGACGCCCTCCTGTCGTCGGTGGCCGTCGCCGGAGGGCGGATCACCGCCGACCCCGCGCAGACGTCCGGCGGATACTCCGGCTCCTTCACCGACCCGGACGGCTTCCGGTGGCGCGTGACGCACTGACGACGAACAGCTGAAAGGAGCGAAGTGACATGACGAAGAGCCGGAAGATCACCTACTGGGTCTCCACCGTCGTGCTGGCCTCGGCGCTGGTCGCCTCCGGGATCCAGCAACTGCTGCGCATCGAGAACGAGGGCGCGCTGGCGCCGCCGTACGCCTGGGGCATCGTCCAGCTGGGCTACCCGGTCTACGTCCTGACCTTGCTCGGCGCCTGGAAAATCCTGGGGGCGGCGGCGATCGTCGCCCCCAGGTATCCGCTCCTCAAGGAGTGGGCGTACGCGGGAATCTTCTTCCTCCTCACCGGAGGGTCGTTCTCGCACCTCGCCTCGGGCGACCCCTGGTATCAACTGATCCCGGCGGTCTTCCTTCTCGTTCTCACGATCGTGTCCTGGTCCTCCAGGCCGGCCGACAGAAAGCTGCCGGCCGTCGCCGCCCCGGCCGACCGTGCGGTCGTGTCATAGGCGGCGCAGCACCTCCTCCTCGTCCCAGACCTCGCCGTACTTGGCGCCGATGTCGAACAGGTTCGCCTCGTGCGGGCCCGGGTCGCGGTCGCCGACCGCCTGCCGGACCACGATCGGGACGAAACCGTGCTGCACCGCGTCGACCGCGCTGGCCCGTACGCACCCGCTGGTGGACACGCCCGTGATGAGCAGCGTGTCCACCCGCAGCGCGGTCAGCGTGGAGGCGAGCGTGGTGCCGAAGAACGCGCTGGCGTACTGCTTGACGATCACCACCTCGCCGTCGGCCGGCGCCACCTCCGGCATCAGCTCGCCCAGCGGGCCCGCGAGGTGCCGCAGCGGCGGCACCTTGCGGTAGAACAGCCCGCCGTCGACGCCGCCCGCGCCGAACGCGACCCGGGTGTGCACCACCGGCACCCCGGCCGCGCGGGCCGCCGACAGCACCCGGGCGGCGCTGTCCAGGCAGTCCCGCGACCCCATGTAGAGGTCCGCGCCCGGCTCGAAGTACGCCCGCATCAGGTCGATGAGGATGAGCGCGGGACGCTCCCCGAACGGGAGCGTCCCGTCGAACGGGTTCACGCCCTCGCCGGGGGCCGGGGAGCCGGCAGACCGGTCTCCTCCTCGCACCGGGCCAGGATCTCCTCCATCGGCGGGCCCATGTCGAAGACCTGCGGCGCCGGCCTGGTGCGTTCGAGCTCCGCCCGCAGCTCCCGGGTGGCCGCCTCGTCCACCGTGCCGTCGGCCGCGCAGGCCACGCCGTAGCGGCGGGCGCCGTCCGCCGTCAGCAGGCCGCGCTTCACCTCCAGCCCGACCAGGCCGGGGTCGCGCGCCAGCGGGTCGCCCCAGCCGCCGCCGCCCCAGGTGACGAAGTGCAGCACGTCACCGGGCTTGACCGGCACGTCGTGCACCTTGCTGGGAAGGATCTCCTTCCCGCCGTCCGCCCGGTCGATCCACTTGCGGCCGCGCGCGCCCGGCTCGCCGCCGTTCACGCCCCACGGGTAGGTCAGCCAGCGGTCGTCGTGGATCGCGATCGTGCCCGGCTCCAGGAACCGGTACGCCACGTCCACGCCGTTGCCGCCCCGGTGCAGGCCCGCTCCCCCGCTGTCGGCGACGGTCTCCCAGCGTTCGATGCGCAGCGGGTAGTACGACTCCAGGAACTCGCACGGGATGTTGGTGAACGACGGCCAGAGCGAGTGGCCGTCGGGCCCGTCGCCGATCGGCCTGCCGGGGATGCCGCCGAAGCCGATGGAGTACAGCTGGAACCCCTCGCCCGCGTACATGAAGTGGGGTGAGGAGGAGAAGCCGGCCGCGTTGAGCAGGTCGGGCGTCTTCTGCCCGAGCAGCCCGCCGAACAGGTCGAAGATCCGGCCCACGCCGTGGTTGCGGGCGTTGAGCGCGGCGGGATACTTCGGCTTCCAGAAGCTGCCGTCGGGGATGCGCACGTCGATCAGTGGGTAGAAGCCGTCGTTCCAGAGGATCTGCGGGTCGGCCACCGTGATCAGGTAGATGCCGAAGAACATCCGGGCGAGGTTCTCGTTCAGGTAGTAGCTGATCGGTCCCTCGGCCTGCTCGGAGCTGCCGGTGAAGTCCAGCAGCACCTTGTCGCCCGTCCGCGTCAGCGACAGCACCAGCTCGTACGGGCCGTTGCCGACGCCGTCGTCGCAGATGTAGTCCTTGAACGTGAGCGTCTCGCCGTCCTCGAACAGCGTGGTCAGCAGGACGCGCATCGCGTCGTGGTTGCGCTGGAGCAGCGCGCTCAGGGCCGAGGTGTAGGTGTCCGCGCCGAACCGCGCGCACAGCTCCTGGATCCGGCGCCCGGCGGTGCGGCAGGCGGCCACGATGCCGTTGAGGTCGGCGCGGTTCCAGTCGGGCCGGCGCACCTGGTTGAGGATGATGCGCAGCGCGTCCTCGTTCAGCACGCCCTTGGAGTAGAGCTTGAAGGGCGGGATGACCACGCCCTCCTCGAAGATCGTGCGCGCGTCGGTGGGCATCGAGCAGGCGGTCTTGCCGCCGACGTCCGACATGTGGCCGAACATCGAGGCCCAGCCGACCACCCGGCCGTCCACGAACACCGGCATGACCACCAGCCAGTCGTTGGCGTGGCTGATCGCGCCGTCGCAGGAGTACGGGTCGGAGGTGAGCAGCACGTCGCCCTCCTCCACGGTCCCGTCGAACCGGTCGAGCAGCGCCGGGATCGACAGGCCGAACTGCCCGGCGACCATGCGGCCCTCGGGGTCGGCGATGAGCGGGAACTCGTCGTGCTGCTCGCGGATGCCCGGCGACAGGGCGGTGCGGAAGAGCACCTCGTCCATCTCGTAGCGGGCGTTGCGCAGCGCGTTCTCGATGATGTCGAGCGTGACGGGGTCGACCTCGACCTCGGCCAGAGGCTCCGTCGCGGTCTGGATGATCTGGGCCATCATGCCTCCAGTGGCCGGATGAGAAGGCTGCCGCTCTCGTGCACCTCGGCCACGTGGCCGGGCAGGACGAGCGTGGTGGAGTCCATTTCGGTGACGATCGCGGGACCTTCGATCCGGTTGCCCGCGAGCAGGGTGGCGCGGTCGTAGACCGAGGCCTCGGCCCAGCCGCCGTCGATCCAGATCTCGTGCTTGTCGACCGGCTCGGCGGTGGGGCCGCCCTGGGCCAGGCGGACCGGCTGGACGTCGGGGCGCGGCCCGCTCACCGAGGCGCGGGCGCTGACGATCTCGTGCTCGTTGCTCAGCAGGAACGAGAACAGCCGCTCGTGCTCGGCGTCGAACGCCTTGCCCAGCGCCTCCAGCCCGGTGTCCAGGCCGAGGTCGATGGGGATCTCGAAGCCCTGGCCGTGGTAGCGCACGTCGACCTGGTACGTGACGGTCTGGTCGGCGCGGCTGACGCCCTCGGCCTCCAGGGTGGCGGCGGCCCGCTCGGCCAGCTCGGTCAGCATCTGCCGCAGCTCGTCGTCGGTGAGCTGGGAGAACCGCTTGATGCTGGTCCTGGCCGCCTCGTCGCGCAGGCACGTGGTGGCGTCGCCGTACGCGCACAGCACGCCGGGCGACGGCGGGATGATGACCGGCCAGGAGCCGGTCAGCCGGCCGAGCGCGTTGGCGTGCAGCGGCCCGGCGCCGCCGAACGCGACCAGCCCGAAGTCGCGCGGGTCGAAGCCCTGCTGGACGGAGACGAGGCGGAGCGCGCCGAACATGTTCTCGTTGACGATGTCGACGATGCCCTGCGCGGCGGCCTCCACCGACAGGCCCATCGCGTCGGCCACCCGCCGCACCGCCTCGCGGGACCGTTCCCGGTCCAGCACGATCTCGCCGCCGGCCAGCCGCGAGGGCAGGTAGCCGAGCACCACGTTGGCGTCGGTGACGGTGGGGTCCGTGCCGCCCTTGCCGTAGGCGGCCGGTCCCGGCTCGGCGCCCGCCGACTGCGGGCCGACGCGCAGCGCCCTGGTCAGCTCGGGGACGTGCGCGATCGAGCCGCCGCCCGCGCCGACGGTCCGCACGTCCACGGAGGCCGAGCGGACGGTGAGGTCGCCCACCTTGGTCTCGCGGCCGACCCGCGGCTTGGCGTCCTGGACGAGGGCCACGTCGGTGGAGGTGCCACCCATGTCGAAGGTGAGGAAGTCGGTGAAACCGGCCTGCTCGGCCACCCAGGTCGCACCCGCCACCCCGCCCGCCGGGCCGGACAGCAGCATGTTGACCGGGGCCGCCTTGGCGTTGGCGCGGGAGGCCAGGCCGCCGTCGCTGCGCAGCACGTACAGGTCGAGGCCCAGGTTGTCGAGGTAGGTCGCGACCCGCGGCTGGACGTAGGCGTTGGCGACCGTGGTCACGGTCCGCTCGTACTCGCGCAGCTCGGGCAGCACCTGGGAGGAGATCGAGACGGGCACGCCCGGCAGCTCCTCGGCGGCCAGCTCGGCGATGCGGCGCTCGTGCCCGTCGAAGGCGAAGGAGTTGATCAGGGAGACGGCCAGCGCCTCGACGCCGCGCAGGGTCCGCAGCTTGGCTCGCAGGTCGTCCTCGTCCAGCGGCGTCACCACCGAGCCGTCGGCCGCGACCCGCTCGACGGCCTCCACGGTGTCTTCCAGCGCGGCGAGCGGCTCCGGCTTGGGCCAGATGATCCAGCCGGCCAGGCCGCCGGGCACGAACGAGCGGGCGATCTGGAGCACCTGGCGGAAGCCCGCCGTGGTGACCAGGCCGACCCTGGCGCCCTTGCCCTCCAGGATGGCGTTGGTGGCGACGGTGGTGCCGTGCAGGATCTCCCCGATCTCCTCCGGGGAGACGCCCGCGACCGCGCACGCCTTCTCGACGCCGGCCAGCACGCCGATCGACTGGTCATGGGGAGTGGACGGAGTCTTGGCGCGGAAGGTCTGCCCTGACTCCTGATCGATGAGAAGGATGTCGGTGAACGTCCCTCCGACGTCCACCCCGAGCCGGTAGCGCATGGGGGGTTCCTCGCTTCTAGATGATTCCGGCCGTGGAGAGGCCGTCGATCTCCTCCGGGGAGAGGCCGAGGAGGCCGCCGTAGACCTCCTCGTTGTGCTGGCCGAGCGCGGGGCCGGCGCTGCGCACCCGGCCGGGGGTGCCGGACAGCTTCGGCACCACGTTCTGCATCGCCACCTCGCCGAAGTCGGGGTGCGGCACGCGCACGATGGCCTCGCGTGCGGCGAAGTGCGGGTCGGCGAACATGTCCTTGGCCGTGTAGATCCGCCCGGCCGGCACACCGCCGTCGTGCAGCAACTGGAGCAGCTCGTCGGCCGGGTAGCGGGCGGTCCAGGCGGCGATGATCTCGTCCAGCTCGTCCATGTTCTCGCCGCGCGCGCCGTGCGTGGCGTACCTCTCGTCCTCGGCCAGCTCCTTGGCGTCCATGACCTGGGCCAGGCGGGTGAAGACGCTGTCCTGGTTGGCGGCGATGAGGATCGAGTCGCCGTCCGCCGTGGGGTAGACGTTGCTGGGCGAGACGTTCGGCAGCACCGGGCCGGTGCGCTCGCGCTGGTAGCCGGCCTGCTGCCATTCCGGCAGCAGGGACTCCATCATCGCCAGCACGGCCTCGTAGATCGCCGAGTCGACCACCTGGCCGCGGCCGCTGCGGGATCGCTCGTGCAGCGCCACCAGCGTGCCGACGCAGGCGTGGGTGGCGGCCAGCGAGTCGCCGAGCGAGATCCCGGCCCGCGACGGCGGCTGGCCGGGGTCGCCGGTCACGTAGCGGATGCCGCCCATGGCCTCGCCGATCGACCCGTATCCGGCGCGCGGCGCGTACGGGCCGGTCTGCCCGAACCCGGTCACCCGCGTGATCACTAGCCGGGGGTTGATCGCGTGCAGCTCGTCGGGCGACATGCCCCAGCGCTCCAGCGTGCCGGGCCGGAAGTTCTCCAGCAGCACGTCGGCCTCGGCGATCAGCTTCCTGAGCAGGTCCTGGCCCTGCGGGGTGCGCAGGTCGCAGGTGACCGACTTCTTGTTGCGGGCCACGACCGGCCACCACAGCGACTTGCCGTGGGGCTTCTCCCTGCCCCACTGGCGCATCGGGTCGCCGCGGCCCGGGTCCTCGACCTTGATCACTTCCGCGCCGAAGTCGCCGAGCAACTGCCCGCAGAACGGCCCGGCCAGCAACTGGCCGAGCTCGATGACCCGGACGTCGTCCAACGGGAGATGTGTCATGCCTTCTTCCTTGGTCCGAGCAGGGACGCGCGCGCCGAGAACAGATGGGCGCGCATGACCGCCTCCGCCCATTCGGGGTCCCCGGCCCGTACGGCTGCCGCGATCTCGATGTGGTGGTTGACGCTGCGCCGCATGGCTTCCTCGTCGAAGGCGCTGTACGTCCGCAGCAGGACGGGTGAGTGGACCAGCGAGCTGATCGACTGGGCGAGTATCGCGCTGCCGCCCAGGCGCACCAGCTGCTGGTGGAACTCGGCGTTGCGCCGGTAGACCGCGTCGAGCTCCCGCCGGGCGGCGTGCTCGCCGAGTGCCACGGCCACCTCGTGCAGCCGGTCCGCGTCCTCGTCGGTGGCGGTCGCGGCGGCCTGCCGGGCGGCCAGGCCCTCGATCCTGGCCCGGAGCTCGAAGATGGTCTCCAGGTCCGTCGCCGGGTACTCGACGACCTTGGCGCCCTTGTTGGCGGTGACCTCGACCAGGCCCTCGGACTGCAGGTGGCGCAGCGCCTCACGCACCGGAGTGCGGCTCACCTGGAGCAGTTGGGCGAGCTCGACCTCGCCCAGCCGGTCGCCGGGCGCGTAACGGCCGCCCAGGATCAGGGCACGGAGATCATCAACGACGGACATGCATACATCCTCAAGCCGAATGCCCCGATTATGGGGACAGAAAGGCGTCAGGGCAAGTTTTTGCATACATATCACTGGATTTTCGGTCGACAGGATCGAAGTCCGCAAGCTCCGGACGTCAGCCTTTCGGTCCAGGACGAAAGGCGTTGCCCGGTCCGGCGGGCCGTTCCTACCGTTGACGAGTCACGTCGCGGCCGGACGCCTGAGGCCGCGACATCCGCACACAGCAGGGGGAACGATGAAACGGACACTCCAAGCCGCCGCGGGGGCGGGCTTGGCACTCGCGACGCTTCTGGCGACGCCGGCCGCGGCCTCCGCCCACGCGGGCGTCGACGTGAAGACCTACAAGGTGCCCAACCTGCAGTATCCGGCGTCGGGTCCCGCCAGGGCCCAGCTCCGCGACATCACCGTGACCTGGCGCAGGGACCGCGTCGACCGGCGCACCTGGGTCACCGTCAGCGGCCGGCTCCGCGACTCCGGGCCGGGCGACGGCTACTGCGCCCGTTTCAGGCTGCGCACGGCGATCAGCAGCTGGGAAGACGCGGAGGCGTTGACCAAGGAGTGCCAGGGGGTCTGGCGCTCCAAGTCCCTGGCCCTCGAACCCGGCAGCGGTGGGATGGTCTTCGTCGCTCTCTACACGAAGCCCGATGGGGATTCCACCGATTGGGCACTGCGGGATCCTTGGCAGACGTGGCATGACCCGTACTGACGTCAAGTCCACGGGACTCACCGGGCGGTGGGGTCTCCCCGCAGGAGGGACTCCCCCAGCGGGGTGAGCGTGTGCAGGACGGCTCCCCCGATCCGGGTGGTGGAGATCAGGCCGGCGTTGCGCAGGACGGAGGCGTGCTGGCTGGCGGAGGCAGGGGAGATCCCGACGCGTTCGGCCAGTGTCGTCGTCGTGGCAGGGTCGCGCAGGGCGGCGAGCACCGCCGCCCGCGTGCGGCCCAGCAACGGACCGAGCGCGTCCGCGGACCCGGACGCCTTGTCGCCGTGACATATCGGGTACACCAGCACGCTCGAATCATCGGGCCGATCAGCGAGCCAGGGCGCCTGGGCGAAGTACGAGGGGATCAGCAGCAGACCACGCCCGCACAACCGGACGTCGTACGCGCCTGACGAAGGGATGCGCAGCACGGGAGGGTCCCAGCACGCCATGCCGCCGAGCGTGGACGACAAGGCGTCGACACCCCCGCGGAGCAGCGTCTCGGCGCGGATGGAGCGGTCGGCGGCGACGGTGGCGCGGACCAGCGGCCACATGGGTGCCAGCGATGTGGCGAAGTAGGTCCGCAGGTGACTCGTCAGAGTCCGGTGCGCCGCCTCCGATCCCGAGGCGAGGTCTCGGAACCAGGGGCTCGCATGGCGTGAGGCGGCCGGACTCAGGTCGGCCGCCAACCGGTCGGTGGCAATCTCGTGGACCCGCTCCAGACTCTTGGCGAAAGAGTCGCACTCCGGCTGCAGCAGGAAGTCCGGCAAGTAGCTCTCCGCGCGAACCAGGTCCGCGATCACGCCGCTCCCGCCAGGCGCGAGGCCGCTCAGTGGCAGGGAGAGGCGGCGGGCGGCGGCTCGGCCTCTACCTTGGGTGACGCCGAAGAGCAGGCGTGCGCTGAGCGCTGTTTCGAACAGAGGGTTCGGTCCGGGGGCGAACGTGATCCGGCGAAGATCCCCTTCGGTGAACTCGATGCTGAGCACAATAATTGATCTTCGCACAGGCCGGGACCTCCCCGAGCGTCCGCCGTGTCGGGTGATCAGCGGCCGTTGAGGAAGGCGGCCAGGTCGGCGGCGATCTCGGCGGGGTGCTCTCCGTTGACCGCGTGCGAGGCCTCCGGATAGACCTTGACCGTCCCGTTCTTGAGCGCACGCCCGGCCACCGCGCGGGAGGCGTCGACGTCGTGCATCACGGACTTCCCCGCCAGGATGGCCAGCACCGGCATGGTCAGGCCGCCCAGCGCGCCCTCGTCGATGAGCGCGGGCTGCGGCAGGTGTGTGGTGTAGTTCGCCATCCCGGACTCGATCATGTCCGCCACCGGCACGTCCTCCACGGGCGCGCCGCCGGCGGTGTAGGAGTTGAACGAGTCGCGCCAGGACTTCGGCAGCCACGGCACGGAGGCGGGGATGGCGCGGATCGCCGTGCCGGCCGGGATGTTCGAGAACGTGTAGGCCGGGTCGATCAGGGTCAGCGTGGCGACCCGCCCCGGCTTGCGGATGGCGAGGTTGGCGGCCGTCCAGCCGCCGATGGAGAGGCCGACCACGTGGAAGGACTTCTCCGGCAGCCGGGCGAGCGCCTGGTCCAGCCACGCCGCCTGGTCGGCGTCGGAGGTGATCGGCGCCTCCTGCACGCTCTTTCCCGGCTCGCCCAGCAGGTCGATCGTGTAGACGTCGCCGACCTTGAGCAGGTGCGGCAGGTTGTCGGCCCACACCGGCGACGCGGAGGCCCTGCCGGGCAGCAGCACCAGCGGCGCCTGCGGCCCGGCCCGGTCGGCGGCGCCCTGATAGCGGTAGAGCCGCACGAAGCCGAAGTCGGTGCGCACGTCGATCGTCTCGGCGGCCGGCGGCATGTCGGCCATCGCCTGCTCGTAGGCGGTCATGAAGTGCGCCCGGCCCTCGGCGTCGTTCCAGTGCCCCACCGATGACGGCTGGCGCAGGGCGAAGGCCAGCGCGACGGCCCCCACGGCCACGACGCTGCCCGCGATCTTCAGCCTCCGGCGGCGACGGTGCTTGCGCTCGGCTCCCGTGTCCTGCTCGCTCATCGCTTTCCTCCGTTCTGAACGATGGTCAGATTTTTGACCGTATGGTCAGATTATAGGCGACGAGCCGGTACCGTGGTCTCCATGGCAGAAAGGCGAACCGACGACCGGCCGCTCAGCTTCATCGAGCAGAAGCGGCGCGACCAGCTCATCGAGGCCACGATCGCCCTGGTGGCCGAGCGCGGCTACGCCGCCACCTCATTGGCGCGGATCGCGGAGGCCGCCGGCATCACCAAGGGCGCGGTGCTCTACCACTTCGCCACCAAGGACGCCGTCGTGGCGGCGGCCCGCGCGCACGTGCTCGACGCGCTCGTGGCCGACGTCGGAGAGGCGGTCGACGCCGCGCCGCCCGAGGCCGCCCCGGCCGCCTACGTGCGGCGGATGGTCGGCCATCTGACCGAGCGGCCGCACCACACCCGGATGATCATCGAGGCGCTGATCCACGACGAGCGCCCCGCCTCCGAGGCCCGCTGGAAGCCGCTCGCCGCCCTCCTGGACCACGCCCGGCAGGCGCGCGGCCTCGGCCCCGGCCCCGACCTGCGCACCCTCGCCCTCATCACCGGCGGGGCCATCGACGCGCTCCTCGGCGAACGGCTGCAGGACCCCGGCTACGACACCGCCTCCGCGGCCGACGCACTCGTCACGATGCTCGAAACCGCCGCCTTCGCCTGATAGCTCCGGTCGGACAGTTGGGTCAGACGCCCGATACCCCGGGCCGTGCCGCGTCCGTAGCGTTTGACCTGTCAGAACGACCGGAAATCAGGGAGAGACATCATGAGCAAGGTCTGGTTCGTCACCGGCTCGTCCCGCGGTTTCGGCCGCCGCTTCGTCGAGGCCGCCCTGTCCCGCGGCGACCGGGTGGCGGCGACCGCCCGGACCATCACCGGCCTGGACGATTTGGTCAACAAGTACGGCGACGCGGTGCTCCCGCTCCCGCTGGACGTGGTGGACAAGGCGGCCGTGTTCGAGGCCGTCGAGCGGGCCAAGGAGCACTTCGGCCGGCTGGACGTCATCGTGAACAACGCCGGCTACGCCCAGTTCGGCGCCGTCGAGGAGCTGACCGAGCGGGCGGTGCGCGACCAGTTCGAGACCAACGTCTTCGGCGCGGTGTGGGTGATCCAGGCCGCCCTGCCCTACCTGCGCGAGCAGCGCTCGGGGCACATCATCCAGATGTCCTCGGCCGCGGGGCTCGTCGCCCTGCCGCTCGGCGGCGCCTACCACGCCTCCAAGTGGGCCCTGGAGGGCCTGAACGAAGCTCTGGCCGGCGAGGTCGCCCACTTCGGCGTCAAGGTGACCATCATCGAACCCGGCGTCTTCGCCACCAGGGACGGCCAGCGGCCGGATCCGCTCGCCAACGGCCACCCGGCCGAGAACGACCCGGGCTATGACGACGTGCGCCGGCTCATCGGCGCGACCGCAGGGAAACTCCCCGCCGGTGACCCGGTCACCGCGGCCCAGGCGCTCCTCAAGCTCGTCGACTCCGACCACCCGCCGCTGAGGGTGCTGTTCGGTTCGGGCTTCTACCCGATGATCCAGCATGCCTACGCCGGCCGGCTCAAGACCTGGGACGACTGGCAGGAGCTCTCCGCCGAGGCCCATGGCTAAGGGCCGGTCATGGGTGGCGGCGTCGCCGCCACCCACCGGTGAGGAGCGCACCCATGACCCCCGTCCCCACGGCCCGCGCCGGCGAACGATCCTGGCCCCTGCTGTTCGTCCTGTGCGGGACGATCTTCCTCGAAGGCGGCGACGTCGCCATGCTGGCCGTCGCCGTCCCCGCCATCCGCGCCGACCTCGGCCTGACCACCGGCACCGCCGCGTGGGTCATGAGCGGCTACGTGCTCGGCTACGCCGGTTTCACCCTGCTCGGCGGCCGCGCCGCCGATCTGCTGGGCAGGCGGCGCATGTTCGTCACCTGGCTGGGCGTCTTCCTGGTCTTCTCCATGCTGGGCGGACTCGCCACCGACGGCTGGATGCTGGTCGCGGCCCGGTTCGTCACCGGTGTGGCGGCGGCCTTCATGACCCCGGCCGCCATGTCGATCATCACGACCTCGTACCCGGAAGGGCCGCGGCGCGACCGGGCCCTGCTGATCTTCGCCGGTGTCGGCGCCGGCGGCTTCTCGCTGGGTCTCGTCATCGGCGGCCTGCTGACCGGACTCGGCTGGCGCTGGGTGTTCTTCGCCCCGGCGTTCCTGGCCGGCGGCATCCTGCTCGCGGCGCTCAGGCTGGTGCCCGCCGAGGCCCGCCCCGAGCCCGCGCGTCACGGCTTCGACCTGGCCGGCGCGGCCAGTGCCGCCGCCGCGATGGTGCTGCTCGCGTACGGCATCATCCGGCTCGAACACGGCGGCGACGGGATCGGGCCGACCCTCGGCGCGCTCGCCGCCGGGCTGGCGCTGGTGGCGGCCTTCGTCGTGATCGAACGGCGCGCCGCGGCGCCGCTCGTCCGGCTGGGGATCTTCCGCAAGACCGCGATGGTCCGGGCCGACGTCGCCGCGATGCTGTTCCTCGGCGCGTTCTTCGGCTTCCAGTTCATCGTCACGCTCTACCTGCAGGAGCTGCGCGGCTGGTCCTCGTTGCAGACCGCGATCGCGCTGATCGCCATGGGCTGCGACGCCGTGCTGGCCCCCGTCGTCACTCCTCGCCTGGTGAACCGGTACGGCCCCGCTCGGGTGATCCTCGGCGGGTTCCTGCTGGCGATCGTGGCGTACGGGCTCTTCCTGCCGGTGGGGCTGGACTGGTCGTACGCGGCGATGTTCCCGACCCTGATCCTCTCGGGGGTGGCCTTCGCGCTCGCGTACGGTCCGCTCACCATCGTGGCCACCGACAGCGTGGCGCGGGAGGAGCAGGGCCTGGCCGGTGGCCTGCTCTACACCTTCACCCAGTTCGGTTCGGCGGTCGGGATCTCCGCGGTGACCGCGGTGTACGGCTTCGCCATGGCCGGTGCCGACGGTTCGCCGGGAGCGGTCCTGGACGCCTACCGCGCCGCCCTCGTGGTCCCGGTGATCATGGTCGCGCTGGGGGCCGCGGTCTCCGCTTCCGGCCTGCGCGGC
Source organism: Nonomuraea sp. NPDC048826 (assembly GCF_043198225.1). Taxonomy (NCBI): domain Bacteria; kingdom Bacillati; phylum Actinomycetota; class Actinomycetes; order Streptosporangiales; family Streptosporangiaceae; genus Nonomuraea; species Nonomuraea sp. NPDC048826. The sequence goes on along the minus strand of NZ_JBICUQ010000007.1, from coordinate 101,110 downwards.
GCCAGGGCCGTCAGCCGGTCCGGCATATAGGGAAGACGTCCGATATCCCGGGCCATGGCGCGTCCGTAGCGTCTTGACCTGTCACAACGACCGGAATCCAGGAGAAACCATGAAGAACATCGTTGTCCTCGGCGGCGGTTACACCGGGCTGATGTGCGCCGTGCGGCTGGCGCTGCGCACCCGCAAGCTGGATGTGTCGATCACTTTGGTCAACCCGTCGGAACGGTTCATCGAACGGCTGCGGATGCACCAGGTCGCGGCGGGCCACGAGCTGGCCGATTTCCGCATTCCCGAGTTGCTCGGCGAGCGCGTCGCCTTCGTGCGGGGCTGGGCCACCGCCGTCGACACCGAGCGGCGCGCGGTCACGGTCAACGCCGGTGAGGGGCCGCGCACACTGCCGTACGACAGGCTCGTGTACGCGCTCGGCAGCTACACCGACACCGGTGTCGTCCCCGGCGCCGACGACCACGCCTACACGCTGAACGACCCCCGGCTGGCCCGCCGCATGGCGCTGCGCCTGGCGTCGCTGGCGGAGATCGGCGGCACCGTCGCCGTCTGCGGCGGCGGGCTGACCGGGATCGAGGCCGCCACCGAGATCGCCGAGAACCACCCGGAGCTCCGGGTGTCCCTCATCAGCGCGGAGGAGCCCGGCTGGATGATGGGCGAGAAGGCGCGCGCCCACCTGTACGCCGCGTTCGACCGGTTAGGCGTGACCGTGCACGCCGGCGCGCGGATCACCAAGGTGTTGCCGGACGGCGTCGAGCTGGCCGACGGCGGCGTGATCCCCGCGGACGTGAGCCTGTGGACGGCCGGGGTCAAGGCCCACGCGCTCGCCGCCGAGTCCGGCATCGGGGTCGACGCCAAGGGCCTGGTCCTGGTCGACCCGGCGCTGCGGTCGCTGACCCACCCGGAGATCTACGCGGTCGGCGACGCCGCCGCGATCCGTCAGGCGTGGGGGGCGGTCCACGGCACCTGCCAGAGCGGGATGCCGTCCGCCGCGCACGCCGCCGAGTCCATCGCCAGGGAACTGCGCGGCCGCCCGGTCAAGCCGTTCCGGTTCGGGTACTTCCACCAGCCGCTCAGCCTCGGCCGCGACGACGCGGTCATCCAGTTCACCCGCCACGACGACACCCCGGGCCGCTTCCACCTGAAGGGCAAGGCGGCCGTGATGTACAAGGAGTGGGTCAGCGGCAGCCCGCCCAAGACCTACCTGAAGACGCATCGCTACCCGGCCCCGGTCACCCTCTCGCGGGGCGGCCGCGCCACCCGCGAGCCCTTCATGGAGCTGTGAGGCCGGTCCGGCCGGATGAGCGCGATCGCGGCGAGCCCGCCGAGCACGAGCAGACCGCCGGCGAGCCCGAAGGCCGGGCCGTAGCCGGCGGTCTGGGTCGGCGCCGCGTCCACGACGAGGCCGGTGGCGACGGGCCCGGCGACGGCGGCGATCGAGACCAGGGCGTACCACGTGCCGAGCGCCGCCGAGCGCTGCCGGTCCGGCACGATCGCGGAGATCGCGGCCACGGTCAGCGGGGTCTGCGCGGGGCCCGCGCCGAAGGCCAGGCAGGCCAGCACCACCACCGGCCAGCCCGGCGAGGCATGCGGCAGCAGGACGAGGCAGACCCCGGCGGCCAGGGAGAAGCAGCCGCCGAGGATCCCCAGCGCGAGGCGGCGCGACCGGCCGATCAGCTGACGCGACAGGACACCGCCCAGAAGGATGAGCAGCGCGCCGGTCAGCGAGGGCAGGGCGGTCAACAGGCCGATCGACGACCGGGCGAACCCGGCGACGTCCTCCAGATACAGCGGGAGGAAGGCGATGTGCACCGACAGCGTCCAGGAGACGCCGAACCCCGCGATCAGCGCGCCGTACCAGGTGCCGCTGGTGAAGAGCCGCCGGTAGGTCCGCCGTGGCCGGTCGCCCTTCTCCTCGCGGGCCAGGTACGGCCCGTCGCCGCCGGCCACGACCCAGATGGCCGCCCAGACCAGCCCGGCGACTCCCAGCACGGTGAACGCCGACCGCCAGCCGTACGCCTCGGTCACCGCGACGATCACCGGGCCGCCCACGAGCGCCCCCAGCGCTCCGGACACCTGCAGCGCCGAGCCGGCCAGCCCGCGGTTCTCCGCCTTGCTCCAGGTGAAGGCGGTGTGCATGGCGAGCGGGAAGGCGGGACCCTCGCCGGCGCCGAGCAGCAGCCGGGTCACGACGATGACGCCCAGGCCCGCGGCGGGCAGCGCCACGGGCAGCTGGGCGGCCGACCACACCACGGCGAGCCCCGCCAGCAGCCACCGGCTGGAGACGCGGTCGCCGATGAACCCGAACACCAGCGCCGACACGCTGAACAGCAGGTAGAACGTCCCGGCGACGGTGCCGTACTGGGTGGCGGTCAGGCCCAGGTCGTCCTTCATCGGTTTGGCGACCAGCCCGATGACGGCCTTGTCCATCAGGTTGATCATCATGAACGCCATGAGCAGCGTCATGACGTTCCAGGTCTTCGCGGCGCCGACGCCGGAGCCTGTCACGCGAGCCGCAATCGGGCGAGCTCGGTGCGGGTGCTGACGCCGAGCTTGGGGAAGGCGCGGTAGAGGTGGTGGCCGACGGTCTTGGGGCTGAGGAAGAGCTTGGCGGCGATCTCCTTGTTCGTGGCCCCGGTGGCGGCCAGGCGCACCACCTGCAGCTCCTGACCGGTGAGCTGCGCCGTCAGGTCGGTCGCGGCTTCCTCGGCGGGCGCGGCCTCACCCGCGGCGCGCAGCTCCGAGCGTGCCCGCTCGGCCCACACCCCGGCGCCGAGCCGGCCGAACGCCTCGACGGCGTGCCGCAGCTGGACCCGCGCTTCGGACTTCCGCCGGGATCGGCGCAGCCACTCGCCGTACAGCAGTGCCGACCGGGCCTGCTCGAACGGGCGGTCGTCGCACGACACCGCGGCCGCGAAATCCTCCTCCGGATCGCCGTCGAGCGCCAGCAGGGCCCGGCAACGGGCCAAGACGGCGTCGGCCCAGGCGCGCCCGGCGGCTTCCGTCCAGCGGCGGAAACGCTCGAACGCCCCCGCCGCCGCCTCCGGCGTGCCGAGCCTGGCCGCGGCCTCGACCTCGTCCGGCGCGAAGTAGACGGCGCTGACCTGACGGCCGCCCGGACCGCGGGCGGCGGCGCCGAGCCGGTCCAGGACCTCCTCCCACCGGCCGGCCCCGAGATCGAGCATGGCCAGGGCCCACACCCCCCACACGGCGCTGGTGGCGACCTGCTCGACGGCGAAGTGGGCGAGGTTGCGTTCGGCGTGCGCCCGGCAGAGCCGCACATCGCCCCGGACGGCGGCGATCCAGGCCAGCACGCCGTGCTGATGGGCCAGCCGGTGCGGCTGGCCGGTGTCCTCGGCCACCCGCAGGCCCTCGGTCGCGGCCGTCTCGCTCTCCTTGAACCGGCCGAGATAGAGCTCGGCCACCGACAACTGCGCGAAGGCCATCGGGGCCAGGCCGATCGTGCCGTCGACGCGGCACCTTTCGGAGAACGCCAGGGCGAGGTCCCGCGCCGTGCCGAAGTCGCCGAGCAGGATCGCGTGACTGGCGAGGTCGTCGATCCGCGCGTCCGGGTTCTCGCGCAGGCGGGCGACCCTCGAGCGCAGCACCGGGAGCGCCCGCTCCGGGGAGCCGTCGAGAAAGTGCGTGGTCGCGTCCACCAGCTCGAACTGCGGATGGTCCACGCTGCCGGGCAGCGCCTCGAACCGGGCGTGCACCCGCCGGGCGAGGCCGAGATCGCCGGAGTAGAAAGCGGCCACGTTGGCGAACACGAGCGTCTCCGCCGCCGCGTCCACGTCGCTCCCGCCGATGAGCCCCGCCGCCTCCAGCAGCAGCTCGACCGCCGCGTGCAGGGAACCGGCGTTGAAGGCCGTCCGGGCGCGCACCGTCTTCAGCACCGCCCGCTGCCCCGGGTCGGTGAGCACCGGTTCGGCCTGCTCGGCCAGGGCCTCCTGCAAGCCCGTCCGCCCGGCCATGTCGGCGGCCTGCGCCGCGGCGACCAGCCTGCGGGCGCGTTCGGCGTCGTCCGCGCTCAGCTGGGCGGCCCTGGCGAGCGCGGTGGCGGCCGCGGCGAACCCGCTGCGCTCCCTGGCGCGGTCGGCGGTCGACTCCAGCGCCCTGGCGACCTCCTCGTCGGCGCCGAGGGCGGCGGCCGCCAGATGCCAGGCGCGCCGGTCCGCGTCGTGCTCGCCGGACAGCACCTCGGCGAGCGCCCGGTGCACGGTGCGCCGCCTGGCGTGCCCGATGCCCTGGTAGGCGGCGGCGCGCACCAGCGGGTGCCGGAACGCCACGACGGGCTCGTCCACCCTGAGGAGTTCGCCGGCCTCGACCTCGTCCAGGACGTCCGGCACGCCGAGCCGCTCGGCCGCCCGCAGGATGACGTCGAGCATCCCCGTGTCCTCGGCGGCGGCGATCGCGAGCAGCGTGCGCGCGTGCTCGGACAGCGCGCCGATCCGCCGCTGGTAGGCGTCCTGGATCCGGCGCGGGACCGGCAGCCGTACGGTCGGCACCGGATCGGCCCGTTGCCCGCGCATGAGCGCCGGGAGCTCCAGCAGGGCGAGCGGGTTGCCCTCGGAGTCGGCGAGCACCCGGTCACGCAGGTGCCAGGGCAGCCGCGGACTGTGCCGGTCGAGGATCAGGCTCGCCGACTCGCGGTCGAGGTCGCCCAGCGGCAGTTCGGGCACGCCCGGCGCGGCGAACCCCGGCCTGGCGGCGAAGATCAGGCCGATGCCCTCGTTCTGCAGCCTGCGCGCGACGAACAGCAGGGTCTCCGCCGAAGGGCTGTCCAGCCACTGCGCGTCGTCGACGAGACAGAGCAGCGGCGCGCTCCCGGCGAGGTCGTCCAGCAGGGTCAGAGTGGCCAGCCCGATGAGGAAACGGTCGGCGCCGGATCCGGAGGCGAGCCCGAGCGCGGCCTTGAGCGCGTCGGCCTGGGGCCCGGCGAGCAGCCCGATCCGGTCGAGCGCGGGGAGCAGCAGCATGTGCAGGGCGGCGTAGGCCAGCTCCGCCTCGCCTTCGACCCCGGTGATCCGCAGCACCCGGATCCGGTCGGCGCGGTCGGCGGCGTAGTCGAGCAGGGCCGTCTTCCCGATGCCGGGGTCGCCCCAGAGATAGAGGGCGCCGCTGCCGCCGCCGCGAACCCGGCTCAGCAGCCGATCGATCTCGATCTGTTCCCTCTCCCGACCGAAAAGCACCAAATGACGGTAGGTCGGGCGTGATCAGCCGGTCAACTCGATCGGCTTCAGGCGATCAAGCTACGCTGAGCCGATGCGGCTTGGAGTGAACGTCCCCAACTTCGGACCCGGCACCGATCCCGCCGTCCTCCAACGGTGGGCGCTGACCGTGGAGGGCCTCGGCTACGACCTGCTCATGCTCTCCGACCACGTGGTCATCAGCCCCGACGTGGCCGAGCAGTACCCCCCGCCGTTCTACGAGCCGTTCACCACGCTGGCCTGGCTGGCGGGCATCACCCGGCGGATCCGGCTCGGCACGACCGTGCTGGTGGTGCCGTACCGTCACCCGCTGCTGATGGCGCGGATGGCCGCCAACCTGCAGCAGCTCAGCGGCGGGCGGCTGGTGCTCGGGGTGGGCGTCGGCTGGGCGCGGCAGGAGTTCGAGGCTCTCGACGTGCCGTTCCGGCGGCGCGGCGCGCTCACCGACGAGTACATCGAGACGATGCGCGCCGCCTGGGCCGACGAGCACGACTACGGGCCCGGCCGCATCCCCATCTGGGTCGGCGGCAACAGCGAGGCCGCCGTGCGCCGCGCCGCCCGGCTCGGCGACGCCTGGCACCCGCTGCGCTTCCGCATCCCCTGGCTGCGCGAGGTGCTCGCCGGGGCGAAGGTGCCGGAGCTGGTGCCGCGCATCGTGCTCCGGATGACCGACTCCCCCGTCACCGGCCCTGACCGGCTGGCCGGCGAGGGCACCCTCGACCAGATCCTCGGCGACCTCGCCGAGCTGCGCGAGCTGGGCGCGGAGACGGTCGTGCTCGACCCGTACAACGGCGACCTCGCCGAGATCGCGCATCCCGAGACGGCCTGGCACGCGCTGGCCGCCGTCGCCGACCGAAAGGACCACCGGTGAACCACGACGACGAGCGCCACCTGCGCCGGGCACTCGAACTGGCCGCCTCCGCCCGCGACGCCGGCAACCCGCCGTTCGGGTCGCTCCTGGTGGGGCCCGACGGCAGCGTGCTGGCCGAGGAGCGCAACACCAGCCTCACCGACCGCGACATCACCGCGCACCCCGAGCTCAAGCTGGCCCGCTGGGCCGCCCGCGAGCTCGACCCCGCCACCGCGGCCGGCACCGTCATGTACACCAGCTGCGAGCCGTGCGGCATGTGCGCCGGCGCCCTCGCCCGCTCCGGACTCGGCCGCGTCGTGTTCGCCCTGTCCGGCGAGCAGCTCGACGCGATGAAGCCCGGCGGCGGCTTCCCCGCCGTGCCGCAGGAAGGCCCGGCGCTGCCCGAGGAGGCCCGCACCCCCGTCGAGGGCTACTACACCTGAGCCGACGGCACGGCGGCCGGTTTCCCGCTGGGCGGCGCGTCGCCGGACCGGCCGGCGGTGGCCAGCACCGACCCGACCAGGATCAGCCCGAACGACACCACGATCGGCCAGGTCAGCGGCTCGCCCAGCAGGGCCACGCCGGCCGCCACCGCCACCGCCGGGTTCACGTACGTGAACACCAGCGCCCGTGACGTGCCCACCTCCCTGATCAGCGCGAAGAAGACCAGGAACCCCAGTGCGGTGCAGACCAGCGCCAGCCCTGCCAGCGCGGCCAGCACCTGCCCGTCCGGCATCGCGTCCGGCCAGGTCAGCACCGCCGGCGGGGTGTAGACGAGCGCGGCCAGCCCCAGGCACACGGCGGTCACGGGCAGCGCGGGCACGTCGGCGAGCCCGCGCGCGGCGATGATCGGCGCGATCGCGTAACAGACCGCCGCCAGCAGCACCTCGGCGACCGCCCAGGGGCTGCCGCCGCGCAGCTCGGGAGCCGCCAGCACGGCGACCCCGGCGATCCCGACCGCGAGCCCGGCCCAGCGTCCGGCGCCGATCCGCTCGCCGCTGCCGATCAGCCGCGCCACCAGCAACGAGATGATCGGCGACGCCGCGATCAGCAGCCCCGTCATCGAGCTGGTCAGCACCAGCTCGGCGTCCGACAGCAGCCACCACGGCACCACGATCTCCAGCGCGGCGAACCCCACCAGCGGTTTCCAGTACCGGTGCAGCCCGCGCAGCCGCCCGCCGCGCAGCGCCAGCGGCAGCAGCACCACGGCGCCCACCGCGGTGCGCGCGAACACCAGCACCGGCACCGACACCCCGCCGTCGACCACGACTTTGATCATCAGGTACGGGATTCCCCAGATCACGCTCATCAGCGCGAACAACACCCAGCCACGCTTGTTCATGGCCCTCAACCTAGAAGGCGCCCCCGGCCGGGCAGAAGCACCAATCCGGACCGAACGGATTGGGCCAATCCGGGGTGTCGATCCGGGCGGGCGCCGTTCGTCTAACAGACGAGAGAGAGGATGAGGCGATGAAGCAATACCTGCTCAGCTTGTACCAGCCCGACGGCGAGGCGCCGCCGCCCGAGGTGCTGGAGCCGATCATGCGGAAGCTGGACGCGCTCAACGAGGAGATCAGGGCGTCCGGCTCTTGGGTGTTCGGGGCCGCCCTGCACCCGCCGACCACCGCCACCGTGCTGCGGGTCCAGGACGGCGAGCTCCTCATGACCGACGGCCCGTACACCGAGGGCAAGGAGCACCTCGGCGGCTTCACCGTCGTACAGTCGCCGGACCTGGACGCGGCGCTCGCATGGGGCCGCAGGCTCGCCGAGATCACCGGGCTGCCCATCGAGGTGCGCCCCTTCTTCTGATGGACATCGCGCGTGTCTTCACCGAGGAGTACGGCCGCGCCGTGGCCGTGCTCACCCGCGTCTTCGGCGACATCGACATCGCCGAGGAGGCGGTCCAGGACGCGTTCGCCGTCGCGGTGCGGCGGTGGCCCGAGGACGGGCCGCCGCCCTCCCCCGCCGGCTGGATCATCACCACCGCGCGCAACCGCGCCGTCGACCGGCTGCGCCGCGAGTCGGCCCGGGCCGGCAAGCAGGCCCAGGCGGCGCTGCTGCACGCCCGTGACGAACCCATCGAGGAGGGACCCGTGCGCGACGACCGGCTACGCCTGATCTTCACCTGCTGCCACCCGGCACTGTCCAGGTCCGCCCAGGTGGCGCTGACCCTCAGGCTGCTCGGCGGGCTCGGCACCGCCGAGATCGCCCGCGCCTTCCTGGTGCCGGAGAAGACGATGGCGCAGCGGCTGGTGCGCGCCAAGGGCAAGATCCGTGACGCGCGCATCCCGTACCGGGTGCCGCGCGAGGCCGACCTGCCCGACCGGCTGCAGCCGGTGCTGGCCGTGATCTACCTGATCTTCAACGAGGGATACGCGGCCGGCTCGGGCGAGCGGCTGGTGCGCGAGGACCTGTGCGCGGAGGCCATCCGGCTGGGCCGGCTGCTGGTGGAGCTGATGCCGGACGAGCCGGAGGCGCTCGGGCTGCTGGCGCTCATGCTGCTGGTGGAGGCGCGCCGCCCGGCCCGCACCGGCCCGGACGGCCGGCTGGTCCGGCTCGGCGACCAGGACCCGCGGCTGTGGAACGACGAGCTGATCGCCGAGGGCCGGGAGCTGGTGCGCCGCTGTCTTCGGCGCGACCGTCCCGGGCCGTACCAGATCCAGGCGGCGATCAACGCCGTGCACAGCGAGCCGCCGACCGACTGGCCGCAGGTGGTGGCGCTGTACGACCTGCTGATGGCCGTCGCGCCGAGCCCGGTGGTGGCGCTCAACCGCGCCGTCGCGGTGGCCGAGGTGTCCGGCCCGCGGGCCGGGCTCGACCTGGTCGACGCCCTCGGCCTGGAGCGCTACTACCTCTTCCACGCCGTACGGGCCGACCTGCTCAGTCGGCTCGGCCGTACGGAGGAGGCGGCCGGGGCGTACGAGGAGGCGATCGCGCGCACGGAGAACGGGGCCGAGCAGGCGTTCCTGCGCCACGCTCGCGCCGCGCTCAGCCCGTGACCCCGGCCGCGCTCGCGTAGCGGGCGGCCAGCTCGCGCAGGTGGGCGCGGAGCTCGGGCGGGTCCAGCACCTCGAACCCGACCCCCAGGCTGCCCAGGAAGCCCGCCAGGTCGTGCAGCGAGTCGCCGCCCGTCTCCAGCAGCGCGCCGTCGCCGTCGGCGGTGAGCAGCCCGGCGGCCGCCGTGAGCTTCTCCGCCAGGACCTCGACGGGGGCGTGCAGGCGGACGGTGGCCTGGTGACGCCAGGCGGTGGCGCCCGCGCCGCGCACCACGCGGGTCGCCGCGTCCTCGTCGGGCAGCTCCCGGGCGGTGAAGCGGGGGCCGTTGGGCACGCGCGGGATGACGCGGTCGGCGCGGAAGGTCCGCCAGTCGTCCCGCGCGGTGTCCCAGGCCAGTAGGTACCAGCGGCGGCCGGTGTGCACGAGCCGGTGCGGCTCGGCCGCCCGGGTGCTGACGGCGCCGTCGTGGCCGCGGTAGTCGAAGCGGAGCGTCTCCCTGGCGCGGATGGCGGCGGCGATGGTGGTCAGCGTGGCCGCGTCCACGGTGGGGCCGCGGCCGGGCACCGAGACCGTCGCCTCCCGCATCGCCTCGATGCGGGAGCTCAGCCGCGACGGCAGCAGTTGGCGCAGCTTGGCCAGCGCGCGCAGCGAGGTCTCCTCGATGCCGGTGACGGTGCCGCCCGCGGCCGCCTGCAGGCTGACCACCACCGCGACGGCCTCCTCGTCATCGAGCAGCAGCGGCGGCAGCGCGGCCCCCGCGCCCAGCCGGTAGCCGCCCGCGGTGCCGGTGGTCGAGGAGATCTCGTAGCCCATGATGCGCAGCCGCTCGACGTCGTTGCGCACGGTCCTGGTGGTCACGCCGAGGCGCTCGGCCAGCTCGGCGCCGGACCATCCGGGACGTGCCTGCAGCAGTGACAGCAGCCGCAGCAGGCGTACCGAGGTCTCCAGCATCTCCCGATGATGACACCGGGCCGGGGCTAGTGGCTCCGCCCGGGCAGCCGCACGACCGTGACGAAGAACTCGTCGATCTGCCGGATCACGGCCATGAACTGGTTGAGGTCGACCGGCTTGGTCACGTAGGCGTTCGCGAACAGCTTGTAGCTGCGCAGGATGTCTTCCTCGGCGGAGGACGTGGTGAGCACCACGACCGGGATGGCCCGCAGCTCGGAGTCGCTCTTGATCTTCTCCAGGACCTGGCGGCCGTCGTACTTCGGCAGGTTGAGGTCGAGCAGGATCAGGTCGGGCCGAGGCTTGCCGGCGAACTCGCCCCGCTGGTAGAGGAAGTCGAGCGCCTCCAGGCCGTCGCGCACGACGTGGAGGTTGTTGCCGATCTTGTTGTCCTCGAACGCCTCCCGCGTGATGAGCTCGTCGCCGGGGTCGTCCTCGACGAGGAGCACTTCGATGGGCTTTCCGATGGAGCTCATACGCGGGATCCTTCTGCACTGGCTGTGGCGGCCGCGTAGCGGGCCTCCGACGAAAGCGTGTCAGAACGAAGCGTAAAGCAGATCCGGGTGCCTTCGCCCTCGTGGGAGGTGTCCAGCCAGATGCGGCCGCCGTGGTTCTCCACGATCTTCTTGCACATCGCCAGGCCGATGCCGGTGCCGCCGTAGGCCTCGCGGCTGTGGAGCCGCTGGAAGATGACGAAGATCTTGTCGGCGAACTCGGGGTTCACGCCGATGCCGTTGTCGGTGACGCAGAAGCGCCACTCGCTCTCCTCCGTCTGCTCGCACTCGATCCGGATGACCAGCGGGCGCTCCGGGTGGCGGAACTTCACGGCGTTGCCGATGAGGTTCTGCCAGAGCATGGTCAGCAGCATCGGGTCGCCGGTGATCTCCGGCAGGTCGTCCGGCCGCTCGACCGTCGCGCCCGACTCCTCGATCCCGGCGGCCAGGTTCTCCAGCGCCTTGTCGAGCTTGATCGCCAGGTTCGCGGGCCGGCGCGCGTCGTACAGCCGGCCCACCCGCGAGTAGCTCAGCAGGTCGTTGATCAGCCCCTGCATGCGGGTGGCGCCGTCGACGGCGAAGTGGATGTACTGCTTGCCGCGGTCGTCGAGCACCTCCCGGTAGCGCTTCTCCAGCAGCTGGCAGAACGTGGCGATCTTGCGCAGCGGCTCCTGCAGGTCGTGCGACGCGACGTACGCGAACTGCTCCAGCTCGGCGTTGGAGCGGCGCAGCTCGACCGCCTGCGCGTCCAGATCGGCCGCCTGCGAGCTCAGCGTGGCCTCGTGCTCGCGGGAGGTCTCCAGGGCCGCGAGGATCCTGCGGCGCATCCCGTCGACGTCCATCGCGACCTCGCGGATGTCGGACGGGCCGCGGGCCGGGATCGGATGCTCGAAGTTGCCGCCCGCGACCTCCCGCGAGGCCGTCCGCAGCTCGTCCAGCGGGCGGACCACGGCGCGGCGCAGCAGCACGGCCATCGCCACGCCCGCCACCAGGAACATCGCGATCATCGCGATGAGCATCCAGTCGCGCAGCCGCTGCACCTCCACGAGCTGGTCGCGCGCCTGCTGGCGGGCCTTGGCCAGGCTGTCGTTCAAGGTGCCGAGCAGCGCGCGGATGCGGTCGAACTCCGGCTTGCCGGTCTCCATCTGCGCGGTGGTGATCGGCTCGTCGGCCTGCCGCTCGGCCATGAGCGGCTCGGCGTAGTCGCGCCGCCACCGCGCCGCCGTGTCGCGGATCTCCCGCAGCTGGGCGACGAGCTCCGGCTGGTCGCGGATGAGCTCCTCGACGCGTTCGTACTGGCGCCGCTCGTCGGCGACGCCGCTCTCGTACGGTTCGAGCAGCTGCCTGTTGCCGGTCAGCAGGAACCCGCGCACGCCCGTCTCCTGGTCCAGCAGCGTGCCCTGCAACTCGGCGGCCTCGATCCTGGCCGGCGAGATGCGGTCGACCAGGTCGTCGGCCAGGTGGGTGGTGCGCTCCAGCATCACGGCGCCGATCACGCCGAAGACCATGACCACGACCGTGATCGAGGCCAGCATGAGCAGGAACCACTGATGGACCGTCAGCCGCCGCCAACCGGTGTTCGGCACGGTACGGTCGATCACTGCTCTTCCCTCCAACGCAGGTGGACCACGGCGACGTCGTCGGCGGACGCGTCGGGGGCGGTGACGTCATCGGTGCCGGCGATGAGCGCGTCGACGAACGCCTCGCCGCTCAGCCCGGCGTGCCGGCGGGCGACGTCGAGCAGGCCCTCCTCGCCCAGCAGCCGCATGCCGTCACCGGGCAGGCGGCGCTCGAACAACCCGTCGGTGAACAACGTCAGACCGCCGCCCTCCGGCAGGTCGAGCACGCTCTGCTCCCACTCCGACTCCAGCGGCAGCCCGAGCGCCGGGCCCCGGCCGGGCTCGGCCCAGGTGACGTCCTGGCCGGAGTGCACGAGCAGGCCGGGGTGGCCCGCCCGCCACACCCGCACCGTGCGCATGTCGGGGTCCATCGCGAGCGTCGACATGGTGACGAAGATCTCGTCGCCGCCGCGCTCGGCGCGCAGGATGCGCTCCATCTGGCGCAGCAGGGCCGTGCCGGTCACGCCGCTGAGCACGAGCGTGCGCCAGGCGATGCGAAGGCAGACGCCGAGCGCGGCCTCGTCGGGACCGTGGCCGCACACGTCGCCGATCACCGCGTGCACGACCTTGTCGTCGCCCTCGACCACGTCGAAGAAGTCGCCGCCGAGCGTGCCGGACACGCGGCTGGCGCGATAGCGGGTGGCCACCTCGATCGGCATCTCCTGTAGCAGCGGGGTCGGCAGCAGGCCGCGCTCCAGGCGGGCGTTCTCCTCGGCGCGGATCCGCTCGGCGTGCAGCGCCACCGCCGCCTGCTCGGCCTGCTTGCGCTGCATCGCGTAGCGGAGCGTGCGGCCGAGCCACTCTCCCTCGACGCGTCCTTTCACGAGATAGTCCTGGGCGCCCGCGGTGACCGCCGCGAGCCCCGCCTGCTCCTCCGACAGCCCCGTCAGCACCACGATCGCGGCGTCGCCGCTCGCCTCCCGCATCGCCGCCAGCGCCGACAGGTCGCGCGCGTCGGGCAGGCCGAGGTCGAGCAGCACGCATTGGGCCCGCTGCCGCGCCAGCACCTGCCGCGCCTCGTCGATGGACCGCGCCCATTCCAGCCGCACCACCAGGCCGCTGTCGTCGAGCAGCTCCTGGACGATGAACGCGTCCTGGGGGTCGTCCTCGACCAGGAGCACCAGCGGCACCACGGGGTGATCTCCAGCGATCATTCCGGCACCGCCACCCTTTCCAGACAGCGTCGAGTGGCTGTCGTCCCTTTCCCGGTCGACGGACAGTGCCCGCATCGCCTCACTGCACACGCGAACCTCGGGCCCATCCGGTAACGATCTGGACTCAGCATACGGGCTCTTGGTCCCCTTTCGCCCCGTCGCCGCTGACAGGCGGCTGTGCGCGGCGTGACAGCGGACGCGCGCAGCCTCGATCGGGAACACCGCCATTCGGGAAGGACGGACATGCTGTTCATCGAGGTGTACGCGCGCCCCGGCGCGTTCGGTCAGGAGGAGCTGCGGCGGCTGGCGGACCGGCTCACGCCCGGCCGGCTCTTCGCCGCGGCGGAGGGCGACGGCGAGACGGCGGACCCCGGCGTGCTGGCGCTGCTCGACTCGCTGGGGCACGTGGTGGTGCACGAGCCCGCGATCTGGGCGACGTCCGGCCCGGCGCGGTGCGTGGTCAACGTGTACGCGACCGCGTGGGCCAAGGAGATGAGCGAGCACCTGGTCTCCTCGGTGACCGCGGCGGTGCCGGGCGGCGAGGCGATCGTGCACGTCTTCTCGGTGCCGCAGGGCGGATACGGGGTCGAGGGCCGGGTCCGGCGGGCCTCGGACGTGCTCACCATGATCGGCGACGCCAAGCACGGCGTCCCCGGCGAGCCGCCGCCGGGCGCCTTCGTCGACCCGGTGTGCGGTGCCACGGTCCTGCGGGAGAACGCGGTCACGCTGGAGCGGGACGGGACCACGTACGGGTTCTGCTGCCCCCACTGCCGACGCCATTTCGCCCAGCAGGCGTAGCGCGCGGCGCCTAGAGCCGCGCCCGGTCTCGGATCAGCGCGAGGGCCTGGTCCGGGGTCGTGGCGCGGCCCCTGGCGTAGGCGGCGTCGTAGCGAGGGACGCCCAGGGCGGCGCGCAGGCCGGGGGCCAGGCGTGCGAGGTCGTGGTCGAGGGCGTCGAGCGCGCCGATCAGGGTGTGGGCGACGCCCAGCAGCTCGGCGGCGTCGTCCGGGCGGTCGCGGAGCGCCAGGACGTGCGCCAGATGCGCGGCGGTGATGGCGGTCAGCGACGGCTCGCCGTCGGCGGCGTCGAGTGCCAGGGCGAACCGCCTGCCGGCCTCGCCCGGGTCGCCTCGGTCGGCGGCGAGCCGGGCCCGCGCGCACGCCAGCGTGACGGCGGGCAGCGGATCCGTCTCGCCGTCCGGGTGCTCGGGGGGCCGTGTCACGAGATACGTCTCGGCCTCCGCCTGGTGGGCCGCCGCGCCGTCCAGGTCGCCCTCGCGGCGGGCCAGGTCGCCGAGCGTGACCCGGACGTACACCGGCAGCGGGTCCGGCAGGGCGGTGGCGGCCAGCGCCTCCAGCTCCGCGCGGGCGGTCGCCGTGTCGCCCGCGCGGGCGCGGGCCTCGGCCAGCCACGCCCGCCGCGACGCGGCCTCGTCGGACGGGTCCAGCTCGCGCAGCAGCCGCACCGCCTCCTCCAGCGCCGCCACCGCATCCCCGTACGCGCCGGCGTTCGTCCGCACGTCCGCCAGGGAGGTCAGCGCCCACGCCAGCCCCGCCCGCTCCCCGGCGGCGCGATACCCGGCGATGGCCACCTCCAGGTCGTGGCCCATGCCGGCGGTGTCGCCCGCGTTGCCCAGGAGTACGGCTCTGACCAGCCGGAGCGTCGCCCTGGTCCAGGCGTCGGGGTGGCACAGCCGCGCCTCGACAGCGGCCATCGCCGCCTCCACGTCCCCGCACGCGGCGGCCAGGGCCGGCTCGGCCAGGACGGCGAGCGGATGCCCCGGGGACGAGGGCAGCGCGTCGCGGACGGGGGCCGCGTCGCGGGGGTCCAGCTCACGGCCCGCCCACGTGGTGGCCGCCAGCAGGTGCAGGGCGGCGGTGACGGCCCGGGTGCCGGCGGGCGCGGGGCCGGGGGTGTCCAGGGCCAGGCCGGTCCAGGTCTCCATGGCCGCCCGGTCGCCTCGTACCAGCCAGAACACGCCCAGCGCCACGCAGAGCCGCAGGGCCGTGGCGGCGTCGCCGGTCTCGTGCGCGAAGCGGAGCGCGGCGAGCAGGTTGTCGCGCTCGGCGGCGAGCCGGGGGATCCACCGCAGTTGCCCGGCCTCGCGCAGCTCCGGCTCGGCGCGCGCGGCCAGCCCCGTGAAGTGCGCGGCGTGCGCGGCGCGCACCCGTGTCAGCTCGCCGGACGAGACCAGCTCGCGCAGCCCGTACTCCCTGATCGTCTCCAGCATCCGGTAGCGCTCGCCGTCGAACCGCAGCAGCGACCGGTTGGCCAGAGCCGCCAGCAGGTCGGGCCTGGCCGCGGCGACGGCCTCGGCGCTCTCCACCGTGATGCCGCCGGGGAAGGCCGCCAGCCTGCGGGCCAGCCGCCGTTCGTCCTCCTCCAGCAGGTCCCACGTCCAGGCGACCACCGCGCGCAGCGTGCGATGGCGCGGCTCGGCCGCCCGGCTGACCCCGGACAGCAGCGTGAACCGGTCGTCCAGCCGGGCCACCAGCTCCTCCAGCGGGAAGGAGCGCAGCCGGGCCGCCGCCAGCTCGATCGCCAGCGGCAGGCCGTCGAGCCTGCGGCACACCTCGTCCACCAGCGACGGGTCGCGCACCGTGAACCCCGGCCTGGCCGCCGCCGCGCGCTCGGCGAACAGCCGCGCCGCCGCCTCCGGCGCCAGCGGCGGCACCTGCAGCACCGTCTCCCCCGGCAGACCCAGCGGCTCCCTGCCGGTGGTGAGCACGCGCAGCCCGCGCGCGCGGCCCAGCAGGTACGCCACAGCATGGGCGGCCTCGGCCACCACGCGCTCGCACCCGTCGAGCACCAGCAGCCCGTCCGGCAGCGCCTCGGCCACCCGGTCGAGCAGCCGCCCGCCGCCGAACGCCGTCTCGCGCACGCCGGCCGCCCGCGCGACGGCGACCACGACCCCCTGCTCGCCCGGGGTGCCGTCGGCCAGCGGGGACAGCTCCACCAGCCAGGCCGCGGGGACCGCCCGGGCGACCTCGATGGCCAGGCGGGTCTTGCCCACGCCGCCCGGCCCGGTCAGCGTCACCAGCCGGCTCGCCCGCAGCGCCCCGGCCGCCGCCGCCAGGTCGTCCGCGCGGCCCACCAGGGGCGTGAGCGCGGCCGGCAGGTCGCCGGCGCGTGGCCGCGGCTCGTCGCGCAGCAGTTCCAGGTGGATGTCCCGCAGCTCGGGACCCGGGTCGGCGCCGAGCTCCTCGGCCAGCAGCCTGCGCACGTCCTCGTACGCGGCCAGCGCCTCCGCCCGCCTGCCCGCCGCGTCCAGGGCCCTGATCAGCAGCGCGCGCAGCCGCTCCCGCAGCGGATGCGCCGCCACGAGCGTCTCCAGCTCGGCCACCAGCTCTTCGGCGCGCCCGCCAGCCAGCGCGGCCTGGGCGTGATCCTCGCGGGCCGCCAGCCGCAGTTCCTCCAGCCGCCGCCGCACCGGCTCGGGCACCTCGCCGGGCAGGTCGCCGCGCCACAGCCGGAGCCCCTCCTCCAGCAGCCGCACCGCCGTCTCCGGCCGGTCGCCGGTCAGGGCCCGCCGCCCTTCCGACACCAGCCGCTCGAACCGGCGCGCGTCCACCGCGTCCGGTTCGACGTCGAGCCGGTACCCGCCGTCCGCCGACGCCAGCCGCCCGGCGGGCAGGGTGCGCCGCAGCCGGGACACCAGCGAGTGCAGCGCGTTGGCCGGGTCGGCCGGCGTCCCGTCGGGCCACAGCGCCTCCGCCAGCGCCCCCGCCGTCACCGTGCGGCCGGCGTCGAGCGCGAGCCGGGCCAGCAGCACGCGCAGCCGTGCCCCGCCGACGGGCACCCGCTCCCCGTCCGCGACGACCTCGATCGGCCCGAGCATGTGCACGCGCATGCCCACCAACGTAACGTCGGCGCGGGCTTCCCGCCGTGACGGCCGGGCCCAGGATCCGCCGGTGCTAGCTTGGCCACCTCGACCTGCAGGTAAGGAGACGACCGTGCTCGCTCTGCGTTGCCATGACACCAGCGATCTGACGACCGGTCTGCGCGTGGAGGAGATCCCTGACCCCGAACCCGGGCCCGGCCAGGTGGTGGTCGAGGTGCGGGCGGCGTCCGTCGAGTTCGTCGACACCCTGATCGCCAGAGGCGGCTACCAGATCACCCTGCCCGTCCCGTACACGCCCGGCTTCAACGCCGCGGGCGTGGTCCGGGAGGCGGGGCCGGGGTGCACCCGGTTCCGCCCCGGTGACCGGGTGCACGGCATGGTGCCGGGCGCGTTCGCCGAACTGGCCCTGGCAGGGGAAGGGCAGCTGCGGCCCACCCCCGACGGCCTGGCGCCCGACCTGGCCTGCCTGACGGGCACCACCTACCGCACCGCCTACGACGCGCTCGTCTCCACCGCGCGGCTGCGGGCCGGCGAGGACCTGGTGATCCTGGGCGCCTCCGGGGCGGTGGGCAGCGCCGCGATCACGGTCGGCAAGGCGCTCGGCGCCCGGGTGATCGCCTGCGCCTCCACGGCCGGGAAGCTGGAGTTCTGCCGCGGGCTGGGCGCCGACGAGCTGGTCGAGTACACCCGGCCCGATCTGAAGCAGACGCTCAAGGACGTGTGCGGCGGCAGCGCGGACGTCGTGCTCGACCTGGTCGGCGGTGACTTCTCCGAGCCCGCCCTGCGCGCCACCGGCTACGGCGGCAGGTTCGTCGTCGTCGGCTTCGCCGCCGGGTCGATCCCCCGGGTGCCGCTCAACCTGGTGCTGCTCAAGGGCTCGACCATCACCGGCTATGAGATCGGCGACTTCGAGCGGCACCACCGTGAGGAGGCCGCGGCGAACCGGGACGCGCTGGAGGCGATGTTCGTCGACGGCCGGGTCAAGCCGCCGATCAGCGGCCGCTACCCGCTGGCGGACGCGGCGCGGGCGATGCGGGTGGTCGCCGGCCGCGACAAGCACGGGATGACGATCCTCGACCTGGCCGCGGGAGCCGGTGGCATTGTATGACTCGCTTATGACGCGCCTGTGGACACTGGGGTCAACCCCCCAATCCCGAGGAGGCGCCCGTGAAGCGATTACTCGTCATCCCCCTGCTCATGGTCGTGGTGATGGTCGCGTCAGCCTGTAAATGGGACGAGTCCTACGTGCTGGTCGGCGGTAAGCGCGTCGGTGAGTGGACCCTGCGTTACGGTGATTCGCGGTCCTACGACATCACGCTCTACCGGACCGGCAGCGGCCGTAATCTCGGAGTCTCCTCGATCATTCTCGCGCACTACAAGAATCTGCGGAGCCGGGGCCGCTCCGTCGAATCCGCCGCCAGGAAGACGCTGGGCGACATCCTGCGGCCCTCCTGCCGCGAGATCCGCAACCAGGCCATCAGGGCCAAGTGCAACGAGGCGACCGGCGGCGGCCAGTGGCGGGACTTCCGCGAGGCGCTCGTGGCCATCGACCGCAACCGGGGCGCCTGCCTCACCATCTCCATCCGCGGCAGGACCGACCCGAACTGGACCTGGCGCAACCGCACGGACCGGCACTGCCGGCCCAACTGATCGACCGTCAGGAGAATCGGAGAAAGGGAACTCCCGCGCCGCCGGCGGCCTTTCCGCCGCCCGGCGCGGGCTCGTTTTCCGCGCTTGTCAAATATCGCCACGAATCTGTCAATCAGCCGGAGGTGCGCGGGGCGGAGCACGTTACACTCGCCGTGATCGATTTCCTCGGTGCCGCCGCGGTTCGGAGGACGGCGTGGACGGCGTTGCCTGGTTCGGCGTGCTCGGCCCGCTGGAGGTGACCGCGCACGGCCGCCCGGTGACCGTGGCCGGGCGCAGCCAGCGCGAGCTGCTCGCCGTGCTGTTGCTGAGAGCCAACAGGCTGGTCGAGGTCGATTTCATGATCGACGCGCTGTGGCCGGGCCGCCCGCCTCCGTCAGCCCGCAGGCAGGTGCAGAACAGCGTCGGCCGCCTGCGCCGGACCCTCGTCGCCGGCGGCGTGCCGGACACGCCCCTGGAGACCCGGCGCGGCGGTTACCTGCTGCGCGTCCTGCCCGGCGAGCTCGACCTCCTGTCCTTCGCCCGGCACGTCGAGGCGGCCCGCGGCCTCGACAGGGCCGGGCGCGCCGACGCGGCGGCGGCCCGGTTGCGTGCCGCCCTGGCGCTGTGGCGGGGCCGGCCGCTCGTCGAGCTGGACAACGCGGTCGCCGTGGCGGGCGCGCGGCGGCTGGCCGAGGAGCGGACCGCGGTGCTGGAGGAGTGCCTGGGCCTCGAACTGCGGCTCGGCCGTCACCACGAGATCCTCGGCGACCTGACGGCGCTCGTCGAGGAGCACCCGCTGCGGGAGCGCCCGCGCGCCCTGCTGATGACGGCGCTGCACCGGGCCGGGCGCACCGCCGAGGCGCTGGAGGAGTACCACAGGGCACGCGCCGCCTTCGTGACGGAGCTGGGCCTCGAACCGGGGCCCGAGCTGCGGGACCTGGAGCAGGCGATCCTCACGGGCGCGCTCGACCCGCCGCCTCCGGCGGCGCCGCCGGAGCGGGCGCGGCCGCGCCAGTTGCTGCCGGACATCATCGACTTCACGGGACGGGCCGACCTGACCGACCGGCTGGAGACCTTGCTGCGGACGGCCGGCACCGCCACCGCCGTCGTGGTCGCGGCCGTCGCGGGCCAGGCGGGCGTCGGCAAGACCGCCCTGGCGACGCACGTCGCCCACCGCGTCTCGGAGGCGTTCCCCGACGGGCAGCTCCACGTCGACCTGGGCGGCGGCGGCCAGGACCGCCCAGCGGAACCCGCCGAGGTGCTGGCCAGGTTCCTGCGCGCGCTCGGCGCGCACGGGCAGGAGATCCCGCCCGGGCTGGCGGAACGGGCGGAGCAGTACCGCTCGGCGGTGGCCGGCCTGCGGATGCTGGTGGTGCTCGACAACGCGGTGGACGAGGCCCAGCTCCGGCCGCTCCTGCCCGGCGCCCCGGGCTGCGCGGTGCTCATCACCAGCCGGTCCAGGCTGGCCGGGCTGCCCGGCATGGTCCTGGTCGAGCTGGGCGTCCTGGAAAGCGGGCAGGCGGTCGACCTGCTCGCCCGCATCGTCGGGGCCGGCCGCGTCGGAGCGGAGGCGGACGCCGCGCACGAGCTCGCCCGGCTCTGCGGCCATCTGCCGCTCGCGCTGCGGATCGCCGGGGCCAGGCTGGCGACCCGTCCCGACTGGCCGGTGGCGGAGCTGGTGAGGCGGCTGGCCGACGAGCGCCGCCGGCTGGACGAGCTCACCTACGGCGATCTTGAGGTGCGGGCCGGCCTGTCGTTCAGCCACGGCCGGCTCGGCGCGGCGTCGCAGCGGCTGTTCCACCTGCTGGGCCATCTGTACGCGCCGGAGTTCGCGCTCTGGGTGTGCGCCGCGCTGCTCGACACCACGGCCGAGGAGGTCGGCCCCCTGCTCGACGAGCTCGTGGAGGCCCAGCTCCTGCAGCCGTCCGGGACCGGCCGCGCCCGCTACCGGCTGCACGACCTGGTCCGGCTGTTCGCCAGGGGGTCGGGCGGCGAGGACCCGCGGCCGGCCGTCGCCCGGGCGCTCGGCGGCTGGCTGGCGCTCACGGAACGCGCGCACATCGCGGTGTCCGGCGGCGACTACGCCACCCTGCACAGCCCCGCGCCCCGCTGGACCAGGGGCCTGCCGGAGCTGCCTGCGGATCCGCTCGCCTGGTACGACCTGGAGCGGCTCAACCTGATGACGGCGGTGCACCAGGCCGCCGCCGCCGGGCTCGACGACCTGTGCTGGGACCTGGTCGCCAGCGGCTACACGCTCTTCCTCACCCGCGGGCACAACGACGACCTGGAGGAGACGCTCAGGGCGGCGCTGGTGTGCACCCGCCGGGCGGGCAACGCGCGCGGCACCGCGACCATGCTCATGGGGCTCGGGCTGCTGGGCACCTACCGGCACGACTACGTCGCCGCCGCCGAGGCGCTGGAGGAGTCGATCCGGCTCTTCCGCGAGATCGGCGAGCGGCAGGGCCTGGTGTACGCGATCGGCGTGGCGGCGCACGTGGACGGCATGCTGGGCCGGTACGACCACGCGGTCGCGCTGCACGAGGAGGCGCTCGAGGTGCACCGCGCCTCCGGCGACCTCGGCGCGGAGGTCCTGCTGCTGCGGTCGCTCGGGCAGCTCCTGGTGGAGATAGGCCGCCTGGAGCAGGCCGGGCCGCACCTGGAGCGGGCGCTGCTGGCCGGCCGGGACGGCGACCGGCGGGTGCACGCCGAGGTCCTGTACTGGCTGGGGCAGCTCCACCTGGCCGCCGGAGAGGTGGAGCCGGCCGAGTCGGCGTTCAAGGAGATGCTCGCGATCGCGGAGGATCTCGTCGACCCGCGCGAGGAGGCCGAGGCCCGGTACGGACTCGGCCTGGTCCGCCTGCACACCGGGGCGCACGGCGCGGCGGCGGGCCTCTTCAGGCAGGCCCTGGCGCTGAACCGGCCGCTCGGCGAGCCGCTGACCGAGGGCCGCATCCGGACCGCCCTCGGTGTCCTGCACCACGGCAACGGGCAGCCACGCCAGGCGGTCGACCACCTCACCGAGGCCGCGAGAATCTTCGACGCGATCGGCATCCCGCTGTGGAGCGGGCGGGCGTACCGGGCGCTCGCCGACGCCCACGAGGCGCTCGGCGACGGGCCCGCAGCCGACGCCGCCAGGCGGCGCGCCCTGGCGCTGTTCACCGAGGTGGGCGCGCCCGAGGCGGCCGAGCTGGCGCGGCCCGGCGGCGATCGTCCCAGGCGTGACGTCCCCTGATCCGGGCATGCGCCGGCTGTGTCAGAGCCCGAACAGCGGAAACAGCCCTGGGTCGTGGAACGCGACGATCCGGCTGGCGCCTTCGGTCGTGAGCGTCAGCACGTGCAGGGCGTGGGGGTGGTGTCGGCCGTCGCGGTCTCGGGCGTACACCGCGAAGGCGGGCTGCCCGTTGGCGGAGGCGGGGACCAGCGTGGCCGGTCCGATCATCCGCAGCTGCCCGGCCAGGAAGGCCAGGACGGTGCGGCGGCCTTCGAACCAGGTCGCGATCGGCGGCATCTCCCAGCGGGCGTCCTCGGTCAGCACCGCGACGAGTTGTTCGACGTCCGCGGTCGCGAAGGCGGTGACGTAGCGGTCGAGCAGGGCACGCTGCCGTGGCTCGGCGGGTTCGATCAGGTCGTCCTGGCTGAGCGGAACCTGGGCCCGGGCGCGCTGGAGCACGCTGTTGACGGCCGCCGTCGTCATCTCCAGCAGGCGCGCCACCTCGGCGGTGCGCCATTGCAGCACGTCGCGCAGGATCAGCACGGCACGCTGCCGCGCCGGCAGCCGCTGCAGCGCTCCCACCAGCGCGAGCCGCATGGTCTGCCGTTCCACCACGACCGCCGCCGGATCGGCCGGCACGGCGGTGAACAGGAAATCGGGCATCGGCTGGAGCCACGGCACCTCCCGGGCCGGTGCGCCGAGCGCCGCGTCCGGGTCCGGCTCGGGGCCGCCGAGATCCGCGGGCAGAGGCCTGCGTCTGCCCTTCTCCAGCGCCTTGAAGCAGGCCCGGGTCGCGATCCGGTACAGCCAGGTCCGCAGCGACGATCGCCCCTCGAACGCGTCGTAGGCACGCCAGGCGTCGAGGTAGACGTCCTGCACCACCTCTTCGGCCTCGTCGACCGAGCCGAGCATGCGGTAGCAGTAGGCGAGCAGCTCCCGCCGGAACGGTTCGCTCAGCCTGCCGAAATCCTGGTCGCCGGCCTCGGTCATGGTGTGCATGGTCCGCCGATTTCCCGCCGTTCGTCCATGGCTGTCGCTCCTTCGTCGGGATGCCCCGGCCGCCGGGGCGGCGGCCGGGGCGGCTCGGTCAGTCGACGATGATGCCGCCGGTCAGGTTGGCGACCGTGCCGGTCATCGCGGATGCCCGGTCGGAGGCGAGGAACACCGCCGCCGCCGTGAGTTCGGCCAGCGCGGTCGGGCGCTTACGGTGGCTCATGTCGCTCGCCAGCGCGACGAACTGCTCCTTGGTGATCCCCAGCGCGTCGGCGTGCAGCCCGTACACGACGTCGATGACCGGTGTCTCCAGCATGCCCGTGGTGCGCAGGCAGATCGCGCGCACCCCGTGCCGGGCCCATTCGGCGGACAGCGCGCGGTTGAGGCCCTCCATCGCCGCCCAGGCGACGCTCATGCCGCCCACCAGCGGCAGCGGCGAACGGGCCGGTTCGGGGGTGTGCATCATGATCACCCCCGACCCCTGGGCGATCATGTGCCGTCCGGCGGCTCTGGCAGTGATGAAATGAGCCTGGGCGTACCCGGTGATCGGGCGCAGGAAGCTCTCGGCCGGGAGTTCGGCGAGCGGGATCCCCTGTAGTCCCACAGGCGAGATCCCGATCGCGTTGAACGACACGTCGACGCCTCCGGCGTGGGCGACGACCGCGTCCAGGTGCTCGGTCACGGATCGCTCGTCACCGGCGTCCACCACGGCGGCGTCGGCCGTTCCGCCCGCGGCGGTGATCTCCTTCGCGACGGCGCCGACGACGTCGGGACTTCGCGCGGTCAGGAACACCCGGGCGCCCTCGTGGGCGAAGGCGCGGGCCACCGCGCCGCCGATCGCGCCGCCCGCGCCGTAGACGACGACGGTCTTGTCCTCCAGCAACATGATCTTTCCTTTCCGGGTGTACTGGGCTCCTGCCTATACAGAGGAGATCCGGCCGCCGAAGTCATCGCCGCGGCCTGGCGCCCCCGGAAAGTCCGGGGAAGGATTTCCGCGCGAACGTGTCCGGGCCGGCCGGACGGCTCCGACGTCTCCGGTGAAGGCATCGAGAGAAGGAGACAGCCGTGAAGTACATGATCATGCTGTACGGCTCGCAGCGGGACTACGACGTGCTGACGGGCAAGCCCGTCGAGGGCCGGGCGGCGTGGACCCCGGAGGAGGCCGGAGCGATGCACGCGTTCATGGAGAAGTGGAACAACGCCCTGGTCGAGTCCGGTGAGTTCGTCGACGCCCAGGGGCTCGACGCGCCGGTGCACACCCGTCGGGTGCGGCTGGAGAACGGGGTCCCGGTCGTCACCGACGGCCCGTACGCCGAGACGCAGGAGGTCCTGGCCGGCTACACGATCGTGGAGTGCGACAGCTTCGACCGCGCGACGGAGCTGGCCGCCCGGCTGGCCGACACGCCGCACCCCGAGCACGCCACGCTCGACTCCGAGTGGTACGTGGACGTGCGGCCCATCCACGGCGGCGCGGACGAGATCGAGTGACCGAACCCGGTGGCGAGGACCTGCTGCGCGAGCTGGCGCCGCAGGTCCTCGGCGCGCTGGTGCGCCGGTACGGCCACTTCGACACGGCCGAGGACGCCGTCCAGGAGGCGCTGCTGGCCGCGGCCGTGCAGTGGCCGCGGGAGGGGGTGCCGGACAACCCGCGCGGCTGGCTCATCACGGTGGCCGCGCGCAGGCTCACCGACCTGCTCCGCGCCGAGCAGGCGCGCCGGCGCCGCGAGGACGCCGTGGAAGGGCGGCGGCTGCCCGAGGAGTGGCTGGCGCCGCCGGCCGACCGGCCGCCGCAGAGCGCGGACGACACGCTGGTGCTGCTGTTCATGTGCTGCCATCCGTCGTTGCGGCCGGACGCGCAGATCGCGCTGACCCTGCGCGCGGTGGGCGGCCTGGGCACGGCCGAGATCGCCCGCGCGTTCCTGGTGCCGGAGTCGGCCGTGGCCAGGCGCATCACCCGGGCCAAGCAGCGGATCAAGGAGAGCGGCGTCCCGTTCGGGCTGCCGCCGCCGGCGGAGCGGGCCGCGCGGCTGCGCGCGGTGCTGCACGTGCTCTACCTGATCTTCAACGAGGGGTACGCGAGCACGTCCGGGCCCCGGCTGCAGCGGGACGAGCTGTCGTCGGAGGCGATCCGGCTGGCCCGCGTCGTGCGCCGGCTGGTGCCGGACGATCCGGAGGTCACCGGGCTGCTGGCCCTCATGCTGCTCACCGACGCCCGCCGCCCGGCCCGTACCTCACCCGACGGGGCGCTGATCCCGATGGCCGAGCAGGACCGCGGCCGGTGGGACGCCGCGCTGGTCGCCGAGGGCGTCGCGCTCGTCTCCGAGGCGCTGCCGCGCGGCCCGACCGGCCCGTACCAGCTCCAGGCGGCGATCGCGGCCGTGCACGACGAGGCGCCCAGCGCGGCGGAGACCGACTGGCCGCAGATCGTGGCCCTGTACGAGGTGCTGCTGCGGATCTCCGACACCCCGGTCGTCCGGCTCAACCACGCCGTCGCGGTCGCCATGGCGCGAGGCCCGGGCGAGGGGCTGGACCTGCTCGGCGAGCTCGCCGGTGACGAGCGGATCGCCGGCGACCATCGCATGCACGCCGTCCGCGCCCATCTGCTGGAGATGGCGGGTGACCGGGACGCGGCGCGGGCGGCGTACGAGGAGGCGGCCCACCGCGCCGGCAGCCTGCCTCAGCAGCGCTACCTGAACGGCCGCGCGGCCCGGCTGGCGGAGTGAGCTCTGCACCAATTGCGAATCTGCGCAATTAGTGAGATAGCATTTCCGTCAAGTGAACATGGGGGTGTGAGGGTGCTTTTCCCAGCCGTCGCCGGGGTGCGGGCCGCCGCATGAACTCGGTTCCGCTGTACGAGGCCAAGGCCGAACTGTTCCGGCTCCTCGGGCATCCGGTGCGGATCCGGGTGCTGGAGCTGCTGCAGGAGAGGCCCATGCCGGTGCGTGACCTGCTGGCCGCCATCGAGGTCGAGCCGACCGGGCTGTCGCAGCACCTGGCCGTGCTGCGCCGCTCCGGCATGGTGACCGCCCAGCGCGACGGCTCCACCGTCGTCTACGCGCTGTCCGGCGGCGACGTGGCGGAGCTGATGCGCGCCGCGCGCAAGCTGCTGACCCAGATGCTGACCGGGCAGCACGAGCTGCTCAGCGAGCTGTTGCGGGCGGAGACCGAGGCCCGGTGACCCGCGTGCTCTCCCCGGCCTGGGCCCGGGTGCGTTCCGTCCTGCCCGCCCGCGACGACCTGGTCGCGATGACCCGCCGCCCGCGCCGCGACCTGCTCGCCGGGCTCACCGTCGCGATCGTGGCGCTGCCCCTGGCGCTCGGCTTCGGCATCTCCTCCGGCCTGGGCGCCGAGGCGGGCCTGGCCACCGCGGTGGTCGCCGGCGCGCTGGCGGCCGTGTTCGGCGGCTCCGGCCTGCAGGTGTCGGGGCCGACCGGGGCGATGACCGTGGTGCTGGTGCCGATCATGGCCCAGCACGGCGCCACCGGCGTGCTGACCGTCGGCGTCCTGGCCGGTGTCCTGCTCATCGCGCTGGCGCTGGCCCGCGCCGGCAAGTACATGGCCCTGGTGCCCGCCCCCGTGGTCGAGGGCTTCACCATCGGCATCGCCTGCGTGATCGGGCTGCAGCAGGTGCCCGCCGCTCTCGGCGTGCCCACGCCGGAAGGCGAACAGGTCGTCCTCATCGCCCTGGAAGCGGTGCGGGACTTCGCCGCACACCCTCAGTGGTGGGCGGTGGGCATCGCGCTGGCCGTCGCCGCGATGATGCTCGCGGGGGCGCGCCGGTGGCCGACCGTGCCGTTCTCCCTGCTGGCCGTGGCCGCCGCCACCGTCGCCGTCGAGCTGGGCGACCTGCCGGTGGCGCGCATCGGCGAGCTGCCCGCCGGGCTGCCCGCGCCGTCGCTCGCCTTCCTCGACCCGGCCGCGCTCTCCTCGCTGCTCGCCCCGGCCGTGGCGGTCGCCGCGCTGGCGGGGCTGGAGTCGCTGCTGTCGGCGGCCGTGGCCGACGGCATGAGCGTCAACCACAAGCACGACCCGGACCGCGAGCTGTTCGGGCAGGGCCTGGCCAACCTGGTCGCGCCGCTGTTCGGCGGCGTCCCGGCCACCGGCGCCATCGCCCGCACGGCGGTGAACGTCCGCGCCGGCGCCTCGTCCCGGCTGGCGTCGCTGGCGCACGCCGCCATCCTGGCCGTGATCGTCTACTCTGCGGCGGGGCTGGTGGCGAAGATCCCGCTGGCCGCGCTGGCCGGCGTGCTGCTGGCCACGGCGGTGCGGATGGTCGAGGTCGGCTCGCTCAAGGCCATGGTCCGCTCCACCCGGAGCGACGCGGTCGTGCTCGTGCTGACCGCGATCGCCACGCTCGCCCTCGACCTGGTGCAGGCCGTCATCCTCGGACTGCTCGTGGCCGGCGCGCTGGCGCTGCGGGCGATCGCCCGCAACGTCCGCCTGGACGCGATGCCCATCCAGGACGACCTGTCCGGCGACCACACCGAGGAGGAGCTGGCGCTGCTCGCCGAGCACATCGTCGCCTACCGCCTGGACGGCCCGCTGTTCTTCGCCGCCGCGCACCGTTTCCTGCTGGAGCTGTCGGAGGTGGCCAACGTGTCGGTGGTGATCCTGCGCATGTCCCGCGTCACCACGCTCGACGCCAGCGGCGCGCTCGTCCTCGGCGACGCGGTCGAGCGTCTCAGGCACCGCGGCATCACGGTGTACGTGTCCGGCATCAAGAACGGTCACCACAAGCCGCTGCGCGCGCTGGGCGTGATCGAACGGCTCACCGAGGAGGGGCGCGTGTTCGCCACCACCCCGGAGGCGATCGCCGCCGCCCGCGACCACCTGCGCCACCGGGGCGTCCTGCCCGCCGCGCGCTGAGCATGACCCGATCTTGCCGATTTGGCAAAGGGACTTGCGATCGTGTGCGGTGCGGGTCGACCATCTCCGGCAACGGAGGTGCGTCATGTCGGAGAACGTTCGCACGTACGAGGTCGTCGTGATCGGCGGCGGCGCCGCCGGGCTGAGCGGGGCGCTCACCCTGGCCAGGGCGCGCCGGACGGTGCTGGTGGTCGATCCGGGCCTCGACGCGCCGGGCCGGGAGAGGCTCGCGCGGTACGGCGGCGAGATCGCCGACGGCGCCGTGCGCGGCGTCGAGAGGGAAGAGGGCGGGTTCCGCGTCAGGCTGGCGGACGGCTCCGAGGCGCGGGCGCGGCGGCTGCTGGTCACCACCGGACCGGCCGCCGAGCCACCCGATCTGCCCGATCTGCCCGGCCTGGCCGAGCGGTGGGGGCGGGACGTCCTGCACGACCCGTACGAGCAGGGCTGGGAGCTCAGCGACCGGCGCATCGCCGTGCTCGCCACCGGCCCGGCGGCGGCGGGCCAGGCGCTGCTGTGGCGGCAGTGGAGCGCGCACGTCACGCTGCTCCTGCACACCGCGGCCGAGCCCGCGCCCGAGGAGTACGACCGGCTGGCCGCCCGCGACGTCACCCTGGTCAACGGCAAGGTCACCGGCCTGGAAGTGACCGGCGACGCGCTGTCCGGCGTCACCATGGCCGACGGCCGGACCGTCGCCTGCCAGGCGCTGGCCGTCACCCCGCGCGCCGCCCTGCCCGGCTTCCCCGACGGGCTGGAGACCTCCGTGTGGACGGTGTCCGGTTCCAGCGATGACGGTGTGCGCGCCGCCCGGTCGATCAACGCCGACCTGGTCGACGAGGAGGCCCGCAGCGCCGTCCTGGAGCGTCCCGTTCCGTTCTCCGCCGAGGCCGAGCGCGAGGTCGCGGGAGGCGTCCAGAAGCGGCGCCTGACCAACAGGTACGCCAAGGATCAGGAGATGTCCGGACAGGAGTGGTGGGACGCCCGCTACCGCGACAGCGACCGGGTCTGGAGCGGCAAGGCGAACCTGATCCTGGCCAGGGAGGCGCCGGACCTGGATCCCGGGACCGCGCTCGACCTGGGGTGCGGCGAGGGAGGCGACGCGATCTGGCTCGCCGCGCGCGGCTGGCGCGTCACCGCGGCGGACATCTCCGGCGTCGCCCTGGAGCGGGCCGCCCGGTTCGCCGCCGAGGCCGGCGTGGCGGACCGGATCGACTTCCAGCGGCACGACTTCGGCGCGTCCTTCCCCGGCGGCGCGTACGACCTGGTGTCCGCCCACTACCTGCACTCCTACCAGGACCTGCCGCGCGAACAGATCCTGCGCGCGGCCGCCCGCGCCGTCGCGCCCGGCGGCGTGCTGCTGATCGTCGGCCACTCCGGATGGCCGTCCTGGCAGGAGGACCACCCGGACGTGCACCTGCCCGGCCCGCGCGAGGTGCTGGACTCGCTGGACCTGGCGGCGGGCGCGTGGGAGGTGGAGCTGTGCGAGGAGTTCGAGCGGCGGCACGACGCCCCCGACGGCACCCCGGCCACCCGCACCGACAACGTGGTCAAGATCCGCAGGTTGGCGGACTGACTGGACCTTGGACCGGCGGGCACGGGACCATCGGGTGTGCTCACATCGTTCTGGTATGCCAATCCCGCCGCCCGCCGCTGGAGCTGCGCGCCCCCGTCGGACCGGGCCCGGGAGTTCCACGCCACGCTGCCCGGCTACTCCCCCACTCCCCTGACCGAGCTGCCCGCCCTGGCCCACGAGCTGGGGGCGGGACGGGTGCTGGTCAAGGACGAGTCGTCCCGGCTGGGGCTGCCGGCGTTCAAGGCACTGGGGGCGTCCTGGGCGATCCACCGCGTCCTGGAGCAGCGGGAGGGCCCGCTGACGCTGGTCACCGCCACCGACGGGAACCACGGGCGAGCGGTCGCCCGGATGGCGCGGCTGCTCGGGCAGCGGGCGCGGGTGTTCACCCCCGGCGGCGTGCACCCGGAGGCGGTGGCCGCCATCGCCGCGGAAGGCGCCGAGGTGACCGAGGTGGGCGGCAGCTACGACGAGGCGGTCGAGCGGGCCGCGACGGCGGCCGCGGAGCCGGGCGCGGTGCTAGTGCAGGACACGGCCTGGCCGGGCTACGAGGAGACGCCCGGCTGGATCGTGGAGGGGTACGGCACCCTCTTCGCGGAGCTGGACGAGCAACTCGGCGAGGCTCCCGGGCTGGTGGTGGTGCCTGCCGGGGTGGGTTCGCTGGCCCAGGCGGCGGTCACCCACTACCGGGCGCGGGGCGGCACGGCCGTCATGACCGTGGAGCCGGAGACCGCCGCGTGCGTGCTCACCAGCCTGCTGCAGGGCCGGCCGGTGCGCATCGACACCGGCGACACCATCATGGCGGGCCTCAACTGCGGCACCCCGTCGAGCCTGGCCTGGCCGTACCTGCGTGACGGCCTCGACGCGGCCGTCGCCGTGACGGACGCCGACAGCGCACGCGCGGCCAGGGAACTCCTGGCCCTGGGGGTCGACGCGGGCCCGTGCGGCGCGGCCTCCCTCGCCGGGGCCAGGGCCGCGCTGACCTCGGACGCCCGCCGCCCGTCGCTCGGCGTGCCGGCCGGCTCCGCCGTGGTGCTGATCAACACCGAGGGCACCACCGCCAACCCGGCGCTCTCCCCGGGCGGGTAACGCCGGTCACCGCGGCGGGGAAAGACCGCCGCCCGGCCTGAGCGCCTTTCAGCGGGCTCTCAGGCAGGGGCGGTAACAAGTAGGGCTATGAGCGCGAAGGTGCTGGTCGTCGACGACGAGCCGAACATCCGCGAGCTGCTGTCCGAGGCGCTGATGCTCAACGGGTTCACCGTGAGCACGGCGTCCAGCGGATGGCGGGCGCTGGAGGCGGTGACCCGGGAGAGGCCCGACATCGTGGTGCTCGACGTGATGCTGCCCGACCTCGACGGGTTCGCGGTCGCCCGGCGGCTGCGGGAGCGCGGCGACAGCCCGATGGTGCTGTTCCTGACCGCCAAGGACGCGGTGTCCGACCGGATCGCCGGGCTCACCGCGGGCGGCGACGACTACGTGACCAAGCCGTTCAGCCTGGAAGAGGTGGTGCTGCGGGTGCGGGCGATCCTGCGCCGCATCCGCCCGGCGGAGGACCGCGCCGACGACGGCGTGCTGCGCTACGCGGACCTGGAGCTGGACGAGGAGGCTCACCAGGTGCGGCGCGCGGGCCGGCCGATCCACCTGTCGCCGACGGAGTTCAGCCTGCTCCGCTACCTGATGATCAACGCCGAGCGGGTGGTGTCGAAGGCGCAGATCCTCGACAGCGTGTGGGACTACGACTTCGACGGCGACAGCCGGGTCGTCGAGTCCTACATCAGCTACCTGCGCCGCAAGATCGACGTGCTCGGCCCGCCGCTGATCCACACCCTGCGCGGTGTCGGCTACCGGCTGCGGGGGCCGTCGTGAACCGGTCGTGGCCGCTGCGGCACCGGCTGCTCGCCGCGCTGCTCGGGCTGTCGGCGGCCGCGTTGGCGATCTTCGCGGTGGCCGGGGTGGCGCTGCTGGACCGTTCGCTGCTGGCGCGGGTGGACGGCCAGCTCGCCGACTTCGCCGACCGGGTGACCGTCCGGCCGCCGCCGGCCGAACTGATGCCGGGCGACCCCGGGGTGCAGGTGCCCCGGCGGTTCGAGGTGGACGTCTACAGCCCGTCGGGCATGCTGCTCGACGACCTGCCCAGCGGCGCCGGGGCCGGGCCCGACGTGCCCGCCGAGCTCGTCGCCAGGCCGCCGCGCACCCCCTTCACCGTCGCCGGCACGGACGGCACGGGCGAGTGGCGGGTGCTGATCACCCTGCTGCCCGACGGCAACCGGGCGGCGGTGTCGATGTCGCTGGACTCCAACCGCTCGACCGTGCGGGAGCTGCTGGTCATCCAGCTCGCGGTGGGCGCGCTGGTGCTGGCCCTGCTCGCCGCCGTCGCCCTGTGGGTGGTGCGGCTCGGGCTGCGCCCGCTCACCCGGATGGAGCGTACGGCCGAGGCCATCGCGGCGGGCGACATCGACCGCAGGGTCGGCGACAGCGACCCGCGCACCGAGACCGGCAGGCTCGGCACCGCGCTCAACGTCATGCTCGAACGCCTGGCCCGCGCGCTGCGCGAGCGCGAGCGCTCCGAGCGGCGGCTGCGCCACTTCGTCGCCGACGCCTCGCACGAGCTGCGCACGCCGCTCACCTCCATCCGCGGCTTCGCCGAGCTGTACCAGCACGGCGAGGCGACCAGGGACCCGGCGGCGGAGCGGCTGCTGCGCCGCATCGAGAGCGAGGCCGAGCGGATGGGCGTGCTGGTGGAGGACCTGCTGCTGCTCGCCCGCCTGGACCAGGAGCCCGCGCTGGAGCTGAGCACGGTCGACCTGCACGTGCTGGCCGGTGACGTGGTGCACGCCGCGCACGCCCGCGACCGCGACCGGCCGGTCCGCCTGACACTGTCCGACCGGCCGGTGCGGGTGCGGGGTGACGAGCACCGGCTGCATCAGGTCATCGCCAACCTGGTCGGCAACGCGATCGTGCACACCGCGCCGGAGACCGCGGTGCGGGTGACGGTCGGGCACGAGCGGGTCGGCCCGCCCGAGGGCGTGCACGCCGGAGCCGGACCGGCGCCCGGGAGCGAGGCCGCGCTGGTGGAGGTGAGCGACGAGGGCTCCGGCATCGACGCCGAGCACCTGCCGTACGTGTTCGACCGGTTCTACCGCGCGGACCCGAACCGCTCCCGCGACCACGGCGGCACCGGACTCGGCCTGGCCATCGCCGCGGCGCTGGTCGAGGCGCACGGCGGCCGGATCGAGGTGACCAGCTCCCGGCGGGGCACCCGCTTCCGCGTCCTGCTGCCGTCGCGCTGACGTTCACCTGCGGTTCACACATTTTTCCCAGGTTCGTCGGGTCCCATATCGGCATGCTTCACAGGTTTCGCAAACCGACTCCGCCCGAGCTGACGGACGGGGACGCCGGTCACCGGCTGCGCGCGCCGAGCAAGCTGCACGCCTTCAACCGGTACGAGATCAAGTATCTGGTCGACGCCGGGGCGGTGGACGAGCTGCGCGAGGAGCTGGAGCACCGGCTCGTCCTCGACCGGCACTGCCCCGACGAGGGCTACGCCATCTGGAGCGTCTACTACGACACCCGGGGGCTCCGGTTCTACTGGGAGAAGATCGAGGGCCTGAGGTTCCGCCGCAAGCTGCGCATCCGCCACTACGGCGACCGGTTCTCCGCCGCGGACGACACCCCCGTGTACGTGGAGATCAAGCAGCGGGTCAACCGGGTCACGCAGAAGCGGCGCGTCCAGGTGCCGTACCTGGACGCGCTGCGGCTGTGCGACGGCCGCGAGATGATCACCCATGAGCCGTCCCAGCGCGCCTTCCTGGAGGAGGTGCTGGACCTGACGTGCCGCCTCGACCTGCGGGCCACCGCGATGACCGGCTACACCCGCCACGCCTACCTGGGCCAGGACGCCGACGCGGGCCTGCGGGTGACGTTCGACCGGCGGGTGCGGGGCCGCGACCGCGACTTCGGCTTCGCCGCCGACGCGGAGAACCGCTTCATCGTCCCGCCGCACAAGGCGATCATGGAAGTCAAGGCGAACGAGCGCGTCCCGTACTGGCTGACCGATCTGACCGCCAAGCGGAACCTGCAGGTGGTGCGCGTCTCCAAGTACTGCCAGAGCATCGAGGCGCACGGGCTGGCGCCGCGTTCCATCTTCCACGTTCCCGACCAGGATCCCGGCCGCGACCGACCGGCCGCTCTCTCGGAGGCATGACCCCCATGGACTTCTCGTTCCAGGACCTTTCCGGCACGTTCAGCGTGGCTGACATCGCCCTCGCGATGGTGCTGTCGTTCGTGCTCAGCGCCATGATCGGCTGGGTGTACCGGGCGACGCACCGCAACGTCTCCTACAGCCAGTCGTACGTGCAGACGCTGGTCATCCTCGGCATGCTCATCTCGCTGATCATGCTGGTCGTCGGATCGAACATCGCCCGCGCGTTCGCCCTGGTCGGAGCGCTGTCGGTGGTCCGGTTCCGCAACGCCATCAAGGAGACCCGCGACGTCGGGTTCATCTTCCTGGTGATGGGCGTCGGCATGGCCGTCGGCACCCGGTTCTACCTGCTGGCGATCGTCGCCGCGGTGACCATCTCGCTGATCATCTTCGTGATGCACCGGTTCAACTGGTTCCAGCTGAACGTGCGCCGCCAGGTGGTCAAGGTGCAGGTGCCGTCCGACGAGGACTACACCCACGTCATCCAGGACGTGCTGATCCGCCACACCGACGAGTTCGAGCTGGTCAGCATGGAGTCGATCAGGGCCGGGGCGCTCACCGAGCTGATGTACACGGTCAAGATCAAGAAGGGCGGCGAGCCGGCCGACCTGATGGCGGCGCTGCGCGAACGCAACCACGGCCAGTCGGTCACGGTCCTGACCGGCTACGACCAGACAGACCTGTGACCAGGCTCCGGCACCGGATCCCGGTCAGCGTCCGGCAGAACTGGAAGCTCCTCGTCGCGGGCGTGACCTTCCTCGGCGTGTGCTGGGGCGTGTTCGGCAGCGGCACGGTCCGCCCCTACGCGGTCTCGGTGTCCAACGCCTCGGGAGACCTCGTCACCCAGGACGTCACGGGCTCGAAGGACCTGTTCGACACCTCGGTCGCGCACCAGCTCACGCTCACCTTCCGCGACGAGGCGTACGAGGACATGCTGACCGAGTACGCCAAGGACGGCGAGAAGAAGTACGTCGAGGCGGACCTGACCATCGACGGCACCACGATCCCGAGCGTCGGCATCCGGCTCAAGGGCAACTCGACGCTGCAGGGGCTCACCTGGAAGGGCGAGAGGGTAAGGCAGCGGATGGGCGGCCGAGGCGGCGGTCCTGGCGGGCCGCCCGGCGGCGAGCGCCCCGGGGGATTTCAGCCACCGGAGGGTTTTCAGCCACCGGACGGTTTTCAGCCGCCCGAAGGTTTTCAGCCGCCCGAGGGTTTTCAGCCGCCGGACGGCAACGGGCCTCCCCGGAACGGCGACCAGCCGCCCGAGCGTCAGGGGCAGCGGCGGGGCGGCGGGATGGGCGGCTTCGGCGCCACGCTGAAGGCGGAGGAGCCGGAGAACCTGCCGTGGCTGGTCAGCTTCGACGAGTTCGTCGACGGCCGCCGCTATCAGGGCCACGCGCAGGTCGCCGTCCGTCCCGTCACCGGCCAGGCCTCGACCATGCTCAACGAGGCGCTCGCCATCTCCACCGTCGGCGCCGCGGGCGAACCCACCCAGAGCTACACCTACAGCGCCTTCACCGTGAACGGCCGCGCCTCGGCCCCCCGCCTGGTGGTCGAGTATCTGGACGAGGGCTACGCCGAGGAACTGGGCGACGGCGTGCTGTACAAGTCGCTGGCCACCGGCTCCTTCACCTACAAGGGCGAGGACCAGACCCAGTACGGCACCGACTTCAAGCAGGTGAACAAGGTCGGCGGCACGGACCTGCAACCCGTGATCAACCTGGTCAAATGGGTGAACGAAGCCTCCGACGAGGAGTTCGCCGCCGGTCTGGCCGAACGCCTGGACGTGGAGTCGTTCGCCCGTTACGCCGTGCTGCAGAACCTCATGCTCAACTTCGACGACATGAGCGGCCCCGGCAGGAACTACTACCTCTGGTACGACCTGGACACCCGCAAGTTCCGGGTCATCACCTGGGACCTCAACCTCGCCTACAACGGCGACGCCTCCGCCGGACCGAACGACGGCGTGGGCGGGTTCGGCGGCCGGATGATGGGCGGCCACAAGCTGAAGGAACGCTTCCTGGAGACACCCGCCTTCAAGAAGCTGTACGAGGAGCAGTACGCCGCCCTCTACCGCGAGCTCCTGGCCGGCGGCACCCTGACGAACGTGCTCGACGACATCGTCGAGTCCTACAAGCTCAACGGCGGCGGCGGCCAGATCGACTCCGACGCCGAGCGGCTCCGCACCCTCCTGACCGAGCGCGCCAAGGCCTTGAGCACCGACGAGGTGATCACCCGGCACACCTCGTGATCAAGCACACCGAAAGGATCTCGCAACCGGCGCTCGGCACCCTCCCCGTAGATCACGGAGAAGGGAGACCGTATGCGTCACCTGAGGAAGACCACCGCGGTGCTCGCGGCGGCCGGCGCCATCGCGGCGACGTCCGCCGTGAACACCCCGGCCGCCCAGGCCACGGTGAACACCCTTTCGTGCGTGTCACCCCCGTCCAGCGGCCCGAACCTGGACGGGGGCTGGGGGGTCATGAAGGGGACGTACAACCTCAAGCAGGGTGCGTCGATCAAGACGTGCAACGTGAAGCGGATGCGCCGGGGCCAGGTGCTCTACTTCAACTGCTGGAAGAGGAACTCCCACGGCAACCTCTGGGTCTTCGGGCGGATCAAGGGGACCAGGACGTACGGGTGGATGTCCGCCGCCAACTTCAGCTCCGTCCACCGCACCGGCTACCCGGCCTGCGACAGCGAGCGCGCTTAGCGCTCAGGGCTCCCGGCCCGTACTTCAGGACCACGGCCGGATGCGCTCCCCAGAGGGACGCGGGCCAGGGGCGGGGCTTCCTAGGTTCGCCCCATGGCCTCCCTTCTCGCCCTCGCCCACCGGATCGACACCGCCACCCCGCCCAGCCGTGACCGCGCGATCGACGGGCTGCGGGCCCTGGCGATCGCCGGCGTCGTGCTGGGCCACTGGCTGGTGACCGCGCTGGTGGCCACCGGCGACACGTTGCGCGCCGGCAGCCCGCTGAAGGCCATGCCGGAGCTGGCGCCGATGTCCTGGGTGTGCCAGACGCTGGCCGTGTTCTTCCTGGTGGGCGGGCTGGTGAACGGCCGCGGGACCGGCCCGTACGGCGGGTGGGTGAGAGCGCGGCTGGCGCGGCTGTCCCGGCCGGTCGGGGCGCTCGCGGCGGTGTGGGCGCCGGCCGTCGGCTGGATGTTCCTCTCCGGGGCGGAACTGGAGACGGTGCGCACGCTGGGCAAGCTGGTGGTGTCGCCGCTCTGGTTCCTGCTGGTGTTCGCGCTGCTGACCGCCGCGACCCCGCTGGTGTCCCGGCTGCACCCGCTGTGGCCGCTCGCCGCCGTCGCCTGCGTCGACCTCGTCCGGTACGGGGCGGGCGGGCCTTCCTGGCTGGGCTGGGTGAACGTGGTGGCGGGCTGGCTGGTGCCGTACTGCCTGGGCCTGACCTGGGCCAGGCACGGCCTGCCGGGCAGGCCCGCCGGATGGGCCCTGCTGGCCGGTGGCGGGGCGGCGGCGATCGGGCTGGTGGGCTGGGGCGGCTACCCGGCCGCGATGGTCGGCGTGCCGGGCGCTCCGGTGTCCAACCTCGACCCGCCCACCCTGGCCGCCGTCGCCTTCGGGATCGCCCAGTGCGGCGCGGCGGCGCTGCTGGCCGGGCCGCTGCGGCGGCTCCTGGCCAGGCCCGCCGCGTGGGCGGCGGTGGCCGCGGTCAACCTGGCGGCGATGACCGTCTTCCTCTGGCACCAGACCGCGATGCTCGCCGTCACCGTCGCCGGCCTGCACGTCGGCGGAGACTGGCCAGGTCTGCACACCGCCCCGGACGGGCCGGGCTGGATCGTGGCGCGGCTGGCCTGGCTGCCGGTGTTCGCGGCCGTGCTGGCCCTGTGCTGCGTGCTCTTCCGCACGTACGAGCGATCATCCGGCCCGGTCGTGAGCCTTAGGGTGGAGTCGTGATCGGGACCCTGCGGTCGGACCTGTGGACGGTGGCGGCCGACCCGCTCCCCCGCATGCGCGGCCCCCGCGTGCTGTCGCGGCTGCCGCACGTCCTGGTGGGGCTGTACGCGTTCGTCATGATCCGGGTCGCGAACGGCTTCGACGACCCGACCTACACGCTGCTCGCCCTCGGGCAGGCGGCGGCGCTGGTGCTGGCCATGGTCAGCCCGATCGCCGCGTGGTGGGGGTCGCTGGCCCTGATGGCGGCCGGCTCGCAGACCGGCCTGGCCGCGCCTGAGCACGTGGTCAGCACCGATCTCCTCACCCCGTTCTCCTGGTCGGAGCCGGCGATCGGGCTGCAGGCGATGCTGTTCCTGCTGGTGGCGCTGCGG
This sequence comes from Nonomuraea sp. NPDC048826, assembly GCF_043198225.1. Classification (NCBI taxonomy): domain Bacteria; kingdom Bacillati; phylum Actinomycetota; class Actinomycetes; order Streptosporangiales; family Streptosporangiaceae; genus Nonomuraea; species Nonomuraea sp. NPDC048826. The sequence continues at coordinate 63,231 of NZ_JBICUQ010000007.1, read as the reverse complement.
GTCAGATCGCGGGTGCTGGCCGAGATCACGGTGATCACCGTGCTGGTGGCGCTGGCCTGCCTGGCCGGCGCCCCATGGGGCCAGCTGTCGGGTGCGGCCGGGACGTGGCTGATCGTGCTCGTGGGCGCGGCGGTGCTCGGGTCCGCGCTGCGCGGCCTGCGGGTGACCCGTACGCAACTCGTCGTGCAGGAGGAGGTCACCGCCGAGGAGCGGGAGCGGCGCTCGGTGCTGGAGGCCCGCAACCGGATCGCCCGCGAGCTGCACGACGTGGTCGCCCACCACATGTCGGTGATCTCCATCCAGGCGCAGGTGGCCCCGCACCTGGTGGACAACCCGTCGCAGGAGCTGAAGGACACCCTGGCCGGCATCCGGGAGAACGCGGTGGAGGCCCTGGCCGAGCTGCGGCGCGTCCTCGGCGTGCTGCGGTCGGCCGACGGGCCGGCCGACGACGCCCCGCAGCCGACGCTGGACCAGGTGGACGAGCTGATCGCCAAGGTCCGGGCTGCCGGGCTGGCAGTCACCGCCACCACCACCGGCGATCGCCGGCCGCTGTCGCCCGGCATCGAGCTGTCGGCCTTCCGCATCCTGCAGGAGGCGCTGAGCAACGCCATCCGGCACGCCCCCGGCGCCTCCGTCCAGGTCGAGATCGCGTACCTGCCCGGGGCTCTCACGCTCACGGTGCGCAACACCGCCCCGCGCGGCGCCCCCGCGCCCTCACGCGGGGCTGGGCTCGGCCTGCTGGGCATGCGCGAACGCGCCGCCATGCTGGGCGGCGAGCTGGCCGCGGGCCCCGCCCCCGGCGGCGGCTACGAGGTGACCGCCACGCTCCCCGCCGAGGACACCGCATGATCCGCGTGCTCATCGCCGACGACCAGACGATGGTCCGCCAGGGCTTCACCGTGCTGCTCAACGCCGAGCCCGGCATCGAGGTCGTCGGGCAGGCGGTGAACGGCCTCGACGCCGTCGCCAAGGTCGCCGAGCTGTCCCCCGACGTGGTGCTGATGGACATCCGCATGCCCGAGCTGAGCGGCATCGAGGCGACCCGCCGGGTCAGCGGAGCCGTCAAGGTGCTGGTGCTGACGACGTTCGACCTCGACGAGTACGTCTACGAGGCGCTGCGGGCGGGCGCCTCCGGCTTCCTGCTCAAGGACGCCTCGGCGGCCGAACTGGCGCACGCGGTCCGGGTGGTGGCCGCCGGTGACGCGCTGCTGTCGCCGGGCGTGACCAGGCGGCTCATCAGCGAGTTCGCCCGGATGGCCGGCGCCAGGCAGCGGGTGGACCGCGTCGCCGGGCTGACCGGGCGCGAGACCGAGGTGCTGGCCCAGATCGCGCAGGGCCTGTCCAACGCGGAGATCGCCGAGCGGCTGGTGCTCGCCGAGCAGACGGTGAAGAGCCACGTGAGCCGGATCCTGGTCAAGCTCGGCCTGCGCGACCGCACCCAGGCGGCCGTGTTCGCCTACGAGACGGGCCTGGTCCGGCCTCCGGGCTACTGACTCCGCCGGTCGCCGCCGCCGTCCGCGCGGCTCCTGGCTCCGCTGCGGCGGGTGGCCGATTAGCTGAGCAGACCGCGTCGATAGCCCTCGCCGACGGCGGCGGCGCGGTCTCGGACGCCGAGTTTGTCGAAGATGTGCAGGAGGTGGGTCTTGATGCTGGCCTCGCTGATGAAGAGTTTGGCGGCCGCCTGGCGGTTGGAGGCGCCGTCCGCGACGAGGGCGAGGACCTGGAGTTCGCGGTCGGTGAGCGCGGCCTTGACCGGCCGGCGTACCTGGCCCATGAGGCGGCCGGCCACCGAGGGGGAAAGGACCGGCTCGCCCGCGGCGGCGGCGCGGACGGCGCGCAGGAGTTCGTCCGTGGGGGCGTCCTTGAGGAGGTAGCCCGTGGCGCCGGCTTCGATGGCGGGCAGGACGTCGGAGTCGCCGTCGAAGGTGGTCAGGACGAGGACCTTGATGTGAGGGTGGGACCGGCGCAGTGCGGTGATGGCGGTGACGCCGTCCATTTCGGGCATGCGCAGGTCCATGAGGACGATGTCGACCTCGAGTGCGGCGGCTCGCTCGATGCCTTCGCGGCCGTTGGCGGCTTCGCCGGCGACCTCGATGTCGGGTTCGGTGTCGAAGGCGGCGCGCAGGCCGTCGCGGACGATGGGATGGTCGTCGACGAGGAGGAGGCGGATCACCGGGGGCTTCCTTGGAGCGCGGGGACGGTGGCGCTGACGGCGGTGCCCTCGCCGGGGGTGCTCTCGATCTCGAGGGAGCCGCCGACGCCGCGGAGGCGTTGTCTCATGCTGCTGAGGCCGAATCCTTTGCCGTTGGCGTCGTGGATGCCGGTGCCGTTGTCCCGGATGTCGAGCAGGACGACGGCGCCGGTGTAGGAGAGGGTGAGGCCGGCGCGCGTGGCGCCCGCGTGTTTGGCGACGTTCGCCAGGGCTTCCTGGGCGACGCGGAAGAGGGCGACCTCGATGGCGGGGCTGAGGGGGACGCGGTCGCCGGTCACTTCGACGTGGAGGTCGACGCCGGTGCTCTGGCTCCAGTTGCGGGCCAGGGTGCTCATGGCTTCGGGGAGGTGGGCGTCCTCGAGCTGGTGGGGCTGGAGTGCGGCGACGGAGCGACGGGCCTCGGTGAGGCTGTCCTGGGCGAGGGTGAGCGCGAGCTCGACGTGGGTGTCGGAGTCCTCGACGCGCTGGGCGGCACGGAGCTGGGTGATGATGCCGGTGAGGCCTTGGGCGAGGGTGTCGTGGATCTCGCGTGCCATGCGCTGGCGTTCGTCGAGGATGCCGGCCTGGTGGGCCTGGGTGAGGAGCTGGGCGTGGAGGTCGGCGTTCTCCTTCATGGCGGTCTGGAGGTCGTGGACCGCTTGGCGGTACTTGCGCTGCCGGTCCTCGATCTTGATGCCCGCGATGGAGCCGCCGCCGATGGCGACGGTCTGCACGGCGATGATCGCCAGGTAGAAGGCGACGAGCTGGGGGGTGGCCTGGGACCAGTCGATCGTCGAGCCGTACAGGACGAAGGAGGTGGCGGCGACGGCGGCGAAGGTCCATCTGGAGGGGGCGAAGTTGGCGGCGAGGAAGAAGCCGGAGATGCAGTAGATGAGGAAGATGGGGTCGTGGGAGGCGAGCAGCGCGGCGGTGGCCAGGACGCCGACGAAGTACACGGTGACGACGACCCGGCGTCCGCGCAGGGCCGCGGGCAGGAGGGTGTGGGCGCCGAGGTTCCAGGCGAGCGCCAGGGCGGTGAGCGCGAGAGTACGGGGCATCCCGCCTTCCGGCTGGTCGGGTGAGGCCAGGCTGATGACCAGGGAAGCGGCGAGGGTGATGTAGGGAACGACCTCGACCACGCGGTCGAAGCGCCGCTCCCAGGCCGAAGGCGGGAAGGGGTCGTTCATCCTGGTATGCCCTTCCTCCCGATGCGGACGGATTTACCTGGTCGCGGCACTTGAGGGCGAGTTTAGGCGCATGGGGATCAGGATGGCGTAGCCGTACATGAGCAGCCCCAGGGCGATCATGAAGATGACGGTGGGCCATTGCCAGATCGGCGGGAGATGAAGGGCGAGGAACCATCCGCGGTCCTCGACGCCGAGGATCTTCATGACCATGGGCACGAGTCCCTGGGGGAACAGCGGGAGCCAGGCGATGGTGTAGGCGATCGTGACGCCGATGCGGTGCTGGATGGGCAGGTCCGCGGTGGTGGGCTTGTCGGCCTGGGGCGCCGGGCCGTGCTTCATGAGGTTGAGCAGATCGATCCCGTGGTTCTCGAGTCTGCGGTAGGCGATCCTGCCGAATCCCCAGGCGGCGAGGGCGCCGGTCAGCACGCCGGTGGCGACGCCGGCCCAGGGGTCGAGGAGGACGGCGCCGGCCGCGGGAAGGGCGGTCGTGGGGACCGCGACGAGCATGAGCCAGGCGAGGCTGGTCTCGGCGGTTTCGTCGGCGCCGGTGTTGAGCGGGTTGCCGCCGCGCTTGTGGGGGTCGGTGCCGGGGACGAGCGAGGTGACGGCGATCAGGACGATGAGCCCGGCGCCGCCGCCGAGCAGGGCGGGGAGCAGGCCGAGCACCCACGGCCAGGCCCACGTCTGGCCGCTGACCAGGGTGCCGGCCAGGGAGAGGACGACGGCGGCCGGGCCGACGACGAGAAGCCAGGCCCGCTGGCGGCCGCGTACGTCGGCGCGTTCCGCGCCGGGGGCCATGAGGGTGAGCCAGAGCGCGGTCCCGTCGGCGCCGTAGAGGTTGGCCGAGGACGCGGCGGCCATCACGATCGCGATGAGTCCCGTGAAGGGGACCATGATCCAGATGTCGAGGGCGAGGAGCAGGAGGGGGGTGACGATGGCGTAGGAGAAGGCGGTGGCGAGAAGCTGGATGCGGACGAGGTCGCGCCACCAGGCGCGCAGTTCCTTGGCGGCGGCCAGGCGGGCGCCGCCGGTGGCGGGGAGGGGGCGGGGCGTGCCGCGGCGAGGGGGCACACCGCCGCGTGCCGCCGAGACGACGCGCCGCGACAGCAGGCCGGCCCAGGCCACCAGGAGGAGGGCGATCACGCCCGCGCCGGCCGCGAGGATGGCGAGGGCGAGAGGCCAGGGGGCCTCGACGGCGGCCACACCCCACCCGGAGGGCAGGACACGGACGAAGACGTGCGACCAGGCGGTGGTGTCGGAGCCGCCCAGAGCCACGACGGGCGCCCAGCCGTTGCTGCACAGCGCGATGGCGGTGCCGGTCACGATCCCGACGGCCGCCGCGGTGGCGCGGGATCTGACGAACAGGCCGATGAGCGCCACGATGACGCGGGAGAGCATCACCATGGTGATGAGCGTGATGACGGCTGCCACCAGGCCGATGAGCACTCCGGCCGGGCCGAAGCGCCAGCCGTACACGGGCAGGGAAAGCAGGGCGACGAGATTGACCGCGGGGGCGGGGCCCGCGAAGGCTCCGGCGAGCAGCGCCGCCGCGATCCGGCCCGGCGTGGCCGGGAGCATGGAGAAGTACTCAGGGCGCAAGGCCTCGTTGCCGCCCCCGATGAAGATGGGGCCGAAGATCCAGCCGGAGAGCCAGACGGCCAGGGTGATGGGCAGGTAGCCGGGCCACAGGACGGCCACGGCGATCGTCCCGAAGGCCAGGATCAGCCCGCCCGAGACGCCGGTGTAGAGGTTGGCGGCGTTGTCGCCGCGCAGGGAGTTGCGCATGATCGCCAGCCGCATGCGGACCATGTGCTGGGCGGCGACCGGGCCGGACGTCAGGACGTGAGCCATGCCAGCCCCTCCGTTCCACCGGTGCGGGCGCCGACGAGATCGACGAAGGCGTCCTCCAGGGTTCCGGCGCCGCGGACGTCGGCCAGCGGGCCGGCGGCCACGACACGGCCGTCGGAGATGACGCCCACGTGGTCGCAGAGCTGCTCGACGAGGGCCATGACATGGCTGGAGATGATCACGGAGCCGCCGTTGGCCGCGAACCTGCGCAGGATGGCCTTGATCGTGGCCGCGGAGACGGGGTCGACGGCCTCGAAGGGCTCGTCCAGGACGAGCAGGCGAGGCGCGTGCAGGAGGGCGACGGCCAGACCGATCTTCTTGCGCATGCCGGTGGAGTACTCGATGACCAGGGTCCGCTCCGCCGAGTCGAGTTCGAGGACCTGGAGGAGTTCGTCGGTGCGCTCGGCGACCACGGCGGGCGGCATGCCGCGCAGCAGGCCGAGGTAGGTGAGGACCTCGCGGCCGGTGAGCCGCTCCGGCATGGCGTTGCCGTCGGGCAGCACGCCGATCAGCCCTTTGGCCCGGACGGCGTCACTCCAGACGTCGACGCCGAAGATCTCGGCGCGGCCGGCGTCGGGGCGGAGCAGGCCGACGGCCATGGCCAGGGTGGTGGTCTTGCCGGCGCCGTTGGGACCGACCAGGCCGTAGAAGGAACCGGCGGGGACGGTGAGATGGATGTCGTCGACGGCCGTGTGGTCGCCGAAGGTCTTGCGGAGTCCGATGGTGCGGAGGGCGGGCTCCCGGTGTGTGGGCATGCCTTGAGAATCGCGTGGGGGCAGGGGGTGGCGGATCGTCCGGCCGGAGAGCGGGATGGTGGATTCCGGCATCAACCGATCGGTTGATGCCAGAAGCGCACGCTCGGTCTGTGGTCTGGTTCGCATCACGGCGGTGTTGAGCGGGTGGGATCGGGGCCGATGAGGAATGGCGTCGACAGTCGTCTGAGTAGACGTCCGTGAAAACGCGCTGCGCGCATCAAGGGAGAGCAACGGGATGAGACCCCTTCGATACTCGATCAACGTCACGCTCGACGGCTGCTGCCATCACGAGGCAGGGCTCCTCCCGGACGAGGAGTCGATGCGTTACTGGGCCGCTGAGATGGAGCGAGCCGACGCCCTGCTGTTCGGCCGGGTGACCTACGAGATGATGGAGTCGGCGTGGCGGAAGCCGGCCACGGGCACCTGGCCTGACTGGATGGACGAGTGGCAGATCCCGTTCGCCGAGGCCATCGACCGGGCGAAGAAGTACGTCGTGTCGAGCACGCTGAGCGCGGTCGACTGGAATGCCGAGCTGGTGCGGGGCGACCTCGGGCAAGCGGTTCGGCGGCTCAAGCAGGAGTCAGGCGAGGGCCTGTGGGTGGGTGGCGTGGCGCTCCCCCTGGCGTTGGCGGATCTGGGACTGATCGACGAGTACGAGTTTCTGGTGCAGCCGGTCCTTGCCGGACGCGGGCCGACGTTGCTCGCCGGTCTGCGCGAGCGCATCGAGCTCGAGCTCGTGGACCGTCGTGAGTTCCGGTCCGGGGCGGTCGCCCAGCGGTACCGGCCCACGCGAGTCACGGCGGCGGTGTAGCCGGCGATGTGCCCAGGTCTCCAACCGGTCTGCTGAGTGTGCAGGTCCAGGGCAAGCTCAGGGGGGAACTGTTCCAGCTCGGGATCAGACGCCGAAGGCGGCCGGGTAGCGGATGGTGCCGGACGGCACCGGACGGCTGGGGTCGAGGGCGAGCGCCATCATGTAAGCGTCGTCGACCTCGAACGGCGGCCGGATCCCGTGGCGTGCGGCCGGGGTGAAGCCGAAGCGGGGGTAGTAGTCGGCGTGGCCGAGCACGAGCACGAGGTTCTCCCCCTGCTGCCGGGCGGCGTCGAGGGCGGCGCGGATGGCGGCCGCGCCGGCGCCGCGTCGCTGGAATTCGGGCCTGACGGCGCATGGCGCCAGGGCGAGGGCCGCGGCGTCGTCGACGTGGCAGCGGGTGAGCAGCGCGAACCCGGCCAGGCCGCCGCCGGGCGCCTCGGCGACCCAGGAGAGGCCGGGGATCCACGCCTCCGGGTCGGCGCGCAGCGCCTCGACCAGGTCGGCCTCCTCCGAGGTGGGGAAGGCCGCCACATTGATCTCGCGGATCTCGGCGACGTCGGCGGCGGTCTCGGGACGGGCGATCCAACCACGGGCCACGGGGGCCTCCTCCTCACCTGACGGGCCTCGGTGATCTCCACGCTAGCAGTCGGGTCCTGGTGACTTATGCCCGCTTAACATCTAGACTCCTAAAGTACTAGGAGACTAGATGAATGGAGAATCCGTTGATCGAGTTCTACCTCGACAGCCGGTCCGGTGTCTCGCCCTACCTGCAGCTGGTCCAGCAGGTCAGGCATGCGCTCCGGCTGGGCCTGCTGGACGAGGGCGACCAGCTCCCGACGGTCAAGGACGTGGTGGCCGGGCTGGCCATCAACCCCAACACGGTGCTCAAGGCCTACCGGGAGCTCGAGCACGAGGGCCTGGTCGCCGCCAGGCCCGGGGTCGGCACGTTCGTGACCAGGACGCTGGCCGGCGCCTCGCTGGCCGCGCACGGCCCGCTCCGCCAGGACCTGCGGCGCTGGCTGGTCAAGGCCCGCAAGGCCGGCCTCGACGACGAGAGCATCGAGGCCCTGTTCATGACCACCTTTCGGACCGCCTCACAGGAGGACATAGCGTGACCTCTGTCCTGCAAGCCCACGGACTGGGCAAGAAGTACGGGAAACGCTGGGCGCTGCGCGAGTGCACCATCGACGTCCCGTCCGGGCACGTGGTCGGCCTGGTGGGCCCGAACGGGGCGGGCAAGACCACGCTGCTGAAGCTGGCCAGCGGCCAGCTCGAACCGTCCGCCGGCGGCATCACCGTGCTGGGCGGCCGTCCCGCGGCCGGGCCGGCGCAGCTGGCCAAGGTGGGGTTCGTCGCCCAGGACACCCCCGCCTACGCCGGGCTGACCGTCGCCGAGCACCTGCGCTTAGGCGCCCGGCTCAACCCCCGCTGGGACGACGCCCTGGCGCGGGAGCGGATCGCGCGCCTCGGCCTCAGCCCCGGCCAGCGGGCGGGCAAGCTGTCGGGCGGCCAGCGCGCCCAGCTCGCCCTCACCGTGGGCCTGGCCAAACGGCCGCAGCTGCTGATCCTGGACGAGCCGGTCGCCTCGCTCGACCCGCTCGCCCGCCGCGAGTTCATGCAGGGACTGATGGAGGCCACCGCCGAGCACGAGTTCAGCGTGGTGCTCTCCTCCCATCTCGTCTCCGACCTGGAACGGGTCTGCGACTACCTGATCGTGCTGGTCGACTCGCGGGTGCAGGTGGCGGGCGAGGCCGAACGGCTGCTGGCCACCCACTACCGGCTCACCGGCCCGCGCCGCGACCCTGACCGGCTGCCCGCCGGCCAGCAGGTGGTCTCCGCACGCCACACCGACCGGCAGAGCACGTACGTGATCCGTACCGACGAACCGATCCACGATCCCGCCTGGGCGGTCACCCGGCTCAGCCTGGAGGACCTCGTCCTGGCCTACATGGACAAGCGCGTCGCCGACGACCGGCGGGCCGCGCTGGAGGTGCAGCGATGATCTGGCTCACCTGGCGGCAGTTCCGCGGCTCGGCGCTGATGATGGCCGCCTTCCTCGTCGTCCTCGCCGTCGTGCTGGCCCTGACCGGCCCCGATCTGGCCGCCCGCTACTCCGCCGGCATCGCCGAGTGCGTGCAGGACAAGTCCTGCGGCCGCTTCTACGATCGCTTCTTCGACGAGTACCAGATGCCGTTCGAGGCGCTGACCCTCGTCGTGATGCTCCTGCCCGTCCTGATCGGGCTCTTCTGGGGAGCGCCGCTGATCACCCGCGAGCTGGAGGCGGGCACGCACCTGCTGGTGTGGAACCAGAGCATCACCCGCCGCCGCTGGCTGGCGGTCAAGCTCGGGCTCGTCGGCCTGGCCGCCGTGGCCGCCGCCGGTCTGGGCGGTCTCGCGGTGACCTGGTGGTCCGATCCGCTGGACAAGTCGGCCATGCCGGAGCTGGCCCTGATGGCTCCTCTGGTGTTCGGCGCCCGCGGCATCGCGCCGATGGGGTACGCCGCCTTCGCCTTCGTCCTGGGCGTGACCGTAGGCATGTTCGTCCGCAGGGTGCTGCCCGCCATGGCCCTCACCCTGGCCGCCTTCGCCGTGGTCCAGCTCGCCATGCCGATGCTGGTCAGGCCCCACCTGATGACCCCCGCCACGGGGGCCTTCGAGCTCGGCGAGGTGAACGTGGACGGCATCGGCGTGAGCCGGGACGAGAACCAGACCGTGCACGTCCAGCTGTCACCGGCCGTCCCCGGCCATGCCGGCGCCTGGGTCCTGTCCAGCCGGCTCGTCGATCCGTCCGGGCGCACGATCCCCGACGACGACCCGGGGAGCGGCGTCACGATCTCCACCACGTCGGGCCCCTGCGCGCCGAGCGGCGGCATGGACGGATGCCTGGCCGAGATCAACCGGCTCGGCTACCGGCAGCAGGCCACCTACCAGCCCCTCGACCGCTTCTGGCCGTTCCAGTGGATCGAGACCGGGATCTACGCCCTCCTCACCGCCGGGCTCACAGGGCTCTGCTTCTGGTGGATCCGGAGACGCCTTTCATGACCGCCGTCAGGATCGGGCCAAGGATCGGAGCAGCCGGGCTGGCGCTCCTCCTGGCGGCGGCCTGCACCGCGCCGACACCGCCGCGCAGCCAGGAGAACACGGCGGCCGGCACGATCTGCGCGCGGCCCCAGGGCGCCCCCCAGCCGGAGAAGCCCACCACCGTCGACGTGATCGAGCAGGCGTACTTCTGCATCCTGGGCAACTACTACAGCGGCGCCACGATGGACGCCAGCACGCTGCTGACCTCCGGGTTCGTCGCCCTGACCCAGGAGCTCAACCGCCAAGGGCGCGACCTGGCCGACGCGACCATGCCGCCGCTGACCGGTGACAGGAAGGCCGACTGGGTCGCCTTCGAGGCCGTCTACCGCCGGACTGCCGACCAGGTCCCGGACCTGCGCGACCGGCTGGCCGTGGTGACCTTGGAGGCCATGGTGGCGGCGCTCGGCGACAACCACGCCCGCTGGGCCCACGGCCTCGAACGGCACCCCGACCGCTACGACGGCGACGGCTACGGTCTGGGCCTGGCGGCGAACGTCGCCGGTCCGCAGGTCGAAGGCAACCCGGGCACCGCCCTGCCGCCGCTGTTCGTCACCACCGTGGAGGGCGGCGCGGCGCGGGCCGCCGGGCTGCGCCCCGGCGACGTCATCGAGTCGATCAACGGTACGGCGCCCTTCGTCGGAGGGAAGGCCACCCCGGCGATCGCCGCCCTCTACCCCGGCTACCCCGAGGCCGGGCCGGTCCGGCTGCGGCTGCTGCGGCAGAGCACCGGCCGCCGCTGGAGCGTGACGCTCAAGCCCGGCCTCTACCAGCGGGACCTGGCCGGCCTGCAGGCGGTGCGGTCGGAGCTGCTGGCCGGCGACGTCGCCTACGTGCGGGTGCGCGGCTTCAGCTCCGACGTCGCGAACCGGGTCTTCAGGGCGATCTCCCGGCTGCGCGCCGGCCGGACGCTCTCCGGCGTCGTGCTGGACCTGCGCGGCAACGGCGGCGGCAGCCCCGTCGAGGCGACCCGGCTGGTGAGCGGGTTCGCGCACGGCAAGGTCACCGCCTACCAGTGCACGGCCGACGGCGCCTGCGAGGCCATGCGCACCGACGACACCGTCGAGCTGATCGGGCTGCCGCTGGTGGTGCTCACCGACCGCGGCTGCGCCTCGGCCTGCGAGCACTTCAGCTCCGCGATCAAGGACCTGCGCGCCGGCCGGCTGGTCGGCACCAGGACCGCCGGGGTCATCTCCGGGCCCGCGCAGCCGTACCTCCTGAGCGACAACACCCTGCTGAGCTTCCCCAACAGGCACCACCTGGGGCCCGACCGGGAGGTGATCGACCGGGTCGGCGTGCCGCCCGACCACCACGTGCCCCTGACCCCGAAGGACGCGGCCGCCGGGCGCGACCCCGCGCTGGCCAAGGCCCTGACCTTGCTGCAGAAGTGAAGGGACCTCTCGATGAGACACCTCCTGGCGGTCGCCGCGGGCCTGGTCGTGCTGGCCTCGTCAGCCTCCTTGTCGGCCTGCTCCGCGCCGGTGCCGCCCCGCTCCGCCGCCCCGTCGCCGACGCCCACCGGCCCGGCCGTCCTGCCCGCGCCCTCCGGCGGCCATCCCGTCGGCACCACCGTCCTGCATCTGAAGGACACCTCCCGCCCGGACCCCTGGGACCTCGACGCCGACGCCAGGGAGCTCAAGGTCACCCTGTGGTACCCGGCCGAGCGGCGTGACGGGAAACGCGCGCCGTACATGACGCCGCGCGAGTCGGAGCTGTTCCTCAAGGGTTCGAGGATCACCGGCGTCCCGTCCGACATCCTGAGCCGGACCCGCACCAACGCCGTCCAGGACGCCGAGCCCACGGGGCGGAACCTCCCGCTGGTGGTGCTGTCCCCCGGCTTCACCAAACCGCTGAGCACGCTCACGTCCCTGGCCGAGGACCTGGCCGGCCGGGGATACGTGGTGGCCGGGATCGACCACACCCACGAGAGCTACGCCACGACGCTGGCCGGCGGCCGGGTCGCGGAGTGTCTCGCCTGCGACAGCGACACCGACCCGGGCTTCGGCGCGGTGGTGGTCCGGGGCCGGGCGGCCGACGTCTCCTTCGTGCTCGACCAGCTGCCGTCCCGCTGGGATGGCGCCGCCCGGATCGACCGCTCCAGGATCGCGATGGCCGGCCAGTCGATCGGCGGGGCGAGCGCGGTGGCGGCCATGGTCCAGGATCCCCGGGTACGCGCCGGCATCGACATGGACGGCACCACCTACGCCCGCATCCCCAAGGGCGGGTTCACCAAGCCGTTCATGTTCATCGGCTCGCCGGAGCACGCCCCCGGCGGCCGGGACACCACGTGGGATCGCGACTGGAAGCTGCTGACCGGGTGGAAGCGGTGGATCGTGCTGAAGGGCGCGGACCACCAGTCCTTCACCGACATCCCGGTGCTGGCGGGCGCGCTCGGCATCGAACCCGCCGATGCGCGGCTAACGCCGGCCCGCGCCGCGGAGCTCACCAGGACGTACGTGGCGGCCTTCCTCGACCTGCATCTCAAGGGGCGGCGACAGCCCGTCCTGGACGGGCCGTCGGCACGCCACCCCGAGGTCGAGCACCACACCCCCGAGCTCAGCGGCCCGAGGTGAACGCCCCGGCGTGGTCGCGGGCGAACGAGGCGACGTCGCGCGGTGCACGGCCGAGGATCTCGGCGACCGCGTCCGTGGTGAAGTCGCCCCAGCCGGTGACGTACGCCTGCGCGTACTCCTCCAGCATGTCGGCGATCCACGCCGGGACGCCGGCGTCGAGCAGCGACTTGCGCTTGGCGTCGTCGCTGACCGGCAGGTACGCGATCGGCCTGCCGAGAGCCGCGCTCAGGTCGCCCGCGACCTCGTCGAACGTCACCGAGCGGGGGCCGGTGAGCGTGTAGGTCCGGCCGTGGTGCCGGTCCGGGCCGTCGAGCAGCACCCGGGCGCCGCACGCGGCGATGTCGCGGGCGTCGATCATGCCGATCCGGGCCGGGCCGATGTTCAGCGCGAACGTGCCGGTGCCGGCGATGTCGCCGGCCTCGTTCAGCAGGTTCTGCATGAACCAGTGCGGGCGCAGGATCGTCCAGCGCAGGCCGGAGCGTTCGATCTCGTGGTCGGACAGCGCGTGCAGCCTGCCGCTGCGCGTCGGCGCGTCGTGCGCCGAGCCGACGGCGGACAGGCGCACGACCCGCTCCGCCCCGGCCCGGCGCGCCGCCCACAGCACGTTGCTGCTGTGCTCCGGCGCGCGCGGGCCGTTCGGCGGCAGCAGCCACACGTCCTGCACCCCCTCGAACGCGGCGGGCAGCGTGCGGGGGTCGCCGAGGTCGCCGACGAAGACCTCGGCCCCCCGTTCCCGGACGGCGGCGGCCCTGGACTCGTCGCGGACGAGGGCGCGCAGGTTCAGGTCGGTGCCGCGCAGCGCCTCCATCAGCAGGGTGGACACCGTGCCGGTGGCTCCGGTGATCAGTACGTTCCGTGACATGGTCGTGCTCCTCAGATGGTGATGGGACAGGGTTCAGTCGAGCGAGGCGGCCGGCTCCGGGTGACGCGGTGCGGGCTCCTTCCCGGCCGCCCGCACGGAGAGGCGCTCCAGCGTCCAGAGCGCGAGAGTGCCGGCCGAGAGAGCGGCGCCGAGCACGCACACGCCGGACCAGCCCCCGTACGCCCAGACCACCGACGTCAACGCGGAGCCGACCGCGCCGCCGACGAAGAAGGAGGTCATGAAGGCGGAGTTGATCCGGTTGCGCGCCTCGGGGCGGAGCGCGTAGATGACGTTCTGGCTGCTGTTGAGCACCGCCTGATGGGCCAGGTCCAGCACGATCACGCCGATGATCAGCCACGTCAGGGAGTGCGCCCCGGCGCCGATGGCCGCCCAGGACGCCACCAGCAGGATCGTCCCGGCCGCGGTCACCCGCTGGACGTGCCCGCGGTCGGCCAGCCGCCCGGCCACCGTGGCGGTCAGCGCCCCCGCGACGCCGACCAGGCCGAACAGTCCGATGGCCGACTCCGTCCAGTCGTAGGGCGAGCCTGCCAGCAGGAGGGTCAGCGCCGTCCACAGCACGCTGAACGAGGCCAGGCTCAGGGCGCCGATGGCCGATCGCCACCGCAGCAGCGGCTCGTACCGGAACATCGCCACCGTGGAGCGCAGCAGGGCCAGGTAGGACAGCCGTCCGCTGCCGCCGCCGAGCCGGGGCAGGAGCGCCCGCAGCAGCACGGCCATCAGCAACATCAGCGCGGCGTTCACCCAGTAGACCGTCCGCCAGCCGCCCAGCTCCGACAGCGCTCCGGACGCGGTACGGGCCAGCAGCAGGCCGAGCATCAGCCCGGTCATCACGGTGCCGACCACCCGGCCGCGCTCGGCCGGGTCCGCCAGCGTCGCCGCGAACGGGACCACCACCTGCGCGGCGACCGAGGTCAGCCCGGTCAGCGCCGTGCTGATCAGCAGCACCCGGCCGTCGGGCGCGACGGCCGACACCAGCAGGAACAGCGCGGTGGCGGCGTAGAGCGCCACGGCGAGCCGCCGGCGCTCCATCAGGTCGCCGAGCGGCACCAGCAGGATCAGGCCCAGGGCGTACCCGGCCTGCGCCGCCGTCACCGTCAGCGCCGCCTGCGACGGGCCCAGCCCCAACTCCCGGCCGATCAGGTCGAGCAGCGGCTGGGCGAAGTAGTTGCCCGCGACGGCCAGCCCCGTCGCCACCGACATGAGCAGCAGCAGCCCCTGTGACAGGCCGCCTTTCGCACGGGTTCGCGTCGTCATGCGGTCAAGCATCGGCGAGAGGGGATCAATGAGTCCAACACATGTTTGTCATTCCAACGATCGTGCTTCACGATTGATCGGTGGAGCTTCAGCAGATGCGGTACGTCGTCGCGGTCGCGGAGACGCGCAATTTCACCCGGGCAGCCGAGCAGTGCCTGGTCGTCCAGTCGGCGCTGAGTCACCAGATCGCCCGGCTGGAGCGCGAGCTGGGCGCCAAGCTGTTCGAGCGCACCAGCCGCCGCGTCCGGCTGACCCCGGCCGGCGAGGCGTTCCTCCCGGCGGCCCGGCAGGCTCTCGACGCCGCCGAGCGGGCCCGGGCCGAGGTGGCGGCCGCCGCCGGCGAGATCCGGGGCCGGCTAGCGATCGGCGCCATCCCCACCGTCACGGCGGTCGACCTCCCGGTCGCGCTGCGCCGGTTCCACCGGCGTCACCGGGAGGTGCGGATCACCCTGCGCTCCGGCGCGAGCGAGGAGATGATCGAACGGGTCCGGCAGGGCACCATGGACCTCGCCTTCCTCGGGCTTCCCCTGGACGCGCGGCCCAAGGGGGTCAACGGGCGGGAGCTGGCACGCGGCGACCTGGTCGCCGTGGTGGCGCCCGGCCATCCACTGGCCGACCGCGACCACGTGATGCTGCGCGACCTGGCGGACGAGCCGTTCGTCGACTTCCCCGCGGGCAGCGCCGGGCGGATCCAGTCGGACGAGGCCTTCGCGGCGGCCGGGGTGCGGCGTGAGGTCGCCTTCGAGGTGTCGACCCCCGACTTCATGGCCCGCCTGATCCGGCAGGACCTGGGGATCGGGATGCTGCCCGAGTCGTTCGCGCCGGTCTTCCCCGACCTGCCCGTGGTCCGGCTCAGCGACGCCCCGGCCCGCCTGGAGCACCTCATCTGGAGCCGTCTGCGGCCCTCCCCCGCCGCCGCGGCGTTCCTGTCCATGATCGGCATCTCGGTCGGTCCCTGAACTGACATCCTGTACGGATGAGACAGGTGACCGTTCTCGGCAGTTGCGGCGCGTTCCCCGAGCCTGGCCGGGCCTGCAGCGGGTTCGCGGTCGAGTGGGACGGCTACCGACTGCTGCTCGACCTGGGCTACGCCACGCTGCCCCGGCTGCTCGCGCACTGGCCGGACGGCGCGGTGGACGCCGTCGTCGTCACCCACGAACACCCCGACCACTGCGTCGACCTGCACGGGTTGTTCCGGATGCGCTACTACGGCGACCCCGGCGGCCCCCGGCTGCCGTTGTACTGCCCGCCGGGCGTGCTCGACCGGATCGGCGGGCTGGAGCCCGACGCCGACCTCCACGCGGTCTTCGACATGCGTCCGCTGCCGGGCAGCCACCGGGTGGGGCCGTTCGCCCTCACCGGGCTGCCGCTGCCGCATTACGTGCCCGCCGCCGGCGTCCGCCTGGAGGCCGACGGGATCGTCCTCGCCTACACCGGCGACACCGGCCCGACTCCCCTGCTCGCCGAGCTCGGGCGCGACGCCGACCTGTTCGTCGTCGAGGCCACCGACCGCGAGGGCGAGACCGGACGTCCCACCCGCAATCTGCTCACCTCAGCGGAGGCCGGTCACTGGGCCGGCCGCGCGGGCGCGCGCCGGTTGATGCTCACCCACTTCTGGCCGGGCAACGACCGGGCCGCCGCCGTGGCCGCCGCACGGAAGGAGTTCGGCGGTGAGGTGGTGGCGGCCGAGGAAGGGCTCACGATCCCGCTCGGGCGGAGTGGCGCCGCTGACTAGAGGGTCTCGGCCACCGGCCGGCGGGCGCCGAGGCGGGCCGGCACCGCGGTCAGCATCGCCACCACGAGCACGGTGGCGAGCACCAGGACGAGCAGGTGCCAGGAGGCGGGGAGCGTGGCTCTGCCGCTGTCGCCGCCGGTGATCGCGTTGATGGCGGCGAACAGCGCGAGCCCTCCCGGGAAGACGCCCAGGACGGCGCCGGCGAGCGCGGGCAGCACCTGCGCGGCCGCCATGGCCGTGCTCACCTCACCCGGGCTCGCGCCGAGTGCCCGGGTCAGAGCCGACGCGTGCCGGTTGTCGAGCACCGTCGCCCAGGTGATGACGACGGCGTTGATCGCCGCCAGCGCGAGCAGCAGGACCGTCCAGGTGAGGAGCACGCGGCGGAGCACCTCCACCTGGACGTCGCCGTAGCCGCCGACGAGTGGCTGGTCGGCGAGGAAGGCGTCGAGCACCAGGAGGACGTAGACCCCGCTGACCGTGATCGCGATGCTGACCACGGCCAGCACGACCCGGCGCGGGCGGCGGGCGGCGACCCGGAAGGCGAGCAGCAGCGGAGTGGGCAGCCGGGCCGAGAGCGCGATCAGCCAGCCGACGCGGCGGGGCGGGCGTGGCGAGTCGGCCAGCGCGGTGACCGTGCTGGCACGGGCGGCTCGCACGGTGGGGACGATGGTCGCGGTCACCGCGACTCCCAGCGCGACCGCGGTCACCAGACCGATGGTGGACAGGGTCACCGGCCGTGGGCCCGCGGCGCCGACGAGACCGGCGCTCGACTCGGTGAGCAGCGGCGCGGTCAGCGTTCCGACGGTCAGTCCGGCGGCGGTGGCGAGCACGGCGACGAGGACGTACTGCGCGAGCAGGACCGCGGCGACGAAGCCGGGGGTTCCGCCGACGGCCTTGAGGAGGCCGACACGTCTGTGCTGGTCGGCGATGCGGCCTCCGACCAGCACGGAGAGACTGGCCACGGAGAGCAGCCCGAGCAGCCACGCGCCGATCATCAGCAGGATCTGCGAGTCCTGGGCCAGTTCGGTGGCGTCGGCGAGGACGGTCTCCCAGGACTGCAGGAGTGTCCGGCCGTTCTGATGGGCGTCGACGAACGCCTGGGCCTGATCCGGGTCGGCCAGTTTCAGGTTCGTCACGTACGTCAGGTTGTCCGGATCGAGGCTGCGCGCATCCGCCTGGGTGAGCCAGACCAGTCCGGGGTTCTGCAGGAGCCCCTCGGGCGTGCCGGCCGACCTGGCTCCATGGACGCATCCCTGGGCGACAAGGCAGGTTCCGCTGGGGTAGGGCGCCATGGCGGCGGTGACCGCCACGCCGACGACCTCGAACGACCGGCCGTTCAGGGTCACCGGATCGCCGACGCGGAGTCCGAGCGCGGTGGCGAAGGCGGCCTCGGCCACCACGCCGCCGTCGCGTACCCAGCTTCCCCGGGTGAGCCGGGGCTGGTCGACCGAGGCCATCGCGGCCTCCCGTCCGACGGCCTGGACGTCCGAGGTCCCGTCCGATGCCCGGAGTCGCGCCGCGGCGACCGGATAGGGCCCGCCGTGGCCGGCGACACCGGCCAGTTTCTGCAGGTCGGTCAGGAGGGCGGGGTCACCGGCGCCGGCGACCACATCGGGCCCGTCGGTCGCCTCCCGGGTGCTCCGGTAGGGGTCGCCGGCCGTGTCGCGCAGGACGAGCCCGAGCGTCAACGTCGTCGTGGCGGCCATGACGGCGAGCAGCAGCAACACGGTCTCGGTACGGCGTCGCCGCAGGTCACGCACCGCCAGGCGGCACACGAGCAGAAGGCGTCCGATCATCGTCAGTCCTCCAGGCCGATCAGGGCGCCGAGCTTGCCGGTGGTGCCGCCCGTCAGCCTGGTCTCGTCCACCAGGGCGCCGTCGCGCATCGAGAACATCCGGTCCGCGGTCGCCGCGATCCGGGGGTCGTGGGTGACGATGACCAGCGTCTGCCCGGACCGGTGCAGGTCGTCGAAGAGCTGAAGGACGTCCAGGGTGGCGGCGCTGTCGAGATTCCCGGTCGGTTCGTCGGCCAGGACGACCTTCGGTTCGTTGCTCAGCGCGCGGGCGACCGCGACCCGCTGCCGCTGCCCGCCGGAGAGCGCGGAGGGCAGGAACCGCGCCCGGCCGGCCAGCCCGACCTGTTCCAGCAGCTCCTCCGCACGCCGTCTGGCGACCCGCGGTGAGCGCCCGGCCAGCAACGCCGACAGCTCGACGTTCTCCACCGCGGTGAGCTCCTCCATCAGGTGAAAGGACTGGAACACGAAGCTGATGTCGGTCCGTCGCATCCGGGCCAGGGCCTTCTCGCCGATGTCGTCGATGCGGCGGCCGTTCAGCGACACCTCTCCGGCCGAGGGCCGGTCCAGGCCTCCGAGCAGGTGTAAGAGCGTGGACTTCCCGCAGCCGCTGGGGCCCATGATCGCCACCGTCTCACCTGCGCCGATCTCGAGATCGACGCCGTCGACGGCGCGCACCAGCCCCTCGCCCTTGCCGTAGTGCTTGCTCAATCCACTGGCTCGAAGCACGGGCTTCTCCACATCGCTCACGATCCACTCCTCAGATGGGTCCAGTTCCGCTCACATGCCTCAAGCCAGCGCAGGTCCGCCTGCAGCCGGAGCACGATTCCCTCCAGCAGCAGCGCCGCGTCCGAGTGGTCCGGCTCGGCCATGGCGGCGCGCTGGGCGTCACGCAGCCGGCGCAGCAGCTCGCGGCGCTGGGTGTCGACGATGGTGAGCGGGTCGGCGAGCCCGGCCGACGCGGCGGCGATCAGTTTGAGATGGAACTCGGCGAGGTCGGGTTTCGGCCAGCTCACCTCGGCGAGCCACTCGGCGACTCGCTCCCGGCCCTGGGGCGTGAGCGCGTACACCTTCCGATCCGACCGGTCGGCCTCGTCGGCCGACTTCTCGACCGCCAGCAGACCGGCCTTCTCCAGTCTGGTCAGCGTGACGTAGACATGGCCGGCGTTCATCGCGTCGCCGAGCGGACCGAGCGCGTCGCGCAGTCTCGCGCGCAGCTGATAGCCGTGCGAAGGCTCCTTCGCCAGCATCGCCAGCAGCACTTCCTGGTGCAATGGGCCACCTCCCTCTAACCGTTAGCCACTATAGCTAACGGTTAGACCTTATGAGGCGGCGCAGTCTCTCTGCTTCCGCGCAGGGACGGTTCAGACCTGCCCTGACCGGCCGAAACAGGTGGCGAAGGTCGCGGTGAGGGCGTCCAGGGCCGGGGTGTAGGCGTGGTCGGGCGGACGGCCGTAGCCGATGATGACGCCCTGACGGGTGGAGGGCACCTCGCTGCCCTCCGACAGGTAGCCGACGGCGAGTCCGTGAGCCCGCGCGGCGTCGCGGATGTCGGACTCGGCGGGGCCGTCCGGCGGCAGGAGCGCCAGGGCGTGCAGACCGGCGGCGATGCCCGTCAGCGCGATCGGGAACCCGGCGAGGTGACGGCGGAGCTGGTCGCGGCGGCGCAGGTAGCGCCGGCGGGAGGCGCGGATGTGGCGGTCGTAGCCGTGGCGGTCGATCAGGTCGCTCAGGGTCAGCTGGCCGAGGTGTTCGGTGTGGTGGTCGGTGTGCAGGCGGGCGTCGGCGACCGGGGCGATCAGCCAGGGCGGCAGGACCATCCAGCCGATCCGCAGCGCCGGGCCGAGCGTCTTGGAGGTCGTGCCCAGGTAGGCGACGCGGTCGGGGGCGACGCCCTGCAGCGCGCTGACAGGCTTGCGGTCGTAGCGGAACTCGGCGTCGTAGTCGTTCTCGACGATCAGGCCGCCGGACGAGCGCGCCCAGTCGAGCAGGGCGCGCCGCCGATCGGGGTGGAGGGTCCGGCCGGTCGGGTACTGATGGGCCGGGGTGACCTCCACCGCGTCCGCGCCCAGGTCGCCGAGAAGGTCGGTACGGGCGCCGAGGTCGTCGACCGGGAGCGGCATCACCCGGGCGCCGGTGCGGCGGACCGCCTCGCGGTGCATCGGGACACCGGGGTCCTCCATCGCGAAGGTCCCGCCGACGACGGTGGCGAGGAGCGTCAGGCCCTGGAGGTAACCGTTGGTGATCACCACCTCGTCCGGGTGGGCCGACACGCCCCGGGCCCGTCCCAGGTATCCGGCGAGCGCGGCCCGCAGCTCCGGGCGGCCCCGCGGGTCTCCGTAGCCGAAGGCGTCGGCCGGAGCCGATCCGAGGGCGCGCCGCGCCGACTCCAGCCACGCCGCCACCGGGAACGCCGACGCGTCCGCCCTCCCCGGCCGCAGATCGTGCCGCGGCTGCTCCGCCGCCGGTGTCGCGGAGGGAGCCGGCGCGGCCTGCGGTCGCAGCGCCACCACGGTGCCCGAACCCTGCCGCGCGGTCAGGTATCCCTCGGCGATCAGCTGGTCGTAGGCCGCCCGCACCGTGCCCCGCGCCAGCCCCAGGTCCGCCGCGAGCCTGCGGGTCGCCGGCAGCCGTGTCCCGGTCGGCAGGCGTCCCGACCGCACCGCCTCCCGCAGCGCCCGCTCCAGCCCGGTCCGCCGGCCCTCCGTGACGTCCAGGTCCAGATGCAGATCCATGCCCGGATTGGGCCATTCATCCGCCATTGAAGTGGATCTTACCTTCGGCCCAATCGGGTCCTTATTGTCGTCGGGTGCCCTCGGACCGCCCCAGCGCAACGGAGAACCCATGACACCCAAGCTGATCATCTTCGACAACGACGGCGTCCTCGTCGACAGCGAGCCCACCGCGCACCGGGTGCTGTCCGAGTACCTCACCGAATTGGGCTTCCCCTTCACCCTGGAGGAGTCGTACCGGCACTTCCTCGGCAACGCCGCTCGCACCGTCCACACGGTCGTCGCCGACAGGTACGGCGGCACGCTCCCCGACGACTTCACCGCACGCTGCCACGAGCGGGTGTTCGCCGCCTTCAGGCGAGGACTGACCGCCGTCCAGGGAGCCGCCGCCGTCCTGACCGAGCTGCGCGGGCGCGGCGTCCCCTACTGCGTGGCGTCCTCCTCCGACCATGCCTGGATCGACCTCACCCTCGACCGGACGGGCCTGCGTCCCCTGCTGCCGCCCGAGGTGGTCTTCAGCGCCCAGGACGTCGGCGGCGTCGGCAAGCCCGCCCCTGATCTCTTCCTCCATGCCGCGGCCTCGTTCGGCAGCGACCCGCGTGACTGCCTGGTCGTCGAGGACAGCCCCAACGGCGTCCGCGCGGCGAACGCCGCCGGCATGCCCGTTCTCGGCTACGCCGCCCTGACCCCGGCGCACCGGCTCACCGGGGCCACGTCCCTCGTCACGGACCTGACCGAGATCCTCGACCACCTCGACGGCTGAACCCCGTTCCCGGCTTTTCGTGGAAATGGAATTGACGAGTGCAGGTCCCTATGGGATGCTGAAGGCGGCCCCGAGGTTGACGGTTATAGTACGCGTGGACACTCGTTTCCATTTGCGTTATGCTGCTCGCCCGCGCTGCTTCGCAATGCCCCGATTTCGGTCGGGGCGTTTGGCATGCGCGCAGTCGATTCCATTCCGTGTCTTCCGGAAGGACATCTGTTGGCAGCCTCGCGCAACGCCTCCGCCCTATCCGCCGGTCCCCGTCGCGTCTCTTTTTCGCGTATCCAGGAGCCGCTCGAAGTTCCTGACCTTCTCGCCCTGCAGACCGAGTCGTTCGACTGGTTGCTGGGCAACGAGAAGTGGAAGGCCCGGGTCGAGGCGGCTCGCCAGGCCGGGCGCAAGGACGTCCCGACCCAGTCGGGTCTCGAAGAGATCTTCGAAGAGATCAGTCCGATCGAGGACTTCTCGGGGACCATGTCCTTGTCGTTCCGCGATCACCGGTTCGAGCCGCCCAAGCACTCGGTCGATGAGTGCAAGGACAAGGACATGACCTTCTCCGCCTCGATGTTCGTGACGGCGGAGTTCATCAATAACACGACCGGTGAGATCAAGAGCCAGACGGTGTTCATGGGCGATTTCCCGCTCATGACGCCGAAGGGCACGTTCATCATCAACGGCACCGAGCGGGTCGTGGTCTCGCAGCTGGTGCGTTCGCCGGGGGTGTACTTCGACCGCAGTGTCGACAAGACCTCCGACAAGGATCTGTTCGGCTGCAAGGTGATCCCCTCGCGGGGCGCCTGGCTGGAGTTCGAGATCGACAAGCGCGACAGCGTCGGTGTGCGCGTCGACCGCAAGCGCAAGCAGGCCGTGACCGTGCTGCTCAAGGCGCTGGGCTGGACCAGCGAGCAGATTCTGGAGCGGTTCGGCCGGTACGAGTCGATGCGGGCCACGCTGGAGAAGGATCACACCGCCGGTCAGGACGACGCCCTGCTCGACATCTACCGCAAGCTGCGGCCGGGTGAGCCGCCGACCAAGGAGTCGGCGCAGACCCTGCTGGAGAACCTGTACTTCAACCCCAAGCGGTATGACCTGGCCAAGGTCGGCCGCTACAAGATCAACAAGAAGCTCGGCGTGGCCGCCGACATCACCCAGGGCACGCTGACCGAAGAAGACATCGTCGCGATGATCGAATATCTCGTGCGGCTGCACGCCGGCGAGACCACGATGGGCGAGGCCGTCGTGGAGGTCGACGACATCGACCACTTCGGCAACCGCCGCATCCGCAACGTCGGCGAGCTCATCCAGAACCAGGTCCGCCTGGGCCTGGCCCGCATGGAGCGCGTCGTCCGCGAGCGCATGACCACGCAGGACGTCGAGGCGATCACGCCGCAGACCCTGATCAACATCCGCCCGGTGGTGGCGTCGATCAAGGAGTTCTTCGGCACCTCCCAGCTGTCGCAGTTCATGGACCAGACCAACCCGCTGGCCGGCCTGACACACAAGCGGCGGCTGAACGCGCTCGGCCCCGGCGGCCTGTCCCGTGAGCGGGCGGGCATGGAGGTCCGCGACGTGCACCCGTCCCACTACGGCCGGATGTGCCCGATCGAGACCCCTGAAGGCCCCAACATCGGCCTCATCGGCTACCTCGCCTGCTTCGCCAGGCTCAACGCGTTCGGCTTCATCGAGACGCCCTACCGCAAGGTCGTCGACGGCCGGGTGACCGAGCAGATCGACTACCTGACCGCCGACGTCGAGGATCGGTACGTGATCGCCCAGGCGAACTCGCCGCTGTCGCCTGACGGCTCCTTCGCCGAGTCCCGGGTGCTGGTCCGCACCAAGGGCGGCGAGTTCGAGTACGTGCGCTCCGACGAGGTGCACTACATGGACGTGTCGCCGCGCCAGATGGTGTCGGTGGCCACCGCGATGATCCCGTTCCTGGAGCACGACGACGCCAACCGCGCGCTCATGGGGGCCAACATGATGCGCCAGTCGGTGCCGCTGCTCAAGAGCGAGGCGCCGCTGGTCGGCACCGGCATGGAGTACCGTGCCGCGACCGACCCGGGCGACATGGTCATCACCGAGAAGGCCGGGGTGGTGGAGGAGGTCTCCGCCGACTACATCACCGTGGCCAACGACGACGCCACCCGCACCACCTACCGGGTGGCCAAGTTCAAGCGCTCCAACCACGGCACCTCGTTCAACCAGAAGCCGATCGTGGCCGAAGGCGACCGCGTGGAGTCCGGTCAGGTCATCGCCGACGGGCCCAGCACCGACTCCGGCGAGATGGCGCTGGGCAAGAACCTCCTGGTGGCGTTCATGCCGTGGGAGGGTCACAACTACGAAGACGCCATCGTCCTGTCGCAGCGGCTGGTGCAGGACGACGTGCTGTCCTCGATCCACATCGAGGAGCACGAGGTCGACGCCCGTGACACCAAGCTGGGCCCGGAGGAGATCACCCGGGACATCCCGAACGTGTCGGAGGAGGTGCTGGCCGATCTCGACGAGCGCGGCATCATCCGGATCGGCGCCGAGGTGGTGCCCGGCGACATCCTGGTCGGCAAGGTCACCCCGAAGGGCGAGACCGAGCTGACGCCGGAGGAGCGGCTGCTGCGGGCGATCTTCGGGGAGAAGGCCCGGGAGGTCCGTGACACCTCGCTGAAGGTGCCGCACGGTGAGCAGGGCAAGGTCATCGGCGTGCGGGTGTTCTCCCGTGAGGAGGGCGACGAGCTGCCGCCGGGGGTCAACGAGCTGGTGCGCGTGTACGTGGCGCAGAAGCGTAAGATCACCGACGGTGACAAGCTGGCCGGCCGGCACGGCAACAAGGGTGTCATCTCCAAGATCCTGCCGGTGGAGGACATGCCGTTCCTGGAGGACGGCACGCCGGTCGACATCATCCTCAACCCGCTGGGCGTGCCCGGCCGGATGAACGTCGGCCAGGTGCTGGAGACCCATCTGGGGTGGATCGCCGCCCGCGGCTGGGACATCTCCGGCATCGAGGAGGCGTGGGCCGAGCGGCTGCACGAGAAGGGCTTCGAACGGGTGGAGCCCTGGACGAACGTCGCCACCCCGGTCTTCGACGGAGCGACCGAAGAGGAGATCATCGGCCTGCTCGACAGCACCATCCCGAACCGCGACGGCGACCGGCTGGTCGAGCGCAGCGGGAAGGCCCGGCTGTTCGACGGGCGCAGCGGCGAGCCGTTCCCCTACCCCATCGCCGTCGGCTACATCTACATCCTCAAGCTGCACCACCTGGTCGACGACAAGATCCACGCCCGCTCGACCGGCCCGTACTCCATGATCACCCAGCAGCCGCTCGGCGGTAAGGCGCAGTTCGGCGGCCAGCGCTTCGGCGAGATGGAGGTGTGGGCGCTGGAGGCCTACGGCGCCGCCTACGCCCTGCAGGAACAGCTCACCATCAAGTCCGACGACGTCATCGGGCGGGTGAAGGTCTACGAGGCCATCGTCAAGGGCGAGAACATCCCCGAGCCCGGCATCCCGGAGTCCTTCAAGGTCCTCATCAAGGAGATGCAGTCGCTCTGCCTCAACGTCGAGGTGCTGTCCAGCGACGGCATGTCGATCGAGATGCGCGACTCCGACGAGGACGTCTTCCGCGCCGCGGAGGAACTGGGCATCGACCTGTCCCGGCGTGAGCCGAGCAGCGTCGAAGAGGTCTGACGCCCCGGCCGGGTGACGGGCTCCGCGCCCGTCACCCGGCGGCGTCGTCCAGCACCGCCTTGAGCGACGCCTCCAGGATGTCCACGCCGGCGTGCAGGTCGTCCTCGCTGATCGTGAGGGGCGGGGCGATCCGGAAGATGCCTCCCATCCCGGGCAGCTGGACGATGTTCATGTGCAGGCCCCGGTCCAGGCAGGCCGCGGTGACGGCGTTGCCCAGCGCGTCGGCGGGGGCCTTGCTCGTCTTGTCCCGTACGAGCTCGATGCCCTGGAGCAGGCCACGGCCGCGGACGTCGCCGACGACCTCGTACGCGTCACGCAGCGCCCGCAGCCGGTCGGCGAGCAGGTCGCCCAGGCGGGCGGCGCGCTCGACGAGGTTCTCGCGCTCGATCACGTCGAGGACCGTCAGCGCGACGGAGGCCGCCAGCGGGTCGGAGACGTGCGTGGTGTAGAAGAGGAACCCCCGCTCGTGGCAGGTCTGCTCGATCTCGGCGGACGTGACGACGGCCGCCACCGGCAACCCGGCGCCGAGGGTCTTCGACAGCGTCAGGATGTCGGGGGTGACGCCGTCGCGGTCGAACGCGTACATCGTCCCGGTACGACCGAGCCCGGTCTGCGCCTCGTCCAGGATGAGCAGCATCCCCCGTTCGTCACACAGCTCCCGCAGGCGGCGCAGATAGCCGGGCGGCAGCTCGATGATCCCGCCCGACGACAGGACGGGCTCGACCAGACAGGCGGCGAGACTGCCGGACGACTGCTGGTCGACCAGGGCGAAGCCGTAGGCGAGCTCGCTCTCCCAGTCGTGCGACCCGTCGGCGGACCGGAACGGCGAGCGGTAGGCGTTCGGCGCGGGCAGCGCGAGGTTGCCCGGCACCGGCGGGCCGTAGCCGCGCCGCCCGGCCGAGAAGGTCGCGGAAGCCGCGCCCTGGGTCATGCCGTGCCAAGAGCGGTCGAAGGAGACGATCTCGTAGCGGCCGGTGGCCAGCTTGGCCATCTTGATCGCGGCCTCGTTCGCCTCGGCGCCCGTGGTGAGCAGCATCATCTTGCTCAGCTCGGCGGGCAGGGTCGCGGTCAGCCTGGCGGCGAGCTCCACCACCGGGGTGCTGAGCATGCCGCTGAAGAGGTGGTCCAGCGACGCCACCGCGGACGACACCGTCGCCACGATGTCGGGGTGCGCGTGGCCGAGGATGGCGCTCATCTGACCCGAGGTGAAGTCGAGGATCGGCGTGCCCTGGCGGTCGAAGACATGGACGCCGGAGGCCCTCTCGATGACCCGTGGGGTGAAGCCGGATCCGTAGCGGATCAGCAGCCGGTCCGCCTCGTCCCAGAATGTCGTGTCCATCGCCACCTTCTCCCTCGCCGCCCGATGATCCATCTTCGATCGCCGGTACGATCCGCCACAAGCCACGCCTTCGGGGTGCCGTCGCCCGCCGCGTCATCGACGGGTCGCCGTCGGACTGCCATGCGTGGCATCCCCGGCGGCGCGGTCGGCGCTCCAGATCATCGTCCGCTGGTGGACCCGCCGGCCGTCGTGCCGGAGACCGGGCACCAGTGGTGCCGGGCCGTACTCGGCGAAGCCCATGCGCTCGAAGAACCGCACCGCCCTGGCGTTCTCGACCAGGGTCTGCAGGTGGCAGCCGGGGGATCCGGCCTTCCTGAGCCGGTCGAACCACCGGCTCATCAGCCCGTCGGCGGCACCGGTCCCTCGCGCCTCGGGTGCCACGTTGATGTGCAGGTGCGCGGGCCACCTGGCGTCGGCGAACGCGCCGACGCCAGGCTCCCCGCGGACCGCGCCCCACGCCAGATCGGCCAGGCTGCGTGCGAAGAAGGCCGCGGGCCTGGGCCGGAAGACCAGCCGGTAAGTCCGTATCGCCTTCTCCATGCGCTCGTCCTCGCCGGGGAACCTCGCACTGTCGAGGCATCCCGTCAGGTAGCCCACCAGGGCGCCCCCGGCGACGGCGACGAAGAGCGACTCCGGCTCCAGCTCCATGTAGGGGTCCAGGTAGACGGCCGCCTCCGAGTCCACGTGCCCCCACAGCGACGCCGTGGGAGCGCCCTCGCCCACGCGCCCGAACAGCTCGCGCAGCTCGGCGCGGTCACTCGGTGCGAACGCGCGGATCTCCATGACGCCTCCTTCTATGTACAGCTTACTCTGTACGTCATACACAATTACTATCCTATATGACGTACACAGATCCCGACCGCACGAGAGGACGTTCGATGGCACAGCTGCCCCCCGTCGTGGCGCGGATGTGGGACCGCGAACCCACCACGCGCAGAGGCCCGAGGCCGCGCCTGGATCTGGCCACGATCACGACGGCCGCCATCGAGATCGCCGACACCGAGGGGCTGGCCGCCGTCTCCATGGGCAACGTCGCCGCCCAGGTGGGCGTCGCTCCGATGGCGCTCTACCGGTACGTCGGCAGCAAGGACGAACTCCTGACCGTCATGGCGGACAGCGCCGTGCCCCCACCACCCGAACGCGGGGACCTGTCCTGGCGCGCCTACCTCGCCACGTGGACCCGGCTCACCCGCGACCTCCTGCTGTCCCGGCCCTGGCTGCTGGACCTGCGCCAGGACACCCCGCCCATGGGCCCGCGGCGGCTGCTCTGGCTTGACCGGGCCCTGGACGCGCTGTCCGGCACCGGGCTGGACGACGGCCAGAAGTTCAACGCCGCCACGGCCCTGACCGGCTACGCCCTCACCAGCGCCACACTCACCCGCTCGCTCGGTGCCGGTGGCGAGGAGTTCGCGGCCGGCGCCAGGGGAGCCGCCGAGTACGGCGAGATCCTCACGGAGGTCCTGGACCCCGCGACGTACCCGGCACTGTCGGCCATGATGCGCTCCGGCCTGCTAGGGGACTCCACCGGCTGGACGGAGGACGCCGATTTCCGGTTCGGCCTCGACCTCCTGCTGGACGGCATCGAGGCGCTGATCGCCCGCTCAGCCCGGTGACCGGCCCGGGCCGCGACATGCGCCGGTCAGTCTAGGAAGGCGGCGATCTGGGCCGCTCCCGTCCGCCGCAGCCAGGTGCGCAGGTCCATCAGGCCGGGGTGCAGGGCGCGGGCGAAGGCGACATCGGCGCGGTAGCCGCGTTCGTTGAGCCAGGTGTAGGCGTACGCGAACTCCTCGCCCAGCTGAGCGATCGCCTCGATCGGGATCTGGACGTACGGCAAGGACCGGCCGACCGCCTCGGAGATGGCCGCGGCGATCCGGCGTGGGGTCAGTTCGTCCCCGGCCAGGTCGACCGCGCGGCCGATCCACTCCCCCGGCCGGCCGAAGGCGAGCGCGGCGAAGGCGCCGACGTCGTCGACGGCCATGATCTGCTGCGGCACGTCGGCGGCGAACGCGGTGGCCACAGCACCGTCGCGCAGGTGGTAGGGGCCGGTGTAGTTCTCCATGAACGAGACCGGGCGCAGGAAGGTCGCGGGCAGGCCCAGCCGGGTGATGTGCTGTTCGATCCGCCACTTGTTGATCGTGTTGCCCGGCAGTTTCTCGGTGTCGTGACGGCCCGCGCCGGCGAGCGAGGCGTAGACCAGGTGGCGCACGCCGGCGGTGTGGGCCGCGTCGGCGACGTTGCGGCCCCAGCGGACCTCGTCCTCGTTGGAGAAGCCGGGCGGGGTGCCCGGGGAGCCGACGGTCGGCTGCACGCTGAACAGGCCGTGGGCGCCTTCGGCGGCGGCGACGAGCGAGGGGACGTCGTCCATCTCGGCGCGGGCGAGCTCGGCGCCCGCCTGGGCCAGCGCGCGGGCCGGCGCGGCGTCCGGATCGCGCGTCACCGCCCGTACGTGCCAGCCGTCGGCGAGCAGGTGTGCTGTCACGGCCCGGCCCTGCAGGCCGGTCGCTCCCATCACGACGATGGTCTTCACGGTATGTCTCCAGAAGGTAGGCATGCGGCGGCCACCCTCTAAGTGGGGTGGCCCTCCGGTTCTGGTCGAGTACGATATGGAGGGCCACCCCGTTTTGCAACCCAGCCGGAGAACACATGCCGCTCGACAGCCGTACGACCTCGTCCGCGCGGCCGATGCGCGCGGACGCGCGGCGCAACTACGACCGCATCCTGGCCGCGGCCGCCGAGGCCATCTCCGAAGAGGGGGCCGAGGCGTCCCTGGAGGAGATCGCCCGGCGTGCCGGCGTCGGATCGGCCACCCTGCACCGCCACTTCCCGTCCCGGCAGCGGCTGCTGGAGGCGGTCTTCCGCGACAAGGTCGAGGCCCTGTGCGCCACCGCCGGCGATCTGGCCACCGGCGCCGAGCCCGGGCACGCGCTGACGACCTGGCTGCGAGCCGTCGCCCGGCACGTCGTGACCAACCGGGGCCTGGCCGCCTCGCTGATGCGGGGTGCCCAGGACGGCGGCGACTCCGTCCTGGGTGACACCTGCCACACGTTGATCATCGACGCCGGGGCGGATCTGCTGGCCCGCGCACGCCGGGCGAACGCCGTGCGGCCCGACGTCTCGATCATGGATCTGTTCACCCTCGTCAACGCCATCTGCCTGGCCGTCGAGCACGAACCCGACGGCGCGGACCAGGCCGACCGGCTGCTCATCCTCGCGCTGACCGGAGTGCGCCCCGCAGGAGAAGTGGGTGACGCACCGCGTGCGCCGCTCAGCGGGTCACGGGTGGTTCCCGCGCCCTGATCGCGGCGAGCGGATCCCGCGGCCTCGCCGGCGGTCAGCCTCGCCGGTGCCGAGGCAGCAGCACGCTGACCACGGCGATGGCCAGGCCGAGCCCGGCCGCCATGAGGAAGACCAGCTCGTATCCGGCGGCGAGGCCCCCTTGGTCCTGGAAACTTCGTTCGCCGGACGCTGCCGGGTGCGACGTGCTCGGTGTCTGGCTTGTGATTCTTGCGGCGCTATGGGGCGTGCTGGGTGAGCGCGGCGTATGCCGTCGACCGTGAGATCTTCAGCGTGCGGGCCGCCTCGGTCACCGAGGTGCCGTCATCTACCAGCCGGCGCAACGTCTGCAGTTCTGCCGGGCCGACGACGCGTGGGCGGCCGATGTGCTGTTTGCCAGGCGATGCTGCGGTCGCGGAGCTCGTTGATCGTGGTCAGGACGTGCCCGGCCGAGCGGCCCCATCGGTCGGACTTCCAGAACTTCAGCGTGTCGCCGGACTGCGGCCGTGCCAGCAGTGCCTCCCACGCCGGTCGGGCCACGCCACGCTTGCCGGACTCCTTTTCCATGACCAGCTCGTCGTAGCCACTGACCGCCAGGGCATCGAGTTGGAGCTGCGGGTTCTGATCACGTGTGGAGACCCGCGCGTACGCCCAGACGGTCATCGCCGCCACCCTTCGCGAGTCCAAGAACGTATACGTTTCTGGACACGAAAGCGACCAGCCACGATGCCGTCCAGAAAACTCCGTCCGAAAAATTGATGCGGACGCGGCCCCTTCGATCAGGGCGCGCCGGTCTTGCCAGAGGCTATCTCGGCCATCCCGGCCGCACGGCGGCCTCGTTCCTCCCGGACCCGTTCGCCGAGAGGCCCGGCGAGCGCATGTACGCCACCGGGGACAACGTTCGGCTTCAGCCGGACGGGAACTACGTGTACGTCGGCCGAATCGACGACCAGATCAAGATCAGTGGGTACCGGGTCGAGATCGGCGAGGTGGAGCACAACCTGCGCGCACGCCGAGGCGTGGTCGACGCGGCGGCACTGTTGCGCGAGGACACCCCGGGCGGCGCGGCCATCGTCGCCTATCTGGTCGGCGAACGGCGACCCAACGAGCTGCTCACGAGCCAACTGGGTAGTTGGCTACCCGCGCCGATGGTTCCACGCGTCTACGTCTGGCTGGACGAGATGCCTCTCAACCGCGCGGGCAAGATCGATCGTCGAGCGCTCGCCAAGATGCTCGATCCCGCACTCCCCCACCCGGACGCAACACGCAACCTTCACGTTGTGCCATTCACTGGCGCGGGCGGGACGGATACGGCAAACTGTCCCGATGCCTGCTGAGTACACCCAAAGTGACCAGCTCCGTGGTGCCCGCATCCACCTGTGCGACCTCTCCGACCTCGAGATTCGCGATTGCGACGTCACCGGCCTGAAGATCGTGGACTGCTATGGGGGCAACGTCTCCCTCGGTGGCGGCTTCGAGCGTGTCGTTGTCAACGACGTCGACGTGACCGCCTACGTCGAGGCCGAGCTCGACCGGCTGCATCCCAACCGGGTGCTGGCCCGTGAGGCCACGTCCGCCGCCGAATACCGGGCCGCTTGGGATGCCATCGAGAAGCAATGGGAGGAGACGCTCGACCGCGCCAGGCGCCTACCCGAGGCGAATCTGCACGAGCAGGTCGACGGCGAGTGGTCGTTCGTCGAGACGCAGCGGCATCTGCTGATGGCCAGCGATGCCTGGATCGGCAACGCCGTGCTTGAGGAGGACGCGCCGTACCACCCGTTGGGCCTTCCTGCCGGCGGGATGCCGGCCGAAGCATCGGCGAAGCTCGGGCTCACCCTCGATGCCACCCCGACGCTCGACGAGGTACTCGCGCCGCGGCTCGCCCGCATGGCCACAATGCGCCGGGTCGTCGACGAGCTCACCGAGGCCGAGCTCGACCGGGTATGTGGTCGCAAGCCGGCCGACCCCTACCCGGACAAGGAGTACGTCGTGCGCCGCTGCCTCACGGTGGTGTGCAAGGAAGAGGCCGAGCATCACCGGTATGCGGTCCGCGACCTCACCGTGCTCGAGGCCGGTGCCCGAACCGAGTGAAGGCGCGTCCCGGCAATGGACGGCGATCTCGCGATCCTGCGCTTGACCAGCCCATCTTGCTGTCGGAGCCCCTCATCGCACTCGCACTGCCCAGCCAGGGCGCGGTGCCGACCGGCGAGGTAGTCACGACCGGCTACGGAAAGACCAGCAATGCGGGCTTCCCCAACGAACGACGCGAGGTCTTCCTCGATGTCACGCCGCGGTGGACCTGCGAAGGCATCTACCAGTTCGTGAAGCCGATCACGCCCGGAATGAACTGCACCCGCAAATCCGGCCAGACGGCCCGAGCATGCGGCACTGGGTGATGTCGTCATCGGAATCGACTCCTGAAATATCTCTGGCCAGTGCGGCAACCCGACCTATCCCACCGTGAATAGGAATGTTTCTCAGCACCGAACCTGGATAAGCGGCAACGTGGGGAGGTAGCCGGCGGTTCATCCCCCTGCCTTCAGCCGGAACGCGAGGCGGCGGGGCGCCTGCACGCGATAGCTGTCCGTCACCAGCTCGGCAACCTCGACCCAGTCCGTCTCGTCGTCCAGCACCATTCCCACGACATTCACACCCCAGTCGGCCCGGAAGAACGGAGGGCCGGCATGCGCCAGCGCGGCCAACTCCCCGGGCGGCGCCCGGAAGGTCATCAGGATGGCCGGATCGTCCATATCGATGTACGCCGACCCCCTCACGTCGGTGGTGTAGACGTGCAGGAACGTCCGCCGGCGAATCCGCCACCGCAAGCCGATCCACGCTGGCTCCTCGTACGCCTCGGGCAGCTCCCCGCAGATCACCCGGAGCCGGCCCACAACGGCGGGTGGAACGTCCGCGATGTCGCTCATCTGTACCTCCCGCGCCCATCCTGCCCGCCGGGTAGGACATCAGCACATCAGAGTCTCCGGGGTTGGCGGGGCCGCGCCGACGTCATAGGACTATCGGGCCCAGCTCGATCGAGCTGCGGATCTTCGTGTCCGTCGACTTCGAGCAGACCATAGATCGCGCCCTGACCCGCAGCATGGCGATGGCCGGATCCGCCGATGCCGCCGAGATCGAACGGTTCTGGCGCCACCGCTACATCCCATCCCAACAGCTCTACTTCGCGACAGCCCGCCCGACCGATCACGCTGACATCATCGTGTACAACGATCAGCTCCACGAGCCGACCTGGGCCATCCGATCCGCGCGCCCCGGAACGACCCCAGCGTGCCCACCACGCCCTCCGAGAACGCCACCTCGAACTTGGAAAGGCCCGACCCCACCACCCGCTCCACCTGGCCGGGCGTCGGCGGCTCCACATCCTCGCTCCGGCATCTGCGGCGCAGCGCCTCAGCAAGCCGCTGGCGACTCGTCTCCGTCGGGCACATCTCCTCCGCCAGCCACCGTGCCCACCGGTCCTCATCCTCCTCCGTCGCCGGCCGCGTCCCGAACGCCTCCCTGATCTGCTTGCGGTGATACTCGATCGTCCGCCCCGTCCACCGCTACTTCGCGAACTCCCCGGCGTCGACTTTCACCAGCGACGCCACGTAGTCGACCGCGACCAGCGGAACCGCCTGCGGACCGTCCGGGAACCGGCCCTCAAGCTCATAGAACTTCAGCAACAACGCGAACCCCAACCGCGTCGCGCCCGACTTGTTACGGATCAGCTTCCAATCACCCTCGACCAGCGTCCACGAACCGATCAGCTCATCCGGTTCCCACTCCGCGCGCATCCCCACCACTCCCAGACCGAGACCACCACCAGGACATGGCTCACGATCAAGGAAGAGGTCGCCCATTTCGCCGGGATTGACCTACTTGCGACCACTACGCGACGAACCCGAAAGATAGCTCACCGCTACTTTGCGGCTCGCCGTAGCTGCAGGAGTTCCGGGCCCTGACCGGCGGTTCGGGCCAGGCCGCCGACGATCCCCGCGTCGCCCTCGGGAGCGTCGGCGGTCGCCGCGGCCATGAGGGCGGGGAAGGTCAGCCCGATGCCGGCTGCGACGAGCAGGGTAGGCCCGAGCACGCTGGTGACATAGCCGCTGTCGGCATGAGCCAGGGAGAGCCGGCCGATTCCGGCCGCCAAGATGATCATTGTCATCCGGCGCCCGAGCGCGCTGGTCCGGAATGCCCGACACCACGTCAGCCGCCGTGGGGGGAAATACCGGATCGACTCATCCGAGTCCTCTTCAGGGAGTCCGGTTCTCGTCGGCCTGGATCTCGTCCGGGACGGCTCGATACGGAGCGCGGCCCGTCTCGGTGAGTAAGAGCAGGCGTCCTCGGCGGCGACGAGGAATCGGACCAGGGTGTGGAGCATCGCAGCGAGGCCGGGACCCTCGTTAATACCTTTGACAGCCGAGGGGCGGCCCACAACCATGAGCAGATGCCCATTTCGAGGACGTGCGTGAGGTGACCTCGGCCGGTCACGACACCAGCAGGCCGACGCGAGCCTGAACAGGCTGCCGGCGCACATCGCCGCGTCCACCTGAGACGACGATCCGGCGATCCGAGAGGGAGAACCGGCGACCTGGACCGCCCGGTCACTCGGCCAACGACGTGGCAGGCGCCTACCGCAGCTCCGC
The DNA here is from genome assembly GCF_043198225.1 of Nonomuraea sp. NPDC048826. Classification (NCBI taxonomy): domain Bacteria; kingdom Bacillati; phylum Actinomycetota; class Actinomycetes; order Streptosporangiales; family Streptosporangiaceae; genus Nonomuraea; species Nonomuraea sp. NPDC048826. The sequence goes on along the minus strand of NZ_JBICUQ010000007.1, from coordinate 28,699 downwards.
CCCTCGCGTCCTGGCCGCCTTCGCCGACATGCGTCGTGCGGCAGGCGCGGCCTTCGCGCCCATGATCGCCTGGTCCCGCGGAGCGCCCTCGATCGGATCGTGGCCGTCCACGGGCGTCCTCCGAACCGACCCCAGTGACCCATCACCCCAGGAGAATCGATGACTGCACCTGTCAAGCTGGTCCGCGACATCGAGCTCGCCCAGACGGTCGAGTACGCCTACGCCTCGGTCGCGGACACCCCGTTGCGCTGCGTCTGGGTGGCCGGAGCCTGCCCGCTCGACGCCGACGGCAAGACGGTCGCCGTGGGCGACTACGTGGAACAGACGCACCAGGTGATGCGCAACCTCGTCACCGCGCTGCGCGGAGCGGGCGCCTCCCTGACCGACATCGCCAAGACCACCGTCTACGTCGCCTCCTCCCGGCAGGCTGACCTCGGAGCCGTCTGGCAGGTCTACCGCGCGTACATGGGAGCCCATGACGTGCCCAGCACCTTGCTCGGCGTGACCGTGCTCGGGTACGCCGACCAACTGGTCGAGGTCGAGGCGATGGCCGTCATCCCTCCGTCCGCCGCCGGCCAGTCACGCTGAGACGAGGCTGCCGGGGTTCATGGTCGGGGGCTGCCGGCCCCGGGCTGCAGGACCTTGGCGAGGAGCGCGCTCAGCTGGGCGCGCTCCTCGCGCGTGAGGGCCTCGAAGGTGTCCTCGAGAAAGGCCGGGATCACGGCTTGAGCCCGGGCGCAACCCGCAACTGGCCTTCACCCTCGGCACCGACTTCAGGCCCGCCCCCGAATCCCGCCAATGAGGTCCTGCACTGGGAACGGTGGTGAGCTCGCGTGCCGATTAGCCTTCCGCGCCGCCCCCGTCTGTACGTGTGAGATCGACCCAAGGGAGGCTGACATGATGCGGAAACTGATTTTCGCCATGAACGTGACCCTGGACGGCTACATCGCCGCGCCCGGCGACGACCTGGGCTGGAGTGGCGGGGAGGGACCCGACTCGTCCCGGGCGCCGAGCTGTTCCAGTGGTGGTTCGACCGGGTGGACGCGACGGACCTGGCGCTGTACGGGCGCAAGCTGTGGGACGCGATGAGCTCCCACTGGCCGACCGCCGACGAGCAGCCGGGTGCCACACCGGCGGAGATGCTGACCCGATACGAGACAACGTGATGAGCGCGTTCCGCGCGAGCCGTCGACCGAGCAGGATGGCCTGCCCGCCGGCCGCGTCCGATCACAGCGTCGCGGGCAGGCCCAGCCAGGTCTTGCCGGTGGCCTCGAATCCGGTGAGCTCGACGATCCTCCCGTCGACGATGTGCAGGACCGCGATGTTGAACAGACGGTGGTCCGGGTCGCCGGGTGCGCGCAGGTACAGCGCGGCGGCCGGCATGAGATTGACCGTCGTGGCGACGCAGCGCCAGTCGTCGCGGCCGGGCTGGAAGAGCCCACCGGCGACCCAGCCGTCCACCGCGTCCTCGGCCGTGACGATCAAGGCGCCCGGCTCGGGCAGCATCGCGAAGCGCAGGTCGTGGCGCAGCAGGGCCGTCAGCCCGGCGAGGTCGTTGCGCTCATGGGCGTCCATGTACGACCTCACCACGCCGCGCTCGTCGTCCGACAGCCCGTGCGTGCCAGGGTTCCGCCAGTCGAGGCGGCGGCCGGGCAGTTGCTCGCGTACTGTCACGCGCGCCCGCTGCAGTGCGCTGGTCACCGATGCGACGGTCAGCTCCAGAACGTCGGCGGTCTTCGACGCCGGCCAGCCGAGGACGTCGCGCAGGATGAACGCCGCCCGCTGCCGCGGCGGCAGGTGCTGGACGGCGACGATGAACGCCAGCTCGATCGTCTCCCGCGCCACCACCGATTCCTGCGGGTCCTCCGGGAGCATCCGGTCCGGGTAGGGCTGCAGGTAGGGCACTTCCGAGCCCTCGCCCGGCAGCTCTGCGGGCACGGGGGTGCGGTCGTTGCGCTTCCCCAGGAAGTCGAGGCAGGCGTTCGTCGCGATCCGGTACAGCCAGGTCCGCACCGCGGCGTGGCCCTTGAACGACTCCCGCTTGCGCCACGCCCGCAGGAACGTCTCCTGCGTCATGTCCTGGGCGTCCTCGTAGTTCGCGAGCATCCGGTAGCAGTGCACCTGCAGCTCACGCCGGTAGCGCTCGGTGAGGAGCGCGAACCGTGCCGCGTCGTCCGAGCGGGCCGCGGCGATGAACGCGGCCTCGTCGTCGCCCAGCAGTCTGGCGTCGGTCATGTTGTCAATCCTTCCGCAGGTGGCGAGGGGCTGCCAGAACTGACGACGCGGCGGAAGATTTCTGAGCGGTGCAGCCGCCGCCAGGCTGCGGGCTTGACCCTGACGCAGGGTCAAGCCCGCAGCCTGATGGCATGAATCAGGAAAAGACGGCGATTCGCCACTTCACGATCCACCACGACGGCGTCACCATCCCGGTGTCCCGCGGCGGCCGGGGACGGCCGCTGGTCCTGTGCCCAGGCCTCAACACCACCCAGGCCGACCTGAGCGAACTGATCGAGGCCCTGAGACGCGATCACGACGTGGTGACCTTCGACCTGCGGGGCCACGGCCTCGCCCCGGCCGCCGACCGGTACACCTTCGATGCGTTCCTGGGCGATCTCACTGCGGTGATGGCGGAGCTGAGGTCTGCGGCGCCTGTGCTGGTGGGTTACTCGCTGGGCGCCGATCTGGCCGTACGCTATGCCGCCGAGCACCCCGGCACCGTCGCCGGGCTCGTTCTCGTGGACGGGGCGAACCCGGTGCCGGAACCGTTCGTCACCGAGGACCTCCTGCCGCAGTTCCGCGCCATGTGGGAGGACCTGGCGGCGGAGCAGGAAGCCCACCGGGGCACCGCGCGTCAGGTCCTGCTCACCGCCCAGGAGATCCTCGACCTGAACCTCGAGATCGACGGGTTCAGGTCCGGCGTCCTCGGCCGGTACAGGAAGATCGACCGGCCGGTCAGCATGATCATGTCGACCTCGATGGCCGGCGACATCGACGAGGGACACGTACGGGACTTCAACCGGAACTGGCGTGCGGGCGTCGAGCGGCTCGTCCGCGAGCACCCGCACATCACCGCCACCTGGCTCGACGCCGACCATCGACTGGTCTTCACCCATGCTGGGCACATCGCCCGGCTCATCCGCGATTTCGAGACGGACTGATTCGAGGCAGACTGATTCGATGCTGACGATCGGCGAGCTGGCGTCGTACGCCGGGGTGACGGTCCGCGCGGTGCGGCACTACCACGCCAAGGGGCTGCTGCCGGAGCCGGAGCGCGACCACTCCGGCTACCGCAGGTATGACGCCGGCGCCGTGGTCGAGTTGATCAAGATCCGGACTCTCGCCGAGGCCGGGGTCCCGCTGGCGCGGGTGCGCAGTCTGCTGCGGGCCGGCGAGGAGGAGTTCGCCGCGGCCATCGCCGACATCGACCGGAGGCTGCGGGCGGAGATCCGCGAGCGGCAGCGGCATCGCGAGCGGATCGCCCGGCTCGCCTCCGGGGATCACCTGGTGCTGCCTCCGGAGGTGGTCGCGTATCTGGACCGGCTGAGGGAGCTCGGGGTCGACGAGCGGATCGTCCAGGCCGAGCGCGACGGATGGATCCCGCTGGCCGCGCAATCCCCCGAACGGGTCCCGGAGTGGGTGGCGCGCAAGCGGGAGCAGCTCGACGACCCGGAGCTGGTCGACTTCCACCTCACCCTGAGCCGGGCGCTCGGCCAGGCCGACGACGACCCGCGGCTGGTGGAGCTGGCGGACAGGCTGGCCGCCTACCTCACGCGGCTGGCCGACGAGCGCGGCGAGGACTACGTCGACGACACCGGCATCGAGCCGCCGCTGGCCAGGCTCATGGACACGCTGGCGTTCGCCACGGTGCCGCCCGCCCGGCGGCTGATCGCCCTGCTGCGGCAGCGAGGCTGGACGGGCTGGACCAGGCTCGAACGCGTGGATCGATGATCGCCGACGGCTACGGTACGGGCCGGGAGCGGGCGACGGCCTGGGTGAGCGCGGTGACGTGCTCGGCGAGCGCCGTGACCAGCGCGGGCGGATGGCGGACGGTGAAGGGCCAGGGCAGGCCGGTGAGCATGCGCGCCATGGCGGGCAGGTTCTCCGCGCCGCTGACCAGGAGCACGCCGCCGTCGGGGCAGGCGTGCAGGTCGCCGAAGGTGGGCGACAGCTGGTCGCGGGCGGTCCGCAGGTCGGTGTCGAGCCAGACCTCGGTACGGTGCGTCCAGGCGCCGAGGGTCAACGTGTGCAGCACGTGGGCGACGGGGTCGAAACCTTCGGGCGGGGTGAAGGTGCCGGGCACTTCGACGGCGCCGCTGATCCTGTCCAGGCGATACATGCGGATGTCGGCGCGGAGACGGTCGTGCCCGACCAGATACCAGCGGCGCGCGTGCACGACGAGCCCGTACGGGTCCACCTCGCGTGCGCCGCGGCTGTGCTCGATGCGGACGGTGCGCCGCGCGTGGACGGCCGCGGCCAGCGTCAGGGCCAGGTGCGGTTCGGGGGTCAGCGGGCCCGCCGTCGCCGAGGTGGCGGCGATCAACGCGGTGACGCGCCGGCGCAGTGGCGTGGGCAGGACGCGGTTGAGCTTGACCAGCGCCCGGTCGGCAGGGCCGGGCTCCCCCGCCGGGTCGCGCTGCTTGCCGGTGGCCAGCGCGACGGCGACGGCGACCGCCTCGTCGTCGGCGAGCATCAGGGGCGGCAGCCGTACGCCGCGGGCCAGCCGGTAGCCACCGTAGCGTCCCCGTACGGATTCGACGGGGATGTCCAGGTCGCGCAGGGCGGTGATGTAGCGGCGGACGGCGCGGGCGTCGACGTCCAGGCGCCGGGCCAGTTCGTCCGCGGACACCAGGCCGCGGTCCTGAAGGATCTCCAGCAGCGCCAGGACGCGGGTCGCGGGACGGGACACGGTCCCGATCCTAAAGAGGGCAGAAAACGTCCACAATCCTCCCTAGCCTGACGCTGGAAAGAGCGATCGAAAGGAGTCGGCCTGATGTCGACCATCGTCCTTGTCGGCGGTTCGTTCCTGGGCGCCTGGGCCTGGGAGCGGGTCACGCCGCTGCTGACCGCGTACGGCCACCAGGTGCGTCCGCTGACGCTGACCGGTTTCGGTGACCGTGCGCACCTCGGCTCGCCGGACACGACCCTCACCACGCACGCCCAGGACATCACGGCCGCGATCGAGTACGCGGGGCTGCGCGAGGTGGTGCTCGTGGCGCACTCCTACGGCGGAGCCCCGGCCACGATCGCCGCCGCCGCGATCCCCGGACGGATCGCCCGCCTGGTCTACCTCGCCGCGCTCCTGCCCGAGGCGGGCAAGAGCCTGTTCGACATCACTCCCCCGCCCGTCGTCGAAGCGATCATGGAAACCGTCCGGGACGGGCGGATCCCGGTGATGAGCGACGAGGTCATCGACGCCAACTTCGGCGACCACGGGCTCACCCCTGAGGACCGCGCCTGGCTGCGGGCCCGCGGCGTAGGCCAGCCCCTCGGCACCTACCAGGACCCGGCGCCGGCCGACCTGCGCGCTGCCCAGGAACTGCCCCGTACCTACATCGCCTGTGCCGCCGACCCGGGCCGCCCGCCGAGCATGCCGGGCCTGGAGGTGGTCACGCTGGACGCCGGACACTGGCCGATGATCACCGAGCCGGAGCTGCTGGCCCGGGCGCTGGACGAGGTGGCCCGGCTCGGGTCGGACACGGCCAGGTCCGGCAGCGTGCGATGATCCCGGCCGTCGTGCTGCGGACGTGCTCACGGTCGTCATCGCCGGAGCTGCCCGGGTGACCACGGGCTCGGCCCTGGCGAGGCGGTCGTCGAACACCTGCCGTCGCGCCGCGGCGATCTCCGGGAGGTGAGCCGCTCCGGTGAACATCGCGGCGAGGACGGCCTGCCCCGTCGGGCTGGCGACACAGCCGTGAACTCCGGCCCGGACGTCACGGTCAAAGCAGCGTCGGGCCGGACGACAGTCAGGCCCCGCACCCCCTTCAGCCCCGTCTCAGTTCGGCCGCGACCGCCCGTTCCCGCAACTGCGCGGCCTCGGCCCGGGACGCCTCCAGCTCGGCACGCAGGTCGTCCACCCTCGACCGTTCCAGCCGCAGCTCCAGCAGCGCCTGGTCACGTTCCCGCGCCGCGGTCGCGGCCTCTTTCTCGCCGCGCTCCCGTTCGCGCCGCGCGCTCTTCTCGGCCTTGGCCGTCTCCGTCTCGGCCGTCTTGCGTGCCCGGGCCACCTCGACGTCGGCCGTCGTACGGGCGCGCTCGGCCGTCTCCCGGGCCGCCGCGGCCTCGTTCAGGGCGATGGCCCGCTCCCGCTCAGCCGTCGCGGCCGCGCGCTCCGCGTTCTCGGCGCGCGCCACCGCGCGGTCGCGTTCCTGCCCCGCCGCCTCCGCCCGGACGAGCGCCGCGGCGGCGTCCCGTTCGGCCTGCTCACGGGCGCGCAGGGCCGCCGCGGTCTCCTCGCGCACGCGGTCACGCTCCTTCTCCGCCCGCCCGGCGTCCTCTCTGGCCCGTACGGCCTGCGCCCGCGCCTCCTCGGCTCGGGCCTCGGCCGCCTCCACCCGCTCAGCCAGTTCCTGAACGGCCTGGTCGCGGGCCCGCTCGGTCGCCTCGGCCCGGCGCAGCGCTTCCTCGGCCCGTTGCTCGGCCGCCTCCGCCCGCCGGCTCGCCTCGTCGGCCGCCTGGAGCGCCTGGCGCTCGGTGCTGGACGCCTCCCGCAGGGCGGCCAGCGCCTGTTCGCGGGCGCGCTCGGCGTCGGCCAGCGCGGTGTCGCGCTCGGCCTCGGCCTCCTCCATGCGGGCCCGCGTCTCCTTGGCCTGCCGCCGGGCGTGCTCGGCCGCCTCCCGGGCGAGCCTCACCTGCTCGAACGCCTGCTCCCGTTCGGTACGCGCGATCGCCACCCGGGTGTGGGCCTCGGCCTGCACCGCACTGATCCGCGCCTCGACACCAGCCGGGCTCAGCTCGTCGGCCAGCGCGCGGGCGAGCGGTTCGATGGCCGCCGCCAGCCCGCTCTCCATCCGCTCGTACAACTGCTCGGCCCTGACCAGCGCCCCTTCGAGCCCGGGCGTGGCCCGGCGCAGCTCCCGCTCCCGCTTGGCGGCCGCCTGGCAGTCGCCCTCAGGACAGTACGCCTTCGGCCTGCCCCGCCCCCGCCGCTGCTCGATCGGCGCCCCACAGTGCTTGCACGGCGTCACCACAGTGTCGATCTCCGTCACGGCGGGAGCCTAGCATTATTGAATTCTGGAAAATAAAAACCAAAAATTCGAGCCCGTTGCGTACGAGACGATGCAGGTCACGTACGAGTCCTCCCAGAATACGGGCCAGGCGGACCCTGGGGCGAGCTCTTCGACGTTGGTCGGCGGTTGTCCAGAAAAGGCGCTGACGAGGTCAGGACGCGAAGCACCGCAGGAAGCGCCGCAGGGAGGATGCGTCGCCGGTGACGGCGGCGTCCGCGGCATGCACGGCGGCATCGAGGTCCCGCCCGCCGAAGACCAGGTCCTGCAGGACGCGCACGTCACAGGTGATGGTGGCCGCCGCGTCGGAAACCTCGCCGCGGACGATGTGCAGCCGTCCTTCGGCTACTTCTGCGGAGAAGACGTCCTGCGCAAGGCGCAACCGGTAGCGGCCGCAGAGATCGCCCGCCACGGCGGGGACGAACGTGGTCTTGAGGGCGAAAGCCAGCGCGTCCGGGCTCAACTCGGTCGCCGACGTGCTCGCCGGGGTGATGGTGCTGCCCCACCGGCCGAGCGCCAGCAGAACCGGCTCGAGCTCCTGTCCGCGCGGCGTCAGCTCGTAGACCCGCGCTCCGGCGGGCGGCCCGAGGACGCGTCGCGCGACCACGCCGGAGTCCTCAAGCTCGCGCAGCCGCTGCGACAGCACGTTGTGACTCACCCCGGACAGCCCGCGATGCAGATCCACGAAACGTTTGGGGCCGAACACCAGCTCGCGCACCATCAGCAGGGCCCAGCGCTCACCCACGGCATCCAGGGCCCGGGCGATGCCACACAGATCTCCATAGCTCCGCGAACCAGCCACGCTACTATCTCTCCTTCTTCAGGAGTAACGTCTCCTAGGTAAGGAGTGTAGTCGGAGCGAGGAGAGAAACGATGCCCCAGGTCATTTCCCGGGACGGCACGTCGATCGTCTACGAGCGGGCCGGCAGCGGCCCGGTCGTCGTCCTGGTGGGCGGCGGGCTGGACGACGGGACGGAGAACCGGCCGCTGGCCCAGGAACTGGCCGAAGACTTCACCTCCGTCAACTACGCCCGCCGTGGCCGCGCCGGAAGCGGCGACGTGCAGCCGTACGCGCTGGAACGTGAGATCGAGGATCTCGCGGCGTTGATCGACGAGGTCGGCGGGCCGGCGCATCTGTTCGGCGCGTCCTCTGGTGGCGCCCTCGCGCTGGAGGCGGCGGCGGCCGGACTGCCCGTAGGCAAGATCGCCGTGTTCGACGTGCCTTACGCCATCGGCGACACCGCCGTCCAGACCTGGCAGGAGTACGTCAGGCAGTTGCGCGTCACGCTCGCCGACGGCGAGCGCGGCGAGGCGCTGAAGCTGTTCATGCGGCTGGCCGGCGCGTCCGAGCAGGACATCGCCGGGGCGGAAGGCTCGCCGATGTGGTCGCCGCTGCTGAATCTCGCGCCCACGCTGGCCTACGATGCCGCCTGCCTGGGAGAGGGGCCTCCGCCCGTCGCGCGACTCGCCATGATCGACCGGCCGGTGCTGGTGGCGACCGGGGCGGGCGTCGACCCGCATATGGCAGGTCTTCCGGGCGGTTTTTTCGGTCAGGCCGCCGACGCGATCGCCGCGTGCCTGCCCCACGCCGAGCGCCGGACTCTCGACGTGCGCGAGCACGTGGTCAACGCCAAGGTCCTCGGCCCCGTGCTCACAGAGTTCCTGCGCGCCTGACCGAGCAGGTCGCCTATCGTTCGAGCGGGTTGGCCGCCATGCGCGTGGCCAGCCCGCTCCGTACGGCATCGGCCGCGGCGCCGGCCGGCTTGCGCCGGGCTTGGGTGAAGTCGCGGGTATTGCCTCAGAACCTGTTCGCGTACGTGCTCGGGCAGAGGTCAACGCCTTCTGCCCCGCACATCACGCCACCCGCTACGCGGTGCAGGGGAACCGATGTCACAAACGTTCGCGCTCCCCCGTCTCAGATCACGAGCGTACTTCAAAAACAGGTAGGTGATGAGGGTGCGGGTTTTCGTGGCAGGAGGCTCCGGTGTCGTGGGACAGCGGCTGGTGCCCCAGCTCGTGGCGAGAGGCCACCACGTCACGGCGACCACGACGAGCCCCGCCAAGCTGGGCATGCTGGAGAAGGCTGGGCGCCGAGGCGGCCCTGATGGACGGGTTGAACGCGGCCTCGGTCGGCCAGGCGGTGGCCACGGCGGGCCCGGACGTGATCGTGCACCAGATGACCGCCATCTCCCCAGGCCATCCGGGCGGTGCTCAACCCAGACAAGCTCGCACACGTGGGGCCGGTGGCGGACGCTTGGGCGATCGCGCGCCAGGCTTCACGGGCTCGGGCGAGAGAGCTGTAGCGCGTCGGTCAACGTCTCGAGGAAGCGCCGGATCGCTTCTTCGTCACGCTTGTAGAAGTGCCATGGGCCGATCTTCCGGCGGGTCAGGAGCTTCGCCTGATAGAGAACCTTCAAGTGCGCGGACACAGCCGGTTGTGACAGGCCCGCACGCTCCTGGATCACCGATACGCACACGCCCTCGACGTCGAAGTCGCCGATCTCCTGATGGCCAAAGTTGCGCGCCGGGTCCTTCATCCAGCGCAGGATGTCGAGCCTCGTAGAGCTGGCGATGGCGCGCAGCGCCTCTTCGTCGACTGTCTGCTCTGCGTCGCTCACAGCCTCAGGCTAGCAGGGCGCACATGTAGATAGTTATATTCGAATATTGCGATGTCTTGATACGGTTGAACCTGTCCGGACGAAGGCACCACGTCACGGGCCGCGTGAGCCCACCCGCTCACCGAACACCACAACGGCAAAGGAGTGACCACAGTGAAGATAGGCATCCTGGGCACAGGACGCATGGGGGTCCGGCTCGCCGCGCTCTACAGCGCGGCCGGCCACGAGGTGGTCCTCGGCTCCCGCGATCCGGCCCGGGCCGGCGGCATCGCCGAGAAGCTGGCTCATCCCCGCCTGAAGGCGGGCGCCTATCAGGACGCGCTCGACGCGCCGATCGTCCTGCCGGCCATTTTCATCCGCGATGGACTGCTCGACCAGCTTGAGGAGATGCGCGAGAGCCTCGACGGGAAGATTCTCATCGACATCACCAACCCGTTCAACGATGACTACAGCGACTTCATCACGCCTTGGACGACCAGCGGTGCCGAGCAGATCGCCGAGCGGCTGCCTGGGGTGAGGGTGGTAGGCGCGTTCAAGAACGTGTGGTGGGAGGTCTTCGACGCCCCTGACTTCGACGGCACGCTGAGCGACGTCTTCGTCGTCTCCGACGACGAGGAGGCCAAGCAGCAGGTCATCCGGCTCGGCGAGGGCACCCCGTTCCGCTACCTTGACGCGGGACGGCTCAGCAACGCCCGCACCGTGGAACGCATGACCCTGCTCAGCGGCGAACTCGGCGCGCGTTACGACTTCTTCCCCCGGATGAACTACAAGCTGCTCGGGGAGCAGTGGACGCCGGGCCAGGCCGACCACACGATCGGACCGCTGATCGCCTGAGCCGGGCTGCCGGAGCCCTGCGCGGACTCCGGACGAACGCGGTGCGGCAGCGCGGTGGACCGGCGGGTTTCTTCCCGGTCCACCGCGTCACCCGAATCGATCACCTACCTGAACGGACGGAGCGCTCGATGACCGACCCCCTGCGACCCCTGCACGACGCAGGCTTGACGCTCCCTGAAGGGCCGACGCCTCTGGGCTCCTACGTTCCTGCCATACGGGCCGACAACCTGCTGTTCCTCAGCGGCATGCTCCCTCTGCGCCAGGGCCGGCCCCTCGTGACCGGACGGCTCGGCGACGACATCGAGACCGCTCAAGGTCATTCCGCAGCCGCGATGGCGGCGCTCACCGCGCTGGCAGTCACCCATGCGACCGTCGGGCTCGCGGCCGTAGCCGGCGTGGTGCGGCTGGCCGTGCACATCGCCTGCTCGCCCACCTTCTCCTCTCACGCCGAGGTCGCGGACGGGGGCCTCGCAGGTGTTCGACCTCGCCTTCGCCCCCACACGGCACACCAGACTGGCCTTCGGCTCGGCGCCGAGGGCGAGGACGCGGCCGCTCACGCCCCGAACGAACGGGTCGATCTGGAGGAGTTGCGCCGTGTGACCGTCGCCCTGGCACTGTTCCTGGCCGACTACGGACGCACGTGACCACCTCGTACCGGGCCGACCGCGTGCCGCTCTGACCGTGGTGGTGCAGCTCGAGCGGGCTCACCGCAGGTCTTCGGCGAACGGCCACAAGACGCTCACCTCTCGGCGATGGGCCCCACGAGCATCGGACGGCTGAGCACGTCCGGAGTGAACGGCACAGCGGTGACCTTCGCCGCCAGGGCGAAGCCCCTTGGTATGGCAGTGTGGTAATCGTCCTGCCAGGCGGCGTCCCTCGCGGCTTCGTCCTCGGGCTGGTCCAGTCCCATGCCCAGCTCCCGCATGAAAGCGTTGAGCCGATCGGGGTCGGAGCCGTAACGCTCATGGGGGCGCCGCAGCGCGTAGCCGATGATTCTCGTGCCGTCGATCGCGTACTCGAAGTGGTGCTCGGCGGCATAGTCGTGCCGGTTGATCGCCAGCACCTCGCAGTTCTGCGACAGCTCGGTCACCACCTCGGGCAGCGTGGCGCTCCAGCCATAGGGCTCGATGGCCACGCACCACTCACCTGCTTGGAAGACGCCCACGTAGCCGCCGCCGTCCCCGCCATCGGTCTCCTCGACGAACTCGTACGCTTTGTCGTCGAGTCCGTCGAAGTCCGACTCCTGGCCGGAGTCCTGGCCACGGCTGAAGCGGCGCACCACCTCTGCCGGGTCGAGGCCGCGGAAGAAGGCCACGCTGAAGATCTCCCCCAGTGGGTTGCCGCTTTCGGACGTGTTGAGCCACTGGAACGGAGCTAAAGGATCAGGTGCGGTCATGGCGGCCATGGTGGCAGGCCGTACTGACAATCAGCGTTCGCAGAGCTGCCTGACGCCCGTGTGGTTCTGGTGGCGCGAAATGACGGCCGTTGCCGCAGCGCTTCTGGCAGGCGTGACGGGCGCGGTAGTGACTGCGGCGCCGGCCCGGGCCGACACCGTTCGCCAGGCCCAGTGGCACCTGCGCGCGCTGGACATCCAGGCGGTGCACCGGATCACGAAGGGGGCAGGAGTGCAGGTCGCCGTGGTGGACACCGGCGTCGAGGCGTCCCGCCCCGACTTACGCGGACGGGTGATCGCCGGTAAGGGGTCCGGGCCGCCTCGAATTCCGTCCCGAGCCCGACGACGTGGCGGTCCTCGAGGTCTTTCGTGGTATTCACCAGGGCAGTCTCGACGCCCATGCGCGCCGCACCGTCGCCGCATCCGGGCTGGAGGCGGCCGCCCAGGAAGAGCTGGACTATCTGCGCTGGTTGCCGAGCCCGCGCGAGTGGTGGCGCCTTGCCTAACCCAAGACAGGAATCGGTGTGGGACTCGGGGCATGACAACCGAGCCCACACGACTACTCAGGTGGGGATGCGGCAACTGCCTGGAGGGCGGCGCTCAGCGCACGGGCCTGCCCCGGGGACTGGGAGGGACCGCCGAGGGGAATGACGCCGTCGGCGTGATGCAGCCGCACCACGCCGTCGTGGAGGGTTACCGCGTCGACGGTGTTTCCGGGCAGCCGCACGCCGGGCAGTCCTTCGACGTCGGCCAGTGGTGGCACCACCAGACCGGTGGCCGCCTGGGCCGCGGCGAGTTGGCGGCGCATGGTCCGCAGTTCGCGTTCGGCCATGTCGAGACGGGCCTCGGCGGTGGCTTGGCCGAGGCGTGCCTGGTCGAACTGGGCCCGTAGCCGGACGCGGTCCTCTTCGAAGCGGCGCTGACCGTCGGCGAAGGCGTCACGGGCCGCGCGGGCTTCGGCGCGGGCCTGCTCGACGGCCAGGTCGGCCTGCTGGAGTTGCCGGCGGGTGGTGGCCAGGTGAGCGCTGGTCTGTTCGAGGGTGTCGTTCAGCCGTCGGACGTCGGCGCCGGCCTGGTGCAGCTGACGGTCGCGTTCGGCCAGCGCCGTGGCGCGTTCCTCGGCCAGGTCCTGGGCGCGTGACAGGTCGGCGGCCAGGCCGCTGAGCTGCTCTGCCTGGCGTGCGGTGAGGAGTCGCTCGTCGTCCAGCCGGGTGGTGAGGTTGCCGATCTGGACGCCGAGGCGTTCGGCGTGGGCGCGGGCTTCGGTGTGGATGCGGTCGCGGTGCTGCTCGGCCTCGTGCTGGGCGTCGAGGGCTTCCCTCTGGGCGTGCAGGGCCGCGTCCCGTTCCTGTTCGGCTGTCTGACGGTCGGCGTGGGCGGCGCGCATCGCGGCGCGGGCCTGCTCGGCATCGGCTTCGGCCAGCTGCGCGCGGGTCTCGGCCTGGGCCAGCTGGGCGGCGATGGCGTCGCCTACCTGCTCCAGCCGCTCGCTCAGCCGCTGCAGGTCCTCGCGTTCCGCGGCCAGCTGGGCGTCGCGCTGCTGCAGAGCCGCGCGGATCTGACCGGCCTCGGCGGTGAAGACGCTGACCGCCGTGTGCGTGGCCAGCGCCGCCGGGGCGTTATCGGCGGCGCGGCTGGCCTCGTTGCCGCACAGCTTGCAGCAGTACTTACTGGGACGGCCGCCCTTTCCGGGCTCGCGTCCGGGCTTGGCACGGCCGCAGCCGGGCCGGGCGCACCGGCGCAGCACGTCGTCGGTGTGAACGGCGAGACAGTCACGACTGTGTCCGCGTCCGCCCCGCGCCGGCTCCGCGTCCTCTCCGGTGCCCGCCTCGGCCGAAGTCTGGACCTGCCCACGCCCCTCGGCGGACTCCATCTGCGGCATCGGCAGCTCTTCGCCCGGTGTCGCGCTGATCTCCGTCACGCGATCAATTTAGCATCGGCACATGCGATACAAACCTGAAGTTTCGCATTCCGCCTATGCGTTTCTTGAATGATCACTGAGAAGTGAAGTTCTCAAAGATCATTTCTGCTAGAGTGTGTTGCGTGATCGAGCCTGACACGGCCCCTCAGCCCGGGCCCCGCCCACTCCCCCCGGCCGCCTTCCCCGGCTCGGCCCCGTCCACCATCGGACAGACGCCCGTAGCCGCCGCGCCCGCCCGCGACCCCTACCTGCTCTACCTGGGCCGCCTGGGCAGCGCCGACTCCCGCCGCACCATGCGGATCTGCCTCGACCACATCACCCGCATGCTCACCGGCGACCGCCTCGACGACGCTGCCATCACCGGCCAAGGCCAGCCCTGGCACCACCTGCGCTACGAGCACACCGCCTGGATCCGCGAACAGATCGACCAGATGGACTGGTCCCCCGCCTACCGCAACAAGCACCTGGCCGGCCTGCGCGGCGTACTCAAGGAAGCCTGGAAACTCGGCCTGCTCAGCACCGACGACCACCAGCGGGCCGTCGCCCTGGCCCCGTTCACCGGCCACCGCGAACCAGCCGGCCAGCACATCCCCGACACCGTCATCGGCGCCCTCATCGCCGCATGCGACGCCGACCGCTCCCCCGCCGGCGCACCCACCGGCGCCGGACTGCGCGACGCCGCCGTCATCGCCGTACTGGACGCCTGCGGCCTGCGCCGCGCCGAACTGGTCGCCCTGCAGTACGCCGACTACGACCGCGCCCGCCGCCTGCTCACCGTCATCGGCAAAGGCGACAAACAACGCCGCATCCCCGTCAACACCTTCGCCGCACGCCGCCTGGAAGCCTGGCTCGCCCGCCGCGGCACCCACCGCGGCCCGCTGTTCCCCCGCCTGACCCGTGGCGGCGCCGTACGCACCACCCCGGACGGCCGCCCCTGGCAGATGAACCCACAGGCGGTACGCGACATCCTCGCCAAACGCACAGAACAGGCCGCCACCGCCCCCGTGCGACCCCACGACCTGCGCCGCACCTTCATCTCCAACCTTCTGCCGCAAGCAGACGCGATCATGACCGCCCGCTTGGCCGGCCACGCCAGCCCCAGCACCACCCTCCGCTACGACGTACGCCCCGACGAAGAAGCACGCGACGCCGTGGAACGACTCCGCGTCCCCACCGCCGCGCCCCTCCTGCCCGACCCACCCGGCTGAGCGGCCGCCACCGCACTGGGACGAGCGACGCCGGACCCGGCCTCGGTCCGCCGGCGATCCCGGTCGCATCGATCGGCGAGCCATCGACCGGGGGGCGGACAGGTGGCGGCTCCAGGTCGGGTCCAGCCGTGATACGGGTAAAAAGCCAGGCACTCAACGGTGGCGCCCATTCTCATCGTGCACCCGTTCTCTTGACCACCAGAAGGATGATCAAGAGAGCGGCGACTGCGAAGGTGAGACTGACGGTGAAGGCGGTTCCCATGCCGTCAGCGATGGCGTGGACCGTGGGCTGCGTCGCGGAGCCGCTGTTGTCTTCGATGGTGGAGGCGTACACGGCGGACAGTACGGCGATGCCGAGTGATGCGCCGGTGAGCATCGCGGTCTGGAGCACCCCCGCGGCGGCTCCCGACTCGGCAGGGTCGACCGTGGTCATGATCGCTATGTTGAACGGCACGACCATCAATCCCAGCCCCGCTCCGGTCAGCAGGAGGGGACCGGCGATGCCGGCCGCATAGCCGGTGGTTGCCGTGATCGGGACGAGCCACGCGACGCCGGTCGTGACCAAGGCCACGCCGATGAGCGCGACCGTCTTGCCGTTGAACTTGGCGATGGCCCGTGAGGCGTTCTGTGCGGTCAGCAGCATCCCGATCGCCATGGGCAGGAATGCCAGTCCAGCCTGCAGTGGGCTGTAGTTCAGCACCTGCTGCAGGAGCTGATCCAACTCAACCGCCACCAGATCTCGGCCCGCCGGGGCGCGATCATCTGACGCGGCCACCATCGCCAGCGCCGTTGCGTTGCTTCCTGGACTTCCCGGTGGCGCCTACGACCCCGTAGCCGATACTCGGGCTCGACGGTTCAGGAGTCGCGGCGGCCATTCCTTCGCGGCGCGATGAAGACGGCCCAGGCGGCCACACCCAGGCCCGGACCGATGGACGAACCTAGCGCGACACCGTAAGCGAGGTTGTCGAAAAAGCCCCCGACGACGACGCCGACGAGGACGCCGAAGGCAGCGCCGAAGGCGATCCAGATCCCAAGATTTGCCCAGATCCCGAGACCTCCGGCGGGCGGGGGCGTGTTGTTGCTCGTCATTACATCTCTCCTGAGGACGCGGGTGGACAGGGCTGACAATCTGGCGGCCCATCACGGCGGATGTCGGTGTTCGCGTTGTCCGGTGTCCGGAGCGGCCGAGTGCCCGCCGCGCCTACGCCGTGGCACGGCGGATGAGCCTGTACCCGCCGACCGCGAACGCGGCGGCCACCAGGACCGGCCAGCCGGCGAGCAGCGCCGTGGGAGACTGGTCGAGCAACCAGCGGCCGATCGCGTGCCATTGCCGGGTCCACGTGATCAGCGCGGCGGCCAGCCCAAGCGCTGCGAACGCCAGGGTGAGGCCGGCCAGGACGCCGGTGGTGCCCCAGCGCAGGTGCAACGTGCCGAGCAGGATCCCGAGGTGGGTCATGACCAGCATGGGTACCGCGTACCAGAGCGGGAGCAGCACCGGGTGGGCGTCATCCATGAACGGCAGGCCGAAGAAGCGCATCCCCACCCCCCAGTAGCCGGTGGCCTGTTCCACGGCGCGCAGCAGGCAGAGCGCCAGCGCGTAGAGCACCGACTGGACGACCGCGAGCAGCGACCAGGCCAGGTAGAACTCCCGACGGGTCACGCTCATGCCCAGCGCGTACGGGAAGATCTGGGTGACCGAGACGGTGGCCATCCCGATCACGATGCCGCACAGGCTGACCAGGCCGCCGGTGGTCGTCACGCCGTCGCCCGGGTCGTAGTTCGCGATGAAGGTCAACAGGTTGACGCCGAACGCGACGGCCACCATGCTCCACGTCCAGCCCAGGATTTGCGGCCAGGCCGGCATCTGGAGACGGGCCACCTGACGGATGCGGTTCATCGGGCGGCCTCCCGGTCCGCCGGCGCCGTTGTCGTCGGCGGTACGGTCAGGCGGACCACGAGTTGCTGCAACGACAGCGGCTCCAGCTCGACGTTCAGCGTCTGCGCGTGCGCCTTCGCGTGCGGTCCGAGCCCATCGAGGATGGTCGACCGGACCAGGCCGCTCAACCGCTCGCGGTGCAACTCGGTGCGTCCGGCGGCGAACCCGTCCACGGCCTCCGCCCGTCCGGTGGCCACCACCGCCCGCCCGCGCAGGTCGTCGGCGTCCTCATCGAGCAGCAGCCGGCCACGGTCGATGAGCAGCACCCGCTCGACCAGATCGCTCACCTCGTCGATGAGGTGGGTGGACAGCACCACGGTGCGGGGATGCCCGGCGTAGTCGGCGAGCAGGCGGTCGTAGAAAAGCTGCCGGGCGGCCGGGTCGAGCCCGAGGTACGGCTCGTCGAAGAACGTCAGGGGCGCCCGCGCGGCCAGCCCGACGGTCACGCCGAGGGCCGACAGCATGCCCCGCGAGAGCCTGCGGACCAGCCGCCCGGCCGGTAGCTGGAAGTCCGCGGCGAGGCCGTGCGCGAACGTGTCGTCCCAGTTCGCAAACAGCCGGCGTGCGGTGCGAAAGACGTGGCGCACGGTGTAGACGTGGGGGTAGCGCTGGCTCTCCCGGACGAAACAGACCTTCGACAGGACGGCCGGGTTCTCCACCGGTGGCGCGTCGAAGACCGACACGTTCCCCGACGACGCGAACGCCTGCCCGGTGAGGATCTGCATCAGGGTGGTCTTGCCCGCCCCGTTGCGCCCGAGCAGGCCGTAGATCGTGTGCTCGGCCAGCGCGAAGCTCACGTCGTCGAGCGCCGTGACGTCACCGAAGCGCTTGGTCACCCCGTGTGCGGTTACCACCGCCGTCATCCCAGGTCCCTCCCGACAACCGCACCGAATGAATCGATCATCTTCATCAGCTCGTCGTGGCCGATGCCGAGCTTGCGCGCCTCGGCGAGCAGGGGTTCCACGTACTGTTCGGTGAACCGTTCCCGTCGCCGCTCGCGCAGCCTGGCCCGGGCGCCACCGGCGACGAACATGCCGATGCCGCGTCGCTTGTAGAGCGTTCCCTCCGACACGAGCTGGTTGACGCCCTTGGCCGCGGTGGCCGGGTTGATCCGGTGAAAGGCGGCAAGCTCGTTGGTGGAGGGGACCTGGGCCTCCTCCGCCAGCGACCCGTCGATGATCGAGTTCTCGATCAGCTCGGCGATCTGAAGGAAGATCGGTCGGTCGTCGTCCATTGTTGGCTTAGCCGCCCAACTGGTTAGCTACATGTGTAAGTAACCATGCAACCTTGCACCGCGGCTGTCAAGCCACCCGGGCGTCCCGCAACCTCAGCCGGCGGCGACGCCGGGACCCCCGTTTCCCGCTCAGGAAAGGTCAGCAGGGGATGCGTGGGCAGCGTCGTCTCGACGCAAGTGGCCATCTCGAAGTCCATGCCGCGCAACACACGCAGTTCCTTGTACGACTTCCCCAGGCCTGCACGTGAATCGCCGGCCCGCGCAGCGCCGCCGAGCGAAAGGCGCTTGGCCACATCCAGTCGTACCTCGCCGTAGGGCTGGATGTGCTGCCAGAACAGCGGGGTCAGGCCGCGCTGGTCGGCGGGTTTGAGCAGCTCAGCCCGTTCGAGGTCGGCCAGGACCTCCTGCAGCATCAGGGTGTTGATGTACACGAGCGCGGCCTGCAGGATGCGCAGGCACAACACGCTCATCTCCAAGTGCTCGCGCCGGTTGGTGGCGATGTCGCCACCCTTGCCGTAGAAGATCACCGAGTTCGCTCCGTTGGAGGACTCCACCACGTTGAGCCCTTCCTGGATCTCCCGCTGCAGCTCGCGCAGGCCCAGATAGCGGGCCACAAGAATGGTCTTCTGCGCCCGGCCCACCTCCAGCATGGCCTGGTAGGTCGAATGGGAGGCGGACTCGGTGAAGCGGCGCAAGATGGCCTCGGTGGAGGCGGTGCCCTGCTTGATCGCGGTCGCGTATTTGATCATCTGGTCGTAGTTCTGCTCGATCAGGTCCCAGCGGATCGGCCGGGTCAGCGCCGGCGTCAGCCGCGGGTACAGCTCGCTCTCGCCGCTCTCGATCCGGTACGGCTTGACCTTGTTGATCTGCTTGATACGCGGGAGCAGGTCAAAGCCCAAGAGCCGGGTCACGCCGAACCCGATCTCGGTCTTTATGTGGACACTGTCAAGCGGCCCTGGCTCGGAGTCCAACGGTCGCGAATCGCTGTAGCGAGTTAGAGCAGCCTTGCCATGCAGAACTTTGATGACCTGAGCACGGGTCTGTCCCAGGTCAACACCCAGGTCAGCAGCCGTTCTCTCCTCGCGTAGGAGGCCGAGCAGAAGGTGCTCGGTGCCGATATACCGGTGCTTGAGCCCGGCGGCCTCGCGGCGGGCCAGTTCCACGACGTGGTCAAGGTCGACGCCTGTCTCCTGGACGCGTGTGGTGAGGTCGCATCCGAGGCTTCTGAGCGTCGTGATGGCCACGCCCTCGTCCAGGCGGGCCAAGCCCATCAGGAGGTGATCGGCGGTGACGCGGTCATGGCCCAAAGTCTTGGCCTCCTGTTTGGCCAGGTCGAGCGCCTGCTGAGCACGAGCCGTAAGGAGACGCTCCAGGGGCCGGTTAAGGGTCGTCCTCCTCAGCATGGCATCTCCGTCCGTGGGCGACTGGCACCAGTATGCGCGACGGGAAGGGTTCAAAAACACCACCTGTTCAGGAGGTGGACCCGGCGGAATCGTCCTCGATCTGGGATCGCCCGGAGTTCGACGCTGCCAAGGCTCCATGGCAGGCAGGGGCATCCATATGACCGGGGGCTTCGCCGAGATCGGTCAGCAGGGCCTGCAGCCGCCTGGCCACGGCGGTGTGTCGTTCAACCTCAGGAGTCCAGCCGCGTTCGCCGGCGTCATGGACGAGTTGTTGTTCGACCTCCAGGCGGGCCCGGGCCCGCACCTCCTGGACATCGGCGTCGGCCTTCATCAGCTTCTGTCGGGCGATGTCTTCATCCGCGGCAGCAGCTCGAACCCGAGCAAGTAGCGTCAGGCTACCGACATGATCGAAGTGCTCGTCGCGGACGACGAGGCGCCGACCCCGGAGGGCAGAGGGTCAGGCTGATGTGAGGTTGACGGCGTCAGCGGGCGGGATGTTGTGATTCAGCCGGAAAGTGTTGTCCGGATCGTAGATGGCCTTGATCTCGGTGAGGCGCCGGTAGTCCTGGGGCTCGTACGCCGAGCGCACCTCCTGGGCGGCGTTCTCTCCGTTCATGAAGTTCAGGAGGCGGCCGCCAGTGCTCCACGGACCGAGCGCTTCGAGGATGCGCTGGTGTGCCGGCCGGATCTCGGTGATGTCGGCGCGTTCCAGCCGGGAGATCACATTGAACAGGTAGCGCGCGTCCCGGTTGCCGACGGCGTTGGGAGCGGCCGGCGGGAGGGCGAGTCGGCCGCCGAGGTGACGCAGTTCGACGATGTGCGGCACCGGCGTGTGTGGCGGGGCCAGATCGAGGATGGTGCGTACCGCCGTGGTGTCGAGTTCGCCGAGCAGGGCCGTACCGGCTTCGACGTGTCCGGGAAAGGGTGGATCGGCGTAGATGGACCCGGCTTCCGTGTAGGGCAGGACGCCGAGGGTGTCGCTCATGGGGCCGAGTGCCCGTAACGGCTCGACCAGGTGCTCGGCGCCGTCGAGGACGTCCGCGGAGTAGGCGATGCGGACATGGACGGCCTGCCGGCCTCGCAATGCGGCGGGGAAGGCGGGGATGTCCGGGTAGGACATCTGCATGATCGATGAGCTCATCTCGTCGGGGACGGTGGCCGTCCAGCGTAGGTAGGTGTCGAACACCTCGGCGGCCAGTTCGCCGGGATACTGCAGTGATCCGCCGTAGAGGGTGGTGATGGGCACGAGGCCGATCTCGATGCCGGTGACCACGCCGAAGTTGTCCCGGCCGCCGCGTAGTGCCCAGAACAGGTCCGGGTAGGACTTGTCGGTAACATGCCGCAGCCGGCCGTCCGCTGTGACGACGTCGATACCGTGCACGTGATCGGCGGCGTAACCGTAGCGCCGGGAGAGCAGGCTGAGCCCTCCGGCCAGGGTGTAGGGCACCACGGCGAGGCCCGGATAGGAGCCGGACAACGGCGCCAGCCCGGCAGGGGCGGCCTCGTGGATCACCTCGGCCCATCGGGTTCCGGCTGCCACCCAGGCCGTGTTCGTTTCGGGGTTCACCCGGACACCTGTCATCCGGGTGGTGTTGATCAGCACGCCGCCCTCACCGGCGATGCCTGCTGACGAGTGGCCGGTGCCCTGCACGGCCACCGGGAGCGCGTGGCTTCTCGCGAACTCCACCGCGGCCCGCACGTCCGCGGCTCCGGTCGCGCCGACCACGAGGTCGGGCCGATGCAGGCGAGCGAGCTGGTAGCCGGTCCGCTCGGTGTCGTAGCCGTCGTCCTCGGGTGTCAGCACCGGGCCTCTCGTCCGCTCGGCCAGGGCCTTGACCTCGGTGGGCTCGAAGCGTCGCGGGTGTGAACTGCTCATGATCATTTCCTCTGGGTCGTCGCTGACGGTGCGCGATCAGCCGGAGCCGCCGCAGATAGTAAGGCGACCGTACTATCCTTCGGTACGATATTGTCAAGTCGCCTGACGAATTGCCGCGAGAGAAGGGGTGGCCAGGATGACGACGCCCGCCGGAGGGGAGGGCGACCGAGGCGTGAGCGGGACCCCGCTTCCCGCCTTGTTCACGCAGGCCAAGGAGGTCACGGTCGCGCACCTGCACCGGCGGCTTGACGAGGAAGGGTTCAAGGGGGTCCGCTTCAGCCACGGCGCAGTGTTCCGGTTCATCGACGCCGAGGGCTCGCGGCTGACCGTGCTCGCCGAACGCTCAGGGCTCTCGAAGCAGGCGCTCGGTGAGGTGGTCGCCGACCTCGAACGGCACGGCTACGTCGAGCGGGCGACCGATCCGGCCGACCATCGCGCCAAGATCATCCGATTGACCGAACGGGGAATGCAGGTGCAGGTCGCCGCGGCTCGAATCCTCGGGGACATCGAGCGGCGGTGGGCACGGCACCTCGGCCAGGATCGGGTCGCCGGTATGCGCACGGTGCTGGAAGAGGTCGTCCGCTTCGAGAAAGGCTAGGCAGCGAGCCCTCTTGCCGATCCACGACCATCCGGTACGCCAACACGTACCGGATCTTTGTGCCGGGCCTCGGTGAAGCCGAGGCCCGGAGTGTCTGGACGCAAGCAGTGTCCGCATGGCGATCCCCCCTCCGCGGCCGCCCGCGCCGCCCCTTTTCTGGAAGGTCTCCCTGGCGGGCGCGGCGGTCTCCCTCGTGCTGGCGGTCTATCCGAACCGCACGCGGTCGCCGAGCGCGGTCGCGCGCACGCCTTGTGCGCGCAGCCGCGCGGACAGGCGGTCGGCGTGGTCGGTGCGCAGCACGACGATCTGCGATGGCGGGCCGCTCACCACGCGCTGGTAGCCGAGGTCTGCCGCCTGCTCGGTCAGCTGTCTGGCCAGGTCGAGGCAGTGCCGTTCGACGCGGGCGGCATCCAGGGAGCCGAGCACGGTGCGTTCCCGCAGGTCAGGACCATAGGTGGAGCCCGAACCCGGAGCGGCCCGCGGGCTCCAGCCCCTCCTTCAGCTCCAGCGCCGGGATCTCGTAGTCGCCGAAGTTCTGCCTCCGGAACGGGATCGGCTCGGCCGACTCCAAGGTCAGCAACCGCTGCTCCCAGGCCTTGGCGACGTCCGGGAAGCCCTCGTCGTCGATCCGGTCCGCGTTGTAGACCACGAACGGCGGCAGCACGTCGATCCCCGGGTAGTACAGGATCCCGTGCTGGATGGGGAACAGCAGGTCGTCGATCGGGCCGTTGATCCCGCGCGGGGCGTAGTGCGACTCCCGGCCGCCGACGGTCACCGACAGCAGCCCCCGCCTGCCCATCAGGGTCCCCTCGCCGAACCGCTCTCCGTACTTGACGTCGCTGTGCTCGCCGACGCCGTAGGCGAAGTGGTACGTGAAAACCCGGTCGAACCAGCCCTTGAGGATCGCCGGCATCGTGTACCACCACAGCGGGAACTGGAAGATGATCGTGTCCGCCCACAGCAGCTTCTCCTGCTCGGCGCGGATGTCCGGGGCAAGGGTCCCGGTGTCGAAGGCCCGGCCCGAGTCGGCGACGGCAAGCAGCGGGCTCGAGGCGGACGAGCCGAAGTCGCCGGCGTCCACGACGGCGTTCCAGCCCATCGCGTACAGGTCACTGACCCGTACCTCGTGCCCCGCCTTCCGCAGCGTGGTCACCGCCAGGTCCTTCAGCGCGCCGTTGAGCGAACGCGGCTCCGGGTGGGCATGGACGATCAGCGTCTTCATGTGTGCTCCTCAGGATCAGATGCCACGATCCTCCGCGTCCGAGCGGCCGTCGTTCAGGGCCGCTGTTTCCGTCGGACCCCGCTTCCTGGGAACGGCAGGGCCACCCTCCCCGCCAGGGGCTCGGGGATACTGGGACGATGGACGATCTCGCGGGCTTCCTGCGCACCCGCCGTTCCCGGGTCGACCCGGCCGGGGCAGGCATCCCGGTCGACAGCCGCCGCCGTGTCCAGGGGCTGCGCCGGGAAGAGGTCGCGCACCTGTCCGGGGTGAGCGTCGACTACTACGTACGCCTCGAACAGGGCCGCGCCACGCAGCCGTCGGACCAGGTGCTCGACGCGCTCGCGCGGGTCCTCGAACTCGACGACACCGAGCGCGGGCACCTGTACCGGCTGGCCCGGCAGCGCCGCCGGAAGGCCAAGTCGCCCACCGGGCGGCTGCGGCCGGAGTTGCTGCGCGTCCTGGACCTGGTCACCGACGCGCCCGCGTTCATCCTCGACCACCGGCTCGACGCCGCCCCCGGCAACCGGCTCGCCGAGTTGCTGTACGGCCGCCCCATGAGGGGACTGAACACGGCCCGGCACGTCTTTCTGGAAGAAGCCGAGCGCGGACTGTACGCGGCCTGGGACCAGTGCACCCAGGACGTGGTCGGGCACCTGCGCCTGGCGGCCGGCAAGTACCCCGATGATCCGCGCCTGACCTCGTTGATCGGGGAGCTGGCGATGGGCAGCGAGCGCTTCCGGCGCCTGTGGGCCCGTGCGGACGTGCGGACACGGACCCACGGGCGCAAGGCCTACCGGCATCCCCTGGTCGGGGAACTGGAACTGCATCAGGAGAACTTCGCGCTGCCGGATGAGTCGGGCCTGGAGCTGGTGGTGCTCTCCGCGGCTCCCGGCAGCCCGGCCGAGGACACCCTGCGGCTCCTGGCCGGCCTGCACGCCGGCGGCGACGTACGGGCACCCGCGGCGCGGGCACAACCAGGCCGGTGACGTCAGAAGATCAACGCGATCTTCCCGGTCAGGCTCCCCCGCTGGAAATGCTCGTGCGCGGCTTTGAAGTCCTGCATCGCGTACGGCGCCTCGACCCGGAGCTTCAGTCGCCCGGCGTCCACGGCTGCGGCGAGTTCGGCGAGCGCGCGGCCGTCTTCGCGTACCTGGTAGACCGTGGTGCGCACCCGACGGTGCGACAGGTCGGGCACGGGCCCGGCCTGGGAGGCGATCGAGGCGTACCTGCCGCCGTCGGCCACCAGGAGTCTGTCTCCCTGCCCGATCCGCAGCCAGTCCAGGGTCTGCACCGCGGTCACTCCCGGCAGGGGCAGGGTCGCCGCTTCGGCCAGGCTGACCGACGTGGGCGCCTGGACGACGGAGGCGGCCGGGATGGCGACGAGATCGCTCCAGGAGCCGCGCCGTCCATTCGGCGAGTTGGTCGCGGAAGGGGAAATCGGCGGGGATGTCGGCGTAGGAGAACAGCGCGCCCGCGGCCAGGGAGTAGACCCTGCCCTCGCGTGCGATGAACCGGGTGATGTCGATGGTCGAGCGGGCGGAGCCCGGCCAGACAGAGACATGCACGTCCTCACCTGGGCGTAGAGGGCGTGCCGGGCGAGAGGCATCCAGTCAATTCTTGTCCGTCGATCTCGACCGATCCGACGTCCTCGGCCGCGGCCTTGCCCAGGAAGTCGAGCACCTTCGCTGTCCCGGCCGCCGGGTCGAGCCAGGGGCAACGTAACTGTGCGGCGGCGATTCTCATGGGTGATCGTCGCAGACACCCCGTAGCAGCCGAACGTGGGCCTTTGGTCCCCACGGTCACGGGACGTTCGTCGCTGTGCGGAACGCCGCCGAACGCTCACCATACGCGTATAGGGCAAGGGACGCAGGAGAGGTGAATCGCCATGATCGGCGGACGGATGCTCATGGAGTCGTCGGCGCTCGACGCCGAGCTGCTGGCGCTGAAGAAGCGGGTGGACGAGCTGGACGAGCAGGTGCGCGCTCTGACTGCCGCCGGTCTCGCGCTCACCCGAGGGCTGGAGAACCTGCAGCGCATCACGGCGGACCCGCCGTCCTCCGGCTGAGCGCCGGCCTCAGGCTCGTCCGGCGGGCCGGGAGGGGAAGCGGCGGTGCGTTCAGGCGGACTGCCGGCGCCGGTCGCGGTACGCCCTGGTGTTGACCACAGGTGCCGGGACGTGACGCGTCGTAGAACAGGAGAGAGCACAACGGCGCCTCGCGGACCCGCACCCGCCCGTCCCACGCCGCGACGAGCTCGACCGCGTCACGCCCCACCGCCGCGAGCGCGGCGTCGATGACGTGGGTGTGGTCGGTGAAGTCGGGCGCGGCGTTGACCACCCCCTGCAGGGACAGGACCTGCCTGACCGCGTCAAGGCTGCCGGTGACGTCGCGGACGATCGCCAGCAGGTTCAGCGCCGCCGACCGGGCGGCCGCCCTCGCCTCGTCCACGCCGACGTGTCGCCGACCGGTTCCGCGGCAATCCGGCGAAGCATACGTACTGCTACCGGATTTTGAATCCATGACTTACGATTCATGATGTGGGCACTTCATTACCAATAAGTGCAGTAGCACCCGTGAAGATCGGCTACCTGCTGCCGACGCGCGAGCGCGCGGTCCAGGGCGAGCACGATCCGGCTCCCCTCATCAAGGGCGCGCGACGTGCCGAGCAACTCGGCTTCGACTCGGTCTGGGCGGGTGACAGCCCCCTGGCCAGGCCCCGAGCCGATCCACTGCTGCTGCTGGCCGCTCTGAGCAGCGTCACCGAACGGGTCGCGCTCGGTACGGCGGTCCTGCTGCCCGCGCTGCGCCATCCGATCCTGCTCGCCCATCAACTCGCCACCCTCGACCGGCTGTCAGGCGGACGGGTGATCGCGGGCATGGGCGGCGGCTTCCCGCGCGCGGACACCGAAGCTCAGTTCGCGGCTGTCGATGCCGACTATGCCCGGCGCATCAGTCGCATGGAGGAGTCGATCACCGTGATGCGGCGGCTCTGGTCCGGCGATGCGGTGTCTCACCGGGGTCGGCACTTCAGCTTCGACGACGTCCACCTGGTGCCTACGCCCCTTCGCCCGTCCGGCCCCGAGATCTGGCTGGCCGGCAGCGGCCGCCCCGCGCTGAGCCGGGCAGCCCGCCTCGCGGACGGGTGGCTCCCCTATCCGCCCAGTCCGGCGACGTACGCGAAGGAACGCGTACTGGTCGAACAGGGCGCGGCCCGTCCGATCACCCCTGCCTTCTACGCCACCTTGACGCTCGACGAGGACCCCGAACGGGCACGTCAGCACCTGCGCACCAGCATCGAGCGTTACTACAACACCCCCCTTGAACTCGTCGAACAGGTCCAGGCCCTCTTCGCCGGCTCCGCACGCGAGGCTGCCGCGTGGTTGGCGGGTTACGTGCGGGCCGGAGCCCGCCACCTCGTGATCCGCCTGGCCACCGACGACCAGGAGACGGGATTGGAAGAACTCGCCGACCGGGTTCTGCCCCTGCTACACACCGAGGAGTACGCATGACCACGTTCGTTCTCGTGCACGGCGCCTGGCATGGCCCGTCGGCCTGGGACCGCGTCCTGCCGGTCCTGCACGCCGCGGGTGCCCGCACCCTGACCCCCGATCTCAGCGATCCGGGCGATCACGGTCTGCACGATCACGCCGAAGCCGTCGCCGCCGTTCTCGACACGATCGACGACGGGGACGAGATCATCCTGGTCGGGCACAGCTATGCGGGTCTGGTCGTGCGCGAGGCCGCCGACCTCCGCCCCCAGTCCGTCGATCACATCGTCCTGGTGGAGGGATGGGCGGGAGCCGATGGCGCCGGCATGCTCACCCTGGCGCCGGACGACTTCACCGCCGCGGTGCTCGCGGCCGCGGAGACCTCCGGTGACGGGCGCCATATCCCCGCCCCGCCTCCTGAACTCTTCGGCGTGGTCGCCCCTGACGACGTGGCGTGGCTGGCCCCGCGCCTACTCCCCCAGCCGCTGCGTACCTTCACCGAGACGACCCGCCTCAGCGGAGCGGTCGACAAGATCCCCGGGACGGCCGTCTACTGCACCCCGCAGACCTACCCCTTCGACCGCTTCGGCGTGGAGGTCGGGTATCGAACGCTGGCCATGGAGGGCGCCCACGACGTCATGCTGACGCATCCCTACCGGCTCGCCCGCCTGCTCCTGGAAACCAGTGAGTTCGGAAACCGGAAGTCCGAAGTTTAGTATGGGGCGGGTGGAGCAGCGGACATACAAACAGTATTGCGCGACCGCCCGTACCCTCGACCTCATCGGCGAACGCTGGACGGTGCTCCTCATCCGCGAGCTGCTGACCGGCCCCAAGAGGTTCAGCGATCTGCAGGCGAGCCTTCGCGGCCTGGGCACCGGGCTCTTGGCGGCCCGGCTCAAACACCTGGAACACGAAGGGCTCGCCCGCAAGGTCACCCTCCCACCGCCCGCCCGCACCTCCGCCTACGCGCTCACGGAGGCGGGCGCCGAACTGGCCCCGGCCATCCTCGAACTGGCCCGGTGGGGCCTGAAATGGGCGATGGACGAGAGGCGCGAGGACGAGACCTTCCACCCCGGCTGGGCCGTGCTGGGCCTGCGGGCCTGCTTCGACGCCGACGCCGCCGCCGGGATCCATGTGGTGTGCGAGTTCCGCGTCGACGAGGAGGTCTTCCACATCCGCGTCGATGACGGCACCATCGAGGCGCTGCACGGTCCTGCCCAGCATCCGGACCTGGTCATCACCATCAGTGAGAACGCCTTCGTCGAGCTCATCGGTCAGACCTCGACGCTGGCGGAGGCGGTCACCACCGGAGCCGCCACCGTGAGCGGCGACCGCGAGCGCCTGAGCCGGCTGGCGCGGCTGTTCCGCCTCCCGTCACGCGGCGTCCGGCAGGCGCCACAGCCCAGCGGTCAGGCGTCGTAGCCGAAGAGGCCGCGCCGGCTGCGAGCGATCACCGCGGCACCGCTACCCGCCCCGGTGATCGTTCCCCGTCACCGCACCAGCCAGGGAAGTGGTGCGGTGACGGGTCCCCGTACCAAACGGCGGAAATCCAACGGATTAAGGCCTGACCTGCGGGTTCTCGCGTTCCACGGTTCTTGTTGATCATCTCCGCTACGGGGAGACCCGGAGAAACACGTGAAGCGCTAGTCGAACCCGCGTTCCGCAGCTAATCCATGATCCAGGGCATGTTCGGGTGTGAAACCGCAGGTCGGTGGCTTGCGACGTGGTGGAAACGGCGAAAAGCCC
>NZ_JBICUQ010000006.1:291589-648487 GCF_043198225.1 Nonomuraea sp. NPDC048826 | reverse complement strand
AGGGCTTTTCGCCGTTTCCACCACGTCGCAAGCCACCGACCTGCGGTTTCACACCCGAACATGCCCTGGATCATGGATTAGCTGCGGAACGCGGGTCATGGAGGACCGCCCGGGGCGGGCGGGCCCGTTGGGTCCGGCCCCGTCGGCGGCGGACGCGGGGACCCGTTCCAAGCAGGAGCGAGTCATGAGCGGCGCAGGAACGGAGCTGCGGCTGGTCGTGCCGGACAAGGAGCTGAGGCTCACCCCCGGCGCGGCCGGTGTGCTGCTGCGGATCCTGCTCAAAGCCGTCGCCCGCGCCAAGCAGCCACAGACCGCGAAGGAGCGACAGAGATGACGATCAGGTTCGGCTTCTACGGCCGGGTGTCGACCGAGGACAACCAGGACCCGGAAGCCTCACGGGCCTGGCAGTTGCACCGCGCACGGGCGCTGATCGAGTCGCGGGGCGGGGAGGTCGTCGCGGAGTTCTTCGACGTCGACAAGTCTCGTTCAATCCCCTGGCAGCTCCGGCCGCACGCGGCGGCGCTGATCGAGGAGCTGAAGGACCCGCGGCGAGGCTTCGACGCGGTGGTGATCGGGGAGCCGCAGCGGGCGTTCTACGGCAACCAGTACAGCCTCACCTTCCCGTTGTTCGAGCACTTCGGCGTGCCGCTGTGGGTGCCCGAGGTCGGCGGGCCGATCGATCCGGCGAACGAGGCCCACGACATGATCATGGGTGTGTTCGGCGGGCTGTCGAAGGGTGAGCGGAACCGCATCAAGATCCGGGTACGTGCCGCCACGGCGGCGATCACCGCGACCGAAGGCAGATTTCTGGGCGGACGTCCGCCGTACGGCTACAGCCTCCAAGACGCAGGTCCCCACCCGAACCCCGGTAAGGCGGCTGATGGGCGGAGGCTGCGGCGGCTCGCGGCCGATCCGGTCACCTCTCGGGTGGTGCGGTGGATCTACAGCGAGTTCCCAAAGGCCGGGGCTATCTGGACATCGCCGAGGACCTCACGTTGCAGGGCATCTTGTCGCCCTCGGCCAGCGATCCCGGGCGGAACAAGCACCGCGATCAGCGGGCGTGGTCCAAGTACGCCGTCCGGGTCATTCTCACCAACCCGCGCTACACCGGTCATCAGGTGTGGAACAAGCAGCGTAAGGACGAGATCCTCCTGGACGTGGAGAACGTCGCGCTGGGCACGACGACCAAGCAGCGGTGGAACACCAAGGACCAGTGGATCTGGTCGGAGCATCCCGTTCATGACGCGATCGTGAGCGTCGAGGAGTATCAGCGGGTCCAGGAGATCCTCGCCACACGTGCCAGGGGCCAGTTCAGCCAGCGTCCGCACCCCACCCGGCGTCCGTACGCCTTCCGAGGCGTGCTGTTCTGCGGGTACTGCGAGCGCCGGATGCAAGGCAACTGGAACAACCATCAGGCGTATTACCGATGCCGCTTCCCCGCTCAGTACGCCATCGTCAACGAGCTCGACCATCCCAAGGTCGTCTATCTGCGGGAGTCGGAGATCTTGGATGAGGTCGATGGCTGGTTGGGAACCGAGTTCGGGCCGAACTCGCTGGAACGCACGATCGCGGCCATGGCTGAGCAGGTGGTCGATCCCAACGAGGCGGCCCTGATCGATCTGCGTAAACGCCTGTCGAAGTGTGATCGCAAGCTCAATCAGTATCGCTCCGCCCTCGACGCCGGAGGGGACCCCATCGAGATCGCCGGATGGATCAACGAGACGAAGAGCGAACGCGCCCGTCTGGAGGGAGAGCTCAAGGCGGCACCGGCCGCGCAGCGCATCAGCGTCGCCGAGATCAGGTCGATGATCGAGGAGGTCGGGGACGTGGTACGGCTGGTAGGTGAGGCGGACCCGGACGACAAGGCCGCCCTCTACACCCAGCTCGGGCTGAAGCTCACGTACTACCCAGAAAAGCAATATGTGGAGGCCCGGATCAATCCGGAACCCCCACATGTGCGAGCGGTGTGTGTCCGAGGGGGGACTTGAACCCCCATGCCCCGCAAAGGGCACTAGCACCTCAAGCTAGCGCGTCTGCCTATTCCGCCACCCGGACGTGGTGCCTGCACGTGAGACCGTCATCTCGCGTCGGCTCCGTAAGGTTAGCAAACCTTTCGGGGTGCGTCATACCAGGTATCCGGAGAGACGCCGGGCGCGGCGTGCGTGTGGGCGGGAACCGGTGGGGATGTGGGGGGCAGGTCGCCGGGAGCAGACCCTGTCATGGGGTGCGGGGGTGGTTCGCGGGGGTTTGGGCGGGCGGGCTTGACCAGTTTCTGGATCTCCGGTGAAAAAGGCTTGCGACAACGTTGGGTGCTGCTACGGTTACGGACCGTTGAGGGGTAGTCACACGACCGGCCTTGGCGCCGGTCGTCTTTTCGGGAGGTCACGTGGCACGCATGACCGCACGGCGGCAGAGGGAGCGGTCCCTCGCTGTGCGGAGCGTGCCCACCGGCACCCGCCGGGCTGACCGGATGGCGCGGTTCGCGGCCGTCGCCCGTCGGGTCCTGGTGCGAGCGGTGACAGTCGGCGGTCTTGTGGCCGCCGGCTGGCTGCTCGCCGTGGTCTTCCAGATGCTCTCCGCCGCTCCGGCGGCCGCGGACTCCACCGCGGCGACAGGAGCCGGCGCACCCCTCGCGGTCGTGGCGTCCGACGACGCCGAGGCCATGGCGGGGCTGACGGTCGACGGGCTCACCAGCCAGTCAGATCACGGGCTGCCGTCACCGTCCCCCGCCGGCCAGATCTTGGACACTGACGGTCTGGTGCCCACCGGCGGTGGCAACGGCCCCTTCGGGCCGAACATGGGGGATGTCGCGCGGTACGGGTTCGACCCGCGTCTCGACGTGAGGCGCGTCGCTCCTTCTTACGTGCGACCCCCCGTCGTCCGCGCAGCGGCGGACGACCCTTCTTTCTCACCTGACTAATCCCCGCCCATGAGTTCCGGCCCTTCCTGGCCGGCGGCGGAGCGTGGCTGAGTTCCCCTCCGTCAGCGGGTGACACGTCGATCACTTTCCAGTAGCAGGTTCGCGCCCCCGGGGTCTCCGCTGTGCTCTCGCATGGCTCCGGTCGGCCGCGGGCTGTCAGGTAATTCCCCCGAAAGCATCAGTAGGAGCATTCTCATGCGTACATGGGCGAAGGCTTCCACCCCCGCGGCTCTGCTCGCGGTGGCGGTCATGTCGTTCGGCGGCAGCGGCACGGCTTCGGCCGACACCGACGGCGACCACTCCATCGGCGGCGGCAACCAGGTCAACCTGCCGGTCTCGCTGCCGATCGACATCAGCGGCAACGCCGCCGGCGTGGCCGGCGACTCCACCGCCTCCTCGCAGGGCGGCGCGTCCGTCGTCGACGAGGGCAGGGGCGGCATCCCCAACCGGACCTCCGGCGAGTCGAGCGTGCTCGGCGGCAACCAGGTCAACGCGCCGATCAGCGCACCGGTCAACGCCTGCGGCAACGCGGTCTCGCTGTTCGGCAGCTCCGACGCCGGCTGCAAGGGCGGCTCGACCGTGCGCAACTCGGGCAAGGGCGGCGCGGGCGGCAACCGCACCTCGGGCGACCGCAGCATCATCGGCGGCAACCAGGTGACGGCGCCGATCTCGGCCCCGATCAACGCCTGCGGCAACGCGGTGGCGATCTTCGGGGACGCGGCCGCGGGCTGCAAGGGCGGCGCGTCGGTGCGCAACACCGGCGCGGGAGCCGGTGACAACGCCACCTCGGGCCGCAGCTCGGTGCTGGGCGGCAACCAGGTGGTCGCGCCGATCAGCACTCCGGTCGACATCTGCGGCAACTCGGTGGCGGCGTTCGGCGACGCGTTCGCCGGGTGCAAGGGCGGCGCGTCCGTCACCAACGACGGCGGGCGCCGTCACCACAGCCACGGCTACCACCGCGGCTCCACCGGCAACGACACCGACGGCCGGTTCGGGGCGGGCAGCGGCAACCAGGTCGTGGCCCCGATCACCGCTCCGATCAACATCTGCGGCAACTCGGTCGGCAACGCCACCTCCGGGTGCAAGGGCGGCGCCACCGTGCACAACAAGGGCGGCGGGTCCGGCG
This sequence comes from Nonomuraea sp. NPDC048826, assembly GCF_043198225.1. Lineage (NCBI taxonomy): Bacteria > Bacillati > Actinomycetota > Actinomycetes > Streptosporangiales > Streptosporangiaceae > Nonomuraea > Nonomuraea sp. NPDC048826. The sequence goes on along the minus strand of NZ_JBICUQ010000006.1, from coordinate 644,441 downwards.
CCGGAGGCAACCGGACGTCCGGCCGGTCGGGCGTGCTGAGCGGCAACCAGGTCGTCGCGCCGATCACGGCCCCGATCAACGTCTGCGGCAACGCGGTCGCCGTGGCCGGTGACGCGTTCGCCGGGTGCACCGGCGGCGTGTCGGTGAAGAACGGCGGCAAGGGCGCCGGCGGCAACCGGACGTCCGGCAGGTCCGGCGTGCTCAGCGGCAACCAGGTCGTCGCGCCGATCACCGCTCCGATCAACGCCTGCGGCAACGCCGTGGCGGCGCTCGGCCGGGCCGACGCCCAGTGCAAGGGCGGCGCGCACGTCTCGCCGAAGAACGGCGTGGGAGGCGGCGGCAACCGGACGTCCGGCCGCTCTGGCGTGCTGAGCGGCAACCAGGTGGTGGCCCCGATCACCGCTCCGGTGAACGTCTGCGGCAACGCGGTGGCCGTCCTGGGCGACGCCGCCGCCGGGTGCCTCGGCGGCGCCCACGTGGGCAAGCCCAAGCCGGGCTACCGCCACAGCAAGCACCTGTCCGGCAAGACCGCCGCGGGCGGCTCCGGCGCCCTCCCCGCCCTTCCCGCGCTGCCCGCGCTGCCCGCGCTGAGCGGCGTGCAGGGTCTCGGGAGCGCCGGGCAGCAGATGAGCGGCGGCGGCCTCCCGGTCGTCGGCGACGTCGCCGGCCAGCTCGGCCTGCCGCAGGTGCCCGGCCTGCCCGGCCTGCCGTCGACCCCGGCCAAGCCCGCCAAGCCGGTCAAGAAGCACACCGCCGCCAACCCGGCCACCGACCTGGTCGCCGCCACCCCGGTCGGCGGTGCCGTCAAGTCGGTCACCAAGGGCCTGCCCACCGGCGGCCTCGGGCTGATGAGCGCCGCCCAGCCCGCCGGCGTCACCGGCATGTCGGCCGCCTCGCTGCTGGCCCTGGCCCTGGGCGGGCTGTTCGCGGTGACCGCGACGCTGTTCTCGGCCACCCGCCGTTTCCGCCCCACCAGCAAGTAACAACCGTCAAACGCCGCGTCGCGTCTGGGCGGCCCTCACGCCGAGACGCGTGGTGACAGCCAGAAAGTAGCCCGCATACGGCCGCTGCCTCCCGGAGCCTCCGGGAGGCAGCGCGCGCTGAACGCTTTGCCCGTTCCGGGGGCGCGGCCCGGGACGGGCAAAGCCATGCCCGAATGTCAGCCGGGAGGCGCCAGAGTGCTGCGCACCCGTACGATCTTGCGTCGGAGGCGTACGTGTCTGCTGCCGTCCGCGTGCTTGCGTACGCGGGCGAGCTCCCACTTGCCGTACTCTGCGTGCTCGGTCAGCAGCTGACGTGCGGCTTCGCGGGAGAGGTCGCGCGGGATGAAGAGATCCATGTAGGAGTAGTCGAGCACAACGATTAGTCTCCAGGGTGAGTCAGGGCGCCATGCCGCTCGATGGGCCCTATTCTGCGTGCTCGTGGATGGACCCGGAAGCCAGTGGGTAGCCCGGGGGAAGGAAATTTCCGAGCGAGGGGTTACCTTTCAGATCTATGCCGGGCGTCCGGCAGGGGGACTGCAAGCGAACAGCGAGGTAGGAAGCAGCGTGCCAGCCAACAACGGCAGCGCCGGCGCAAGACGTCTGGTGATCGTCGAGTCGCCCGCCAAGGCGAAGACGATCGAGAAGTACCTCGGCGCCGGCTACATCGTCGAGTCGAGCATCGGTCATATCCGCGATCTGCCGGAGAAGGCCGATGACATCCCCGAGAAGTACAAGGGGAAGCCGTGGGCACGCCTCGGCGTGGACGTCGAGCACGACTTCGAGCCGTTGTACATCGTCAACCCCGACAAGAAGTCCCAGGTCAGCAAGCTGAAGCAGCTGCTGAAGGACGCCGACGAGCTCTTCCTGGCCACTGACGAGGACCGCGAGGGCGAGGCGATCGCCTGGCACCTGCGCGAGGTGCTCAAGCCGAAGGTGCCGGTGCACCGGATGGTGTTCCACGAGATCACCCCGCAGGCCATCCGCGACGCCGTCGCCAACCCCCGCACGCTCAACCTCCGCCTGGTCGACGCCCAGGAGACCCGCCGCATCCTCGACCGCCTCTACGGCTACGAGGTCAGCCCCGTCCTGTGGAAGAAGGTCAAGCCGCGGCTGTCCGCCGGTCGCGTCCAGTCGGTGGCGACCAGGCTGGTGGTGGAGCGCGAGCGCGAGCGCCTGGCGTTCACCGCCGCTCACTACTGGGACCTGCAGGCGCTGTTCGACAGCGGCAAGCCGGAGGAGCGGCCGCGTGATTTCACCGCGTCGCTGGTCGGCGTCGACGGCAAGCGGGTGGCGCAGGGCCGCGACTTCGCCAGCACGGGCCGGCTGAAGAACGCCGACGTGCTCCACCTGTCGGAGCAGGCCGCGGGTGAGCTGGCCACGCGGCTGCGCGACGCGTCGTTCGCCGTCAAGTCCGTCGAGCGCAAGCCGTACACGCGCAAGCCGTACGCGCCGTTCCGGACGACCACGCTGCAGCAGGAGGCCAGCCGCAAGCTGGGCTTCTCCGCCAAGTACACGATGCAGGTGGCGCAGTTCCTCTACGAGAACGGCTACATCACCTACATGCGCACCGACAGCATCACCCTGTCGGAGACGGCCGTGCAGGCCGCGCGCTCGCAGGCGATCAAGCTGTACGGCGCCGCGTACGTCCCCGACAAGCCCCGCACCTACAGCAGCAAGGTCAAGAGCGCGCAGGAGGCGCACGAGGCGATCAGGCCGTCCGGCGAGGAGTTCCGCACGCCGGGCGAGACCGGGCTGAGCGGTGACAGGTTCCGGCTGTACGAGCTGATCTGGCAGCGCACCGTGTCGTCCCAGATGAAGGACGCGGTCGGCGAGTCGATCCAGGTCAGGGTGAGCGGCCGGTCGTCGTCGGGCGAGGACGTCGAGTTCGCCGCCTCCGGCCGGACGATCACCTTCTACGGGTTCCTCAAGGCGTACGTGGAGGGTCACGACGACCCGTCCACCGACCGCGACGACTCGGAGAAGCGGCTGCCCAACCTGGCGGAGGGCGACGCGCTCACCGTCTCGCGGCTGGACGTCGCCGCCCACTCGACCAAGCCGCCGGCCCGCTACACCGAGGCGTCGCTGGTCAAGGAGCTGGAGGATCGCGAGATCGGCCGCCCGTCGACGTACGCGTCGATCATCGGCACGATCCTCGACCGGGGCTACGTGTTCAAGAAGGGCACGGCGCTGGTGCCGTCGTTCCTGGCGTTCGCCGTGGTCAACCTGATGGAGCAGCATTTCGGCAACCTGGTCGACTACGACTTCACGGCCGAGATGGAGAAGGTGCTCGACGACATCGCCAACGACCGGGCGGAGCGGGTGCCGGAGCTGCAGCGCTTCTACTACGGCTCCGACGGCGACGAGGGCCTCAAGGAGATGGTCAGCGACCTGGGCGACATCGACGCCAAGGAGATCAGCTCCTTCCCGATCAGGGGCACGGACATCGTCATCCGGGTCGGCCGGTACGGCCCGTACCTCGATCGTGACGGCACCCGCGTCAACGTCCCCGAGGACATGACGCCCGACGAGCTGACGGCGGAGAAGGCCGAGGAGCTGATCTCGCGTCCGACCGGCGACCGCGAGCTGGGCGCCGACCCGGTGACCGGGCACATGATCGTGGCCAGGGACGGGCGGTTCGGGCCGTACGTGACGGAGGTGCTGCCGGAGGAGGCCCCGCCCGCCGAGGGCGCGCCGAAGCGGCGCACGAAGAAGGCCGACGCGCCGAAGCCGCGCACGAGCTCGCTGTTCAAGACGATGTCGCTCGACACGATCACGCTGGACGACGCGCTGAAGCTGCTGTCGATCCCGCGTGTGGTGGGCGAGCTCGACGGCGAGCAGGTGGTGGCGCACAACGGCAAGTTCGGCCCGTACCTGAAGAAGGGCACCGACTCGCGGTCGCTCGGGTCCGAGGAGGACCTGCTGACGGTCACGATCGACCAGGCCAAGGAGCTGTTCGCGCAGCCGAAGCAGCGTGGCAGGGGCCGGGCGGCGGCCGCGCCGCCGCTGCGTGAGCTGGGCGAGGACCCGAACTCGAAGAAGCCGGTCGTGGTCAAGGAGGGCCGGTTCGGGCCGTACGTGACCGACGGGGAGACCAACGCCTCGCTGCGCAAGGGCGACACGGTGGAGGAGATCACCATCGAGCGGGCGGCGGAGCTGCTGGCCGATCGGCGGGGGCGGGCGCCCGCGCCGAAGAAGACGACCACGCGGAAGGCCCCGGCGAAGAAGGCGCCGGCCGCGAAGAAGAAGCCCGCCGCCAAGTCCTGAGAGGGCTCTCAGGGGGCGTACGCGCCGGTGGCCGGGCGCTCATAGCATGACGGCGTGGCTTTCCTGCTCCTGGTCCTGGGCGTGCTCGTCGGGGTCCACTGCTATCTGTGGCACCGGCTGGTGCGCGCGACGACGCGGCCGGGCGTGGCGCGCCGGCGGCTGACGTGGGTGGCGGCCGGGCTGTTCGCGCTCGTGGTGATCACCTTCGCGGGGATGCGGGTGCCGTGGCTGTCGTGGCTGGCCTGGCCCGGCTACATGTGGATCGCGATCATGTTCTACCTGTTCTGGATCCTGCTGGCGCTGGAGGTGCCGCGGGCGGTGGCGGGGGTCGTGCTGCGCGCCGGGAAGCCCGTGCGGGAGCCCGTCAAGGAGCCGGCGAAGGTGCCCGTGGGCGGGCCGCCGGAGCCGGAGCCGCCCGCCGGCGTGCCCGCCGATCCGGGCCGGCGGTTGTTCCTCGGGCGGGCCACCGCGCTGGTCGCCGGGGTGGGCGCGCTGAGCACGGTCGGGTACGGGGTGACGCGGGCGCTGGGCGACCCGGTCATCGAACGGGCCTCGGTCACCCTGCCGGGGCTCGACTCCCGGCTGAGCGGGCTGCGGTTCGCCGTGGTGAGCGACATCCACCTGGGGCCGCTCACCGGGAAGGCGCACGCCGAACGGATCGTCCGCATGATCAACGGCCTGGAGGCCGACGTGGTGGCGATCGTCGGCGACATGGTCGACGGCACGGTCGAGGCGCTCGGGCCGCTGGCCCGGCCGCTGCGCGAACTGGAGTCCCGGTACGGGGCCTACTTCGTGACGGGCAACCATGAGTACTACACGGCCAACGGGCCGGACGAGTGGGTCGAGGAGCTGAGCGACCTGGGGGTGCGCTCGCTGCGCAACGAGCGGGTGGAGATCCGGCACCAGGGCGCGGTGCTGGACCTGGCCGGGGTGAACGACGTCACCGGCGCGACCGCGGGCGACGGCCCCGACTTCGCCGCGGCGCTCGGCGGCCGTGACGAGAGCCGGTCGGTGGTGCTGCTGGCGCACCAGCCCGTGCAGGTGGCCGAGGCCGCCCGCCACGGCGTCGACCTGCAGCTGTCCGGTCACACGCACGGCGGGCAGATGGTGCCGTTCAACCTGATCGTGCCCATGCAGCAGCCGGTGGTGTCGGGGCTGGCCACCGTCGACGGGGTGCGGGTGTACGTGACGCGCGGCGCCGGGTTCTGGGGCCCGCCGGTACGGGTGGGGGCGCCGCCCGAGATCACGTTGCTGGAGATTCGCTAACTGGCTGCGACGGAATGGCTACATGCTGTAGTATCCCGCCGGATACTTCGGAGGTGGTCACTCATGTCTTCCCCCGGTGGAGGGCTGCCCGACGTCAATTTCTGGGCCGCACGCGGCGCCCTGCTGCTGAAACAGGCCCGTCACGAGGCCAGCATGCGGCAGCAGCAGCTGGCAGGGGTGTGCGGCACGTCGCGCACCACGCTGTCCGCCTACGAGCACGCCCGCAAGTCACCCACGCTGGAGACCGCGGGGCGCATCCTCGACGCCGCCGGGTTCCGGCTGGCGCTGGAGCCCAAGGTGGAGTTCACCGGCGGCGTCCCCAACCGGTTGCCTCGGCTGCCGGTCGGCCAGGCGCTCGGCCGGGTGCGGGTGCGCGAGCGGGTCTACGACCTGTCGGTGCGCGAGCAGCGCCGCCAGGCCTACTCGGCGCTGCTGCGCGACGGCGACTCCCAGCAGTTGGTCGCGTACGTCGACGAGGTGCTGCTGGCCGACCTGTGGGACGAGCTCGACCTGCCCGCGGGCGTCCGGTCGCGCTGGGCCCCGGTCATCGAACGGGCCAGGGCGCGGATGTGAAACGGCGGCGGGCCCCCGGCGATGTTCAGTGGGGGCCCATTCGCCTGGTGTGTCCTGCGCACCGGGCCATGGACGTACTACCCTCAGCGACGACCAGTCCGTTATTTCCAGACTCGTCGCTGTCATCCCACACTGAGCGAGCACCTGGATACGCTGACATCGTCACTCGCTCCCGGCCTGAACGCCGGGGCTCGCCCCCACAGCGGGGCGGGCCTGAGTGACCAGACCCAGCCACCAGCATGGGAGGTGATCAAGGTGGCTACGTTTCACGTAGGACAGCAGACCGACCCTGGCGTGCTTCTCCAGCGCCAGGCACTCGAACCGGTGGGAGCAGACAACCCCGGAGCAGGGACGAAACGGCTCACCGGCGCCGCAACGACACCCCCAGGGGCATCCACAGCGGCACCCGGCGTGGAACATGGTCGAGGAGAGACCGCCCAGCGTTCACCTGCGCCCGGCGGCGTCACCCCCGCCAGGGGAGTTCGCGGTCGTGAGACCGCACCCGTCGTGTTCGTCCTGGACCGGCACGGCCATCCGCTCGACCCGTGCCATCCCGCCCGCGCTCGCCGCCTGCTTGCGTCCGGCCGGGCCGTGGTGGTACGGCACACCCCGTTCGTGATCCGGCTGCGCGATCGCGCTGCCGCCGACTCCGTCGTGCAGGGCGTCGAGGCCGGCATCGACCCCGGCTCCCAGCACACCGGCATCGCGGTCTTCCGTGCCGGGGAAGGCATCCGTACCGGCCTGTACGGCATCCGACTCGACCACCGGGGCGGCAAGATCCGCGACAAGCTCGCCGCCCGGGCCGCCTACCGGCGGGGCCGCCGCTCCCGCAACCTGCGCTACCGCGCCCCCCGATTCCTCAACCGGGCCAAGCCGAAGGGCTGGCTGGCGCCGTCCCTGCGGCACCGCGTGGACACCACCCTGTCCTGGGTGGCCCGGCTGTCGCGCTGGGCGCCCGTCACCGCCGTCCATGTGGAGTGGGTCGCGTTCGACACCCACACCTTGTCCGCCGGGAAGCCGCTCGAAGGAGTGGAGTACCAGCAGGGCACGCTGGCCGGGTACGAGGCGCGCGAGTACCTGCTGACGAAGTGGGGCCGTCGGTGCGCCTACTGCGGCGCGTCCGGCGTGCCGCTGAACATCGACCACATCCGTCCGCGTTCGCGCGGCGGCTCCGACCGGATCAGCAACCTGGCGCTGGTGTGCGTCCCGTGTAACCAGGCCAAGAGCGCCGCCCCGGTCGAGGTGTTCCTGGCCGGACGGCCGGGAATCCTGGCCAAGGTGCTGGCTCGGGCGAAAGCGCCGCTGCGGGACGCGGCGGCGCTCAACGCCACTCGGTGGGTGCTGTGGCGGGCGCTGGAGGCGACCGGCCTGCCCGTGGCCACCGCGTCGGGCGGGCGGACGAAGTGGAACCGGTCCCGTACCGGTATGCCGAAGTCGCACACGCTGGACGCCCTGCATGTCGGTGATCTGAAGGAGGTGCGGGGCTGGCCCGGCAGGGTTCTGATCGTTGCGGCGGGCGGGCGCGGCACGCACTGTCGTACCCGCACCGACCGGTTCGGCTTTCCCCGGCTGCGGATGCCGCGCATCAAGCAGATCCACGGCTTCGCCACCGGTGACCTGGTCCGTGCCGTCGTCCCGGCGGGCAAACACGCCGGAACGCACACGGGGCGGGTCGCCGTGCGCAGCAGCGGAAGCCACACCGTGCAAACCAGCAGTGGCCCGGTCAAGACCTCATGGAAGCACCTGCGTCTGCTCCAGCGGGCAGACGGCTATACATACAACGCCCGGGGAGAAGTTGATGTCACCGCGCGCTCGGGCCTTGACGGCCGTCCCGCTCCCGTTTCCTGTCCGGGCTGAAGCCCGGAGTATCCACGGGAGGATCTGATGACCGCCATCGGCCGAAGCCGACAGGCTCACGTGCTGGCTAACGCCCCCTTCCGCAGGCTGTGGGCGGCCATGTCGGTGTGCAGCCTGGGCGACTGGCTCAACCTCCTCGCGCTCACCGCGCTGGCGGGCAACCTCACCCAGGGCGACTTCCGCGCCCAGTCGCTCGCCATCGGCGGCGTGTTCGTCGCCAAGATGCTGCCCGCCGTGCTGCTCGGGCCGCTGGCGGGGGCGTTCGCCGACCGGTTCGACCGGCGGCTGACCATGGTGGTCTCCGACGTGGCCCGCTTCGCCGTGGTGCTGTCGATCCCGCTGGTCAACAGCTACCAGTGGGTGATCATCGCCACGGTCCTGGTGGAGTGCGTCAACCTGTTCTGGGTGCCGGCCAAGGACGCCACCGTCCCCAACCTTGTGCCCAAGCAACAGCTGGAGTCGGCCAACCAGCTCAACCTGCTGGTCACGTACGGGACCGCGCCGATCGCGGCGGCCCTGTTCGCGATGCTGTCGGTGGTGGCCGACGTCGGCCGCAGCGTGCTGCCGCTGCTGGCGGGCCTGGACCCCACCGCCCTGCCGCTGATCGTGAACGCGGGCGCCTACCTCGTGTCGGCCGCCCTGATCTTCACGCTGCGCGACATCCCCCGGCGCGACGGCGCGATCTCCACGCCCTCGGTGCTGCGGCAGATCGTCGAGGGGTGGCGGTTCGTCGGCGGCAACCGGCTGGTCCGCGGGCTGATCATCGGCATGCTCGGCGCGTTCGCGGCGGGCGGCGCGGTCATCGGGGTCGCCAAGCTGTACGTGACCGACCTCGGCGGCGGCGACGCGGCCTACGGTGTGGTGTTCGGCGCGGTCTTCGTCGGCATGGCGCTGGGCATGTTCTTCGGGCTGCGGCTGCTCAGCGGCCTGTCCCGGCGGCGGCTGTTCGGGCTGTCGCTGGTCGTGGCGGGGCTCGTGCTGGCCGCCATCGCGCTGATCCACAACCTGGTGATCGTGGTCATCCTGACCGTGATGCTCGGGGCGTGCGCCGGCATCGCGTGGATCATCGGCTACACGCTCATCGGCCTGGAGGTCGAAGACCAGCTGCGCGGGCGGACGTTCTCGTTCCTGCAGTCCACGGCCCGGGTGACGCTGCTGCTGGTGGTCTCCGTGGCCAACCCGCTGGCGGCGCTGTTCGGTCAGCGCGGGGTCGGCCTGGGCGCGCTGAGCTACGAGTTCAACGGCACCAACCTGGTGCTCCTGCTCGGCGGTGTGCTGGCGGTCGTCGTCGGCCTGCTCGGCCTGCGCCACATGGACGACAGGAAGGGCGTGCCGATCCTGGCCGACCTGATCACGGCCGTGCGCGGCAAGAGCTTCAGGAGCGAGCCGGCCGAACGGGTGCCGGGGCTGTTCGTGGCGTTCGAGGGCGGCGAGGGGTCGGGCAAGACGACCCAGGCCAGGATGCTCGCCATCTGGCTGCGCGACCAGGGCTACGACGTGGTGCAGACCCGCGAGCCGGGCGCGACCAAGGTCGGCATGCGGCTGCGCGCCATCCTGCTCGACGCCGCCGAACGCGGCCTGTCGGGGCGGGCCGAGGCGCTGCTGTACGCCGCCGACCGGGCCGAGCACGTCGAGAAGGTCATCCGGCCGGCGCTCTACCGGGGCGCGATCGTGGTGTGCGACCGCTACGTCGACTCCTCGCTGGCCTACCAGGGGGCGGGTCGTTCGCTCGACCCCGAGGACGTCTCCAAGGTCAACGCCTGGGCGACCGGCGGGCTCGTCCCGCATCTGACCGTGCTCATCGACACCCCGCCGCAGGTGGGGCTGGCCCGGCTCGGCGGGGCGGCCGACCGGATCGAGTCCGAGCCGCTCGACTTCCACGAGCGGGTGCGCAAGGAGTTCCGTGCGCTGGCCGCCGCCGCGCCGGAGCGCTACCTGGTCGCCGACGGCACGCTCCCGCCGGAGCAGATCACCCAGACGGTGCAGGATCGGGTACGCGAGATCCTGCCCGATCCGGTGCCCCGCGAGGCCGAAGACGTCACGGGCACGATGCCCGCCATCCGCGACTAGCCTTGTCACGTGGGCGTCTTCGATGACTTGGTAGGGCAGGACCAGTCCGTCGCCGTGCTGTCGCAGGCGGCCAGGGCCGCGGCCGAGGTCGTCGGAGGCGGGCGCGGTGCGGGCATGACCCACGCCTGGCTGTTCACCGGTCCGCCGGGAGCCGGTCGTGAGGACGCGGCGCGCGCGTTCGCGGCGGCGCTGCTCTGCCCCGACGCGGGCTGCGGCCACTGCGACCAGTGCCACCAGGTGCTGATCGGTTCCCATCCCGACCTGGAGCAGGTGCGTCCCGCCGGGCTCTCGTACGGCGTCAAGCAGACCCGCGAGCTGATCCTGCGGGCGGCGGGCGCGCCCACGCAGGGCCGCTGGCGGGTGATCCTGTTCGAGGACGCCGACCGGGCCACGGAGTCGGCGGCCAACGCCCTGCTCAAGGCCATCGAGGAGCCGCCGCCGCGCACGGTGTGGCTGCTCTGCGCCCCGGCCGCCGACGACCTGATGATCACCATCCGGTCCCGGTGCCGGCTCGTCACGCTGACCACGCCGACCACCGCGGCGGTGGCGCACGTCCTGGCCACGCGCGACTCCGTACCCCCTGAGGTCGCGCGTTTCGCCGCCCGCGCCGCTCAGGGGCACCTGCCCCGCGCCCGCGCGCTGGCGCTGGACGAGAGCGTCCGCGCCCGGCGCGAGGCCGTCCTCGCCATCCCGCGCTCGCTGACCGGCGTCGGCGAGTGCGTCTCCGCGGCCGAGCGCCTGGTCAAGACCGCCGAGGAGGAGGCCGCCGCGGCCACCGCCGCGCTCAACGAGAACGAGACCAGCGAGCTGCGCAAGATCTACGGCGAGGGCTCCACGGGCAAGGGCCTCAACCGCGGCCTCGTACGCGGCGGAGCAGGAGCACTGAAGGAGCTGGAGGACCGGCAGAAGTCCCGGGCCACCCGCATCAAGCGCGACTCGCTCGACGCGGCGCTGCTGGAGCTGGTGTGGTTCTACCGCGACGTGCTGGCCATGCAGCTCGGGGCGTCGGTGGAACTGGCCAACGACGACCTCCGGTTCGACCTCGACCAGCTCGCCCGCACCACGACGCCCGAAGAGACGCTGCGCCGCATCGACGCGGTGATGAGGTGCCGCGAGCGCCTCGACCTCAACGTCAACCCGCAGATCGCCGTCGAGTCGATGATGCTGGCGTTGCGCGTCTAGCGTCGCGAGGCAGCAGATGAGGCGGTGGAGCGTCTCTGTGATGTGGAAGTCTCGTCCCCGGCTTGCCCCGCGAACGGGTCGACGTGGCGGAGATCTTCGCCGAGCACCAGATCGGCCTCGTCCGCCTCGCGTTGCTCATGGTCGGGGACCAGGTCACGTCCGAGGACGTCGTGGCCGGGCTGCGCCCTTTGCCGGGCATCTCGTTCGGCGTCGATCCGACTTGTATGAGGATTGCCGTCGATCTCCGCCAGCGGTTCGGCGTCGATCCCGGGATCGGGCAAGCATGCTGATCGCGTGACCCGCCCCTCTCGCTTTCGCCTCCGCACACGTAGTGTGTCAACGAAGGCCGTAAGAACCCCCGAGGCCGTCAGGAGGCGAGCACGAGCCCATGGGCATGATCATGGCCGTGAGCTTCACCCGTTACGGGAGGCTCTACTACCTCGACCCCGGCTCCCACAGCCCCAAGGTGGGCGACAAGGTGCTGGTCCCGACCGACGCCGGCCCGGAGGTCGCGGAGTGCGTGTGGGCGCCGCAGTACACCAGCGAGGACATCACCGGGCTGCCGGTGTGCGCGGGCCCGGCGGGCGAGGAACACCTGTCACGCGACGAGACCAACAAGCGCCGCCGGGCCGAGGCCCGCAGCGTCTCCAAACGCCTCATCAAACGCCACAGCCTGCCGATGAAGGTGGTCGGCGTCGACTACCTCGACAAGGACAACGTCTACACGGTCTACTTCTCCGCCCCGCACCGGGTCGACTTCCGCGCACTCGTACGCGACCTGGCCCGCAACCTCCGGGCCAGGGTGGAACTCCGCCAGATCGGCCCCCGCGACGAGGCCCGGCTGCAGGGCGGGATCGGGCCGTGCGGGCGCGACCTGTGCTGCGCCACCTTCCTGAAGGACTTCGAGCCGGTGTCGGTCCGGATGGCCAAGGACCAGGACCTTCCGGTCAACCCGTTGCGGATCGCGGGGGCTTGCGGGCGGTTGATGTGCTGCCTGAAGTACGAGCACCCGCTGTACCAGGAGTTCCGCGCCACGGCGCCGCGAGTCGGGGTGGCCGTGGACACCCCGCAGGGGGCGGGGACGGTGGTCGGGCACAACGTGCCGTCGGACTCGGTGGTGGTGCGGTTGAACGAGGGCGGGCGTCGGTGCTCGTGCTCCAAGGCGAGCGTGTGCGGGCCTCGAAAGGCGTATGACTCTACGTACGGGGAGGGGTGAGGGCGGGGCGGGCTTGGGGGAGGTTAGGGCGGAGCGAGAACCCTTCTGGCTCCTGTAGACTCTTCGCAGCCGTTCGCGGCGTGCCGCCTTAGCTCAGTCGGTCAGAGCACTTCACTCGTAATGAAGGGGTCTGGGGTTCGAATCCCCAAGGCGGCTCCAGCTCAGAAGCCCCTCGCGTGATCGCGGGGGGCTTCTGCTAACACTGTTGCTAACAGCGCTCTGCATCCGCGTCGGCCACTTTGAGGCTATAGACGCCTTCCTCTTGCAACTCCCGGCGCTGATGGGGGAAGTTGTCGGTGCGCTTGGCTCATACATGGCGGCCCAGTTGAGGACGGTCACTGTGGTGTCGTCGATGGTCACCACGCGCGTCCTGCCGCTCTTCGTGGTGCCCTCGACGCGCTGGCCTTCCATGACGCCCACGGAGCCCTTGAAGGTGATGCGCTTGCCGTCGAGGTCCGCTCGTGGACGCTTGGCCTTCTCTATCGGTGAACTGCTGATGAACTCGTGGACGAGTACGGCGTCGCGGAAGGCGCGGCGGAGGATCGCATGGGTGTGGGTGACCGTTGAGACCTTGAGCGGCTTGCATCCTTGCTGCCCTTGGCCAGGAGGTCGCGGTAGAGCTTGGTGATCATGACGTGTGGTAAATACGCGTCCAGTCGTTAGCGCAGTTCAAAAGCTAGAACCAGGTGAGGGCGATCGGAGAGGAGCGACTCCAGCTTGGCGTCGTTCCACATTTCCACGCGAGGGCGAGTTCCTTTTGCATTATGTCTCTCGACCCAAGAAACGGCATCTACGGTGAAGCGGCCGCTCGTTGCGAATATGAGAACATCTACAGGAGGATGCTCCCAATGATCTATCGAGGTAACCTCTCCGGAGATGTCTTCAGCTTTGATGGATCGAGAAAGCCAGTGTTTGCACTGAATCACTACTCGCTCTTGGGTGTATCCGCTCAGGCTATCATTTCTGAGACGTACTGCACCTATGTCTCTCCCATGGTCAGGGGCAGTCGTCTTCATGAGCCAGTCTACTTCTGCATAACCCTCCGCCTCCGACGCTAGCGCGAACATTAAGCGCTCAAACCCTTCTGCGGTAAGATTACTCCATCTCAACGCAACTGGGGATCGAGAGGAGTCGGCGAGTGGATTGAAGGCCAATGGGTCGGCTAGTTTTAGGCAAACAGAGAAGAGCAGATGCGAGATTGTCGATATTGGCAGTCTGGTGTCGCGACCATACGGTTTAATCGACCATCCTTCGGCGTAAGCTTTTTCTATTCCTGTTCTGAGGCGAGTAATCGCACTATTTGCGGCCTGGCTCTTTGTGACGCGTTCTCTAGAGCGATATGCGGAAGCATCTCGCGCCGCCCGCCATATGAAGTTGAACATCTGGCCAATGCTGAACCATCCGAGCCCTTTGCGCATGGTGGCGAGGGTTTGCTCTCCCGGACTAAAATCGAGGCCGTGTTGAGACAGGCAAAACAGGAGATAGGAGACACATTCAGCAACAGCGACCTCCATCCAGAGTACTGGCATCTCGGTGACCCACTCGGACGGCCAGTCCTCGAAGCTGCATATGGATTCGAATTCTGCTTCAGCTCGAACTACCCGACCCGCAAGCGGCCCTGACCCGGACACATAGTAGGTAACCTTGTCTATGAAGAAACGTACGGGCTGGGAGTCTTCTCCCCATTCAAAGGCTTCGGGTGGACTGCTCGAATGAATGCCTATCAGGCCCTCTTCGAAAACTGATCGTGCAAGTTCTATGGTCAGCGAATGCGTTGGTGCGAGCCTCTGACTTCGCATGGAAAGAGGGGTGATGATGCCATCGTTGGCGTTTTCGCCATCCCGAAGGAGAGAGGCAAGTGCAACCGCCGAACGAAGGTCGAGTTCTTTGACAGCTATAAGTTCATCGTTCTCGACGGGGAAGTTGGCCTGAATCGCTGCGCGACGCGTCGCCTCAATTGCCGCTGTTTCGCGCTGCCGTATGGCTGCAAGCTCAGACTGGCATCCGCTACACGAAGCAGGAAATCGATGTGCGGATGCGGCGAGGTCGCTTCGGCTCTGAACGGGGAAGCCGTCTCCGCACCTTGGGCAGCGAGGCTCAAGAGTGAACGCATTAGAATTCTGGCGGACAAGCTGGTTGACTTGACCGGAACGAAGTCCGTACCTCTCGGTCAACTCTTTGACTGTGTGTAGATACTCACCGTCGGCGTCAACTGCCCAATAAAGTCTACATAGCTCAGCGATCTCTGGGTCTTCAGTAGTGACGACTAACTCAACCCGCTCCACACGGGACATTCTAGCGGGCAAGCCAGTTCCCGCGGAGGTAAATGCCCGCCGGTGGCAACCTCCTCATGAAGGTCAGACTGCCGCGCCGCTTCCGGTGCTCGGGCCTGGCGGCCCTGCGCTCCGGGTCGGCTTGCCACCGTATATGCGGGTTGCTGTCGGTTGCCGCTACGGCAGGAAGTACAGCAACGCCCCCTCACGCAGTCTGATCGTCCCGCACGGCGTCACGGTTGAGCAGCAGCGCTTGCTCTCGACCACGGCCCTCGAGCCGTAGATGAGAAGGCCACGTTATTCGAGGTTACGCCTGATCCTGGGACCAGCCAGGCGGGTGTAAGGCGAAGAGTGGTACAGGCCATACTGCAGCAATGAGCACGGACAAGTTGGTGTGACATTCGTACAGCAGACATCGTCGGTGCTGACGGTCGAACCGGAGCCCCGCCCGTCTCCCTTGAGGGAACCGGACGGGGCATTGGATCAGGAGGCCGTCACGACGACCCTGCCAGTGAGCAGCGCGCTGGCCGGGTCAGGCCCTGCGTTCAGGCCAGCGGCGTCGATTGCCGCTGCGGCGCGGTCGGCGGCCATGTCCGGCTTGAGCCCATCGTGGAGGGAACCCTTAACGAGGTACAACTCCACCTGGTCACGGTAGATGTACGCGATGGCGTCACCAGGGAACGGTGACGGGGTGAGATCGTCGTCGTTGTCGTGCACGACGAAATCGGCGTTCCTGAGGGCGTTAGTGAGAGTGGAGAGAATCTGCTGCGGAGTCACCAGGACACCTTTCGATAGACGTATGTCACAGCTGTGACTCCATCCACGACGGTGCATCCCAACTCGGATATTCCCTGTTCAGACGCTATTCTTTTACGAGTTAGGATCTTGAGCGATGCTGACAGCGAAGGGCCGCTACGGCAGGTCGTGCGCCTCGGCGGCCAACAGCGGTGGCGTTTCCGTCGCGAACGCGTGCATTACCCGTTGGCCGCCTCGGCGTAGTCGCTCAGCGCCTTGTTGAGCAGGATGGTCGCCAGGCTGGCCACGCGCTCCAGGTCGGTCTCGCTCAGCGTCAACGCGACCATCACGCCATCACGGTCGCGCAGGCGGGTGGCACTCACCGGTTGGCTGAGCTTTACGGAGGCCCAGGTGCGCCCGTGAGCGAACCCAGAGCATTCCCGCCAGCGAACCAGCGCTTCTGTGCCCGACAGACCCACCGCCTGGCCGGCATCCCGGACGGTCGTGGAGTAGTGAAGGTCCTGGACCACCTGCTGAGGACGAAGACCGAGTCTCTTGGCGATCTCCTCGATGTCCTTCATCCGCTCGGTTGCCTTCTTACCGGGCGGGGGCGGAACCACGCCAGCGTCCTTCTCCCACTTTGAACGCTCTTTCATGTCGTGCCGCCACACCCTGAGCGCCCGCTCCCTTCTCTGGGCCCGATCGGGTTCGTCGAGGATCCACACGGCCACCGAACTGGGCTCTATAACCCCGCGTAGCAGCGTCCACGGAGCGGCGTTGGTGATCTCCCTGGCACCTGTCACGAGAGAGCGCAGGGTGAGCACATGGTCCACTGCTGCCATGATGGAGTTCGTCACCACGGTGGAGACCTTGTAGCCCTCCATGCCTACGTCATCCTGCGTCAGCGGACTGGTCGGTCCGACTTCATCGAGCCCGAAGCCGATCTGCTGCCCGGAGCGGTCCGTGAGGGATTCAGCAACTTCGAAAAGTTCTCGCAGGAACTGCATGTTGCCCTTCGCCATGAGCGTCTACGCTACGCCCGTGTCTCGTTACTCGCATGGCATTTTCGGACAGTTCCGAAAGACCTGAAGCGGGTGCTTGTCGGCGAACCTCAACCTCATACACGAAAGCAGGCCAGCCCACGCTCGATCTGCCGTTCACTCGACGACGAACCCGGCGGGCGGCTTATCGGGGTTGACGAAGTCCTGCCCGTCGGGCCAGTCCTCGAAGCGGCCGGAGATGACACGCCCGTCGGCGAGGTGTATCTCCAGATCCCGCCCCGCCTGCGGGTGCCGGATAGTTGTCTCGGACACTACGCGGGCCAGGTCGAACGTCACCCGCCCGTCCGAGCCTTCCTCGCCCTGCACTTGAATGACGACGTGCCCCTTGATTTCCCGGCCGGAAACCGGCCCGAGACGATGATGCGCCTGAAGCTGATTGAGGATGAAGCGCAAGTTGTCGGCGTCCCGCCGGCTGAGCGTTTGCGTGATGAGGCCGGTGTGGATGGCCTGGACGGCGCGGAAGAAGTACAGGAGCTCGTCCCGCGTCATGATGGTCGTTGTCGTCTGGCCGGGCTCCGGGGTCGCTTCGAGCGAGCCGTTCTTGTGTGAGATGACACCGCGGTGCGTCAGCGAATGCCGCAGGTCGTAGGTATTCGCGTAGGTGCCGAGGAGGCGCCGCCAGATGTCCTCCGGAAACGGGGGCTCAAGTCGTACACCATTGCCCGTCTTGGCCACCTTGACCTTCTTGCTGATGTTGTTCAAGCTCTTGCCTTCGTACCGCAGGAGTTGAAGGTCGATCACCACGTCGATGACCTTCCACGCGGCTCCGAAAACGAGCGGGGTCAGGTCCACCGGTGCGGGCTTCCCGCCCACGTATGCCTTGACTTCCACCGTCTTCAGCATGGCATGGGCGTCCTGGCGTAGCTTCCCAGTGCGCAGATCGAGCACGTGCCCGCCGCTTGGTTCGGGTAATGCGGTTGCGAGGCTATCGAGGATATACCGCTCGTACTCGGTAGCCTCTTCGAACGCTGAGGTGGGAAATGTCATCTGCGAGCCCTCCGGGTCATAGTGCAAACGTGATGAGGAGCATAAGCAGATTAGTCGTTCGACAGCATCGGCACCTGTTTGCAAGCAGATGTCATGAACGCTGCGGTGAGGCATGCACGGGATGATTGGATCAAGCAAGCGATATGAGCCATGCGAGGCGTTCCGGCAGTCAATGCAGGTGATCGGACTGCTCTACACCAGATGTGCCCATCTACCGGGCGTCGGTTGGCTGGCGTCGTTGACAGTAACGATCGCGGACTTCGGTGCACGCCGTTTGCGATCGGGGCGATCGCCCAGGCCCTTCCTTCGTCGGGGGGTCATAGGGTGACCATGGCTGAGGTGACAGCCATGCCGGCGGAAGCGTTGCACACAGGCGATCTTGCTAACTAAGTTGCTAACAACGCCTTTAGACGATCACGGACGTAGGTGGAGTGGGACCGCGCCATAGCGGACATCGACCAGCATGGCCAGGCGCTTGTGGACAGCAGTGGACGATCAGGTTCTCACTCGTAATGAAGGGGTCTGGGGTTCGAATCCCCAAGGCGGCTCCCAGGTCAGAAGCCCTTCAAGATCCCTTGAAGGGCTTCTGAGTGTCTGAGCTCCCTGATCTCAGGTCTTGAAGAAGATGCCTTGGTCTGAGAGCAGGGACACGAAGCTGTGCCGCAGCTCTGCTTCCACACAGGGCTGTGGGAGCGCCAGAGTGCGCCGGGACTTTCGGGTCCTGGTGTCCCCGCCGGTCCGGACGGACCGCCACACGGCCGGCTGCGCACCGCCTACCTGTGCACCGGGCTCAGCATGTCCGGTTGCACCGACGCCCAAGCAGCCGCCCACATCCTCGCCCTGCTGATCGACCTGGATCCCAGCCTGCTCACCGACAGTGGCCGATTACTGTGGCTGAGCTTCATCCGGAAGGGACAGTCATGCCTGCCATCCCTTCCAAGACCTTTCTCCCCAGTGGCTGTTCCTGCACGCCGAGCAGCACTGGCTGCAGCGTCCGGCCACCGGCCGGATCCCCAAGGCCCTGGTCCGGGGATCCGGCCGGTGCCGCGTCAGCGTTCGCTGGAAGCCGCGCGGTAGTGCAGGTCCTGCACGTACGGCGTCGCGCTGATCGGGTACGGCGAGACGACCTTCGCGATCACGGCGGAGTTCCTGGTGACCGTGGCCGAAGCGGCGCCCGGCCTCAGCGGGAACGTCTTGGCGGATACCCCTGCGGGTGCGTCGTAGGTCTGCGTCGTGCCGCCGATCGTGACGGACACCTTGCCTGCCGCGGTCAGCATGGTGAGCACCTCGACGGTGTCGCGGGCCGCGGTGCTGCCGGTGCGCAGCTTCATGAGCTTGGTCTGCGTGTACGTCGGCTGGGCCGCGACCGGCTGGATCCTGTGGGTCAGATACGCCGTGTCGTTGGTGATCTTTGGGCAGCCGAGCTTGTAGCAGGTCAGGTAGTAGGCGTTGATGTCCAGATAGGTCCAGCCCGCGTTCCGGGAGGGGGCGAACTGGGTGTTCTCCGAGTAGTCGTTCCAGGTGGTGAGCTGCACCCAGTCCGCCTTGCCGTCGATCGCCCCTCTCCAGGTGGCCCGGAGGTTCTCGGTGTTGCCGGCCTCGTCGAAGATGCCCTGGTTGGGACGCTCGTCCTGGACGGACACCGGCTGCATCCAGATCTTGCCCATACTGTGGGCGCGGTCGATGTTGGTGCCCAGGCTGGAGTTGGCCGCGGGGTTGCGGTTGCCCCAGTTCGAAAAGCCGTAGCTGATCGAGGCGAAGGTGTCGCGGTACTTGTTGAAATCGAGGAAGCAGGGCACCAGGGCGACCTTGATCCCGTGCGTCGTCTCCATGGTCTTCATCCAGTCGGACCACCACGCGGCGGTCCGGCCTTCGGCCTTGAAGGGGGCGACGACCAGGCGGTTGTCGGCGAGGCGGTAGACCGACTTCGACGCGGCGAGCTTGGCCATGGCCGCGGCGAGGGTGGCGCTGTCCACCGAGGCCAGCCCGTTCGTGTCCGGCATGAGCACGATCTTGAAGCCCGGATCGACAGCCTCGGCGGCCTTGATAAGGTTCTGCACCCGCGTCCAGTGCGCGCTGGTCACGGAGAGGATGTCGACGGTGAAGCCGTCCAGTCCCGCGGCGATGGCCTGCTTCACCTCGGTCTTCAAGTCCGCCACCGCGTAGTCACCAGCGATCGGGTCGCGCCCCAGGGGCCGGTCGCGGAGCAGCCCGCCGTACGCGGCGTGCTTGCCGCTCTCGCCTTCCGGCTTCAGGTAGTTCCTGGCGTAGTAGTCACTCGCGGGCGCCTGGTTGTCAAGCGAGATCGGGTACGGGGTGAAGTAGTGCGCGAAGACCTTCTTCGCCGAGGCCCGCAGCGCTGCCGTGCCCGCCAGGGTGAAGGGCAGCGGTCCGTCGGTCTGCTCGCCTCCGGTTCCCTCAGTGTAGGTAACCGTGAGTTTCGGCCCCCGGTTCCCGCTCTCCCGTGAGGACATCAGCACGGTCGTGGTGGCGTCGGTCCCGGTGAGGGCGAACGCGTATGTGCCGTCGCCCTCGACGGCCGATGAGACGTCCAGCTTGGCGGTCCCGCCGGCGGTGAAGCCGGTGTGGGAGCCGATGGTCGGAGTGCCGAGCGCGGGACGGGTGTTCCAGGTGGTAGCGGCCTCGGTCCAGGCGCCTGTCACCGGGCGGACGGAGACGGTGGTGTCTGTCGTTCTGGCCGAGACCAGGTCCAGCGTGACCTTGACGTTCTCGGCGTCCTGCGGGATGTCGGTGATCTTGAAGCGGGTCAGGGCGATGCGCTGCCCTGTGGTGGCGCTGCCGCACCCGGTGCCGCAGACGCTCAGCCAGGTCGCGGTCGCGAAGCTCTTGGCCGGCTCGGCCTGGCTGACGAACACGTCCTCCGCGGCGGCGAACGTCTTGCTGACGGAGGCGACGGCGGACGCCTGCACCGGGGCGACCACGGAGGTCGCCAGCGTTGCGATGCTCGCCACGAGCACCCATAACGTTCGATATCTGTTAGCCATGAACTTCCTTGTCTTACGGCACGGTGCGCTGTCTGGCAGTCGGCCGTCAGACAGCGCACCCTCAAGAAGCGCGTCAAGCACATGCACGAGTTTCGGTTCGTCCGACGGGGACATCGGGAATCTGCGGGGCCTGATCCAGCAGCGCATGCAGCAGATCCGCACCAATGCCAATGACGAGGCCGTCAGGTCTTCGAGGGTCTGTCGTCGGTCCTTCCCGCCTTGATCAGCGCGACGGAGTTCGACATCGTATCGGGCTCGAAGCCGGTCTGGGATCCGCGCGGCTTCACCACGACGTACTCGCTCGCCAGGGCCCGTGCGGTCGCCTCGTAGATGATCGGCCGCCCTCCGCGACGCCGTCGCCGCTGAGCGGATCACGTTCACCGCTACGGGCGCTACAGAGGTTGAAAGGTCAGGGTTCATGGCTCCGCTTCGCTGGTGAGGTCAGGCATTGTCGCTCGCCTTGCTATCGGCCCACCGGCTCTGACGCGGAAGAACTTTCCGTCATTCTGGTTGCTGTTCTGTGGGGTGGGTTGGTCGCTCTCCTCTTGGCGCTATGTCGTGATCCGAGGCGTACGTCGTCGGGCGCGCTGCGTCGTGCCCGGGACGTAGGATCTTGGGCCGACGTACCGATGGAGAATGCCGTTGGCCAGCCACCAGATCCTCGCCGTCGATGACGACCCGGCCATCCTGCGGGTGCTGCGGCGCGGGCTGCGGCTGGAGGGGTTCGGCGTCGACACCGCCGAGTCGGGGGAGCGCGCGCTCGAACTCGTGACCGTCCGCAGGCCGGACGCGGTCGTGCTCGACGTATCCATGCCCGGCATGTCCGGTATCGAGGTGTGTTCCCGGCTGCGTGCCGGTGGGACCGACGTGCCGCTGCTCATGTTGTCGGCCATGGACGAGGTGGCCGATCGGGTGGCTGGGCTCGCCGCCGGCGCTGACGACTACGTGGTCAAGCCGTTCGACCTCGGCGAGCTGGTGCTGCGGTTGCGTGCGCTGCTGCGCCGGGCCGGCCGCGCCCCGGGTTCCGTCGTACGGGTCGGGCCGCTGGTGGTCGAGCCGGAGGCGCGGCGGGTGACGATGCACGGGGGCGAGGTCGAGGTGACGCGGCGCGAGTTCGACCTGCTGGAAGTGCTGGCGCTCAACGCCGGCCTGGTTCTCTCCCGCGAGGTGCTGCTGGAGCGGGTCTGGGGTTACGACTTCGACGTCACCGAGAACGCCGTCGACACCTTCGTCGGCTACCTGCGGCGCAAGCTGGGCGAACCGCGCATGGTGCACACCGTCCGCGGGGTCGGCTTCGTGCTGCGGGAACCGGCGCCGTGAAGCTGTCGACCCGCTTCGCGTTCTGCCTGGCGGCGCTGGTCGCGCTCATGGTGGCGGTGGCCGGGCTGCTCGTGCTCGCCCTGGTCTCCGCCGACTTGCGCGCCGAACGCGACGAACGGCTGCTGGCGCGGCTGCGCGCGCTGCGGCCGATCGCCGCCTCGTACGCCTGGCGGGCGAGCGTCGCGCCCGACGTGCCGGCGGACTTCATGGAGCGGCAACTGGCCGCCGCCGCGGCGGGGCCCGGCGTGTACGTGCACGTCGAGGGCGGCGAGCCGCTGGCGATCGGTGACGTGCCCGGGCGCCCGCCCGCCGGTGACGGGCCCGCCGACCACGGCCGGTGGCGGTACGTGGCCACTGACCTGAGCCGCCGTGGCCACCGGCTGCTGCTCGTCGAGCCACAGGAGCGGCTCGACGAGCAGCTCGCGCTGCTGCGCCGGCGGGTGCTCATGGTCACGTTGATCGGCGCCGTCGCGGGCGCGGCGGCCGGACCTGTCCTGGGCCGGTACGCGGTACGGCCGCTCACCCGGCTCAGCCGCCAGGCCACGGCCTCGGACGCCCGGCTCGACACCGACTCGCGCGTCACCGAGATCGACCACCTGGCCGGAGTGCTCAACGACCTGCTGGACCGGCGCGATGCCGCGCTGGAGACCGCCCGCGCCTTCGCCGCCACCGCCGCGCACGAGCTGCGCACCCCGCTCACCAGCATGGCCGCCAATCTCTCCCTGCTCGACCACCCCCGCCTCACCCCGGACGACCACGCCGAGATCGTCGCCGACCTGATCGCCGAGCAGGCCCGCGTCCAGCGGCTCGTCACCGTGCTCCGCCAGCTCTCCGCCGGCGAGCTGCTCGACCCCGCCACCGCCGTGCCCGCCGACCTGAGCGGCATCGTGCGTGAGGCCGTCGCCGCGGCCCGCCGCCGCCACCCGGACCTGAAGATCACCGAGACGGTGGCGGACGGCGTGACCGTGCGCGGCTGGGCCGAAGGGCTCCGGCTGATCGTCGACAACCTGCTCGGCAACGCCGCCGCGCACGGCGAGCCGCCCATCGCCGTGGAGCTCGCCCTCGACGGGGAGACCGCCCTCGACAGGGTGACCGCCCTCGACGGGGTGACCGCCGTCCTCACCGTTACCGACGGCGGCCCCGGCGTCCCCGACGCCGACCGGGAGGCGGTGTTCGGCCGGTTCCGCCGTCGTCCGGGCAGCCCCGGCTCCGGTCTCGGCCTGACGCTCGTCCGCAGGCAGGCCGAGCTGCACGGCGGCACCGCCACCGTGACCGGCGCGCGCTTCGAGGTCCGGCTGCCCACCGCCGGCGGGACCGGCCGGCCCCGCTCGTGGCTGGAGTGACTGCCAGAGCTCGTGGCTGGAGTGGCTGCCAGAGAATTGGTGGCTGGGGTGACTGCCAGAGATTTGCCAAGAACGCTCGCCACCATCGCCTCTGTCCTCTTCCGTCAACCACAGGAGGCGACGTGCGCAGCATCCTCATCGCGCTCACCCTGGCCGCCCCGGCCGCGCCGCCGGCCGACGTCATCCGGCCGTCGGCCGACCCGGTCCCCCTGGTCAACGCCAACCGGCCGCTCTCGGTCACGTACACCTACCAGGGCGAAAGGCGTACCCTCGACGACTTCCTCACCCGTACGAAGACCAACGGATTCCTCGTCCTGCGCGGACAGAAGATCGTGCACGAGCGGTACACCGACGCGAGCCGGAGCACCCGGTTCCAGTCGTGGTCCATGGCCAAGTCGTTCACCTCGGCGGCGATCGGCGTCGCGCTGAAGGAGGGGCACATCCGCTCCCTCGACGACCCGGTCACCCGGTATCTGCCCGAGTTGGGCAGGTCCGGCTACGACGACGTGTCCATCCGGAACCTGTTGCGGATGTCGTCCGGCACCGAGTGGGACGAGGGCAAGGACGTCCCCAAGATGCAGGCCGCCGCCTCCAAGGGTCTGCCGCTCATGCCGAGGGTCGTCCGGCAGCGGCCCGACTGGGCCCCGGGGACGCAGTTCGAGTACAACAGCATGAATTCGTACGTCCTCGCCCGGGTCATCACCGAGGCCACCGGCACCCCGTACCACCGCTACGTCGAGAAGAAGATCTGGCGGCCCGCGGGCATGGCGGGCACCGCCCGGATCTCCGCCGACGGGGACGGCCACAGCCTCGGCTACTGCTGCATCCACGCCACCGACCGCGACTACGCCCGCTTCGGCCTGCTCTACCTGCGTCAGGGCAAGGCGAACGGCAAGCAGGTGGTGCCGGCGTCGTGGGTCAAGGCGTCCACCCGCCCGTCAGGCGTCAACCCGCGCTACGGGCTGCACTGGTGGCTCGGCGGCGGCAAGGACTTCATGGCGGCGGGCTTCGGCGGGCAGTACGTCTACGTCTCCCCGGAGCACGACGTGGTGATCGTCAAGTCGACAACCTCGACCGGGCAGCATGACCAGGAGGAGGTGCTGGCCGCCTTCCGCGCCGTCGCCGCCGCCGTTTAGCGCAACTGGGTTCACTTCCCGTACGGACGAATGATGGGGGCGACAGGCGTCGCGATGGCTCCATACGGGACAGTGGGCCAGTGGAGCCGGTTGATCACGGAACCATTCTGTCCATGGCCCACCACGCTGCCCTAAGGTTGCGCCGTGCTCGACAAACCGCCGGGATGGCCCTTGCTGACGGCGTTCTCCCTCGCGGTGCTGGTAGCGCTCTGGTGGGCCAGCGGGCCCTATGTGTATGCCGAGTTCGTCCTTTGGGTGCTCTTCATCGGCGGCTTTCTCACGTTCGTCTGGACGGTGCGGGCGGTGGTCGCACTCATCCGTGATGCCGACGCGATCCGCCACCGCAAGCTCCGATGGTTCATGCCGTGGATCATCGTCTGCGGCATGGTCGTCGCGGTGTCTCTCGATTGGCCGTTCCGGGTGCGATTCGCGTTGTCGGAGTCCGCGCTGATCGCCCATGCCCAGGCCGTGGCCCGCAGCGGTGACGTCTGGATGGAGTGCCATCAGGTGGGCCTCTACCCGACCTGCTGGTCGGAGGCGACCCCCGGCGGCGGAGCGAGGTTCAGGGTCAGCGACCCGGGGATCCGCACATCGGCCGGCTTCGTATGGAGTCCGGCAGGTCAGATGCCCGAGGACGACGTGGAGAGCCTCGACCCGCTCACCGGCCCTTGGTATGCCTACTCGGGCTGGGACAAGTGGTGACAGATCAGCGGCTCGTCGGGACCGTACGTCGTCAGGTCGGTTCAGCCGGGTTGCCGGTGGTGGCCCTGGTGCGGGAGATCTCGGCCAGGGTCCAGGCCCTCAGGTGGGGGTCGGGCAGGCCGTGGGCCAGGGTTGTGGCCCGGGTGGTCGCGCCGGTGCGGGCCAGGGTGACGATGACGGTGGCCGAGGTGCGTGGATCGGTCGCGGCGAGGGTGAGGGCGTGGTCGTGACGGCCGAGGGTGGACAGGGCCTGGGCCACGTCCGCTGTCGCCTCCCGCGGCATGGGGGTGTTCGAGGACAGGAGGTCGTCGAGGGTCTGTTGGGCGTGGTGGGTGTCGCCGGTGGTGGCCCGGGCGCGGGCCACGCGTGCTCGGAGTCGGGTACGCAGGGCGGGGTCGGCCGGTGGGACGGCTGTGGCGTCGGCGTGGAGGAGGACCTGTTGGACGCGGCCGGGGGGTGCGCCGGCTCGGGCATGGGCTTCGGCGATCGACGCCAGGGTGTCGCACTGCTCCAGGGGGTCGGGGATGTCCAGTGCGGTGCGGAAGGCGCGGTCGAGGTGGCCGGAGGCGGTCAGGACCGCGGCCAGCGTCGTGGGGGTGTCGGCGGTGGCCTCGGCGTGGGCGAGCAGGTCGGCTGCCTGAGGGAGGCGGCCGATGGCGAGGAGGGCGTCGACCAGGTCGCTGAGCAGGCGGTCGTGGTCGTGGGCGGAGGTCACGGAGCGGGCGGTGGTCTCGGCCGTTCGTAAGAGCTCGGCGGCCTGGTTGAGGTGTCCGGCCCGGGTCCGCGCTTCGGCTGCCGCCAGGAGTGCCTGGGCGCGTGCTGCGGGCTCCTCGATGGCTTGGGCGATGGATTCGGCCTGGTCGAGCCGTCCGTTCCGGGCGTGACCGGCGGCAATGCGGTGCAGGGCCTGGGATCGGCGGCTCGGGTCGGGGATCGACGGGGCTCTCTCGTACGCGTGGTCGTACGCGCCGAGGTCGCACAGAGCGCGGACGAGGTCGGGCCACGGGGACGGCCAGTGGTCGGCGGCGATCGCGTCGGCGCGGTCGAGAAGGCCCGCCCGGGCCAGGGCGGACGCCAGCAGTCGCCGGGCCTCGGACTGTTCCTGTTCCTCGTAGAGGGTGTGGACCAGGAGTTCGGCGCGGCGCAGGAGGTCGTCCGCGCGTTCCCCCCGGCCCGCGTGGACCAAGGCGTCGGCCAGGTCCACCAGGGCGTGGATGTGGCGGATGTCGTCGTCGCCGTCGACGGCCAGGGCGGCGGTGGCGGCCTCGTCGAGGATCTCGGCGGCGCGTTCGGGGCGGCCTGCTCCGGTGGCGGCGCGGGCCACGCGGGCTATGGCCTGGTCGCGCCGGACGCGGTCGGTGATCGTGTGGGCGAGCGACATGGCGTGGTCGAGCCGGCCCGCTTGGGCCATGGTGACCAGGAGGTCGGTGTCTGTTGGCTGGGTGTCGGCGAGGACCGCTGCGGCCTCTCCGCTTCGTCCTGACTGGATGAGCCGCCGGGCCAGTGTCACCCGGGCGGCGGCGCGGCGGCTGTCGAGGTCGATGGCGTCGGCGGTGGCGAGAGCCTGGTCGAGATCGCCGTGTTCGGCCCAGGCGAGGGCGAGGTCGCCCAGCTCGGTGTGGCGGGTGCCGGGGTTCGTGATGGCCCTGGCCGCCGTCTCGGCCCGGCGCAGCAGGTCCGCCGTACGCTGCGGATCGCCGGGAGCCAGGGCGGCGGCGCGCAGTGCCTGGCTGCGGCACGGGGGGTCGGCGATCCGCTCGGCCACCTCGACGGCCTGGCCGGCCCGCCCGGATCGGGCGAGTGCCTCGGCGACCAGCAGCAGCGCGACGCCGCGGCGCGGCCGGTCGGTGACGAGGAAGAGCGCGGTGGCGTAGGCGTGGTCGAGCCGGCCGGCCCGGATGAGGGCGCGGGTGAAGGCGTCCCACCCCCAGCTGGGGTCGGGGTCGCGGCCGGCCACCGTGACCGCGCGGTCGATGTCGCCGGCCATGACCAGCGCCTCGGCCAGGGCTCTCAGGCCGGTGGGGGAGAGGTCGTCCTCGGGGAGGGAGGTGAGCGCCGTGGTGGGCCGGCCCGCGCGGGCCAGGGCTCCGGCCACCGTTCCGAGCGCGGCGATGCGGTCTTCGACTCGCTTGATGCCGCCGGCCGCGCGCAGCGCCTGGTCGAACGGGCAGACCGCGGCCATTCCGGCGGCTGTCGCGATCAGGGCTGCGATCCGTTCGCGCGGACCGGTCGCGTCGTGGGCTATGCGCAGGGCGCGGTCCATCGCCTCGGAGGCTCCGTCGAGGTCGCCCTTCAGGGCCATCACCTCGGCGGAGGCTGCCAGCGTGCGGATCGATGTCTCCAGCACGGATCCAGCTTAATGACCTTCCCGCGGATCGCGAGGTACGGGACGATGGGAGGTCAAGCCTGAGTTGTTGGGTGGCGTGATGACGGCGTCCGAGATGGTGCTCGCCGGGTTGTCGGCGGTGGTCGTGGTGGCGGTCGTGGTGTGGCGCGGGCCGGCGGTGGTCCGGCTGCGGGCCGAGGTGCGCGGGCAGCGGGCGGCGCTCCGCGGACGGTCAGGGACGGCCCATCACTTCTTCGTACGGGAGAGGGAGGGTTGGAGCCCGGAGGTGGATGGGGTGATGGCGGCCAGGCTGGAGGAGCTCGAACGGCGGGAGGCCGAGGTCGGCGCGCTCGCGAGGCCGGGCGAGGCCGCGAGCCGGCTGGGCGATGACTATCAGGTCTTCGGTGAGCTGGTCAGGGCGGTGTCGGCGGGCGAGGCGGCCGCGTCGATGCCGCGAGCGGACCTTGCTGAACTGCTCGCCGCCCCGGGGCAGAACGACCTGGTCGCCGGTCTCCGTGATCGGCGGGACGGGCTGGAGGAGCGCCGCGCCCGGCTCGTCCAGCGGATCCGGGAGGCGTCGCCGGACGGCTGGGCGAAGCTGGTCAGGAGCGCCACCGCGCTGGCCGCCGACCACAGGCGGTTGGGCGCGGACGTCACCCGGGCGTGGGAGCGGATGTTCCCGGACCGTGCCGCCGCGAGGGCCGCCGAGGAGAAGGCGGTGTTCCAGCACATCCTGAACGACATAGGCCGCCGGGGGAGGGCGGCTTCCCGACGGCGGGATCGCTCCGGGGGCAGTGTCTCCGACCCCGGCCACTACGACGATCTGGCGTGATCCGGCGCTCATGTCAACCAGGCGGGGACCTCGGTGCCGGTGAGTTCGGTCCAGAGGCGGCGGACGTCGTCCGGATGCTCCTCGTACTCGCCGCGCAGGACCGCCGACGCTGACGAGGCGAGCGGGGCGTGGTCGCGATCCTGTGCGATGGTGAGCGCTTCGATCAGCAGGGCGATGCGGTCGCGCGCGGGTGTGGCGTTGTCCAGGGTCGCGACGGTGTAGCAGCCGACGGCGAGTTCGGTGAGGAAGACGTCGGGGTGGGCTTCGGCCAGGTCGCGGCGGAGGCGGACGGCCCGGTCGGCGACGGTGGCGCTCTCTTCGCCCCGCCCCAGCGCGGCCAGGTCGATGGCCAGGTTGACGAGGGAGGTGGCGAGGTCGGGGAGGTAGGCGTCGGGGCGGGCCTCGGCCAGCCGGCCGAAGATGCCGGCGGCGCGGCGGGCGACCTCCACGCCCTCCTCACGGCGTCCCAGATCAGCCAGCCGGACGGACAGGTTGTTGAGCGAGTTGGCCAGGTTGGGGAGGTGGGCGTCGGGGTTGGCGGCGGCCAGCCGCTCGCGGATGTCGGTGGCGCGGCGGATGGCGGCCAGGCCCTCCTCGGGGCGTCCCAGGTCGCCGAGTCTGATGGACAGGTTGTTGAGTGACAGGGCGAGGTGGGGGAGGTAGGCGTCGGGGTCGGTCGCGGCCAGTCGTTCGCGGATGCCGGTGGACCGCAGGCCGGCGGCCAGTCCCTCGTCGTGGTGTCCCAGGGTGCCGAGGAGGACGGACAGGTTGTTGAGCGAGTTGGCCAGGTCGGGCAGGTAGGCATCGGGGTGGGCCTCGGCCAGCCGCTCGCGGATCTCGGTGGCGCGTCGGGCGGCGGTGAGGGCTTCTTCGTCCCGTCCCAGGCCGCTGAGCCGGATGCACTGATTGTTGAGCGAGTTGGCCAGGTCGGGCAGGTAGGCGTCGGGGTTGGCGGCGGCCAGACGTTCGCAGACGTCGGTGGCGCGCTGGATGGCGGCCAGGCCTTCCTCGGCGCGTCCCAGGTCGCCGAGTCTGATGGACAGGTTGTTGAGCGACCGGGCGAGGTCGGGCAGGTGGGTGTCGGGGTCGGCGGCGGCCAGGCGTTCGTAGATGTCGGTGGCGCGCTGGATGGCGGCCAGGCCTTCCTCGGGGCGTCCCAGGTCGCCGAGTCTGATGGACAGGTTGTTGAGCGACCGGGCGAGGTCGGGCAGGTGGGTGTCGGGGTCGGCGGCGGCCAGGCGCTCGCGGATGTCCGTGGCGCGCCGGATGACGGGCAGGCCCTCCTCATGCCGTCCCAGCGCGGCCAGCCGGACGGACAGGTTGTTGAGCGAGTTGGCCAGGTCGGGGAGGTAGGCGTCGGAGTCGACCTCGGCCAGGCGCTCTTGGATGCCGGTGGCGCGGCGGACGGCGGCCAGGCCTTCTTCGCGTCGTCCGAGGGCGCCGAGCCTGATCGACAGGTTGTTGAGCGCGCCGGCGAGGATGGGCAGATAGACGTCGGGGTCGGTTCCGGCCCGGGTCTCGTACGCGTCCACGACCGCCTGCCCGATGTCCGCCGCGAACCCGCTCAGGGCCCGGGTCTGTTCCGGGATCAGGTCGGACAGCATGGCGGCGTGCTCCGCCGAGAGCCGGTCGTCGCGCAGCAGCGCCGACAGCCCGGCGAGCAGCACCGAAGGGTCCTCGCTCTGTGTGGCCACCCGCATCGCGGTGGCCGCCACCACAGGATGGGCCGCCACCATGGCCGCCACCTCCGGCGCGATGTCCCGGTGGCGCGCGGACGCCCGCGCCAGCACCGTCAACGCCTGGAAGTCCTGCTCCGTCGAGGTGTGCGCGGCCAGCGAGCCCAGCAGGCCTGGGCACTCCCGCAGCAGGGCCGCGGCCAGGTGCTCCGCCAGGCGGTCGGGCTGCAACGAGCCCCAGTACCCGCCGCCGGACGCCGGGTAGAGGTCGCGCAGCCAGCGGGCCACCGCGAACAGCGCGTCCTCGTGCTGATCTCCGAGCCACGGCACCCGCCGCAGCAGGTCCACCGCCTCGGGCTCCGCGGCGGCCCCGCAGAGCGAGGCCACGGCGACCGCCCGCCGGAACGTCGGCTCCGACACGCTCAGCCGGTGGTGGCGCGCGGTGTCCCGCCAGTAGCGGGCCTCGTGCCGCAGGACCACCTCCTCGACCGGCCGTCCCGGCTCCGGCTCCTCGCCCAGCAGCCCGGCCAGCGCGCTCATCTGCAGGCTCAGCGCCGCTCCGGCCCCGGTGAACCGGGCCGCCTCCAGGTCCGGCGTCGGCACGGACGACGACGGCCGGTGCGGCCAGTCCATCGCGGTCAGCGCCGCCTCCAGGTCCGTCAGCGCCTCCTGGTACGCGGCGGCCCGTGCGACCGGCTCCCGCTCCAGCGGCGCCAGCTCCTCCACCACCGCCGCGTCCAAGACCTGTTCCAGGCGGCTGTCGGACTCGATCAGCCGTTGCCACCAGTCTCCGGCGCTGCGGGCCAGCAGCAGCACCCGCACCGGCGCGTCCCCGCCCAGCTGGGCCGAGCGCACCACCTCTGCGACCACGTCCGGCCGCGTCTCGGCGTAGTCCAGCACCACGAGGACCGGACCGGCCGGCCGCTCCAGCGCCGCCCGCCGCGCCTCCTCGCCGGCGGCGGGCCGGTCGCCCCACCACGACGTCACCCACGACCTCGACGGGTCCTGCTCCAGCCGCTGGCACAGCTCCGTGACCAGCCGGGTCTTTCCCTGCCCGCCCGGCCCGGTCAGCAGCCGGACCCGGACCCCGCCCCCGTCACACCACTGGGCGAGCGCCGCCAGCTCGGTCGTACGGGCGCGGAACCGTACCGTCTGGGCGTCGGCGCGCAGCAGATAGGCCGGCGACCGCGCCGCCACCCGGACCGGCCGGGCGAACTCGACCGATTCCAGCACCGCAGCCCGCCCGAGCGCCTCGCGGAACCCCGGTTCGGCCCACAACAGCGACACCGGCTCGGCCACCAGCCGCCGGGACCGCCACGCGACCGGGTCCTCGACGACCACCCCGATCAGCAGCCGTCCCGCCCACAACGCCGCGCCCGACATGCCCTGCCAGCCGCCCCGCGCCGGGACCTGGTCGTCGGCGGAGGCGTGCAGCCGTCCGCCCAGCAGGCCGGTGCCGACGTTGACCGTCCCGGTGAAGCGCTCGGTGTCGCGGAGCCCTCGTGGCTGCTCCATCGCCTGGGGGAAGCCGATGGCCTCGCAGCTCACGCGTCCGCTGGCCGAGACCAGTTGCCCCCACCGCACCGGGTTCGGGCGCGGGCCTCGCGGGGAGGTGATCCGCAGCAGGGCCGCGTCCAGGCGGCCGGTGCCCGGCCAGGCCACCTCGCAGGGCAGGCCGTGCGCGTCCGCCAGGGTCCGGACCTCCAGGTCCGCCAGCGGCCGACCGGTCGCGGGATCGAGCACCAGGTGCCGCGCGGTCAGCACCAGGTCGCCGCCGACCAGGCAGCCCGACCCGAACGCGACCTTCCCGCCGGGCAGTGCTCCGGTGACGTCGACGACCCGGCCGGGCCGCATCTCCGGCTACTCCCTGCCGGGCCGGGAGCTCAGCTCGTCACGTACCAGGGGCGGCTTGCCGGTGGCGGTGTCGACCGGGTTCAGCACGACCTTCACCGTGTGCGACGAACCCCGGGAGGCACTGCCGCTCGCCCCGCCCTCCACGACCCACACCTTGACCTTGCCGTCGAGCGACTTCTCCCGGTTGACCTCGACCAGGAACTCCAGCTCCACCGGCCCGACCTCAAAACGCAGCCGCTCGCCCTCGGCCGACTCCATCGCCGCGGCCAGCTCCTCGCGCACCCCGCGGACCGCGTCCGCCAGGCCCACCCACGCGCCCTCGTCCATGGCGTTCACCACCCTTGAGTACATCCGCGCCGGCACGCGGAACGTAACACCGGACTCGGATCAGTAGCTGTCGCTCCAGCGGTACCAAGGACCCTGGACGTGCTCGAAGGACGAGGAGACCGACGGGTCGGAGTCGTCGACCGGCACCTGGTCAGGGCTGTAGACGTAGCCGTAGGGGTCCACGCCCGGCCCGTTCAGGCCGACCGTGAAGTAGACGCGGTCGCCTTCTCGGTGGACGGACCGGAACGCGGCCTCGCCGATGGTCAGCGGCCCGGACGTCGTGCCCGTCCGGGCCACCCGTTCCATCGCGGCGAAGGAGCGCAGGACGCGCTCCTCCGAGCCGGGCCCGCAGGCTGTCAGCGACGCGAGCAGGACGCCGGCGATCAGTGTTCTCATGCCCGGGATCTTCGCGGATCGCCGGGCGGTGGGCGCCGGGCCGGCCGCGCGGGCCGGTCCGGACGCCCACAGGATCAGGCCCGGTCGAACCGGTCGAGGTTCATGACCTTGTCCCACGCCGCGACGAACTCCGTCACGAACTTCTCCTTGGCGTCGTCGCACGCGTACACCTCGGCGAGCGCGCGCAGCTCGGAGTTGGCGCCGAAGACGAGGTCGACGCGGCTGCCGGTCCACCTGACCTCGCCGGTGGCGGGGTCGACGGCCTCGAACGTGTTCTCGTCGCCGGCCACCGGCCGCCAGTCGGTGCCCAGGTCGAGCAGGTTGACGAAGAAGTCGTTCGTCAGCTTGCCGGGGGTGTCGGTGAGGACGCCCAGCTGGGACTGACCGCTGTTCGCGCCGAGCACGCGCAGGCCGCCGACCAGGACGGTCATCTCGGGCGCGCTCAGCGTGAGCAGGTTGGCGCGGTCGATCAGGAGGTACTCGGCCGGGAGCCGGTTGCCCTTGCCCAGGTAGTTGCGGAACCCGTCGACGGTCGGCTCCAGGACGGAGAACGACTCGATGTCGGTCTGCTCCTGGGACGCGTCCACGCGGCCCGGCGTGAAGGGCACCTGGACGTCGAAGCCGGCGTCCTTGGCGGCCTTCTCGACCCCGGCGCAGCCGGCGAGCACGATCACGTCGGCGAGCGAGACCTGCTTGCCGCCGACCTGGGAGCCGTTGAAGGACTTCTGGATGCCCTCAAGGGTGCCCAGCACCGTGGCGAGCCGGTCGGGGTCGTTGACCTCCCAGCCGATCTGCGGCTGCAGGCGGACGCGGGCGCCGTTGGCGCCGCCGCGCTTGTCGCTGCCGCGGAAGGACGAGGCGGACGCCCACGCGGTGGACACCAGCTCGGACACCGACAGGCCGGAGGCCAGGATCTGCTCCTTGAGCGCGCCGGCGTCGGCGTCGTCGATCAGCTCGTACGTGCGCTCGGGCAGCGGGTCCTGCCAGAGCAGCGTCTCGCTCGGGACCTCGGGGCCGAGGTAGCGCGAGACCGGGCCCAGGTCACGGTGGGTCAGCTTGAACCAGGCGCGGGCGAACGCGTCGGCGAACTCGTCGGGGTTCTCGTAGAAACGCCGCGAGATCGGGCCGTAGATCGGGTCCTCGCGGAGCGCGATGTCGGTGGTCAGCATCGACGGCGCGTGCCGCTTCGACGGGTCGTGGGCGTCGGGGATCGAGTCCTGGCCCGCGCCGTGCTTCGGCCGCCACTGGTGGGCGCCGGCCGGGCTCGTGGTCAGCTCCCACTCGTAGCCGAACAGGTTCCAGAAGAAGTTGGTGGACCACCTCGTCGGCGTCGAGGTCCAGGTGACCTCCAGGCCGCTGGTGATGGTGTCGCCGCCCTTGCCGGTGCCGTAGGTGCTCTTCCAGCCCAGGCCCTGCTGCTCGATCGGGGCGGCCTCGGGGTCGGCGCCGACGTGGTCGGCCGGGCCGGCGCCGTGGGTCTTGCCGAAGGTGTGACCGCCCGCGATCAGGGCGACCGTCTCCTCGTCGTTCATCGCCATCCGGCGGAACGTCTCACGGATGTCGCGGGCCGCGGCCAGCGGGTCCGGGTTGCCGTTCGGGCCCTCCGGGTTGACGTAGATGAGGCCCATCTGGACCGCGCCGAGCGGGTTCTCCAGCTCGCGGTCGCCGCTGTAGCGCTCGTCGGCCAGCCAGGCGGTCTCGGGACCCCAGTAGACGTCCTCCTCCGGCTCCCAGACGTCCTCGCGACCGCCGGCGAAGCCGAACGTCTTGAAGCCCATCGACTCCAGGGCGACGTTGCCGGCCAGGACCATCAGGTCGGCCCACGACAGCTTCTTGCCGTACTTCTTCTTGACCGGCCACAGCAGGCGGCGGGCCTTGTCGAGGTTGGCGTTGTCGGGCCAGCTGTTGAGCGGCGCGAAGCGCTGCTGGCCGGCGCCGGCGCCGCCGCGGCCGTCGCTGATCCGGTAGGTGCCGGCGCTGTGCCAGGCCATCCGGACCATGAACGGGCCGTAGTGACCGAAGTCGGCGGGCCACCAGTCCTGCGAGTCGGTCAGCAGCTCGGCGATGTCGCGCTTGACCTCGGCGAGGTCGAGGCTCAGGAACTCCTCGGCATAGTTGAAGTCCTCGCCCATGGGGTTGGCGACGGCCGGGTTCTTGGCCAGGATCTTCAGGTTGAGCCGCTCAGGCCACCACTGACGGTTGCCGCCACCCTGGGTCGGGTGCAGGGCGCGATGCGCGACGGGGCAGCCGCCTTCGCCCTCCGGCTTCGGGTCGGTGACGATCGCATCGTGATTCTCGGTCATGGGAGTCCTTCTGATCAGGCGGTGGAACAGTCGGGGCAGGTGCCCCAGAAGATGACCTCGGCCTCGTCGATGGTGAAGCCGTGGTCCTGGGACGCGTTGAGGCAGGGCGCGTGGCCGATCGCGCAGTCGACGTCGGCGACCGCGCCGCACGACCGGCACACGATGTGGTGGTGGTTGTCACCCACACGTCCCTCGTACCGGGCCGCGCTGCCGGCCGGTTCGATGCGCCGTACGAGCCCCGTGGCGGTGAGCGCGTGCAGCGCCTCGTAGACGGCTTGGAGAGAGATGTGGCCGACGCGATCGCGCACCCCGGAGGCGATGGTCTCGACGTCGAGATGGTTACCGTCCCGGACGGTCTCGAGCAGTGCGACCCGGGCGGCCGTGACTCTCAGGCCGGCCGCGCGCAGCTCCTCAGCGGTTGTCTTGGACGGCGTCATGCTGGGAAACCTACCTCCATAAACACGAATGATACAAGAGAACGAACGACCCAAGTTTTGTGTCGCGGAGGCGGTTCAGCGGCGGCGGACCTCGCCGGTGCCCAGGTCAAGGCGGTAGAGGCGGCCGCTGTAGGCGTCGCGGACCAGCAGCCGATCCCCGGCCCAGCCGACGGCGGCGTCGAGGAAGGCGTCGCCGGTGAAGCCGGCCGTGACCCTGGACAGGCGCCGGCCGGTGCTCGGGTCGTAGGTGTCGACGCGCTGCCCGTTGACGACCACGAGGCGGTCGCCGTCCGGGCGAAGGTGGTACGCGTCGTCCTTCCGGAGCGGGCGGGTCATGCGCACGCGCCCCCGGTGGTCGAGCACGCGCACCTCGGACGCCGTCGAGACCACGAAACCGCTCCCGTTGAGGTCGTGCACGTGGTCGGCGTCCGGCACGGACAGCGTGGTCCACGTCCCGGTGTCGATGATCCGCGCGCCGTCGTGGGTCAGAGCGACGTACCTGCTCTGGCGGACGAACGTGGGCTCGGGCACCTCGCCGTCGGTGAGCGGGCCGGTGAGCGCGCGGAGTTCCGCCTCGTGGTGATACATCATGCGGCGGTCGTACCGATCCAGATAGACGGCGGCCTTCCGGTCGTGGCTGCGCGCGAACGGCGCCCGCCGCGGCGGCGCGCCTTCGACGATCAGGTACGTGGCGGCCTGGGGAAAGGGATCCCCGTTGACCAGCCAGGCACGGCAGGGCACGTCGGTGTCGTCGGCGAACGGGCACGTGGGTGCCGCGAGCTTCTTGACGTCCGTGAACGCGGCCCGCTCGGTGGCGTAAGACGTCGTCGCCGAGGCTGAGCGTTCCGGTACGGGTTCCCGAGCCGGGGTGAGGAACGCGGCAGAGAGCGCGATCGCGGCGCCGGAGAGGTAGAGGGAGCGGGCCGACCAGTGGCCGATGGCCAGGCCCGTGGCGGTGCCGTCCGACGCGGCGGGGAAGCGGAGTGACACGGCCAGCGCGACGACGGCGGCGACGGCGGCGACGGCGGCGTGCGCCAGCCGGGTCGAGGTGACGCCGTCGGTCGCCAGCAGGTAGCCGCCCGCCGCGACGGCGCAGGTCAGGCCGAGCAGCCATGACGTCCGGTAGATCGGGGGGCCGGCCTGCGGGCGGCTCAGGAGTGCGGCCGCGCACCAGCCCACGACCAGGTAGAACGGGTCACCGGTGAGGCCGGTCACCGGGACGGCGCACAGGACCGCGACCAGCCGCCGGCGGCGCAGCCGGGCGAAGTGGGCGACGATCCGGCCGGCGTCGGCGGTCGTGACGTCGAGCCCGGTCAGCTCCGCGAACCGGGTGAGCCGCTCCCGCGTGACGGGCATGGCGGCCACGAGCACGGCGATCACGCCGGCGGCCCACGCGATTGCCGGAGGTATCGTCACGAGTTGACACCATATAAGGTGCTTTACCGTGCGCCCGGATGATTTATGGAATCACTTTTCTGTCGCCACCTGGCGTGCTCTCCCGGTGCGATTCATGGCGGCGGCGATCGCCTGTCTGTCGCTCGCCGTGGTGGCGGTTCCCTGGGCGGCGGAGGCGGATTCCCGGCGCATTCACTGGACGGGCCCCGACATCGGTGTGCTCGGCGTGGAGAAGACCGACGACGGGGCCCTGGCCGTCGCCTTGCGTATCGAGGTGGAATACCAAGGGATAGGATCCTTCACCCTCACCGGCCTATCCGCTGATATTCCCGGTATGCGGTTACTTCCGGTGAACAAGGCGCGCGACGAAACCGGTCAAGTCACCGTGGAAAGCGGCAGCTGGGAAACGCTGAGAAGGACCGTCGTCATCACCGACTGCGAAGCGGTGCCGCGCGAACCCCAGCCGATCCGTTTCACCTACCGCACCTGGCTGGGCGACGGCGAGGGACAGGTCGTCTGGCATCCCCGGCAGCTGCCCGAGGAGTCCGTCACCGTCGCCTGGCAGCGGGGCATCGCCATCGAGGCCTGCGACGAGGCGGTGGAGCGATGGTCCTGACCACCGGCGGCCCGACGGGCGTGCGGCTCTTCCGTCCCGGCACGAAGGTCGTCCTGGGGCTGGCCGTCGTGTTCGTCGCCGTCCGCGTCGACGGGTTCGACGTGCTGCTGAACCCCGTCGGCTGGGCGGTGTGCGCGAGCTCGCTGGCACGGCTGGGGAGCGCCGGCGATCTCTTCAGCCGGGCCGCCGCCTTCGCGCTGGGCATGGTCTGCCTCTCGACGGTCGCCCTGTACGCCTCGGGCGTGCGGGCCAGCCTGGGGGCCGGGGCCTCGCCGGTCATCCAGCTGATCGGCCTCGCCGAGAACGTGGCCTCCCTGGTCGGCCTCTGGCTGGTCGCCGAGGCCGTCGTCCGGAGGCTCCGCCTCGCCGACCGGCCCGCGGCCGCCCTGGACGTGCTGCGCTGGGCTCTGGCCGGGCTGGGCGTGCTCGACCTGCTGGACGACTTCGGCCACGTGGAGCCGGGCCCGGTCGTCCCGGTCGCCTGGGGCGCGGGGTTCCTGGCCCTGCTCGTGATGCTGCACCGTACGATCGATCGCCCGTACGCGTGAGTCGCCCCCGGGGGATGCCGGAGTCCCCCGGGGGCAAGACCGGTCATGGCCAGTACGGGGCCAGGATGTCGAACTTGTTCGGCAGGCCCAGCTGGTAGCGGATGTCGTCCAGGTCGTAGAGCGACTTGAACTCGCGCGGCAGGTACAGGTCGTACAGCCTGGCCTTGGTCGCCGAGGAGCCGGCGGCGTCCAGGATGGCGTTGGCGGTCGTGCGGCCCGCCTCGTTGCCGCCCTCCATGGTCGCCAGGTTGATGTTGTTGCGGACGTAGTCGGCGGCCAGGTAGAAGTTCGGGATCCGGGTCGTGGAGTCGGGGCGGTTGGCCCACGAGCTCGGGGAGTTGATGAGCAGCGGCTCGTCGTTGGCCACCTGCGGGGTGCCCTCGCCGGAGATGGCGGGGTCGACGAACCAGCTGTGCACGAGCGAGTCGGGCAGCAGCGTGGCGCCGTTCGGGGTGACGGCGCGGACCTGGGCCAGCACCTCCTGGACGATCTCCTGGCGGGTGCACTGCTTGGCGGTCTTGCCGAACAGGATGCCCGGGGTGTTCCAGTCGGACAGGTCGAGCGACAGGCAGTCCTTCGCCACGCCGTCGCCGTACGTGGCGGGGAAGTTCGTGGTCCAGAACTGCGCCTGGCTGATCGAGGTGAGCGCCCACGGGGTGCCCGCGTAGACCATGTGGCCGTCGACGATCGGCCTGGGCTCCTTCAGGTAGATCATGACGCCGTTCATCCAGTCCGTCTCCAGGTGGCTGAGCCGGGCCAGCTGGGGGTCGGCGGACTTCATCGCGCTCGACAGGATGGGCGTGAGACGCTCGATGGGCATCGCGGCCACGTAGTGGTCGGCGGTGACGGTCCCGGCGGCGCCGGTGGGGTCGGTCACCCGGGCGCCGGTGATCCGGCCGCCGCTGTAGTCGAACCCGGTGGCGGTCCAGCCGACCTTGAACTGGACGCCGAGCCCGGTCAGGTAGTCGATCCAGGGGTCGATCCACACGTCGTTGGACGGGCCGTTGAGCACCTGGTCGGGCGGGCCGTACGGGCCGAGCCCGAGGCCGCTGTAGATGAGCGCCTCGAACATCATCGCGATCGTGCGGGTGTTGGCCCGGTCGGGCTGGGCGGCCACCAGGGAGGCGGTGAACATCCTCGTCAGGAGCTCGCGGTACTCGACCGACATGATGTCGGACTTGGTGAAGTCGGAGAAGCTCATGTTCTCCCACTGGCCGAGCTTCCGCTTGGGGCCGCTGGTGATGAAGGTGATCATCTTCGAGAGGAAGAAGTTGACCTGGGTGAGCGGGATCGTGGTGGCCGCGATGAGCGCGCTGCGTAAGAAGTTCTGGATGACTTCCGGCGTGAGTCCGCTGCTCAGCTCGCTGGGGATGGGGACGGTCAATAACTTCTGCCGGTAGGCGATGGCCGTGGCCTTGGCGGCGACCAGGTTGTCGCGCACGGTGCCCGAGCCGAACGGGATGCGGCTCATCGTGTCCGGCAGGTTCTGGTAGAAGCCGGGGAAGAACCGGAAGCCGTGCTCGCCGGGCAGGTCCTTGCGCCCGCCGGTCGCGGTGCCGGGCACCGGGATGCTCCTGGACTTGCCGCCGAGCACCTTGCGCTCGTACACGGTGACCTGGAAGCCGCGCTCGGCCAGCTCGTGGGCGGTGCTCAGGCCGCCCATGCCGGCCCCGAAGACCGCCACGGCGCGGCCGGTGACACTGGCCTTGAGAAGGGAAGGGGCGGCCGCTCTGGCGCCTTCCGCGCCCCACAGCGGTCCGGCGGCCGCTCCCGCCGCGGCGCCCAGCGCGCCGGTGACGAACCTGCGTCTGTTGATCCCGCTCTGCCCGTTGTCCTGGATCTCCTGGTCTGCCATGGGGCGGCCTCCGCTCACCGTTAGCTAACCGACACGGCTGTTGGTTCAGCTAGGCGAGACGATGAACCTGTGGATCACTTCTGTCAAGATGCGGATGTGCGTCCCGGCGTCTGGGAGAGCCCGTTCCACAGCACGAGCATCGCGGCCTCGACGAGGTGGGCGCGCGGCATCGACGGGTTTCTGGCCCACCACTGGGCGAGGCCGTCGGTGCCGGAGATGAGCAGCTCGACCACGGCGTGCGCGGTGTCGCTGTCGGGGTCGAGCCCCAGGTTGCGCAGGTCGCGCCCGAGCATGACGGCGACCGAGCGGGTGCGGGTCTCGCGGATGCCCCAGCGCACGGCCTTGATCTCCGGGTCGTCCTCGTCGGTGTGGTCGAACAGCAGGCGGCGGGCGTCGGGCCAGTCTTCGGAGAAGCTGAAGTAGGCGTCGAGCGTGGCGCGCAGCCGGCGGCCGGGCGAGCCGGTGCCGGTGATGCGGGCGCCGATGTGCTCGACCAGGCGCGCGTTCTGCTCCTGCAGCACCGTGATCAGCAGGACCCGCTTGGACGGGAAGTGGTCGTAGAGCACCGAACGGGTGACCCCGGCCGCGGCGGCGATCTCCTCCATGGCGGTGGCGTGGTAGCCGCGGGCGGCGAAGACTTCCAGGGCCGCCTCGGTGATCCGGGCCCGGCGGGCGGAACCACGCATGCGCCTCTTCGGCTCCTGGATCGCCATGTCCGGCAGCCTACCTCCGACCCGTTGACGCCGCGCCCCTCGCAGGCATAAAACCGACACTAGAGTCGGTTAGCGCGCCAGGAGGCCCGATGCCAGAGCACGCAGACGTCGTCATCGCCGGAGCGCGCTGCGCGGGTTCCTCCGCCGCCGCCGCACTGGCGCGGCGCGGAGTCAAGGTGATCGCTGTGGACCCGGCGCGGTTCCCGTCCACCACGGTCTCCACCCACCTGCTCTTCGCCTCGGGTGTCGCCGAGCTGGCCAAGGCCGGCGCGCTGGAACGCGTCGAGAAGATCGGCGCGCCGAAGCTCTCCCGCGCCTTCGTCGGCGGCCCCGACCACGCCGCCTCCGGCCGCTACACCCCGATCGACGGCATCGACTACGGCTTGTGCGTCCGGCGCACCGCGCTGGACGCCGCCCTCGTCGACACCGCCCGCGCCGCCGGCGCCGAGGTCAGGGAGGGCCACCGGGTCGTCGACCTCCTGTGGGAGGGAGGCCGGGTGGTGGGCGTCAAGGTCAGCGAGCGCGGCGGGCCGGAGTACGAGATCCGCGCCGGCCTCGTCATCGGCGCCGACGGCCGACGCTCCACCGTCGCCCGCCTGGTCGGCGCCGAGCAGCCGCGGCTCACCCACGACAACGGCCGGGCCTGCTACTACGCGTACTACGAGGACCCCCGCGAGGAATGGCGCACCACCGCGGCGATGTGGCTGACCGGGCGGGAGCTGGGCAACGCCTTCCCCTGCGACGGCGGGCTGTCGCTGGTGCTGCTGATGCCCCCGGCCGAACGGGCCGGCGACTTCAGGGGAGACCTGGAGGCGGAGTTCGACCGTACCGTCAAGCTGGTGCCTGGGCTGGCCAAGCGCCTCGAAGGGTGCACCAGGGCGACGAAGATCGTCAGCTCGGCCGTGCACCCGTCGTTCTTCCGCAAGTCGGCGGGGCCCGGCTGGGCGCTGGTCGGCGACGCCGGGCACTTCAAGGACCCGGTCACGGCGCAGGGCATCCGCGACGCCGTGAGGTTCGGGCGGCTGCTGGGCGAGCGGGTCGCCGGCGTGGTGGACGACCGGGCGGCCCTCGACGACGCGACGGCCGCCTGGGAGCGGTCGCGCGATGCGCAGTGTCTGCTCATGTATCACTGGACGAACCTGCTCGGGCGCGGCGACGGGCTCGCGTACGTGCAGATCGAGCTGCTGCGCGGGCTGACCGACGGGCCCGGCGGGGTGCGCCGGATCCTGGAGGTCTACTCCAGGATCCGGGACCCGCGCGAGACGCTGGCGATGCCCGGCATGGTCAAGGCCGTCGCGCGCGCCCTGCGCGACAACCCGGGCGCCCGGCTGGCGGTGCTGAAGGCGACGGGCGAGACGCTGCGCGAGATGGCCGGCCACCACGACGAGGCCAAACGCCTGCTCCGCCCCGCGCTGTGACGCCCGCCGGGGGAGGCCCCGCGCTGTGACGCCCGCCGGGGGAGGCCCCGCGCTGTGACGCCCGCCGGGGGAGGCCCCGCGCTGTGACGCCTGCCAGGAGGGGCCGTCCTCGCGCTAGGGCGTCGTCTGCTTCTCCCCGTCGGGTGCGGGGCGGGCGATCAGCACGTAACGTTCGTCGTCGATCGGCTTGCCCCACAGCGCAGGGTCGGTGAGGCGCTCGTGGTGGACCACCCGGGCCATCGGGGCGAGCGCCGCGGTCAGCTGGTCGGCGGGCACGCCGCCGACCCACGGCAGCGGGGGCGAGGCGGCGTACGGGGCGGTGCCTGAAGTGTCCCAGCGGCCCTCGACCAGCACCAGCCTGCCACCCGGGCGGAGCAGCTCCAGCCAGCGGCGGAGCGCCTGCTCGGGCGCGGGCAGGGTCCACAGCAGATGGCGTACGAGGATCACGTCGAACCGCGCGCCGGGCTCCACGGGCGGGTCGGCGGCGTCACCGACCAGCAGGGGCGCGCCGAAGCCCGCCTGCTCCAGCTTGCGCGCGGCCTGCTCGATCATGCGGGGCGAGAGGTCGACGCCGGTCGGGCGGTGGCCCTGCTGGGCGAGCAGGAGGGTCAGCGAACCCGTGCCGCAGCCCAGGTCGAGGATGTCGGAGGCGCCGCTGGGCAGCCACTGGGTGAGCCTGAGCCACCAGGCGGCGCGCACCTGCGGGCTGCGCAGGCCGTGGTCGGGCTCGTGGTCGAAGGCTTCGGCGGAAGAGTCCCAGAAAGTTGAGATGGGAGCGAGGTCGGATGTCGGCACCCGCGCAGTCTCGCAGCGGGCGCCGACAGTTTCGCCCCGTTGATCAGGCCGCCGGGACGGCCGACGACCACCAGGCGTTCCAGCGCGCCTCCAGGGCGGCGAACTCCTCGTCCGTCTGGCCGTACGTGGTCAGCACCATCATGGCGACGCCCTCCGGGTGGACCGGGGCGGCCGGGGTGTGCGCGACCACGAGGAGGCCGTCGCCCCAGCCGTCGACGGTGAGGCCGAGCTGGTGGTCCGTGCGGAACCAGACGGTGCCGGCGAGCGGCTCGCCGGTGGGGGCGGTGTGCGCGTACGGGGCGCCGGGGACGAGGTCGGCGAGCGCGGCCAGGCCGGCGGCCGTCAGGGTCGGGGTGGTGCCGCGGCCCGACAGGAAGACGGTGCGCCGGTCGGCTCCGGGGTGGCGCTCCAGGGCGAACCTGAGCTGGTGGATGAAGGTGATCCAGCCCTCGTTGACGTCGTCGTAGTAGGCGTCCCACTCGGCGTCGCCGCTGAGCGGGGCCCGGGTCATGCGCAGGCGGGTGCGGCCGCCGCCGGCGTCGGTCAGCTCGAACCTGTCGCCGCCCTGGACCTCCATCCAGTGTTCTTCCGGCGACTCGGTGACGTGCTCGGCGTAGATGACTTCGATCTCCTTGTCGAGGCCGTCGGAGTGCCAGCCGTGCCAGCGCCGGATCCGCTCCGGCTCGCGCAGCGCCCGCCACACCTCCTCGACCGGCGCGGAGATGGTGACCTCGACGGTGAACCGTTCGTCCGTCATCGGAGCTCCTTCGGGAGTGGGATTCAGGTGCGCGGGGCGGGATGGCCGCCGGCGGTGAGGCGGTAGGGCCTGCCGCCGGCGGTGTCGTAGCGGGCCGCGATGCGGGAGACGGCCTCGGCCAGCTCGTCGGTGAAGCGGTGCACGTCGCCCGGCTCGGCGAAGCGCACCTCGGCCTCCAGGGTGAAGGTCAGCAGGCGGGCGCCCTGGCGGTCGGCCGCCGAGGCCATCCGGGTGACGTCGCGGACGGTGCCGGCGGCGGTCTCGACCAGGTGCTCGGCGGAGTGGCGGTCGGCGATGCGGGCGAAGTCGGCGTCGACCTGGGCGGGGGAGGTGAGCACGCCGGGGTCGACGAGGAAGGCCTTGGCGGTGGCGCGCATGACGCGCTCGACGCAGCCGCGCCGGCGGCGCTCCTCGACCAGCTCGATCAGCTCTTCCTGCTCCAGGATCTTCAGGTGGTAGCCGACCCGCTGGCGGGGCAGGCCGAGCTCGGCCGCGAGCTGGACCGCCGAGGCCGGCTCGCGCAGGCGGGCCAGGAGCTGCCGGCGGATGGGCGTCAGGGCGACGCGCAGGCGCTCGGGCTCGTCCATGAGCGACATCTCGGTTGCGGCCATACCTCGATGAAACCATTGGACAGTTTTTCCTGTCAAATGGATCGAAGATCGAATGTGCATTTTTCTCGGTAACGCTTGATACATGGAGTTATGCACAGTAACGAGCAGAAATCTCCGGCACCTTAGGCGACGAACGTGAGCGGCGCTCAAGGGGACGCCGCCGAAGATCTCCTACGGGGTACAGAAACCATGAACAGCATCAAGCACGGCCTCATCCGCGTGTCCCTGCTCGGCGGCCTGGCCGCCGGCGTCCTGGCGGCGGTGCCCGCCGCCGGTCACGCCGCCGCCGGCGAGCCGACCGTCACGCGGAGCGGCAGCACCGTCACCATCACGGCGCCGGCGGACATCACCCGGAACGACAACCTGACCGTCCAGGAGGTGAGCGGCCGGACGCACGTGTTCGGCGGGGTCCTCGCGGGCACCGGCTGCACCCAGGTCTCGGCCAACGAGGTGAACTGCGGCACCGGGGTCA
The DNA here is from genome assembly GCF_043198225.1 of Nonomuraea sp. NPDC048826. NCBI lineage: Bacteria > Bacillati > Actinomycetota > Actinomycetes > Streptosporangiales > Streptosporangiaceae > Nonomuraea > Nonomuraea sp. NPDC048826. Next base: position 600,137 of record NZ_JBICUQ010000006.1, on the reverse strand, counting down.
CCACGCTCAACGCGAACCTGGGCCGGGGCAACGACCGCTTCTCGTCGCTGATGGGCCTGGTGGGCACCGTCGACGGCGGCCCGGGCGGCGACGTCTTCCTGGGCGGGCGGGGCTTCCAGGGCACCGCCTTCACCTACAGGGGCGGCGACGGCACCGACACCGTCGACTACGGCTCCAGCGGCACGCCCGTGACCGTCACCAAGAACGACACCATCCGCACCGACGGCCGGCCCAGCCTGGACCGCGACGACGTCACGCTCGACGTGGAGATCATCCGCGGCACCGTCGGCGCCGACACGCTGATCGGCTCCTCGGGCTCCGACACCCTGGACGGGGACCAGGGCGCGGACCGTCTGGAGGGCAGGGGCGGCGCCGACGTGATCGACGCCGTCGACGTCAAGGGCACCAAGGACACGCTGATCGACTGCGGTGGCCAGAACGACACCGCCTTCGTGGACGCCGCCGACGCCCCGGTGGCCTGTGAGTCCGTCAACCGCCCGTAAGGAACCCCGGAAGCCCGGCACGTGAACTCCCGTGCCGGGCTTCCGGCACATGATCCATTAAGTCGCTATATTGCGCCCATGCCTCCCGAGGACGAGACCCACGACGCGGTACTCCCGTACCTGGAAGATCCTCCCGAGGGGGAGCGGTGGCTCGCGCCGGCGTTCCGGGAACAGCGGCTGTACGAGCTGTGCCGCGACGGCGGCGCCGAGGCGCACCTGGCCTACCTGAGGACGATCGCCGCCGAAGGGCTGTACCGGCCGGTGCCGCTCGCCGAGGCCAGAGGAAGCGACGGGGCGGCGCCGCTGCTCGTGACGGCGCTGCCGGACGGTCGCCGGCTCGTGCAGGCGTACACGGCGGGCGTGCTGCCGCGCCCGCACCCGGACCTGGTGTACGAGTTCGTCACGCTGCGCGGGCTGGCCGCGCTCTGGCCCGACGACGTGCGCGTCCTCCTGGTGAACGGGGCGACGCCGTGCGCCAGGGCGTTCCTGGCGACGGAGGAGGAGCAGGACGCCTGGATCGAGCTGCACGACGAGCTGTTCCGGCCGGACGGCACCTGCGACCGCATCGAGACCCGCCGCACCGGACTGCCGCTGGACGAGGGCGTGCTGCGCGGCCTCGCCTGCGGCGCCCACCTGTGCTACGGCAACGGCGACGCCTGGAACACGCTGGACTGGCACGGCGCCGGCTACGGCAGCGAGGTCCAGCGGCTGGCCGAGAGCTGGGGCGTCCACGACCACGACGACTGGCTGGACACCACGGAACGCCTGCTCGCCGCCGAACTCAGCCCGTGGGTGTGGGAGTACGTGCTCGGCGCCCGCCTCTGGCTCGCCCAGGAGACGGGGGAGCGGCGCGTCGACCCGGTGGTGTGGCGCGACTGCGTCGAGCAGAGCATCCGCGCGCAACTGCGGGACGAGGTCTCCGGCGAGGACCTGGACGACCTGGCGACCAGCCTGCGCGGGCTGGCCGGCAAGATCATGCGGTACGAGTCGCGTTTCCGCGCCGACGGCCTCCTCCCTCCCGACGGCTACGTGCGCACCGTCGCCGCCTGGGACCTGGGCCGCGCCACCATGGTGGCCCGCTGGGGCCGCGGCGCACGGTACGCCTCCGAGCAGGAGCTGCACGCCGCGGTCGAGCGGGCCGGCAAGGCGGTGCAGGCCGCGTACGGTTCGTGGCCGGAGTTCTCGGCCGGCTACGTGCTCGGCCGCTGCCTGCACTTCGACGAGGAGACGTTCGGCGACTGGTACACCACCGTGCTGGACGCGCACCGCGCCCTGCTGGCGGCCCCTGACAGCCCGTGGAACACCGTGCCCCTGCACTGACGCCTATCCGCGGGAGGCGCTGCTCGCCCCGTTCACGCACGCGTTGCCCTTGGTGGAGAACAGGCCGTAGTTCTTGCCCCAGTAGATCCGCCCCGTCGCCATCATGCAGCCGCGCGAGATGCGCAGCCGGGCGGTGTGGGTGCGGCCGGTGTACCAGCCGCGGACGGCCGTCGACTGCAGCTGTCCGTCGCACCCGCCGTAGCCGGCGGCGGGACGGGCGCAGTGCTTCAGCATGATCGTCATGTGCTTCCGGACGCCCCACGTGGCGTTCGTGGAGTTGAGGTAGGCGCAGGCGGTCGACGTGCGCGAGTCGTAGAAGACGTGGATGTACGCCGCCTTGGCCATGTTCTGCTGGAGGTGCACGGGCTCGCGCATCACCCGCGTGCCGGAGCAGGTGGGCAGCGCGGAGGTCTGGGCGGCGGCGGTGGTGGCGGGCAGCCCGGCCAGCGTGGCGGCGGCGGCGAGGGCGATGACCAGTGATCGCATGGGTCTCCAATCCGTCTCGCATCCTGTGCGAGCATTGATCGTTTGTTGCGTTGCAAGACTGGCCGGGCCTGGCCGACGGGGGCCAGACGGTGCGGTCCGTGGAATGTTGCGCCACCGCTTGCACCGGGCTTCACCTGCGGTTCCACGGTCCGGAGGACAATTGCGGGAAGGGGCGGCGCGCTGCGATGGGGACGTTCGAGGAGCTCGCGGACGGGCTGGCCGCCGCGCTGGACGAGGCGGCTGAGGGCATCCGGGAGGCGCTGCGCTCCCAGAACCGCCCGCAGAAGTACCTCGCGAACCGGGTCGCGGACGCCAGCCCCTCGCTCGTCTCCCGCTGGCTGTCGGGCTCCCGTCAGCTCGCCGACCGCAACCGCCTGCCGGGCGCGGACGCGATGCGCGACATCGCCGCGGCGCTGCAGCTGCCGGCGGAACGGGCGCGGGCCCTGATCGCCCTCGGCGGCGCCGTCGACGACCTCCGCAAGCGGCTGGAGGCGGAGGAGCGCGGCTGGCGAACCAGGGCCGCCGACCACCACAGCCGCCGCACCGCCCCGCCGGAGCCGCCCCCGCCCGCCTCACCGACCGCCGCCCCGACCGTCGAGGAGCCTGCGCCGCGCAGGTCGGTGCCGCTGCTCACGGCGGCGGTGGCCGCTGGTGCGGTGGGCGTGATCGCCTTTCTGGGCGGGATGTTGACGGGGCGGACCTGGGCCCCTGATCCGCCGGTGCCGGGTGTGACCGTCCAGCCGGAGGCCCAGGGCAGCGGGGATCGGTGCAGCCCGTGGACCGACGCGGGAGGCGGCGTGGAGCTGGAGGCGTGCGTGCGGGTGCGTGACAGCCGCATGCTGATCAGGAGCCGGTTACGCGGCCCGGTCGGCACGCGTACGGACATGGTGGTGCAGGCGTACGACACGTTCCTGGAGAAGCCGGTCACCAAGGAGCTGAAGTGCCACCGGATGCACATCACGGCCGAGGGGCAGATCCAGACGTGCGGATGGCACGAGATCAGGCCGCCGTACGGGTCGGAGTACGCGGCGCGGGCCGGATGGCGCCCGGCGGGCCAGGGCCTGTTCGACGGGGCGGTGCTCAGCACCGGCCTGCGCTGGTGACGGCGGCCACCCTGGGATGAGTCATCCCGGTATGAGACGGGGTGGCGGGGGCGGCGGGTGGATGACACGCTTGCTCGGCATGAGACGCGTTCTCGCCGCTGTGGCGCTCCTGCTGGTGGTCGCCTGCGGAGCCGGGCCCACGGGCGATCCGGTGAACGCCGATGACGTGATGTTCGTCCAGATGATGGTCCAGCACCACCGGCAGGGGATCGAGATCGCCGGGGTGGGCGTCGAGAAGGCGACCACGGAGGAGCTGAAGACGCTGACGGCGGCCGTCGTGAGCACTCAGCAGACCGAGGTCGAGATGATGCTGCGCTGGCTGCACGCGTGGGAGCAGCCGCTCACGCCGCCCGACGGCGCGCACGACCATCACGGCGGGGTGCCCGAGACCGACCGGAAGAAGATCGCCGCGCTCCGGGCGGCGGACCCGTTCGAGCCCGAGCTGCTGACGCTGCTCATCGCCCATCAGGACGGGGCCGTCCAGATGGCCGCGGCGGAGGTCCGCGACGGGGTGAACCCGGAGGCGACCCGCTGGGCGGCCACGGTGCAGGAGTCGCGCAAGGCGCAGATCGAGCAGATGCGGCGGCTGCTGACGGAGATCTCCGGCTGAGAATGCCGTTCGCGGTGCCATGGACACGCATGCGGTTAAGTGATTAGATCACTTGATATGTCAGAGGTCGCACGGCCCACCCTGTCGGACGCGCTCACCGAGCGCATGCTGGAGCTCATCCGCGAGGGCGGGCACCGGCCGGGTGACCGGCTGCCTTCCACCAGAGAGCTGTCCCAGCGGTTCGCCGTCACCACGCCCACGCTGCGCGAGGCGCTGCGCAGGCTGGAGGCGACGGGCGCGATCGAGCTGCGGCACGGGTCCGGCATCTATGTCGGCGCCGCCATCGAGCGGCTCGTGCTGCCCAACCCCAACATGCGCGCGATGCACACGCCCAAGCTGCTCGACCTGCTGGGCGCGCGCATCGTCATCGAGCCGCCGCTGGCCGCGATGGCGGCCCGCCACGGCACCGAGGCGGAGCTGACGGCGCTCCAGCGGGTGCTCGCGGACGCCGCGGGCCACCTGCGCGGCCAGGACGCCGAACTGCACGACGCCAACATGACCTTCCACCGGGCCACCGCCCGGATGGCGGGCAACACCGTCCTGCACGAGGTGGTCGACTCGCTGCTCACCGTCCACGCGGCCGAGCAGCAGGCGATCCTGCAGATCTTCGACGACCGGCGGCGCGACTACGAGGAGCACCTGGCGATCCTCGAGGCGATCGAGGCGCGCGACGCGGCGGCGGCCGAGGAGCGCATGCGGGCTCACCTGATGGACGTGCGGACCGTGATCGAGCAGAGGACGCACCACCCCCCCGAATGATCAAGGAGGCCGGGAACATGGTCCGGTCACGTGTGGCCACGATCGGCGTGGCAGCCCTCCTTCTCGCCGCCTGCGGCGGGAACGGCGCCGAGGCGCCGCAGCAGAAGACCGAGCTGACCCTCTACAACGACAAGGGCGCCTGGAGCGAGTACTTCGAGCAGATGGGCGCCGCGTCCAAGCAGGCCATCGGCCTGGGCATGAAACCGAGCGGCTACACCGACTCCGCGCAGTACCAGGCGTTCATCAAGGCCTCGTTCCGGACGAACGTCAAACCCGACCTCTTCACCTGGCAGACCGGGGGGATGCTGGAGGAGATCGTCAAGCAGAAGCAGGTGGCCGAGACCACGGCCATCTGGCAGGAGGCCATCAAGAACGGCGACCTGTCGCAGGACCTGGCCCCGTACTACACCATCGACGGCAAGCAGTACTGCGTGCCGATGAACGTCGCGTACTGGGGCATGTTCTACAACAAGAAGGTCTTCGACGAGCACGGCCTGCAGCCGCCGGAGACCTGGGACGACCTCGTCAAGATCGCCGACACTCTGAAGCAGCAGGGGGTCAAGGCGTTCTACCACACCAGCGTGCTGTTCTCGTTCGTCTGGTTCGAGCAGCTCATGGCCGGCATGGACCCCGACCTGTACGACCGGCTGTCCACCGGCAAGGCCAAGTACACCGACCCCGGTGTGGTCGCCGTGATGAACAAGTGGAAGGAACTCGTCGACGCCGGCTACTTCGTCAACCCGGGCGACAAGACCGACCCGGCTGACCTGCTGAAGAGCGGCAAGGCGGCGATGGTGTCCTTCGGCACCTGGTTCAACACGAGCATGACCCAGCGCGGCATGAAGGCGGGCGAGGACTACGGCTTCTTCGTCATCCCCAACGTGAACGCGTCGCTGCCGAAGACCTCCATGATCTTCGAGAGCGGCCCGCTGTGCTCGCTCGCCAAGGCGCCCGACCCGGCGGCCAGCACCAAGTACCTGACCTGGTGGACCACCGCCCAGGCGCAGGAGAAGTGGGCCACCGCCCGCGGCGACGTGAGCGCCAACCCCAAGGTGCAGATCGCCGACGAGGCGCTCGGCAAGGTCACCAAGGACGCGGGCAGCGGTGAGTACCGCCTGGTCAACCGCTACTTCGAGGCCACCCCGCCGCCGATCCTGACCGCCGCGCTGGACGGCTTCTCCAAGTTCGTCACCGACACCAGCACCCAGCAGGAAGTGCTGGAGACCATCCAGAAGGAGGCCGACGAGTACTGGAGCACGCACCAGTGACCCGAGCTCCCATGCTGGGCCGGTTCAGGCACGGCTACGTCGCCCCGGCGGCGCTGCTCGTCGCCGGGCTGCTCTACACGCCGTTCCTGTGGACGGCCTACCTGAGCCTGACCCGGTACGACGGGCTGGTGCCGCCGGAGTGGGTCGGTTTCGCCAACTTCGTCAAGCTGCTCGACGACCCCGTGCTGCTCACCTCGGTGCGCAACACGCTGATCTGGGTGGCGGGCACGATGGTGCTGCCGGTCGGGCTGGGGCTGCTCGTCGCCGTGCTCTCGTACGACATCAAGGGCGGCGGGTGGTACCGGCTGCCGTTCATGCTGCCGTACGCGCTCAGCGGCGCCGGGCTGGCCCTGGTGTGGAGCCCGATCCTGTCGCACGACGGGGTGGCCAACAACCTGCTCGGCGTGGACACCGCGTTCCTGCAGGAGGCGCCGCACAACACGATCGCGATGCTGCTGGTGTGGACGTGGCAGCAGCTCGGCGTGAACACGCTGCTGTTCGTCGTCGGGCTGCAGTCGATCCCGAAGGAGCCGATCGAGGCGGCCAGGCTGGACGGGGCGTCCGGGTGGCGGCTGTTCCGGTACGTCATCTGGCCGCTGATGCGCCCGCTGACCGCGGTCGTGGTCGGGCTGGCGCTGGTGGCGAGCCTCAAGACGTTCGACATCGTCTGGGTGCTGACGCAGGGCGGGCCGGGACGCAACTCCGAGACGCTCGCGGTGACCATGTACAAGGAGACGTTCGTGGCCAGCGACTACGGCTACGGCTCGGCGGTGGCGGTGGTGCTGACGGTGGTCACCGGGCTGGCGTCCTACCTCTATCTCAGGAGGCAGGTGCGATGATCCGGCGCGCCGTGCTGATCGTGCTCGGCCTGATCTGGCTCGGGCCGACCTACCTGCTGCTGGTGAACGCCTCGCGGTCGCCGGAGTCGTACGACGCGTCGCGGGCGTGGGCGCCGCCGGACGACTTCTCGCTGGTCACCAACTTCCTGCGCGCGCTGGACAGCGCCGACCTGGGCGCCAGCCTGGCCAGCACCGCTCTTTACAGCCTGGTCTCGCCCGCGCTGGGCGTGCTCATCGGCGCGCTGGCCGGCTACACGATCGTGGTGCTGCGGCTGCGGCACGGGTTCTGGTGGTTCCTGCTGATCTTCGGCGGGACCGTCTTCCCGGCCCAGATGCTGCTCGTGCCGCTCTTCGTCGGCTACAGCGACGCCGGCCTGTACGACAGCCGCGCCGGGATGATCCTCGTCTACACGGCGATCAACGTGCCGCTGGCCGCGTTCGTGCTGCGGAACTTCTACAGCGGAGTCGCGTTCTCGATCTTCGAGGCGGCCCGCATGGACGGCGCGTCCACGTTCCGCATCTTCTGGCGGATCTACCTGCCGCTGTCGACCAGCGCGCTGGCCGCCGTATTCATCCTGGAGTTCACCTTCATCTGGAACGACCTGATCTTCGGCCTGACGCTGACCCAGACGGCCGAGGTGCGGCCGGTGATGACCGCGCTGGCCGGGCTGATGACCGACGTGTACGCCGGGACCCCGGTGCCGGTCGGACTGGCGGCGGGGCTGGTGGTGTCGCTGCCGACGGTCGTGCTGTTCCTCGCCACCCAGCGGCTGTTCGCCCGTGGCCTGTCCCTAGGGAGTGTGTGATGACGAGCCGGTTGCTGCAGCGGAGCCTGGGCTCACCGGACTACGACGGGATCCGCCAGGCGTTGCGCACCGGCACCTCGACGCCGGTGATCAGCGAGCGCGGGCTGGAGGTGCGGGTGGCGGTGCTGCCGCTGTTCACCCACGACGGCCGCCAGGCGGTCCGGGTGTCCAGCACGGTCCCGCTGACGCACGTGCTGGTCGGGGTCGACAGCGCCGCGGGCACGGACGTGACGCTGCTGGTGCCGGAGGTGAGCGAGCCGCGGGCGCTGACGCTGGAGTGCCGCGACGACGCCGGGGTGGTCGGCACCGCCCGGGTGACGGTCACGCCGCAGCGCAAGTGGACCGTGTTCGTCGTGCACCACTCGCACCTGGACATCGGCTACACCGATCCGCAGGGCACCGTGCTCCGCCACCACCTCGACTACCTGGACGCGGCCGTGCGGCTGGCCGGCGAGACCGCCTCCTGGCCGGACGACGCGAAGTTCCGCTGGACGGTCGAGTCGTCGATGCCGGCGCTGAAATGGCTGGACGCGCGCCCGCCGGAGCAGGTCGACCGGTTCGCCGCGCTGGCCCGCGAGGGGATCATCGAGGTCACCGCGCTGCCGTTCCAGCTGCACACCGAGGCGTGCTCCACCGAGGAGCTGTACCGCCAGCTCCGCTTCACCACCCGCCTGGAGCGCGCGTACGGGTTCGCCACCAGGTCGGCCATGCACACCGACGTGCCGGGCGCGGTCGTCGGGCTGATCGACGCGCTGTCGGCGGCCGGGGTGCGCTACCTGGCCGCGGCGCACAACTGGGCCGGCCGGTCCGTGCCGTACCTGCACGGCGGGGAGAAATTGACCCGGCCGTTCCGTTGGCGGGCGCCGAGCGGGAACGAACTGCTCGTGTGGTTCACCGACACCCCGCACGGCATGGCCTACATGGAGGGCAACACGGTCGGGCTGACCGACTCCTACGAACTGGCCGACGACCTGCTGCCGCGTTACCTGGCCGCGCTGGCCTCGCGCGGCTACCCGTACGGGCCGGGCACGTTCGGCTGGCAGGGACCGGACGCGCCGCGCGAACCGTACGAGCTGGACGTGCTGCACCTGCGGGTGCAGGGGGCGCACGCCGACAACGCCGGGCCGTCGATCGTGCCGGCGTCGATCGCCCGCCGGTGGCGGGAGCAGTGGGCGTGGCCGCGGCTGCGGTCGGCCGTCAACAGCGACTTCTTCGACCACGTGGCCGAGCACCACCACGACCGGCTGGCCGTGCACGAGGGCGACTGGACCGACTGGTGGGCCGACGGGCTCGGGTCGGGGGCGCGGCCGCTGGGCTACGTGCGGCGCGCCCAGGCGGCGCTGCGCGCGGCCGAGACGCTGCACACGCTGGCCGGCGCCGACGCCACCGAGCAGGTGGACGCGGCCTACGACAAGGTGGCGCTGTTCAACGAGCACACCTGGGGAGCGGCCAACCCGTGGGAGGACGCCGAGGAGGCCGGCGACTCGGGCGGGCTGCAGTGGACCCGCAAGTCGTCGGGCGCCTACGACGCCGGGGACGACGCCCTGGACCTGCTGCAGGCCGCCACCCGCCACTTCGCCGCCGCCCTGGGCGGCGACGGACCTGCCCTCGCCGGGACCGGTGCCGCGTCAGGGGACGGCGCCGCTCCCGGAGAGGGCGCGCTCGCGGCCTTCGCGGTGTTCAACCCGGGCACCGCGCGGCGGACCGACGTGGTCCGCGCGTTCCTGCCCCGCGACGTGGTGCCGGTGGACGTGCCGATCGCGCTGGTGGACGCGCGCACCGGGGAGCGGCTGCCGCACCACGAGGAGTACGTGGACCCGGACGACTGGCCGACCCGGCCGATCGGCCGGCACATCCATGCCGTGGTGCCCGACCTGCCCGGGTACGGGCACGTACGGCTGGATGTCGTGCGCGGTGAGGCGCAGGCGCCGGAGCCGGTCGAACTGGACCTCGGCGGGGTGATCGAGAACGAGTTCTACCGGGTGACCTACGACGTCCGCGAGGGTTACCTCTCCTCGGTGTTCGACAAGAAGGCCGGCCGGGAGCTGGTCAACCAGGACGCCGCCGCCGGGTTCGGCCAGTACGTCTACGACCGCTACGCCACGGCGCCGCACTTCAACCACCTGTCCGGGCACGTCGGCGCGCACGACCGCACGCTGCTCGGCGACCGCGCCATCGCCCGCAACGCCACGGTCGTCAAGGCGCAGCGCACCGCCGTCGGCGAGAAGCTGGTGGTGGAGCTGCAGGGCAAGGGCGTCGACTGGCTGCGCACCACGGTCGAGCTGCACTACGGCGTGCCCCGCCTGGACCTGACCTACCAGCTCGCCAAGCAGGGCACCCCGGCGAAGGAGGCGGTCTTCCTGGCCTTCCCGTTCGCCGCCGGTCAGGCCACCGCCTGGGAGCTGACGGGCGGCGTCGGCGGCCCCGACGTGCCGCACGTGCCGGGCTCGGCCGCCTACATGCTGCCCATCCGGCACTGGATCGCGTTCGAGGACCCCGAGCTGACCGTCGCCTGGGCGACGCTGGAAGCGCCGCTGGTGCAGCTCGGCACGATCCACATGCCGTACGCGCCGTTCCCGCCGACGCTGGACGAGGAGCCGGGCACGGTGTACTCGTGGGCGCTGAACAACATCTGGGACACCAACTTCCCCGCGCAGCAGCAGGGCGAGACCACGTTCCGGTACGCGGTCCGCTCGGCGCCGGGCGTGCCGGGCAGACGGCTGGGGGCGCTGGCCGCGGCCGGGCTGACCGAGCCGTTCACCGGCGCCCTGCTGACCGGCGGGGGATGCGACCCGGAGCGCGCGTACGTGTCGGTGGACCACCCGGACGTCCTGGTCACCTCGCTCGGGCAGGCGGGCGCCGAACGGGTCGTGCGGCTGCGGTCGCTGGCCGCCGAGCCGGTCGAGGTGACCGTCGGACTGCCCGGGTTGCGGGCCGCCCGGGTGAGCGCGGGACTGGACCGCGCGCCGCAACCGCTCCAGGTGACGGGCGAATCGGTCAAGGTGCGGATCCCCGCCTGCGGGGTCGCCGCGGTTTGGGGGACGTGTGAAGATCGTTGACATCCGGGCCACCACGGTCGCCGTGCCGCTGGAGGCCCCGCTGCGGCACAGCAACGGCGCTCACTGGGGCCGTTTCGTGCGCACGATCGTCGAGGTCGAGGCCGACAACGGGCTGATCGGGCTGGGCGAGATGGGCGGCGGCGGGGAGAGCGCAGAGGCGGCGTTCCGCGCCCTGCTGCCCTACCTGCGCGACCACGACCCGTTCCAGCTGGAGACGCTCCGCTTCAAGATCGCCAACCCGACGGCGTCGCTCTACAACAACCGGACCCAACTGCTGGCCGCCGTCGAGTTCGCCTGCCTGGACCTGATCGGGCAGCAGCTCGGGGTCGCGGTCTGCGACCTGCTGGGCGGGCGGATCCGCGACGAGGTGCCGTTCGCCTCGTACCTGTTCTTCCGCTACGCCGCCGAGGGCTACCCCGAGGTGCGCACGCCCGAGCAGCTCGTCGAGCACACCCGGGCGCTGAAGGCGGCGCACGGATTCACCGTGCACAAGCTGAAGGGCGGCGTGTTCCCGCCGGACTACGAGCTGGAGTGCTACCTCGCGCTGGCCGCCGCCTTCCCCGGTGACCGGCTCCGGTACGACCCGAACGCGGTGCTGTCGATGGCCGAGGCGATCCGGTTCGGCCGGGCCATCGAGGACCTGGACAACGACTACCTGGAGGACCCGGTCTTCGGTCTGGAGGGGCTGCGGCAGGTGCGCGAGCGGGTCCGGGTGCCGATCGCGACCAACACTGTGGTGGTCAACTTCGAGCAGCTCGCCGCGAACGTGCTGCGCCGCGGCGCGGACGTGGTGCTGCTCGACACCACGTTCTGGGGCGGTGTCCGGGCGTGCGTGAAGGCGGCGGGGGTGTGCGAGACGTTCCAGGTGGACGTGGCCGTGCACTCCTCCGGTGAGCTGGGCATCCAGCTCGCGACCATGCTCCACCTGGGCGCGGTGCTGCCGAACCTCACGTACGCGGCCGACGCCCACTACCACCAGCTCCGCGACGACGTGATCGAGGGCGGCAAGCTGGCGTACGCCGGGGGCGCGATCCCGGTGCCGTCCGGGCCGGGGCTGGGCGTGCGGCTGGACCGGGAACGGCTGGCCCGCTACGCCGAGCTCTACCGTCAGGAGGGCGGCTACCCCTACGACCGGGACCCGGGACGGCCCGGCTGGTTCGCTCGGGTGCCGAACCAGCGCTTCGCCGACCCGTCCGTCCCGGCCGAGCTCTGACCGGTCTCACCGCCGTGGCCGGGCGAGGTCCGACAGGGCCGCGTACCGTCCGCCGAGCCGCATCAGCTCGTCGTGGGTGCCCCGCTCGGCCACCCGGCCCGCGTCGACGACCAGGATCTGATCGGCGTCGCGCACGGTGCTCAGCCGGTGCGCGATGACGATCCGGGTCAGCGGCAGGGTCGCGAGATTGTGCTCGATGGCCGCCTCCGCCACGGTGTCGAGGTGGCTGGTGGCCTCGTCGAGCAGCAGGATCCGGGGCTCAGGCAGCAGCGCGCGGGCCAGCGCGATCCGCTGCCGCTGGCCGCCGGACAGCCCGCCGCCCTCGGCCAGCATCGTCTCGTAGCCCATCGGCATGGCCATGATGTCGTCGTGCACGTGCGCCAGCTCGGCGGCCCGCACGATCCGGTCCAGCCCGGCGCCGGGGACCGTCAGGCCGATGTTCTCCCTGATGGTGCCGGTGAACAGGTGCGGTTCCTGGGTGACCACGCCGAACCGGGCGCGCAGCCCTACTGGGTCCAGGTCGCGGGCGGGCGTCCCGTCGTAGCGGATCTCGCCCTCGACCGGCTCGTACAGGCCGAGCAGGAGCCTGCCCAGCGTGCTCTTGCCCGAGCCGGAGCTGCCCACCAGCGCGACCTTCTGCCCCGGTTCGATGCTGAGCGTGACGTCCTTGAGCGTCCAGGGGGAGCGCGGGTCGAAGCGGAACCCGACGCGGCTCAGCGTCACCTGCCCGCGCAGCTCGGGCCGCGCCCCGCCGGTGCGCTCCGGCTCGGCTTCGATGATGTCGGCGAGCCGGTCGACGTGCGCCCCGGCCTCCTGCAGTTCCTGGAGGCTGGTCAGCAGCGAGGTCAGCGGCGTGAGCGCGGAGACGGCGAGCGCGTTGAGCGCGAGCATCGTCCCCAGGCTCAGCCCGCCGTCGAGCACCCGGACCGCGCCCACGAGCAGCAGCAGCGCGGGCGCGAGGACTCTGACGCCCGCCAGCACGGCGTCCAGCAGCCCGCGGGTCAGGCCCAGCCGCAGGTCGGCGTTCATCTGGGCGGTGAACATCGCCGACCACCGCTCCACGGCGCGCCCTTCGGAGCTGGAGGCCTTGATCGACTCGATGCCCCGGATCGACTCGATGAGCCGGCCCTGGGTGGTGGCGGCGGCGGTCAGCCCGCGCCCGGTGAGGTCGGTGATCCGTTTCCGGGTGAGGACCAGCAGCACGACCTGGACGGCCGCCATCACGCCCAGGCACCCGCCCAGCAGCGGGTCGCCCACCAGCACGAGGACCACGAGCACCACGGCGAGCGGGCCGTCGAGCAGCGCCGACAACACCTGGCCGGACAGCATGGCCCGCAGGCTGGCCGCGCTCTGCGTGCTCATGACCAGGTCGCTCGTCCCGCGCAGGGTGAAGTACCGGTACGGCAGCGCGAACAGCCGCGAGACCACCCCGGCGGTGAACTCGGTGTCGGCCCGGGCCCGCAGCATGAGCAGCGCGGCCGTGCGCAGGTAGCTGAGGATCCCCTGGATCAGCACCACGAACGGCAGGCCGACGAAGAGGACCACCAGCAGGTGGCGGTCGCCGCCGGGCAGCACCGCGTCCACGACGAGCCCTGACAGCAGGGGCGGCACGAGCGCGGCCACCTGCAGGAGCAGCGACGCGAGCAGCGCCTGGGCCAGCAGGCCGCGGTGACGGACGAGCAGGGCGCGCAGCAGGTTCGCGCGCCAGGGCGGCCGCTCCGGGCCCCGGACGCTGAAGTCCGGACCCGGTTCGAAGGCCAGCACGACCCCGGTGAACCCGAGGTCGAACTCCTCCGCGGTGAGCCGGCGCCGCCCGGAGGCCGGGTCGACGACGTCGACGGCGTCCGGCCGCCAGCGCTCGACCACCAGGAAGTGGTTGAACTCCCAGTGCACGACGAACGGTCCCGGCACCGAGCCGAGCCGCTCGGGCGCGATCGAGAGCGCCTTGGCGCGCAGGCCGTAGGAGCGGGCGGCCTCGACGAGCGCGAACGCGGTCAGCCCGTCCCTGGACACCTGGACGTCCGCGGCGACCTCGCGCACGGTCACTCTGCGCCCGTGGTGGCCGAGCACCATCGCCAGGCACGCCGCGCCGCAGTCGGCCATCGTGCTCTGCAGCAGGACGGGCACCCTGACCCGCGTCATCGGGCGCCGCCGAGCGCGGGCAGGACGCCGAGCGCCACCACGATCGCCAGCGACAGCGCCAGCACGCCCACGTAGATCCACAGCCAGGCGACGAGCGTCCCGGAGACCCGGAAGGGGCGCTCGACGCGCCGCCGGACGCCCTGGTGGTGGTGGAGCACCTTCTCCCGGTACGGCAGCGGCTTCATCGGCCCGCCGTCCGTTCCGCGAGGCCCCAGAACCATTCGATCTTGGCCGTGCTCCTGCGCCGCTCGACCCACTCGCGAAAGACGCGGCGTTCGACGAGGTCGCGGGTACCCGCGTCGAGCACGGCGGGCTCCACCGCCAGGACCTTGACCAGCAGGTGCCCGTGCTCCGTGCGGAACGGCCCGGCGACCTGCCCCGGCGGGGTGGCGAAGATCCGCTCCGCCTGGCCGGCGTCGAGCTCGCCCCGGCGTACGGTGGCGAACACCTCGCCCGGACGGGCCGTACCGTCGGCGAAGGCCCGCTCGACCGCGTCGAGGAACCCGCCAGGGGCGGGCACGGCCGGCTCGGCGACGAACTCCGCCCGCGCGACCCGGGCGACGTCGAGCTCCGCGCCGTGCGCGGCGAACCACTCCTCGACCCGTCCCTCGGACACCCGCTTGCGGAGCGCGGCCACCGCGGCCTCCAGGGATACCAGCTCCTCCAGCTCGCGGTGGGAGACGCGGTGCCGCTCCATCCACTCCCGGGTCGCCGCCGCGGTCAGCAGGCCGCGGGCGCGGCGGAAGGCGTCCATCGCCTCCTGCAGCGCGGCGTCGGTCAGCGGTTCCCGCGTCTCCTCCAGTTCCTCGCGCACCAGGCTGTCGGCGACGAGCCGGTCGGCGAGCGCGGACTCGTCCCAGATGAAGTCCAGGCAGGCGATCGCCCTGGCCACCGGCGTCTCGATCCCGTTGACCCGGAGCAGCAGGTGCTCGCCCGCGCGGTGCACGCCGCGCAGCGGCCAGGGCAGGGCCCGGTCCGGGCACCAGGAGAGGGAGACCGTGGCGTCGCCGTCCTTGATGAGCAGGGCGTGGTGGAGCGAGCCGTCGAACTCCTCGCGCTGGGCGAGCAGCCGCGCCCGGACCCGCGGGTACGCCGCCCGGAACGCCGCCAGCCCGTCGGCGGGCCGCTCCGAGCTGAGCAGGCCGACCGCGTCGGCGAGCATCGGGCCGTCCGTCATCGCGTCGCTCCGCTCTTGAGCAGGTCGCCGATCGCCGCGCTGATCGGCAGGCCGGCCGCCTCCTCGATCCACAGGAACTGGCCGTTCGGATTGATCTCCAGGAAGACGTGGCGGCCGTCCGGGGTGACGATCAGGTCGATCGCGCCGTAGGACAGCCCGAGCCGCCGGACCAGCTCCAGGCAGCGCCGGGCGACCTCGCCCGGCAGGTCGTGCGGCAGCACGGGGGTGGCGCCGGGGTCGTAGTGCCGCCAGTCGTGCCGGGTGTGGTTGCTGACCTGCGAGTGGATCTCGGCTGAGAAGAGCTCGCCGCCGACCACCGTCACCCGCACCTCGACCCGCTTGGGCACGTACGCCTGGACGATGACCGGGCAGAGCCGCAGCGCGTCGGCGTGACCCAGGTCCGCCGGGGTCACCGGCGCCGCGAACCGCCCGAACCGCTCACCGGCCGCCTCCCACTGGTTGCCGTGCACCGGCTTGGTGATCACCCGGCCCTCGTGGCGGTGGTAGAAGTCGAGAAAGCTCTCGGGGTCGTTGGTGACCAGCGTCTCGGGCAGCTCGAAGCCGAGCCGCCGGGCGATGTCCAGCTGGTACGGTTTGCGCGCCGCGCGGTCGATGACCGGCCTGGAGGCGGGGACCTTGAGGCACCCGAGCCCGTCCCACAGGCTCTCGGCCAGGATGCGGCACTCCTCCTCGACGTGGTCGCGGGCGAGGGTCCGCGGGTGCGCCACCGGGTTTCCGGGGCGGCGGTACCAGATCGCGGTCAGCTCGTCGAGGACGAGCCGGCGGCCGTCGCGGCCGAGCGTCCGCAGGGTCGAGCCGTCGCCCGGCAGGCCGATCTCCAGGGTGGCGGAGACGGGGAAGTCCGCGGGGTCGAAGACGGTGACGTCCGCCCCCGCGAGCGCCTCCACGACGCGTTCGGCGTGCTCGTCACCGGCGGAAGTCAGTACGAGGATCATGACCGTGGTCCCGGTCGGGGGCGCGCCATGGTCGCGCCCCCGCGGCACACTAGTTGCTGTCGCCGGAGGTGTGCGTGTGGCCGCCGCAGATCACGATGACCTGGCTCTTCGCGCCCCCGCTCACCTGCAGCAGCTGGCCCTCGTCGAGCTCGGCGCCGAGCGCCGCGATGTCGTCGAGGCTGGTGCGAGTCTTGCTCATTTCTTTCCCCGCATTCGTCGCACGGGGAGCCGGATGCGCCCCGTTCGCAGGGTCACACGCTAGGGACGCGGCGGGTGAGGGGGCGTCCGCCGCGGGGATGATCGGTGGTCCCCCTGTCGAGTGATTCGTCCGGTAACGCCCGGATTCAGCTGCGGTCCAGGAGGGTGGTGGCCCGCCGGACCCGCTCGTTCAGGTCGGCGCGCAAGAGGGCGAAGCGGCCCGCGTGCTTGTGGACGAGCCTCCGCTGCAGCGCGGCGTCGGCCGCGAACCAGCGCGCCACCAGCCCGGACGACCACTTGCAGGCGGTGTCGGCGATGGCCGTGCGCTTCTCGTCAGCGCTGATCACCGGTTTGTCCAGGGCCCAGCGGGGGTCGCCGATCGCCGCCTCGGGCGACGGGTACGGATGACCCGCGGAGCGCATGCAGGCCACCCAGCCGGTGACGGCCTGACGCACCTCCGGGCGGGCGGCGGAGCGTTCGAGGGTGCGCGCGTCGCGCCGCGCCAGCCACGTCCAGGGCGCCTGCCCGGACGACGCCAGCCGCACCGCCGCCCGCTCCTCGCACGCGCGCAGACCTGCCGGGTGACGCCGCGCCTTCTTGGCGCGCTTCCCCGACCCGGCCGGCTCCGCCTGCGCGGCGGGCAGGTGGTAGCCGAACTCGGCGGCCTGGGCCGGGTCGGCGACGCCGTAGCGGCGGGAGTTGCCGGGATCGGGCGGCGCGAGCGGGACCGGGCCGCGCCGGCCGCCGCGCCGGCTCAGGCAGCGGGTGACCAGCGCGCGCCGCGCGGTGTCGAGCAGCGCGCGCTGGCCCGGCGCCGGCTTGTAGGCGTCGAACGGCAGGACCAGATCGTCCACCGAGCCGGCGACCGGCCCCGGCGCCGGCGGCGCGCCCGCGCAGCCCGCCGCCACCGACACCACCAGCCCGAGGGCGAGAAGCCTGATCATCGGCACTGGATGTCGAGCGAGCTGACCCGGTTGTTGCCCACCGGATTGTTGGCCAGGAACCCGTCGCCCGTGCCGTGACCGAGCGTGCTGTGGGCGCCGGTGAAGTAGGGGTTCTGCCAGAGCGTCACCGGGCAGCCGAGCCGGTTCTTCGCCGAGCTGGTCTCGTTGTTCATGCCGATCCAGGAGTCGGTGTAGTCCCATTTCAGCCAGGTGTCGCCGGACAGGTCGGGGTCGTCGCGGACGAAGTCGCGCCAGAGGTCGACCTGGCCGCGGTTGAAGTCGAAGCCCGCGTACAGGCAGACCCGGCCCTGGAAGCAGGCCGAGCGCGGGCTGGCCGCGGCCGGGACGGGCACGGCGAGGACGAGCAGGACGGCGGCCACGAGGGTGGACAACCTCAACGGGGACCTCCTGGATCAGTCGAGCTGTGGAAGTATCGATAACTTAGCGTGCCTGAACGCATACTCCAGGTCATGGCACGGATCCCCGGGTAAAGCCGATGGCGTAATCCGCAATGGTCGTGTCGTTGACGCCGCGCGACGGCCACGACCAGCATGAAAGGTATGAAGAGGCGGGTCGTCCTGGTGGCTCACGAAGGCTTCCAGCTGCTCGACCTGGCCGGTCCCGCCGACGTCGTACCGCGTCTTCCGCCGCACCTGCGCATCTCACCCGGCGACTACCGTCGCCGGTTCCACACGAAGGAGTGCTGATGCACGTCGCGATCCCCCTCTACCCCAGGTTCACGGCGCTGGACGCCGTCGGCCCCTACACCGTGCTGGGCTTCGCGCCCGGCTGGACGGTCACGTTCGTCGCGGCGGAGCCGGGCCTGGTGCACGACGACCTCGGCACGCTCGCCATCCCCGCGACCGCGAGCTACGCCGACCTGCCGGAGCCGGACGTGATCCTGGTGCCCGGCGGCCTCGGCACCTTCGACGCGCTCGCCGACGAGGCCCTGGTCGACTGGATCCGCCAGGCCCACGAGCACACCCGGTGGACGACGTCGGTGTGCAGCGGCTCGCTCCTGCTCGGCGCGGCGGGGCTGCTCCAGGGGCGGCGGGCGACGAGCCACTGGGCGGTCACGGGGTTCCTGCCCGGCGCGGGCGCGGACCCGGTGACCGAGCGGGTCGTGGTCGACGGCAAGATCGTCACCGCGGCCGGGGTGTCGGCCGGCATCGACATGGCGTTCGACCTGCTCGGCCGGGTCTCCGGCGACGAGACGGCCGAGTCGGTGCAACTGGTCATCGAGTACGACCCGGCCCCGCCGTACGACGCCGGCGCGATCACGAAGGCGTCCGACGCGCTGCGCGAGCGCGCGGCGGAGCTACTCCGTCGGTAGCGCGGCGGGGTTCCTGGCCAGCAGGCCGCCGTCGACGCGGTGCTCAGCCCCGGTGATGAACGACGAGCGCGGCCCGGCCAGGAACGCCACCAGCTCAGCCACCTCCTCGGCCCGGGCCACCCGGCCGAGCGGGTGCGCCCGGCCCCACTGCGCCACCTGCTCGTCCTGCGACAGCTCGCCCCGCCACAGGTCGGCCGCCCAGCGCAGCATCGGGGTGTCGACCGAGCCGGGGCAGACCGCGTTCACCCGCACGCCCTCACCGGCGTGGTCCAGCGCCATCGCCCGCACCAGCCCGTTCAGCGCCGACTTGCTCGCCGTGTAGGCCGCCACCTGGGCCTGGGAGGCGAACGCCTGCACCGAGGAGACCACCACGACCGAACCGCCGCCGCGCTCGGCGAGCCGGGGCACCGCCGCCTGACAGGTGAGGTAGACGCCCTTGAGGTTGATGTCGAGGACCTCGTCCCAGACCTCCTCGGGGGTGTCCACCACCGTGCCGTAGCGCTGCACGCCCGCGCACGTCACCACCACGTCCAGCCCGCCGTACCGGGTCACGGCCAGGTCCACCAGGTCACGCATGTCGGCGGCCCGGCGCACGTCGGCGACCACGCCGGTGACCCGCTCGCCCTCCGACGCGGCCCCCTCGTCCGCGCCGCAGAACACCACCGACGCGCCGCCCGCCGCCAGCCGGTCCACGACCGCCCGGCCGATGCCCATCGACCCGCCGGTGACCAGCGCCACCTTGCCGTCGAACTCGGTCACTTCACCACCTCCGCACGCATCGACAGCACCCTGGTCTCGCCCGGCCCGAGGACGAGCGCGGTGCCGTTGGCCACCGCCGCCGCCAGCCCGTCGGTCGGCACGCTGGAGAACGGCTCCAGCCCGACCGTGAACGCCCGGCCCCACCAGGGATACCCGGTGGAGGCGCCGAACTCCTGCCAGAGCCACAGATAGGGCAGCACCTCGGCGTCCCACTCCACCCGCAGCCCGAGGTCCGAGACGATCTCGTACCACCCGGCCCGGAACCCGGTCAGGTAGACGATGTCGCTGGGCGTGCCCCGTTCGGGGACCGCGCTCAGGTCGACCTCGCCGCCGCCGTCGGCGGGCACGACCGGCCAGTCCCACGGGCCGCCGGCCTTCACCCGGCGCCCCTCCGGGTTGATCGCGGTCTCGTGCGGGATCACCCGTACGCCCTCCGGCAGCCGGATCCTGGCCCCCGGGCGCAGGAACGGCATCCCGTACACCAGGTGCTGCCCCCACATGGCGTGCAGGAGGAGATCGGAGTCGTTGACCGCCCGCCCCTCGATCTCCAGCGCGGGCGTGCCCGACCGCAGGCGGAGCGTCCGTTCCAGCCGGTACGGCAGCCGCCTGGTCCGCACGTGGAGCCGGATCGCGACCTCGCGTTCGGTGTCGGCCACCACCTCGTACTCCCACGGCAGCCCCGACACCTCGCCGTGCTGGGCCAGCCGGGCGCCGCGGTACTCGCTGGGCGCGCCGCCGTTGGGGAAGACCTCCTGCCAGCCGCCCTCGTAGTGGTCGACGAACTGGGCCACGTCGTCGGCCGCGCCGTGCAGGTGCTCGCGCGGGTCGCGCAGGCCCTGCGGGGAGAGCCAGACGAAGTCGGTGTCGGTGGGCTTGTGCAGGAACTCGACGACGTCGCCGCCCTTGCCCGGCAGCACGGTCACCCGGAGCAGCTCGTTCTCCAGCGTGACCGCGCGGAGCCCGCCCACGCCCCCGTGGCGCAGGCGGGCTCCCCAGTTGCGGTCGAGGATCATCCGAATCTCACGTCGATGAACCGCGGGCGGTAGATCGACACGTCCCGGTAGTGGTCGGTGTTGACGAAGCTGTTGACGTTGTAGGAGACGACCAGCCCGTCGGAGGCGATGCCCGGGTGGGCGTGGGCGTTGTAGGTGAAGATGTTCCCGCCGGTCTCGGGGGTGGTGTAGATCACCTGCTTGCCGGTGAACGGGCCGGTCGGGGAGCACGACGAGTACGCCACGATCCGCGCGCTGAGCACCTCGGTGGTGTCGTGCGTGATGAGCACGTAGCCGTCGCCGACCTTGGTCACGCTGTACTCGTTGGCCACCCCGTCCATGACGCGGGCCGAGTCGGTCTCGTCACGCGACCAGGTGCCGTCGGCGGTCAGGAACTCCCACGTGCCGAGCAGGCTGTCGCCCCGGACCCGGGCGAGGTGCATGTACTTCGGCGAGCCGTGGTCCTCGACCCCGTAGACGTAGGTGTACCCGCCGTCCTTGAGGATCCCGGACGCCCAGGCGACCCCGTGGCCCGAGGGCAGGTCGTGCACGCTGAGCGGCCGGTCGAGCCTGCCCTGGGGGAACCTGGTCACCACGTTGCGGTGCCAGCGCCAGTCCCACGCGCCGGGGCCGAAGCGCTCGTACTCCTGATAGGTCACCTCGACGATGCCGCCGGCGAGCGTCACGTCGCCGGCCCAGTACCAGTGGTTCTGGTCGCGGGGCGGCATCACGGCCTTCGGGGCCTGGCTGCTGCCGCCGGTGATGGTGCGCAGGCGGCCGTCGCGCTCGACGGCGAAGGAGTTGTTCAGGAAGACGGTCGTGCCGCCCTCCTCCACCACCGGGGGCCGGGAGCCGTCGGGGTTGACCTGGCCGAGGAAGGTGTCGGAGAACACCCACAGCTCGCGCCCGTTGGGCAGCCGCACCGAGTAGGTGCCGTCGGCGCCGGTCCAGTCGTCGAGCCGGCTGTTGTCGTCGCCGTACGTGGTGAACAGCGTGGTCAGCCGCTGGTTCACCGAGGAACCCTGGAAGGCGGGCGCGCAGCCGGGCGACGCGGCCACGGCGGCGGCGGAGGGCACGGCCGTGAGGGTGGACAGGGCGAGGACCAAGGTGAGGAGCACTGCTCTGAGTCGCGCCATGACACGTCCTAGAGGTGGGGGATGCCTACAGTTCTAGTCATCAGATCACTTACTGTCTAGACCTCATGGCGCGGAAGTCTCCCCTTCGGCGAACCGGTCCGGGTTCAGCGCACGCAGTGAAAACGGGGTGCTCCGCCACGAAATCGGAAGGTACCCTCCACAAGGATCGAGGAGGGGAATTGTCGTGGGACACGTCGAGGTCGCTCACCTGACGTACGTGCTGCCCGACGGGCGGCCGTTGCTCGACGACGTGTCGTTCAGGATCGGTGAGGGCGTCAAGGCCGCGCTGGTGGGGCCCAACGGGGCCGGGAAGACGACGCTGATGCGGCTGATCGCGGGAGACCTGCGGCCGGTCGAGGGAGGAGTGGTGTCCTCCGGCGGGCTGGGCGTGATGCGGCAGTTCGTCGGCAGCGTGCGCGACGGCAGCAACGTCCACGACCTGCTGCTGAGCGTGGCGCCGCCCGCGGTGCGGGAGGCCGCGGAGCGGCTGGAGCGGGCCGAGCTCGACATGATGGAGCGCGACGACGAGAAGACGCAGCTCCGCTACGCCCAGGCGATCAGCGACTACACCGACGCCGGCGGGTACGAGATCGAGGTCCTGTGGGACACGTGCACGGTCGCCGCGCTGGGCGTTCCGTACGATCGCGTGAAATATCGTGACGTGGCCACGCTGTCCGGTGGTGAGCAGAAACGGCTGGTCCTGGAGGCGCTGCTGCGCGGCCCCGACCAGACGCTGCTGCTGGACGAGCCCGACAACTACCTCGACGTGCCCGGCAAGGAGTGGCTGGAGCAGCAGCTCCGCGAGACGCCCAAGACCGTGCTGCTGGTCAGCCACGACCGGCAGCTCCTGGCCAACTCCGCCGACCGGATCGTCACCGTGGAGTCGGGCAACATCTGGATCCACGGCGGCGGCTTCGGCACGTACGCCGAGGCGCGCAGGGCTAGGAACGAACGCCTCGACGAGCTGCGGCGGCGCTGGGACGAGGAGCACGCCAAGCTCAAGGCCCTGGTCAACATGCTGAAGAACAAGGCGCGCTACAACGACGGCATGGCCGCCGCCTACCACGCCGCCCAGACGCGGCTGCGCAAGTTCGAGGAGGCGGGGCCGCCCGAGACGCCGCCGGCCGACCAGAACATCAGCATGCGCCTGCGCGGCGGCCGCACCGGCAAGCGCGCGGTCATCTGCGAAGGGCTGGAGCTGACCGGCCTGATGAAGCCGTTCGACCTGGAGGTCTGGTACGGCGAGCGGGTGGCGGTGCTCGGCTCCAACGGCTCCGGCAAGTCACACTTCCTGCGGCTGCTGGCCGGCGAGGAGGTCCGTCACGCCGGTGCGGCCCGGCTCGGCGCCCGGGTGGTGCCCGGCCACTTCGCCCAGACGCACGCGAGGCCCGAGCTGGCCGGCCGCACCCCGGTCGAGATCGTGATGACCGAGCACGCCCGGCTCAAGAACGAGGCGATGAAGGCGCTGGCCCGCTACGAGCTGGCCGGGCTGATCGCCGACCAGCGGTTCGAGACGCTTTCCGGCGGCCAGCAGGCCAGGCTGCAGATCCTGCTGCTGGAGCTGTCCGGGGCCACGCTGCTGCTCCTCGACGAGCCGACGGACAACCTCGACCTGGCCAGCGCCGAGGCGTTGCAGGACGGGCTGGACGCGTTCGACGGCACGGTGCTCGCGGTCACCCACGACCGGTGGTTCGCGGCTGATTTCGATCGGTATTTGGTATTCGGCGCGGATGGCGCGGTTTATGAGTCACCGGAGCCGGTCTGGGATGAAAAGCGGGTCGTTCGCGCCCGATAGGAAATCAAAGAGCCCGATAGGAAATCAAAGAGTTGGTACGCCCGGCGCGTGTCAGGGGCCGGGCGTACCCATGATCGGGTTATCACGGCAAAGTGATCCCGCGTAGCCGAACCGTCAGCCTCCTCGCACTCGGGGCGATCTGCCTAGCCGGGTGCTCGTCCGAGGAACCGACGCAGCAGCAGCTCAAACCGCTCACCCTCATGGAACAGGTGTCGGCCGTCACCAAGTCGGACGACGGGTACGCCGTGACCTG
Source organism: Nonomuraea sp. NPDC048826 (assembly GCF_043198225.1). Classification (NCBI taxonomy): domain Bacteria; kingdom Bacillati; phylum Actinomycetota; class Actinomycetes; order Streptosporangiales; family Streptosporangiaceae; genus Nonomuraea; species Nonomuraea sp. NPDC048826. Next base: position 576,486 of record NZ_JBICUQ010000006.1, on the reverse strand, counting down.
GGCCGCCGTCCTGGCCAACGGCAACCCGTGGCACTTCGGCGAACACGTCGTGGCGACCGTCGTCGGCAAGGACGCCAAGGGCAAGGAGGTGTTCAGGACGGACCAGCCGCTGGACGCCGTGCCGCCCGGCGGCTCCCTGACGTTCACCGGCCAGGGCACCGCGACCGCCCAACCGGCCAAGGTCGACGTCGCCTACCGGCCCGCGCGCTGGCGCCCCGCGGCCCGGGTGCCCTCGGCCTTCCGGCCGTTCCCGGTGTCGCGGGTGCAGACCATGCGGCAGAAGGACGGGTCGTACCTGATCACCGGATACGTCGCGAACCCGTACCAGCTGCCCGCCAGCAGCCTCGTGGTGAGCGCGCTGCTCCGCGACGCCGGCGGCAAGCTGCTGGGCGGCGGCAGCACGTTCGTCGACGAGGTGCAGGCGGGCCGGCCGCCGCGGTTCATCCTCACGGTGGCCGGGCTGCCGTCGGGCGCCAAGGTGAGCCGCACGGAGGTGACCGCCCGCACGTGGGGGTCGACCGCGCGGCCGTACGAGGAACTGGCGATGGGCGGCGCGGTGCCGCTGCACACGGTCAAGCCGACGACCGAGCCCTTCGAGACGGACCGGGGAAGTCAGGTGTCGCCCGCCGCGGCCGAGTAAACAAAAAGGCCATTCCGGACGAACTGCTTGACATTTTTCTGGCTTGCTCATGACAAGGGATGTGTATCGCGCGGAATCGGTAGAACTGCAAGTTACGACTCCATTACATTCGGTGATATGAATGACCGCGTCCTGGTCGAAGCCCTGCGCGCCGGCGACCCAGGCGCACTCGCCGCGCTCTACGACGCGCACGCCGAGAGCGTCTACCGCTACTGCTGGTCCCTCCTGCGCGACACCGACAGCGCCCAGGTGGCCCTGCGCGACGCGCTGATCGCGGCCGAGGCGCACGCCGCCGCGCTGTCCGACCCCGGCCTGCTCCGCCCCTGGCTGTACGCCCTGGCCAGGAGCGAGTGCCGGCGCCGCCGGATGGCCGCGGCGCAGGCGGCCGGCGACGTGCTGGCCGACGCGCCGGAGCCGGACGACCCGGACGACGCCGACCTGCGGATCATGGCCTGGAACGCGGTCCAGAGCCTGTCCGCCGCCGACCGCGAGGTCCTGGAGCTCGACACCCGGCACGGGCTGACCGGCGCCGGCCTCGCCGCCGTCCTCGGCATCCCGGCACGCCGGCTCGACGCCGCCCGCGAGCACGCGCGCGCCCGCCTGCGCGACGCCATCACCGCCGAGATCCTCGCCAGGAAGGGCCCGTACGACTGCCCGCGCCGGGCCCGCATCCTCACCGGCTTCGCCGGCGAGCTGACCCTCGACATGCGCGAGCACCTCGTCCGCCACCTCGCCCGATGCGAGACCTGCTCACCGCACCGCAGCCGGCAGGTGTCGGCGGCGAAGGTCTTCGAGCTGCTGCCGCAGGTCACGCTCCCCGAGGCGCTCCGGGTGCGGGTGCTGAGCTGCTTCGTCGACCCGGAGCTGTTCCTCTACCGCCGCTACGTCGCCCGGCGGTCGCAGGCGCTGGACGGCGCCGGGTTTCCCGTGGGCGGGGAGCGGAAGCCGCGCACCTGGCCTCGCGCGGTGGCGTGCACACTGGCGGCGGTCGCGACCGTGGTGGCGATAGGCAGCATCTTCGACTACTTCGGCAAGGAGGTCGGCGACCTGCCGGGCGTCGCCACCGTGGCGTTCCCGCCCGAAGACCAGCCACCCGCCCTCCCCTGGCATCGGGCCGACGCCACCGCCGAACCGGGCCTCGACAGCACCGGCACCCGGCCACCGCTGGACGTGGCCAGCGCCACCCCACCGGCCCGCCTCGCCTCGCCCGCCACCGAAGCCACCCGCGGCCTCCCCACCCACGACCGGTCATCGGCCCCCGACCGCGACCCCGTCCCCACCCACAGCACCCACGCCACCCTTCCTTCCCTGCGTCCTGGCGAGCCCACCCACGCCCCCGCATCCCCCACCCAGACGCAAGCCCCGACGGCCCACCCGACCCGGCACCCCACCTTCCGCCCGACGATCCGCCCGACCATCAGACCCACAGGCCACCCCACCAGGCCGACCACCCACCCCACCACCCCCACCCCGGACCCCACCCCCACCTCCGACCCGATCCCCACCCCCTCCCCCCAACCCACCCCCACGGCAGCGTCATAGGGGAGCGGCTCTTCTGGTGAGGAAGAAAAGGTGAGCTGACCCGCCTCCCAGCCCCACATCTGCCCCAAGCCCCGGCCCGTCCTCACTGACCCAGCCCAGCGGGTTGCGGTGGGGGTTGGCCGGACGGCAGGCGAGCGGGCCACTGTGAGGGGACGGGGTGAGAGGACGGGGTGAAGTCAGGGGCGGGGCAGTGGGCGCAACCGGACCCCTTCTTCTCTCACCACCCACGAAGGCTCCTGATCACCAGAAGCAGTGCTCCGCCTCTATGAGGCTGAGCAAGGGACAGACCCCGAAAAGGGGGAGGTCGGGATTGAGGTGAAAGGAGTGTACGAGGGATAACGGTAGGGAACTGTGTGCATAGAGTGACAGCAGGGGGATTCTATGCACGTCCGAGCCGGAATCCTGCTCGCCTGCCTGGCCGTCGCCCTCAGCCCGCCGGTGCACGCCGAGCCGGGCTCCCTCCTCCCGTGACGTCGCCGGCGCGCGGCAGGACGTACGGGATCGTTCACGGGAACTGGTCAGGGCCGTGACCGCGCTGGCCGTGGCGCAGGCACGGCTGGAGGAGCTGGCCGCCGAGGCCGGGCGGCGGGTGGAGGTGTACCACGGCGAACGGGTGCGGCTGCGGCGGACGACGGAGGCGCACGAGCAGGCAGTAGCCCGGGTCGCCTCGGCGGATGCCGAGGTGGAGCATGCCCGGCGGCCGGTGGCGCTGCTGGCCGCGCAGGCGTACGGCGGGATGGATCTTCCGCGTCCGGCGATCCCCGGCGGGGACGGCGGCGGCCACGACGGCTACCTGCACCGCGCCGCGGCGCTCCAGCAGGTGGCCGGCGAACGGGCCGCGGTGCTGGCCAGGATGCGTGACGCCCAGACGGTGGCCGCGATCCTGCGCACCCAGGCGGCCCGCGCCCAGGCCGCCCAGCAGGCGGCCGTCGACGGCGCGGCCCACGCCAAGGCGGCTGCCCAGGAGGCCGTGGCCAGGCAGGAACGCGAGACGAAGGCGCTGACAGCCGAGCGTGACAGGCTGCGGCGGCGGGTGGACGCCGCCCGCGACCGGGCGGACCTGCGGGCCAGGAAGCGGGCGGGCCGGTTCAGGATGCCGCTGCGCCGCGGGTCGGGCCGCGGCCACAGGGCCGCCAACTGGGCGCTCACCCAGCTCGGCAAGCCCTACCTGTGGGCCGCCGCCGGCCCGCGGAGTTACGACTGTTCAGGGTTGACCATGAGGGCCTGGCAGCGGGCCGGGGTGCGGCTCGACCACTGGACCGGCACGCAGTGGACGTCGGGCCCGCGGGTCCCGCTCGACCGGCTGCGCCGCGGCGACCTGATGTTCTTCGGCCACAACCGGCACGACCCGCGCACCATCCACCACGTGGGCGTGTACGTGGGGCGCGGGCTGATGGTGCACGCGCCGCAGACCGGCGACGTGGTGCGCGTCGCCCCGATCTGGAGGCGGGACCTGGTGGGCGCCACCAGGCCCCGCGGATGACGTCAGTGTCCGGAGTCCTTGGCCCGCTGGAAGGACCGCTCGATCTCGGCCTCGGCCTCCATCCGGCCCACCCAGTTGGCGCCCTCGACCGACTTGCCGGGCTCCAGGTCCTTGTAGACCTCGAAGAAGTGCTGGATCTCCAGCCGGTCGAACTCCGCCACGTGGTGGATGTCCTGGATGTGTGCCATGCGCGGGTCGGTCGACGGGACGCACAGGACCTTGTCGTCGCCGCCCTTCTCGTCGGTCATGCGGAACATGCCGACCGCACGGCAGGTGATGTAGCAGCCGGGGAACGTCGGCTCCTGCAGCAGCACCAGCGCGTCGAGCGGGTCGCCGTCCTCACCGAGGGTGTTCTCGATGAAGCCGTAGTCGGCGGGGTACTGCGTGGAGGTGAACAACAGCCGGTCGAGCCTGATCTTGCCGGTTTCGTGGTCCACTTCGTACTTGTTCCGTTGCCCCTTGGGAATCTCAACGACAACGTCGAACTCCACCGCGGTTCCTCCGCTCGCGCCCCCCGGGAACCCCGGCTGGGCGTTAATGTCTCGTAGGCGAACACCAGGATGAGAGGTCAGGGCGACGTGGCACGACACGAGCGGTGGGTGATGCTGACCACCCTCGCCCTGCTGCAGGTCGTGACCATCGTCACCGGCGTGTACGCGGTAGACAACGACCTCACCCTGAGCGCGCTGACGAGGCAGCCGCCACCGGCCGAGCAGACCGCGCCTCCCGAAGCCCCCGTGGTCACCGCGGGGCCGGTGCTGGCCGGTTTGGCGGCGAGGTCAGGAGACGGACCTCTCCCGACCAAGGGTACTTTGACCCGCAGACTCACGGATGCGCTGGGTGACCGAGCGCTGGGTGACCGGGTCGGCGCGGTCGTCGTCGACGCCTCCACGGGGCAGCGCGTCTTCGCCTCCGCCCCCGACACCGGCATCGTGCCCGCCTCCACCACCAAGGTCGTCACCAGCGCCGCCGCGCTCGCCTCGCTCGGCCCCGACACCCGCCTGGCCACCCGCGTCGTGCGGGGCGCGACGGCCGGCGCGATCGTCCTGGTGGGCGGCGGCGACCCGCTGCTCGCCGGCCCGAAGGCCAAGCCGACCGGCTATCCCGCCCCGGCGTCGATGACCACGCTCGCCACCCGTACCGCCGCCGCGCTCAAACAGCAGGGTGTGAGACAGGTCACGCTCTCGTACGACGACTCGCTCTTCACCGGCCCCGACACCGGGCCGGGCTGGAAGTCCAGTTACATCCCCGACGGCCACGTCGCCCCGGTGCACGCGCTGGCGATCGACGAGGGGCGGCAGAATCCCGGCCAGAACATCCCGCGCGTCGCCGATCCCGCCGGTCACGCCGCCGCCGCCTTCGCGGGCCTGCTGAAGAAGAAGGGGATCGGCGTCGCCAGGGCGGTCAAGCCCGCGCGGGCCCCGGCGGGCGCCGCCGAGCTGGCCCGGGTCGAGTCGGCCCCCGTCTACGCCCTCGTCGAGCACGCGCTCACCTACAGCGACAACGACCTGTCGGAGGCGCTGGCCCGGCACGTGGCGATCAAGGAAGGCAAGCCGGGCTCGTTCGCGGGCGTCGCCAAGGCCGTCCCCCAGGTGCTGGCGCGGATCGGCGCCGGGCGGGGCATCCAGGTGTACGACGGGAGCGGCCTGTCGACCAGCAACCGCATCAGCGCCGCCGCCATGGCCGGCCTCATCGCCCTCGCCGCCTCGCCCGACCGGCCCGGTCTGCACGCGATCGCCTCCGGCATGCCGATCGCCGGGTTCTCCGGGACGCTGGGCAACGGCCGCCGCTTCACCGGCTCCGACAGCAAGGGCCAGGTCGGGCTGGTCCGCGCCAAGACGGGCACCCTCAACAACGTCAACACGCTGGCCGGGCTGACCACGAGCAAGGACGGCCGGGTGCTGGCCTTCGCCTTCATGGCCGACCGCGTCCCCAGCTACGCCGAACCCGTGCTCGACCGCCTCGCGGCCATCGTCGCGCGCGCCTGACGGCGGTCCCTCGGAAGGCGGGTCGGCGCCGGCTTCTTCGCGGGCTCGACCGGAAGCACGTACGGTGGTGTGTATGCAGGTGATCGACTGGGATCTGGCCGTCTCGACCGGCACGCGCCTGGTGCGCCCCGGTCCTCAAGTGACCCGCGAGGAGGCCAGGCAGGCCGTCGCCGAGCTCCGCACACTCTCACGCGAGGCCGAAGGGCACGTGCGGGAGTTCACCAAGATCGATGCTGAGACCGCTCCGGAGGCGGCGACCGTCGTCGACCGCCCCGGGTGGATCAGAGCCAACGTGGAAGGCTTCCGCGTCGTGCTGGAGCCGCTCACCCAGCGGATTTCCAACGGCGCCAACCAGCCGCCGGCGATCGTCAGCGCCGTGGGTTCGCGCATCACCGGCGTCGAGGTCGGCGCCGTGCTCGCTTTCCTGGCGACCAGGGTGCTGGGTCAGTACGAGCTGTTCCTGCCGCCCGATCCGACGGGCCGCGAGGCCACCGGCAGGCTCACGCTCGTCGCGCCCAACATCGTGCACGCCGAGCGCGAGATGAACGTCAACCCGCACGACTTCCGGCTCTGGGTGTGCCTGCACGAGGAGACCCATCGGGTGCAGTTCACCGGGGTGTCCTGGCTGCGCGAGTACGTGCGCTCGCAGATGACCGAGTTCCTGCTCGCCTCCGACCTCGACCTGCCGACGCTGGTCGAGCGCCTGCGCAACGCGGCCGACACCATCCAGGACGTGGTCAGGGGCGGTGAGGGCAACCTCATCGACGTGATCCAGTCGCCGCAGCAGAAGGAGATCCTCGACCGGCTCACCGCCGTCATGACCCTCGTCGAGGGCCACGGCGACTACGTGATGGACGCGGTCGGGCCTTCCGTGGTGCCGTCGGTGGCCGACATCCGGGCCAAGTTCGCCCAGCGCCGCGAGGGCGGCTCGAAGCTCGACAAGACGATCCGCCGCCTGCTGGGCATCGACCTGAAGATGAAGCAGTACGCCGAGGGTTCGGCGTTCGTCCGCCGCGTGGTGGAGAAGGCCGGCATGGACGGCTTCAACCGGGTCTGGACCTCGCCCAACACCCTCCCGACCCCGGCGGAGATCTCCGACCCGGACGCCTGGGTCCGCCGCGTCATCGGCACCCCGGCCCTGCCCAACTGAGTCACGGCCGTCCCTTCTTGGAGAGAAGGGACGGGCGCGCCGGGACAATAGAGGTGTGGGACCACATCCGGCCGTAGCCGACGTGCGCCGGGCCGTGCGGGAGGCGGTGGCCGATCTCGACGGCGGGCGGCCGGTGCTGGTCGCCTGCAGCGGCGGCGCCGACTCGCTCGCGCTGGCCGCCGCGCTCGGGTTCGTCGCGCCGCGCGCCGGGTTGCGCGCGGCCCTGCTCACCGTCGACCACCGACTGCAGGAAGGCTCGGACGTACGGGCCGGACGGGTCGCGGCGCTGGCCGGGGAGCTGGGGCTGGAGTCCGGCGAGGTGCTGACCGTCACGGTGGGCACGGCCGGAGGGCCCGAGGCCGCCGCCCGTGAGGCCAGATATCACGCGCTCGGCGAGGCCGCCGGGCGGGCCGGGGCCGCCGCCGTGCTGCTCGGCCACACCCGCGACGACCAGGCCGAGACCGTGCTGCTCGGGCTGGCGCGGGGGAGCGGCCTTCGGTCGCTGGCCGGGATGGCCCCGGTGAGCGGGCTCTACCGCCGTCCCTTCCTGGAGCTGCCGCGCCGCACCACGGTCGCCGCCTGCGCGGCGCTCGGCCTGACGCCGTGGGACGACCCGCACAACGACGATCCCCGCTACACCCGGGTCCGGGTGCGCTCGCGGGTGCTGCCCGTGCTGGAGAAGGAGCTCGGGCCGGGGATCGCCGAGGCGCTCGCGCGGACGGCCGGGCTCGCCAGGGACGACGCGGACGCGCTCGACGAGTGGGCCGGGGCGGCGTACCGAGATTGCGCTCTAAGCGATATTTCCGGACGAGTGGAGCTGTCCGTCGAGCCCCTGGAGCGCCTTCCCGGCGCCGTGCGGCGGCGGGTGCTGCGCCTCGCGGCGGTCGCCGCCGGAGCGCCGTCCGGGGCGCTCTCGGCCACCCACGTGCGCGCGGTGGACCGTCTCGTGACGGCCTGGCGGGGGCAGAAGGCGGTGGATCTGCCCGGGGGTCTGACCGCCGTTCGGCGGTATGGCACCCTGATACTCGCCATCACTCCCATCGCGTAAGGAACCACAGGTGGACGCTGCCGACATGGGCGAGGACCTCGAGAAAGTCCTCATCCCCGAGGACGACCTCCAGGCCAGGATCAAGGAGCTGGCCGGTCGGATCGACGAGGACTACGCCGGGCGGGAGCTGCTGCTCGTCGGCGTGCTCAAGGGCGCCGTCATGGTGATGGCCGACCTGGCCAGAGCCCTGCACGTGCCCGTGCAGATGGACTGGATGGCCGTGTCGTCCTACGGCGCCGGCACCAAGTCGTCGGGCGTCGTGCGGGTGCTCAAGGACCTCGACACCGACATCATGAACCGCCACGTGCTGATCGTGGAAGACATCATCGACTCCGGCCTGACCCTCCACTGGCTGCTGGAGAACCTCAAGTCGCGCAACCCCGCCTCGCTGGAGATCTGCGCCGCCCTCCGCAAGCCCGACGCGGTCAAGGTGCCCATCGACGTCAAGTACGTCGGCTTCGACATCCCCAACGAGTTCGTGATCGGCTACGGGCTCGACTACGCCGAGCGTTACCGCAACCTTCCGTTCATCGGGACCCTCGCCCCTCACGTGTACGCCTAGCGATCTCGCGAACCACCGCGAACCGCCGGGAACACTGCGGACCGTGACGTACGTTGGTAGGGCAAGGCCGGTTGCGGCGGGCGGTCCCTCCGCGTGCTTCTCCGGTGTACCTTCTGACGACGGGAGGGTGACCGAGCGTCCCCTTCGGGTAGTCAGAAGTCGCGGCGTCGGGATGCCGCGGCCCCGGGTCCTACCCGGGGTTCCAGGCCATGGTCAGGGAAGGGACGGGCCCGCCAGGGGTTCCGCATCGGATGGATCTCAAGCGATTTACACGTGGGCCACTGCTGTGGATCCTGGGCATCGTCGTGCTGCTCCTGCTCGTCACCCAATTGTGGAGCGGCGGGGGCAACTTCAAGCAGGCCGACACGTCCACGGTCCTCGAGCAGATTCGCACCGGCAACGTCAGCAACGCGAAGATCATTGACAAGGATCAGCGGATCGAGCTGACGCTCAAGAACGCGATCGAGGTCAGGCCCGGCGACCAGTCCACCAAGATGATCCAGTCCGACTGGGTCACCGGCTATGGCGCCAAGCTGACCGACGACCTGCAGGCGCAGGTCCAGTCCGGCAAGACCGACAGCTTCACCACCGAGGTGCCGCAGGAGAACATCCTGCTGAGCATCCTGGTGAGCTTCCTGCCGATCGTCATCATCGTGCTGCTCTTCCTGTTCATCATGAACCAGATGCAGGGCGGCGGCAGCCGGGTGATGAACTTCGGCAAGTCCAAGGCCAAGTTGATCACCAAGGACACCCCCAAGACCACCTTCGCCGACGTCGCGGGCGCCGACGAGGCCATCGAGGAGCTCCAGGAGATCAAGGAGTTCCTGCAGGCCCCGGCCAAGTTCCAGGCGATCGGCGCGAAGATCCCCAAGGGCGTCCTGCTCTACGGCCCGCCCGGCACCGGCAAGACCCTGCTCGCCCGCGCGGTCGCGGGTGAGGCGGGCGTGCCGTTCTACTCGATCTCCGGGTCCGACTTCGTCGAGATGTTCGTCGGTGTCGGCGCCTCCCGGGTGCGCGACCTGTTCGAGCAGGCCAAGGCGAACGCCCCGGCGATCATCTTCATCGACGAGATCGATGCCGTCGGCCGCCACCGCGGCGCCGGCCTGGGCGGCGGTCACGACGAGCGCGAGCAGACGCTCAACCAACTGCTCGTGGAGATGGACGGCTTCGACGTCAAGGGCGGCGTGATCCTCATCGCCGCGACCAACCGGCCCGACATCCTCGACCCGGCCCTGCTGCGTCCCGGCCGGTTCGACCGCCAGGTCACCGTCGACCGTCCCGACCTGGAGGGCCGTAAGGGCATCCTCAAGGTCCACGGCCGCGGCAAGCCGTTCTCGCCGGACGTCGACCTCGACGTCATCGCCCGGCGGACCCCCGGCTTCACCGGCGCCGACCTGGCCAACGTGATCAACGAGGCCGCGCTGCTCACCGCGCGCGCCGACGAGAAGCTGATCACGATGGACATGCTGGAGGAGTCCATCGACCGCGTCATGGCCGGGCCTGAGCGCAAGACCCGCGTCATGTCCGACAAGGAAAAGAAGATGATCGCCTACCACGAGGGCGGTCACGCGCTGGTGGCGCACGCGCTGCCGAACTCCGACCCGGTCCACAAGATCACGATCTTGTCCCGGGGCCGGGCGCTCGGCTACACGATGACGCTGCCCATGGAAGACAAGTTCCTGGCCACCAGGTCCGAGATGATGGACCAGCTCGCGATGCTGCTGGGCGGCCGCGCGGCGGAGGAGCTCGTCTTCCACGAGCCCACCACCGGCGCCTCCAACGACATCGAGAAGGCCACGGCCGTCGCCCGGCGCATGGTGACGGAGTACGGCATGAGCGAGGCGCTGGGCGCCCGCAAGTTCGGCAGCGGCCAGGCCGAGGTGTTCCTCGGCCGCGAGATGGGCCACGAGCGCGACTACTCCGAGAAGATCGCCTCCACGATCGACGAGGAAGTCCGCCGGATGATCGAGACGGCGCACGACCAGGCGTGGGACATCCTGGTCGAGTACCGCGACGTGCTCGACAACCTGGTCCTGGAGCTCATGGAGAAGGAGACCCTCTCCCGTGAGCAGGTGCTGCGGATCTTCTCGCCGGTGGTGGTCAAGGAGCACCGCCCGTCCTACGCGGGCTACGGCAAGCGGCTCCCGTCCGACCGGCCGCCCATCCTGACGCCCAAGGAGCAGTCCGGCAACGGCTCGCTCGGGCAGGGTCACCAGGGTGCGCTGCCCTCTGGAGACACTGCGTGAAAGCGCACGAAGTAGATTTCGGACGGATCGAGAAGGCCGTCCGCGAGATCCTCTACGCCATCGGCGAGGATCCCGACCGCGACGGCCTTCTCGAGACGCCCGCCCGGGTGGCCCGCGCCTACGCGGAGCAGTTCTCCGGCCTCGGCCTCACCCCTGAGGATGTCCTCAACAAGGTCTTCGACGTCGACCACGACGAGATGATCCTGGTCAAGGACATCGAGGTCTACTCGACCTGCGAGCACCACCTGGTCCCCTTCTACGGGCTGGCGCACGTCGGCTACATCCCCAACGAGCACGGCCAGGTCACCGGCCTGTCCAAGCTCGCCAGGCTGGTCGACGTCTACGCCCGCCGGCCGCAGGTGCAGGAGCGGATGACCTCCCAGATCGCCGACGGCATCATGCGGGTGCTGGAGCCCCGCGGCGTGATCGTGGTGGTCGAGGCCGAACACCTGTGCATGACCATGCGAGGGGTGCGCAAGCCCGGCGCGAAGACGGTCACCTCGGCCGTCCGCGGCGACTTCCGTACCAGCGACAAGACGCGCGCCGAGGCGATGGCGCTGATCCTGGGGCGCTGACGGCTGGCCTCGCCGGGCGAGATCCGCACGCGCCGCAAGCGCGAGTGGATCGTTATCCGCATCGGGGCACCCGCGATATCGCCGGGAATGGACGAGCGCCTAGGCTTGGTCACATGACGAGAGTGCCGGGCCTCAAGGACGCCGACAGGTGCCTCGTCATGGGCGTGGTCAACGTGACCCCCGACTCCTTCTCCGACGGCGGGCTCTGGTTCGACGAGGCGGCGGCCATCCGCCACGGGTTCGAGCTGGTGGCCGAGGGCGCCGACATCGTCGACGTGGGAGGCGAGTCCACCAGGCCGGGAGCGGCCAGGGTGCCCCTCGACGAGGAGCTGGCCCGCGTGGTCCCGGTGATCAGGGCGCTGGCCGCCGAGGGCGTCCAGGTCAGTGTCGACACGATGCGGGCCGAGGTGGCCAGGGCCGCGGTCGACGCGGGCGCGTGCCTGGTCAACGACGTGAGCGGCGGTCTGGCCGACCCGCAGATGCCGCGCGTGGTGGCCGCCTCGGGCGTGCCCTACGTGGTGATGCACTGGCGCGGCCACAGCCGCGACATGGAGAGCCACGCGGTCTACGAGGACGTGGTGACCGAGGTCTGCGAGGAGCTCGTCAAGCGGGTGGAGCTGGTGCTGGCCGAGGGGGTCTCCCGCGACCAGATCGTGCTCGACCCCGGGCTCGGCTTCGCGAAGAACGCCACCCACAACTGGGCGCTGCTGGGGGCCCTCCCCCGCCTGACCGAGCTGGGCTACCCGGTGCTCATCGGCGCCTCACGCAAGAGATTCCTGGGGCGGCTGCTCGCCGGCGCCGACGGCACGCCCCGCCCGTTCGACCGCAACGACGACGCCACGCTCGCCGTGACGGCTCTGGCCGCCCGTGACGGCGCCTGGTGCGTACGAGTGCACACCGTAGGTCCGAATGCCGATGCCGTGCGCGTGGCAGCAGCATGGAAGAGAGCCGGAGCTGACACATGAGCGTCGACACCGCCGCGATCGAGACCGTCAACCAGGAGTTCTATACCGCCATCGAGGACGCCGACCTGGATCGGATGACCGAGATCTGGGCCGAGGACACCACCGACGGCCAGGTCACCTGCGTGCACCCCGGGTGGAGCCTGCTGGCGGGCCGGTCGGAGGTGCTGCGGTCGTGGGCGTTGATCATGGCCAACACGACCTACATCCAGTTCGTGCTCACCGACGTCAACACCACGGTCCTCGGCGACCTGGCGGTGCTGACCTGCGTGGAGAACATCCTCACGGCGGGCGAGGAGGGCGAGTCCAGCTTCGCCGCAGGCAAGGTGGTGGCGAGCAACGTCTACATCCGCACCCCGCAGGGCTGGCGGCTGTGGATGCACCACGGCTCGCCGGTGCTGCAGGGCGACGAGGACGAGGAGGAGGACGGCGAGCTTGAGCACTGACCGGATCGCGCTGCGTGGCCTGCGGGCCCGGGGGAGACACGGCGTGCTGGCGGCCGAGCGGGAGCTGGGCCAGGAGTTCGTCGTGGACGTGACGCTCCACCTCGACACCGCGCCCGCCGCGGCGGGCGACGACCTGGCCAAGACCGTCGACTACGGCGAGCTGGCGCAGGCTCTGGTGAAGGTGGTGGAGGGCGAGCCGGTCGCGCTGATCGAGACGCTCGCCCAGCGGCTGGCGGAGGTCTGCCTGGACCGGGAGCTCGTCCAGGCCGCGGAGGTGAGCGTGCACAAGCCCGCCGCGCCGATCCCGCTGCCGTTCGACGACGTGGTGGTGACGATCGAACGGAGACGCCGATGAAGACCGTGCTGGCGCTCGGGAGCAACCTGGGCAGACGCTTCCAGACGCTGCAAGGAGCCGTCGACGCGCTGTTCGACGCGCCGGGGCTGGAGTTCGTGGCGGCCTCGCCCGTCTACGAGACCGACCCGGTGGGCGGGCCGGAGGGGCAGCGTCCCTATCTGAACGCGGTGGTGGTCGCGGAGACCACGCTGGAGCCGCACACCCTGCTGGAGCGGGCCCAGAGCACCGAGAACGCCTTCGGCCGGGTCCGCGACGTGCGGTGGGGGCCGCGCACGCTCGACATCGACCTGATCGTGGTGGGCGAGGAGGTCTGCGCCGACGAGGATCTGACCCTCCCGCACCCGCTGGCCCACGACCGCGCCTTCGTGCTGCTGCCGTGGGTGCGCGCCGATCCCGAGGCCGAGCTGCCGGGCAAGGGCCGCGTCGCCGAGCTGCTCGCGGGGCTCGACCAGCGGGGCGTGCGGCTCCGCGAGGACCTGAAGCTGCAGGAGCCCGATTGAGGCCGACCCGCCCCGCCGTCCTGGTCGCCGTCCTGGTCGTCGTCGCGCTCGTGACCTGGCTGATCGTCAGCCGGTCCTACTCGGGCCTGTGGCTGGTGCCGTGGACCGCCATCCCGACGGTGCTGCTGCTGGCCGTCGGCGAGGCCTACACCGGATGGATGACCCGGGCCCGGATCGCCCGCCGGCCCGACACCAAACCGGTGGAGCCGCTGGCGGTGGCCCGGCTGGCGGCCCTGGGCAAGGCGTCGGCCTACGGCGGCGCGTTGTTCGCGGGCCTGTTCGGCGGGTTCGTCCTGCACACGGCGACGCAGCTGGAGAAGGAGACGCCGCGGAGCGAGTTCTTCGTGACGGGCGGCTCGATGCTGGCCTGCGTGGTCCTCGTCTGCGCCGCGCTCTTCCTGGAGCACTCCTGCCGCATCCCCGGTGACCCGGAGGGCCCGCGGCCGGAGTGAGTCACTTGTCGATGTCGCCCACGACGAAGAACATCGAGCCGAGGATCGCCACCATGTCCGACACCAGGTTGCCGGGCAGCATCTCGCGCAGCACCTGGACGTTGCTGTAGGAGGCGGAGCGCAGCTTGAGCCGCCACGGGGTCTTGTCGCCCTTGGAGACCAGATAGTAGCCGTTGATGCCGAGGGGGTTCTCCGTCCAGGCGTACGTGTGGCCCTCCGGCACCTTGAGCACCTTGGGCAGGCGCTGGTTGATGGGCCCCCGGGGCAGCGAGCGGAGCCGGTCGACGCACGCGTCGGCCAGGTCGAGCGAGACCTTCACCTGCTCCAGCAGCACCTCGAAGCGTGAGTGGCAGTCGCCGGCGGTGCGGGTGACGACCTTGACCGGCAGCTCGGGGTAGGCGAGGTAGGGCTGGTCGCGGCGCAGGTCGAGGTCGACGCCCGAGGCCCGGGCGATCGGGCCGCTGACCCCGTACTGCATGACCTGCTCGCGGGTGAGCACGCCGACGCCGCGGGTGCGGGCGAGGAAGATCTCGTTGTGCAGGATGAGGTTCTCGATGTCGGGGATCTTCCGGCGGACCTCGTCGACGGTCTGCGACACCCGGTCGAGCCAGCCGTACGGGAGCTCCTCCTTGAGCCCGCCGACCCGGTTGAACATGTAGTGCATGCGGCCGCCGGAGATCTCCTCCATCACGGCCTGGAGGCGCTCGCGCCCGTCGAAGGCGTAGAAGATGGGCGTCATGGCGCCCATCTCCAGGGGGTAGGAGCCGAGGAACATCAGGTGGTTGAGCACCCGGTTGAGCTCGGCCAGCAGGGTGCGCGCCCACACGGCGCGGACGGGCGGCTCCATGCCGAGCACGCGTTCGGTGGCGAGCACCACGCCGAGCTCGTTGGCGAAGGCCGACAGCCAGTCGTGGCGGTTGGCCAGCACGATGATCTGCCGGTAGTCGCGCACCTCGAACAGCTTCTCGGCGCCCCGGTGCATGTAGCCGACGATCGGCTCGGCGGTGGCGATGCGCTCGCCGTCGAGCGTCAGGCGCAGGCGCAGCACGCCGTGCGTCGACGGGTGCTGGGGGCCGATGTTGAGGATCATGTCCTCGGTGGCCAGCTCCTTGGCCCCTGCGCCGATTCCCACCACGCGTTCCGTCATACGGCCCATGCTCTCATCGGAGACCTGGCCGAGGAACGGGTGCGCCGGGGGTCCTCGCCGCCGACGGTCAAGGAAGGGTAAGGAAACGCATCACCAGGGCCGGTGCGGGGGAGGGTCATCGGGAACGGGGGAACTGACATGAAGAAGATCGGCTTGGATGTCGCGGCCCTGGTCGCCCGGGTGGTGATCGGCGTCATCTTCGTGGCGCAC
This sequence comes from Nonomuraea sp. NPDC048826, assembly GCF_043198225.1. Taxonomy (NCBI): domain Bacteria; kingdom Bacillati; phylum Actinomycetota; class Actinomycetes; order Streptosporangiales; family Streptosporangiaceae; genus Nonomuraea; species Nonomuraea sp. NPDC048826. Next base: position 561,180 of record NZ_JBICUQ010000006.1, on the reverse strand, counting down.
GGGCTGCAGAAATGGACGCAGGGCCTGGCCGCCACCGGGGCCGGGTTCGGTGAGATGGGCGTGCCCCTGCCCCAGGCCTCGGCCGCGTTCGCGACGATCGTCGAGGTGGTCGGCGGGGCGCTGCTGATCCTGGGCCTCGGGGTCCGGATCGTGGCGCTGCTGCTGCTGGTCGACATGGTCGGGGCGGTGCTGTTCGCGCATCTCGGCAACGGGGTGTTCGTGCAGGACAACGGGTGGGAGCTCGCGGCCGCGCTGGGCGCGGCCAGCCTGTTGCTGCTCGCTACCGGCGGCGGCCGCATCGGCGTCGACGGCATCATCAACGCGGCGTTCCGGCGGCGGCGCTCCGACCGTGACCTGACCGGCTACGGAACCGGACCGGCGACGGGCGGCCGCACCGACCCGCACCGCTCGTCGCTGGACGACTCGCCCACCCGCCCGATCGCGACGGACGACCCGCGCGGCCGCCCGGGATCGGGTGACAGCCGGGCGAGCGGGCTGAGCGACCGCGACATGGGCGACGTGGACCGGCTGCTCTCCGACGAACCGACCCGGCCGAACCCGCACAACCGGTAGCAGCCGCGCCCACCCAGCCGCCCGCCCGGCCGCTCAGCCCGGCCGCTCAGCCCGGTCGCCGGCTCAGTCGCCCGCCCAGTCGCCCGCTCAGTGGCCCGCTCAGTGGCCCGCTCAGTGGCCCGCCAGCTCGCGCAGGGCGGTGATCAGGCGGTCGACGTGCTCGTCGGTCGTGCCGATGCCGATGGAGGCGCGCACGGCCGAGGCGGTCCCGTCGGCGCACCCGCCTTCCTGGGCGCCGAGCAGGTGGCGGACGAACGGGTGCGCACAGAACTTGCCGTCGCGCACCCCGATGCCATGCTCGGCGGAGAGCGTCTCGGCTACCTCGCGGGCCGGGTGGCCGTCCACGGTGAACGACACGATGCCGACGCGCGGATGGCCCGGCCCCCACAGCGACAGCTCCCGTACGCCCTCGATGCCGGCGAGCCCGGCCCGCAGCCGCGCGACCAGCCGCTCCTCCTCGCGGGCGAGCGCGGTCCAGCCGGTGGCGGTGAGCGCGTCGCAGGCGGCGGCCAGCGCGATGGCGCCGAGCACGTTGGGGGTGCCGGCCTCGTGCCGGGGCTCCGGGTCGTCGTGCCAGTCGACGCCGTCCTCGCCGACCGTGCGGACCGCGCCGCCGCCCTTCAGGTACGGGTCGCCGGCGGCGAGCCAGTCGCCCCGGCCGATCAGCACCCCGGCCCCGAACGGCGCGTACAGCTTGTGCCCGGAGAAGGCGACGTAGTCGAGGTCGAGGGCGGTCAGGTTGAGCGGCCGATGGGGGACGAGCTGGGCGGCGTCGACCAGGATGCGGGCGCCGTGCCGGTGCGCGATGTGGGCCAGGGCGGCGATGGGCCACAGCTCGCCGGTGACGTTCGAGGCGGCGGTGACGACCAGCAGCTTGGGCCCGTCGATCTCGGCCAGCGCCTCGTCGGCGGCGCGGACGGCCTCCCCGGGGAAGGCGGGCGGCGCCAGCTTGACCACCTGCCGCCACGGCAGCAGCGAGGCGTGGTGCTCGGTGTCGAAGACGACCACGGTGGCGCCCTCGGGCAGGCAGCCGGCGAGCAGGTTGGTGGCGTCGGTGGTGTTGCGGGTGAAGACCACCGCGTCGTCGGGGCGGGCGCCGACGAACGCCCGTACGGTGTGGCGGGCCTGCTCGTAGCGGGCGGTGGTGAGCTGGGAGGCGTACCCCGCGCCGCGGTGCACGCTGGAGTAGGCCGGGAGCGCGGCGGCGACGGCGGCGCTGACCGGCTCCAGACAGGGGGCGCTGGCGGCGTAGTCGAGGTTGGCGTACCCGACGAGCCTGCCGCCCTTGACCGGGACCCGCAGGTCGGCGCCGAGCACGGCGGGGATCTCGCGGGCCGCCGCTCGGGGTTCGGGGCGCTCCTCGGGAGCGGTACGGGCGGCGTCGAAGATCGTCAATGTGGACATGGCAGCCTCCTCAGGGGTCACCGGACCCCTGGAAGCAGCCCACGGAGCCCGCGCTTGCCCGCCACCCTGCGTGGCGGACCAGGTCTTCACCCGGGGCACCCCGCCGCGGACGCGAGGGTTGCCGGCCAGCGAGCCGGGGCTTGGCGCTGGCACTCATGACCTACGTCCCGGACTATAACTGATGAATCCTCCGGATCGCGAACTTCTCCGGGTGGTCGCTCGTTGGCCCGTGGTACGTCCCCCCGACCACGAAAGTAGGCGGCGATGCTTGACTGGGTGGCCGACCCGGCGATCTGGATAGGGTTCCTGACCCTGGTGACCCTGGAGATCGTCCTGGGCATCGACAACATCATCTTCATCTCCATCCTGGCCGGGAAGCTGCCGCCCGAGCAGCGTGACCGGGCGCGGGTGCTGGGCCTGGGCGCGGCGCTGGTCACCCGGCTGCTCCTGCTGCTGGCGCTGTCGTGGGTGGTGCAACTGACGGCGCCGCTGTTCGAGGTGCTCGGGCACGAGATCTCGGGACGGGATCTGATCCTGCTGCTGGGCGGGCTGTTCCTGCTGGCCAAGAGCGTGACCGAGATCGGCCACAGCATGGACGTGGCCGACGAGAAGGACGGCAAGCGGGTCGCGGCGGCGTCGTTCGCCTCGGTGATCGTGCAGATCATGCTGCTGGACATCGTGTTCTCGCTCGACTCGGTGATCACCGCGGTGGGCATGGTGGACGAGCTCGGCGTCATGGTGGCGGCGGTGGTGGTGGCCGTGGTGGTGATGCTGTTCGCCTCCGGGCCGATCAGCCGGTTCGTCGACACGCATCCGAGCATCAAGATGCTGGCGCTGGCGTTCCTGGTGCTGATCGGGGTGGTGCTCATCGCCGAGGGGCTGGACCAGCACATCCCGAAGGGGTACATCTACTTCGCGATGGCGTTCTCGGTCGTCGTCGAACTGCTCAACATCCGGGTCCGGAGCAGGAGGAACCGGCAGGTAGAGGCACCTCCTACTATGAAATAGTGCGCTTTGATCCCTGGAATCCGGATTTCGTAGCTCATCCCTACGACGCCTACGCCGAGCTGCGGCGCGAGGCTCCCGTCAGCTACTTCGAGCCCACCGACCAGTGGCTGATCGCCCGCCACGCCGACGTCGACGAGCTGCTGCGCGACCGCAGGCTCGGCCGCTCCTACCTGCACGTGGCCACGCACGAGGAGTTCGGCAGGCCGCCGGAGCCCGAGTTCCAGGAGCCGTTCTGGCGCGTGGTCCGAGCCGGCATGCTCGACGTCGAGCCGCCGGTGCACACCCGGCTGCGCCGCCTGGTGTCCAAGGCGTTCACCCCGCGCATGGTCGAGTCGCTGCGGCCGCGCGTGCGGGCCGTCGCCGAAGGGCTCGTGGACACGTACGTGGAGAAGGGCGGCGGCGACCTGATCGCCGACGTCGCCGAGCCGCTGCCGGTGACGGTGATCGCGGAGATGCTGGGCATCCCCGAGGCCGACCGTCACCTGCTGCGCCCCTGGTCGTCCGACATCTGCCTGATGTACGAGCTGAACCCGACCGAGGAGATGCAGCACACGGCCGTCAGGGCGGCGGAGGAGTTCGCCGAGTACCTCAGGACGCTGGCCCGCGAGCGCTCCGGACGGCCGGGCGACGACCTGATCAGCCTGCTGGCGCAGATCCCCGAGCTGACCGAGGACGAGCTGATCGGCACCTGCGTGCTGCTGCTCAACGCCGGTCACGAGGCCACCGTGAACGCCACCGGCAACGGCTGGTGGGCCCTGTTCAGGAACCCGGGCGAACTGGCCCGGCTGCGCGCCGACCGCTCGCTGCTGCCCACCGCGATCGAGGAGGTGCTGCGCTGGGACACGCCGGCGCAGATGTTCGAGCGCTGGGTGCTGGAGGACATCGAGGTCGGCGGGGTGCGGATCCCGCGCGGGGCCGAGGTGGCGCTGCTGTTCGGCTCGGCCAACCGCGACCCCGAGGTGTTCGAGGACCCCGACCGGTTCGACGCGGGCCGGGTGGACAACCCGCACATCTCGTTCGGGCTGGGCATCCACTACTGCCTGGGCGCGCCGCTGGCCCGGATCGAGATGGTGGAGTCGTTCGGCGCGCTGCTCGCCCGGGCGCCGGAGCTGGAGCTCGTCAGGGAGCCGGAGTGGAAGCCCGGCTACGTCATCCGCGGGCTGCGGGGACTGGAACTGCGCACCGGCTGAGACCGGCTCACCGGGCCCGGCCGGAGCAGGCTCACCGGGCCCGGCCGAGGCCGGCTCACCGGGTCAGGCTGGGGCAGACTCAAGGGCTCCGGCCGAGGCCGATTCATCGGCTCTGGCTGAGCCAGCCGAACCCGCCCAGCCCCGCCGGATCGATCAGTTCGCCCTCCTCCGAGGCGCGGGCCAGCGCCCTCAGATAAGCCCGCGGGTCGGTGCGGGCCAGGTCGAGCGCGGGCCGGGCGCCGGTGATCCCCAGCTCGCGCAGCGCGGCGCGCTGTGTGGACAAGGTTGTGGATATCGCGCCCGCCTGCCGTCCGGCCTCCGCGCATGCGTCGAGCGCGACATGTGCGGTGATGTCGCAGGTCCCGTCGGGTATGGGGGAAACGACCGCGCCGTCGCGATATCCGGTGAGCGTCCCGCAACGCGGCCGGTTATCCACAGGGTGTGCATAATCCACGGCGACGGCCCGCCCCTGGTCGAGCCGGTTCAGCACCGCCGCCCAGGCCGCGTCGCGGGTGCGGCCGATCTCGGCCCGGGTGCCCACGCACGACAGCGGCCACCACCGTTTCAGCCACTCGCGGTCGGCCTCCGCCGGCTCGCCGCCCAGCCGTTCCTCGCCCGTCTCGGTGTCGACCATGACCAGCCGGGGCCCCTCGGCCGTCTGCTCGGCGACGTCCACGGGGATGTTGTCGAGCCACTCGTTCGCGACGACCAGGCCGCGGATGCCGGACGGGATCCGGGCGGACCACGCGATCTCCCCGGGCAGGTCGTCCGGGCGGGGGGACAGGTCGACGGCCGTGACCCGGAGCCTGGCCCGCAGTTCGCGGCCGGCCATGCCGAACACGTGGCCGACCAGCAGCCCCTCGCCCGCGCCGACGTCCACCAGGTCGAGGGCGGGCGGGCCGCCCAGCTCGGTGTCGACCTCGCGCAGCAGGGTCAGCACGGCCTCGGCGAACGCCGGTGACGCGCAGACGGACGTGCGGAAGTGACCGGAGGGGCGCTCGCGGAGGTAGAAGCCCCCCTCGCCGTACAGCGCGCGCTGGATGGCGGCGCGCCAGGTGAGCCACATGGTTGGACTATCTCATGATTGGCGCGGAGGCCCGGGCCGTTCGACCGGCCCGGACTCCCGCCATGGCCGCCAGTCGGCGGAGGCGGCCATGCGCACCGCCCAAGAGGCCCCGGCACAGTGCGGGCGTCGGGTCCCGCGTGGGGACCGGCGCCCGCTCCTAGCGGTGAACCCCTCTCCTCATCTCATCCGACAGGGGGTGCACCATTTAGCTGCCCTTGTCTGGTTTGTCGGTAACGCCACGGGTGGCAAAACCCCGGTCACATCCCTTCGGCAAGCCGCCGGTTACGCTGGTCGCCAGTGCCATCAGGTCGACGGGGGTGTGACGTCATGGAGGCTGCTGATCGCCCGGCACGCCTGGGCGTCGGTGTGCTCGGAGCGGGCAAGGTCGGCTCCGCGCTCGGCGCCGCGCTGGCGCAGGCCGGCCATCGCGTCGTCGCCGCCAGCGGCGTCTCCGACGCCTCCCAGCGCTGGGCCGCGGCCCGGCTCGGGGTGGAGCCGGTACGGCCCGACGAGGTCGTGGCGGCGGCCCAGCTGATCCTGCTCACCGTGCCCGACGACGCGCTGCCCGATCTCGTGGGCGGACTCGCCGCCACCGGCGCCGACCTGCACGGCAAGATCCTCGTCCACTGCAGCGGCGCGTACGGCCTGTCCGTGCTCGAACCGGCGGCCCGCGCGGGCGCCCTGCCGCTGGCGCTGCACCCCGTCATGACCTTCACCGGCCGCGACGACGACCTCAACCGGATCACCGGCTGCTCGTTCGGCGTCACCGCGCCGGAGCCGCTGCGGCCGATCGCCGAGGCCCTCGTCATCGAGATGGGCGGCGAGCCGGTGTGGATCGCCGACGCCGACCGCCCGCTCTACCACGCGGCCCTGGCCAACGCGGCCAACCACATGGTGACGCTGATCGCCGAGTCGGAGGACCTGCTCACCCACATCGGCGTCGAGCACCCCGGGCGGATGCTCGGGCCGCTGCTCGGCGCGGCCCTCGACAACGTGCTCAGGCTCGGCCGCAGCGCGCTCACCGGGCCCGTGGTCCGCGGCGACGCCGGCACCGTGCGCAAGCACGTCGACGCGCTCATCCTGGCCGCCCCGGAAGCGGCCGACGCCTACGTCGCCCTGGCCCGGCTCACGGCCGACCGGGCGCTCGCCGCGGGTCTGCTGAAGCCGGAGGAGGCCGAGCGGTTGCTCGACGCGCTGGGTGGCAACATATGGACGTGACCGTGACCCGCGACGGGCATGGATCGTCTCCGGAGGCAGCGCATGGACCCGATCGTCGCCAGGAACCGCACTGATCTGATCAAGGCCCGCGCAGGCGGGACCGTGGCCCTCGTCCCCACCATGGGCGCCCTGCACGAAGGGCACCGCTCGCTCATCAGGCTGGCCCGTGAGCGCGCCGACGAGGTCGTGGTGAGCGTGTTCGTCAACCCGCTGCAGTTCGGCCCCGGCGAAGACTACTCGCGCTACCCGCGCACCTTCGACGCCGATCTGCGGGCGTGCCGGGAGGAGGGGGTCGACGTGGTGTTCGCCCCGGACGCCGGTGACATGTACCTCCCTGACCGTCAGGTGAGCGTGTGCGCGGGCGAGATGGGGCGGATCGTCGAGGGCGCCTCCCGTCCGGGCCACTTCGACGGCATGCTGACCGTGGTGCTCAAGCTGTTCAACCTGGTGCGGCCGGACGTGGCGGTGTTCGGGCAGAAGGACGCCCAGCAGCTGTCCATGATCCGCCGCATGGTCGCCGACCTGGACGTGCCGGTCGAGATCGTCGGCGCGCCGACCGTACGGGAGCCCGACGGGCTGGCCCTGTCCAGCCGCAACCGCTACCTGTCGGCGGACGAGCGCGAGGTGGCGCTGTCGCTGTCCCGCGCCCTGCGCGCGGGCGCGGACGAGCCGACCCCGGCCGCGATCCGGGCCGCGGCCGCCAAGGCGCTGGCCGAGGCTCCGCCGGCCTTGCGGGTCGACTACCTGGTGCTGGTGGACCCGGCCACGTTCGCGGAGATCCCCGACACGTACGAGGGAGAAGCGGTTCTGGCGGTGGCCGCCCGGGTCGGGGCGACCCGGCTGATCGACAACGTGGTGGTGCGGCTGGGCCGGTAGCGGCCCCCGGGGCTCGGGCATTCTCGGCGAGGCGTTATCGTCATAGTGACGAAATCGCCCGATCGAGGAGGGCCCATGAGTGCACCGGCTATCCCCCTGCGGCTGGCGGCGCCCGATCCTGGCTGGACCGCCGAGGCCGACGTGGTCGTCGTCGGGTCCGGGATCGCCGGGCTCACGGTGGCGCTGCGCCATGCCGAGCTGGCCCCGGGCGACCGGGTCCTCGTCGTCACCAAGGACGTGCTCTCCTCCGGCTCCACCCGGTGGGCGCAGGGCGGCATCGCGGCCGTCCTCGACCCCGGCGACACCCCGGACGAGCACCTCAACGACACGCTCCTGGCCGGTGTCGGGCTCTGCGACACGAGGGCCGTGCGCACGCTGGTGACCGAGGGCCCGGGGGCGCTGCGGCGGCTGATGGACCGCGGCGCCCGCTTCGACCGCACCCCCGACGGCCGGCTCCAGCTCACCCGGGAGGGCGGTCACCGGCGCGACCGCATCGTGCACGCCGGCGGCGACGCCACCGGCGCCGAGGTGCAGCGGGCGCTGGTCGAGGCGGTGCGGGCGAGCGGCATCGAGGTGATCGAGCACGCGCTCGTCCTCGACCTGCTCAAGGACGCCGCGGGCCGGGCCACCGGCGTCACCCTGCACGTCATGGGGGAGGGCGCGCGTGACGGCGTGGGCGCGGTGCGGGCCCGCGCGGTCGTGCTCGCCACCGGCGGCATGGGCCAGGTGTACGCGGCCACCACCAACCCGGTCGTGTCCACCGGCGACGGGGTGGCGCTGGCGCTGCGGGCCGGGGCGGTGGTGCGCGACCTGGAGTTCGTCCAGTTCCACCCGACCGTGTTCTGGCTGGGCGAGGGCTCCACCGGGCAGCAGCCGCTGATCTCGGAGGCGGTCCGGGGCGAGGGCGCCTTCCTGGTGGACCACGAGGGCAACCGGTTCATGACCGGCGTGCACGAGCTGGCCGATCTGGCGCCGCGCGACGTGGTGGCCAAGGCGATCATGCGGGTGATCCGGGAGACCGGGCGCGACCACGTGTTCCTCGACGGCCGCCACTTCGGGGCGGACAAGTGGCGGGCCAGGTTCCCGACGATCGAGGCCGTCTGCCGCGAGCACGGCATCGACCCGGTCACCCAGCCGATCCCGGTGTCCCCGGCCGCGCACTACGCCAGCGGCGGCGTCCGCACCGACCTGCACGGCCGCACCTCCATCGAGGGCCTGTACGCGTGCGGCGAGGTCGCCTGCACCGGCGTGCACGGCGCCAACCGGCTGGCTTCCAACTCGCTGCTCGAAGGGCTGGTGTTCGCCGAGCGCATCGCCGAGGACATCCACCGCGCCCGGCCTCGGCCCGGCGAGCCGGTGCGGTCCGCCGCCCCGGCCGGGCTGATCGACCCGCGGGCCCGCGCCCGGATCCAGGGCCACATGAGCACCGGCGCCGGGGTGCTCCGCAACCGCGACTCCCTGCTGGCCACGGCCAGGGCGCTGCGCGACGCCCGGTGGACCCCGGTGGCGGTGCCGCCGTGCACCGAGTCCTGGGAGACCACCAACCTGCTCACGGTGGCCACCGTGCTCGCGGGCACGGCGGCGGCGCGCCTGGAGACCCGCGGCTCCCACTGGCGCGAGGACCACCCCGAGCGCGACGATCACGAGTGGCTCGGTCACCTGGACGTGACCCTGACCGAGGAGGGCCTGCACATGACCTACACCCCGCACGGCGACGCGATGCCGCGGCGGCTCGCCCAGGAGCTGACCGCCGCCGGGCTCGACCCGGCCGGCGTCGACGAGGTGATCGACCGGGCACTGGCCGAGGACCTGTCGGAGGCGGGCGACGTGACCAGCGTCGCCACGATCCCGGCGGGTCAGCTCTCGTCCGGCGACCTGGTGGCCCGCGCCGACGGCGTGGTGGCCGGGCTCGCCGTGGCCGAGGCGGTGTTCCTGCGGCTGGGCGCGACCCGTACCGAGAGGAAGGCCAAGGACGGCGAGCGCGTCCGCAAGGGCGAGGTGCTGATGACGGTGGAGGGCCCGACGCGGGCCCTGCTGACGGCCGAGCGCACGGCGCTCAACCTGGTCACGCACCTGTCCGGGATCGCGACGCTGACCGGGCGCTGGGTCGAGGCGATCGCCGGCACCCGGGCGCGGGTGCGCGACAGCCGCAAGACGCTCCCGGGGCTGCGCGCGCTGGAGAAGTACGCGGTGCGCTGCGGCGGCGGCGTCAACCACCGGATGTCGCTCTCGGACGCGGCCCTGATCAAGGACAACCACGTGGTGGCCGCCGGCGGGGTGGCGCAGGCGTTCCGCGCGGTGCGCGAGCGGTATCCGGACCTGCCGATCGAGGTGGAGGTCGACAGCCTCGCCGAGCTGGAGGAGGCGCTGGCCGAGGGAGCCGAGGTGATCTTGCTGGACAACTTCACTGTGGAACAAACCACCCAAGCCGTCCAAATCACGAAAAATCGTGCCAACAAGGCGGTTGCGCTCGAAGCGAGTGGGGGATTGACCTTGGAATCGGCCCGTGACGTGGCGGAGACTGGCGTGGACTACCTTGCGGTAGGCGCCCTGACCCACTCGGCGCCGGCCCTGGACGTCGCACTGGATCTACGGGGGTAACACATGCTGCTCACGATCGACGTCGGCAACACGCACACGGTGCTCGGGCTCTTCGAGGGTGAGGACGTCATCGAGCACTGGCGGCTGGCGACCGACGCCCGCCGCACCGCCGACGAGATCGCGGTCGTCCTCCAGGGACTGCTCGCCCAGTCGCCCCTGCTGAAGGGCGCCGACATCGGCGGCATCGCGATCTGCTCGACCGTGCCCAGCGTGCTCAACGAGATGCGCGAGATGTGCCGCCGCTACTACGGCGACGTCACCGCCGTCGTGGTGGAGCCCGGCGTCCGCACCGGCGTGCCGGTCCGCATGGACAACCCCAAGGAGGTCGGCAGCGACCGCATCGTGAACGCGCTGGCCGCCATCGACCAGTACGGCGGCCCGTGCATCATCGTCGACTTCGGCACCGCCACCTCGTTCGACGCGGTGTCGGCCAAGGGCGAGTACATCGGCGCGGTCACCGCCCCCGGCATCGAGATCTCCGTCGACGCCCTGGCCGCCGCCGGCGCCCAGCTGCACAAGGTGGAGCTGATCAGGCCTCGCTCCGTCATCGCCAAGAACACCGTCGAAGCGCTTCAGGCGGGCATCATCTACGGCTTCGCCGGTCAGGTCGACGGCATCGTCGAGCGGATGGCCGCGGAGCTGGCCGACGACCCCGACGACGTGACCGTCGTCGCCACCGGCAGCCACGCCGGCTTGGTCGTCGGCGAGTCGCGCTCCATCGACGTCCAGGAGCCGTGGCTCACCCTCATCGGGCTGCGGCTCATCTACCAGCGCAACACCGCGTAAACCGCATGGACCGCGGAAAAGGAGCAAGCGGCCCCCCGCTCGGGTAGGGGACCGCTTGCGGCTCTTCGCCGGAGGCTACTCGGCCTCGGCGGCGTACAGGTACTCCCAGTGACCGCACTTGGTCACCCAGTGCTTGTGCGGGTGGATCTGGCAGACCTTCACCCGCACCGCGGAGACGTCGTCGACGTCGAACGAGAACTTCTTGTAGCCGGGGTAGCCGCAGAACTTCCGGGCGTAGACGTCGTCCCAGTCGTGGTGGAAGTCGGCCGCCTGGAACTTCACGTAGGCGCACTTGCCGCCCTGCCCGTAGGTCCGCTGGTCGAGATCGTAGAGCCGGCCGCTGACGTAGGCGGTGTTCGACTGCTGGTGCTCGTCCCACTTCACGCCGATCCAGCCCTTGGCCTTGGCGAGGTGGTGCTTGGCGTAGACGGAGCCCCAGGTGTCGGAGTAGTCGAACCCGTTCGACGTGGTGGTGGCGCTCGCGGCGGCGGGCATGGACAGGGCGACGGCACCGGTGGCGGCGACGGCGAGCAGGCCGGTCGCGATCTTCTTGATCATGATCTCTCCCATGAGCCCCTCCCCTGGGCCGGCCCGCTGCCGGATCCCCCCTTCGAGCTCGTGACTCATTGGTAACGGAGCGTGCTTGCAGGCCCCCTGCAGGGCACCGACGAGCCCTTGCAGGCGGCCGTATCCCCTACCCTTTGGTGGTGTGAGTGACGAACTTCCCGAGCAGATGCGCATCCGGAGGGAGAAGCTCGACCGCCTTCGCGCCGAAGGCGTCGACCCTTACCCGGTGAGTTTCCCCCGCACGACCACCAACGCGGAGGTCAGGGAGAAATACCAGGGCCTGGAGCCCGACACCGCCACCGGCGACCGGGTCGGCGTGGCCGGGCGCGTCATGCTCAACCGCGTCGGCGGCAAACTCTGCTTCGCCACGCTGCGCGACGGCGGCGGCGACCTGCAGGTCATGATCTCGCTCGACAAGGTGGGCGAGGAGTCGCTCGCGTCCTGGAAGCGCGACGTCGACCTGGGCGACCACGTCGGGGTCGAGGGCGAGGTGATCACGTCGAGGCGCGGCGAGCTGTCCATCCTGGCCGACCGCTGGCAGATCACCTCCAAGTGCCTGCGCCCCCTGCCGGAGAAGCACGTCGGCCTGACCGACCCCGAGGCGCGGGTCCGCCAGCGCTACGTCGACCTCATCGTCAACGACGACGCCCGCAAGATGGCCCGCATCCGCAGCGCCACCGTGCGCGCGGTGCGCGAGTTCTGGCACGAGGAGGGCTACCTCGAGGTCGAGACGCCCATGCTGCAGCCCATCCACGGCGGCGCGGCGGCCCGGCCCTTCGTGACCCACATCAACGCCTACGACATGGAGCTCTACCTCCGCATCGCGATCGAGCTCTACCTCAAGCGGCTCGTGGTCGGCGGTCTGGAGAAGGTCTTCGAGGTCAACCGCAACTTCCGCAACGAAGGCGCCGACTCCACGCACAACCCCGAGTTCACCATGCTCGAGGCCTACGGCACCTACCTCGACTACCACGACATGGCCGACCTCACCCAGCGCATGTACCAGAAGGCCGTGGTGGCCGCGCTCGACACCACCGTGGTCGTCCACGACGGCGTCGAGGTCGACCTCGGGCTGCCCGAGTGGCCCCGGATCAAGCTCTACGACCTGGTGTCCGGCGCCGTGGGCGAGGAGGTCACCACCGAGACCCCGCTGGAGCGCGTCCGCGCCCTGGCCGACAAGCACGACGTCCAGTGGGACCCGAAGTGGGGCCAGGGCAAGCTCGTCCAGGAGCTGTTCGAGGAGCTCGTCGAGCACACCCTGATCCAGCCGACGTTCGTGATGGACTACCCGGTGGAGACCTCACCGCTGGCCCGCATCCACCGCGACGACCCGCTGCTGACCGAGAAGTGGGACCTCATCGGCTTCGGCACCGAGCTCGGCACCGCCTACTCCGAGCTGATCGACCCGCTCGACCAGCGCGGCCGGCTGGAGGCGCAGTCCCTCCTCGCCGCCGGCGGCGACGTCGAGGCCATGCAGCTCGACGAGGACTTCCTGCAGGCTCTTGAGTACGGCATGCCCCCGACGGGCGGCATGGGCGCCGGCATCGACCGGATGATCATGGCCTTCACCGGCAAGAACATCCGCGAGACCATCCTGTTCCCGCTGGTCAAACCCACCCGTTAACGGTTGAGCCGGACCGGCAGCCGGGCGAGCCCGCGCAGCACCAGGTTCTCCCTGTACGGGGGATCCGGGTCGGCAAGCTCCAGGTCCGGCGCCGTTCCGGCCAGCGCGGCCAGCGCCACCTCGCCCTCCAGCCTGGCCAGCGGCGCGCCCAGGCAGAAGTGGATGCCGAGGCCGAACGCCAGATGCCGGCCCGGCGCCCGCCCCACGTCGAACCGGTCCGGGTCGGGGAAGACGGCCGGGTCGCGGTTGGCCGCGCCCACCAGCGCCATCGTCATGGTGCCCGCGGGCACCATGACACCGTCCAGCTCGGCGTCCGCCAGCGCGGTGCGCGCCGTGAGCTGGACCGGCGGGTCATACCTGAGCACCTCCTCGACGACCTCCCTGGGCCGCTCGGCCGCCTCCCGCAGCACTCCGTGCCTGACCAGGTTGAGCACGCCGTTGGCGATGAGGTTGACGGTCGTCTCGTGCCCGGCCACGAGCAGCAGCACGCACGTGGCCAGCAGCTCGCGCTCGGTCAGCTCCGAGACCTGGACGAGCGCGCTGAGCAGGTCGTCGGCGGGCCGCGCGCGCCGCAGCGCGATGAGGCCCTGGAAGTAGTCGTGGAACTCGCGCCGGTCGCGCTGGGTGCGTTCGGCCAGCTCGTCGCTGACGATCGGGTCGAGGCTGCGGGCCAGGGTCTGGCTCCAGCCGCGGAACCGTTCATGGTCCTCGGGCGGCACCCCCAGCATCTCGCTGATCACCATGACCGGCAGCGGGTAGGCGAAGTCGCGGACCAGGTCGGCCTCGTCGGGCAGCGCGGCGATCAGGTCCGCGGTGATCGCCTCGATGCGCGGGCGCAGCCGCCGCACCATGCCGGGCGTGAACGCTCTGCTGACGAGCCCGCGCATGCGGGTGTGGTCGGGCGGGTCCATCATGAGGAACGACCGGACCGGCTCGTCCGGTCCGCCCGCCGGAGTGGGGCCGTGGCCGAACCGGGGGTCGCGCAGGATGGCCGAGCACAGCTCGTGGGAGGTGGCGACGAGCAGCCCGCCGCGCGTCCGGTAGCACGGCCGTGGAAGTTTCCCGTAGGTGGAATACGGGTCACGCAGGAACCCGTCGTCGTGCGGATCGAAACCCAGCAGGTCGCCGGCTGACGAGGCGGGCGTCGGCGCGCTGTCAGAGGCGTTGTGATCGATCATTGTGCCGCGAAATGTGCCGACATATGGCGAGTACTTCATGTACATCGGATCATGTCAATGGCTGTCGTCAAGTGCGGCAGATCTCGTGCTTGACGGTCTTTCCTGGATGCGTTTACGTAGTCCGGGACGAGCAGCCATTTGCTCGGGCCGGGACGTCACCGAGTAGTGCTGTTGGTGGGGGAGGGCTCCAGATGGATGTGCTCAGTGAAAACGTCGAACTGAGCCATGCAGATTTGGCGTTGCTGGCGGAGCTCGCCAGAGGCGTCACGGTCGACCGCGTGGGGCGGCGCCTTGATTGCAGCGGCCGTACGGTGCGCCGAAGACTGAGGGGGATCTGCGACCGGATCGGCGTGGCCACGGCCATCGAGGCCGTGGCCTGGGCGGCGCGCCGCCAGCTGATCTGACCCGCCGCCGGGCGGTCAGTCGGCGATGCGCACCGCGCCGGCGTAGGGGCGCCGGGCGATCGAGGCGATGCGGACGACGTCACCGGTCTGCGGAGCGTGCACCATCATGCCGCCGCCGAGGTAGATGCCCACGTGGTGCAGGTCGCTGTAGAAGAAGACCAGGTCGCCGGGGCGCAGCTCCTCACGTGAGATGTGCCTGCCCGCGGTCCACTGGTCGCCGGTGTAGTGCGGCAGCGAGATGCCGACGCGCTGGTAGGCGGCCATGACCAGGCCGGAGCAGTCGTAGCCGTTGGGGCCTTCCGCGCCCCAGACGTACGGCTTGAGCTGCTGGGTGAGCGCCCAGCGGGCGGCCTGGGCGGCCTTGCCGTCGCCGGCGATGGGGAGGTTGACCTTGACGGCCCGGGTGCCGGGCCGTCCGGCCTCGCCGAGCGCGCGCTGGAACAGCCGGCTCTCGACCTTGGTGACGAGTCCGGAGATCCGCTCGCGCTTGGCGCCGAGGTCCTCGACGATCTCGTTGACCTCGGCGATGCGCTTCTCGGCGCCGGCCCTGGCGCGCTCGGCGGCGTTCATGGCCTTGGTGAGCTTGAGCACTTCCTCGGCCTGCTGCTGGCGCAGGGCGTAGGTGGTGGCCGCGCGGTCGAGGTAGGTGTCGGGGTCGCCGCTGCCGGCGAAATTGAGCGTGCGGTTGAGGCCGCCGGACATGTACTCGGCCTCGACGAGCAGGGTCGCCTTGGTCTTCTTGGCGGACAGGTCGGCCTCGCTGTCGGCGAGTCTCTTCTTGGCGTTCTCGACGGCCTTCTGGGCGGTCTTGAGCTTCTCGCGCTGGCCGTTGTACTGCTCGGTGAGCGTCTCGATCTCCAGGTGCATCTTCTCCACCTTCTCGGAGAGCTCCTTGAGCGAGGGTTCGGGGTCGGCGGCGGCGGGACCGGCGGAGACGGCGAGCACCAGGGCGGCGAGGGCGGCGCCCGCGATGGCCATCCTGCGATCGCGCGTGCGCTTCACCAATCAAAGCTCCTTCCGTTGGCGCCGACCGAGTTAGCTGACGGGTTCGGGCCGGAGCAGCCCTACCGAGCGAGCTGCTCGGATTCACCCCTGGTGGCGCTGCTGGAACGCCGCCGACGGGTCCCCGGCTCCCCTTGCGGGGATTGGGCGCGTCTCCGTGCGACATGCACGGGGACATCGACGCTGGACACTAATGCACCCCGGGTTCCTGCTCAACCGGAACTGCCGAGTCTGTAGAGGTTTCACAACCGACAGGTCACAAGGTGATCTCGCGGACCCGCGTCCAGCAAAGACTTTATGTCGTCTTTGCCCTAGCTCGATCCGGGCGTGAACCTGGAGGAAACCTATAACGGCCTGCGTCGTCCCATCGGTCACGAGACGTTACAAGTTGGACGGAAGTCCGGGGTTAGGGGTGAGCCGTAATCGCAATCGGTACGCTGGATAGCCATGGAGCAGGTCGCGGAACGTCCCCTACCCGAGACGGAGGTCCTGGTCCGGCGTGCCCGGACTCCCGATGTCAAGGCCATCAAACTGCTGGTCGACACCTATGCGGGAGCCGGTCCGCGACTGCTGGAGAAGGCCGCCGTCACCCTGTACGAAGACGTGCAGGAGTTCTGGGTCGCCGAGCGCGACGGCAGGGTCGTGGGCTGCGGCGCGCTGCACGTGCTCTGGGAGGACCTGGCGGAGATCCGCACCGTCGCGGTGCACCCGGAGGCGCGCGGGCTGGCGATCGGACACCGCATCGTCACCGCTCTCATCGCCACGGCGAAAGAACTCGGGCTAAGGCGCGTATTCTGCCTCACGTTCGAGGTCGACTTCTTCGCGAGGCACGGATTCCGTGAGATCCAGGGCACCCCTGTCTCGCCCGAGGTCTACGCGGAACTCCTGGCCTCGTACGACGAGGGCGTGGCCGAGTTCCTGGACCTGGAACACGTCAAGCCGAACACCCTGGGCAACACCAGGATGTTGCTTCACCTGACCTCGGGTGATACGGATCTTGACTGACAGAAAAGGTGATTGTTGATACCCATGTCGATACGTTGTCCAGGACAGGCATGTGCCCTGACACGTGCCACATGCGCACGCGAAGCGAGGTGACACGGTGAGCACCGGACAGCCGCCGTATCCGCAGGATGAATCCGGCGAGAATCATCCTGGATACGGGCATAACCCGGGACGCCCCCAAGGCGAGGATCCCGACGCGACGGTCGTGGGCTATCGGGCCGACGACCCTTACGGCCAGGGCCAGTACGGCCAGCAGCAGCAGTACGGCCAGCAGCAGTACGGGCAGCCGGGTCAGCAGGGCTACGGCCAGCAGGGCGCGTCCCAGCCGGGCTACGGCCAGCAGCCTGACTACGGTCAGCAGGGCTACGGCCAGCAGGGCTCCTCCCAGCCTGACTACGGCCAGCAGTACGGTCAGCAGCCGCAGTCCCAGCCGGGCTACGGTCAGCAGCCGCAGTACGGCCAGCAGGGCCCGTCCCAGCCTGACTACGGTCAGCAGTACGGTCAGCAGCCGCAGTCCCAGCCGGGCTACGGCCAGCAGCCGCAGTACGGCCAGCAGCCCGCCTCGGGTCAGCAGGGCTACGGGCAGCAGGGCTATGGGCAGCAGGGTTACGGTCAGCAGCCCACGTCGGGCCAGCAGGGCTACGGCCAGCAGCCCGAGTCCCAGCCGGGCTACGGGCAGCAGTACGGCCAGCAGCCCACGTCGGGCCAGCAGGGCTACGGCCAGCAGCAGTACGGGCAGCAGGGTTATGGTCAGCAGCCCCAATACGGACAGCAGGGCTACGGCCAGCAGTCGCAGTACGGCCAGCCGGGCTACGGCCAGCCGGGCTACGGGCAGCAGTACGGTCAGCCGGTCGGCGTGCAGCCGCCGGGCGCCCCGGCGCCGCTGGCGGAGTGGTGGCAGCGGCTGGTGGCCCGGCTCATCGACTTCGTGCTGTTCGGCATCGTCTACTGGGTGGCGAACTTCATCCTCTACAGCCTGCTGTTCGTCTCGTACAACTCCGCGACGGGCGTCTCGTCGGGCTTCCTCACGTCGTTCCTCGCCGGTCTGCTGTTCTGGCTGGTGGTCGGCGGCATCTACGTGGCCTACGAGTACTTCATGACCAAGGCGAACGGGCAGACGCTCGGCAAGATGGTCATGGGGATCAAGGTCGTGCCCGTGGGGCAGGCGCTGCCGCCGGGCGGGCTGCCCAACGGCCTGGCGCTGAAGCGGGCGGCGGTCACCTGGGGCGGCTATGTCCTGGGGATCGTTCCGATCATCGGCTTCTTCGTGGGCTGGCTCGCGGTCGTGCTCAACTCCGTTTCCCACCTGTGGGACAAGCCGCTGCAGCAGACGTTCGCCGACAAGTTCGCCGGCACCGTCGTGGTGAAGATCAAGTAACCCGGGCAGCGCGGAAAACAGGGGCCGGTGATCCACCGGCCCCTGTTTTCGTGTGTGCCTCGTACCAGAATGGGAACGGTCGGGTCACTGATGGGGCGAGGTGAGGTTATGGGCGCGACGCCGCCACGGGCCGATCCGGTGCCCGCGGAATGGTGGGAACGGCTCGTCGCCCGGCTCATTGAAGCGCTCGTCTTCGGGGTGTTCTATTACATTCTGTTCATTGCGCTGTGGGGTATCTTCCGGACTGTCGGGCTGCTGGGGCTCTTCGAGGGCCGATTGCCCGGCGTGTTCGCATGGGTGTTCGTGGGGCTCGGTTATACGGTCTACGACTGGGTCACTCTTTCCCGAGGCGGGCGCACGTTCGGCAAGGCGATCATGCGCATTCGGGTGAAGCCCGCCCGGCTCGGGCCGCGTGAGGCGTGGAAACGGGTCCTGGGCTATCCGGCGCCGGCCGTCGTGATGGGGATTCCGGTGCTCAATGTGCTGGCCGGAATGTTCGTGTTCGCGGTGGGCCTGCTCATCCTGATGGACAAGCCGCTGCAGCGTGGGCCCCATGACAGGCTGGCCGGGACGCTGGTCGTTAAAGATCATTCCTGAGCGACGCCCGTCACGGCACGCTTTTCAGGAAACTTGAGGGAGATCCGGTAAGGGACCTGGAGAGACTGGCATTAGGCTATGGGGCGTCCGGGTTGCCGGATGTTGATGCCCCTGCCAGGCTATGGGCATCTGTGTGCCGCTATGGTCAGCGGTGCGAAGGTCGCCGGCCACGGCGACATCGGGCCGGTCAAGCCGTGTCCCGCCGCGCCGCGCGTGTATAAAGCGCCAGGAAACCCCCCGTCCGCTGTGGAGGCGAGGACGAATGGAAGTTGTCGGAGAGGTATTGTCGGCGCTCATCCCGCCGGTCGTGGTGGGGGGAGCCTTCATCTTTGGGGTCGTGAAGTTGGTGCGCGCGGAGGGTCCCGGGCGGCGGCCAAACCGGCAGGATCAGGCCGAGAAGAGCAACTGATCGACGACTCAGCGGAATCGTTGCTGAGCTGAATTGTCTTAACGTCTTTCCGGGTATATGTTTGGGCGAGCGAATGAAACAATGCTCCGGAAAGGATTGCGTAGATGGCCAAGCAGATCCAGGAGATTCTCATCGATGACCTCGATGGGGGCGAGGCCAATGAGACGGTCAGCTTCGCTATTGACGGCGCTTCCTATGAGATTGACCTCAGCGACGTTAACGCCAAGAAGCTGAGGGACGCCCTCTCGCCTTTCGTGCAGCACGCTCGCAGGGCAGGGGCCGTCACCACGCGCCGTCGAGGCCGGGGTGGGCAGCGGGCGATGAGCCGCGAGAAGAGCGCCGAGATCAGGCAGTGGGCCAAGGCTCACGGTCTGCCCGTCAGCGAGCGAGGCCGGATCGCCTCCACCGTCGTCGAGAAGTACGAAGCGGCTCACTAAAGAGAGTCGTGGTCGACCATGCGCTTATGCCGCTCGCCTAAGGACCCCGGCGACCGCCATAAGCGCATGATCGTGAGGGCGAATCTCAGATCGTGGACACTTTGTTCCGGCGATCTTGGGTTTCGCCTGAAAGTGGGCATTTGGGTCTTCGCATCGAACCGTCGAGCGCGTGCTTTTGACGGTTTTGTCGGGGATGGCGGGGCTCCAGCGCTTTCGGGCGGTCTGGGGCCCCATCTCTGTATCGCGGCTTCTCTGAAGAAGTCCTGTGAGTGATCGCGTGAAGTCTCTTCGGGTATGGCGCCATCGCGGGCCGTGAAGTCGGTCGCGGGCCGGTGAAGTGGCGCACAGTCTGGGGAAGTCGCCCGTGCGGTCTTCGGAAGACGTATCTCTCAGGAAGACGTACGTCTCAGGAAGTGATCCGTGCGGGCCTGCGGAAGTCGTACGTCTCCAGAAGTGATCCGTGCGGGTCCTACGGGAAGTCGTACGTCCTGTTCGGGTAATGGGCGCGCTCCCAAGGTTCCCTATCACTCGCCCCGCCCGCACGGCCCGACGATCGCGCAACTCTGGTAACGGCGCTGACCAGACCGGGATTTCGCCCTGGGTGATGCGTTCCACATCCGCTTGGCCGCCGTTTGCATCGCCGCATACCATGGCAGGAGCAAGAGATACGGACGCGGCGTCTCAGGGCGCGTGGCATGACGACGGGCGCCGACCCGCCCCAAGGGCCGGCCCGACGGACGTTCCCCAATCGCCGATCCGTGTGATCTGCCAGCGCCGCCGGCGGCGAATTAGCCGCAGTCACCCAAGCGTCCTAAACCTCGTTCGCTTGCGGCGTATCGGGAACACGTCACCCCCGAACCATAGTTGGATGGAGGGTGAACGCCCTGCTCTCGGGGAACGCTCTCTGCTATAGAGCGTGTCAGCGGCAGAGGGCACGGTTCGCCGAGCCAGGGCTAGCATGCGGGATGACGGGACCGGATTTACCGGCCTGACTGACCGCTCTGTGAGGAGCGACGAGATGTTCGAGAGGTTCACCGACCGAGCGAGGCGTGTTGTCGTCCTGGCCCAAGAAGAGGCCAGGATGCTCAACCACAACTACATCGGCACTGAGCACATTCTTCTTGGTTTGATCCACGAAGGTGAGGGCGTGGCCGCCAAGGCTCTGGAGAGCCTCGGCATCAGCCTTGAGGGCGTGCGTCAGCAGGTCGAGGAGATCATCGGCCAGGGCCAGTCGGCTCCGTCGGGGCACATTCCCTTCACCCCGCGGGCCAAGAAGGTCCTCGAGCTGTCGCTCCGTGAGGCTTTGCAGCTGGGTCACAACTACATCGGCACCGAGCACATCCTGCTCGGGCTCATCCGTGAGGGTGAGGGTGTGGCCGCCCAGGTGCTGGTCAAGCTTGGAGCTGATCTCAACCGGGTCCGGCAGCAGGTGATCCAGCTGCTCCACGGTTACCAGGGCAAGGAGCCGGCCGCCGCGGGTGGTCCCCAGGAGTCGGCCCCGTCCACCTCCCTGGTGCTCGACCAGTTCGGCCGCAACCTGACCCAGGCCGCCCGCGAGGGCAAGCTGGATCCGGTCATCGGCCGCGAGAAGGAGATCGAGCGGGTCATGCAGGTCCTCTCCCGGAGGACCAAGAACAACCCGGTGCTGATCGGCGAGCCCGGCGTCGGCAAGACCGCCGTCGTCGAGGGCCTGTCGCAGAAGATCGTCAGGGGCGAGGTGCCCGAGACGCTGAAGGACAAGCAGCTCTACACGCTTGACCTCGGCGCCCTGGTCGCCGGCTCCCGCTACCGCGGCGACTTCGAAGAGCGCCTGAAGAAGGTGCTCAAGGAGATCCGCACCCGCGGCGACATCATCCTGTTCATCGACGAGCTCCACACGCTCGTGGGTGCGGGCGCCGCCGAGGGCGCGATCGACGCCGCCAGCATCCTCAAGCCGATGCTGGCCCGCGGCGAGCTGCAGACCATCGGGGCCACGACTCTCGACGAGTACCGCAAGTACCTCGAGAAGGACGCCGCGCTGGAGCGCCGCTTCCAGCCGATCCAGGTGGCCGAGCCGTCGCTCAGCCACACGATCGAGATCCTCAAGGGTCTGCGCGACCGCTACGAGGCGCACCACCGCGTGTCCATCACCGACGGCGCGCTGGTGGCCGCCGCGCAGCTGGCCGACCGCTACATCAGCGACCGCTACCTTCCCGACAAGGCGATCGACCTCATCGACGAGGCCGGCTCGCGGATGCGCATCCGCCGCATGACCGCGCCGCCGGACCTTCGCGAGTACGACGAGAAGATCGCCAACGTCCGCCGCGACAAGGAGTCCGCGATCGACGCGCAGGACTTCGAGAAGGCGGCTGCCCTCCGCGACCAGGAGAAGCAGCTCCAGCTCAAGCGCGAGCGCCGCGAGAAGGAGTGGAAGGCCGGCGACATGGACGTCGTGGCCGAGGTGACCGAGGAGCTCATCGCCGAGGTCCTCGCCACCGCCACCGGCATCCCGGTCTTCAAGCTGACCGAGGAGGAGTCGCAGCGCCTGCTCCGCATGGAGGACGAGCTCCACAAGCGGATCATCGGCCAGGACGACGCCATCAAGGGCCTGTCGCGGTCCATCCGGCGCACCCGCGCCGGCCTGAAGGACCCGCGGCGTCCCGGCGGCTCGTTCATCTTCGCGGGTCCCTCCGGTGTCGGTAAGACCGAGCTGTCCAAGGCTCTGGCGGAGTTCCTCTTCGGCGACGAAGACGCTCTGATCAGCCTCGACATGTCGGAGTTCATGGAGAAGCACACCGTCTCGCGGCTGTTCGGCTCGCCTCCCGGCTACGTCGGCTACGAGGAGGGCGGTCAGCTCACCGAGAAGGTGCGGCGCAAGCCGTTCTCCGTGGTCCTGTTCGACGAGATCGAGAAGGCCCACCCCGACATCTTCAACTCGCTGCTGCAGATCCTGGAAGACGGTCGCCTGACCGACGCCCAGGGCCGGGTGGTCGACTTCAAGAACACGGTCATCATCATGACCACCAACCTCGGCACCCGTGACATCTCCAAGGGCATCGGGGTCGGGTTCGCGAAGTCCAACGACACCGAGTCCAACTACGAGCGGATGAAGGCCAAGGTCCAGGAGGAGCTCAAGCAGCACTTCCGGCCCGAGTTCCTCAACCGTGTCGACGACATCGTGGTCTTCCACCAGCTGACGCCGAACGAGATCATCAAGATCGTGGATCTGATGCTCGCGCAGGTGGCCGACCGGCTGAAGGACCGCGACATGGGGCTCGAGGTGTCGCCCGACGCCAAGCAGCTGCTCGCCGACCGCGGCTACGACCCGGTCATGGGCGCGCGGCCGCTGCGCCGTACGATCCAGCGTGAGCTGGAAGACTCGCTGTCGGAGAAGATCCTCTACGGCGAGCTCCGTCCGGGGCAGGTCGTCAAGGTGAGCATCGAGGGCGAGGGCGACGACGCCACGTTCGTCTTCGTGGGCGAGAACGTCAACCAGGTGCCCGACTCCGCGGCTGCCATCGCCGGTTCGATCCAGAACTGACGGATTTCCGGGAAACCCCCGCGTGCTCCGGCACGTGGGGGTTTTTCGTGTCCGCTCACCGGAAGTGTTGCCGAATCGTTGGAGCTCCGACTAGCCCGCCACCGGAGGTAGTACTACACTGTGTAGAGCTTCGCCAAGTCCTGTCCAAGTGATTCGCAAGAGCGAGTCCCTACGGTCGGGGCTGCTCCCTGGGGAGTAGTAAGGAATCAACCCAGGGCTGACGCGCACGCCGCTCACGAGCCGCCATGCTCGGAGTGCACCAGCGGGCGAGGGAAACCAGTGGAAGTCGTGGAGGAAGTCGATGCGCCTGCGTCACGATGACGGAACGCTCGTTCACCTCGCCTACAACGCAGGCGTGCACCCCGCGGAGGACCTGGAGAACCTCATCGCCCACCTCACCCGCTACGCCGTGCCGGTGCGTAAGCGGCTCGGCGTCGAGCGGATGGGGATCGGTCTGTGGCTCTCGCCGACCGTCGCCGACCACCTGACCGCCGACCGCATCGAGCTGGTCCGCCTGCGCCGCTCTCTTGAGGAGCGCGGCCTGGAGGTCGTCAGCCTCAACGGCACCGGCGGCCGCAACCAGGAGGCGCCCGGCCCCGACTGGGCCAAGCCCGAGCGCTACCGCTACACGATGGCGCTGGCCAAGATCCTCGCGTTCCTGCTGCCCGACGACGTCCAGTCCGGCAGCATCTCCACCATCCCGATCGGCTGGCGCCGCGACTGGCCGTCCGACCTGCAGACCATCGCCACCCGCCGGCTGGAGCGGCTCGCCCGCGAGCTACGCGGCCTCTACAGCGTCACCGGCAAGACGGTCAGGGTCGGCTTCGAGCCGTGGCCCGGCTGCGTGCTGGAGACCACGGAGCAGGCCCTGGAGCGGGTGCGCGGCATCGACTCCGACCATCTGGGAGTCTGCCTCGACGCCTGCCACCTCGCCGGGGGCGCGGAGGAGACCGGCGAGGCGCTGCGCGGCCTGGCCAAGACCGGCGCACCGGTCGTCAAGCTCGGCCACGTCCACCACCACACCGGCGGTGCGCCCAACCCCGGCAGCGTCCTGCACGACACGCTCACCGCGATGCTCTCCGGCGCGGTCACCGGCAGCGCGCACATCGAGGTGGAGACCCACAACCTGGCGGTCCCCGGCCGCGCCAAGGGCCCCGGCGCCCTGGTCTCCCTGCTGGCCCAGGAACTCGACTGGGCCCGCACCAGCCTCACCAACCTGGGCCTCCAACTGGCCGCCTGACCTCCATTCCGAAGACCCTGGAGCGCTCCTGAGGGGGCGCTGCCGGGGTTTTCGTTCGTGTATGGGGGCCCGTGCTGGGGGCCTCGGCCGAGCTCTTTCGTTCGCGTACGGGACGCGTAGCGGAGGGGCCCGGCCGGATTCTTCTGTTTCGCGTACGGGACCGTACCGGAGGAGCTTGGCCGAGCTCTTCTGTTCCCGTACGGGACGCGTGCCTTGGAGATCAGGCGGTGCCGAACCAGCCGGGGACGTCGAGGCGCCACGGGTTGGCCGGGGTGAGCTTGCGGAGGTCGTCCTCCAGGGCGCGCAGGCGGTCCTCGCCCAGCTCGGTGGCCCAGCGGGTGCGCAGGTCGTCGAAGATGGCGGCGGAGCGGGTCAGGGCGTCCCGGCCGTACGGGGTCAGGCGGACGATCTTGCGGCGGGTGTCGGCCGGATCGCGGGTGCGTTCGACGTACCCGATGCGTTCCAGCGTCTCGATGGTCTTGCCCGCGGCCTGCTTGGTGACGCCGAGCGCGCGGCCCAGGTCCACCGCCGTCGTGCCGTCGGGGCCGATGGCCTGCATGACGAACCCGTACATGGGCCTGATGTCGGGATGCCCCTGACGGCCCAGCTCGGCGTGGAGCTCGTCGATGAGCGTCCGGAAGGCCATGAACAGGCGGAGCGGAAGCTCGAAGCCCGGTGGTGTGCTTGACACAATAGACAACCTGGTTCACTATCTAGACAACGACATTGTCTATCCTAAGGGAGCTTCCCCATGACCGTCATCCGTGACGCGCAGGCACGCCGGATCGAGACGCCCAACGGCACCATGACCACCCTCGCCTCGCCCACCCAGGGCGAGTCGGGCCAGGCGGTGTGGCGGGTGGACGCCACCCCCGGCTCGACCGGTCCGCTGCACGCCTTCGACACCGAGTCCGTGTGGACGTGGCTCGCGGGCACGTGCACCGTCCGGCTCGGCGCCGACCAGGTCGAGGTGGCGGCGGGCGACACCATGGTGCTGCCCGCGGGCGTGCTGCGGCAGCTCGTGGCCGACGAACGCGACGGGTTCGCCGCGATCGTGGCCGCCCCGGCGGGAGTCCAGGTCTACAACCCGGACGGCCTGGAGGCCTGCGACCTCGTCCCCGCGGGCACCGTCACCATGCCGCTGCTCTGGGCCGAATAGCCACCGGCCGGTGCTCGCCGCCGTCGCGATGATCTCGTACGTACGAAGCCTGCCCATGCCTGCCGGGACGCGGCGCGGGTCTGAAACCGCGCCAGGGATCAGGCAGGGGAGCGGCGTGGGTGTGGGGTCAGGGGGCAGGCGGCGCGGGTGTGAATCCGCGGCCGGGGTCAGGCGGGCAGGCGGTAGGTGCCGTCGTCGAGGACCTCGGCGAGGCCGTCGGCGATCAGGCCGTCGAGGGCCCGCTCGCGCTGTACCGCGTCGTCCCAGACCGCGTCGAGTGCCGCCTTCGGCACCGGGCCGTGGGCCTCGCGCAGGACGGCGAGGAGGCGGCCGCGGCACTGGCGGTCGGTGCCCGCGTAGGTCTGCCCCTTGCGGGCCGGGCCCGCGTGCGGCGGCTTGCCGGCGAGCCGCCACGCGCACACCGCCGCGATCGGGCAGCTCTCGCACCGGGGGACGCGGGCGGTGCAGACGAGCGCGCCCAGCTCCATCACCGCCACGCCCCAGCGGGCCGCGCCCAGCTCGGGGAGGAGCGCCTCGGCCAGGCGGCGTTCGGCGGCCGAGGTGGCCGTCGGGGGATACTCCTCGGCCCGTACCGCCCGGGCGAAGACCCGTCGCACGTTGGTGTCCAGGATCGCGTGCCGGCCCCCGTACGCGAAACTGGCGACCGCGGCGGCGGTGTACTCGCCGATGCCCGGCAGGGCGAGCAGCGTCGCGTGGTCGGACGGGACCTCGCCGTCGTGCCGCTCGGTGATGGCCGTGGCGCATGCGTGCAGGCGCAGCGCCCGGCGCGGGTAGCCGAGCCGCCCCCACGCCCGCACCGCCTCACCGGAGGGCTCCGCCGCCAGGGCCTTCGGGGTGGGCCAGCGGGTCATCCAGTCGTTCCAGGTCGGCAGCACCCTGGCCACCGGCGTCTGCTGCAGCATGATCTCGCTGACGAGCACTCCCCACGGAGACCGGTCGGGGGCGCGCCACGGGAGGTCCCGGGCGTTGTTTTCGTACCACTCCAGAATGGGAAGGTGTAGGAGTTTCGGCTCGATCACGCGGCCCAGCGTATGACGAGATGGCAAGGTCCGGCGTGTCGTCACCGCCCGTCATCAGATGGTTACCCATCCTGGCCACATGGATCCGGAAACCATGCGGGGAGAACCGGGACTCGGGGGCGACGTCTACTGGCGGCGGCGTATGAGCTTGCTCATCGCGGTGCTCGTCGTGGTGGCGGTGGTGGCGTGGGCCTGTTCCAGCTCGGGAGGCCCGGCCGAGACCTCGGACGCCAAGACCTCGCACAGCCCCGCCCCGGTCACGGACCCTCTGCTCGCGGGGCTGCGTACGCTGGCCATGGGAACGGCGAGCCCGTCCCCCACGCCCAGCCCGAGCAAGACCCCGCGCGCCAGGCGTGCGGGCGAGGCCTGCGAAGAGGACGACCTGGTGCTCCACCTCCAGGGCAAACAGGAGATCTACGCGAGCGGCACGCGCCCGCACTTCATCGTCACGGTGGTCAACACCGGGCCGGTGATGTGCAAGGCCGACGTCGGCCCGCGCGCCCTGGAGATCCGCATCACCTCGGGCGAGGATCGCATCTGGTCCACCGCCGACTGCGTGAGCGGGCCGGGGGTGGAGACGCGCGAGCTGGAACGCGGCGTGCCCTACGTCCGCGCCCTCGACTGGAACCGGCGCCGCTCCAGCGGGAGCTGCCGGGCGGACCCGCCCGACGCCCTCCCCGGGACGTACGTCGCGGTGGCCCGCATGGGCAAGCACCGGAGCCCCAAGGGCGTCTTCCACCTCCGCTAGGCGTCCCCGCCGAGGGTCAGCTCCGCCACTGCCGCGAGGGGGCCACCCCGGGCAGCGGCTTGCCGATCAGGGCCAGCGGCAGGAAGAAGCACACCTGGCCGATGGCCATGATGAGCGTGGCGAGCGCCTTGTCGTCGTAGTGCCCGGACGCTCGCGCGTACAGCTCGTCGGGGACTCGTTCAGCTCCCGCGCTCGGCGTCAGGACGGCCTCGACCAGCTCCAGCGCCACCCTCTCGGCGTCGCTGAAGTACGGCGCGTCCCGCCAGGAGACCACGGCGGTGATGCTCTCTTCCGTCGCGCCGGCCTGGCGCAGGTTGCGGGTGTGCAGGACGGTCAGGTACGTGCTGCCGACGAGCTGGCCGGCCCGCAGCTGGACCAGGCTGATGGTGGTCCGCGGGATCGTGCCGTTCGAGGTCGCCTTGTACAGGGCGCCGCCGATGTCCTTCAGCTCGGGGACGAGCGTGATGGGGTCGACGAGACGGGCCTGGGGCTCTGTGGTGGTCATGGTGGGTTCCCTTCCGTACGGTGTTCCGCCGCATTGACGGAACCCGCGCGGCGAAGGTGACCGGTCACCTTTCGGCCGTTCGCCACGTCAGCTGTATGACGTAGGTGAAGGAGAGGACCGAGACCGTGACGCACCCTGACTTCCTGGCCGGTGAGTTCGAGGGCCACCGCCCCCACCTGAAGGCGGTCGCCTACCGCATGCTCGGCTCGCTCACCGAGGCCGAGGACGCGGTGCAGGAGGCGTGGCTGCGGCTGGCGCGCTCGGACCCGGGCGCCATCGACAACCTCGGCGGCTGGCTGACCACCGTGGTCGGCCGGGTCTGCCTCGACATGCTCCGCACCCGCAAGGCCCGCCGCGAGGAGTCCCTGGAGGACCGCCTGCCCGACCCGGTGATCAGCCGTGACGGCGTGACCGACCCGGAACAGGAAGCGCTGCTGGCCGACTCCGTCGGGCTGGCGCTGCTGGTGGTGCTGGAATCGCTCAACCCGGCCGAACGGCTGGCGTTCGTCCTGCACGACATGTTCGGCCTGCCGTTCGAGCAGATCGCGCCCATCGTCGACCGCACCCCGGCTACGGCCAAGAAACTCGCCAGCCGAGCCCGCGGGCGCGTCCGCGGCGCGGCCCCGAGCCCCGACCCCGACCCGGCCGGGCAGCGCCGGGCCGTGGACGCGTTCCTCACTGCCGCGCGAGGCGGCGACTTCGACGCGCTGGTGTCCATCCTCGACCCCGACGTGGTGCTGCGCGCCGACAGCGGGGCGCTCGGCGGCAGGCAGGTCCTCCGCGGCATCACGGCCGTGGCCGGACGCGCCTCCACCTTCCAGCGCATGGCCACCGCCACCACCTGCCACCCGGCCCTCGTCAACGGCCAGGCCGGGCTGGTCAACACGCTGGACGGACGGTTGATCTCCGTCCTCAGTTTCACCGTCATGAACGGCAGGATCGCCGAGATCGACATCCTCTCGGACCCCGACCGTCTGTCCCACCTGAGGGTGACCGGGGTGGGGTTGTGACCTGCTGCGGGGCCGTGACGGCCGTGGGGTTGTGACCGGCGTGGAGGCGTAACCGGTGCGGGGGTGTGGCCGGCCTGAGGATGCGACTGGCGTGGGGTTGTGACCGGCCTGGAGTTCTGACCGCCGCCCGGGGGCGTGACCGGTTGTACGGGCCGTTCGGGATGCGGCAGGTGGTCAGACGTACCGTTCGAGGATCGAGGACTCGGCGAGGCGGGAGAGCCCCTCGCGGACGCTGCGGGCGCGGGACTCGCCGACGCCGCCGACGGCCTGGAGGTCGTCGATGCTGGCCGCCAGGAGCTTCTGCAGGCTGCCGAAGTGGTTGACCAGCCGGTCGACCACCGTGGCCGGCAGGCGGGGCACCTTGGCCAGGAGGCGGAAGCCGCGCGGGCTCACCGGGCTGTCGAGCTTCTCGCTGCCGTTGTGGCCGAGCAGGTCGGCGACCACCGTCAGGTCCAGCAGCTCGTTGCCGGACAGCGCGTCGAGATCGTGCAGGGCATCGGACAGGCGGCGCTGACGGCGGCCCGACGGGGCCGGGAGATAGTCGCGCACCACCAGCTCCCGCTCCGAGTCGACCCCGGAGACCAGCTCGTCGAGCTGCAGGGAGAGGAGCCGGCCGTCGGTGCCGAGCTCGACCACGTACCCCTTGATCTCGTCGGAGATCCGCCGCACCATCTCCAGCCGCTGCGCCACCGCCGCCACGTCGCGCACGGTCACCAGATCCTCGATCTCCAGGGCGGAGAGCGTGCCGGAGACCTCGTCGAGCCGGTGCTTGTAGCGCTCGAGGGTGGCCAGGGCCTGGTTGGCCTTGGACATGATGGCCGCCGACTCCTCCAGCACGTAGCGGATGCCGTCGAGGTAGAGGGCGATGATCCGCATGGACTTGCTGATCGCGATGATCGGCAGGCCGGTCTCCTTGGCCACGCGCTGGGCGGTGCGGTGACGGGTGCCGGACTCGTCGGTCGGGATGGTGGGATCGGGCACCAGGTGGACGGCGGCACGCACGATCTTGTCGTCGTCGCTGACGACGATCGCGCCGTCCATCTTGGCCAGCTCGCGCAGCCGGGTGGCGGAGAAGTCGACATCCAGATGGAAACCGCCGCTGCAGAGACGCTCGACGGTCTTGTTGTGACCCAGCACGATCAAGCCGCCGGTCTGCCCGCGCAGGATCCGCTCCAGACCGTCGCGAAGGGGTGTGCCCGGCGCCACTGCGGCCAGGGCTTCCCGACGACGGTCGTCAAGACTCCGGTCGTTTGGCACCTGACCCCCGTGTCGAAATAGTCAAGCTCAGCTTAGCTGCGCGGTCCCACTCTCTCCTCCGCCTTTGGGCGAGGCATACCACCGTAGCGACTCCCCTGGGAGTGATTTCAACGGCACCAGGGGGACGAACTTCACGTGAACCGATCCTTTGTCGGCCTTCCCACCACCAACACCTTTGCACCTTCGGAACGCCCCAGCAGTCCCACCACCCCTCCGGCAAGCTCCCGTCCCAGCCCACACGGTCAGGACCTCTGCGGGAGGCGGGAGGTGTGCGTGGTTCCGTAGCCCTCCGGGGTTTCGACGTGGTCCGGGTGGTCCGGGACGGCTGTGTCGCCGTCCCACACCAAGCTCCCGGCGTCAGCGCCGTCGTCTCCTCGCCCCAGGCTGCACGTTCTGGCCTTCCGGGGGAGTTGTGAGGTGCGTGAAAGCCCGAGTTCTGAGGTGGGTGGTCCGGTGGACCGCGACGGCTGAGTCGTCGCGCCTGGCAAGTCTCCGCGTCAGTGCTCCAAGTCCCGGAGTGAGCCGGGTGCTCCTGGGCTGGGTGGCGTGGCTCTGAGGTGGCCCGAGTCCAGGTTCCGAGGGAGGACAGGCGGCGTGGTACACGGGGGTGAGCCCGGGCAAGGCGGCGTGGTGCCGGGTGACCTGAGGAAGACGGTGCGTGCCGGCTGTCTCGGACGTAAGGGTGCGGCTCTGAGGTCTGGGGAGGCGGCGCGGCTCCAGAGGAGTTCGGCCCGAGGTGACGTGGTTCCGGGGTCGCTCAGGGGCGCAGTCCGGGCGTGACACCAGGTTCCGAAGTAGGTGCCCCGGTTCGGGGCGTGACACCAGGTTCCGGAGTAGGTGCCCCGGTTCGGGGCGTGACCCGGTTCCGAAGTTGGTGCCTCGGGCCGGGGGCCGGAGCGCGGTCTAGGACCGGGGGTCAGGTTACGTGGGTGAGGGCGTCCCAGACGTTTTCAGCTTCGACGACCTCGAAGCCGGGAGCGAAGGAGACGGGGCCGACCGGGACGAGGGAGCGTTGGCCGTTGGGCTTGCGGGGGCCTTCGTCGAGGGAGCCGCGGGGGACGAGGCCGCGTTTGAAACCGAGGCGGGCCGCTTCGGTGAGGCGGCGGCGGACGTCCTTGACGGGGCGGAGCTCGCCTGCGAGGCCGACTTCGCCGAGGGCGACCAGCCCGGGCGGGAGGGGTTTGTCGCCGGCGGCGCTGGCTACGGCGAGCATCACCGACAGGTCGACGGCGGGGTCGCTCAGCTTGATGCCGCCGACGGTGGCGGTGAAGACGTCGCAGCCGCCCAGCCGGGCGTTGAGCCGGCGCTCCAGCACGGCGAGGACCATCTGGACGCGGTAGGTGTCGAGGCCGGAGGAGGTGCGCCGGGGCTGCTGGGCCTCGGTGCGCGCCACGAGGGCCTGGACCTCGGCGGGCAGCGGGCGGGTGCCCTCGACCGTGACGGTCACGCAGGTGCCGGGCACCGGGTCGGTGCGGCGGGAGACGAACAGGCCGCTGGGGTCGGTGATGCCCTCGATGCCGCCCTCGTGCAGGTCGAAGCAGCCCACCTCGTCGGTGGGGCCGAACCTGTTCTTGATCGCTCGTACCATGCGGAGCCGTGAGTGGCGGTCGCCCTCGAAGTTGAGCACGACGTCGACGAGGTGCTCAAGGGTGCGGGGGCCGGCGATGGAGCCTTCCTTGGTGACGTGGCCGACCAGGACGGTGGCCATGTTGCGCTCCTTGGCCAGCCGCACGAGGTTGGCCGCGACCTCGCGGACCTGGGTGACGCCGCCGGGCACGCCGGTCGCCTGGGCGGAGCCGACGGTCTGCACCGAGTCGACCACGAGCATCCGGGGCTGGACCTTCTCCACGTGGGCGATCAGGGCCGACAGCTCGGTCTCGGCGGCGAGGTAGAGGTGGTCGCGGACGGCGCCGATGCGGTCGGCGCGGAGCCGGACCTGGGCGGCCGACTCCTCGCCGGTGACGTAGAGGACGGTCTCGCGCTCGGCGATGCGGGCGGCGGCCTCCAGCAGCAGCGTCGACTTGCCGATGCCGGGCTCGCCGGCCAGCAGCACGACCGCGCCGGGCACCAGGCCGCCGCCGAGCACCCGGTCGAGCTCGCCGACGCCGGTGGTGCGGGCGGCGGCGACCTCGGCCTTCACCTGGCCGATCGGCAGCGCCGGTGAGGTGGTGGCGCCGGCCTGGACGACGTGGGCGCCGGCGCGGCCGCCCTCTTCGTCGACGGTGCCCCACGCCTGGCACTCGCCGCACCGGCCCACCCACTTGGTGGTGCGCCAGCCGCACTCGGCGCAGCGGTATCCGGGCTTCTGCGCAGTCTTGGCCATGGCGAGCAGGCTAGCGGGCCGGACCGACATTCCGCCGATCAGAAGGTGTGGACGCGGAAGGCGGTTGCCGCCGGGGACATGTTCACCGTCTCAGGTTCGGGGGCGAACCCCGGCATGGAGGAGAGGTCGGGGGTGCGCTCGAACACCCGGACCAGGGCCGGGCCGGGGTGCAGGACGAGCGTGACCTCCAGCGGGCCGGGAGGGGCGTGATAGGTGAACCCGGTGGCCGTGGCCAGCTCCCGGCCGGCCACGGTGATCGGCCCGGCCAGAGAGCCGGGTGCGTCCGCGTCGGCCAGCGAGCCGGGTGCGTCCGCGTCGGTCAGGGAGCCGGGTGCGCCCGCGGCGGCCGAGGAGCCTGGCGTGTCCGTGCCGGGCGGGGAGCCGGTTGCGTCCGTGCCGGGCGGGGAGCCGGTTGCGTCCGTGCGGGGTGGGGAGCCCTTCGCGGGATCGGACGGCTCCATGGCGAGGCCCACGATGGGGGTGGCGCCGGACGGGGTCAGGCGGAGGGTGAGGGTGCGGAGGTCGCCGGTCGTCTCGTCCTTGAGCACCTGCACCTCGGGGGACTTCAGCGCCGCCGCCCGCGCGGGGGTGGTCGTCCACCCGTCGTCGCCGAAGAACCGCACGCTGTCTTCAGGCTTGGCGGCCTCGCCGCGCCTGCCCCAGAGGGCCTGCCCGGTCGCGGTGTCGAGCGCGTACGCCACGCGCGCCTGCCGGGGATGGGCCGCGTCGAAGCGGTCGACGGCCAGCCCGGCGGCCACCAGGGCGGCGGTGAGCGCCACGGCCACGGCGGGCGACCGCAGGGCGCGGCGGCGGTCGAGGGCGGGGAGGGCACGCTCGATCAACGGCAGCATGAGCAGCAGCATCAGCGCGAAGTGCGGGGCGGCGATCATGCCGCCGATCGTCAGGCCCACGTCTAGCGACGCCACGGCGGTGCCGCCGAGCAGGATGGCCGCGGGCACGAGCCCGAGGGTGAGAGCGACCACTGGCCCGAGTGAGGCACGCCATCCGGCCCGCGGGGCGTCGTCGGCGGAGGCCGGCTTCTGCGCCGTTCGGCCCAGGCGGAGGTGGACCAGCCAGCCGAGGGCGGCGAAGAGGGCGGGCCAGGTGAAGGAGTGGGCGCCGCCCGGCAACGCGGCGGCCGAGGCCAGGCCCAGGACGGCGACCAGGAGGACGCCGCCCACGGCCAGGGAGGCGGGACCGAGGCGGCGCAGGGCGACGCGGTAGGTCAGGACCACGGCCAGGGTGGCGACCAGGAGAGCCGCCTGGTAGAGCCACGGACGGTAGGGGTCGCCCAGGAGCAGGCCGGAATACTCGGGCCGGAACACCGCCAGCAGGGGCATCGTGGCGTAACCCAGGCCGGCGGCCGCCAGGACGGGCACCAGGGCCAGCCCGGTGGCGGCCGCTACGCGGGGAAGCGTGACGTCACGACGGAGGCGCAGCCGCCACACCAGCACTCCGGCGAGGACCACGGCGCCCGCCGCCAGCGGCAGCTCCAGCCCGAGGGGATAGCGCACCAGGAGACCCGGGACGGTGAAGTAGACCGCGTCCTCGCCCGTCCGCAGCGCCGGCAGGTCGGCGTCGGCCAGGGCGCGGACGAGGGCCAGCGAGTTGTCGCCCATCTGCTGGAGGCTGGCCCGGTCGAGGTGGGCGGGGTCGTCGAGCGGCGTGTGGTAGTAGGCGCCGCCGCCGATGAAGGCGGAGTCGAGGCCCAGCCAGCCGGCCTCGTCGAAGACGTGGAAGTCGGTGTTGTTGGGCAGCAGGGTCAGCAGGGCCGCGAAGGCCGAGTCGGCCGACGGATGCGGGACCGTGGCCCCGTACAGGGAGATCAGCGGACCCGCGCCGGGCGCGGCGCGGAACGTCTGGACGGTGCCGCGCACGCCGCGCGCCTCGTTGTTGACCACCACGACGGTGCCCTTGGCCAGGGGGTCCTCGCGGGCGAACGCCTCCGCGCCGAGCAGGCCCTGCTCCTCGCCGTCGGTGATGAGGAAGACGACGTCGTTCTTGTGGTCGCGGGGGAGCGCGCGGGCGACCTCCAGGATGGTGGCCACGCCCGCGCCGTCGTCGGCGGCGCCGGGGGCGGCGGCGACGGAGTCGTAGTGGGCGGCCAGCACGACGCGGCCGGTGGATGCGGTGCCGGGGCGGACGGCGACGATGTTGCGCATCGTGCCCATCGGGATCGCGCCGGTGTGGTCGATCGGGAGCACGCCGACGCCCTCCTGGACGCGGACGTCGAGGTCGAGGGCGCGCAACTCGGCCACCAGGTGGTCGCGGACGCGGGCGTGCTCGGCGGAGCCGGTCGGGTGGGGCGCCTTGGCGACGGCCTGGACGTGTGCGTACGCGCGCTCGGCGCTGAACGCGCCGGAAGGCGCGGACGCGCTCACCGGGCTGGGGGGTGCGAGGTCGAACAGGGTGAGCGCGAGCAGACCTGCCAGCGCCACGAGGCCGGCCAGGGCGGTACGGGGCATGGGCACACGTTAAGTCGTGGGACCGGGCGAGCGGATCAGCCCAGGGAACGAATCAGCGTCAGCCCATGGGATTACTCCAGGCCCAGCTCACGGACGAGCATGCGCTTGGGACGGGCGCCGACGATCTGCTTGACCGGGCGGCCGTTCTCGAACAGCAGCAGCGTGGGCAGGCTCATGACGCCGTAGCGAGCCTGGATGTCGGGGTACTGGTCGGTGTCGAGCTTGCCGATGGTGAGCCCGAGCTCGGCCTCGATCTCCTCCAGCACGGGGGCGATCATCTTGCAGGGCGGGCACCATTCGGCCCAGAAGTCGACCAGCACCGGCTTGTCGGCGCCGAGCACCTGCTCCTCGAAGTTGTCCGTGGTGAGCGTGATCATGTTTCTCCTCTGAAGAAGCAGCCTTCGCACGAGTCGGCGAGCTGCGCGGCGACCTCCGCCCGGCGCGCGAGCAGCACCCGGATGTCGTCGTCGATCTCGGCGAGCTTGCGCTGGTAGACGGCGACCGACTCGGGGCAGGACCCGCCGCTGTCGTGACCGGAGCGCAGGCAGTCGACGAACGGGCGGGTGTCTTCGAGCGTGAACCCCACCGCCAGCAGGGCGCGGATCTCCGACACCAGCCGGACGTCCTCTTCCGCGTAGTGGCGGTAGCCGTTGGCGCCCCGGCGGGCGCGCAACAGCCCGTGCTGCTCGTAGTAGCGGAGTGAGCGGGTGCTCACCCCCGTCAGCCGGGCCAGCTCTCCGATGCGCATGATGACACGGTAAACATTGACACCGGCGTCAAGGTCAAGCGCTCAGAAGAACCGCCAGCGCAGCACGTTCGGATAGGCCAGCTCCAGGCCGGGCGTCTCGGCGATGGCCTGCTCGGCGACCTCGGGGGCGAACTCGATGCGCAGCACCGCCTCCAGGTCGGCCCGACGCTCGAAGACCATGCGCAGGTCGAGCGGCCGCCGCTGCCAGCCCTGGCGGTCCCAGAACGCCTCCACCTGCGGCGCGGAGTAGGTCGGGACCGTGCGCTGGAACCACCGGCCGAACGCGCCCCTGGAGGCGTCGAGGTCGAGGACGAAGGCCGCGCCGCCGCGCCGCACCACCCGCGTCAGCTCGCGCAGGCCGGGCTCGCAGCCCGGACCGAAGAAGTACGCCCAGCGTGCGATCGCGACGTCGACCGAGGCGTCGGGCAGCGGCAGATCCTGGGCGGCGGCGTCGTGCACCTCGACGGAGGGGAGCACGGCGCACCGGCGCCGGGCGGCGGCGGCCAGGCCGCGGTGCGGCTCCACGCCGATCACCCGGGCCGCCTCGGCGGCGTAGCCGGGCAGGTGGTAGCCGGTGCCGCAGCCGATGTCGAGGAGGGTCGCGCCGCGCCACGGCCGCAGTTCGCGCATCGCCGCGCCGGCGGTGTCGCCGGGGTCGACGGCGCGGTTCTCCAGCTCGTACACGTGGGGTGTGTGCCAGATGTTGGGGCTCGGGATCGCGCCGCGGACCGTCCTGGGCATGCGACAACCGTACGGGGTGGCGCGCTCGCACCGGACATCCGGCTTAGGCTGGCAACGTGGCTGATGTCATCCGCGTGCCCAATGCGAAGATCGCATTGTCCACCGCTTCGGTATATCCGGAACGCACGCCCGATGCGTTCGAGCTGGCGGCCCGTCTGGGCTACGACGGCGTCGAGATCATGGTCGGCGCCGACCCGGTGAGCCAGGACATCGACGTGATCGAGCGGCTCTCCGACCACTACGAGGTGCCCGTCCTCGCCATTCACGCGCCGTGCCTGCTCGTCACCCAGCGGGTGTGGGGGCGTGATCCGTGGGCCAAGCTGGTCCGCGCGCGCAAGGCGGCCGAGCGCCTCGGCGCCTCCGCTGTCGTGGTGCACCCGCCGTTCCGCTGGCAGCGTGACTACGCCCGCGATTTCGAGACCGGTCTGGCCCGCATGCGCGACGAGACCGACGTGATCTTCGCGGTCGAGAACATGTTCCCCCTCCGGGCCCGTGGCAACGACGTGGTCCCCTACTCACCCGATTGGAACCCCATCGACTACGACTTCCCGCACGTCACGCTCGACCTGTCGCACACCGCCGTGTCCGGGTCCGACGCCATGGACATGGCCGCCAAGCTCGGCGACCGGCTGGCGCACCTCCACCTGGCCGACGGCATGGGCGTGACCAACAAGGACGAGCACCTGGTGCCCGGCCGGGGCAACCAGCCGTGCGCGCCGATGCTGGAGCGCCTGGCCCGCAACGGCTACGACGGCCTGGTCGTCCTGGAGATCAACACCCGCAAGGCGGCCAGCCGCTCCGAGCGCATCGACGACCTCGCCGAGGCGCTCGCCTTCGCCCGCCTCTACCTGGCGGCCTCCCGATGAGCTCCGAGCACGTGCGTTCCGAACACGTGCGGCCCGAGCCGGCGCACCCCCACCAGGCGAGCTCCGGGCACGTACGGTCCGAGCACGCCCGGCCCGAGTCGGCGCGCCCCCACCAGGCGAGCTCCGGGCAGGTGCGTACGGGGCCGAGCCGGGAGCTCGGGCGGGTGTTCGACCGGGTGGCCGACGCCTATGACGCGGGCCGGCCCGGCTACCCCGACGAGCTCTACCACGCGCTGTCGGAGGTGTCCGGCGTGCCGTTGGACGGCGCCACGGCGGTCGACGTGGGGGCCGGCACCGGCCGGCTCGCGCACGCCCTGCGGGCGCGCGGCTCCCGGGTCGTGGCGGTCGATCCGGGCGCGGAGATGCTGGCCAGGCTGCGGGCCAAGGGCACGGCGGGGGTGGCCGCGGTGCGGGCCGACGGCAACGCGCTGCCGCTGGCCGGGCGCTCCGCCGATCTGGTGACGTACGGCCAGTCCTGGCACTGGCTCGACCCGGTGACCTCGATCGGTGAGGCCCGGCGGGTGCTGCGGCCCGGCGGGGCCATCGCCGCCTGCTGGAATCTCGCGCACGCGGCCCAGGCCGAGTGGCTGGCCGCCTACGAGGAGCGGCTCGCCAGGGCGTGTCCCACCTACTGGGGTCCGGCCACGGAGGAGTGGTCGGTGCCGCCGATCGCGGCGGCGTTCGAGGTGGTGGAGGAGCGCTGGATCCCGTGGACCCGCCTGGTCGGGATCGAGGACTTCCTGCTCGACCTGCGCTCCCACTCCTACATGGCGGCGCTGTCGCCGGAGGAGGCCGACGCGCTGGTGGAGCGGCAGCGGGCGGAGCTGACGAGGGAGTTCCCCGAGGGCGTGGTGTCGGTGCCCATGCGGGTCTACCTGGCGGTGGGCCGGTGAGGCGGTGAGCACCATCAAGCGGCGTCCCGGGCGGCGTCCCGGTTCGGCCGACACGCGCGGCGAGATCCTGGCGGCGGCCCGTAAGGTGTTCGCCGAGAAGGGCTTCGACAAGGCCACGGTGCGCGGCATCGCCAGGGAGGCGCAGGTCGACCCGGCGCTGGTGCACCACTACTTCTCCACCAAGGAGGGCATGTTCGCGGCGGCCATGCAGCTGCCGTTCTCGCCCGACCTGGTCTACTCCGTGGTGCTCGACGGCCCTCGTGAGGAGCTCGGCAGGCGACTGGTCACGATGATGCTGACGGTGACGAGCGAGCCGGAGACCCGCGAGCCGCTGGTCGCGCTGATCCGCTCGGCCATGACCCACGAGCAGGCGCGGACGATGTTCCGCGAGTTCATCACCAACGCCATGCTCTACCGGGTGGCCGACCGGCTCGGCATCCCGCACCTGCGGGTGGAGGCCGCGTTCGCGCAGATGTTCGGCGTGCTCATGGCTCGTTACGTGCTCCGGCTGGAGCCCATGGCGAGCGCCGGCCGCGAGGAGCTGGTGGAGCTGCTGGCGCCGACGATTCAGCGCTATCTCACAACGTAGAGCATTGTTCTGGAGTGACTCCGCCCCATAAGGTGAAACGCGGTTACCCTCTGGAAGTTACTCGCGGGTAGGATCCCGGAGGGGCCAGGTCAGCGCGGTGACCGTACGCTGGCAAGCCAACGTCGTTGTGGGAGGACCCGTGCTCTGGGTAGCCATCATCGGGCTCGTGATGACCGTCGTGGCGGTGGCCGTGGCGGGCCGCAGGGCTCTATTCCTGTTCAGACTCGCCACGGTGGGCCCGCCGGCCCCTGAGCGCGTCGAGTACGCCAAGGCCAACGCGGGAGCCGAGGCCAAGGCACAGCTGGTCGAGGTGTTCGGCCAGAAGAAGCTGCTGAAGTGGACGCCGTCCGGCGTGGCGCACTTCTTCGTCATGTGGGCGTTCTTCATCCTGCTGACCGTCTACATCGAGGCGTACGGCGCGATCATCCAGGGTGCGTTCACCGGCCGGCCGAACTTTCACATCCCGCTCATCGGGCAGTGGCCGGTCCTCGGGTTCCTGCAGGACTTCATCGCCGTCGCCTGTCTCCTCGGCCTGGTCGCCTTCGGGATCATCCGGGTGAAGAACTCGCCGAAGACGCTGGGCCGCAAGTCCCGGTTCTCCGGCTCCCACCTGGGCGGCGCGTGGCTCGTCCTGTTCATGATCTTCAACATCATCTGGACGCTCTTCCTGGCCAGGGGCGCGGCCTCGGCCAACGGCAACCTGCCCTACACCTCCGGCGCGTTCGTGTCGATCCCGCTGGGCGAGGTGCTGCCGCAGAGCGCCCTGCTGGAGGACATCGCGCTGCTCCTGCACATCGGCTTCATGCTGGTGTTCCTGGTCATCGTGGTGAACTCCAAGCACCTGCACATCTTCACCGCGCCGCTGAACGTGCTGTTCTCGCGGCGGCCCGACGGCATGGGCGCGGTGCCCGAGATGCGGGTCGACGGCAAGCCGGTCGACTTCGAGGACGAGGACCTCGACCCCGAGCGGCTGGGCCGGGGCAAGATCGGCGACACCACCTGGAAGGGCTTCCTCGACTTCTACTCCTGTACGGAGTGCGGCCGCTGCCAGTCGCAGTGCCCGGCCTGGAACACCGACAAGCCGCTGTCGCCGAAGATGCTCATCCTCGACCAGCGCGACCACGCCTTCGCCGTCGCCCCCTACCTCATGGCCGCCCAGAACGGCGGCGCCGAGCACAAGGACACCGACGTGCTCGCGCTGCTGGAGAAGCCGCTGGTCGGCGAGGACGGCGTGATCCACCCCGACGTGCTGTGGTCGTGCACCAACTGCGGCGCCTGCGTCGAGCAGTGCCCGGTCGACATCGAGCACATCGACCACATCATCGACATGCGCCGCTACCAGGTGATGGTCGAGTCGTCGTTCCCGTCCGAGGCGGGGGTGATGGTCAAGAACCTGGAGAACAAGGGCAACCCGTGGGGCATGTCCGAGATGAAGCGGGCCGACTGGATCGAGGAGCTCGACTTCGAGGTCCAGCTGATCGACGACAAGATGCCCGAGGACACCGAGTACCTGTTCTGGGTGGGCTGCGCCGGCGCGCTCGAGGACCGGGCCAAGAAGACCACCAAGGCCGTGGCGGAGCTGCTGCACATCGCCGGGGTGAAGTTCGCGGTGCTCGGCCCGATGGAGGCCTGCACCGGTGACCCGGCCCGCCGCCTGGGCATGGAGTATCTCTTCAACATGCTCGCCCAGCAGAACATCGAGACGCTGAACGAGGCGGGCGTCAAGAAGATCGTGGCCACCTGCCCCCACTGCTTCAA
The DNA here is from genome assembly GCF_043198225.1 of Nonomuraea sp. NPDC048826. Classification (NCBI taxonomy): domain Bacteria; kingdom Bacillati; phylum Actinomycetota; class Actinomycetes; order Streptosporangiales; family Streptosporangiaceae; genus Nonomuraea; species Nonomuraea sp. NPDC048826. The sequence goes on along the minus strand of NZ_JBICUQ010000006.1, from coordinate 520,995 downwards.
CACCCTGGCCAACGAGTACCCGCAGCTCGGCGGCACCTTCGAGGTCGTGCACCACACCCAGCTGCTGGCCAAGCTGGTGGACGAGGGCAAGCTGACCCCGGTCACGCCGATCGAGGAGAAGATCACCTACCACGACCCGTGCTTCCTGGGCCGTCACAACAAGGTCTACTCCCAGCCCCGCGACATCATGGCGAAGGTGCCGGGCGTGCAGACCCAGGAGATGCACCGCCACAAGGACCGCGGGTTCTGCTGCGGCGCGGGCGGCGCCCGGATGTGGATGGAAGAGCGCATCGGCAAGCGCATCAACACCGAGCGGGTGGACGAGGCGCTGACCACGAATCCCGACACCGTTTCGACGGCGTGCCCGTTCTGCATGGTCATGCTGGGCGACGCGATCAATGAGAAGAAGAACAACGGTGAGGCCAAGGAGTCGCTCGAAGTCGTGGACGTCGCGCAGCTCCTGATCAAATCGGTCAAGACCCCTGCCTGACTCGGAAAGTGAAACTCCTCCACACGCCCGTGTGGAGGAGTTTCGCCGGTCAAGAGGGGTGATCCCGGGAAATCCGGCATCCACATAACGGGAAAATCACGGTAACCTCAACGTCGCATGGCTCTATTCGACGGGGAGGGGGTCGCGGTGAGCGTCGTGGTGACAGACGCGGAAGTCACCCTCGCCGATGTCCTCTCCCTGCGGCTGGCCATGGAGGAGCCGTTGAAGAGCGGCACCGAGCTGGTGCTGCGCCACCGCACCAGCGGCGTCGAGCGCGAGGTGACGCTCGGCACGCCCGGCGCCGTGGCCCGCGAGGCGACCGTCGCCGTGTCGCTGGCCCCGCTGCTGCTCACCGCCGGGCGCTGGGACACCTACCTGCGCCACGAGGGCAAGCGCAGCCGGCTGCGCAGCATCGACCCCGGCTTCTCGCTCGACCATCTCGACGCGTACGCGCTCTGCAAGCGCACCCTGGCCTACCGCTCCTACCGCACCCGCAACGGCTATCTCGCGCTGAAGATCGACGACGCGACGCCGGTGGCGGAGGTGCGCGCGGTCTGGTTCAGGGAGGGCCGCTTCGAGGTCACCGGCCTGCTCGCCTTCACCGGCCTGGAGGACGACGAGTCCCGCCACGAGGCCATGCTGGCGCTGCACCGCAGGCAGACGGGCGCCCGGGTGTCGGCCACCGCCACCGTGCAGGGCGTGCGCTTCCACGCCGCGGTCTCGCTGGTCGACGTGCTCGCCGCCGACCCCGAGGCCTCGGGTACGTGGGAGCCGTCGCTGGAGGTGGACGGGGTCGGCGAGCCGTTGCGGCTGGGCGGCTGGCTCGACGACGTCGACGGCAAGCGGCGGCGCCTGCAGTATCCGTCGGCCCGCGTCGACGGCGTGCCCATCCGGCCCTCCTACACGGCCGACGATGAGCTGCGCATCGAGGTGGGCGGGTGAAGGTCAGCTTCCTGCTCTCCTCCGCCTACGCCATGCGGGGGGACGTGCGCTCCATGCTCAACCTCGCCGGCGCGCTGGCCCAGCGGCACGAGGTCGAGGTGATCAGTCTGCGCAGGCACCGGGAGAAGCCGTTCTTCCCGGTCGCCGCGGACGTGGGGATGCGCTCGGTCGTCGACGCCCGTCCCGGCGTCAGGCGGCTGTTCCCGCAGGGTCAGGTCCGTACCGAGGTGGCGTTGTGGCGGGTGCTGCGCTCGCTCAAGTGCGACGTGCTCATCACCGCCAGGCCGGGTCTCAGCGTGCAGGTCGCCAGGCACGCCCCGCGCGAGACGCTGCGCATCGCCCGCGAGTGGGGCAGGCCCGCGGTCCCCGGGCCGGTCAAGAAGCTCTACCCGCGCCTGGACGCGGTCGTGGCGGCCACCGAGCCGGCCCGTGACGAGTGGGCCGGGCTGCTCGACTCCGGGCCGCCGGTGCACGCCATCCCCGACGCGCTGCCCGGCTCGCCGTGGCCGCGCTCGCGGATGGACAACCGCATCGTGGCGGCGGGCGGCCGGTGGGTGGCGGCCAAGTCGTACGACAGACTGATCCGCGCCTTCGCCCTCGTCTCCGCCGAGCGTCCCGACTGGCGGCTCAGGTTGTACGGGAGCGGCCCCGAGGAGCGGCGGCTGCGCGCCCTGGTCGACGAGCTGAGCCTGCACAACCACGTCTACTTCATGGGCACGACCCCCGACCTGACCGGCGAGTTCGCCAAGGCGTCCATCGTCGCCAACACCTCGCACGCCGCCGACCTCGGCATGACCGTGCTGGAGGCGATGGGCTGCGGGGTGCCGGTAGTGGCGTTCGAGGGCGCCCACGGGCCCGCCGAGTTCGTGGCCACCGGCTACAACGGGGTGCTGGTGCCGGAGGCCGACGAGCAGACGTTCGCCGGGGCCATGCTGGCGCTCATCGGCGACGAGCGCAGGCGGCGCTCGCTGGCCGCCGGGGCGCTCGACACCGCCATCCGCCACGCCGCCGACGAGGTGGGCGAGCAGTGGGAGAAGCTGTTCGCCGGACTCCGCTGAGTGATACCGGTAGCGGGTATGTTGGAAGCATGCATGGGTACAGCGGAGACAAGCAGGCTTATCTCACCCGGCTCAGGCGGATCGAGGGGCAGATCCGGGGCCTGCAGCGCATGGTCGAGGACGACGCCTACTGCATCGACGTGCTCACCCAGGTCTCCGCGGCCACCCGGGCGTTGCAGGCGGTGGCGCTGGGGCTCCTGGAGGAGCACATCTCCCACTGCGTGGCCGACGCCATCGCCACCGGTGGCCCCGAGGCCGACGCGAAGGTCAAGGAGGCCTCGGCCGCCATCGCGCGTCTCGTCCGCTCGTAGGAGGACACCCCCCGGGAGGACTAGTCATCGTGAGTCACCCCGGACATGACATGTCCCGGACCCCTGAGGAGTCCGGGACCAAGTCATGTGATCGTCTTCAGCGACTCGCCGAAGTCCGCAATCCGAGCGCGTCGTCGAGCTCGTCCAAGGTCAGCCGCCGCTCGCTGATAGCGACGGCGGTGAGCACCTCGGCGTAAAGCGCAATCTCGTCCAACGCGACACGGTCATGGACCCGAGTGTCCAAGTCTTCGTGCCCCACCGCGTCGTCCTTCCTTCCGCAGCCCACACCCTCTTCGAGGTTACGGCGCGGGCCCTTCCGGCGACATGGCCCATCGGAGTCATTCCTTTCGTCGCCTCTGAGGCCCCAGGAGGATCATTTCCCCGAGTAGAGATCACAATTCAGCTAATAACGCGTGATCTTAAGTGTTAGAACGATATAGGCGGAGTTAGGGTGAAATAGCGGCATTAGTGGTTTACGTGGGACCACAGGGGTCATCGCGTTCCGTGATCAACCGGCGCACCAGCGCCGCCGACCCCGCGAACCCCCGCTCCGGCACCCGCGCCCCGGTGATCCGTTGCCAGGCCAGCCCTACCGCGTACGCCGCTCCCAGCACCGCGGCCGTGCTGTCACGGTCGGGCGGCATCAGGCCGGTGCCCGCCTCGTCGCGCACATGAGTGAACCCGCCGCGCTGGTCGAGCAGCGCGATTCCCGGCAGCCCGAGCCGCCCCTCCCCGGTGCCGTCCGAAGTCGTGCCCGAAATGTGACCTGTACTCAACTTATTGGGCCCCGTAAAGCCGCCCGTTCGTGTATCGGGCCCCCCGGGCGCGGGAAGCGGCCCGCTAAAGGAACCGGTATGCGGGTATTGATCGGAATACGACGCCGCGGGCCGCACCGGAAAACCCTCGGGCTCGGTGTGCTCGCCCGCCGCCGTGCTCGTCAGCCCCGCCCGCAGCAGCTCCTCGTACGCGTGCCGGAGCCGGTGGTCGAGCCGGGGCGGCAGCTTCCCCTTGGAGTCGGACAGGTCGGCGAGGTAGGCGGCGGCGGCCCGGGGCGGGTCGGGGGTGTAGGCCAGCGCCTCGACGAGGTCGTAGACCGTGTGCGCCAGGTGGGCCTCCGGGTCGGTCTCCACCATCACCGCCCGGGCCAGCCGCGGCGGGCAGCGGCGCAGCCAGGCCGCACGCAGCTCCTCGTCGCCGCGCGCGGCCGCCTCGTCGTCCAGGCCGGGCTTCCTGAGCGCGGGCTCCACCATGGTGAGCAGCGCCAGCGCCCGCGGCCTGAACCGGGTGTCGGACAGCAGGAGGTGCGCGGTGTCGGCGATCAGCGCGGCCAGGCGCAGGGAGGTGCGCGGATGACCGGCCCGCTGCCGCTCGGCGACCAGCGTGACCAGGCCCGACAGCGGCGGCGCGGGCAGCCAGCGCACCCACTCGTCGCCCGGCAGCGACCGGCGCAGGAACTCGCCGAACATGGTGATCAGCCGCTCGTTGCCGTCGAAGGCGGGCGCGTAGGCGCACCACATGATCGTGCCCCAGATCGCGGCGACCGTGCTCGGCACGTCGGCGGCGAAGATGTCGTCGAAGGCGGCGAGCGGGTAGTCCAGCTCGCTCTTGCGGCAGTTGGCCCGCAGCACCTCGCTGATCTGCTCGCAGAGCCGCCGCGGCACGTCGGGGCCGACGAAGGCCTGGGTGGAGCCCGGCTCGGCGGCGAAGTCGGGACCACGCGGGACCACCGGCTCGGGCAGCGCCGCCGCGGAGTGGCCCACCTGACGGGCTCGCACCCGCCGGGGCGGCGGCGCCGGGTGCCAGCGGCCGTCGGCCGGGTCGTGCAGGTGCCAGCGCGCGTGCGCGCCGAACAGCCACCGGTCGCCGTCACGGGTCACGAGGGTCCTGGCGGCGATCGCGTGCGCGCGGGTGTGGTCGGGCAGCTCCTGCCAGCGCGGGTCCTCGACCATCGCGCGGATCTCGGCCTCGGCGGCGTTGAACGCATTCCAGGGGCGCACGGCGGCCATCGTAGTAGCCCGTCCGCAACCGGCAGGTGGCAGTACACGGCAGAATGTCCGCTATGAGGGCGAGACTGGCGGGCATGATGGCGGTCGTGGGCGTGGTGAGCGCGTGCGGGACGGTGACGGCGGCCCAGCAACCGCTGGAAGGCCCCGGTGTGCTCACCCTCGACAAGGCCCAGCCGCCCACGCCGGGCGGTGAGGTGGGCGGCGCCTCCACCGAGTTCGCCACCGCCAAGGACCTGTCGATGTGGCTCAAGCTCAGCGAGAAGGAGAAGGACGTCGACCGCCTCGCCAAGCTCGACGCCGACAAGACCGCCAAGGGCGCCCTCTACCTGGAGCCCAGGACCTCCGCCTGGTTCGACGGCTTCCGGGGCCCGTTCGTCTACCAGGACCTGGCGGGCGACATCGTCATGCACGCCCGGGTGAAGGTCGAGGGCAAGGCGGGAGGCAGGCCCACCCGCAAGTTCTCGCTCGGAGGGCTGATGGCCCGGGTGCCCGGCTCGTACGACAACCCCAACTGGGTGTCGATCACCACCGGCATGACCGACAAGGCCGGCCGGGTGGAGTCGAAGTACACCCTGGACGGCAGCTCCAAACCCAAGGAAGTGGCCGCCAAGAGCGGCTGGGTCGAGTTCGTGCTGGCCCGGGTGGGCAGGGTGTGCGCCGCTCTCTACAAGGAGGAGGGCGGCGAGTGGAAGGTGGCCGCCCGCTGGCCGACCGAGTTTCCGGAGGTGCTCCAGTGGGGCGTGACCGCGTACTCCGACTGGGACAGCTACGCCACGCTCAAGAAGGACCACGTCAAGGGCAACGCCAAGCTGATCAGGGGCCGCCCCGACCTGAAGATGACCGTCGACTACGTCAGGTTCCTCAGGCCGGAGCTCCCCGATTACGCCGACCCGCTGAACACCGCGTCGGTCTCCGACGAGGTGCTGATCAAAGTGCTGACGCCCGCCGATGCCTGAGCGCGGCCGCCATGTAGGTGTCCGGCGTACGGGCGAAGGACGCCCGGTCGTCGTCGGTCAGCTCACGCACGATCTTTCCCGGCACCCCGGCCACCAGCACCCCGGCCGGGATCTTCTTGCCGGGCCCGATCAGCGCGCCGGCCGCGACGAGCGTGCCCGCCCCCACGTGGGCGCCCCCCAGCACGATCGCGCCGATGCCGATCAGCGCCCCCGACTCCACGTGGGCGCCGTGCACCATGGCCTTGTGGCCCAGGCTCACCCGCGGCTCCAGGACGGCCGGCTCGCCGGGATCGGCGTGCAGGCAGCACAGGTCCTGGATGTTGCACTCCTCACCGATCTCGATGCGCTCGCTGTCCGCCCTGAGGACGGACCCGTACCAGATGCTCGACGCCCGGCCTATCGAGACCCTGCCGACCACGACGGCGCCAGGGGCGACGTACGCGTCCGGGTGGATCTCCGGGACCGCCCCGTCGTCCAATGCAGCGATGTACATCCCACCCATCGTAATTCCCGCCTTTCCCGGCCCGGCTCCGGCATTCCGGTTGCGGGTGTGGGCAGTTGGCAGGAAAGTCGATTACTGACGTCTCGTCGTCAGACCCTCACAATCCGCAGTTTCCCCCGCCTCACGCGAACGTATAGGTAATCCCCATGACACACGGGCACGACAGCATTCCCGACCTGATGCAGGAAGACACCTTCGAAGTCGCCATGCGCGGCTACAACCGCCGCCAGGTGCACGACTACATGGCCAGGACCCGCAACCAGATCAGGGATCTGGAGGAGCGGCTGGCGCGGGCGATCGACCAGGCCGAGCAGAGCCGCATCGAGCTCGTGGAGGCCAGGCGGCAGATCGCCGAGGTGCCCCAGAACTTCAACCCGAGCACCCGGCTGGAGCAGATTCTCAAGCTGGGCCAGGAGGAGGCCTCCGCCCTGCGGGAGGAGGCCGAGGCCGAGAGCACCGCGCTGCGTGAGTCCGCCAAGGCCGAGTCGGACCGGCTGCTGACCTCCGCCCGCGAGACCGCCGACAAGATCCTGACCTCCGCGCAGGCGGAGGCGGAGCGGCGGGTGGGCGAGGCGACCGAGGCCGCCGAGCGCATGCTGGAGCAGGCCGGCGCCGACGCCGAGGAGGCCCGCACGACCGCCCGCGCCGAGGCCGACAACAGGCTGCGCCAGGCGCAGGCCGAGTCGGAGCGCATGGTCACCTCGGCCCGTGAGGAGTCCGAGCGGCTGGTCTCGACCGCGACGGCCGAGTCGGAGCAGGCCCTGGCCCAGGCGCGGGCGGAGGCGGAGCGGACCGTCGCCGCGGCCCACGCCGAGGCGGAGGCGGCGCTGACGGCGGCCCAGCAGCGGGTGGCCGCGCTCGACGAGCACGCGGGCCGCAGGGTCGACTACCTGAGCAACACCCACAACGAGGTGGTGCGCAGGCTGAACGAGGTCAACTCGGTGCTGAGCGACCTGATGCGCAAGGAGGCCGGCGCGGGCCCGCTGGTGCCGGAGGCGATCGCGCCGCCCGCGAAGCAGCCCCAGCTGCCCAGCGGCAAGGACGAGGACGACGACGTCCGGGTCATCGTCGAGGATGACGAGCCGCGCGAAGAGCGGTCGGCGGACGACACGGACGTCAACCTGGGCCGCCTGGAGCTGCGGAAGTAACGGACGTCGACCCGGGACGCCCGGGACTGCGGAAGCAACGGGTGGAAGCCTCCGCCCCCGATCGGGTCGGAGGCTTCCACGCTGCCCCCTCTTGGTGGCCCGGTGCCGGGGCCGCCGAGACGCAGGACCCGGCACCGGGCGGATCGTGGTGGCGGCGGGCGAGGCGGCCCGCCGCGTCACGGAGGGGCGGGGCCGGGCCGCCGCTCGGGCTCGCCCGCCCGCCTCTCCTGGTCCCGAAGCTGCTCGCGCAGGTCGTCGGGGTCGTCCGCGTCGATGGTCATCGCACAGCCGGCGTCGCGCTGCACGGCGCTGAGCGGGTGGTGGCGGGTGGCCCACCAGCGCCCGGCGTCGCTTCGCCAGATGGTCCACTGCGGGAACTCCCGGGCGATCTCAGCGAGATGCCGATCAAAGGCCATCTGATCAAACCTTCCGAGAGCCCCCTGCGCGAGGTCCATCCGCTTTCGAGGGTGCGCCACCTCTCTAGAGAACGCAATGATCGCAGGGGACAGGTCAACCTATCGCTTGACAAGAGGGCTTGATTCAGGCGTCGAAGTCGTACTGGAGTACGTATGCTGCGGCGTCCAGAACCATCTCGTTGACCTCCACGGGCGACCCTTCGGTGAGGTAGGCGGTGCGGTCGACGACGATGACGGGGGTGCCCGCGGGCAGGCCGAGCAGGGCGATCTCGCGGGGGCTGGGCATGCGGGCGCGGACCTCCTCGGTGAAGTGGACCGGGGGCAGGTCGAGGTCGCCCAGTCTCGCGTAGACGCCGCCGGGGCCGGTGTCGGGCTGGGTGATCGGGCTGCCCTCGACGAGCCTCGCGGGGAAGTAGGAGGTGGCCAGCTGGACGGGCCTGGAATCGACGAGGTAGCGGCGCCTGCGCACCCAGACGTCCGGGGTGCCGAGCACGTTCGCCACCTCGTCGGGGGCCTGTTCGCGGGCCACCTCGACCTGGTCGACGGTGAAGGGGCGGCCGCGGGTGTCGGCGTCCCAGATCGATCGGCCTTCGCCCCACTGCCGGCGCGCCAGCCGGCGGGAGCCGTGCCTGCGGATGGGTTTGAACAGTCGCACGTAGACCCCCGAGCCTCGCTTCGGCACCGCCAGACCTTCGTTGATCAGAACCGCGAGGGCCTGCCTGGCCGTGGCCCGTGCGATCGTGTACTCGGCCATGAGAGCGTTCTCGCCTGGTAGCCGGTCCCCGTCGCGCAGGTCGCCGGAGAGGATCCGGTCGCGGAGTGCGTCGGCGATCTGGCGGTAAATAGGAGGTTCGTGGGGTACCGGGGATTCAGACACAGTTCGATCACCCTCTGTCACCAACCGGGTTTGGCGTCTCCAGAGAACTTGCCCCGTCTTGTCCACGATCGCACAGATACAGAGGTTGGTCGCGTGTCTCTTTTTGAGCGCTGTGTGCCTGTGTGGTGACATCGACCGGCTTTTGTGCAGCCGTTACCTCAGAACAGAGCTGTCCGTTTCGGCTCGTGCCCACCAGCGGCGCGTAATCAGCGCGGCCGCCGCCGCACCGGCCGTGTTGATCAGCACGTCGTCCACGGACGAGAACCTGCCGAGCCGCAGGGCGTACTGGAGGGTCTCCACGAGCACCGACGCGGCCGCCGCGACGGCGGCCACGCGGGCCGGCGAGGCCAGCCGGGCGGAGCGGACCGGAAGCAGCGCGCCGAGCGCGGCGAACACCAGCAGATTGCCTCCGACCTGCACGAACGCCGTCTCCCACGAGGCTTCGAGCACCTCGGCGAGGTCGCGGAACGGGATCAGGCTGACGCCTTCCTGGCCGCTTCCCGGGGTGAGGATCATCCAGAGCCAGGGCGCGGTGCCGACCACGATCCCGACGTCGGCCAGCGCGGTGCGCAGGGGCGCGGGGTGCCCGCGGCGGGCCCGGCGGCGTGACAGCAGCAGGACGGCCAGGGCCGCGAGGGGAAGGGCAAAGGTACCAGCAATAATGACGTTTCCCCATAATTCCCACGTGCGCGCCACCGGACCATGATGTCCGCAGCCGACGGCTACGGGAAGATGACCCTCAAGACAGGTCGCCGGTGGGCAGCATCAGCGACATGGCGCGCGGCGGCGTCGCGAGAGACGATGCTAAGAGGCACGATCACGATCAAGCGGGAGTTACCCGATGCAGGATGAATGGGCGCAGGCGGTCGACGGGCGAACCCACGCGGCCGACCGGTTGGCGGAGGCGGCGCGGTCGGGCAAACCGTGCGAGCCCGTCCGTGACGTGGTCGGCTCCGCGCAGGAGGCGTACGCCGTCCAGGAGATCAACACACGCAGGGCGCTGGACCAGGGGCGCCGGCTGGTGGGCCGCAAGATCGGCCTGACCAATCAGGAGGCGCGGGAGCGGCTCGGCATCGACCAGCCTGATTACGGCATGCTCTTCGCGGACATGGCCTGCCTCGACGGGCTGCCCATCTCCCTCTCCCGCTTCCTGCAGCCCAAGGTCGAGGCGGAGATCGCCCTCGTGCTGGGCGCCGACCTGGTGGGCGGGCCGTTCACGGTGGCCGAGGTGATCAGGGCGGTCGACTTCGTGCTCCCGGCCATCGAGATCGCCGACTCGCGCATCGCCGAGTGGGACATCACGCTCGTCGACACCGTCGCCGACAACGCCTCGGCCGGCGCGTTCGTGCTGGGCAACACGCCCGCCCCGCTGATCGGCTCCGACCTGCGGCTGGCCGGCATGCGCATGACCCGCGCGGGCGCGGAGGTCTCCGCCGGCGCGGGCGCGGCCTGCATGGGCCACCCGCTCAACGCGGCCGTCTGGCTCGCCGGGGCGCTCGGCGAGACGCCCTACCCGCTGCGGGCCGGCGACGTCGTGCTGACCGGGGCGCTCGGGCCGGTGGTCCCCGCCGAGCCGGGCGACGCGTTCGAGGCCCACATCGACGGGCTGGGCTCCGTCCGGGCGGTGTTCTCCCGGTGACGCGCGATCGCGGCCAGGCGCTGCGGGTCAAGGGCAAGGCGACGCCGCGCGGGCGGTTCCCGCACGTACGCAGGGCCGGTGACTTCCTGTACGTCTCCGGCACCAGTTCCAGAAGGCCGGACAACACCTTCGTCGGCGCGGAGGCCGACGAGATGGGCGTCACGGACCTCGACATCCGCGCCCAGACCAGAGCCGTCATCGAGAACATCGGCGACATACTCAAGGCCGCCGGCGGCTCGCTGGCCGACCTGGTCCAGATCACCGCCTATCTGGTCAACATGAACGACTACAAGGGCTACAACGAGGTCTACGCCGAGTTCTTCGACGAAGAGGGGCCGACCAGGACCACCGTGGCCGTTCACCAGCTTCCGCACCCCCACCTGCTGATCGAGATGCAGGCTGTCGCCTATCACCCCCTGGAGAGATCATGATCCCCCCGATCGACTTCACGAAGTGGATCGACGAGCACGCCCATCTGCTCAAGCCGCCGGTCGGCAACAAGGTGGTCTTCGAGCAGGCCGAGGACTTCATCGTCATGGTGGTCGGCGGACCCAACGCGCGCACCGACTACCACGTCGACCCGTACGAGGAGCTCTTCTACCAGATCCGCGGCAACATGCACGTCAACGTGATCACCGACAAGGGGCCGGAGACCGTGCACATCGGGGAGGGGCAGATGTGGCTGCTGCCGCCGTCCATGCCGCACTCCCCGCAGCGGCCCGAGGCGGGCTCGGTCGGGCTGGTGGTGGAGCGGATCCGGCCCGAGGGCACGCTGGAGCGGTTCCAGTGGTACTGCGAGCAGTGCGGCTCGCTCGTCCACGAGGTCGAGCTGCAGGTACGCGACATCGTCAAGGACCTGCCGCCGGTGTTCAACGCGTTCTACACCGACGAGAAGGCGCGCACCTGCGCGAACTGCGGCGCGCTCCACCCGGGCAAGGGCTGAATGATCACTGACGTACACACGCATCACGTGCCCAGGGGCTGGCCCGACCTGGGCTGGCCCGGCGCGCCCAGCCTGCGGGTGGAGTCCGAGCGGGAGGCGGTCATCCTGGTCGGCGGGGCCGACTTCCGCCGGATCCGCCACGAGTGCTGGGACCCGAAGGTACGGCTGGAGGCGATGGACCGCGACGGGGTGGACCGTCAGGTGGTCTCGCCGACGCCGGTGTTCTTCGGCTACGACCGGCCGGCCGCCGAGGGCGTGCGGATCGCCAGGGTCTTCAACGACCTGGCCCTGGAGCTCTGCGACGGCGACCGGCTCCTCCCGTTCTGCCAGGTGCCGCTGCAGGATTCCGACCTGGCCTGCGAGGAACTGGACCGGTGCCTGGCCAACGGGCACCGGGGCGTGGAGATCGGCAACCACGCCGGCGACCGCGACCTGGACGACGACGGGATCGTGCGCTTCCTGTCCCACTGCGCCGACCGGGGCGCGCCGGTGTTCGTGCACCCCTGGGACATGCCGTCCGGCCCTCGGCTGGACCGGTGGATGGCGCAGTGGCTGGTGGGCATGCCGGCCGAGACCCACCTGTCGATCCTGGCGATGATCCTCGGCGGCGTGTTCGACCGGGTCCCCGAGACGTTGCGCATCTGCTTCGCGCACGGCGGCGGGTCGTTCGCGTTCTGGCTGGGCCGGGTGGAGAACGCCTGGCACCGCAGGAAGGACGTGATCGGCGTCTCGGAGCGGCCGCCGTCCGGCTATCTCGGCAGGTTCAGCGTCGACTCGGTGGTCTTCGACGAGCGCGCGCTGCGCCTGCTCGTCGACACCTTCGGCGAGGACCACGTCATGCTCGGCTCCGACTATCCGTACCCGCTGGGCGAGTCGCCCGCGGGCGAGCTGATCAGGACGGCCGGGTTCCTCACCGACGCGGCGCGGGCCAAGCTGCTGCGCCACAACGCCGAGGCGTTCCTGGGCTGAGGGGAGCTCACCATGCGGTTACCACCCGTCGTCGGGCTGGTGGTGCTGATGGCGGCGGGCTGCGGCGGCGGGGCCGCGCCGCAGCCCCCGCAGCACCAGGACGGCGAGGTCCGGGTGGGTGTGATCGTCTCCGAGACCGGTGTGTACGCCATGCTCGGCGACGAGATGGAGCAGGCCATGCGCCTGTATCTGGAGGAGAGCGGCGGAGAGCTGGGCGGCAGGCCCGCCCGGCTGTTCGTGGCCGACGACGGCGGCACCGCCGAGCGGGGCAGGCGGGCCGCCAGGCAGCTCATCGAGCGCGACCGGGTGGACGTGATCACCGGCCTGCTGGCCTCGCCGGTCGCCGAGGCGGTGGTGGACGAGGCCCGCGGCACCCCGGTCGTGGTGGCCAACGCGGGCGCCGACGGGCTGGCCGGGCCGGGCGTGTTCCGGGTGTCGTTCACCAACCACGAGCACGGGCACGCCGCGGGCCGATACGCCGCCGCGACTCACGGCCGCCGGCCCGCCGTGCTGATGGCCTCCGACTACTCGGCCGGCGTGGAGACCCTGGACGGCTTCGAGGAGGGGTACGGCGCGGGCAAGCTGGAACGCGTTCTCACCCCGTACGGGAAGACGCCGGACCTGGCGCCGTACCTCGCGCGGATCCCGCCGGAGGCGGAGCTGTTGTACGCGTTCTACGCGGGCGGCGAGGCGGTCACCTTCGCCAAGGCGTTCAAGCAGCTCGGCTACGACACCAAGATCGACCTGCTGACCTGCCAGAACCTCACGGACGAGGACGTGCTCGCGGCCGTCGGGCCGGACGCGGAGGGCATCGTCAGCGTCGGGCTGTACGCGCCGGGGCTGGAGAACCCGGAGAACACCGCGTTCGTGTCGAAGTGGCAGACGCGGACCGGTCAGAACCCCTCGGTGGTGGCCGTGCAGAGCTGGGACGCCATGCGCCTGGTCGACCGGGCCGCCGCGCGGGGGCCCGACCTGATGACCGGGCTGGGCGAGGTCGGCGAGTTACCCAGCCCGCGCGGGGAGCTGCGGCTGGACCCGGCGACACACGACCCGGTGCAGAACTGGTATGCCCGGCGGTACCAAAATGGTACAAATCGGGTTATCGCCACCATTCCTCCAAAGGAGTGACCAGTTGCTGGATCGTGACCGCTGCCTCGCCCTGGACGCCGAGGATCCCCTGGCAGAGTTCAGGGACGAGTTCGTGCTCCCCGAAGGCGTCGTCTACCTTGTGGGCAACTCGCTCGGCGCGATGCCGCGCCGCGCCCCCGAACGGGTCCGCCGGGCGGTGCAGGACGAATGGGGCGGCATGCTCGTCGGCGGCTGGAACACCGCGGGCTGGTACGAGCAGCCGCTGACCACCGGCGACCGGATCGCGCCGCTCATCGGGGCCGGGCCCGGCCAGGTCGTGGTGGGCAACACCACCTCGATCGCGATCCACCAGGCCGTCTCGGCGGCGGCGCGGCTGCGCCCCGACCGGCGGGTCATCGTCTCCGACGCGCGCAACTTCCCGACCGACCACTACATGATCCAGGGGCTGGCCGAGACGCTCGGCGGCTACGAGGTGCGCGACGTCTCCGAGGGCCGGTTCGACGACGCGGCGGCGGTGCTGCTGTCGGAGGTCGACTACCGCACCAGCGAGCGCTACGACGTGACCGAGATGACCGCCCGCGTCCAGGCGGCCGGGGCGCTCATGATCTGGGACGTCTGCCACAGCGTCGGCGCCATGCCCGTGGACGTGTCGGCCGCCGACTTCGCGGTCGGGTGCACGTACAAATTCCTCAACGGCGGACCGGGCTCACCGGCCTTCCTGTATGTGAACCCGCGTCACCAGGGCGACGCCGTGAACGTGCTGTCGGGCTGGTACGGCCACGCCGAGCCGTTCGCGTTCGAGGCCGGTTACCGGCCGGCCCACGGGGTCAGGCGGTTCGCGGTGAGCACGCCGCACGTGCTGTCGTTCGCCGCGCTGGAGGCCGCGCTGGACGTGTGGGAGCGGGTGCCGCTGCACCTGCTGCGGGCCAAGAGCGTGGCCCTCGGCGAGCTCTTCGTCGAGCTGGTCGGCGACGCGCTGAAGCTGGCCTCGCCCGCCGACCCCGACCGGCGCGGCAGCCACGTCGCCTTCCGCCACCCCGAGGGGTATCAGGTGATGCGGGCGCTCATCGACCGGGGTGTGCACGGCGACTTCCGGGCGCCCGACATCCTGCGGTTCGGGCTGGCCCCGCTCTACATCCGCTACGTGGACGTCCACGACGCGGCGCGGACCCTGCTGGAGGTGCTGGACAAGGAGCTGTGGCGGGACGAGAAGTACGCCCGCCGGCTCGCCGTCACGTGACCCGGCCGTCCAGCTCCTTGACCGCCCGCTTCGGGGCGATGGCCCGGTAGCTCTCCTCGACCCAGTCGATCAGCACCTCCGACGGGGGCAGCGGCGACTCCAGCGGCACTGTCACCCACCCGGACTTGCCGAGGCCGTAACCGCTGGGCCGCGCCCCCTCGACGGTGAGCGCGTGGCCGTGCGCCTCCGACAGCAGCTTCACCCCGAACGTCGGCCGCCACCGGTCGGTGGGCTCCTCCACGCCGAGGAACAGAAAGATCTTCTTGCCGACCTTGACGACGGTGTCGCCCCAGGGGTGGTCCTCCCACGCCTCCGGCAGGCCGAGCGCGAACGCGCGCAACTCCTCCCGGACGTCGTGCCACTCACTCATCGCGACCCCGTCCTGAACTCCGTCAGCTTTCGTTCGATGTCGTCCCGGATCCGCTCGCGCGCCTCCATCCGGGGCACCCCCGCCATCAGCATGCCGTCATAGCCGGTGTCCTGGTGGCGGATCGACGCGATCACCGCCAGCGTGATCGCGTTCTCGTCCAGCGCCCTGGCCGCGGCCGTGCGGCCGACCCGGCCGCTGCCGCGCAGACCGGCGTGCTCGGCGATGGACCGGGCCCGCTCCGGCGGGCAGCCGGGGAACAGCCTGGCGATCTCGGCCGCCATCCGGCCCTGGTAGACGACGTCCTGCTCGGCCCGGCGCTCCCGGTCGCGGTCGCGGCGGCGCGAGCGCGCCTCCTCGTCGGCCAGGCACCGCTCCTCGGCCCTGCCCAGCGCCTCCTCCTCCACCAGCAGCCCCCGGCGCTGGTAGACCTTGCGCCGCCGGTCGAACCGGACCACCACCGCCGCCAGCCCGCTCTCCTGCTTGGCCCGGCGGCTCAGCGCCGCGTCGCCCGACGGCAGGAACACCAGATGATCCATGTCGGCGCAGGTCAGGCAGTGCGGCCGGTCGTCCTCCATGATCAGGTACGGACCGGTGTCGGCGCAGCCGGCACACGTCCACGCCTCCAGCGGCTCGACCACGACCAGGTCCGGCGGCTTGGCCTGCCGCTGGGTGATCCGCCGCACCCGCGCCTCGCTCAGGTCGGGCGACAGCCAGTGGACCGTGAACGGCTCCTGCTCGGGATGCGCGGTGAAGCGCAGCGGGCGGCGGTCGCGGCTGCCCGACACGTACGGCGCCGGCATCGGCCGCAGCCCCTTGGCCCGCGCCCAGTCGCCCAGCAGCGCGGCCGTGGTCAGCAGCCGGTCGGCGTCGACCGCGGCCAGCTCGGCGAGCGTGGCCGCCCGGCCCTGCCGCCAGAGGTCGACGTGCCGCGTGTGCAGCCAGCGCAACCCCGTCACCACGTCGATGAACGTCACGTAGCGGTGGTCGGCCAGTGCGACCTCGGCGGCCTGGGCGACCCTGCGGGCCAGGTTCGGCTTGCTCACGCCCTTCAGTGTGCCGCGCCTTTGTCCGCCGGTGGGCATCCCTTGTGCCGATCGCGGCGAGTAACCGGACGAGCCCGTCCTTCGGAGGAACCTTGCGCCTGCTCTGGCCCGCCCTGCTCGTGCTCGCCACGTCCTGCGGCACCGCCCCGGCGGCGGTCCCGCTGCCGGAGGTGAAAGGCGCGTTCGGCGCCCGGCCGCAGGTGTCCATGCCCGGCGTCAGGCCGGGGCGCCTGGTGCGGATGGCGGTGCTGGAGACGGGCGGCGGGCGGCCGACGGCTCCCGGCGACGTGGTGCTGGCCGACGTCGAGATCCGCCGCTGGCACGACAACGCCACCCGGCTGAGCACGTACGGCACCCACCGCCCGATCGCGCTCGTGCTCGACGGGCGGCCGCTCCCGCGCGCCTGGCGGGAGGCCGTCGTCGGCCGGCCCGCGGGCAGCCGGGTGCTGCTGGTCGGCCCCGCCGCGCAGGTGCTCGCCCCCGACCTGGACGCGGCCGGCCTGCCGCCGGGGGAGCCGCTGGTGGCGGTCATCGACGTGCTCGGCGGCTACCCGCAGGACGCCCGCCTGGTCGGCCGGCCGCTGCCCACGCCGCCCCCGGGCCTCACGCCGCAGGCCCCGGCCCGCACGCTCATCGGAGGTTCCGGGGACGCGGTGCGGGCCGGGGCCAAGGTGGTGGTGCAGTACGTGGCCGTCGCGTGGCCGTCGAGGACCCTGGCGGATTCCTCGTACCGCACCGGCGGCCCGGCCGCCTTCACGCTGACCCCGGACGGGGTGCCGTCCGGCTGGGTGGAGGGACTGCGCGGCCAGCGGGTCGGCGGCCGGGTCGCGTTCGGGGCGCCGGACGCCGGGCTGCTCTACGTCGTCGACATCGTGGACTGCGTGGGCTGCTAGCCGCAGTGCTCGAAGGGGCTGTCGTAGGCGGCGGAACCCGCCTTGCCGCCCCACTTGACGCACTTCCCGGCCGCCTGGGCGGTGACCGGTCCGGCGTAGTAGGCGAAGTTGCCCGAGTCCGTCTTCCTGGTGCTGCCCTGCACCTCCAGGTAGGCGCTGGTCGCGGTGGCCGTGCCGATCGAGGTCCGCTTGATCGTGGTCACGCAGTTGTTGCCCGTGGAGCTGTTGTACAGCAGGTAGACGGTGCCCGCCGTGCCCAGCGCGGCCGAGTCGATGACCTTGAAGCCGCTGCCGCACACCTTCTCCGGCGTGTGCGGGTTGACCGTGCCGCCGGTCACGTAGCTCATGTACGTCGCCCAGTTCCAGTGCGGGCCCGGGTCGGTGTGGTCGTTGCCGGGCACCTCGACGTGGCCCACGATGTGCGTGCGGTCCTTCGGGATGCCGTACCTGTCGGCGATGTTCCTGGTCAGCGCCGCCGACGCGCGATACATCTGGTCGGTGAACCACGAGGCGTTGTTCACGAACCCCTCGTGCTCGATGCCGATCGAGCGCCGGTTCCAGTCGCGCGCGTGGAAGGCGCGGTCCTTCTCCCGCACCATCTGGGTGATCTGCCCGTCGGACGAGCGCACCAGGTAGTGCGAGGACGTCTTCGCCGCCGGATTCTGGAACCACGAGATCGAGCCCGCGTACGAGCCCTGCATGACGTGGATGACGATCCGGTCGATCTTGTCGCTCGTGGGGCGGCTGGAGACCGCGTAGTTGGCGCTGTTCGCGGCCACCCAGAGCGCGCCCGGATAGTCCACGGCCGCGGCCAGCGCGCGCGGCTGGTCACCCAGGTCGCCCTGGTCCGGCTGGACGGCCCGCGGCTTCACCTGGACGCCCCGGGCGTTCACCCCGGCCGCGAGCGTCTCGTACACCGCGTCGGCGTAGATCTTGGCCGTGGCGTCGTCCGCGGCATGACCGTACGCGGCCACCGCCGGATACCAGCGGCCCGGGTCGTCCCGGTCCGCGGCGCTCAGCCCGAGCGCGTCGGCCTCGGCGCGCAGCACGGCCGCGCCGCCGCGCACGTTGGCCGCGTCGTCCGACTTCAGCGTGGCCACCGGCGTGCCGGTCAGCTTCGCGGCCTGCTCCAGGGTCTTCGTGGTGGGGTTGCTGACCAGGTGCATGACGCCGTAGCCGCCGCTCGCGCTGGGCTCGCCGCGGTGACCGTCCAGCCGGGACTCCGCGTACGCGAGCGCCACGAGCAGGTCACGGGGCACGTCATGGGCCGCCGCCGCGCGGTCGAACGCCTGCGCCAGAGGGCTGTCGGCGGCGCCCGCCGAGGCGTGCGCCGTGGCCGTGCCGGACAGCGCCAGCAGTCCCGCGACAATGAGGATCTTGGACTTCACGTCCGCTCCGCTTGAGAGAAGGGATGGAAAGGGGAACCGCCCCGCCGGGAGTGCGGTCCGCGGCGGGGCGGTCGGCGACGGGGCTAGCTGCCGCAGTGCTCGAAGGGGCTGTCGTAGGTGGCGGAACCCGCCTTGCCGCCCCACTTGACGCACTTGCCGGGCGCGTTCGCGTACACCGGTCCGGCGTAGTAGGAGAAGTTGCCCGAGTCCGTCTTCCTGGTGCTGCCCTGCACCTCCAGGTAGGCGCTGACGGCGGTGGCCGTGCCGATCGAGGTGTGCTTGATCGTGGTCACGCAGTTGTTGCCGTTCGAGCTGTTGTAGAGCAGGTAGGCCGTGCCGCTGCTGCCGAGCGCGGCCGAGTCGATCACGTTGTAGCCCGCGCCGCACACCTCGGTCGGGGTGTACGGGTTGCTGGAGCCGCCGCAGTTGCGGGAGGTCACCGTCTGGTTGGGGTAGCCGAACGTGACGCCGTTGAAGACGGCCCTGCGGATGTTCGACGGGTAGCCGGTGCCCTGGCGGACCTCGTAGTGCAGGTGGGCGCTGATGTTGTTGCCCGGCTTGCTGGTCCTGCCCACGGTGCCGATCTTCTGGCCCTGCGCCACCGACTGGCCCACGCTGACCGAGCGGGTGTCCAGGTGGGCGTAGTAGGTCGACCAGCCGCTGCCGTGGTCGATCTTCACCAGGTTGCCGAAGCCGTTCGTCGAACCCTGGTGCGAGGAGATGCTCACGGTGCCGGACGCCGCCGCCACCACGGTGTCGCCGAGGTCGGCGTTGGCGCTGCCGCCCCGGTTGAAGTCGATCTCATATGACTGGTGAGCGCTGCTCGCGCTCGAGTTGCCCGTCCACGACTGCCCGCAGGGGAAGGGCAGCTGGAAGTTCGTCGCGAGTGCCTGTGCCTGCTGAGGTGCCTGCTGAGGTGCCTGCTGGGGCTCCGCCTGCCGGTCGGCGGCGGCCGCGGATGCCGTGCCGAGGCTCAACACGAGAGCGGCTCCGGCCACGATTGCTCCGCTGATCTTCATCGGGTGATCCTTTCGGGGGGGATCTCTGGCACCCAGGGTCGGGATAACCCGTACAAGAAACGTCCAGAACCGGTACAACAAGCTGTCAGGCCTCATAGAGGAGCTGATGCGGTCATGACGGTCACCTTCCATGTGCTCGGCCCGCTGGAGGTCCGGTCGGCGGGTCGTCCGGTCCGGATCTCCGGCAAGAAGCCACGCCTGCTGCTCGCCACACTGCTGCTGCACGCCGGCCGGCTGGTCACCGCCGACCAGCTCGTCGAGGTGCTCTGGCCGGCCCGCGCACCCCGCTCGGCCCTGGCCAACCTGCGCACCTACGTCAGCTCCCTCCGCTCCGACCTGGCTGGGGCCGACCGGCTCGGCGGCGGCCGGCTGCGCGGCGAGGGCTCCGGCTACGCCATCGACGTGCCCCCCGGCGCGCTCGACCTGCTCACCTTCGAGGAACTGGCCGGGCAGGGACGCTACGCCGACGCGCTCACGCTCTGGCGCGGCGCGCCGCTCGCCGACCTGCCCGGCAGCCCGCTGTGGGACCGCCGGCTCGAACCCCTGCACGAGCTGCGGTTACATGCCGTCGAGGAGCTGATCGGCCGGCGGATCGCGACGGGCGACCACGCCGGCGCGGTGAGCGAACTGCGCGGGCTGCTGGGCGAGCACCCCTACCGGGAGGACCTGTGGGCCAGGCTGCTGCTGGCCCTGCACGCCGGCGGCAGGAAGGCCGAGGCGCTGCGCACCTACACCCTGGTGCGGCTCAGGCTCGTGGACGAGCTCGGCGTGGAGCCCGGCGCCGAGCTGCGTCGCGCGTACGAGACGATCCTCGCCGACGAGCAGCCCGCCGCCGTGCCGCACCAGCTCCCGCCCGACGTGCCGGACTTCACCGGCCGCGAGGCCGAACTGGCCGCGCTGGCCGGGCCGTTCGCCATCGCGGTGATCTCCGGGCCGCCCGGCGTGGGCAAGTCGGCGCTGGCCGTACGGGCCGCGGCGGCGCTCCGCGACCGCTTCCCCGCCGGCCAGCTCTACCTCGACCTCGACGGCAGGGAACCCGGCGACCTGCTCGCCGAGGCGCTGCGGGCGCTCGGCGTCGACGGCCCGCCGCCGACCGTGCGGGAACGCTCGGCCCTGCTGCGCTCGCTGCTCGCCGAACGGCCCATGCTGCTGCTGCTCGACGACGCGCTCGACGCGGCCCAGGTACGGCCGCTGCTGCCGGGCAACGACAGCGCGGTGATCGTGACCAGCGGGCGGCGCATCACCGAACTGCCCGGCGCCCTCCACGTCGACCTCGCGGAACTGCCCGAGGAGGACGCGCTGGCGCTGCTCGGCCGGATCGCCGGCGCGGACCGGGTGGCCCGCGAACGTGCCGACGCGCTGGCCATCGTCGAGGCGTGCGGACGGCTGCCGCTCGCCCTGCGCGGCGCCGGAGCCCGGCTGGCCGGGCGGCCCGGCTGGTCCCTGGCGGTGCTCAGGCAGCGCCTCCAGGACGACCGGCTCGGCGAGCTGAAAGAGGTCCGCGCCTGCCTGGAGCGCAGCTACCGCCGGCTGCCCGACGAGGCCGCCCGCACGCTGGGCACCCTCAGCCTGCTCGGCGCGCCCGCCCAGCCCGGCTGGGTCGTCGGCGCCGCACTCGACCGGCCCCGCGCCGACGACGTGACCGACCTGCTCGTCGACCTGAACCTGCTCGAACTGGTCGGCACCGACCCGGTCGGCCAGCCCCGCTACCGGCTGCCCGAACTGATCCGCCGGCACGCGCTCGACCACGACCGCGACCCCGACGGCGTGGCCCGGGTGCTGGCCGCGTGGACCGCCACCACCGAGCACGCCATGGAACGGCTCCCCACCACCGTCTTCAGCCTCACCGCCGCCGGGGCGCCACGCCGCCGGCTGCCCCAGCAGATCCTCGACCGGCTCACCTCCGACCCGCTCACCTGGTTCGAAGCCGAGCACGAGGCGCTGGCCGGCGCCGTGACCGTGGCCGCCGAGTCAGGACTCGCCGCCTCCGCCTGGGGGCTGGCCGCCGCCATGGTGCCGTACCTCGACCTGCACTGCCACCTCGACACCTGGCAGCGCACCCACAGCGTCGCGCTGACCGCCGCCCGCGCAGCCGGCGACACCTACGGCGAGGCCGCGATGCTCCGCGGCCTCGCCCAGGTCGCCCTCTACCAGGACCGGTACGAGGAGGCCACCGACGGCTTCACCCGCTCCCGCCTGCTCTTCCGCGAACTGGGCGACTCCCGGGCCGAGGCCACCTCGGTCTGCGGCCTCGGCGCGGTCAGCCAGTTCCGCGGCCGGCACGCCCGCTCGCTCGGCCAGTTCAAACAGGCGCTGGCGATGTTCCTGGCGGCCGGGGACCAGCACGGCGAGGCCTTCACCCGCCAGGCCATCGGCCGGACCTGCATCAAGGCCGGCGACCTGGCCCAGGCGTCCGAGTCGCTCGGCCAGGCCATGCGCCTGGCCCAGGAACTCGGCGACGCCCACCGCGAAGGCTGCGTCAGCCTCCAGATGGGCACCCTGCACCGGGCCATGTCCTTCCACCGGCACGCCCTGGAGATCTTCGAATCACTCGGCGACCGCCACTGCGGCGCCTACGCCCTGCAGAGCCTGGCCGGCCTCCAGGTGGCCCGCGGCGACCTGGCCCCCGCCTCGGCCGGGCTGGAGCGCTCACTGCTCGTCTTCCGCGAACTCGGCGACCGCAGCGGCGAGGCCACCGCCACCCAGCTCCTCGGCGAACTCCACCGCTCCGCCGGCCGCGCCGGCATCGCCCTCCACTACCTCAACCACGCCACCGCCCTCCGCCGCACCCTCCCCGCCTGACGCGACCTACGCCCTGCCACCACGCCGCCGCCTGCCGTGGTCTGACGCTGGTCTGACGTGGTCCGGGCCGCTTGCCGTGACCCGCATCGCGCCTTCCCACCGACGTGGCCTGCCCGTGTTCAAGCTGTAGCGCCCCGCGCGCCGGCCGTCACCTGCGGGGTGAGAACCCCGTCTGTACGAAGGGAGGGGACGGGGTTGCTGGGCGGGATCCTTGCCGACACCGGCCGGGGTCAGCTGTTGGGGAGGAGGCGGCGGAAGAGGCGTTTGACGCGGGAGCCGCGGGCGGTGCCTTCCAGGGCGGCGAGGGACTCCGCCGCCGTGGGGCGCTTGGCCGGGGCGTGGTCGATCATCCGTCGTACCACCTCGGGCACTTCCTGGCCGTACGCGTCGGAGCTGGTCGGCAGGGCGCCGGTGAGGAGCTGGTAGGCGATCACCCCCGCCGCGTACACGTCGGCGGCGGCGGTCATCCGGTCAGGACGCTCGTGGCACTCGGGCGCGACGTAGTGGGCGTCGAGCACGTTGTGGAGCTCGTGCGCCACCGTGTAGTCGCGCGGCCCGGGCTTGGCGTAGTCGAACCCGGTGAGCACCGCGTGACCGTCGTCGGTCACCAGCACGCTGGCCGGTGTGAGCGCCCGGTGGATGACCCCGTGGGCGTGCGCGTGGGCCAGCCCGCGCAGCATGTCCTGGATCACGCTCAGCCGCTCGCCCCGGCCCAGCCGCAGGTGCAGGGCCTGGCCGTGGACGTCGTCGAGGACGAGCACGAACCGGCTCTCGTCGTCGATGGCGAAGAAGTCGCGCGAGCGCACCACGCACGGGTGGGGCGGGATCCTGGCCAGGGTCTGGTAGGCGTTGGCGATGCGCTGCCGCTCGGCCGCCCTGGCCGCCTGGTCGGCGAGCGGGTCGGCCTGGTAGACGCGCAGCAGGACGGTCTCACTGCCCGGCAGTGTGGCGTTGAAGGCCCGGTATTCGGTGACCCGCGCGTCGCCGCCGAGCTGCTCCTCGACCTCCCAGTTGCCGAAGCGGGGCGGCGTGGTGCTGCGTCGTACGGTCTGGTTGAGCGCGTCGAGCACGGCGGTCAGGTAGGGCCGCACGTCGGGGCTGCACCCGCGCCGCACCCGGGTGACGTCGCTCAGCGTCGGGATCAGGCCGGGCAGGTCGGTGACGTTGACCGCGTCGCGCCCCGCCGGGTCGACCAGCTGGGCGTCAGGGGAGGTGAGCACCACCAGGCTGTCGACGTAGACCCGCTCCAGCTGGGTCGCCCGGGAGACGAGCAGACCCTTGAGCGCCTTGGCGGTGCCGCGCAGCTTGGTGACCGGCGAGCCGAACGCCTCCCGGCGCGGCGGGAACCAGCGCGAGCCGGACACCTCGATGCGGCCCCTGGTGCCCTTGACGTCCACGACCACGAGCGCGTGGCCGGTCAGCACCAGCAGGTCGACCTCGAAGAGATCGTCGCCGCGGGGCACCTCGACGTTGTGGAGCAGCAGCCAGTCGGCGGGCGCGTGGTCTCTCAGATAGGCGATCACGCGCCGTTCGGCGTCGTTGACCGGCCGCCCACCCCCGACGATCTCTGCCATGCGCCCTATCCTCGCACGAAATGGATTGACAACATGCTGTCCAAATGACAGTATGTTGTCATGAACGAAACGAAGAAGATGATTCATGTGGCGGCGTACGACACGATGGCCGACTGGGAGGTCGGCCACGCGACGGCCCACCTGCGCACCGGCCGGCTGCACCGCGACGGGGAAGGCTGCGAGATCGCCATGGTGGGGCTGACCCGCGAGCCCGTCACCAGCATGGGCGGCCTGCGCATCACGCCTGACCTGGCCCTCGACGACCTCTCGCCGGAGCGGAGCGCGCTGCTCATCCTGCCCGGCGCCGAGCTGTGGGACGTGGCCGACGATCTCGTGCCGTTCGCCCGTACGGCACGCGCGTTCCTCGACGCGGGCGTCCCGGTCGCCGCGATCTGCGGGGCCACGGCCGGTCTCGCGCGCGAAGGGCTGCTCGACGAGCGCGCCCACACCAGCGCCGCGGTCCAGTATCTCCAGGCCCAGGAGGGTTACTCCGGCGCCGCCCGGTACGTCGAGGCCGACGCGGTCACCGACGGCGACCTCATCACGGCGGGTCCCACCGAGCCGGTCGCGTTCGCCAGAGAGATCTTCCGCCGCCTCGACGTGCACCGCCCCGAGATCATCGACGCGTGGTACCGGCTCTTCTCCCGTAGCGACGTGTCGGCGTACGAGGTGCTGATGTCGGCGTGAGCGACGACAGGAAGGCCACCGGCAAGCGGGTTTCCGGGGCGGTGGCGGTTGACGGGTCGGCGGCTGAAGCGGCGTCATCAGGTGGTGACGAGGCGTCGGCCAGGAGTGACGCGGTGGTCGAGGCGGGTGCGTTGACGTCGGATACCGCGGTCACGGTTTTCCGGCTGCACGGACGGTTCCTGGAGATGTCGGAGCTGCTGGCCCGTCCGGCGGGGCTGACGGCCGCGTGGTGGCAGGTGCTCGGCGCGGTGCTGCGGGAGCCGTTGCCCGCGGCGGGGATCGCGCGGGCGATGGGCATGACCCGCCAAGGGGTGCAGCGGGTCGCCGACCTGCTGGTGGAGAAGGGCCTGGCCGAGTACCGGCCGAACCCCGCGCACAAGCGCGCCAAGCTCCTCACCCCGACCGAGGAGGGCAGGGCGGCCATCGCCAAGATCAACCCGGGTCACCGGGAGCTGTCCGAGCAACTGACGGCGGAGCTGGGCGTGGACGGGCTGCGCGCCTGCCTGGAGTCCCTGCGGCAGCTCAACGACACCATGGAACGCATCACCGACTCCTGGCCTCGCCCTTAGCCCCAAGGATGGCCTTTGCGGTGAGGCGGGTTCTTGGTTTGAAGACGGACAGGGCCGTGGCTGTCAGGAGCATGGTGAGCTGGGTGGCGGGGACGGCCACCTGGGTCCATTTGCCCGGTTCCGGGGCGGGGGCGGCGCCTGCCGTGGCGGCGGCCATCCCCTCGGGGTCGAACAGGAACATCCCCACGCAGATGGTCGCCAGCAGCAGCGCCAGCTTGATCGCCACCCAGGCGTGACGCACCAGCCCCCAGTGACTGGTCCATCCCAGCAGCACGCCGGTGGCCAGCGCCGTCATGCTCAGCGGGATCCCGCCGGCGAACACCAGCGCGGGCATCAGCCGGTAGGCCGCGTGCGCCAGGCCGGCGTCACCGGTCAGCGCGGCGGACGTGTTGAGCACGACCAGCACCCAGACCTCGCCCACCAGCGCGACGGAGGCGACGATGTGGATCACCAGCGTGGTCTTCCTGACGCGCGGCCGCATCGTTGCCATCATGACCTCCGGGTTCCTCGGCGACATCCCCGCCATCGTCACGTGAGGCGGCGGCCGGGCGCGTCGGACCGCAGGCGGTCGTCGGCCTACACCAGGCGTCGTAGAAAGCACGGTCCTGCGGTCCACCTCACGGCAGAGACGGCCAAGCGATCCGCCTCACGGCAGGGCCGACCCTCGCCATCCGCCTCACGGCAGAGACGGCAGAGGTGGTCACCGGTCCGGGTTCAGGCCTGGGCGGGTGGCGCCGAGGTAGGTGTGCCGGTCCAGGGGTTCCACGCGTACGCGGGCGCCGGTGAACGGGGCGTTGACCATCCGCTTGCGGTTGATCGCGATGCCGACGTGCTCGGGTCCGGGCTTCTTGCGGTCGTTGTCGTAGAAGACCAGGTCGCCGGCGCGGACCTCGTTCCTGGGGATGCGGACTCCCTCCTGCCACTGGGCCTGGGAGGTGCGGGCGATGGTCACCCCCACCGTGCCCCACGCGTACTGGACCAGCCCCGAACAGTCGAACCCCCAGATCTTGCGGCCGCGTCCGATCCCGTAGCCGGGCCCGCCGGTGCCGCCTCCGCCCCACGAGTACGGGAGCCCGACCGCTTCGAGCGCGGCCTGGGCCGCCGCCCGTCCGCGGGCGGGTTCCCATGACGGTGGGCCGTCGTCATAACAGTCGTCCGGGTCCCACTCGGAACAGTCGCGTGCCATTGCCGGAGTGGAATTAAGCGGCCCGAGAAAGGCGCAGCTCATGGTCGCGAGAATGAGTATGCGTAGTGCCCGCATCGATGGTTTCACCGCTTCTGCGTCGCCGGTCGCGCCGATCCTCACCGTCGACGCCCCCTCTGAAGAATGCTCCCGTCTATAGGTATAAAACGCCCTTTAACCAGGCGGGATGCATGTATGGCGACAAGCTGAAAATTAGCCCCTAATGGCTCACCGACAAATCCGGACCAGTCCGGACATATCGCAATCCGAAGGCGCTGGGCATTTCGTTATCCCGAAAGGGATTTGGCGTTCCCATAAGCGCGTCCGCTCGCCAGCCGGAGGAGCCCCGCCCCGGCCCTTCATGGGAAGGTGTCAATACGGTCATTTTCCGGCGAAGATTACATACGCAAGCATATTTCGTGTATCGTGGGCAGCGACCGGCGCCTTCCGCCATGGGCCCGGCGACGACCCCCGGAGCCAGAGTGGGGGTGTGCGCTTGATGAGTGATCACATGGAGCGGCTGCTCTACCAGGACGCCCAGGTGCTGATCCTCGCGCGACGCGAGCCGCAGTCCGTCCGCCTGGTGGGCGAGATCGACATCACCAACAGCCAGGCCGTCGACCATGCCTTGCGATGTTGCTGGGGCGGCGACGCGCCGCTGGTCGTCGACACCGGCGCGCTGACCTTCGTCGACCTGTCCGGCCTGCGGGTGCTGGCCATGCCCGCGTTGTCCCCCGAGTGCCGGTGGATCAGGCTCGTGAACCTGACCCCGTTCCAGCGGCGGCTGCTGGACCTCATGGGCTGGCGCCACGAAGCCCCCGCGCGGCCGCTCGCCTAGGACCCGGGCTCAGCCCCGCGGCGCGGCGACGGCCTGATCGTCCTTCGAACGCGTCGAAGGCGCGGCCCCCGCGTGCCCCGGACGAGCACGCGGGGGCCGTCGCCCCGGCCCCTCAGAATCGCGAAGCGTCACCCGCGGCAGAGAACACCGACAGTGCCGCCGTGCCCAGCCCGGTCGGTCCCGAGGGCAGACCGCGGAAGGGCCGGTTGTGCCGCCGCAGCGACGTCTCGTCGTAGCGCCGGCAGTCGCGGTGCCAGACGAGGATCCCGGACATCCAGTTCTCCAGGTCGCGCACGTACCCGTCGAGCGCCTGACAGGCCCGGTCGTCCAGCCCGAGGTCGGCGCGGAGCACCGGCAGCTCGTGCGCCACCACGTGCTGGAACTGCCGCATCCGCGACTCCATCAGGTCGACCACGATCCGCAGCCCCTCCGGATAGCCGCACCCGAAGAAGGTCTGCACCACCAGCACGCCGTTGTGGATCTCTCCTTCGTACTCGATCTCCTTCTGGTACGAGAACACGTCGTTGAGCAGGGTGGCGTAGTCCTGCGCGGAGTTCTCCAGCGACCGGATCGGCCCGCTCGCGTACACCTCGGGAGGTATGGCGTCGGCGCGGGCCAGCCGGCACAGGCTCATCGTCAGGTCGGAGCCGAACGTCAGCCGCCGCATCTCGACGTAGTCGACGGGTTCGGGGACACGGTGGCAGGCCTGGTTGTCGAGCTCCCACACCCAGCTCTCGATCATGTCCTCGACGGCCTTGCGGAAGGCACGCCTGGCCGGCATGCCCATCGGCCCGGCCGAACGCCGCCACAGGTCGGCCAGCGAGAGCTCCAGCGCGCTGGCCGGGGAGGCGAACGAGACCGCGTCGAGCGGCATGAACCCGGGCAGCCGGGCCACCGCGGCCCGAGCGGCGGCCAGGTTGCGCCCGAACACCTTCGGGAAGTAGTCGTCGCCGTACGTGCCCCAGGCCAGCCAGGCCGACGACAGGTCGAGCTCCTCCGGCGTGGCGTCCGGGTGGATGCCGGCCGCGCACAGCGGGAGGTCGTAGTCGAGGATCTTCGCCTCGTCCCACACGGCCACGTCCAGGATGCCCATCCGCCGCGCCCACTCGACCACGTTGCGCCGGGCGCCCTCCAGGTGCGGCGAGAGCCGTGCCTGGAACGGCATGTACAGATCGGGCACCACCGCCGGCCCCACCCGCTGGTACGGGACGTGCCCGTGGGAGCGGAACCGGTGCAGCCCCAGCGACGCCATGCCAAGTGCCGGCCCCGGTTCGGCCTTGGTGTAGCGGCTGGACCGGGCGTGCCACTCGTGCCCGCCCGACTGCCAGTCCTGCAGCCCCTTGGCGTACGCCAGCACCCCGGCGCACCCCGCCGGGTCCACCCGGTGCTCGGCCAGCAGCAGCCCCAGCTCGGTGGCGAAGGTGTGCTCGAACTGCTGCAGCCGAGCGGTCAGCAGGTCGTTGACCGCGTCCGCGGCCTGCTGCGTGGTGCAGCCCAGGAACGTCTCCAGGACCAGCACCCCGTTGCTCAGCTCGCCCTCGTCACCGGTCTCCCGCTGGTAGGAGAACAGGTCGTTGCGCAGGTGGACGGCGTCGGCGAAGGTGTCGCGCAGCACCCGCATCGGCCGCGAGCGGGCGATCGACGCGGGCACCTCGGCGCCCACGGCGTGCTCGACCAGCCCCGCCGACCAGGGCGCCCCGCCGACCTTGCGGCGCATCTCGATGTACTCGACCGGGTTCGGCACCCGGCCCGCGTTGATGTTGGACAGCTCCCACAGCGACTCGTCCAGCAGCGCGGCGGTGCTCTCGGAGAACCGGGTGCGCCAGTCGGCGGACGTCCCCGGCGCCGTGCGCGCCCACAGGTCGGCCAGCCCGGCCTCGACCGGGTTGGTCGGCTCGGGGACGGCGGTCCCGGGCTCCGGCGGCATGAACGCGGGCATCCGGTCGAGGTACGCCTTGCCGCCCTCACGGTCGCCCGGTCGTTTGAACACCTCCAGGAAGTGGTCGTCGAAGAAGAACACCCACACGTACCAGTCGGTGATCAGGCACAGCTCGGCGGCGTCGCAGTCGGGATGGGTGTACGCGCACAGCAGCGCGTAGTCGTGGGCCTCCAGGTCGTCGGAGGTCCAGACGCCCGAGCCCTCCAGCATGCCCATCTCCCGCGCCCACTGCCTGGCGTGCGTCCTGGCCTCCTCCAGGTGCGGGTTGAGCCGCGCGGGATGCGGCAGGTAGAAGTCCGGCATGTCGAAGCTCACCCGTACACCTCCACGTCGTCGAGCACGCCGAGCGCGTCCGGGACGAGCACGGCGACCGAGTAGTAGGCGCTGACGAGGTAGGTCGTGATGCCGCGCTCGTCGATGCCCATGACCCGGACGCTGAGCCCGGGGCGGTACTCGTCCGGGATGCCGGCCGGATGCAGCCCCACCACGCCCTGGTCGTCCTCGCCGGTGCGGAGGGCGAGGATCGAGCTGGTGCCGGACCGGCTGACGGGGATCTTGTCGCAGGGCAGGATGGGCACCCCTCGCCAGGCGGTCATCCTGCTCCCGTCGACCTCGACGCTGTCGGGGTAGACGCCGGCGGCGCTGCACTGGCGCCCGAACGCCGCGATGGCGAGCGGGTTGGCCAGCAGGTAGCGGGTCTTGCGCCGGCGGGTCAGCAGCGCGTCCAGGTCGGCCGGGGCGGGCGGCCCCGAGCGCGGGGTCAGCCGCTGCGCCGGGCCCGCGCTGTGCAGCAGCCCGAACGCGGGGTTGCCGACCAGCTCGCGCTCCTGCGCCTCCCGGACCGCCTCGACCGTGAGCCTGAGCTGCTCGCGGGTCTGGTCCATCGGGTCGCTGTACAGGTCGGCGACCCTGGTGTGGATCCGGACCACGGCCTGCGACACGCTCAGTTCGTACTCGCGCGGGCTGGGGTCGTAGTCGGGGAAGGTGCCCGGCAGCGTCGGCTCGCCGCTGTGGCCGGACGCCAGCTCGATCGCGACCTCGCCGCGCCTGTTGAGCGGGCGCGGGTCGGGCCGCTCCGGCGTGGGGGTGAGCCGGCGGTTCACCCGGTAGCTCCCCGCCGAGAGCTCCACCCACGGCAGTGCGCGCAGCAGCCAGCGGGGGGAGCTCTCCTGCGTCTGGGGAGCCGTCTTGGTCGTCGTGGCCAGCGTGCGCGCCGCGGGCGTGCCGAGGCTCAGCGGCCGATCCGGCTCGGTCAACAGGGACACCTAGTCCTCTCGGCCGATCTCGACGTCCTCCAGGACGGCGAGCGCGTCGGGGACCAGGACGGCGGCCGAGTAGTAGGCGCTCACCAGGTAGGAGATGACGGCCTTCTCGTTGATGTTCATGAACCGGACCGACAGGCTCGGCTGGTACTCGTCCGGGATGCCGGTCTGGTGCAGCCCGACCACGCCCTGGTTCTCCTGGCCGGTGCGCATGAGCATGATCGAGCTCGTCCGCTGCGCGCTGACCGGGATCTTGTTGCACGGGAAGATCGGCACCCCGCGCCAGGCCGGCACCCGGTGCCCGTTCACCTCGGAAGCCTGCGGGTAGAGCCCGCGCTTGCTGCACTCCCTGCCGAAGGCGGCGATGGCCTGCGGGTGCGCGAGGAAGAACGCCGGCTCCTTCCACACCTTGGCCAGCAGGTCGTCCAGGTCGTCAGGGGTGGGCGGGCCGGTGCGGGTGCGGATGCGCTGGGAGAAGTCGGCGTTGTGCAGCAGCCCGAAGTCGCGGTTGTTGACCAGGTCGTGCTCCTGCCGCTCGCGCAGCGCCTCGATGGTCAGCCTGAGCTGCTGCTCCAGCTGGTTCATCGGCTGGTTGTACAGGTCGGAGACCCGGCTGTGGACGCGCAGGACGGTCTGCGCCACGCTCAGTTCGTACTCGCGTGGGCTCAGCTCGTAGTCGACGAACGTGCCCGGCAGCGTCGGCTCGCCGCTGTGGCCGGACGACATCTCGATCGCGGCCTCGCCGTGGTCGTTGCGGGCCCGGTCGCCGCCGGCCTGCCACGCCTCCAGGTGCTCGCGCAGCCCGGGGGAGCGGTCGATCAGCGCCTGGAAGTCGTCACGGGAGAGCGTCAGCAGGGTGGCGGCGGTCTTGGCCCGGGCGGAGAACTCCCAGGTGCCGCCGCCGGTGAGCATCGCGTCGCCCAGGTGGTCGCCGTCGGCCAGCACGCCGAGGTTCTGCTCGTCGCCGTAGGCTCCCTGGGCGACCCTGCCGACCCGGCCGTGGGCGATCAGCACGAGCTGGTCGATCGGGTCGCCCTCGCGGACGATCTCGTCGCCCGGCTCGACCTCGCGCTGGGCGAACCGGTACGCCAGCGCCTCCAGGGCCTCGATGTCGCCGAAGCCGCGCAGCATCGGCAGCTCGCACAACTCGGCGGGGACCACCCGCACCTCGGCGCCGGTCGTGCTGAAGGTGATGCGGCCGTCTCCGAGCGTGTACGTGAGCCTCCGGTTGACGCGGAAGACGCCACCGGAAGTCTGCGTCCAGGGCAGGAGCTTGAGCAGCCACCGTGAGGTGATCTCCTGCATCTGGGGCGCGGTCTTGGTGGTCGTCGATAGATTGCGCGCCGCGTCGGTGCTGAGGCTGAGCTGCTGGCCGGGGACGGCGGAGTCGGTCGTCTCTGTCATTAGGGCACCACCCATCATGAGTACTTTTACGGAGAGTGACGGAAAATAGCTCTGGGTAATCGCTCGTGGGCAGGGGTCACCCCCGGCCGGGTCCACCACACGGCCGGGGTCAGCTGTCGCGGTGCGCGAGCCGGGTCGCGAGCACGGCCAGCGCCACTCGCGCGTCAGGCGCGACCGGGGCGGCGTCGAGGGCCTCCACGGCCTCCCGGACCCGCTCGTCGATCATCGACTCGACCTCGGCGAGCGCGCCGGTCTCCAGCAGGATCTGGCGCAGCTCGGCCGCCTGCTCGTCGCCCAGCTCCGGATTGCCGTGCCAGGTCTCCAGACAGGCGAGCTGTTTGGGCGTCGCCCGCGCCAGCGCGTGCGCGATCAGCACGGTGTGCTTGCCCTCGCGCAGGTCGTCGAGCGCGGACTTGCCGGTCTCGCCGGACGAGCCGAACGTGCCGAGCACGTCGTCGCGGAGCTGGAACGCTTCGCCGAGCGGCACCCCGAACCGGGTGTAGGCGCGCAGCAGCGCCGGCTCGGCCCCGGCCAGCGCGCCGCCGATCTGCAGCGGCCGCTCGACCGTGTACTTGGCCGTCTTGAACCTGATCGTGGTCAGCGCCTGCTCCACGCTCGCCCCGGCGCGCAGCTGGGTCAGCATGTCGAGATACTGGCCGCTGATCACCTCGGTGCGCATGGCGTCGAACAGGTGGTGCGCGGCCCGCAGCCGGGCCGGCGCCACGTCGCACGACGACAGCAGGGCATCCGACCAGGACAGGCTCAAGGTGCCCAGGAGGATCCCGCCCGCCTGTCCGAAGGCCTCCGCGCCAGGTCCTTCGTGCAGGCGGGCGAGGCTTCGGTGGATCGTCGCCTGCCCGCGGCGCAGATCGCTGCCGTCCATGATGTCGTCATGGATCAGCAGCCCCGCGTGGCAGAGCTCCAGCGCCGCCGCGGCGCTGATGATCTCATCGCAATCGTCGCCGCCGGCGCCCCGCCAGCCCCAGTAGCACAGCTGCGGCCGGATCCGCTTGCCCCCGCCGAGGATGAAGTCGACCAGCAGCTGGTAGGCCGCCGCCACGTCGGGGTCGGCGACCGGGGGCCGCCAGTCTTCGAGGAAGCCCGCCAGCCGCTCGTCGATCCGGGGCGCCAGCAAGTGGGGGGTCATGCTCACGGTCATCGGCCGGGCTCCTTCAAGTCCGCACTGCACTACCAGTAGTTACTCACCGAATACGGAGTGTGTAAAGCCGGTTGGGGAAGCCGAGTTTTCCCGGGATGCGGAAGCCCTGCTCGTGACCCTGACGCGACCCGGGGTCTAGGCGTCCGTCCCCGGGGTATGCGGGCCTGGTCCGACGAGGGGAGGACCCATGAAGGCCGTCACATGGCACGGAAAGCGGGACGTACGGGTCGAACAGGTGCCTGATCCGGAGATCAAGGAACCGAACGACGCCATCATCAGGATCACCAGCAGCGGCATCTGCGGCTCGGATCTGCACCTGTACGAGGTGCTCGGGCCGTTCATGCAGGAGGGCGACGTCCTCGGTCACGAGCCGATGGGCGTCGTGGAGGAGGTCGGCGCCCAAGTGGGCGGGCTCAAGCCGGGCGACCGGGTGGTGATCCCGTTCAACATCTCCTGCGGCCACTGCCACATGTGCGGGCTGGAGCTGTACGCCCAGTGCGAGACCACCCAGGTCCGCGAGCACGGCATGGGCGCGGCGCTCTTCGGCTACACCAGGCTCTACGGCCAGGTGCCCGGCGGCCAGGCGGAGTACCTGCGGGTGCCGCAGGCGCAGTTCGGGCCGATCAAGGTGCCCGAGGGGCCGCCGGACGAGCGGTTCGTCTTCCTGTCGGACGTGCTGCCCACCTCCTGGCAGGCCGTGCAGTGGGCCGAGGTGCCCGGCGGCGGCAGCGTGGCCGTCTTCGGCCTGGGCGCCATCGGCCAGATGTGCGCCCGCATCGCGCGCCACCTCGGCCATCGGGTGA
This sequence comes from Nonomuraea sp. NPDC048826, assembly GCF_043198225.1. Taxonomy (NCBI): domain Bacteria; kingdom Bacillati; phylum Actinomycetota; class Actinomycetes; order Streptosporangiales; family Streptosporangiaceae; genus Nonomuraea; species Nonomuraea sp. NPDC048826. Next base: position 487,476 of record NZ_JBICUQ010000006.1, on the reverse strand, counting down.
TCGGCGTCGACGGGGTGCCCGCCCGCCTGGAGATGGCCCGCCGCCACGGCGTCGAGGTCATCGACGCGAGCGAGGTCACCGACGTGCCAGGCGCGATCCGCGACCTGACCGCGGGCCGCGGCGCCGACTCGGTGATCGACGCGGTCGGCATGGAGGCGCACGGCTCGCCGGCCGCCAAGATGGCCCAGACGCTCACCGGGTTCCTGCCGGACGCGGTGGCCGCGCCGCTCATGAGCCACGCGGGCGTCGACCGGCTGGCCGCGCTCAACCAGGCCATCGACAGCGTCAGGCGCGGCGGCACGATCTCGGTCATCGGCGTCTACGGCGGCATGGCCGACCCGATGCCGATGCTGCGCATGTTCGACAAGGGCGTCGCGCTGCGCATGGGCCAGGCGCACGTCAAGCGGTGGATCAGCGCGCTGATGCCGCTGGTCACCGACGACAGCGATCCGCTCGGGGTCATGGACCTCACCACGCACAGCATGCCGCTCGATCGGGCGCCCGAAGCGTACGAGATGTTCCAGAAGAAGCGGGACGGCGCGGTCAAGATCCTGCTCCAGCCCTGACCGCGGCGGTTTCGCGGCCCGTGACCTGGGCAGCCCCACGCGCATGAGAGTCGTGGTGGTGGGGGCGACGGGCAACGTCGGGACCAGCGTGGTGCGGGCACTGGAAGCGGACGAAAGGGTGACGTCCATCGTCGGCGTGGCCAGACGGTCGCCCGGCTCGCGCGACGGGCGCGTCGAGTGGCACAAGGCCGACGTGGTCCGCTCGGACCTGTCGCCGATCTTCGAGGGCGCCGACGTGGTCGTGCACCTGGCCTGGCTGTTCCAGCCGACCAGGGACGCCACCGTGACCTGGCGGGCCAACGTGCTCGGCAGCACGCGGGTCTTCAGGGCCGCCGCGGAGGCGGGGGTCTCCGCGCTGGTCTACGCGTCCTCGGTGGGCGCGTACTCGCCCCGGTCCAAGGACGTGCCGGTGGACGAGACCTGGCCCACGCACGGCTTCGCCGGCGCCGCCTACGGGCGGGAGAAGGCCTACGTCGAGCGGGTGCTCGACGTGTTCGAGAACGACAACCCGGGCATCCGGGTGGTCCGGATGCGGCCCGGCTTCATCTTCAAGCACGAGGCGGCCACCGAGCAGCGCAGGCTGTTCGCCGGGCCGTTCCTGCCGCGGCGGCTGGTCAAGGCGGGGCGCATCCCGTTCGTGCCCGACATCCCGGGGCTCAAGCTGCAGATCCTGCACGCCGAGGACGCCGCGGAGGCCTACCGGCTGGCCGTCACCCAGGAGGTCAGCGGGGCGTTCAACCTGGCCGCCGAGCCGGTGCTCGACCCGCGCGCGCTGGCCGAGCTGATCGGCGCCCGCGTGGTGCCGGTCTCCGGGCCGCTGGCCAGGGCCGCGGTGTCGGCCGGGTGGCACCTGCGGCTGGTGCCCGCCGCGCCCGGACTGCTGGAGCTGGCGCTCGCGATCCCGCTGATGAAGGTGGACCGGGCGCGCGAGGTGCTCGGCTGGACGCCCCGCCACACCGCGGAGGACGCGATCCAGGCCGTGCTGGAGGGCATGCACGCCGGTGCGGGGATGGACACCGCGCCGCTCGCCCCGGACAGCGCCGCCGGCCGGATGAGCGAGGTGGCGACGGGGATCGGCGCCCGCTCCACCCCAGAAAGCTGACAATTGCCGCTATATCGCGGCATTCTGGTGTGAAACTGCCAGCCTCGGGAAGAGGGGGACTGCGCAAGGTCCGGAAGCGCGGCCTGCGTGTCATCCGACACGAAGGAAGCGCGAGGAGCCGAGATGCGCACGCTGCTGACCCAGTCCTTCACCGGCGCGGAGGTCGCCGCCCTCCGCAAGGCCGTCGCGTGGCACGCGACGGGCTGCGGCCTGGCGGGTCCCCGGCTGTCGGACTTCGTCCTGGCGGTGCACGAAAGCGTCATCAACGTCGTGACCCACGCGGGCGGGCGCGGCCACGTCAAGCTGTGGACCATGGACGGCCTGCTGCGCGCCGAGACCGTCGACCACGGGGCGGGCATCCCCGGCGGCTATCTCGACGTCCATCACCGGCCTCCGGTGACGGGGTTCGACGGCCGGGGCCTCTACCTGATCCGCGAGCTCAGCGACGGCGTCACCGTCCGCACCGGCCCCCGGGGGACGCGCGTGGAGATCACCATGCGGCTGCCGAGGCCCCGGGTGAAGCGCCGGTCGCCGATGAGACGCGTCCGGGTCGTGGCCGACGGACGGCCGGGCGGGTTCACCGCCTGACCCACGGACCGAGAGCCCCGCTCGCCGGCTACGTAGCCCGCGCCACCGGCAGGCGGGGCCCTCGCATCCCTTGGGTAGGGTCGCGAGGAGAGCCGAGACCAGGGGGTCGCGCGTGAGTGAGCGCAAACCGTCCGGAATGCCTTTCGAGAACTGGGTCGACCGGCAGATCCGCGAGGCCATGGAGCGCGGGGAGTTCGACGACCTGCCCGGCGCCGGAAAGCCCATCCCCGGGCTCGACCAGGCGCACGACGAGCTGTGGTGGGTCAAGCAGAAGGTGCGCAGCGAGGGCCTGTCCATGCCGCTGCCGCCGACGCTCCAGCTGCGCAAGGACGCGGAGGAGGCGCTCCGCCAGGCGGCGGGGGCGCGTACCGAGGCCGAGGTGCGGCGGATCGTCGGCGAGATCAACGACCGGATCCGCGAGGCCATCAGGACCGGCCTGTCGGGGCCGCCGCTCAACCTCGTCCCCTACGACGTCGAACGCCTCGTCGCGGAATGGCGCGAGAGGCGTTCGAGGTGAGATCAGTAGATTGAGGTGGATACAGGGCCCAGGCCGGGAGCGGTCCGCGGCCTGGACCCTGCGCTCGATGTCAGGACAGCGGCGGGTACGCGTTCCTGACCAGCTCTCTGAACTGGGCGGAGAACCACTGGCCCGAGATCGGCGCGTCAGCCAGTGCGCCGGTCAGGTTGTTGCCGTTGAGGTCGTTGCCCGTGTAGGTGGGGTCGCACATCCGGTCGAAGCGCTTGCCCTGGTCGTTGTCGATCTCCCGGCTGGAGCCGTCGGACTCGCCCGGAGGCTTGATCCAGACGTAGGCGTCGAAGCCGGCCGCCGGGCTGGCCTGCGGCCGCTCGCCGATGCCCGCGCCGCTCTGGTTGCACCAGTTGCCGGCGTGGATGCGGCGGTCGACCCGTGACTGGTCCACGAACTCGTTCAGGTTCAGCGAGGTGCTCGGGCCGGACGGGCGGGCGGTGCCGCCCCAGCCGCTGCGCGAGGTGTCGACGAGCATGCCGAGGCCCTGCCTGAAGCCCTTGGCGATGAGGGCGTTGCGCAGCGCGGTGGCGAAGGTCGCCTCGTCGATGTAGAAGTTCCAGTCCACCCAGTCGGACTGGCGGACCGTGGTGCCGTTCACCGTGGTGTTGATGGTGAAGTGCGGCTCCCTGAGCGCGGAGTAGTTGGCGGTGTTGACGATGAAGCCGTCCACGCTGTCGACGCCCGCGGCGGCGCCGGCCACGGTCTGGTAGAACAGGTCGACCGCGGGCTGGAAGTTCGAGTCCCAGCCGAGCCAGGCGTGGTGGGCGGCGTCGATGTAGGTGTAGACGTTGGTGATCGCGTGCAGCTTGTCGAGCGCGTAGCGGACGCCGTCACGGTAGCCGCCGGGGCCGTCCGCCTCGCGGCAGTCGGCGAACTGGTCGGTGTTGGTGATCAGGTTCGGCAGCGAGTCGGGCTCGATGATGGTGACGATGCGCAGGTTGGCGTACTGCGGGTCGTCGAGGATCGCGGCGATCGGGTCGATGTACTCGGCCTTGTAGCGGTTGAAGCCGTTCTGGGCGATGCGCAGCTCGCCGTTGGAGGCCAGCGCCGAACAGTCACGGTTCGGCAGGTTGTAGATGACGACCTGGATGGTGAGCGGCGTGGCGCCGTTGGCGGCGTCCTGAGTGACGGCCTCGTCCATGTGCTCGCGCAGGCTCATGGCGTCGGCGGAGCCGCCGATGGCGGCGATCCGGTCCATCCACACGGCGGTGGAGATGTTGGCGACAGCGGCGCCGCCCGGCTCGGCCGCGGCCTTGGCCGACCAGTCGGGGTTGACGTAGCCGGTCGCGCCCGCGTACGGGTTCTCGACGTGCGTCGGGTCGGGGTTGCCGTCGTCGTCGGCCTCGGTGGCGGTGACCGTGCGGGAGGTCAGGCCCGTGGACGCCACCGTGAAGGTGCGGGTGCCCGCGGTGGTGTCGGAGTCCTGCGCCGCGGCCAGGGTCACGGTCTGCGCGGTGTTCCAGTTGCTCGGGGTGAAGGTGAGCGAGGCCCCGGAGGAAACGGTCAGGTCGGAGTCGCCGCTGCCGGCGGCCGAGGTGACGGTCACGTTCCCGCTGGGCTGGGCGGCGAGCCTGACGGTGTACGTGCCCGTGCCGCCTTCCAGCACGGTCACGGCCGTGGGGGTGACGATCAGCGACTGCTCCTGGGAGCTGTCGTCGTCGATCTCGCTCGCGTTGACGGTCGCCGAGGTGACGCCTGACCCGCCCACGGTGAAGGCGGCGGTGCCCGAGGCGGTGTCGGAGTCCTGCGCGGCGGCGAGCGTCACGGTCTGCGGGGTGTTCCAGTTGCTGGGGGTGAAGGTGAGCGAGGCCCCGGAGGAAACGGTCAGGTCCGTGTCACCGCTGGTCCTGGTGGTGCTCACGGTCACGTTCGAGGAGGGGGCGGACGACAGCCGGGCGGTGAAGGTGGCGGTGCTGCCTTCGGCGACCGCGACCGAGCTGGCGGAGGTGATCACCGAGGGGGTCTCGGCCGTGTCACCGCAGGTGGTGCCGTTGATCGCGAACGACTCGGGTGCCGGGTTGCTGCCGGACCAGGTGCCGTTGAAGCCGATGGAGGTGCTGGCGCCGGTGGCCAGGTTGCCGTTCCACGGCATGCTCTGCGCCGTGACCCGCGTGCCCTGCTGGCCCCAGGTGGCGCTCCAGCCTTGCTCGTAGCGCTGGGTGGTGGTGGGGAAGTCGAAGGTCAGCGTCCAGCCGTTCAGCGGGTCACCGAGGTTCTTGATGGTGATGGAGGCGGTGAAGCCGCCGCTGGACCCGCTGCTCCATTGGTTGGAGGTGTACGAGACGTCGCAGGCGACCGCGGCGTGCGCCGCCGTGGTCTGCCCGGCGACCAGGCCGAAGGCCGCGACGCAGGCCGCGGTCGCGGTCACGGCCCATTTCCGCAGGCCGCGTGGGATCTTCACGAGTCATCAACTCCAGGGGGAACAGAGGCTGACTTGGGAGCGCTCCCAATGGTGCAGCCGGTCCGCGAGGGTGTACAGCCGACAACGCTCCGAGAGCCCTGTCACGCCGTCGCACGCTCGCCGAACGCCCGGTAACCGGCGTGAAACTTTCATGCCACGCCACCAGGTGAGAGGAAATCCGGGCGTCACCCGGAGGACGTTTCGTTGACATCGACTCCACGGCGCAACGCACAATCCCCATGGGAGCGCTCCCACCCCCTACTCCCATGGAGCAACCGTGATCCGTAGACCCCGTTCGATGCTCTCACGCCTGGCCAGGAGGCTCGCCGCACCCGCGGTCCTGGTCCTCGTCGCGGGCACCACCACCGTACTCGCCCAGGCGCCGGCCAGCGCGGCCATCGCCTGCCAGGTGTCCTACACCTCCAACGACTGGAGCAGCGGGTCCAGCGGCGGCTTCACCGCCTCGATCGCCATCGAGAACCTCGGTGACCCGCTGAACGGCTGGACGCTGACCTTCGACTTCCCCACCACCACCCAGCGCTACGAGCAAGGCTGGAGCGCCACCTGGGGCCAGCAGGGCACGCGGGTCACGGCGCAGAGCATGCCGTGGAACGGCAACCTGGCCACCGGCGCCAGCACCTCCATCGGCTTCAACGGCACCTGGTCCGGCAGCAACCCGGCACCCGAGTCGTTCGCGATCAACGGCACCACCTGCGGTGACGAGGACGTCAACGACCCGCCCACGGTCTCGCTGACCTCGCCGAGCGCCGGGCAGACCTTCACCGCCCCGGCCACCGTGCCGATCGCCGCGACCGCCGCGGACGCCGACGGCACCGTCACCAAGGTGGACTTCTACCAGGGCAGCACGCTGCTGGGCACCGACACCAGCGCGCCCTACACCTACAACTGGCAGAACGTGGCGGCCGGCAGCTACTCGATCACCGCCAGGGCGACCGACGACGACGGCGACACGTCCGTGTCGTCCCCGGTCGGGATCACCGTCACCTCGACCGGCACGCCGTCGCTCCTGGTGAGCCCGCTCAGCCTGGCCGTGCCCGAGGAGGGCGACGCGTCCTTCTCCATCCGGCTCTCGGCGCAGCCCTCCGGCAACGTGTCCGTGACCACCGCGCGGGTGAGCGGCGACACCGACCTGACCGTCGGCACCGGGGCCACCCGCACGTTCACCACGTCGAACTGGAACACCGCGCAGACCGTGACACTGAACGCGGCCGACGACGCCGACGACACCAGCGGCACCGCCGTGTTCCGGGTCAGCGCCAGCGGCTACGACCCGGTCGACGTCAACGTCACCGAGGTGGACGACGACGGGACCAGCGGCGACAACGAGTACATCCAGCGCTTCACCGAGATGTACAACGACCTGCACGACCCCGCCAACGGCTACTTCTCGCCCGAGGGCGTGCCGTACCACTCGGTGGAGACGTTCATGGTCGAGGCGCCCGACCACGGGCACGAGACCACGTCCGAGGCCTACAGCTACTACCTGTGGCTGGAGGCGGTCTACGGGCAGGTCACCGGTGACTGGACGAAGTTCAACGACGCCTGGGCCTCCATGGAGAGGTACATCATCCCGGCGACGGCCGACCAGCCGACGAACTCGTTCTACGACCCGTCCAAGCCGGCCACGTACGCGGCCGAGCACACCAGCGTCAGCAACTACCCGTCGCAGATCGAGCAGGGCGTGAGCGTGGGCTCCGACCCGATCGCCAACGAGCTGCAGAGCGCGTACGGCACCCGCGACATCTACGGCATGCACTGGCTGCTCGACGTCGACAACACCTACGGCTTCGGCCGCTGCGGCGACGGCACCACCAAGCCCGCCTACATCAACACCTACCAGCGCGGGGCCGAGGAGTCCGTGTTCGAGACGATCCCGCAGCCCTCGTGCGACACGTTCGAGCACGGCGGGCCGAACGGCTACCTCGACCTGTTCATCAAGGACTCGTCCTACGCCAAGCAGTGGAAGTACACCAACGCCCCCGACGCCGACGCCCGCGCGGTGCAGGTGGCGTACTGGGCGCTGACCTGGGCCAAGGCGCAGGGCAAGGAGTCGCAGATCTCCGCCACCGTGGCCAAGGCCGCCAAGATGGGCGACTACCTGCGCTACTCGATGTACGACAAGTACTTCAAGCAGCCCGGGTGCACCAGCCCGTCCTGCCCGGCGGGCACCGGCAAGAACGCCGCCTCCTACCTGCTGTCCTGGTACTACGCCTGGGGCGGCGCGACCGACGCGAACGCGGGCTGGGCCTGGCGGATCGGCTCCAGCCACAACCACGCCGGCTACCAGAACCCGTTCGCCGCCTGGGCCCTGTCGAACGTCGCCGAGCTGCGTCCGCGCAGTTCGACCGGCGCCACCGACTGGAGCACCAGCCTGACCCGGCAGCTGCAGTTCTACACCTGGCTGCAGTCGGCCGAGGGCGGGATCGCGGGCGGCGCGACCAACAGCTGGGAAGGCGACTACGGCACCCCGCCGAGCAACCTGCCCAAGTTCCACGGCATGACGTACGACTGGCAGCCGGTCTACCACGACCCGCCGTCCAACCAGTGGTTCGGCTTCCAGGCGTGGAGCATGGAGCGGGTCGCGGAGCTGTACAACGTGACCGGCAATGCCGACGCCAAGCAGCTGCTCGACAAGTGGGTGGCCTGGGCGCTCGACAACACCACGGTCAGCTCCGGCGGTGACTACCAGATCCCGTCCACGCTGCGCTGGACCGGCCAGCCGGCGGGGAACTTCAACGCCACCACCGGCATGCCGCCGGCCAACCCGGGCCTGCACGTCGAGGTCGTCGACCACACCCAGGACGTGGGCGTGGCCGGCTCCTACGCCAAGGTGCTCATGTACTACGCGGCCAGGGCGAACCACGCCGAGGCCAGGGACACCGCCAAGGCGCTGCTCGACGCCGTGTGGGAGAACCGCGACGCCAAGGGGGTCTCGGTCGAGGAGACCAAGGCCGACTACCGCCGCGTCGACGACCCGGTCTACGTCCCGAACGGCTGGACCGGCACGATGCCGAACGGCGACCCGATCAACTCGAACTCCACGTTCATGTCGATCAGGTCCTTCTACGAGGACGACCCGGACTGGCCCGAGGTGCAGGCGTTCCTGAACGGCACCGGGCCGACGCCGACGTTCAACTACCACCGGTTCTGGGCGCAGGTCGACGTGGCCGTGGCCCTGGCCGAATACGGGCGGCTCTTCCCGTGATCAGCCGCTTCGCTCGGAGGGCCGCCGCCGTCGCGGCGGCGGCCCTCGCCCTCCCGCTCCTCGCCGTACCGGGCGCCCAGGCGGCGGCCCCGGCGTTCGCGTACGGCGAGGCCTTGCAGAAGTCGCTCTGGTTCTACGAGGCCCAGCAGTCGGGCGAGCTGCCCGACTGGAACCGCGTGAGCTGGCGCGGCGACTCCGGCCTGAACGACGGGTCCGACGTCGGACGTGACCTGACCGGCGGCTGGTACGACGCCGGCGACCACGTCAAGTTCGGCTTCCCGATGGCGTTCTCGGCCACCATGCTGGCCTGGGGCGCGGTCGAGTACCGCGACGCCTACCAGGACTCCGGCCAGTTGACCCACCTGCTGAACAACCTCAGGTGGGTCAACGACTACTTCATCAAGGCCCACCCGTCGCCGAACGTGCTCTACGGCCAGGTCGGCAACGGCGGCACCGACCATGCCTGGTGGGGCCCGGCCGAGGCGATGTCCATGGCCCGGCCCGCGTACAAGATCGACGCGTCGTGCGGCGGGTCGGACCTGGCCGGGGAGACGGCGGCGGCGATGGCCGCCGCGTCGATCGTCTTCCGGCCGACCGACCCCGGCTACGCCGACACGCTGGTCACGCACGCCAGGCAGCTCTACACCTTCGCCGACACCGTGAGAAAGGAGTACAGCGACTGCATCACCGACGCCCAGAGCTACTACAACTCGTGGAGCGGATACACCGATGAGCTGGTCTGGGGCGCGATCTGGCTGTACAGGGCAACGCAGGACCCGGCCTTCCTGACCAAGGCCGAGTCGCTCTACGACAGCCTCGGCACCGAGCCCCAGACCTCCATCAAGTCGTACAAGTGGACCATCGCCTGGGACGACAAGTCCTACGGCGCCTACGTGCTGCTGCACAAGCTGACCGGCAAGCAGAAGTACCTCGACGACGCCAACCGCTGGCTCGACTGGTGGACGGTCGGGGTGAACGGCTCGCGGGTGGCGTACTCGCCCGGCGGCCAGGCCGTGCTGGACCGGTGGGGGTCGCTGCGGTACGCGGCCAACACCGCCTTCGCGGCGCTCGTGCACAGCGACTCGATCACCGACGCCACGCGCAAGGCCCGCTACCACGACTTCGCGGTCCGGCAGGTCGACTACGCGCTCGGCGACAACCCGCGCAACTCGTCCTACGTGGTCGGGTTCGGGGCCAACCCGCCGAAGAACCCGCACCACCGCACCGCGCACGGCTCGTGGACGGACCAGATCTCCTCTCCTGTGGAGACCCGCCACACCCTGTACGGGGCACTGGTCGGCGGACCGCCCGACCCGAACGACGCCTACACCGACAAGCGGGACGACTACGTGATGAACGAGGTCGCCACCGACTACAACGCGGGCTTCACCAGCGCGCTCGCCAGGCTCTACCGCGAGTACGGCGGGCCGCCCGCGACGGGCTTCCCCGCCGAGGAGGAGCCCGACGGGCCGGAGATCTTCATGGAGGCGGCGGTCAACGCGACCGGCCAGAACTTCACCGAGATCAAGGCCATCATCCGCAACCAGTCGGCCTGGCCCGCGCGGGTGCTGGACGACGGGTCGTTCCGCTACTACTTCACCCTCGACGGCGCCACCACCGCCTCGCAGATCACCGTGTCGTCCGCGTACACCCAGTGCGCGGCCCCGACGCTGCACGCGGCCGGCGGCACCACGTACTACGTGGCCGTCGACTGCTCCGGTCAGAAGATCGCCCCGGCCGGGCAGTCGCAGCACCGCAGGGAGATCCAGTTCCGCATCGCCAGCTCCGGCACCTGGGACCCGGCCAACGACTGGTCCTACCGGGGCGTGGCCACCACGCCGGGCGCGACTCCGGTACGGGTGAACAACATCACGCTCTACAGCGGCGCCACCAAGATCTGGGGCGAACCGCCAGGACCTGAGGAGGAGGACGACACCCCGCCCGGCAGGCCGGGCACCCCGGCGGCTTCCGCGATCACCGGCTCCACGGCCAGGCTGACGTGGACGGCGGCCACCGACAACGTGGGCGTCAGCGGCTATGACGTCTACCTGGCAGGTCAGAAGGCGGGCACCGCCCCGGGCACGACCTTCGACCTGACCGGGCTCACCCCCGGCACCGCCTACACCGCGTACGTCGTCGCCAGGGACGCGGCGGGCAACAGCTCGCCCCCGTCCGGCGACGTCACCTTCACCACGACTGACGAACCGGCCCCCGTCGGCGGCTGCACCGCCGCGTTCAAGGTCGTCAACACGTGGAGCGGTGGCTACCAGGGCGAGGTCACGGTGAAGAACGCCGGCACCTCGCCGATCACCGGCTGGACCGTCTCCTGGAGCGGCTCCGGCACCATCACCCAGATCTGGGGCGGCAGGCACACCGCGTCGGGCTCGACCGTCACCGTGCGGAACGAGACCTGGAACGGCTCCCTGGCCCCCGGTGCCACCACGACGTTCGGCTTCCTGGCCAACGGCGCCGGCGTCGTGCCCGACCCCATCACCTGCACTCCTGAGGGCAGTTAATGAGATCACGCCTCGCCGCCCTGGCGGCGCTCATCCTCCTCCCGGTCGCCCTGATCAGCCAACCGGCGCACGCCGCCGTCGGCATCCACGTCAGCGGCGCGAACATCGTCGAACGCGGCGGCGAGAACCTCGTCTTCCGCGGCACCAGCCACGCCCACACCTGGTACACCAGCCAGACGCAGTCCTTCCGCGACATCAAGTCGCTCGGCGCCAACGCCGTGCGGGTGGTGCTCAGCGGCGGTCGGTGGACCCCGAACAACACCGCCGACGTGGCCAACGTCGTCTCCCTGTGCAAGCAGAACAAGCTCATCTGCGTCCTGGAGAACCACGACACCACCGGGTACGGCGAGCAGAGCGGCGCCTACACCCTCGACCAGGCCGCCGACTACTGGATCAGCGTCAAGTCCGCCCTGGTCGGCCAGGAGGACTACGTCGTCGTCAACATCGGCAACGAGCCGATCGGCAACAACGCGGTCACCCCCGGCTGGGCCGCCGCCACCACGGCGGCGATCCAGAAACTGCGCGCCAACGGCTTCGACCACGCGCTCATGGTCGACGCCCCCAACTGGGGACAGGACTGGCAGTTCGGCATGCGCGACAACGCCAGGACCGTCTTCGACAGCGACCCCGACCGCAACGTGATCTTCTCGATCCACATGTACGGGGTCTTCGACACGGCCGCGGAGATCACCGCCTACATGGACGCGTTCAAGACCGCCGGGCTGCCGCTGGTCGTGGGCGAGTTCGGGCACGACCACTCCGACGGCAACCCGGACGAGGACACGATCATGGCCCAGGCCGTGAGCCGCGGCCTCGGCTACTTCGGCTGGTCGTGGAGCGGCAACGGCGGCGGCGTCGAATACCTCGACCAGGTGACGAACTTCGACGTCAGCCGGCTCACCTCGTGGGGCCAGCGGCTCTTCAACGGCACCAACGGCATCCGGGCCACCGCCCGCGAGGCCGCGATCTACGGTGGCGGCGACCCGGTGGACACCACCCCGCCGTCCGCCCCCGGCGCCCCGGCCGCGTCGAACGTGACCGCCACCGGCGCCCGCCTCACCTGGACAGCCGCCACCGACGACGTGGGCGTCACCGGCTACGACGTCTACCGTTCAGGCGGCACGCTCCTCGGCCAGACGGCCACCACCTCCATCACCCTCACCGGCCTCACCCCGGACACCGGCTACCAGGTGTACGTGCGCGCCAGGGACGCGGCGGGCAACCAGTCCACCCCGTCGCCGAACGGCTCGTTCACCACCGAGCCGGGCACCGGGGGCGGCGGCTGCTCGGTGACCGCCACCGTGCAGAGCCAGTGGGGCAACGGCTACGTGGCCCAGCCGGTCACCGTGACCAACACCGGCTCCTCGGCCACGACGGGCTGGACGGTGACGTTCACGCTGCCCGTCGGCCACCAGCTCACCGGCTCCTGGAACGCCGACGTCACCGTCAGCGGCCAGACCGTGACCGCCAGGAACCTCGGCTACAACGGCACCCTCGCCCCGAACGCCAGCACGGGCTTCGGGTTCCAGGCCAGCCGGCCCAACGGCCAGACCAGTCTGCCGTCCGGCTACACCTGCGCCACCTGACCGACCCGTCCCCTGCCCGAAGGAGGTGAGGCCGCACCGATGAAGTGAATCGCCCCTGCGAACCATCCCGCCCGGATGGCGCGAACGCGGCCGGCCCGAAGAGTCCTCCCCCTCCGCCGGCCGCGTTCGCGTGCGGGCCGCCCCTGCTCCTACCGGGCCTGCTCGAACCTCGAGCGCGCGGCGTCCAGCGTCGCGTCGTCGTCGAAGTCCGCGAACGCCTCCTCGTGCAGGCGTTCCGGGATCAGCTCCCTGACCCGCTCCGGGTAGCCCGCGCCCGCGGCGGGCACCCGTACCTCGGTGTGATGACCGATCCGCACCGCGAGCGGACCGGCGACCCGCACGGACGTCTTCCAGTCCGTGCCCGGGCCGGTGATCGCGCACATGTGCCGGGCGTACACCCACTCGACCTCGGCCACGCTCCGCGCCTCCTCGGGGGAGACGCCGAACGGCTCGACAGCGCAGATGATCTTCCCGGCGTCCTCTTCGAAGTGATGCCCGTGGTGGTGGTGCTCCTCGGGCGAGGACCGCTCCAGCAGCGCCGTCACCTGGGCGGCGAGCTCCCCGCGCAGGTCCTGCGGCAGCTCGGGCTGCCGCAGGACCGCGAGGAGCGACGTACCGGCGATCGCGGTCACGACCACGGCGGCGACGGCCAGGAAGCCGCGCCGCCGGGCCGGTGCTTTCCGCACGTCCTCCAGCATCGATCCGCCCTTACGGGCTCGTGCAGCTCAGCGTCGGAACCGGGCTGGGCACGCTGCCGGTGGCGTTGAACCCGAACGTGGTCGAGCCGTTCGGCGCGAGCTGCCCGTTGTACGACGCGTTCTTGGCCACCACGTTGGGCGGCTGCCCGGTCAGCGTGGCGTTCCACGGCGATCCGGAGAAGCCTTGCCCGCCGGTGTACGTCCAGGACACCGTCCAGCCGTTGAGCGGGGTGTCGCCGGTGTTGCGGACGGTCACCTCGCCCTGGAAGTGGCCGGCCCAGCCGGTGTCGGTGCCGCGGAAGGTGGCCTGGCAGTCACCCTCGGGGTCCGGGGTCGGCGTGTCGGTCGGGCCGGGGCCGGGGCCGGGGCCGTTCCCGTCCGGGCCGACACCGGTGACTTCGCCGTTGCCGCCGTCGAAGACGACGTCCGAGCAGCTGTAGAAGTTCTCGTTGCTGTCAGAGCGCTTCCAGTGGATGTACAGGATGTGGTTGCCGCTCTTGCCGGCCGGGAGAGTGGAGTTCCAGTAGTAGTAGTTGAGCGCGCCGACCCCGCCTGACTGCGGCGGGTTGGTCACGGTGGCGAACTTCTCCAGGTCACCCCAGCCCAGCGGGCCGTTGGCGTTCCAGCCGTTCCTGGTGATGTAGAGGTCGAACGAGCCCGGGTGGTGCGCCCAGTTGCTGTGCCGGATCTGGATGTTGGCGCCCGACGTCAGGTGCGTCTTGGGCCAGTCGTTGCGCACCGCGTTGTAGGCGGAGAAGTCGTACGGGCCGCCGGTGCCGCCGCTGCAGAGCTGGCCGTCGGGGATGAACCCGCTCGTCCGGCCCGCGCCGTCGGAGCGCAGCACGGCGAACCAGTTGTACAGCGGCGTGGTGCCGCTCTGGGCGACGGCCGCGTCACAGGCGGGGTTGTACGGGTCGATGGCGCCGTTCTCGCGCAGGCCGTCCTGCCAGCACAGGAAGGTGCGGCTGCCGGGGAACATGGTGACGCCGTGGGCCTGGGCCGACTGGGGGATCACGAACGCAGTGATGATCATGACGAACGCCGCGGCGGCCGCCAAGGCCACCGAACGCATGACTCTCATGGACAAGATTCCTTTGCTCACACGCATGACAGAGGAACCCACCACGACCCGCCCGCCCGGCAGCACTCGCGTGATCGCATTACAACATGTCCAGACTTAGTCCGACAAACCGGGGTGAAACTTTCAGGTCATCCCGGCCCCGGTTTCGCCTGGTGGCCGCCCTGTCGCCGCCCCCTCCCGGCCGGGCGGGGTTGCCGGGGCCGCCGCGCGCTCGTGATGGTGGCGGACATGAGACGCGTGCACATCTCCCTGGCCCTCGCGGCCCTCCTGGCGGCGTTCGCGTTCGCCCTGCCCGCGCACGCCGCGGCTCCGGTCATCTGCGAGAAGTACGGCTCGACCAGCATCCAGAACGGCCGCTACATCGTGCAGAACAACGTCTGGGGGGCCAGTACGGCCCAGTGCATCGACGTCAACCAGAACGGCGGCTTCACCATCACCCAGGCCGCGCACAACAACGCCACCAACGGCGCGCCCGCCGCCTACCCGTCCATCTACGCCGGCTGCCACTACGGCGCCTGCACCTCCGGCAGCGGCCTCCCCATGCGGGCGGACGCCTCCGGCTTCGGCAACCTGCGCTCCAGCGTCACCATGAGCTATCCGGGCAGCGGCGTCTACAACGCCTCCTACGACCTGTGGTTCGACCCCACCCCGCGCACCGACGGGCAGAACACCGGCGCCGAGCTGATGATCTGGCTCAACCGGCAGGGCTCCATCCAGCCGATCGGGTCGCAGGTCGGCACCGTCAACCTGGCCGGAGCCACCTGGCAGGTGTGGTTCGGCAACGTCGGCTGGAACGTCATCTCCTACGTCCGGACCAGCCCCGGGACCTCGCTCAACTTCGCCGTCGACACCTTCTACGCCGACGTGGTGGCCCGCGGGTACGGTCAGCGGTCCTGGTACCTGACCAGCGTGCAGGCCGGGTTCGAGCCCTGGGTGGGCGGCGCCGGCCTGGCGGTCGGCTCCTTCTCCGTCACCACCGACGGCAGCCAGGACCCGCCGCCCGGCGGCTCCTGCGCGGCCACCGCCACCACCCAGGGCCAGTGGGACGGCGGGTACGTCATCCAGCCCGTCACGGTGACCAACCGCGGCTCCGGGCCGATCTCCGGCTGGCGGGTGACCTTCACGCTCCCGTCGGGCCACGCGATCACCGGCTCCTGGGGCGCCCAGGTGTCGGTCAGCGGCCAGACGGTGACGGCCACCAACCTCGGCTACAACGGCTCGCTCGCCCCCGGCGGCAGCACTGCCTTCGGCTTCCAGGCGTCCCGTCCTGGCGGCTCCTCGGCGCTCCCCTCGGGCTACACGTGCGCATGAGGGCCGCGTGCCCTGGGGGCGAGCGGCGGGCTGAGGGGAGCTCGTCGTGCGGCCCTCAGGGCGAGCAACGGTTGAGGCGAACTCGTCCTGCGGCCCTCAGCGCGAGCAACGGGGAGAGGCGAACTCGTCCTACGGCCCTCAGGGCGAGCGGCGGGCGGCGGTGATCTCGTTGAGCCGGATCTCCAGCTGGGAGCGGCAGGCCGGGTCGAGGCGGCCTTCGCGCTCCCGGTCGGCCAGCTTCCTGCGCAGGCCGGCCAGGCCCGTCTCCTCCTGGCCCGGCGACACCAGCGCCCCGCGCAGCACCTGCTTGAGGTCCAGCGCCACGTCGCCGCCGAGCGCGCCGCACACGTCGGACCCCTCCAGCGTGGCGTGGAAGCCGTCGACCGCCTGCCGGACCGTCTGCCCCTCCGCGGGGGTACGTTCCATCGCCGGCATCGAGGTCACCGGCGAGGGCGGCGGCGACGACCACGTCACCGCGGGCGGCATCGCATCCCGGGGCAGCTCCAGCAGCGCCGCCAGCGACAGCGCGAGCACCCCCGCGCCCGCGACGGCCAGGCCGCGCCGCAGCCGCTTGGGCAGGCTGAGCGCGTTCGACAGGGTCGCCGCGACCTCCGACGCCTGCGGCCGGAGGCCCGGCTCGGGGTCGAGGCACCGCTGGCAGAGCAGGGCGATCGAGTGCGGCGCCCCCGGCGGGCGTGGCGGCGGGTACGAGCGGCGGGCCGTCTCCAGCTGCTCCCAGGTGGTCTCCGGGTACGGGGTGCGTCCCGCGATCATGGTGAACAGCAGCACGCCCAGCGCGTACACGTCCACGGCCGGATGGGTCGGCGCCCCGGCCAGCCGTTCGGGCGCGACGTACGGCGGCGTGCCCCGCCCGTCCTCCGGGTCGCCGGCCGAGGCCGCGATGCCGAAGTCGAGCAGCTTCAGCCCGTCGTCGGTGAGCAGCACGTTCTCGGCGGTGACGTCGCGGTGCACGAGCCCGCGGGCGTGCCCGGCGGCCAGCACGCGGGCGGTCCGCATGGCGATGGCCGCCGCCCGCGCCCACGGCAGCGGGCCGTCCTCCAGGCGCTCGGCCAGCGGCACCCCGTCCAGCAGGGGCATCACGACGAAGGCCGCGACCTCCCCGCTGGTGGTCACGGCCTCGCCGTAGTCGTAGATCTCGATGGCGTCCGGATGGATGAACCGGGCGGCGGCCCGTGCCTCGCTCCGCGCTCGCACCCGGTCGCCCAACCCCGTCTGCAGGGACGAGCACTGCACCTTGACCGCCACCATGCGCTGCAGCGACTGGTCGAAAGAGCGCCAGATGACGGACATGCCGCCCCGGGCCAGCGGGTCCAGGAGCAGATACCTGCGGGCCAGGATGTCGCCGGGTTCATGCCGAGTCACGGATGACCAGTTCTGTCGGGAGGATCGGATCGATCCCGGTCGTTCCGGACAGTAGCAACCTGGTCGCGATGGTGGCCACCTCCTCGACAGGCTGGCGGACGGTGGTGAGCGCGGGGTTGGTGTGCCGTGCGACCGGGGCGTCGTCGAACCCGATCACCGCGACGTCGGCGGGCACCCTCCGGCCCGCCCTGCGTAGTGCCTGGATCGCCCCCGCGGCCATCAGGTCGGAGGCGGCGAACACCGCGTCCAGGCCGGGGGCGTGGCGCAGCAGCCACTGCATGGCGTGGGTGCCGGACGCGGCGGTGAAGTCCCCGTACGCGACGGGGACCTCGGCCACGCCCGCCTCTCGCAACGTCTTGACCAGGCCGTCGAGCCGGTCCTTGGCGGCGGGCAGCGAGGGCGGGCCGCCGATGGCGGCGACGGACCTGCGGCCGGTGAGCAGGAAGTGCTCGGCGGCCTGCCGCCCGCCGTCGTGGTTGTCCACGTCGGCGTACGGGAGCTTCAGGTCGTGCGGCGGCCGGCCGATGTTGCGCACGGTGATGCCGGAGGTGCAGAGCTTGATGGCCAGCGGGTGCCGCTCCCGGGCGCCGATGAGCAGCACCGCGCCGGAGAGCGTGGGCAGGACGGACGACGTGGGGTTGACCGTGATGATGTTCAGATGGGTGCCGTTCTCGGCGAGGACCGCACCGCTGGCGGACAGCAGCCGCGCATAGTACGGTTCGGAGAATAATCGCGGCAGATGATCGCAGACGACCGCGGTGACTCCGGTCGCCGTGGTTCTGGAGACCGAACCTCTGGGCGCTCGCTGCCGCACATATCCCATCCGGGAGACGGCTTCGTAAACCTGGCGACGGGTTGACGTGCTGACCCGGACCGAGCCGGTGAGCACGCGGGAAGCGGTGGCCGGGGAGACCCCGGCGGCCGCGGCGACCTGGGCCAGTGTGGGCTGCTCGGACATGCTCGACACCTCGCGCCGAAGATCCCTGGGAGCGCTCCCACGTTATCAATGTTTCGCCGCCGTTAACAGAGCCTCTGTACTGGGCTGTTAGCTTCCAGTAAAGAAAAGCGCAGGTGGTGGGGCGGAAGTGAGCGGCGAGATTTCGGAGGTATTTCGCGGCGGGGAATCCCGGGAGTCCCGGAACCCCCCCGCCGCGTTTCAGACCGTGTGTTGGCCCGGGGTGTCAGTCCTGGCCGAGATCGGCCCGGATGCCGTCGTTGTCGTCGATGTCGCGCAGCTCGTCGGGCTCGTCGCGATCCGTCCGGACCGGCGCGCAGCTCGACCCGCACCCGCCGAACCTGGAGGTGTCGAGCGGGTGGAAGTCGGTCGCCTTCGTGCCCTTGAGCGCCGCCAGCATGGTGTCACGCCAGATCGGCCCCGGGATGCTCGCGCCGAAGACCGAGCCGTAGTAGCGGCCGCCGATCGTCACGTTGTTCAGCTTGTAGCGCTGCGAGCCGCGCGGGTCGCCGATGCTGACCGCGCCCGCCAGGTCAGGGGTGAAACCGGCGAACCACGCCGTCGCCTGGGCGTCGGTGGTGCCGGTCTTGCCCGCCGCCGGACGGCCGATGCCGCCGACGCCGCGCATCGTGCCCTTGGTGAACACCCCTTCGAGGATGTGCGCCGCGGCGTCCGCCACCTCGGGATCCATCACCTGCTTGCACTTCGGCTGGTACTTCTTGACCTTGCCGTAGCGGTCGGTGATCTCGGTGACGACCATCGGCTCGCAGTACTTGCCGCGCGCCCCGATCGCCGCGTAGGCGTTGGCGACCGTCACCGGGTCCGTCTCGTTGATGCCGAGCGTGAACGTGGAGTATTCCTGCAGCGGCAGCCCGTCGGACCGCTTGATGCCCAGCGACTTGGCCGTCTTGATCGTGTCGCAGAGGCCGACCCGCTCCTCCAGCTTCATGAAGAAGGTGTTGACCGAGCCCCAGGTGCCGGTCGAAAGCGTCTTGAAGCCGCCCGACCCCTCGTCGTTGGTGACGGTGTGGGACGGGTCGCCGATGTTCTCGCCCTTGCAGTTCTTGAACGTCGAGTAGCCGGAGGCGCGGTAGCCGGCGCCCACCGAGAACCCGTCGTTGATCTTCATGCCCTCCTTGAGCCCGGTCAGGAGGGTGAAGGTCTTGAAGGTCGACCCGGCCTGGAAGCCGACGCCGCCGCCGTGCGCCGCGTCGGCCACGACGTTGTAGGACATCTCGTTGCGCTTCTTGGAGCGGCCGTAGGTGCGGCTCGCGGCCATCGCCTTGATCTCACCGGTGCCGGGCTCGACCAGGGCCTCGGAGGCCACCGGGCTGTCGGAGGCGTGCACCCACTTCTTGATCGCGCGCTCGGCGGCCCGCTGCATCTTGGGGTCGAGCGTGGTCTTGATCGTCAGGCCGCCCCGGTTGAGCAGCTGCGTGCGCTCCTTCTTGGTCTTGCCGAAGACCGGGTTGTTGAGGATCTCGGCGCGCACGTACATGCAGTAGTAGGGGTACGGGCTCGCGCCGCAGCCGCCGGGCAGCGGGGTGTTCTTCCAGCCGAGCTTCTTGGCCTTGGCCTTGGCGAGCTGATCGTCGGTGATCTTGCCCAGTTCGTGCATCCGGTTGAGCACGACGTTGCGCCGCTCCAGCAGGCGCTTACGCTGCACCCGGCCGAGGTTCGGGTCGGTGCGGTTCGGGTCCTGCACGGCGCCGGCGAGGGTGGCGGCCTGGGCCAGGTCGAGCTCCTTGGCCGTGACGCCGAAGAACCGCTTGGCGGCGGCCTCCACGCCGTTCGCGCTCGCGCCGAAGTAGGCGATGTTGAGGTACTTCTCCAGGATCTCGTCCTTGGTGTACTTCTCCTCGACGCCCATCGCGTAGCGCAGCTCGTTGAGCTTGCGGGCGTAGCTGGCCTCCAGCGCCTTGGCCTTCTCCTCCTCGGTCACGGCCGAGTTGAGCAGCACCTGCTTGACGTACTGCTGGGTGATGCTGGAGCCGCCCTGGGCGATGCCGCCGGAGGAGAGGTTCTTGGCCAGGGCGCGGAGCGTGCCCTCGATGTCGATGGCGCCGTGCTCGTAGAAGCGGAAGTCCTCGATGGCGATGATGGCCGTCTTCATCTCCTCGGAGATCTCCGAGAGCGGCACGACCTCGCGGTACTCCTCGTAGAACTGGGCGATCTCGGTGCCCTTGGCGTCGAGGACCGTGGTCTTCTCGGCCAGGGGCGGTTCCTTCAGGGTCATCGCCTTCAGGTTGAGCTCTTCCGCGGTGTTGACGAACATCGCACCGGCGCCGCCGACAGCCGGAAGGGCGAGGGCGGCGGTCAGCACCCCGGCCGCCGCAGCCGCGCCCGCGAGCCGCAGGATCCCAGATCCCCGGTCCATTGTGAGAGAACCTCCCGATACACAAGCCCTTGCCAAAACCCTATAGCCACGGTAATGGCCAGAAATACGTCCTTTTACCAATCCGCAGGTCGCCGGGACCTCTCGGCGGCGTCCTCGGTCAGGTGAGCTCGGAGAACCGCTCGATCTGGTCGCCGCGACCGGAGACGAGGATGATGTCGCCGTACGACAGCTCCGTGTCGGCGGTCGCGTACGTGAACTCCTCGCCCTCCTTCTTCACCGCCACGATTGTGACGCCGTACTTGCGCCGAAGGTTCGAGGCGCCGAGCGGAACGCCGACGTACTCCTTCGGCGGCCGGGTCTTGATCAGCGCGAAGTTCTCGTCCACTTCCATGTAGTCGAGCATCCGCCCGCTCACCAGATGGGCCACCCGCTCGCCCATGTCGTGCTCGGGCAGCACGACGTGGTGCACGCCGACCCGGCTGAGGATGCGGCGGTGCTGCTGGCTGACGGCCTTGGCCCAGATGTCGTCGATCTCCAGCTCGACCAGCAGCGACGCGGTCAGGATGCTGGCCTCCAGGTCGCCGATCGCGACCACGGCGCGGTAGAAGTCGGCCACGCCGAGCTGCTGGAGCGTCTCCAGGTCGGTGGCGTCCGCGGTGGCCAGGTGCGTGATGTGCCCGGAGAGGCTCTGCACGATCTTGGGGCGGTTGTCGATGGCCAGCACCTCGGTGCCGCGCCTGGTCAGTTCGAGGGCCAGGGCGGAGCCGAACCGGCCCAGGCCGATCACCACCACCGGGTCGTTACGTCGGTCAACCAACGATCATCCGCTCCTCGGGTAGTTCGTAGCGCCGGGCGCGTTCCTTGAGCGCCAGCGCCGAGCCGATCGTGAGCGGCCCGATCCTGCCCACGAACATCAGCATGATGAGCAGCAGGTGCCCGGCGGGCGGGATGTCATTCGTGATCCCGGTCGTCAGCCCCGCCGTGCTGAACGCGGCGATCACCTCGAACAGCACCCGGTCGAGGGTGTGCGGGGTGAGCACCAGCAGCACGTAGGTGCAGAAGGCCACCAGGGTAGCGCTCATCGCGGTCACCACGACGGCCTGCCGCTGGGCGGCGTCCGGCACCTGGCGGTGGCCGACGTTCACCTTGGGTTCGCCGCGGAGCTCCGACCAGATGACGAAGGCCAGCAGGCCGAGCGTGGTCACCTTGATGCCGCCCGCGGTGCCGGCGCTGCCGCCGCCGATGAACATCATGAGGTCCGAGAGCAGCCAGCTTGACGCGTACAGCTCGCCGGTGTCGACGCTGTTGAACCCGGCCGTGCGCACCATGGCCGACATGAAGAACGCGGCGAGCAGCTTGGTGGGCTCGTCCAGCCCGCCGAGCGTGCCGGGGTTGCGCCACTCGGTGGCCAGGTAGACCAGGGTGCCCAGGGTCAGCAGGGTCAGGGTGGCGAACACAGTGATCTTGGTGAGCACGCTCCACCTGCCCGGGTGCCGCCAGGAGCGCAGCAGCTCGAACACCACCGGGAAGCCCAGCCCGCCCACGATCACGGCGGCCGACATCGTCAGGCAGATCCACGGGTCGCCGACGAACCCCATGATGTTGTCGGACCAGAGCGTGAAGCCGGAGTTGTTGAAGGCCGAGATGCCGTGGAAGACCCCGAGGTAGAGGGCCCGGCCGAAGCCTTCCCCGTACCCGATCACGAACCGCGCGGTGAACACGACGGCGGCGACGGCCTCGCACACCAGGCTGTAGACCACGACCTTGCGCACGACCTTGCGCATGTCGGCCATGGTCGGCGTCTTGGTCTCGGCCTGGGCGAACAGCCGGGCGCGCAGGCCCAGCCGGCCGGAGACCAGCACGGTGAAGACCGTGGCCAGCGTCATGATCCCGAGGCCGCCGATCTGCACCAGCCCGATGATGACCACCTCGCCGAAGACCGACCAGTGGGTCGGGGTGTCGACGATGATCAGCCCGGTCAGCGAGACGGAGGCGGTCGCGGTCCACAGCGCGGTCAGCCAGGTGGTGGTCTGGCCCTCGGCGGTGGCGGCGGGCAGCGACAGCAGCAGGGTGCCGACCGCGATGGCGAAGCCGAAACCCACCGCGATCATCTGCGTGGGATGCTGATAGCCGCTGAAGAGGGCAGAGGCGGCCCGGACACGTCTCATGTGGCTGTCAGGCTTCCCCGAAGAGTTTCCCGGCGGACCGCGTAACCGTACAGCGCACGAGACTATCCGGTCCGAAATACCAAAACATCCCGGGCCTTCCGGCCGCGGCGCAAGTCTTTAACCCCCGGTGTCACCGGATTGCCAGGGAACTGCCAGGAAGGGTGGGTAGTCTGCCTCGGCATGAGCTGGCAGCGTAAAATCAACAAAGCGCTGGTCAGGTTCACCGGATTCCAGGTCAATCGAGTAGGGAACCAGGGGATCTCCACGGCGGTGCCGGCCAAGACCGCGCCCACGAAGGTCAAGCAGACCGAGGCCGAGATCAGGCCGCCGGCCGATCCCAAGGCCGACCGGTTGCTCACCGCGCCGATCTTCATCATCTCCCCGGTGCGGTCCGGTTCCACCCTGCTGCGTTCGATCATGAACGCCCACACGGACCTGCACGCCCCGCACGAACTCCACGTGCGGCGCCTCAGAGTGGAGTTCGGCACGACCCTGGCAGCGAAGGCAATGGAAGCGCTCGGCCACAACCAGGCCGACCTGGAGCACCTGCTCTGGGACCGGGTGCTCCACCGGGAGCTGGTGCGCAGCGGCAAGCGGTTCATCGTGGACAAGACCCCGGCGAACGCGTTCGCCTACGAGCGGATCTCGACCTGCTGGCCGGACGCGCGCTACATCTTCCTCCTGCGCCACCCGGCCTCGATCGCCACCTCCTGGTACGAGGCCAGCCCCGACAAGCGCAACCGCGAGGAGGCCGCGGTCGACGCCCTGCGCTACATGAAGGCGGTCGAGCGGGCCAAGGCGGCGCTGCCCGGCCTGACGGTCCGCTACGAGGACCTCAGCGCCGAGCCGGAGCGGGTGACCCGCGAGATCTGCGCGTTCCTCGGCCTGGAGTGGGAGCCCGGGATGCTCTCGTACGGCGAGCAGGCGGTCATCCAGAAGGGCCTGGGCGACTGGCGCGACAAGATCCGCTCGGGCACCGTGCAGCCAGGCCGCGAGCTGCCGGACCCCGACTCGATCCTGGACTCGCTGAAGCCGATGTGCCGGACGTGGGGGTATGTGGAGTGAAGATCCGCTACCTCATGCTGCACGCCTACGGCATGGGCGGCACCATCCGCACCGTCGTCAACCAGGCCAACGCCATGGCGCGGGCGGGGCACGACGTCGAGATCGTCAGCGTGGTCCGCCGCCGCAACAAACCCCAGTTCGCCATCCACCAGGACGTCCGGCTCAGCGCCCTGGTGGACCAGCGCCAGGGCCGGGAGCCCGACTCGCTCGCGCGCCGGGCCTGGCGCAGGCTCCGCGGCAAGATCGTGCCCCGGGGCGAGTTCGCGGCCGAGTACTTCACCGAGCGGGTGGAGAAGGCCGTCATGGACTACGTCTCCGCCCTGCCGGACGGGATCCTGGTCACCACCCGTCCGGCGCTCAACCTGATCGCCGCCAGGCGCGCGCCCAAGAGCGTGGTCAAGGTGGCGCAGGAGCACATGAACCTGACCGCCTACCCCGACACGATCCGCCAGGAGATCGTCCGTCACTACGGCGGGTTCGACGCCGTGGCGGTGCTGACCAAGACGAACCAGATCGAATACCAGGAGATCCTGCCCGACACCCGGATCGTGCAGATCCCGAACGCCGTCCACAAGGTCGACCAGGAGCGTTCCACGCAGCGCAACCCGGTCGTGGTGGCGGCCGGCCGGCTGGTGCCGCAGAAGGGGTTCGACCTGCTCATCCAGGCGTTCGCCCAGGTGGTGGCCGACCACCCCGAATGGAAGCTGCGCGTCTTCGGCAACGGCCCGCGCGAGGCCAGGCTCCAGGCCCAGATCGACGAGCTGGGCCTGAGCGACAACGTCGCCCTCCTGGGCCGCACCGAACGGCTCGACGACGAGCTCGCGGCGGCCTCGGTCTACGCGCTCAGCTCGCGCTTCGAGGGCCTGCCGATGGTCATGATCGAGGCGATGACGCACGCCCTGGCCGTCGTCGCCTTCGACTGCCCGACCGGCCCGCGCGACGTGCTCACCGACGGCGCCGACGGCCTGCTGGTGCCGCCGCGCGACGTCGACGCGCTGGCCGCCGCGCTCAAGAAGGTCATCCGCGACCGCGGGCGGCGCATCGACATGGGCGCCGCCGCGGCCGCCACCGCCCGGGGCTACGCGCCCGACGTGGTGATGCCGATGTGGGAGGACCTCTTCACCGAACTGCTCGGCGGTGATCGGGCGCACTCCCGCTGAGGTCACTCCTCCTCGTCCTCGAAGGCCTCCTCGATCAGCTCGGCGGCGATCATCCCGCCGGCCACGCCGACGGCTCCGGCCGCGAGCGCACCGCCGAGACCACCGCCACCGCCGTGGTGATGGTGGTGCTCCTCGTGGTGGTGGTGGCCGTAGCCCTGGTAGGACGCCAGGTTGCCCAGCCAGCCGCCGATCTCGGCCGCCCAGTCCATCCGCAGCGCCTCGTCGTGACCCACCCGGAAGCGCCCGACGGCGTCCGAGCCGTAGTGGCCGGAGCGGCGGTCGGCCTCGATGACGATGTCCATCCCGTCAGGGCCGGCCACGAACGTCAGCTCCGCCTCGGAGATCTGCCCGGGCGGCCCGTAGAACTCGATCTCCTGGTAGCACGGCAGCTCCTGGTGGACGCCGTAGATCCGGCCCATCTCCAGGTCGGCCGACTTGAAGGCGAAGCCGAGCTGCAGGAACGCCTCCATGACCCGCTGCTGCGACGGCAGCGGCTCGATCGCGACCGGGTCGAGGTCTCCCTTGTCGACCGCCTTGGCGATGGCCAGCTCGGTGCGCACGCCGAGCGCCATCCCGGTGAGCGGCTGCCCTCCGACCTCGCTGATCGGGGCCTCCCACGGCACCTCGACCTCGAACGGGATCGTCCGGTCGGTCCCCTTGGCCAGCGTGAAGGGGCCGGAGACGGGGAACCTGCGCAGCTCGGCCAGCCCCGTCAGCTCGCCGTCGCCCGTCTCGGCCTCGGCGCCGGCGACCAGGGACAGCGTCACGTGCTCGATGGCGGCGTCGAACTCGCCGCCCTTGAGCCGGACCTCACCGGCCAGCGTGCCGCCCGGGCGCGCCCGGGGCGTGGCGAGGACCGTGTCGACCGAGGGGGCTCCGACGCCGAACGCGCCCAGCATCCTTTTGAACACCACTGCTCACTCTCCGTTTCCTTACGGCTGGCGACCGTACCGGAAACGATCTTCGGGTTCCCGCGGTTCCCGGAAATCCGTCGCAGGTGGCATCAGCTCTGCCACGATCTCGGCCACGCTGTCGCGTATCTCCACATGCGCCAGCAGATCGGTCTGTCGCAGCACGTTCAGCAGATGGTCGGTGGGCCGGACCAGGATCACCCGCCCGCTGCCCGCCGCCCGCATCCGCTGCAGCGCCATGGCCAGCACGCCGATGGCCGAGGCGTCGTAGAAGCGCAGCCGGCTCAGGTCGAACACCAGCACCGGCCCCGGCGACCAGTCCCACACGGCCTCGACGTGGGCGCTGAACCGGGCCCGCCCGGCGTGGTCGAGCACCCCGCGGGCCCGCAGGACCGTGCAGCCCCGGTAGGGGATCGTCTCGATGCGTAAGCTCTCGGCCACCTCTTACGGGTTCCCGCTCAGCGGGGTTCACACCGTCACGCGTCAGAGGTTCGCTAACTCTATCCGCGGCAGTAGGCCCGGGGCCGGCGAGGTCACCGGTCGTCGTGGTCCGGATCGTACTTGGTCGGTTCCGCGGGCAGCGTGTAGCGCCGCTCGATCAGCTCGACCACCTGGCGCAGGCTGTCGCCGGGCTTCTCGCGCTCCACCCGCTCGACCTCGCCGGCCAGCTCGCCGTCGCCCAGCTTCTCGCCGATCCAGGCCGAGTAGTCGCCCCGGTCCAGATGGAAGGCCCAGGTGTCGTCGTCCACGCCCTCGGCCAGTTCCACGAACACGTGCAGGTTGCGGGCCCGCAGCTTGAGCCGGTTCTCCGGGCCGGTGAAGTAGAAGCTCTTGTCCTTGGACATGGTGCCGGCGGCGTACTTGCGGCGGTGGCGGGTGCGGTCGGCGCGGGCCGGGGTGGCGTGGACGCGCTCGGCGGTCTCGGCGGAGGTGCGCCAGAGCGCCACGCCCTCGGCCTCGCCCGTCAGCTCGGGGGTGTCGCGGCCGAGCGCGCCCGCGAAGGCGCCCAGCGTCTCCTCAGGCTCGGGGCCCACCGCGATCACGCCGTCGACCAGGTTGAGCGCGGCGGGGCTGAGCGCCTCGGGATGCACGGTGATCATGATCATCGAGCCGAGGTCGCGCACGTCCTTGACCGGCACCTCCAGCAGCTCGGCCGGCATGAGGTGGTGCGCCTCGTCCACGACGACGCAGTGCGGATGGCCGAGCCGGGCCCGCAGCGCGACCAGGCGCGGCATCAGCTCGGCGAAGAACGCGGGCCGGTCGCGCAGCGGCATCCCGATCATGTTGACCACGGCGCTCTGATCCGGCGACTCCAGCAGCCGCAGCACCTCCTCCGCGCCCGGCGGCCGGTCCGGCTCGCCCAGCACGGCCACGCCGGGGAACTCCGCGTAGTCGCCCTCCGGGTCGATGATCACGCACTGGTAGTCCGCCTCGACCAGCCGCTCCAGCAGGGCCGTGGTGACCGTGGACTTGCCGCTGCCCGACGGCCCCGCCACCACCACCCCGGTCCCGTACGGGCGCAGCCGCACCTCGCCACCGGATCCCTCGCCGAGCAGGACGTGGTGCCGGGGGATCTCCACCTCGTCCAGCTCGCCCGACAGCAGCAGATGGGCCAGCTCGACCACGCCGTCGCCGTTCTCCCGGCCCAGCGGCAGATCGCACTCGCTCAGCAGCGACGGCACCGCGTTCGCCACGGCGGAGCCGCACTCGGCGGCGGTGAGGAAAGCGTGGTCGTTCTCCGCGTCGCCGACGGCCACCACGTTGTGGCGGGACAGGCACAGCCGGTCCAGCGCGGCGGCCAGTCCGCTGGCCTTGTTCACGCCGGGCGGCAGCACCATGACCGCGCCCTTGTTCCTGATGATCTGCAGCTCCAGGCCGAGCTCCCGGATGGCGTCCTGCACCTGGACGTCGTACGGCTCGCGGGTGGCCACGATCACGGCTCCGGCGCCGAGCGGGGTGACGCCCTGCGCGCGCAGCCGCTCGGCGAACCCGGCCGGCGGGGCCTGCGCCAGCGGGTCCCTGGTGCGCTGGCCCGGGTCGTAGAGCAGCGCCCCGTTCTCCGCCACGACCAGGTCGAACAGGTCGGCGTGCGGGAAGACGGACAGCAGGTCGTCGAGCTCCCGCCCGGTGACCAGCAGGAGTTTCCTGCCCGAGCGGGAGACCCGTTCCAGCATCTTGATCGTGTGCTCGGCGACCTCCCCGTGCCGCGCGAGCGTGTCGTCGTAGTCGCAGGCGAGCACGTGATATCTCATGGGCGGGCACGTACCCCCGCGGGGGAGAGGCGAACGCGGGTCAGCCGGCCGGCAGCGGGTGGCTGACCGGGCTGCGGTGGCCCGCCGTGTCGACGGCACGCACGCCGAACTGGTAGTTGTCCTTCGACTTGCCCTCCACCGTGTACTCGGTGACCTTGCCGACGAACCGCGAATGCGTCCACAGCGGCTCGGTCGTGTCCCGCCAGACCACCTCGTAGCCCGCGATGTCCGGCTCGGGCCCGGCATCCCAGCGCAGGTCGGTGTCGTTGGTGAGGCGCGCGGTCCTGATGCCCGCCCCCGCCGGCGCGCCGGGGGCGCGGGCGAGCCCGGCCAGCGCGGCCACGTTCACCCGGGTCACCCCGGCGACGTAGTCGACGTCGACGAACTCGATCAGGTCGCCGTACCGGACGCCGTCCTCGACCCGCACGTCCTGGTGCTGGTGCCGGTAGTCCTCGTGCACCTCGGTGAACCTGATCGCCGGCCAGCCCCGCTGCAGGAACGGGATGTGGTCGCCGCCGCGCAGGTAGCGGTCGCGGCGGTAGATCAGCATGGCGTCCATCGGGTGGGTGTAGGACTCGGCGGCGTCCCTGACGAACCGGGCGAGCTGGCGGGACACGCCGTCGTTCTCGCCGCCGGTGGACTGGCGCACGGCCGCCTGCTGCGGGGTCTCCGACGTCGGGACGCCCTCGGAGAAGACGCGCACCTGGTTCGGCGCCCGGCCGTTCTCGCCGTCCGCGCTGCCCACGATGTCGTTGGTGAACATGCCCCGGATGTCCACCCCGTCCTGCTCGGCCTGTTCGGCGAAGTGCTGCGACCCGTACAGGCCCTGCTCCTCGCCGGCCACGGCCATGAACACGATCGTGGCGTCGAAGGTGCGGGTGGCCATGACGCGGGCCGCCTCCAGCGCGACCATGACCCCCGAGGCGTCGTCGTCGGCGCCCGGGGCGTCGCAGGTGACGTTCATGACGTCGCTGCAGCGCGAGTCGTAGTGGCCGCTGACCACGTAGGTCCGCCCCGCCGACGCGGGCTGGGTGCCGCGCAGCGTGGCCACCACGTTGGTGATCACGGTCGGCTCGGGGACGCGCGGCGAGACCGGCTGGACGAAGGACTGCTTCTCCACCGTCATCCGGCCGCCCGAGCGGGCCGCGATCTTGCTGTACTCGTCGAACAGCCAGTCCCTGGCGGCGCCGATGCCGCGCCGGGGGTCGTCCTGGGCGGACAGCGTGTGCCGGGTGCCGAAGGAGGCGAGGGTGCGGATGCCGCGCTCGATGTTGCGGGCGCTCACGTCGCGCACCATGCGGGCGATCTCGGCGTCGCGCGGAGCGGTGTCCGTCGCCGCCGAGGGGGTGATGAAGCCGGTGACCAGGACGGCCGCGGCCAGCGGGAGGGTGGCGCGTGGGTTGAGTAATCGGCTTGCCATGACTCACCGTACGGCCCGGTTGTCAAGTTGAGAAGACCGCGTCCCGTCCGTCCGCCGGCCGGTCGCCACCCAGACGGCGACGAGCAGGTACGGGACGCTCAGCAGGGCGAAGACGACCCCGTGCGACAGGTGCCCGGCCGCGGCCCCGTAGAACACGTAGACCGCCAGCGTGATCAGGCTCGTGCCCAGTCCGGCCACCGACGTGACGGTGGCGCGGCTCGGCCCGGTGATGCTGTCCTGCAGCCGGGCGTCGGCCACCACGTCCGCCATCTGGAACATGCCGAACGCCGCCGCGATCAGCACGAACCCGGCCGGGTGCCCGCTCAGCGCGCCGCCGGCCAGCGCCGCCGCCGCGACCGCCAGCACCGCGCCGAACCCGCGCGCCCGCAGCCGCCGCGCCCGGCCCGCCAGCAGGCCCCCGGCCGTGGCGCCCACCCACACGAGCAGGACCACCAGGGGGATCGCCTTCTCGGCCACCCCGGTCTCGGTGCCCAGGAACGGCACGTACTCCTCCAGGGCCCCCCAGACGGCGGTCAGCACGGCGACGAGCACCAGCCCGCGCAGCACCTGGGGGTTCCCGCGCGCCTCCGCGAGCCCGGCCTTCAGGACCTGCCCGTACGAGCGCTCGTCCGCCTCGTCGCCGGCCTCGGCCGCGGGTGACGGGGAGCGGTGCTCGCGGAAGGCCAGGGCGGTGGCGGCGGTGAGGAGGCAGGCCAGCACGCTGGCCGCGCCGACGGCCGGGTAGCCGCCCACCGCGAAGACCGGGATGGCCACGGCGATGGCCGCCGCGTCCGCCGCGACGCCGACCGAGGTGGCCCGGCCCATGACGTGCGCGTAGCGCGAGGTCTCGCCGGTGCGGTCGAGCTCCTCGTACACCAGGGCCTCCATCGCGCCCGAGGTGAGCGCGTCACGCGTGCCCCACAGCACGAAGCCGAGCGCGAAGACCCAGTAGGACGGGAAGATCACCCACAGCGCGAACCCGGTGGCGGCGAGCACCGGCCCGACGAGCAGGAGCAGGCGACGGGACACGGCGTCCGCCCACGCGCCGGACGGCACCTCCAGCACCAGACCCGTGAGCGACCAGATGACGAACAGCGAGGACGTCTCGGCCACGGACAGCCCGGTGTCGGTGAACAGCAGCGCGTAGACCGGGTAGAGCAGGACGAACTCGTCCAGGAACGTGTAGACGTAGAGCGTGCGAACGAGCCGCTTGGCAGGCGGTGACATGCATGAGGCCTTTCGGAAGGACGGACGGGGGAGCGAGCGCCTGCCTGGCTCGGTGGCCCCCGGGCCCTACGGCCTCGGGTGAAGCATCAATGTCGCCATGTCATGAGATCGAGTCTAACCCGTGGACGGCGGCAGCAGCAGCTCCGCGAAGACCGCCCGGTGATCGGTGCGCGGCACGTCCCGCACCGCGAAGGCGCTCACCCCGGCGCGCTCGTCGGCCAGCACGTGGTCGATGGTGATGAACGGCGGCAGGCCGCGCCCGCTCGGCCAGGTCGGCGTCAGCGCCGCGCCCGCCCGGTGCGCGGCGTCGGCGTAGCCGCGGCCGAGCAGGTCACGCATGGCCCGGTGGTCCAGGCTGGCGTTGAAGTCCCCGGCCAGGACGCGGACCGCCTCGCCGGTGGGGGCGGGGAAGGAGGAGAACGCCCGGTTCCAGCCGTCGACCATCCGGCCCAGCGGCGGGTTCGGGTGCACGGCCACCACCTCGACCCGGTGGCCTGAGGGCAGGGTCATGGCCGCCGCGGGCATGTTGTGCCCGATGGGCGTGAACAGGTCCGGCAGCGCGGTCAGCGGGTGCCTGCCGTACAGGCCGCTGCCCGCCGCGTCGTGCTCGTCCTGCAGGACCCGGTGCGGCAGCAGCTCGGCCAGCCCGGCCGCGTCCAGCTCCGCCACCTGGCGGGTGGTCAGCTCGGTCGCGGCGAACACGTCCGGGCGCAGCTCCCGTACGAGGTCCACCACCGCCTGGGGGTCGGCGCGGCCGAACAGGTTGAGCGCGAGGACCCTGAGCGGCTCGCTCCCGGCCGGCCCGCCCGGCCCGCCCGGCCCGCTCGCCGGGAACGCTCTGGGCGCCACCGCGACGGCCATCACCAGGCTCGCGGCCAGCGCCACCGCCGCCGCCGGGCGGTTGCGCCTGATCAGCGCCACGGCCAGGAGCAGCGCCAGCACCGCGCCGTACGGGGTGACGGTCATGAGCTGGGTGAGGAACGATCCAGACTCCAGGCCGCCGGCCCGGACCACCGCCCAGCCGGCCAGGAACGTGACGGTCAGCCAGGAGAACCAGCGCCTGCGCAACCTGGACAGCCGGCGCCGCACCGGCGACGGGCCGGGCGCCTGCTTCGCCTCGACGGTGATGCTCAACCCATGCCGCCCGATTCGTGCGAGATCAACCTTCCGGGGGTGAGCCTAGACGGCCCGCGGAGGCGGTGGCGTCATCGGCTCGTAAGGTTCTCGGCCCTCCCGGCTGCCTAGCGTGGTGGACGTGAACAGAACCGGCATGGCGGCGCTCCTCGCCGCCGCGACGCTGACCCTGGCCGCCTGCGGCGCGGCCGCCCCCGCCGGCGCGCCGCCCGACCCGGTGGCCACCACGGAGAGCCCCGTGCAGACCATGAAGAGCGCCGACCCGGTGGAGAGCGCGTCTCCCGAGGGAGGCGCGGCCGTGCCGGAGGCGTTGCGGTTCAGCGCGCGGACGCTCGACGGGCAGGCGTTCGAGGGCGCCACCCTGGCGGGCAAGCCGGTGGTGTTCTGGTTCTGGGCGCCGTGGTGCCCGAAGTGCCGGTCCGACGCCCCGGCCGTCAAGGCCGCCGCCTCGGCGCACCGGGACGTGGCGTTCGTCGGCGTGGCGGGGCTCGACGCGCAGCCCGCGATGCGGGAGTTCGTCCGCAGCACGGGCACCGGCGACCTGGTCCACCTGTCGGACCAGCAGGGCGCGGTGTGGACCAGGCTCGGCGTCTCGCAGCAGTCCGTGTTCGTCTTCGTGAAGCCCGGCGGCGGCACCACGAAGGTCACCGGCCCGCTCGGCCGCGACGGGCTCGAGGCCGAGATCGCCAAGATCAGGACCGGGTGAGCCGTGGCCGACCTGCCTGTCGCCCTCGCGGTCACGGCCGGGGTGGTGGCCGCGTTCAACCCGTGCGGGTTCGCGATGCTGCCCGCGTACCTGACGATGCTGGTCGCGGGCGAGCCGCCGCGCGGCGCGGGCGGCGCGTGGCGGCGCGGCCCGGTGGTGCGCGCGGCGCTGCTGTCGGCGGCGATGACCGCCGGGTTCGTGACCGTGTTCGGGCTGTTCGGGCTGGTGGTGACGCCGCTGGCGGCCGTGGCCGGGGCGGTCCTGCCGTGGGTGACGGTCGTGATCGGGCTCGTCCTGACGGCTCTGGGCTGCGGGCTGCTGGCCGGCCGGTCGCTGCTGCTCCGGGTGCCCGCGGTGACCGCCAGGCCCGGCGCCTCGGCGCGTTCGCTCTACGGGTACGGGCTCGCGTACGCGGTGGCCTCGCTGTCGTGCACGGTGGGGCCGTTCCTGGCGGTCACGTCGGCCTCGCTGGCGAGCGGCGGGACGGCCGGCGGCCTGGCGGTCTTCGCCGCGTACGCGCTCGGCATGGGCCTGGTGGTCACCCTGCTCTCCCTGGCCGTGGCGCTGACCAGGGAGGCCATGCTATTCCGGGTGCGGCGGGCGCTGCCGTACGTCTCCCGGCTGAGCGGGGCGCTGCTCGTCCTGGCCGGCCTGTACGTGGCGTACTACGGCTGGTACGAGCTGCGGGTCCTGCGCGGCGGCGACCCGGACGACCCGGTGGTGGGCGCGGTGACGGCGGTCCAGGGAGCGGTCGCGGGCGGGTTCGAAGCCCTCGGCCCGGTCACCCTCGCCGCGGCCGTCGCGGCGCTGGCCGCGGTACTCCTGATCAGGACGAGACGCACCCGCGACCCGGACTGAGGCCGCCCGGCCGGAAGCGCGCGGTCAGGTCAGGCCGAGGCCGCCGTCCACCGTGAGCACCTGGCCGGTGAGCCAGGTCGAGGCGGGATCGGCGAGCCGGACGATCCAGGTGGCGACCTCCTCGGGGGTGCCGCGCCGGCCGAGCGGGACGCGGCCGGCCTCGTCCCGCTTGACCTGCTCGACCTCGGCCTCGGAAAGCCCCGCTCTGGCCAGCGCCCGGCTCTCCGTGGGGCCGGGCGCCAGGGCGTTGACCCGCACCCCGGACTCGGCCAGCTCCAGGGCCCAGCTCCTGGTGAGCTGCTCCAGCGCGGCTTTGGAGGCGGCGTAGTGGGAGCCTCCCGGCAGCGGCCGGTGGCCGTAGGTGCTGGAGACGTTGACGATGGAGCCCCGGGTCCGCCGCAGGTGGGGCAGCGCGGCCTCGGCCAGCAGGCTGGGCGCGGTCGCGTTCAGCTCGAACAGGGCACGCACCCGGTCCGCGTCGAGCCGTCCCAGCGGCATGACGGCGGTGGCTCCGGCGTTGTTGACGAGCACGTCCACCCTTTCCCACCGGCCGGCGGCCGCCCGGACGATCGCGTCCGGTGTGCCCTGCGCGGCGAGGTCGGCGGCGAACGGGACGATGCCCGCGTGCAGCCCGGCGGTGCGGTCGAGCTCGTCCCGGTCGCGGCCGACGCCGAGCACGTGCGCGCCGGCCCGGGCGAACGCCACGGCCGTCGCGCGTCCGATGCCCGAACTGGCCCCTGTCACGATCACGACCTTGCTGTCCAGGTCCATGGCATCCCATCGTTCGATGTTCGTAGAACGTCGAACAAGCTACCATGGGACGTGTGAAGCAGGCCCGCCATCCCTCCGCTGACGAGATGACGCTCGTCGCCACGATGACGGCGCTCAGCGACCCCATCCGCATCGGCCTGGTGCGGGTCCTGTCCGACGGGCGCGAGCGCGGCTGGGGCGAGCTGCGCGCACCGGTGGCCAAGTCCACGCTGAGCCACCATCTCAAGGTGCTCCGCGACGCCGGCGTCACCCGCACCCGCCAGGAAGGCACCCGCTGCTACGTCGTGCTCCGCCGCGACGACCTGGAGCTGCGCTTCCCCGGGCTGCTCGACGCGGTGCTGGCGGCGGCCGACGACGAGGGCGTGGGCGACCGGGTGGGGCTCGTCGACGCCCGATAATGGGGCGGTGGAGCGACTCGACGGGCCCGGGTGCCTCGCGATCTCCGGTGAGATCTCCGGCCTCTACCGGCAGTGCTTCGCCGAGCCGCCGTGGTACGAGACCGAGGCCGACTTCGCGGCCTTCCCCGGCAAGCTGGCGCGCGACGTCGAGCGGCCCGGGTTCGCGGCGTGGATCGAGCGTGCCGGCGGCGAGCTGGTGGGGGTGTGCTTCGGCTGGCCGACGCCCGCCGACCTGTCGGGCCACGCGATCTACGAGGAGCTCCAGCGCTGGTTCGGGCCGGACGCCGTGGCGCTGATGACGCGGGACGCGTTCGAGGTGGTGGAGCTGTTCGTGGCGCCCGCCGCCCAGCGCCGGGGGATCGGGCGGCGGCTGCTGGAGGCGGCGGTGGCCGGGTGGCCGCGGGCCTGGCTGCTCACCTCGCCGCGGGCCCCCGCGGCCCGTTTCTACCGGGCGCTCGGCTGGGTGCGGGCCGGCGCGCTGCCGGAGCGTGCCCTGGAGATGCTCGTGCTGCCTGAGGGCAGGGGGCGGGCATGAGAGTGGTCGCGTTGTCCGACACGCACGCGCCGCGCCGCTGGAAGGCGTGCCCGCCCCGGGTGGCCGAGCTGCTCGACGGCGCCGACGTGATCCTGCACGCCGGTGACGTGTGCGTGCCGTCGGTGCTCGCCGAGCTGTCCGCGTACGCGCCCGTCCACGCGGTGAAGGGCAACAACGACGGGCCGGACGTGGACGCGCCCGAGACGCTGGAGCTGGACCTTGACGGGCTGCGGGTCGGCATGATCCACGACAGCGGGCCGGCGAAGGGGCGGCTGGCCCGGATGCGACGGCGGTTCCCGGCGGCCGGTCTGGTGGTGTTCGGGCACTCGCACATCCCGCTCGACGAGTCGGAGCCGGGGTTCCGGATCTTCAACCCGGGGTCGCCGACCGACCGGCGCCGCCAGCCGCACGGCACCGTGGGGGTGCTCCGCGTCGAGGACGGCGCCCTCGTCGAGGCCCAGATCGTCCCGGTCACCTGAGTTTGCCTGCCCTGCCTGGACGGTATGTCGATTACTAAGAGTGACAGATCGGTTGCAAGGCGGCTCGAAATGGACACAGTCAGACAGATCGCGCAGGCCGTGCTGTACGAGTGCCGTCCTTATCCCCGGCTGCTGGACGACCAGCACCTGCGCGGGCTCCACCCCGAGCCGTACGCCCGCGGGCAGGCCGGTCTCCCTTGGCTGATGCAGACGCAGTGCCTGGTCGAGGCGGCCCCGTCGGACACCGTGGACGTGCACGTACGGTTCCTGCACCTGGTCTCGCGCGAGGTGGCGCGGGCGCGCGGCAGCGAGCTGGAGCCGGTGGCGGAGCTGACCGTCGACGGCACCCGCCACGTCGCCGGGCTGGAGGCGCGCGAGCGGGAGGCGGCCGTGTCGGGCCTGGCGCTCGCCGACCTGGCCGGCGACGCGTACACGATGCGCGTCGACGTGCCCGGCGACCAGGAGGCGGTCTGGCTGATCGACGCCCGCGGCCGGGCCGGGGCGGTGCTGCGCTGCTGGGAGACGCTGCACGGGCAGGCGGAGGTGCGCGCGGAGCCGTTGCGCGACCGGTTGTTCAGGCTCACGGTGACGGTGGCCAACACGACCAGCTGGCAGGGCGAGGAGCGGTCGGAGGCGGTCAAGCGGGCGTTCGTGTCGGCGCAGAGCGTGGTGCGCACCCGCGGCGGGCGCTTCGTCTCGCTGCTGAACCCGCCGGCCGAGCTGCGCCCGCTCGCCGAGGGCTGCCGCAACATCGGCACCTGGCCGGTGCTGGTGGGCGAGGTCGGCGAGCGGCACACGATGCTGTCGGCCCCGATCATCCTGCGCGACCACCCCCGGCTCAGCCACACGAGATAGCGCTCACGCCGGCGTCCGCCCGGCGGCGACGATCAGGACGACGCCCAGGACGGCCAGCGTGAGGTTGGCGAACAGCTCGTAGCCGGTGAGCGCGTCGATCCGAGGGATGATCACCCGGTTGAAGAAATTGAGGAAGATGCCGAAGAACGGCTGGACGGCCACGTGGTCGATGGCCCCGCTGACGCCCTGGAGCGCCAGGACGAGGCCCACGATCTGGATGGCTTTGCGCATGCCACGACGCTAGCGAGCGGACGCCGCCCGGCGAGTCGGCCTTAGGAATGCGCCGTACCGACCAAAGTAGGTCTCACGCCTCGACCTCGTCGCGCTGGGGATGGCTGTGCGGGTAGTGGAGGTCGAACGCCGGCCGCTCGGAGCGGATCGGCGGCATGAAGGAGAAGTTGTGCCGGGGCGGCGGGCAACTCGTGGCCCATTCCAGCGAGTTGCCGAACCCCCACGGGTCGTCCATCATCACCCAGCGCGGCTTGCGCGAGGTCTTCCACACGTTGTAGAGGAACGGCAGCGTGGACAGCCCGAGGATGAGCGCGCCGACGGACGAGATCTGGTTCAGCGTGGTGAAGCCGTCGGCGGCGCTGTAGTCGGCGTACCGCCGCGGGAACCCGATCCAGCCGAGCATGTGCTGCACCAGGAACGTGGTGTGGAAGCCGATGAACAACGACCAGAAGTGGATCTGCCCGAGCCGGTCGTCGAGCATCCGCCCGGTCATCTTCGGCCACCAGAAGTAGAACCCGGCGAACATGGCGAAGACCACGGTCCCGAACACCACGTAGTGGAAGTGCGCGACCACGAAGTACGTGTCGGTGACGTGGAAGTCGAGCGGCGGCGACGCCAGGATCACCCCCGTCAGCCCGCCCAGCAGGAAGGTGATGAGGAACCCGACCGCGAACATCATGGGCGCCTGGAACGTCAGATGGCCGCGCCACATGGTGCCGATCCAGTTGAAGAACTTCACCCCGGTCGGCACCGCGATCAGGAACGTGGTGAACGAGAAGAACGGCAGCAGCACCTGCCCGGTCGGGAACATGTGGTGCGCCCACACCACCATCGACAGCCCCGCGATGGCGATGGTCGCGCCCACCAGCCCGATGTAGCCGAAGATCGGCTTGCGGCTGAACACCGGGATGACCTCGGTGATGATCCCGAAGAACGGCAGCGCGATGATGTACACCTCCGGATGGCCGAAGAACCAGAACAGGTGCTGGTAGAGGATCGGCCCGCCCACGGCCGGGTCGTAGAGGTGCGTGCCGAACTTGCGGTCGGCCTCCAGCGCCAGCAGGGCGGCGGCCAGCACGGGGAACACCATCAGCACGAGCATGCTGGTCAGCAGCACGTTCCAGGTGAAGATCGGCATCCGGAACATGGTCATGCCGGGAGCGCGCATGCACACGATCGTGGTGAAGAAGTTGACCGAGCCGAGGATCGTGCCCACGCCGCCGAGCACCAGCCCGAGTATCCACAGGTCGCCGCCCACGTTGGGGCTGTACGTCCGGTTCGACAGCGGGGTGTAGGCGAACCAGCCGAAGTCCGCGGCGCCGCCGGTGGTGAAGAGCCCGGCGAACGCGATCAGCCCGCCGAACAGGAACAGCCAGTAGCTGGCCATGTTGAGCCGGGGGAAGGCGACGTCGGGCGAGCCGATCTGCAGCGGCATGATGACGTTGGCGAACCCGGCGAACAGCGGGGTGGCGAACAGCAGCAGCATCGCCGCCCCGTGCATGGTGAACATCGCGTTGTACGTCTGCGCGTCCACCAGTTGCAGGCCGGGAGCCGCCAGCTCGGCCCTGATGATCAGGGCCATCACGCCCGCGATCGCGAAGAACGTGAACGAGGTGATCAGGTAGAGGTAGCCGATCACCTTGTGGTCGGTGGACGTCAGCCAGCGGACGATGGCGGCGCCCGCGCCCCCGCTGCGCACCGGGGCGAGCGGCGATTCCGTCGGTTCGCCGCCTCTCGGCTTCTGGATCGTCACCCTGGTTCTCCCTCGGCAGGCGTTCCGTGAGAGATCCACTACCCTCGGTGACACCACGATAGGCCCAAGAAAGGGGTGGCTTGCGCCATAGCGGGCCTGAAGTGCGCCTTTGCAACACGGTGACTGTCGGCGCGGATTCTGGGCACTTGACGGGCCTTCGACCCCCTGGGAGGACCTTGTGAGCACAGCACAGAGTGCCGGCCGGTCGGCGGAGGCCGCGGCCCGGCGAGCAGCAGACAGTCCCGCACTGGACCGGCTGGCCCGGATAGGGCTCGCCTGCCGAGGCGTTCTGTACGGATTGATCGGCGTGCTGGCCATCCAGATCGCGATGGGCAGCGGTGGCGAGGAGGCCGACAAGGGCGGCGCCATCTCGACCGTCGCGGAGCTGCCGTTCGGTTCGGTGATCCTCTGGGTGATGGTCGTCGGCTTCGTCGCGCTGGCGGTGTGGCAGGCGTCCGAGGCGCTGTTCAGCCACGGCAAGACCCTTGACCGCGTGGAGGCGGCCGCGAGGACGGTGGTGTACGGGTTCATCGTGTTCACGCTGCTCAGCGTGCTGCTGGGCGGCGGGGCCGCGTCGGAGGACCAGAAGTCGCAGGACGTGACCGCCAAGCTGCTCGACCTCCCCGCAGGGGAGTGGATCGTCGGCCTCATCGGCCTCGGCATCATCGCGCTCGGCGTCTACTGGGTGCGGCAGGGCGTCACCAAGAAGTTCCGCGAGGAGCTCGACACCGGGCGCATGTCGCCCAAGGCCCGCTCGATGATGGACCGGCTGGGCATGGCCGGCTACGTGGCCCGCGGCGTCATCGCCGGGCTCGCCGGCATCCTCGTCATCCAGGCGGCGATCACCCACGACCCGGACAAGGCCGGCGGCATCGACCAGGCGCTGCGCTCCTTCGCCGACACCCCCGTCGGCCCGTGGCTGCTGATCGCGGTCGCGCTCGGGCTGGTGCTGTTCGCGGGCTACTGCTTCGGCGAGTCCCGCTGGCGCCGCACCTGAGGCAGGCGCCGCCGCGAAGCGGAGACCAGGGTCGGTGAACCGGCGGACGCCGGGCCACCGGCCCTTTCCGCTGTCCGGAGCCGGGCGGCCGGACACCGCCGGATCGCGCGCATAGTCCCGCGTCTGCGGGACAGAGGGATGAGGTGTGGACAGTAGGACGGGACACGATCGTGATCGCCGCTTCCGCCGGAGGGGTGGAGGCCCTGCGCGTCCTGCTCGGCGCACTGCCCGCTGATCTGCCCGCGGCGGTGCTGGTGGCCCCCCACCTGCCGCCGCAGGGCGGCGGCGTGCTCGCCGAGATCCTCGACAGGGCGGGCCCGCTCAAGGCCGCCACCGCCGAGGACATGCAGCCCCTGCGACACGGACACGTCTACGTGGCCAGGCCCGGCCATCACCTGCTCGCCCACGACGGCAGAGCCCGGCTGTCACGCGGGCCCCGGCACAACGGTCACCGCCCCGCGGCCGATCTGCTCTTCGAGAGCGCGGCGCTGGACGCCGCGGAACGGGTGGCCGCCGTCGTCCTGAGCGGCACGCTCGACGACGGCGCACGGGGTTGCGTGGCGGTGGATCGGAGAGGAGGGGCGGTGGCGGTGCAGGATCCGGAAGAGGCGGCCTTCCCCGGCATGCCGGAGGCGGCCGCGGCCGCGGTGCCGAACGCGCCGGCCCTGCGCGTGCCCGAGCTCGCCGACTGGCTGGCGCGGCAGAGCCGCACGCCCGTCATCACGGAGGGCAAGGTGGACGACCCGGAGACGGCCCTGGACGTCGAGCGGTTCCTGGGGGAGAAGGCGGGGGTGGAGGAGCCGGTCGGCCGCCTCGTCGAGCTCAGCTGCCCCGAATGCGGCGGCCCGATGTACGAGCAGCGGCACGAGAGCCGGCTGTCCCGGTTCGTCTGCCGGGTGGGCCACGCCTGGTCCGCCGAGGGGCTGGTCGGGGCCCAGACGGACGCGGTGGAGAGGGCGCTGTGGATCGCCGTCCAGCGGCTGGAGGAGCGCGTGCGGATCCTCTCCCGGATGGATCGGCCGCACGGCGGGATCCACTACTCGCGCGCCTACCTCCGGGAGGAGGCGGAGCGCACGCGCGAGGCGCTGGAGACCATCCGCAGGGTGCAGGCCGGCATCGGCCAAGGCGACGACGGCCTGCTCCTGTCATGAGCGACGGGGGACACCGTGGCAGCGGCGTCCCCCGCCGGACGGGATGACCTACGGGCGGGAGATGCGGATCGCGTCCGCGATCACGTAGCCGGTGCCGGCGGTCCACCGGCTGACGGCGACGACGTTCTGCGTGCCCGCGTTCAGCTGGAAGGTGCCGATGCTCCGCCAGGCGCCGCCGCCTGACCGCTGGTCGACGTAGACCGTCTGGTTCCCGCCGGACGTGGCCACGATGTACGGGGCCGAACTGTTGTATCCGGGATCGCTGGGATACCAGACCTCAATCTTGTACGCGCCGGCGCTCGGGATGGTCGCCGAGTACCATGCTGCGTCACTGGCCGACACCGGGTTGGCGAACCGGTAGTCGGTGCCGTGGCGCTGGCTGGAGTACGTCGAGGTGCCCCAGTTGGTGCTGGCGGTGAACTGGGCGCTGGCGTTGTCGATCGTGGTCGTCCAGCTCGGCGGGTCGGTGGTGCCGCCGTTCACGTAGTTCAGGTACGTGGTCCAGTTCCAGTGCGGTCCCGGGTCGGTGTGGGTCGCGCCCGGCACCTCGTTGTGGCCGATGATGCCGGTGCGGTTCTTCGGCACGCCGTACTTGTCGGCCAGGTGGCGGGTCAGCGCGGCGGAGGAGCGGTACATCGCGTCGGTGAACCAGGACGCGTCGCTGACCCAGCCCTCGTGCTCGATGCCGATCGAGCGGTTGTTGTAGGAGGAGTTCCCGGCGTGCCAGGCCACGTCCTTGTCCCGCACCATCTGGGTGATCGCGCCGTTGGACGACTTGACGACGTAGTGCGCCGAGACCTGCGCGCTCGGGTTCTGGAACCAGGAGATCGTGCCCGCGTAGGAGCCCTGGGTGACGTGGATGACGATGCGGTCGATGTTGTAGCTGGTCTCGCGGCTCGACACCCGGTAGTTGCTGGAGCTGGCGGCGACCCAGGCGGCCGGCGGGTAGTCGGGGCTGGCGACGGCGGCCTGCGCGTTGAGGTCGCGGGCCTTGGCGAGCTCGCCGCGCTGGGCGGTGACCTCCTGCGCCTGGACCGTCACGCCGCGGGCCTCCAGGCCGAGGCCGAGCAGTTCGTAGACGGCGTCGGCGTACAGGCGGGCCGTCTCGGGGGAGGAGGCGTGGCCGTACTCGGCGATCGCCTTGTACCAGCCGCCGGGGTCCTTCCTGGCGGTCTCGTCGAGGCCGAGCTTGTCGGCGTACGAGCGCAGCACGGCGGCGGCGCCGAGGATGTTGGCCGCGTCGTCCTTCTTCAGCGTGGCGACGGACTGGCCGGTGAGCTTGGCGGCTTCCTGGAGCGTCTGGTTGGTGGGGTTGTCGACCAGGTGCATGAGCCCGTAGCCGCGGCTGGCGCTGGGCTCACCCCCGTGGCCGTCGA
Source organism: Nonomuraea sp. NPDC048826 (assembly GCF_043198225.1). Taxonomy (NCBI): domain Bacteria; kingdom Bacillati; phylum Actinomycetota; class Actinomycetes; order Streptosporangiales; family Streptosporangiaceae; genus Nonomuraea; species Nonomuraea sp. NPDC048826. Next base: position 445,749 of record NZ_JBICUQ010000006.1, on the reverse strand, counting down.
GGTGGGTCTCGGCGTAGCCGAGGGCGACGAGCAGGTCACGGGGGACCTCGTGCTCGGCGGCGGCCTTGTCGAAGGCGTCCGACAGTGGGTTGCCGCGCTCGGCGAGTGCGGGCTGGCCTGCGAAGACCAGGAGGGAGCCGAGGGCGGCGGCGACGAGGGCTGCTAATCGGGTTCGTGCCAGTGTCATGAGAGCTCCACTTCGGGGGGTACCGCACGCACAGTAAGGGAGTTTCATGACAGATGTCGATAATTGACATTACTTTGGCATTCAAGGAAACTTTCCGCCCGCGCGTTGGAGCTGTCAGGAGAAGTTGGGCCCCCGTCAAAGATCTGAAAACTATTGCGATCTGATGACGATGCACTGAAACTTCTCTTCGTGACCACGCTCCTGCGCCTCGTCCTGGTAGCACTCACCGCCGCGTTCGGCACCGTCGTCGCGCCCGCCACCGTGACCGCCACCGTGGCCGCCGCGACCCCCGTCGCCGCCACCGCGACCGCCGCCGCCTGCACGACCGACCCCGCCACCCCCAAGCGCCAGCTCCGGGCCATGTGGATCTCCAGCGTGGCCAACATCGACTGGCCCAGCCGGACCGGCCTGAGCGTCTCCGCCCAGCAGGCCGAGTTCCGCGCCTGGCTGGACCTGGCCGTCCAGCGGCGCATGAACGCCGTGGTCGTGCAGGTCAGGCCCACCGCCGACACCTTCTGGCCGTCCTCGCTCGAACCCTGGTCGCAGTGGCTGACCGGCAGCCAGGGCGGCAACCCGGGCTACGACCCGCTGGCGTTCATGGTCACCGAGGCGCACCAGCGCAACCTGGAACTGCACGCGTGGTTCAACCCGTACCGCGTCGCCAACCACGCCGACCCGAACCGCCTGATCTCCTCGCACCCCGCCCGCCGCAACCCCTCCTGGCGCTTCGCCTACGACGGCAAGCTCTACTACAACCCGGGCCTGCCGCAGGTGCGCGACTTCATCGAAGACGTGATCATGGACGCGGTCACCAAGTACGACATCGACGGCGTCCACCTCGACGACTACTTCTACCCGTATCCGGCCAGCGGCCAGACCATCCCCGACTCGGCCGCCTACGCCCAGTACGGCGGCGGGTTCGCCAACGTGCACGACTGGCGCAGGGAGAACGTCAACCTGCTGGTACGCGAGCTCGACCAGCGCATCCACGCGGCCAAGCCGCACGTGGCGTTCGGCATCAGCCCGTTCGGCATCTGGCGCAACTCCGGCACCGACCCGCTCGGCTCGCGGACCTCGGGCCTGCAGTCGTACGACGCCATCTACGCCGACACCCGCAAGTGGGTCAAGGAGGGCTGGGTCGACTACATCGCGCCGCAGCTCTACTGGCACATCGGCTACTCGGTCGCCGACTACCAGGTGCTCATCGCCTGGTGGGCGGAGGTCGTCAGGAACACCGGGGTGCAGCTGCTGGCCGGTCAGGCCGCCTACCGAGCCGGGGTGAGCAGCCACGGCGCCGACTGGCAGGACCCGAACGAGCTCAGCGACCACCTGCACCTCAACCGGCAGCACCCCGAGGTGGCCGGCGACATCTTCTTCAGCGCCAAGGACGTCCGGGCCAACCGGATCAACTCCTTCTCCGTTCTGGCCGGCGCGCACTACACCAAGCCGTCGCTGCCGCACCCCCGCGGCTCGGCCGCCGCCCCCGCCGCGCCGTCCATCACCTCCGCCACCAGGGGCTCCTCCGGCGTGGCTCTCTCATGGACGGGCAACGGCACCGCCTACGCCGTCCACCGGGTGAACGGCACGCCCTCGGCCGCCGACCCGTGCGCGTTCGCCGACGCCCGCAACCTGCTCGGCACCACCCGGCAGAAGACGTTCACCGACACCACGGCCGCCTCCGGCACCGCCTACACCTACTACGTGACCGCGCTGGCCCGCACCCACCAGGAGAGCGCGGCCAGCGCCGGCCGGGCCGTGTCCGCCTCGGGCGGCGGCGGGTTCACCGTGACCGTGGACAACGCCGGCGCCGGGTTCACCGCCGGGACGGCCTGGGGCACGTCGGCGTTCTCGGCCGAACGCCACGGCGCCGACTACCGGTTCGCCGACCCGGTGGCCGCCAGCGACCCCGCGTGGTTCCGGGCGAGCATCCCGAGCGCGGGCACGTACCGGATCGAGGTCTGGTATCCCGGCAACGCCGGCTACAACAGCGCCACCCCGCACATCGTGGCCGCCGCGGGCGGCAACCAGACCGTCACCGTCGACCAGCGGACCGGCGGCGGGGCCTGGCGTGAGCTGGGCGCCTTCTCGCTCAACGCGGGGACGTACAACGTGGTCGGGGTCAGCCGCTGGACCTCGGCGACCGGCTACGTGATCGCCGACGCGGTGCGCATCACTCGAATCTGATGCCCGCCAGCCGCCCGGCGGCCTCCCGGTCCAGCACCCGGGCCGTGGCCGCCGGGGCGGGGTCGCCGGACAGGGCGCGGGCCAGCAGCGCCGCGCAGTGGCGGCGGTGACGGGCGAAGGTGCGCGGGGGCACGACCCGGCCCCGGGCGCGCTGTCCCGCCAGCGCGGTTCCCGCGGGCACGTCCAGGATCACCAGATGGAAACCCGCGCCGGCGCGCCGCGCCAGCAGGGCGAAACCGCGCAGCACCAGCGGGCCGCAGCCCCGGTTGTGCGCCACCACCGACTCGCCCCGGCGTAACGCGGCCCGGACGCGCAGCACGTGCGTGGCGAACACCACCGCCGTGCGCACCGGCTTGGGCACCCAGGCCAGCGGGCCCGCCCAGCGCAGCCGGGACTGCATAGAGTCGACGACGGTCACCCCGCCCGCCCGGACGGGGGCCGTCTCGGCCCCGGTGAGCGGATAGAGGCGGCCCAGCAGCGTCGACTTGCCCGCCCCCGGCAGCCCGGTGATGATCACCAAGGATCTCGCCGGGTAGCTCAGCGGCTCGGCCGCCTTCCTGGAGGCGGGCACCGGGACGGTCAAAGCTCACATCCTCCCCGAAGGAACGGGAGGAGTATAGAACTACGACCCGCCGGGGCGCTGGTGACCGAACCTGACCGGTTCCGGACCGCCCAGCCGGACGATCGGGTCGGTCAGCACCCGCTCCTCCGAGTCGTTCGCCGCCGCCGGCTCGATCACCGGCTCGGCCTCGCCCGCCGCCGTCATCCTGCGTGCCAGCCGCTCCCGCAGCTCGGCCGCCTCCTTCTGATGCGAGGGCAGCCCGGCCAGGTTCACCAGCTCGTGCGGGTCGCTGGCCAGGTCGTAGAGTGCCTGCTCGCGGTAGCGGGGGGCGGCCGGGTCATGCCAGCCGTCGGCGTCCTCGGCCACCGCGTAGTACTTCCACCGCGCGGTGCGGATGCCCCGGCCCACCTCCGACTCGCTCACCTGGAAGAACACCTCCTCCGGCCAGTCGGTGCGGGCGTCGCGCAGCAACGGCAGGAACGAGCGGCCCTGCATCTCCTCCGGCACCGCCAGCCCCGCCGCCTCCAGCAGCGTCGGCGGCAGGTCGATGGTCGACACCGGCCGGGCGATCACGCCGCCGCCGTCGAAGCCGGGCCCGCGCAGCGCCAGCGGCACCCGCAGCGAGGCGTCGTGGCAGGACCGCTTGTACTCGTCGTTGCGGGTCTTGAAGTGGCTGCCGTGGTCGGAGGTGTAGGCCACGATCGTGTCGTCCAGCAGGTCCATGCTGCGCAGCGCGTCGAGCAGCCGGCCCAGCCCCTCGTCCAGCCGCTTGATCTGGCCGAGGTAGCCGCCCAGGTGGCGGTGCGCGGTGCCGCCGAGCGCGGCCAGGTCCGGCGGCAGCCAGCTGCCCTGGTAACGCTCCTCGTAGCCGTCGGGCGCCGGGTAGTTGTCCACCTCGTTCTGGTGGTGCGGCTCGATGAACGACAGGAACAGGTAGAACGGCTCGCGATGGTGGTCGGCGACGAAGCGGACGGCCGCGTCGACCAGCGCGTCGGAGCGGTAGCCGGGCAGGAACACCGGGTCGCCCGCGTCGTCGTAGGTGATCGTCCGGTAGGCGTCCGAGGTGAACTCCAGGATGTTGGACGCCAGCCAGCTCTGATAGCCGCCGCGCTCGCCCGCCGGCACCGGGTCGGCGCTGCCCAGGTGCCACTTGCCGATGTAGCCGGTGGCGTAGCCGGCCGCGCCGAAGTGGTGGGCCAGCGTCCGCTCCTCCGGCGGCAGCACGATGCCGTTGCGGTAGACGCCCGTCGTGGTCGGGTAGCGCCCGGTCTGCAGCGCCGACCGGGCCGGCGCGCACACCGGCTGCGGGGTCAGCGCCACCGCCGCCTGGGCGCCGTGCCTGGCCATGCGGTCGAGGTTCGGCGTGAAGGCCGGGCCGACGGTGTCCCACCGCTGCTGGTCGGTGAGGACGACGATCACGTTCGGGCGCACTCGATGACTCCTAACGAAGGCCGGTCAGCGCGATACCGCGCACGAAGTATCGCTGGCTGACGATGAACAGCACGGCGGTGGGGACGAACAGGATCACCGAGCCCGCCGCCGTGAGATGCCAGAGGGTGAAGTACTCCTGGTTGAACAGCGTGAGCCCGACCGGGATCGTCCGCATCTCCGGCGTCGTGGTCGCCACCAGCGGCCACAGGAACTCGTTCCACTGGAAGACGAACGTGAACAGCCCCAGCACGGCCAGCGCCGGCCGGGTCTGCGGCAGGATGATCCGCCGGTAGATGGCGAACTCCGACGCGCCGTCGATCCGGGCCGCGCTGATCAGGTCGTCCGGGATCGGCTGGATGAACTGCCGCATCAGGAAGATGCCGAACGCGTCCATGAGGAACGGGGTGATCAGCCCCTGGTACGTGTTGATCCACCCCAGGTGCGCCATGAGCACGTACAGGGGGATCATCCGTACGAAGAACGGCACCATGAGCGTGGCCAGCAACGCCACGAACAGCGTGTTGCGCAGCGGGAAGCTGAACTTGGCGAACACGTACCCGACCAGCGGGTCGAACAGCAGGTGGGCCAGCGTGATCGCGCCCGCCACGACGAAGCTGTTGACGATGAAGTCGCCGAACGGCGCCCGCGCGAACAGCTCGGCGTAGTTGCCCCACTGCGGGCTCTCCGGCACGATCACCGCTTCGGCGGCGAGCGTCTCCGCCTCCGTCTGCAGCGACAGCGAGAGCATGTAGAGCAGCGGCAGCACCATCACCAGCGAGGCGAGGGTGAGCATCAGGTAGATCAGCGCGCGCCGCATCAGTAACGCACCTCCCCGCGCCGTCCGGCCCGGAGCTGGATCAGCGTGAAAGCGACGATGACCACCAGCAGCAGCACCGACTGCGCCGAGGCGTAGCCGAAGTCGCGGGTGCGGAAGGCCACGTTGAAGATGTGGAACACCGACAGGTCGGTGGCGTCGCCCGGCCCGCCGTTGGTGATGATGTACGCCTGCCCGAACGCCTGCAGCCCCGAGATCACCGCCATCACCGACACGAACAGCGTGGTCGGCGCCAGCAGCGGCAGCGTGATCCGCCAGAACCGCTGCCAGGCGTCCGCGCCGTCGATCTTCGCGGCCTCGTGGTACGTCTCCGGGATGCCCTGCAGCCCCGCCAGGAACAGCACCATCGTGTAGCCCGCGCTCTGCCAGAGCGTGATCGCGGCGATGGTGAGCAGCGGGTGGGTGTTGAGCCACTGCTGCCCGGGCAGCCCGAGTGCGGAGAGGCTCCGGTTGAGCACGCCCAGCTCGGGGTCGAGGATGTTGCGCCAGAGCAGGCCGACGATCGCCACCGACGTCAGGTACGGCACGAGCAGCATCACCCGGAACGCCACCCGGCCCCTGAGCGGCTGGTCCAGGGCCAGCGCCAGGCCGAGCCCGAGCACGATCGACCCGGCCACCACCGCCGCCGCGAACGCCACTGTCACCAGGAACGAGTGGCGCACCGCCGGGTCGGCCAGGGCCTGGGCGTAGTTGCCCAGGCCGGTGAACCGGTCCGCCTGCGGCCCTGTCATCACGCTCGTGGCGACCACGTTGCCGATCGGCAGGTAGAAGAACGCGGCGAAGAACAGGATCGCCGGGAGCAGGAACAGGTAGGCGGTGCGGGCGTACCTGCCCGACAGGGTCCGCGGGCGGAACACGCTCACGCCAGGAAGCCCTTGGCGGTCTCGGCGAGGGCCGCGACCGCCTCCTCGGCCGGCCGGTTCTGGATCACCACCGACTGGTACATCTTCTTCATCTCCTCGTCGAACTTGCCGGACTGGCCGGTCAGCCTGATCTCCTGGCTGGCGTCCTGGGCGTAGCCGAGCGCCTCGGCGAACGGCTTGATCGCCGGGTCGTCCCGCACCTCGGGCAGCTCGGCCCAGGCGACGCGCGGCATGAGCATGCCGACCTCCTTGGTGGCGGCCTGCTCGACCTCCAGCGCGGTGATGCGCTTGATGAAGTCCCACGACAGGTCGGGCCTGGCCGCCTTGGACGGCACGAGCAGGCTGGTGCCGGCCGCGTTGGTGGCCTGCCCCTCCTTCTTGAGCGGGGCGGCCAGGCCGAGGTCGATGTCGGGGCTGGTCTCCCTGATCGGGCCGATGTCCCACGGACCCGTGATGATCATCGCGGCCCGCTTGGCGGAGAACAGCTTCTGCGGCCCCGAGTAGTCGGTGCCCGACACCGGCACCGGCGCCACCTTGTGCTTGTGGACGAGGTCCGCCTGGAACTGCATGGCCTCGACCGCCTTGTCGCGGGGCGTCAGCACCTCCTTGGTGGCGGGATCGTAGATCCGGACGCCGTTCTGCAGCAGCCACGGGTTGGCGTAGGTGTGATCCTGGTTGAGCGCGATGCCGTACACGTCGCCCTTGGTGAGCTTCTTGGCCGCCTCCAGCAGCTCCTCCCAGGTGGTCGGCGGCTGCACGCCGGCCGCCTCCAGCATGCCCTTGTTGTAGAAGAGCACGGTGCACGTCAGGTGGAGCTGCACCCCGTACACCTGGTTCTGGTAGGAGTTGCGCTCGACCGTGACCGGCTGCCAGTCGGCCGGGAAGCCCATGGCGGCGCCGTCGCGGTCGATGTACTCCTGCAGCGAGCGGGCGTTGCCGGACAGGGCGAACTCCTGCACCCACCCGCCGGGCTCCTCGACCAGGTCCGGCACCGTGCCGGAGGCGAAGTCGGCCAGCAGGCGGGTGCGCAGGTCGGGCCACTGGTACTTCTGGAAGTTGACCTTGACCTTGTTGGCCTGCTCGAACTCGGAGATCACCTTGCGGTAGGCCTGGTAGTCGTGGCCGGCGTTCCAGTAGACGGTGAAGACGCCGGGTTCGGCGGTCTGCGCGGGCGGGGCGCCCGCACAGGCGGACAGGATGGGGACGGTCGCGGCGGCGGACGCGAGGCGGAGCAGGTCCCGGCGGGAAAGCTGGGGAGACATCTGCGTCGGTTTCCCTTCTAGGATGAGCCCCTCCGCACGAACGCCCACGGACGGACGATCTCGCGGCCGGGCGGCGGCTCCTCTGCCTGGAGGCGGTCGAAGAGCAGGCGGACGACGTCGGTGTAGTCGTGCCGGATGGGGCCCACGGTGCTGAGCTGGGGGTTGGTGATGAGGCCTTCGTCGATGTTGCCGACGCCGACGACCGCGACGTCCTCGGGGACGCGCAGCCCGGCGTCCCTGACGGCCCAGATCGTGCTGATCGCGGCCCGGTCGCTGGCGGCGAAGACGGCGTCGGGTGGCTCGGGGGAGCGCAGGAGACCGGTCACCGCCTGGTAGGCGCTCACCCGGTCGTCGGCGCCCGACACCACGGTCCGTTGTGCGATCCCGTGGCGGTCGAGCGCCGTGTGGTAGCCGAGGAGCCGGCCGATCGGCCGGTCGCGGTAGAGCTCGTAGCGCAGGGCGAGGAACGCGACGCGCCGCCGCCCTCGCGCGATCAGGTGCTCCACCGCCTCGGCCGACACCTCGGTCTCCGGCGCCCGTACGACGTCGCAGGCGTCCGGCGCCGGGCCGTTGCCGATCACGACGGTCGGCATCCCGGTGGACACGATCTGGTCGAGCAGCTCCTCGGTGAGGTGGTCGCCGACGTTGTTGACGAGCACCGCGTCCGCGATGCCGCCGCGCAGCACGCCGACGGCGGCCACGGCGCGGGCCTCGGAGTAGACCGCCAGCGTGACGACGGCGTAACCGTGCCCGTCGGCCATCTCGTGCAGGTCCCTGGCCAGCCGCTCGTCCGTCGGCACCCCGCCGAACGACCCCTGGACCAGGCACACCCGCTGCGTCCTGCGCCTGCGCAGGCTCCTGGCGGCCTGGTCGGGGGTGTAGCCGAGCCGGGCGGCGGCGTCGAGGACGCGCTTCCTGGTCTCGGCGCCGACCCGCCGGTCGCGTCCACTCAGGACGTACGAGACGGTCGCGGTCGACACCCCGGCCAGCTCGGCTACCTGTTTGGCGGTGGGACGCATGTTATACGTATAACGTAGTATTCCCTGTCTGTAAAGAGGGTTTTATGTCCGCCCGCTGTCTCGACCAGCACACTCCCGGGAGGACGGCCGTCTCCCGCTCTTCGCTCCATAGTTAATCGTTTAACACGTGTCGGCTCGCCTGGGAAGAGCTGGATCGTTGAGTTGAACTCAACTAACCTTTCGGGTGTGCAGGTCCTGTCCGAACGCGCCGCCGCCACCCGCCGGCGCATCCTCGAGGCCGCCGCCGCCGAGCTCGTCGAGACCGGCGACGTGGAGGTCGCCGCCGTCGCCCGCCGCGCCGGGCTCAGCGTCGGCCTGCCCTACCGCTACTTCGGCACCCGCAGCGGCCTGATGAGCGCCCTGATCGAGGACTTCTACGAGCGGCTCGTCGCCGGCACCGTGCTCCGCCGCTTCGACGGCGACACCTGGCTCGAACGCTGGCATGCCCAGGTCACCCAGTGGGTCGACTGGGTCTACGACGAGCCGCTCGCCCCCGTCGTCCTCGGCCGCATGGTCGGCGACGCGCAGGTGGCCGCCATGGAGGCGCGCTGCGCCCGTCAGGTGATCGCGCTCGGCGCCAAGCACGTCACCGCCGGGCAGGACGAGGGCGCCGTCACCCCCGGCCGCGACCCCGAGCTGCTGTCGGCCGCCGTCGTCGGCGGCATGCGCTCCATCCTCGCCGTCGTCCTCGACCAGGACCCCCGCCCCGACCGGGCGGCCGTCCAGCAGGAGATCCGGCTCTTCTCCACCGCCGCGCTCGGCGCGTCCGCCGGCGGCCTGCCATGACCGCCATGTCGGCGCTCCACCGCGACGGCTACCTCGTCCTGCCCGACCTGCTCACCCCGGACGCCTGCCGCGCCATCCGCGACGACCTCACCCCGCTCCTCGCCCCCGCCGGCCGCGACCCCTTCCGGTCCCGCCACACCCGCCGCGTCTACGGCGTGCTGCACAACACCCGCGCCGCCGACCCCCTCGTCGACCACCCCCGCGTGCTCGGCCTCCTCGACCGCCTCCTGCTGCCCAACTTCCTGCTCTCCCAGCTGGAGGTCGTCGAAGTGGGCGCCGGCGCGCCCGCCCGTCCGCCGGCCCACGACGACCAGCACTACCCGCTGCCGCGCCCCCGCCCCGCCCTCTCCGTCGCCGCCCTGTGGACCCTCGCCCCCGGCACCGCCCGCACTGTCTGGCCGGGCAGCCATCGCTGGGGCGCCCGCCGCCCCGCCACCCCCGGCGTGCCCCTCACCCCGCCGCCCGGGTCCTGCACCCTCCTGCTCGGCACCCTCTGGCACGCCCGGCCCGCGCATCCGCCGGTCCCGTGCCTGACGATCACCGCCCACTACTGCGAGCCCTGGCTCCGCACCCGCGAGGCGTTCGCCCTCTCGCCGGGCCGCGACGTCGCCAGACAGCTCAGCGGCCGCACCCGCCGCATGCTGGGCTACAGCGTCCACCCGCCGGACACGGGCCTGGTCGACGGCATCCATCCGTACCGCCTCTTCTCCTGACGGGCCCGTTCGACCCTAGACTTGCCGTCCATGGCGCACATTGACGAGCAGGGCCGGCTCGAACCTCCCCTCGACGCAGATGAGACCGGCACGCTCCTGGGATTCCTCGACTACCAACGGGCCACGTTCGCGTGGAAGTGCTCAGGGCTGGACGCGACCGGTCTCAACACGACCGTCGCCGCCTCGTCGATGACCCTCGGCGGCATGATCAAACACCTCTCCTACGTCGAGGACCACTGGTTCTCCGCGTTCCTGCACGACCGTGAAGCGCAGCCCCCGTGGAACGCGGTCGACTGGAAGGCCGACCGCGACTGGGACTGGCACTCGGCGGTCGACGACACCCCCGAGCAGCTCCTGGGGCTGTGGCACGACACGGTGACCCGCTCCCGCGCCTCCGTCAAGGAGGCCCTGGCCGACGGCGGCCTGGGACAGCTCGCCCGCCGCTCCTGGCCCACCGGCGAGTCGCCCAGCCTGCGCTGGATCCTGTGCCACATGATCGAGGAGTACGCCCGGCACAACGGCCACGCCGACCTCATCCGCGAGTCGGTCGACGGTCTCACGGGCGAGTAGCACGCTTGACCTCAAGCGAACTCGAGGTCCTACCGTCCATGGCATGAGCACCATGAACCTCGCCGGTCAGGCGAACGAGACGGACCTCGAAGCGATCAAGCAGGTGGTGGCCGCGGTCGAGCACTCCCAGAACAACGAGCTCCCCGAGGAGTTCGTGGCCCTGTTCCGGGAGGACGCGATCTGGACGACGGGCGGAGGCAGGCGGCTCTTCGGCCGCGACGCGATCTCCGCGTTCACCCACCAGGTGCTTCCCGGAGGGATGCGCGACACCACGGTCACGTTCGAGATCGAGCACGTGCTGTACATCCGTCCCGACGTGGCTGCCGTGAAGGTGCGGCAGGTCTATCGGAACCCCGATGGGACGGAGACGGTGGGCACGCCCATGTTCGTCATGGCGAAGGAGGACGGGCGGTGGCGCCTGACCGCCTGCCAGAACACCACCGTGGTCGACGACGACTGACACCCCTGACCCCCCGACCCGCTGGCCTCCGCGCTCTCGGACCCCGGGCTCCTGACCCGCTCACCTTCACCCGCTCACCTTCACCCCACCCTCTGACACCCCTCTCCCCGACTGCGCGGCGGCGGTCAAAAGTTGGGTGATGCGGTGCCGCGCGGGATCAGGAGGGTGTGGGTGATGCGGTGCCGGACGGGGTCAGGAGGGTGGAGTGGTGCCGCGCAGGGGGCAGGGGTGAGGCGGTGCTGCCTCGAGTGGTCATGGGGGTGGGGCGGTGCTGCCGCGGGGGGTCAGGCGGGCCGCCTCGTCCTCGATCGGGGCCACGTCCTCGCCCGCGATCAGTCCCAGCAGGGCCCGCGCCGCGTGCGCCCCGTACGCGGGGATGTCGCGGGTGAGCGCGCTGAGCGCGGGGCGGACGATCCGGGAGAGCGGCGAGTCGTCCCAGGCCACGATGGACAGATCAGCGGGCACCCGGAGCCGCAGCTCGTCGGCCGCGGACATGCCCGCGACGGCCATGATGTCGTTGTCGTAGACGATGGCCGTCGGCCGGTCGGGGGCGCTCACCAGCCGCCGGGTGGCGTGCGCGCCCTCCTCGCCGGTGTAGTCGGTGTGCATGATCGTGTGCCGGTCGAGCCCGAGCTCCTGGCAGGCGGCGGTGAAGGCCTGGTCGCGGAGGACGGTGTGGACCAGGTCGGGCAGGCCGGCCACGCGGGCGACGCGCCGGTGGCCGAGTGCGTGGAGGTACTGGACGGTCTCGCGGACGGCGGCGGCGTCGTCGGACCAGACGGGGGTGAGCGGGCCGGCCGCCGACGGGTGGCCGACGACGACGGCGGGCATGCCGAGCTCGTCCAGCGCGGTGACGCGGGGGTCGGAGAAGCGCAGGTCGACGAGGATGGCACCGTCGACGCGGCCCTCGCCCCACCACCGGCGGTAGACCTCGGTCTCCTGCTCGGGGCTGGTGACGACCTGGAGCATGAGCGCGTAGGAGCGGGCGGACAGCTCGGTCTCGATGCCGCTGATCAGCTCCATGAAGAACGGTTCGACGCCGAGGATGCGGGCGGGCCGGCACAGGGTGAGGCCGACGGAGCTGGCGCGGGCGCCATTGAGCGCGCGGGCGGCGCTGTTGGGCTGCCAGCCGATCTCCTCGGCGATGGCCTTGATCGCCGCCCGTTTCGCCGGTGACACGCCGGGGCGGTCGTTGAGCGCGTAGGAGACGGCCACCTTGGAGACGCCTGCCCTGCGTGCGATGTCGGCGATCGTTGGTCGCTTCACCGAGCCCCCTGTTGTGAACCGGTTAGTCACCCGTGCAGTCGCACCTTACTACCGCTGAGAGCGCTCCACCTCGTCGGGTTATGCCCGGGATCGCATCTCAAACGCATCACGACCCTTGACGGGGTTGTCACGGCGAATTTACCTTCGCGGTACTTACCCGGTTCAGCAGGGCGCCTCTCCGGGGCGTCGCGGGAGCGCTCCCATAGGCGCCCGGAGCCGGGGCGGCGGCGTATGTCCCGGACCGCCGACATCGGGGTTGGACAGATGGTCGACCCTCCGCCTCGGCGGGGGAAGGAGAGCTCAGATGCAGACCCGGGCGCGGATTCTGATACCGCTCCTCGCGGCTGGCCTGGCCGCAGCCGCCTGTACCGGTGGCGGCGGCACCGCCGCACCGACAGCCCAGACCTCCCAGGCGGGCAGCGCGCCCGCCCAGGGCAACGCCGGCGGCGAACTGCCGCGCAACGAGACGCTGTACACCACCGGCACCCAGTGGGGCCCGCCGGCCAACTTCAACCCCATCCGCGAGTGGGACTCCGCCACCGGCACCAAGGGCCTGGTGTACGAGACGCTCTTCCACTACGACCCCAACCAGGCCAAACTCGTCCCCTGGATCGCCGAGAGCGGCGCCTGGGCCGACGACAAGACGTACGAGGCCAAGATCCGCCAGGGCGTCACCTGGTCCGACGGCAAGCCGCTGACGGCCAAGGACGTCGCGTTCTCCTACGGCCTCGGCAAGATGGAGACGAGCCCGTTCCACAACATGTGGGACTGGCTGGCGAACGTCGAGGCGGTCGACGACCAGACGGTCCGCTTCACCTTCTCCGAGGCCCGCTACCAGGAGTGGGACTTCAACCTCTACAGCCGCGTCATCGTCCCCGAGCACGTGTGGAGCTCGCGCTCCGAGGAGGACGTGCTCAACGGGGTCAACGAGAACCCGGTCGGCAGCGGCGCCTACAAGTACCAGAGCCACGACCAGGACCGCGTGGTCTGGGTCAAGCGTGACGACTGGTGGGGCAAGACCGCGCTCGGCATGGAGCCCAAACCGCGCTACATCGTGGACGTGGCCACCCCGAGCAACGAGGTCGCCATGGGCATGCTGCTGCAGAAGCAGCTCGACATGAGCAACAACTTCCTGCCCGGCGTGGCCAACCTGATCAAGGGCAACTTCGGCCTCACCTCGTACTACAACGAGCCGCCGTACATGCTGTCGGCCAACACCGCCTGGCTGGTGCCCAACACCAAGCAGAAGCCGATGGACGACCCGGCCTTCCGCAAGGCGCTGGCCACCTCCGTGGACGTCAAGAAGATCGTCGAGGGCGTCTACGGCAACCTGGTCAAGGAGTCCAGCCCGACCGGCCTGCTGCCGCAGTGGGAGCAGTTCGTCGACCAGAGCGTGGTGAGCTCCGACGGCTTCACCTTCAGCACCGACGAGGCCAAGAAGATGCTGGCCGACGCCGGCTACCGCGACCGCGACGGCGACGGCCTGGTGGAGAACAAGGACGGCTCGAAGATCAGCCTGACCATCGAGGTGCCCACCGGCTGGACCGACTGGATGGAGGCCGCCCGCGTCATCGGCACCAGCGCCAAGGCCGCCGGCATCGAGGTCACGCCCGAGTTCCCCGACTTCAACGCGCTGGTGGAGAAGCGCAGCAAGGGCGACTTCGACCTGATCATCAACAACGAGCGTCAGCTGTCCAGCAGCCCCTGGACCTACTACGACTACATGTTCCAGCTCCCGATCCGTAAGACGCAGAACACCGTCAACTTCGGGCGCTACGAGAACAAGGAGGCCTGGGAGCTGGTCCAGCAGCTCGACAAGGTCAAGACCGACGACATCGAGGGCATGAAGGCGGTCATCTCCAAGCTCCAGAAGATCCACATGGACGACATGCCGATCATCCCCCTCTGGTACAACGGCCTGTGGGCCCAGTCCAGCACCTCCACCTGGAAGAACTGGCCCTCCGCCGCGGAAGGCGCCCCCAAGCACGCGCCCGCGATGTGGCGCAACTGGATGGAGCTCGGCGGCTTCGAGACGCTGACCCAGCTCCAGCCGGCAGCCGGATGACCTGACCACATCGGCCACCCCCTCCGTCCGTCCTCCTGGCGGAGGGGGTCCTTGGGGAGATCCTCGTGCGCCAATACTTCGGCAGGAAACTGTTCATCTACGGCCTGACCTTCGTGGCCGCCGTCACGGTCAACTGGGTGATCCCGCGCTTCATGCCGGGCGACCCGGTGGCGAGCATGCTGGCCAGGGCCCGGGTCTCGCAGCCCGCGGCCGTGGAGGCGATGCGGGTCTACTACACCAACCTCTTCGGCCTCGACCAGCCGGTCTGGCAGCAGTACCTGAACTTCTGGGGGGCGCTGTTCCGGGGCGACTTCGGGCTCAGCATCTACGTGTTCCCGACGCCGGTGGCCGACGTCATCCTGCGCGCGGTCCCGTACACGCTGGGGCTGATGATCCCGGCGGTGCTGCTCAGCTACTGGGCGGGCAACCGGTTCGGGGCGTTCGCCGCGCGCAGGAAGCTGCTGGACAACACCGCCCTGCCGGTCGGCTACGTCCTCACCGCGACCCCGTACATGTGGCTGGCCGTGCTGCTGGCCTGGGGGTTCGGCGTGGTGGCCGGGTGGTTCCCGGTGGCCGGCGGCTACAGCTTCTCGCTCCAGCCGAGCTGGTCCTGGACGTTCCTGTCCGACCTGCTGCACCACTGGACGCTGCCGTTCCTGTCGCTGTTCCTCGTGGCGCTCGGCGGGTGGGCGATCGGCATGCGCAACATGATCATCTATGAGCTGGAGTCGGACTACTCCACCTACCTGGCGGCGCTCGGCGCGCCGGCCAGGCTGATCCGCCGCTACGCCTACCGCAACGCGATCCTGCCCCAGATCACCGGCCTGGCGCTGCAGCTCGGCGTGCTGGTGGCGGGCGCGCTGGTCACCGAGATCGTCTTCTCCTACCCGGGCCTCGGCAGCCTGATCCTCAAGGCCATCCAGAACCAGGACTACTTCCTGCTGCAGGGCTCGTTCATGTTCATCGTCATCGGGGTGCTGGTGGCCAACTTCATCATCGACATCGTGTACGTGCTGATCGACCCGCGCACGCGCACCGGGATGGCGGGAGCGCAGGCATGACCACGGCCCCCACGACCGCGCTGCCCACCGAGGAGCGCGTGGTGCGCCGCGAGGCGCTCTACTTCGCCGTACGGAACCCGAAGCTGCTCATCGGCTTCGCCATCGTGCTCACGCTCGCCCTGGTCGGCCTGCTCGGGCCGGTCGTCTGGCACGTGGACGCGCCCAACGAGTACGTCGCCATGCCGATGCTGCCGCCCTCGTCGGAGCACTGGTTCGGCACCACCACCCAGGGCCAGGACGTCTTCACCCAGTTCGTGTACGGCCTGCGGACCACCTTCCTGGCCGGGGCGATCGGCGGCGGCATCGCGGCCGTGATCGCCATGGTGATCGGCTTCACCGCCGGCTACCGGGGCGGGCTGGTGGACGAGGTGCTCAACATGCTCACCAACATCGTGCTGGTCATCCCGACGCTGGCCGTCCTGATGATCATCAACGCCTACCTCGGCATCCGCAGCGTCGGCATGCAGGCGCTGCTGATCGGCCTCACCTCGTGGCCGTGGGCGGCGCGGGCGATCCGGGCGCAGACGTTCTCCCTGCGGTCCAGGGACTTCGTCGACCTGGCCAGGCTGAGCGGGGTCGGCACGCCCAGGATCATCGCGCGGGAGATCGCGCCGAACATGAGCAGCTACCTGTTCATGACCTTCATCCTGCTGTTCGGCAGCTCGGTGCTGATCGCCGCCTCGCTGGACTTCATCGGGCTCGGACCCACCGAGGGCGTCTCGCTCGGGCTGATGCTGCAGAACGCGACCCAGTGGAGCGCGCTCCAGCTCGGCCTGTGGTGGTGGTTCGTGCCGCCGGGCGCGGCCATCACCGCCGTGGTGGGCGCCCTGTACGTGGCGAACGTCGGCCTCGACGAGGTCTTCAACCCGAAGTTGAGGGAGACATGAGTCTGCGGGTCAGCGACCTGAGGGTGCACTACAGGACACTCCGAGGTGATGTGAAGGCGCTCGACGGGGTCTCCTTCACCATGGACGACGGCGAGATCCTCGGTCTCGCGGGCGAGTCCGGCTGCGGCAAGACCACGCTGGGCAAGAGCCTCATCCGGATGGACGGCCGGATGCGCCACGTCGGCGGCACCGTCGAGCTCGACGGCCGGGAGCTGCCGATCGGCGACGACCGGGCGATGAACCCCTTCCGCTTCCACGAGATCTCGCTCATCCCGCAGTACTCGATGAGCGCGATGAACCCCACCCGCCGGATCGGCAAGATGGTGGGCGAGCTGCTGCGCTCGCGCGGCGTGACGCTCGACAGGAAGGAGCTGGAGAGCCGGATCGGCCTGGTGGGGCTGCCGCGCGAGGTGCTCGACCGCTACCCGATCGAGCTGTCCGGCGGCCAGAAGCAGCGCATGGTGATGGTCATCTCCACGCTGCTCGACCCGGCGCTGCTGATCGCCGACGAGGTCACCTCCGCGCTGGACGTGTCCACCCAGAAGGCGGTGGCCAAGGCGCTGCTCGGGTTCCGCGACGGCGGCTACGTCAAGAGCATGATCTTCATCACCCACGACCTGGCGCTGACCTCGCACATCGCCGACACGGTCATGGTCATGTACGCGGGCAAGCTGGCGGAGAAGGCGCCGTCGGGCAAGCTGATCAAGGCGCCGAAGCACCCGTACACGAAACTGCTGATCAACTCGCTGCCGGAGATCGGCGTCCGCCACGCCGAACGCAAGCTGGCCGGCATCCCCGGCAGCCCGCCGTCGCTGTTGAACCCGCCTCAGGGCTGCCGCTTCCGCGACCGCTGCCCGCTGGCGGGCGAGGTGTGCGCCGAGGAGCCGCCGGTGACCGAGATCGAGCCCAACCACTTCGTCGCGTGCTGGAAGGCCTGATGCTGAAAGTCGAGAACGTCACCAAGGTCTACAAGGTCGGGACCTTCGGCGGGCGGACGCTGACAGCCGTGGACGCGGTGAGCTTCGAGGTGCGGCCCGGCGAGGTCGTCTCCCTCATCGGGGAGAGCGGCAGCGGGAAGAGCACGATCGGCAAGATGATCCTCGGCCTGATCCCGATGACCGGCGGGTCCATCACCGTGGACGGCGTGCCGGTCAAGCCGGGCAAGGAGTACTACCGGACCGTCCAGGGCGTCTTCCAGGACCCGTTCAGCTGCTACAACCCGATCTTCAAGGCCGACCGGGTGTTCCGGATGATCAAGGACAGCTACTACCCGGCGGTGCCCGAGCGGGAGTGGGCCGAGCGGGTCGACACCGCCGTCGAGGACGTGCGGCTCAACCCGCGCGAGGTGCTCGGCAAGTTCCCGCACCAGCTCAGCGGCGGTCAGCTGCAACGCCTGCTGATCGCCAGGGCGCTGCTGCTCGACCTGAAGCTGCTGATCGCCGACGAGATCACCAGCATGCTGGACGCCTCCACCCGCATCGACGTGCTCAACCTGCTCGCCGAGCTGAAGGGCCGCGGGCTGAGCGTGCTGTACGTGACGCACGACCTGTCGCTCGGCCACTACCTGGCCGAGCGGACGGTCGTGCTGCGCAGCGGCGCCGTGGTCGAGATGGGGCCGACGCCCACGGTGTTCGACGGCCCCCTGCACCCCTACACCAGGCAGCTCCTGTCGTCCGTGCCCCGGCTGCACGTCCCGTGGGAGGACGCCGCGCCGGTGGAGACCTGCCTGTACCACGAGCACGGCGCGACGGGCGGCCTGTACGAGGCCGCGCCCGGCCATTTCGTGGCCTGCGCCAAGCTCGACGACTGCCGAGGAGAACCTTCTTGAGCTCGTACCGACCGTTGCACGACGGCTGGGTCCTGTCGGCGGAATCGGGGGACGTGGCGGCCACGGTGCCGGGGTGCGTGCACACCGACCTGCTGGCCGCCGGTCTCATCGACGATCCGTACCTGGACGACAACGAGAACCGGCTCGGCTGGATCGGCCGCACCGCGTGGACGTACACGACCGCGTTCTCCTGGACGGGCGACGAGCACGAGCGCACCGACCTCGTGTGCGCGGGGCTGGACACGGTCGCCGAGATCACCCTGAACGGGGTGCGCGTCGCCGCCACCGCCAACCAGCACCGCTCCTACCGGTTCCCGGTGCGGCACCTGCTGCGCGAGGGCGGGAACACGCTCACCGTCACCTTCGCCTCGGCGCTGGAGTACGCGGAGGAGCGGCGGGCCGTGCTCGGGTTCCGCCCGGGCGCGTACGAGGCGCCGTACGCGTTCGTCCGCAAGATGGCCTGCAACTTCGGCTGGGACTGGGGGCCCGCCCTGGTCACCGCCGGGATCTGGCGGCCGATCGGGCTGGAGAGCTGGAGCGGCGCCCGCCTGGCAGAGGTCCGCCCGCTCGCCACCGTCGCCGGCGACGGCTCCGGCAGGGTGGACGTGCACGTCAGGGTCGAGCGCGCCACCGAGGAGCCGCTCACGCTGGCCGCCGAGGTGGCCGGGGTCGCCGCCGAGGTACGGCTCGCCGCCGGTCAACGGGACGCCGTGGTGCCGCTGGCGGTTCCCGGACCGCGGCTGTGGTGGCCTCGCGGGTACGGGGAGCAGCACCGCTACGAGCTGACCGTGCGGCTCGGGGACTCGTCGTGGACCGGGAAGATCGGGTTCCGCACGGTCTCGCTGGAGCGGGAGGCGTTCCGGCTGTCCGTCAACGGCACGCCGGTGTTCGTCCGCGGCGTCAACTGGATCCCCGACGACTGCTTCCCCACCCGGGTCACCCGCGACCGGCTCGCCGAGCGGTTCGGCCAGGCGGCCGGCGCGGGCGTCAACCTGCTGCGCGTCTGGGGCGGCGGCCTGTACGAGAGCGACGACTTCTACGACCTGGCCGACGAGCTCGGGCTGCTGGTGTGGCAGGACTTCCCGTTCGCCTGCGCCGCCTACCCGGAGGAGGAGCCGTTCCGGTCGGAGGTGGCCGCCGAGGCGCGCGAGCAGGTGACCCGGCTCGCCCCGCACCCGAGCCTGGTGCTGTGGTGCGGCAACAACGAGAACCTGGAGGGGTACGCCGACTGGGGCTGGCAGGACAAGCTGGAGCACCGGAGCTGGGGCGGCGGCTTCTACCACGAACTGCTGCCGTCGATCGTCGCCGAGCTGGACCCGACCAGGCCGTACATCCCGGGCAGCCCGTTCTCCGCCGACCCCGCCGCCCCGCCGCTCGACCCGTCCAGCGGCACCGTCCACATCTGGGACGTGTGGAACCGCGAGGACTACCGCCACTACGCCACCTACACGCCCAGGTTCGTCGCCGAGTTCGGCTTCCAGGGGCCGCCCGCCTACGCCACGCTCCGCCGCGCCGTCTCCGGCGACCTGGCCGCCGACGCGCCGCTGGTGCTGCACCACCAGAAGGCGATCGACGGCAACGGCAAACTGCTGCGCGGCCTCGGCGACCACCTGCCCGCGCCCTCGACGTTCGACGACTGGCACTACCTCACCCAGCTCAACCAGGCCCGCGCCATCGCCTTCGGCGTCGAACGGTTCCGGTCGCTGGCCCCGTACTGCATGGGCACGATCGTCTGGCAGCTCAACGACTGCTGGCCGGTCACCTCCTGGGCGGCGGTCGACGGCGACGGCAGGCGCAAACCCCTCTGGTACGCGCTCCGCCGCCTCTACGCCGACCGGCTGCTCACGGTGCAGGATTCCGCGGTGGCCGTGGTCAACGACTCCCCGGCGGCGTGGCGGGGCTCGCTGCTCGTGATGCGCCTCGGGCTGGACGGCGAACCCCTGGCCAAGGACGTCCTGGACGTCTCGGCCGCACCCCGGTCGGTGGCCCGCATCCCGCTCCCGCCCACGGTCGCCACCCCCGACGACCCGGCCCGCGAACTCCTCTCGGTCCGCCTCGGCGACACGCGCACCCTGTCCTTCTTCACCGAGGACCCCGCCGTCGCCTTCCCCCCGGCGTCCTACGACGCATCCGTCGACCAGGCGCCCGGCGGCTACCGCGTCACGGTCACCGCCCACACCCTCCTGCGCGACCTGTCCCTCTTCCCCGACCGCCTGGACCCCGCCGCCACGGTGGACACCATGCTGATCACCCTCCTCCCGGGCGAGACCACCACCTTCCACATCACCACCGACGCGACCCTGCCCCCCTCGGCCCTCACCGCACCCCCGGTCCTCCGCTGCGTCAACGAGGCCCGCGACCGCAGCCCGCTCCTGTGATGGGACAGATGTCCAAGGAGTACTCACGCTCGGCGAGAATCCGTTGAAAGGCAGCTTCAGTGTTGGCGGGCTTGTAGTCGGTCCGAATGCGGCGTGCGATGACCACGATGGTCACTTCAGCCGCGCCCGCGAGAAGGAGCGTCGCCGCCGCTGACTGTGCGTGACCGCCCTGGACCCATGTGTCCTCCAGGAGAACGAGGTGCCGGTTGGCCACAGCCGCTGGTGGGGCACCACCGCCATCCCGGTGACAGGCTCGGACGCGAACGTGTCGAGACACCGAGCATGGACATCGGCGAATCCCATGAGGAGAAGGAGGAGCCGTTGGTAGGAGGGATTGCGGAGCCGATATGCCTCGGGAATGGGTTCTTTGTAGCGGTACATGTCCCGGTCGGCCTGGGTGCCCGCGACGGCATAGGTCAGAGGAACGACTCGACGCGCGACCGGCAGCACGCCCTGACGGGCATCCATGCTGCAGCGGTAGCACCTTCGGTAGTCCTCGGATACGGGTCCTGTGCAGACGTCGCAGGTGACATTCGGGATCCAGAGGGGGTTCGTCATGATGGCGCCGAGGCGGTCGCGGATCATGTCCCGGAGCCGGGAGGATGTCTCCGCCAATGAGTCAGCCGATCCTCGAGAGCAGGTCCTCGAGTTGCTGGGGACGGTCGAGCAGATCGTCGACGATGGCCATCGCCTCGCGGGCGTCCTGAGCCACGTGGACGTCGGGCTTGCGCGCCGTAGCTCGTCCCCACTCCGTGCGGTCGAGCACCGATCGCATCAGGATCACCGGACGACCGTGCTCCACCGCCTTGCGCGCCTGGATGCGCGTGCCGCTGCGTTCGCTCGCCTCGACGATGATCGTGGCCAGGCTGTAGCCCGACATCGTGCCGTTGCGTATGGGGAACGTCGTCTTGTCCGGCCCTCTGTCCGGCCAGAACTGGGAGAGCACGGCCCCTTGCTCGGCGACCTCTCGGTGAAGCTCGAGATTCTCCGGGGGGAAGTGGCGCCGGATGCCGGTGCCGATGACCGCCACCGTCCGCCCGCCGGCCCTGAGCGCGGCCTGGTGCGCGGCGGTGTCGACCCCGGCCGCCAGGCCCGAGACCACGGTGAGCCCGCGCTCCACCAGCCGTGTGGCCAGGGTGGTCGCCAATGATCGGCCTTCCGGCGAGACCGTCCGGGAACCGACGACGGCGACCCCGTTGTCGTCGTTGAGGACCTGTCCCCGTGCGAACAGCAGCGGAGGCCGATCGAACACATCCCTCAGCGGGCAGGGGTATGCGTCATCGCCCAGGGTGATGACCTGGATGCCCTCCCGGTTCCAGCCGGCGATCTCTTCCTCGGCCTGATCGATCGCTTCGTCCAGGGGGTCGGAGAACAGGTCCACGGGGGCGAGGCAGGCACGCAGCAGCGTCTCGGCCGATGCGCCTTCGGTGAGCTTCTGGACGACGTCGCGCTCGCTCTTCTCCGTGGGCGTCCGGCGAAGCAGCGCGACCAACGCCGCGCGCGCCCTGTCAGCCTGTCGCCCCATGTCCACAGCGTAGTGTGGCGATCAGCCTCACGTCATCCTCGACGTCGAACACCTGACCGAGGTGTCCAGGAGGCGGTCGTGGAGCAGGTGCCCTTCCTTGTCGACGAACGACCACAGGACGTCAAGGGCCAGCCACAGCAGCCCGTAAGTTGGCCACAGCACGGCGACGGGGAAGAGCAGCGCCCGCAGCGCCGCCTTCCCCGGCCCGGCGCCCTCCACCCGGAGTCCGAGCAGGCGTTTGCCAGGTGTGGTGCCGCGGGGAATCCAGACGTACAGGAAGAGCAGCGCCACCAGGGCCAGGTCCTCCAGGCGAAGGCCAGGCCAGGAGAAGAGCAGGCCGGACCTGGGCCGGTAGCGGCCGTCGAGGAGGAGGTCCACCAGGCCCCAGGCCACGAGGAAGATCGCGTAGTCGGCTGCCAGGGCCGCCGCCCGCAGGCCGAGGGGCTGGAGGGCGGGGGCCGGGTGGGACGGCCGGCCCGGTGGGGCGAGCAGGACCAGGGTGGCCGCGAGCAGATAGCAGAGCTGGTCGGGCCCCCATTGACCGGCGACGTCGGCGAACCATTCGGGGCTGAGCACCAGGATGGTGAAGTCCGCGGAGACCGACCTGACGGCCGCCAAAGTCACCAGCCCCCAGGCGACCCGCCGCGCCGCCGCCTCCGGGTTCGCCTGGCGCAGGCGGCCGACGAACCCGGCCAGCACCAGGACGGCCGGGAGCGCCCAGGTCACGGCGGCCGTCGCGACCGCGCCGAGGTGGGTGAGCAGCGGCGTCAGCACCGGCGTCCCGGAGAAGCGCGGGTACGGGCGCACCAGGCCGACGATGTAGGGGAGGCCCTCCGGCGCCAGCCGCTCCTCCCACGCCCACCAGGTGGGCACCAGGGCGACCAGGGCGGCGGCCGACCAGGCGGCGAGGGAGAGGCGCGGTAACGGGGGCACGAACGCAGACCGTACTAGCTGTAGATCACCGACAGGAATCGGATCAGGATCGCCTCCCGCAGCTCGGCCGGGAGCGCGTCCAGCACGGCGTTGACCACGGCCATCCGGGGCTGACCCGCGCCCGGACGCAGGTCGACGCCCACGGAGGCGGCCAGTTCCGCGAAGGTGGCGTCGTCCAGCGCGTCCAGGTCCAGCCCGGTGATCAGCTCGACCAGCCCGTCGGGGACGGCGGGCGGGCCGAGATTGCGGGCCGACTCCGCCGACTCGGCGATCACCTTCAGCATCGCGTCGACCCCGGCCAGCGTCACGCCCGTGACGGTGACGTGCAGGTTCGCCGGGATCCCGGCGTACGAGAGCTGCGGCTGCAGGAACCAGCCGCGGGCCCGCGCCTCGTCGGCGAGCGTGAACACGTCCACGTCCTCGCCGGTGAACGCGACCAGCGTCGACCCGGGCGAGCCGAGCACGCGCAGCCCGCCGATCCCGGCCAGGCCCGCGCGCAGCCGGTTCGCCGCCTCCAGCGTGGCCCGCCCCAGCTCGACGTATCCTTCCCGGCCGAGGGCCTGGAGGGTGGCCCAGGCGCCGCCGAGCGGCCCGGCGGAACGGGAGCTCTGCACGGTCGCGTTGATGATCGTGTAGCCGGGCCAGGCCGCCGACGCGAAGTAGGCCCGCCGCCGCATCGCCGGGTCGGCGAACAGCACCACCGACGCCCCCTTGGGCGCGTACCCGAACTTGTGCAGGTCGCAGGAGATCGACGTCACCCCCGGCACCGACAGGTCGAACGGCGGCACGTCCGCCCCCGCCTCGCGCAGCCACGGCAGCAGCCAGCCGCCCACGCACGCGTCCACGTGACAGGACACCCCGGCCCGCGCCGCGATCCCGGCGATCTCGCCGACCGGGTCGACCACCCCTTGCGGGTACGAGGGAGCGGACGCGACGACCAGCACCGTGTTCTCGTCGATGGACGAGGAGATCGCCCGCACGTCGGCCTGGAACGTCTCCAGGTCCACCGGCACCGCCCTGACCTCGACGCCCAGGTAGTGGGCGGCCTTGTGGAAGGCCGGGTGGGCGGTGACCGGCAGCACCAGGTTGGGCCGGGGCCTGGCGGCCGCGTCGCGGGCGGCCTTCACCGCCAGCATGATCGACTCGGTGCCGCCGCTGGTGAAGATGCCGTGACCGCCGCCGAGCAGGTCGGCGACCGCGCCGACGACCTGCTTCTCCATCTCGACGATGCTCGGGAACGCCGTCGGGTCGAGGCAGTTGACCTCCAGCATCGCGGCGTAGCCGCGGGCCGCCGCCTCGTGCACCTCGGGCCGTCCGGTGTCGTACACGTAGGAGGTCACCTGACCGCCCCGCACGGGCAGGTCGTGCTCGGTGAGCCGGGCCAGCTCCGCGAGCAGGTCCTCGGCCGTCCTCCCGGTCTCGGGCAGGTTCAACGGTTCTCCTTCGGTGAGGTGGCGAGCCGGCCGTAGCGGACGATGAACGGCAGGCTGAGCAGGATGAGCAGGGCGGGCAGCGCGGTGAACCCGAGCAGCAGCCCGGTCAGCGCGGCGGGCTCCTGAGCGACCGGCGTCTCGGCGGACGCGGAGACGAACCCCGCGACCGACAGCACCAGCGCGTACAGGCCGGGGCCGAGCGCCAGCCCGGCCGTCTCGCCCGCGGTCCACAGCCCGGTGAACGCGCCCGCCTGCGCGTGCCCGGTGCGGACGGCGTCGGCGTGCACGGTGTCGGGCAGCATGGCCAGCGGGAGCAGTTGCAGCGCCGCGTAGCAGATCCCGGCGACCGCGATCAGCGCCAGCGTGACGGCCGTCGCCCGCAGGGAGATCGCCGGGACCAGCGCCACCGCCACCACGCCGAACCCGATCGAGGCGGCCAGGTAGCAGCGGACCGGGCCGTACCGGCCGGCCAGCCGCGCCCACACCGGGACGGCCGGCATGCTGGGCGCCACCAGGCAGACGAACATCACCGTCGTCAGCGTGTAGTCGCCGAACCGGTACGCGGCCACGTACGGGGCGCCCGCCAGCATCACCGCCACCGCCAGCGCCTGCACGACGAACGCCGCCAGCAGCGCGAAGAACGGCGCGTTGCCGCGGGCGAGCCGGAACGCCGCCACCGCCCCGAGCGGCTTGGGCCCCGGCGCGGAGGCCACCCAGCGGGTCGAGAGCGTGGCGGTGAACAGCGCGGCGGCCATCACCGCGCCGATCACCACGCCCATGACGACGTAGCCGGGCCTGCCGCCGCCCGCCAGGTCCACCACGGCCGGGGCGAGCCCGCCCGCGACCAGGATGCCGACGGTCAGGCAGACCACCCGCCACGACATGATCCGGGTGCGCTCCGACGGCGACGGCGACATCTCCGTGGGCAGCGCCACGTACGGGACCTGGAAGAAGGCGAACGCGGTCGCCGCCAGCAGGAACGCGACCCCGGTCCAGAGCGCGCCGGGCACGCCTTCCGGCACCGCGAACATCAGCGCGAACGCCACCGGCAGCAGCCCAGCCCCGGTCAGCAGCAGGCGGGTGCGGCGGGCGGTGCGCACCGCCTCGCGGTCGCTGACGGCGCCCACCAGCGGGTTGAGCAGCACGTCCCAGATCTTCGGCGCGACCAGCACCGCGCCCGCGAGCGCGGCGGGCACGCCGAGCATGTCGGTCAGGTAGTACAGGAGCAGCAGGCCGGGCACGGTGGAGAACACGCCGGTGCCGACGGAGCCCACGCCGTAGCCGAGCAGCCGCCCCCGGCCGAGCCGCTCGCCCGCCAGCGCCGTCATGGCGCCTCACCCGGCAGGCCCAGCGCGCGGTGCACGGACAGGTGCAGGTAGCCGCGGAAGCGGCGCAGCGCCGCCGGGTCGCCCACGCCGCGCCGCCGGCCGTCGGCGTCGAGCACGCCGCCCTTGGCGAAGCCGTGCACGCACCAGATCACCGACCAGAGCGCGTACTCCACGTCCACCCGGCTGTCGATCAGCGGGCGCAGGGTGGTGGTCACCGTCGTGACGAGCGGGGTCACGTACCGGCGCTCCAGCTCGTTCACGTCGCCGGCGTCGGAGAGCCAGCGGTGCATCCACAGCGCGGGCACCTCCGGGTGGGCCACGCAGAAGTCGAGGTAGGCGTCGATCAGGTGGTGGATCGCGGTCACCGGGTCGCCGCCGGGCATCGCGGCCAGCGCCGACTCCAGCGCCGCGCGTTCGGCGCGGTGGGCGCGCTCCATCACCGCCAGGTAGAGCTCGCGCTTGCCGCCCACGTGGTAGTTGACGGTGGCGATGTTCAGCCCGGCCGCGTCGGCGATCTTCCTGGTGGAGGCGCCGTCGTAGCCGTGGGCCGCGAACAGCTCCGTGGCCGCCTTGAGGATCACGGCGGCCTGCGGGTTCTCCGGAGGGCTCATGGACCGAACCTAGTTCTGCCGGCAGACTCCGTCAATCGTTTGATGGAGAGCCTGGCCGCGAAATCGGTTATCCCCCTGTTAGCGTTATTGCAAAAGAAGTGGGGGGTGAGCGCATGGCCGGCAAAGGAGACGAACCCGCGGCTCCGCGCAGGCCCGCGGTGCTGGGTGACGTGGCAGCACTGGCGGGTGTCTCGGCGATGACGGTCTCACGGGTGCTCAACGCGCCGCACCGGGTGCGCGCGGAGACCCGTGAGCGGGTGCTCGCCGCCGTGCGCGAGCTCGACTACTGGCCCAACCTGGCCGCGCGCCAGCTCGTCACCGGCCGCTCGGGCGTGCTCGGCGTGGTCAGCATCGACACCACCCTGTACGGTCCCGCGTCCACTCTCTACTGCATCGAGCAGACGGCCAGGCTCAGCGGCTACAGCGTCAGCATCGCCAGCCTGAGCCTGCTCAGCAGGCGGTCCATCGAGGAGGCGGTGCGGCGGCTGCGCGCCCAGGCGGTCGACGGCGTCGTCATCCTCGCCCCGCACGAATCCGCCGCCGACGGCCTGCGCCACCTGCCGCGCGACCTGCCCGTGGTGGCGGTCGACGCAGGGGAGGACATCCCCGTCCCCGTCGTCACCGTCGACCAGCGCGCCGGGGCGGCCCGGGCCACCCGCCACCTGCTCGACCTGGGCCACCGCACCGTCCACCACCTGGGCGGGCCCGTCGACTGGCTCGACGCCAACTACCGGATCGACGGCTGGCGGCAGGTGCTGGAGTCCTCGGGCCGCCCGGTCCCCGAGCCGCTGCGCGGCGACTGGAGCCCGCGCTCCGGCCACGAGCTCGGCCGGATGCTGGCCGACGACCCCTCGGTGACGGCGATCTTCGTGGGCAACGACCAGATGGCGCTCGGCCTCATGCGGGCCCTGCGCGAGGCCGGCCGCCGGGTGCCCGACGACGTGAGCGTGGTGGGCTTCGACGACATCCCCGAGGCGGCCTACTTCTGGCCGCCGCTGACGACGGTACGCCAGGAGTTCGGCGAGGTCGGCAGGCACGCCTTCCACCTGCTGCTCGACCGCATGGCGGGGCACACCGAGCCGGCCCGCCGCCTGGTCGAACCCCAGCTCGTCGTCCGCGAGAGCACCGCCCCCGCCCCGTAGCGCGACGGGCCGGGCCGTACGGGTGGCGCCCGTACGGCCCGGAGTCGTGCGCGGGTCAGCAGCCGCCTCGTTCGTACGCCCTGAACACGAAGCGCCACTGGCCGACGTACCTCGCCGCGCCCGCCGGCACGCAGAAGTAGGTGTTCCCGCCCACCCAGTAGGTGACGAAGATGTTCTGGTTGGCGCCGGCGCAGTTCTTGTACATGGCCGCGTCGCCGTCCCGGTAGAGGCCGCAGGAAGAGGCCATGTGGGTGCGCTCCTGGGCGGCGCTCGCCGGGGCCGGGCTCGCGGTGAGCAGCGCGGCGCTGATGGCCGCGACGGTGGTCAGCAGGGTGAGGGGGGACAGCTTCTTGGTGATGCCTGACATGGGTGAACTCCTGTTCTCTGTGCTCGGCCGCGCCGCCCTGTGACGGCCTGCGGCTGATGCGCTGCCCGGGTGGGCTCACGGCTCAGCGAAGCCGCCGCGGCCGGGTGTCCAACAGGGGCTCGGACACACCCGTCCGAGCTGGTCCGCGAGGTGGCCAGTCCCGGACACCGCGCGACCCCGCCGCGGTGGCAGGTCATCCGCCGGACACGGAGGGTCATCGTCCGTACACTTTTCAGGCGGATGTGGGAGGCGAGTGGGCATCAGGGCAGGGGCTGAGGTGAGCAAGAGTCCTGACGGCGGCGACGATCCAGGGCCGGTCCTGGAGTCGGTGGCTTGCCATGAGGATCTGGTGACGCTGCTGGCCGAGCAGTTCGCGCGGTCCGACGCGTCCCTCCGGCAGTTGCAGGCACGGGCCGATCGGGCCGGCGGGGAGCGGCTGCCGCGCGCCACCTGTGCGGACATGCTGGCCGGCCGGCGTTTCCCCAAGAAGGGGCTGATGATGGCGTTCCTGCGGGCCTGCCAGGTTCCCGAGTCACACCTTCCGGCGTGGGAACGGGCTTGGGAACGGGCCTGCCTCGCCCGAATGCCTGCCGCGTCAAGGCCGGGCGACGAAACGCGGGCGGCTCCGGCTCGGGCCGTCCGCTGGAAACAGCGCCGCGTCGTGGTGCCGGTCATCCTGACAGCCGTGGCGGTGGCCGGTGCCCTGGGGATGTTCATCAGCTGTGCCCCCAATCCCATCATCACCGACGACGGTCGTGCGTTCGGCCGTGGCGGGTCGAGCCGGTTCACCGTGACCGTCGACCCGGCCAACACCGGAGTGCGGCTGACCCGTCGCCTGGATGCCTCCGTCGGCCGGCAGTGTGCCACCATCCAGGTGAACGGGACGCCGGCCGGACAATGGAACCCGCTGCCCGCCACCGGGCTTCGCTACAGATGGAGGGACCAGCTCTTCCACATTCCGCCACAGCTGACCGCCGGCCGGAGTTCGCTCACCGTCGTCAACACCTTCAAGGACTCCACCATCGACTTCAACGAGTTCCGCTACACCGTCGAGCACAAGGTCAGGGGCGCCTGGGACGTCGCCGCCGTCGTCGACGTCGGCAACGCCGCCAGTGAGGCGGAGCACGGCTACCGCCTCACCGGCCTGGAGACCTTCGACGGCCACCGCACGTCCGCCTACCCGCCGTCGGCTCATCTTCGGCCGTGAATCCGGCCGCCGATGTCAGGAGAGGTGGATGACGTTCCAGCTCACCGGGGGGAGGAGGACGCGCATCGGGTCCTGTTCCACGTTCTCGTTGGCGCGGGGAGCCACCCGGTCCGGGTCGTCGGCGCTGTTGCGGGCGTAGACGTCCGGGTCGGTGAGGGTGGTGGCCGAGGTGATGCGCGCGCCGCCGAGCGCGCGGGCGTCGAGCTCCAGGGAGAGCGGCCCGTCCACGGACCGGTTGACGGCGAAGATCGTGACGCCCTGGTCGGAGTGGGTGGCGACCGCGTGCAGCAGCGGCTGCTCCCCGTACTCGGCGGTCTCGTACGAGGGTGAGACCGGCTCGACCCGCAGCACGTCGCCGGCGGCGTACCGGCTGGCCTGGGCGAACGGGTGGAAGGTGGTCTGCCGCCAGGCCCGCCCGCCCGGCTCGGTCATGATCGGCGCGATCACGTTGACGAGCTGGGCCAGGGAGGCGGCCGTCACCCGGTCGCTGTTGCGCAGCAGGGTGATGAGCAGCCCGCCGAAGGCCACCGCGTCCGCCAGGTGGTAGTGGTCCTCCAGCAGCGGCGGCGCGACCGGCCAGTCGCGCGGCGGCTCGGCCGCCTGGAAGCGCGACAGATACCAGACGTTCCACTCGTCGAAGGAGATGTCGATCCGCTTGCGCGACTTGAGCCTGGCCCCGACGTGGTCGGCGGTGGCGACGACCGAGCGGATGAAGTACTCCATGTCGGTCGAGCACGCCAGGAAGCTGCCGAGGTCGCCGTCCTTCTCCTCGTAGTAGGCGTGGCAGGAGACGAAGTCCACGACGTCGTACGTCTCCTCCAGGACGGTCGCCTCCCACGCGCCGAACGTGGGCATGGACGAGCCGGAGCTGCCGCACGCGACCAGCTCCAGGGCGGGGTCGACCATGCGCATGGCCCTGGCGGTCTCGGCGGCGAGCCGGCCGTACTCGCGGGCGGTCTTGTGCCCGGTCTGCCAGGGGCCGTCCATCTCGTTGCCGAGGCACCACATGCGGATGTCGTGCGGCTCCTTGGCCCCGTAGGCGGCGCGCAGGTCGGACAGCGCGGTGCCGGACGGGTGGTTGCAGTACTCCAGCAGGTCGACCGCCTCGGCGATGCCGCGGGTGCCGAGGTTGATCGCCATCATCGGCTCCACCCCGGCCTTGCGGCACCAGCGCACGAACTCGTCGACGCCGACCTCGTTCGTCTCGGTGCTGTGCCAGGCGAGGTCGAGCCGGCGCGGGCGGTTCTCCTTCGGGCCGATGCCGTCTTCCCAGCGGTAGCCGGAGACGAAGTTGCCGCCGGGGTAGCGGACGGTGCTGACGCCCAGCTCGCGGGTGAGGTCGAGGACGTCGCTGCGGAAGCCGTCGTCGTCGGCGCCCGGGTGGTCGGGCTCGTAGATGCCGGTGTAGACGCACCGGCCCAGGTGCTCGACGAAGGTGCCGAAGGTGCGGCGCCGCACCGGCGCCACCCGGAACGCGGGATCGATCGTGAGGCGGGCGTCGTGCACGGGGGGCTCCTTGCGGTTGTCGGCGCTCTTGAGATTGTTAGCGTTATCAAGCGCGAGGGTCAAGGGTGCGGGGCGCTTCGGATCACGGAAAGCAAGCGGTTGCAGGGGGACTCTTGACAGAGTGCTTGTTACCGCTAACACTCGGGTAACCCCGCCGAAACATGGGGCCTCGCGACCCGAACGGCCTGCGGCGTAGCCCGTCCGGCAGCTCTGCCGGACGGATATCCCAGCCTGTCTCCCTGCCCCTGAAACCGTCGATGTCAGCGAGAACATGGCCAAGCGATAGCTCGGTGAAGGAAGAGGCCACCGTGCAAGACCCCCCAGCGATCACCCGTCGGCACCTGCTCGGCGGAAGCCTTGCTCTCCTCGGCGCCGCCGCTTCGGGCTGCGCCCTCCCCGTGGGGCTCGGATCGTCCCAGACCCGCGTGAAGTACTGGCACTTCCTCGGCGCCAGCGACGGCATCATCATGAACCAGATGGTCGGCGCGTTCGCCAAGGACAACCCCGGCGTCTTCATCGAGGAGAACGTGCTCGCCTGGGGCGAGCCGTACTACACGAAGATCGCCATGGCGGGCGCCGGCGGCCGGTCGCCCGACGTCGCCACCTTCCACCTGGCCAGGCTCGCCGGCATCGGCGCGGGCGAGATCCTCGACCCGATCAACATGGACCTGCTCGCGGAGCACGGGCTCAAGCCCGCCGACTTCAGCCCGCCCATCTGGCAGCGCGCCCACTACCAGGGCACGCTCTACGCGGTGCCGTTCGACGCGCACCCGATGGTGCAGTACTACAACACCGACGTCTGCAAGCAGGCCGGCCTGCTCGGCGCCGACGGCAAACTGCAGCCCACCACCGGCCCCGACCAGCTCCTGGAGCAGCTCCGCAAGGCCAAGCAGGCGCTCGGCGGCAAGCCGCCGCTGGTCTTCGACGCGCTCGGCCTCGGCACCGTCGGCCCCTGGCGCGTGTGGTACTCGCTCTACCCCCAGAGCGGCGGCACCCTCCTGTCGGAGGACGGCAGCCAGGTCACCATCGACGACCAGAAGGCGCTGGAGGCGCTGCGGTTCATGCGCCGGCTCGGCGAGGAAGAGCTGTGCGACCCGACCACCGACTACGGCGCGTCGGTGGCCAAGTTCACCAACAGTGAGGCCGCGTTCCTGTGGAACGGCGACTGGGAGGTCACCGGACTGAAGGAGCGCAAGACGCCGTTCAGCATGACGCGCTTCCCCAGCGTCTTCGGCAACGGCGCGGCCCAGGCCGACTGCCACGTGTTCGTGCTGCCGCACCAGCGCGACCGGGACCCCGAGGTGGAACGGGCCACCTACCAGTTCATCGCCTACCTGGTGAAGAACAGCGCCGACTGGGCCGTCGCCGGGCACGTGCCCTCCTACCTGCCCGCGCTCCAGGAGCCCGACTACCTGGCGCTGCAGCCGCAGTCGGAGTACCGCTCCGTCATCACCGACGTCGCCCTCGACCCCCAGGTCTGGTACACCGGATCGGCCTCCCGGCTGTGGATCGACTTCGGCGGCGCGTTCTCCCCGGTCATCAGCGGTGAACGCACACCCGAAGAGGGGCTGGCCAACGCCAAGGCGGCGTTGAACCGGCTGATGTCCGCCCCGAACCCCTTCCCCGCCGAGGAGCGATGATGACGACCACCGTCGCCGCCCCCGCCGCCACCGCCCCCGCGGCCAAGGCCCAGGTCAAGCGGGGCTGGACGCAGCACGGGCTGTTGTTCGTGGTGCCCTTCCTGCTGGTCTACGTCGCCTTCCTCGTCTGGCCGACGCTGCTCGGCCTGCGGATGAGCTTCACCGACGTCAACATCGCCGGCAGCAACGACCGCTTCGTCGGCTTCTCGAACTACGCCGAGGCGTTCGGCGACCCGCGCATGTGGCGCTCGCTGTGGAACACGCTCGTCTTCACCGTGCTGAGCACGATCCCGCTGGTGCTCCTCGGCCTGGGCCTGGCGCTGCTGGTGCACCACCTGCGGTTCGTGCAGTGGCTGTGGCGGCTGTCGTTCTTCGGGCCGTTCCTGCTGCCCTCGGCCGTGGTGTCGATCCTGTGGCTGCAGATGATCTACCCGCCCGAGTACGGTCTGCTCAACGGCACGCTCGGCACCGACGTCCTGTGGCTCGGCGACCCCGGCACGGCCATGTGGTCGGTGGTGCTCACCACCGTCTGGTGGACGGTCGGCTTCAACTTCCTGCTCTATCTGGCCGCGCTCCAGTCGATCCCGCAGCACCTGTACGAGGCAGCCGCCATCGACGGGGCGTCCGCCTGGGACAAGCTCCGGTCGATCACGCTGCCCATGCTCAGCCGTACTACGGTGTTGATCATCGTGCTGCAGCTGCTCGCCTCGCTCAAGGTGTTCGACCAGATCTACCTGATGACCGGCGGCGGGCCCGAGGACGCCACCCGGCCGATCATCGAGTACGCCTACGACGTCGGCTTCACCGGCTACCGCATCGGCTACGCGTCTGCCGTCTCCTACATCCTGTTCGTCCTGATCGTCATCGTCTCCCTGGCGCAGCTCCGGCTGTTCCGCAAGCGCGCGGAGGTCTCGTCATGACCAAGCGGTTCAGCGTGAGCCAGCTCATCCTTCTGGTGGCGGCCCTGGTGCTGGCCGTCATCTGGATCGCGCCCATCGCCTGGGCGGTCGCCACCTCGCTCAAGCCCGAGGACGAGACCACCAAGCTGCCGCTGGAATGGGTGGGCAGCCGCGTCACCCTCGACGCCTACGAGCTGGTGCTGGGCACCGGCGGCATCATCAAGTGGGCCGTCAACTCCACCGTGACCGCGGTGATCGTCACCTTCCTGACCGTCCTGTTCTCGGCGATGGCGGCGTACGGGTTCGCGCGCACCCAGTTCAAGGGGCAGCGGGCGCTGCTGGCGCTGATCCTGGCCGGGATCATGGTGCCGCCGCAGGTGCTCATCGCGCCGCTGTTTGCCGAGATGGTGGCGCTCGGGCTGGTCGACACCTGGTGGGCGATCATCCTGCCGCAGGTCGCGGCGCCGCTGATCGTCTACATCCTGTACAAGTTCTTCCAGGACGTGCCGCCGGAGCTGGAGCAGGCCGCGTTCGTGGACGGGGCCGGGCGCTGGCGGGTGTTCTTCACGATCGTGCTGCCGCTCTCACGGCCGGTGCTGGCCGCGGTGGCGATCTTCACGTTCATCACCACGTGGAACAACTTCCTCTGGCCGTTCCTGGTGTCCACCGACCCGAACACCATGACGCTGCCCGTCGGCCTGGCCAACGTGGTGCAGGGCACGTTCGGCCTGCGGTACGCGCAGATCATGGCCTCGGTGGTGCTCGCCGGGCTGCCGCTGATGGTGGTGTTCGTGCTGTTCCAGCGGCAGATCGTGCGCGGCGTCGCGCACACCGGACTGGCCGGCCAATGATCGCCGGGTCATCCCTCAGGCGGAGCGGGATGGCACCGCAGAGGGATGACCCGCGCCGCGCGCCCGGCCAGGGTGGCACGCATGAAACGACTGATCCGTACGGCATCCGCTCTGGCCGCGACGGTATTACTGGCCGCGTGCGGTGCCACGGCCACCGGCCCGCCGCCGGGCGTGGGCCACTCCGGGCACGGCGCGCACACCCCCGAGGCGTCGCCGCTGCGTGACGGCGAGCGGTTCGTGACCCTCACCATGCCCGAGGCGTACAGCCCCGCGCCGCCGAACGGCGGCACCGACGACTACCGGTGCTTCCTCATCGACCCGGGGCTGGAGAAGCAGGTGTTCCTCACCGGCGCCCAGTTCCAGCCGCAGAACACCGACCTGGTGCACCACGCGATCTTCTACCGGGTCGGCCCCGAGCAGGTGGCCGAGGCCGAGCGGCTCGACGAGAGCGCGCCAGGCGAGGGATACACCTGCTTCGGCGACGGCGGGGTCGACGAGGCCTCGTGGGTGGCGCACTGGGCGCCCGGCACCGAAGAGGTGCTGCTCGACCCGTCGCACGGCTACGCGATGCCGCCGGGCAGCCGGCTCGTCATGCAGGTGCACTACAACACGCTCGACGTGGAGGGGAAGCCCGGCACCGACCGGTCCGGCATCCGGCTGCGGGTGACCGACCGGGAGCTCCAGCCGTTCGACACCGTGCTCTTCGCCGCCCCGATCGAGCTGCCCTGCACGCCTGAGGAGTCCGGGCCGCTCTGCGACCGCGCGGCCGCGGTCAAGGACCTCGGCCGCAGGTTCGGGGAGAGTTCACTCGGCCAGGTCGAGGCGCTGACACGGCAGTGCGGCCCGTCGAAGCCCGGCCCGACCCAGCACTGCGACCTGCCGGTCGAGTGGCCCGCCGAGATCCACGCCATGGCCGGTCACATGCACCTTCTCGGCCGCGCCATCAAGGTGGAGCTCAACCCCGGCACGCCCGAGGCCAGGACCCTGCTCGACGTGCCCGCCTACAACTTCGACGACCAGGCGTTGCAGCCGCTGCCCGAGCCCGTCGCGGTGGAGCGGGGCGACGTGGTCCGGGTCACCTGCACCCACGACGCCGGGCTGCGCGCCAAGGTCCCGCAGCTTCAGAAACTCGACCCGCGCTACGTCGTGTGGGGCGACGGCACCGCCGACGAGATGTGTCTCGGCATCGCGATCGCCTCGGCCACCTGACCCATGCGTGACGAAGGTGTCACGCCCAGGGGACATACCGGGATTCAACCTGGAGCGCTCCTGTCTTCGTACAGCCTGTAAAAGCGCCCTCGGGAAAGGCCCGTCATGAGCACGCTGCGACCAGCCCCGCACAGCCGCACGCAGTACGCATGGCCGCTGCCCGGAGACGCCCAGGCGGTCGGTCAGGCCCGCGCCGCCGCCCGGGAGGCGCTGGAGAAGCTGGGCGTGGACGCCGAGCTGGTCGACGACGCCGTGCTGATGATGAGCGAGATCGTCACCAACGCGCTGCTGTACGGGGATCCGCCGTACGAGATGTCGGTGAGCGCCGACCCGAGAGAGATCGTGTGCGTGGTGGTCGACAGCGGGCGCCCGCTGCCCGCGCCGCGGATGCCCGGCAGCGGCGACGAGCGCGGGCGCGGCCTGCACATCGTCGCCATCCTGTCGGACGGCTTCTACGGCTGCCACCCGCAGCGCTATCTCACCTGGCCCGACCGCCTCGGCAAGGCCACCTGGTTCGCCCTGCCCCGCACCCCGGGGCCGGAGGCGGCGTGACCGCTCCTCCGGCCGGGGCGGACCACGGGGGTCAGGCCAGGGACGCGGCGGCGGGGAAGCGGTCCCAGACGCGGTGCGCCGCCAGGAGCCGGAGCGTCTCCTCCAGGGCCGTCATGCCGTCCTCGGCGATGGCCAGGCCCGGGGCCTGCGGCGGGACGCCCGCCTGGGAGATGGCCTGCGCGGCCGTCCCCCAGCCGCCGATCGGCTTGGCGTGGCGGTAGGTCTCGTTGATCAGCAGCAGCACGCGGGGGTCGACCGGGGCGTCCGTGCCGCCGCCCGCCTTCGCGTCGCGGGCGCCGTACGCGTCGTTGCCGGGCGGCGGCGCGCTCGCCACCAGCAGCGCGTCGAACTCGACCGACCGGGCGGTGACGAACGTGCGCTGCACCGGCAGGGTCCCGCCGAGCATGCCGCCGGTCGGCGCGATGATCAGCGGCGTCATGCCGCCTTCGAGCACCGCCTGACGGATGGCCTCGACCTCCGCCACGTCGCCGTCGGCGGCGATGATGCCGACCAGCCGGCCGTCCGTCGGCCAGGTCTTCCCGATCATGGACAGCGCCGGGCTCGGCGTGGGCTCGGCCAGCGGCTCGGGCGCCTCCGGCACGGGCAGCCCCAGGCCCTCGGCGACCTTCTCGCACAGGACGGGGTCGATGTTGGCCAGCACCTTCAGGTAGCGCTCCTTGATGGCCTGCTCGTAGCACTTGCCCAGCTCGAAGGTGTAGGCCGCGATGATGTGCTCGCGCTCGACCGGCGACATGCTCAGCCAGAACAGCCGCGGCTGGCTGAAGTGGTCGGCGTACGAGGCCGGCGCCTCACGCACCTTGCGGCCTGACACCTCCACCGGCACCTCGACGAACGCCCCCTCGCCCGCCCCGGCCGTGAAGGGGCAGCCGCCGTCGAGCGAGTTCGGCCGGTACGGCGCGACGCCCCGGTGCACGGCCGTCTGGTGGAACCCGTCCCGCTGCATGTCGTTGACCGGCGCGTGGGTGCGGTTGATCGGGATCTGCGCGAAGTTCGGCCCGGCCAGCCGGGTGATCTGGGTGTCGAGGTACGAGAACAGCCGCCCGGCCAGCAGCGGGTCGTCGGTGACGTCGATGCCGGGCACCAGGTGACCGACGTGGAAGGCCACCTGCTCGGTCTCGGCGAAGAAGTTGGAGGTGTTGGCGTTGAGCGTGAGCAGGCCGATCGCCTGGACCGGGGCCAGCTCCTCGGGGACGATCTTCGTCGAGTCCAGCAGGTCGATGCCCTCGAACATCTGGTCCGGCGTGTCCGGGAAGACCTGGATGCCCAGCTCCCACTCGGGGAAGGCGCCCGCCTCGATGGCGTCGAAGAGGTCGCGCCGGTGGAAGTCCGGGTCCACGCCGTTGAGCAGCTGGGCCTCCTCCCAGACCAGGGAGTGCACGCCGAGCTTGGGCTTCCAGTGGAACTTGGCCAGCGTGGTCTCACCCTGCGCGTTCACCAGGCGGAAGGTGTGGACGCCGAAGCCCTCCATCATCCGGTAGGAACGCGGGATGCCGCGCCCGGACATGTTCCAGATCGTGTGGTGGGTCGCCTCGGTGTGCAGGCCGACGAAGTCCCAGAACGTGTCGTGCGCGGTCTGCGCCTGGGGGATCTCCCGGTCCGGGTGCCACTTGGCGGCGTGGATGACGTCGGGGAACTTGATCGCGTCCTGGATGAAGAACACCGGCATGTTGTTGCCGACCAGGTCGAACACGCCCTCGGAGGTGTAGAACTTGGTCGCGAAACCGCGTGTGTCGCGCACGGTGTCGGCCGAGCCGCGCGAGCCGATCACGGTGGAGAAGCGCACGAAGACCGGCGTCTGGGCGTCCTCGGCGAGGAAGGCGGCCCGGGTGACGTTCGCGGCGGTGCCGTAGGCGCGGAAGATGCCGTGGGCCCCGGCGCCGCGCGCGTGTACGACCCGCTCGGGGATGCGCTCGTGGTCGAAGTGCATGACCTTCTCGCGCAGGTGGTGGTCCTGCAGCAGGACGGGGCCGCGCGGGCCCGCCTTGAGCGAGTGGTCGGTGTCCCGCAGCCGCAGCCCCTGGGCGGTCGTCAGGTGCGCGCCGCCCTGCGCCATCTGCGCCTGCGGGGCGCCGGTGGGCTGCCCGGTGGGGGAGAAGGTGTCGGGCCCTTCCTGGTCGGGCTTGGGCGGGAGCGGCTCGCGCGGCTCGGTCGGCTCCTCCAGGGAAGGGGGCTCGCTGTTGGGTACGCCAGGGATCTCGCCCGGCTTCTCGTCGCCGGCCACCGCGTCGATGATCTTGTCCACGGTTGACTTGACGGGGTGGGACCGCTCCATGCTTTCTCCTTGGCGTGAGACTGCGTCGCTGGCTACGAGCGACGCAAATACCCACACCAAAAGCCGCCACACGGACTTTACGCCGCTGCCAGGGAAAGCGAGTGACCTGTTTGATCCGATCGCTCCAGGAGCGGCGCGTGAGGTGGAGTCCGGCGGACCGCAGGGTCCCCGCATGGGTGTGGAGGTACGGGGGTGATGCGGAGCCCTGCGGTTGGAGCGTTCTAAAGGCGCCTGTCGAGGACGTCGCCGAGCTTGAACGCGTCATCCTTCGCGCTCGGCAAGGTGTCGTCCACGATCACACGGACAGGCGACGGGTCCGCCGGCTTGTTGGTGGCACTCCCCGTGCCGTTGCACGCGGGACAGACCTGCGTCTCGCCCCCGGAAGAGCCCTGGGCTCCGGTCATCCAACCTCCTCCAGCCAGGATCTTTGACATGTCCGGCAGTAGGCCCCCGCCTACGAAGCGAGCCCTCCCCAGGCCCTGCACGCATGTGTCGTGCATTGCGGTGGTGCGTTCTCGCCCCCGCTCAGGCTGGCTGGAAGCCGTCAACGGTTGAGTGAATCTTACAGCAATAAGACGTACTTGGTAATGAAAGGATCACATGCGCGCTGGCAGATCTTACGGATCTTGTCTGCTTCAGCAGCGTAAACCACGACATATGCTGCGAAAAGTAGGTAATATGGAACTGATGTTGTCTGAATCGCGAAGGTGGCTCAGACGTTTGACGTGTGGATCCTGTGTGGATCGATAACATGCATCGTGGTGTAGTGGGTACATGACAGTGTGCAGTCAGCATTCTTTTCTCGACGGCTAGGAGGTACCGCGAGTGGCGCAGGATCGCGACCAGGGGCTCGCCGAGGCGAAACCCAAAGAGGCGAAGAAGGGTTTCGTGCGTCTGTCCATCAACCTGAGCACGGAGACGATGGACATCCTCAGGAGGCTGATCGAGATCAAGGGCCTGTCCATCACCGACGGCGTCAGACGTGCGATCAAGGTGTGGCAGTTCGTCGAGGAGCAGACCGAGAAGGGCAACGAGCTGGCGGTCATCGAGCCCAACGGGGACGTGCGGAAGGTGCTGGTGCTCTGACCCGTGGTGCGTCACTATCCTCCACGGCCATGGAGGATAGTGAGCGGTTCGCCCCGGGCTACTCCCGGCTCTGCGTGCCGAAGTAGTAGCCCACGATGAGCGAGACGATGGGTGCTATCAGGTCTCTCGCTCTGTTGATCTCCTCGATCGTGTTCGCCGGCGTCGGCAGGAAC
The DNA here is from genome assembly GCF_043198225.1 of Nonomuraea sp. NPDC048826. NCBI lineage: Bacteria > Bacillati > Actinomycetota > Actinomycetes > Streptosporangiales > Streptosporangiaceae > Nonomuraea > Nonomuraea sp. NPDC048826. Next base: position 406,637 of record NZ_JBICUQ010000006.1, on the reverse strand, counting down.
GCCGCCGCGACGGGCCCCGCGATCAGGGAGAGCGTGAAGAGAACCAGGAGAATGTTCATGATCCATCTCCGGTTCCGGATCGCGCTCTTCTCGCGCATGTCGACGCGCAGTGCTTCTTTGCCCTCCTCGCTCGGCAGGGTCGGGTCGTCGATCACCTCCGCCGGCTCGAAAGCCAGGCCTGAGTGGTCGGCCGTCCCGTTGCCGTGAGCGCGAGGGAGGACGCCTCCGTTCTCGCCCTTTACATCAAGTGTCTCGGACACTTCGCCTCCCGCTGGTCCCCTCGGCGGACCCCGTTGTCCGCCTTGCCCCCGGCCGCCACCTTGGGCCTCTGTCACGGCCTTGTGACGAATCTACCCGCTGTTTACGTATCCAATCAACATAGGATACGCACCAGATGGTGAAGCAAGGAGGCCCAGTTGTGGTCCAGGGCCTTGCAATCCCGGGCTACGGGCTCATAATGGGGCGAGGATGGGGATCCAAAGGGGATCCGAGGTGGTCTCGGTCCGGTCGGACTACACCTCCGAGGCTGAGCCACCTCATGAGAAGGGGGAGAGAAAGGGCATGAACATTCGTTCTAGCTGGGCGCGAGAGTCGAGAGGGGTTCGGTTACTCCAACCCCCTTCGTCGTACCTGTACAGGAGCGACCCTCGCGTGCCCATCGTCGAGGAGGAAGGCAGTATGTCTGATCCGTTGGGCACCGATCTCCGGGACAAGGGCGCCGGCCGCAACGCCTGTCCCCCGCCTCCATCATTCGTCCGCCTCACGGTGAACGTCGAGGCAGAAACCATGCGCACGCTGCAGTGGCTCGCGGAAGCCAACCGACTGTCCCTGACCGACGGAATCGGTCGCGCTGTGACATTGTGGGAATTCTTGACCGAGCGGGTCGCCCGGGGAGACAGGATCGCCCTCATCAACCCCGGTGGAACGATGCAGACCCTCGATATGAGATAGCGCGCCGCCGGCGTCGGACCAGTGGGCTTACTGCTCCCACGCCGGCGCGTTCGTGTCAGCGCTCCAGGGTGATGCCCTCGCGCCGGAGGTCCTCGATGACGCCGTCGACGAGCCGGGTGCTGACCGTGTGGGACAGCCGGCCGGTGTCGCGGAGCTCGCGGACGGCCGGGACCGGGTCGGGGTCGGCGAAGAGCCGCTCGTCGGCGTGGTCCACCGGCCTGCCGGTCGCGTCCAGCGTCCACCAGGACGCTTCCAGGGCGATGCCGTTGGGGTCGCTGAAGTAGATGGAACGCAGGAAGCCGTGGTCGATGACGTCGGTGACCTCGCAGCCGTGCTCCTTGAGCCGGTCGCGCATCCGTACCAGCGCGTCCTCGTCAGGCAGGTGCAGCGAGAGGTGGTCGAACTGGGCGGCCTTGGCGTACGGGACTCCGGCCGGCTTGGCGAAGCTGTCGAGCTCCTGGTCGGTGTACTCGAAGAAGGCGATGGTGCTGCCGGTGCCGACCTCGAAGAAGTAGTGCCTGAACGCGGGCACGGCCAGGGTGGCGACCAGCCGGGCGTCCAGGACGCCGTGCCAGAACCTGACGGTGGCGTCCATGTCGGCGGTGATGAGGGCGAGGTGGTGGACGCCCCGCCAGTGCACCGTTTCTGGGGTTGCAGACATGCGCCAACCGTACGCCTTTCAACTACCCATAGGTACTCACGTCCCGGTGAGGTCCAGCGGGCTGGAGTCCGCGGCGAGCTCGGCGGCGGGTTCCGCGCGCAGGCGGCGGACCTCGCGCGGGCCTGACCAGCGGGTGATGGCCTCCTCGTCGGCGAAGGCCATCGCGCGCAGCATGTTGCCGCCGTCCGTGGCCTCGACCGTGCGCCGCAGCCGCTCCCGCAGCGGCTGCGGCAGGTTGGTCGTGCCGGCCTCGATCGTGTCGCCGTAGAAGGGGGCGAACCCGACACCGGCGAACCCGGTACGGCGCAGCAGCACCGGCATCGTGTCGGCCGAGTAGAACATCAGGTGGTTCTTGGTGAACCCGCTCCACGCCGACCCGTACGCCTTGAGCAGCAACGAGTTGGCGTTGACCGTGAGGATCATCAGCACCCCGCCCGGGGCGAGCAGCTGACGGAACCGGCGGAAGTCGTCCAGCGGCCTGGGCAGGTGCGCCAGCACCGACCAGAGCGTGATCACGTCGAAGCCGCCCGCGGCGATCTCCGGGACGTCCTCCGGCGCGCCCAGATACGCCCGTCCCCGGGTCAGCCGCTCGTTGGCCTGCGCGACCGAGTCGGGCGACAGGTCCACGCCGACCGCGTCGAAGCCGCGCTGCTCGGCCAGCTCCAGGAACAACCCCGCGCCGCAGCCGAAGTCGAGCAGCCGCCGCCCGGTCCCGTCGTCGAAGACGGGGGAGAACGCGTCCATCGTCAGCCGGTACCGCCGCTGCCGGTTGGCCGCGTACTTGCCGGTCAGGAACTTGCTGTAGCCCTTGGCGTACAGGTCGCCGAGCCGCTCGGGGCGGATGTTCGGGTTGCGGTAGAGGAAGCCGCAGGAGGGGCAGCGCACCACGCGGTAACTCCACTTGGCGCCCTCGCCCGTCGGCTCGAACAGCGGCTGCGAACGCGCCTCGCCGCAGAGCGTGCAGTCGATGAACTCCTCGATCTCGCCCAGCGGCAGATCGGCCCGGTAGTCCTCGGGCTCCACGATCGGCGACCGTCGCAGCAGCCTGCGCCACTGCGCCTCGCGGACCAGCCGTTCGCCGGGGCGGACGTAGACCCGCTGCCCCCAGGGCACCTTGTCATAGCGTGAGCCGTAGACGAGCTTCCCGAGGAGCCGTCGAGCAGAGACCATTGCACACCCCTAACGCAGCTGATTGCGCGGGTATTGCCGTGTCAGTTGCTGACTATTCCATCCAAACGGTCTGGAGACCATCCCCCATCGGCCAAGGCCACCGAAGAGCCCAAAACACGTCGTGAGCTGGGCAAACGATCGACATACCGTCGACATACCACCGTGTGACAGCGTGTCGCGGCATTCGGACCCGCGACGAAGGAAATCGACCATGGTGACCACTGCCGCCCGCATGAGACGAGCGCTGCTCCGATCCCGAGGAGTGCCCGTGGCCGCCGCGCTCGCCGCCGCCCTCCCGATCACCGGCTCCGCCGCGGGCCTCCGGCTCGGGTACGAGAACGGGACGGTGAACTCCGGCAACCCGTCCGTGGGCGTGAACCAGTGCTGCCCCGCGTACTCGATCAAAGTCGACGACCTGCCGAGGACCGGCTCGTACGCGATCCGCAGCATTTTGCGGTACGGCGACGCGAAGGTGGCCGGCGGCACCCGCGCCGAGAGCCACACGCTCAAGCTCAAGGACAGCCACTACCGGTCAGGCGACACCGTCTACTACGGGTTCAGCGTCTACCTGCTGAGCTCCTGGCAGCGCGACTCGCGGGAAGACATCGTGTTCCAGTGGAAGCCGTGGCCCGACGCGTGCGAGGCCGACAAGCCGCCCAGCGCGTTCCTCAGCGTGCAGCCCACGGGCCAGTGGCGGCTGCGGGTCAACTCCGACGGCAACGCCTGCTCCACTCCCGACTCCATCCGCAAGACCAGCTTCGACCTGGGCGAGGTGAAGCCGGGGCAGTGGCACGACTTCGTCTTCCGGTTCGCCTGGAGCCACCGCGGCCAAGGGAAGATCGACGGCTGGTACCAGACCCACAAGAGCCCGGGGTGGCGCAAGGTCCTCACCGCGACCGGCCCCAACACCTACAACGACGACAAGACCACCTACGGCTACCTCAAGTGGGGCATCTACAAGCCGGCGTGGAACACCGGGCCGACCGGCGTCGACAGCCGCACGGTCTTCCACGACAACATCGCCGTCGGCACGTCCTTCAGCCAGGTCGACCCGACCCGGTAGCGGCGCGGGCCAGCACCTCCTCCGTCGTCAGCGGCGCGCTCGGGTGATGGCTCAGGCACATCGGCACCCGCGCCTTCACGAACGCGCTCCCCTCCAGCGCCACGTAGAACTCGCCCGCGCTCAACCGCGAGATGTCCGGCGCCGAGCCGCCCTTGGCCCGGGCCATCTCCTGGGCCGCCGTGATATGCACGGGGGCGTTCAGCAGGCCGAAGAACTGGGTCGCGGCGTTGCCGGGGATCTGGTTGTGCAGGCCCTTCGGCGCCTGGGTGGCGAACACCAGGCCCAGACCGTACTTGCGGGCCTGTGACGCCAGCGCCACCGTGCTGTGCGTGCAGGCCGTCACCCGCCCCGAGCCAGGGGCGAACGTCTGCGCCTCGTCCATCACCAGCAGCCCGCCCAGCGGCCGGTCCCCCGCCGGGTTCTTCCTGATCCAGGCGAACAACGCCATCTGCAACTGGCTCACGAAGCTCTGCCGCTGGTCGTCGTTGGGCAGCCCGACGAAGCTGATCACCGACACGCGGGCCCGCCTGCCCGGCGACGGGGTCAGCAGCAGCCCGGGATCCACCGGCTCGCCGCCACCGCCGAACAGCGGGTCGTTGTCCATCGCCGCCTGCAGCGACTGCGCCAGGTCGGCGGCGATCCGCGGGGCCGCCGCGAGCTCGCTCACCCCGTCGGGCAGGTCGGCCAGCAGCGCGATCAGTCCCTTGAGCGTCGCGCCGCCGCGGCGGCCGTAGTGCTCCAGCGCCTTGCGCAGCACCGCCCGGCCCAGGTGGGCCTTGTGGGTCTGGGCGTCCAGCTTCGCCCGGGGCGCGATCGACGCCACCGCCGACTCCACCGCCTCGGTGAACTCGTCCGGGTCCTCGGCCACCCCGGCGAAGTCCGGCAGCGGCTGGAAACAGAGCGGCCGGCCCGCCGCGCGCCTCGGCGTCCAGACCACCACCTCGGTCCCTTCCAGGTACGCGCCGGCCTTGCCCGCGTCGCCGTCCGCCCAGCTCTCCGGCTGCTGCGGCCACGGGTCGCCCAGCCTGGCCAGGTCGTTGTTCGGGTCGAGCACGATGGCGGACACGCCGTGCAACGCGCACTCCTCGACCAGCCGCCTGATCAGCACCGTCTTGCCCGACCCGGACCCGGCGAAGATCGCCGTATGCTTCCGCAACGCCTCCAGCCCCACCCGCACAGGCTCCCCACTTCCGACGGCCCTCCCCAGTGGGACGTGGGGGGTGTCCTCACGGGACGCGCCCGCTCGCACGGGTGGAGGGGGCGCCTGCACACCTGCCGCTGGGGGACGCGGCGCCTGCTCACCGCTCGCTCGGGGACGCGGCGCCTGCGCCTCCGCCGCTCGTACCGGCCGAGGGGCTTCTCGCTGTACGAGGGAGCGCGGCTTCTTCTCCTGGCCGGGCGGGTCGTTCAGCGCCTCGGCCAGGAAGGTGACGATGCGGGTGGGGCGGCGGGAGGCCAGCCACGATGCCAAGCCCGGCGGGTTCTCCGCGCGCAGGTGCCTGAGCGCAGCCAGGACGCGGAGGTCGGCGTCGGTGAAGGACAGGGTCCTTCCGCCCGCGCGCTCGAAGGCGGCGACCACCTCCCGCGTCCGCGCCCCCTTCGACCAGTCCTCGTTACGCAGCAGGAACAGCCGCCGCTTGGGCACCTCGGCGTCCAGACCGGCCGCCACCGACGCCTTGCGGATCCGGTTGAGCGCCGAGACGGCGTGCTCGGCGGTGATCGCCCTGAAGGCCCAGTGCTCCTCGTCCTCCGTCGTCTCGTCCAGCGTGAACCGCAGCCGCGCGTGCAGGGGCGGCTTGGCGCTGGGCGGCGGGTCGACGCTGAACGCCTGGCCGTGCTCGCCCTGCTCGTTGATCCACGCCGCCAACCCCGCCGCCAGCAGCGCGGGCATCAGCACGTCCTCGGTGGCGCCGTTCACGTCAGGGGCGTCCCCGGCGTCGCGGAGCGTGGCGAAGCGGGCGTCCAGACCGGCGAGCGCCGCCGCCTCGGCCGGGTCTCCTTCGTTCACGGCCACGACGGCTTCTCCACCGGCCGCGGTACGTGGTCCCACCGACGGAACCGGGCCGGTGAGTCCGGTCAGCTCCGACACCTCACCGCTGAGCAGGCATGCCCGGACGTGCTTGTCGATCGTGATGAGCAACTGCCGCGCGGTGAACCCGGGCGCCTCGTCGAACGCCTCCGGCCGCACGGGCCAGGTCGGGTACGGCGGTTCGACCCCGGCCGCCCCGTACTGCACGCCGAATCGCTTGGCGACCAGTTCGCGCGCGGTCTCGGGGTCAGGGATGGTCATGAGCTGCACGGCCGTACGGAACCGGTCGCGAACCGTGTCGACCGCCTCCCGCTCGATGAGCGTCCAGGTCTGGGGGATGCAGGAGACGACCGTCATGGTGCGCCTGGTCACCTCGCGCAACGCCATCAGGCCGCCGGCGATCCGCTCCAGGAGCAGCTTGTCGCCGTGGCCGTCATCCGTCGCGGTGTCGGTGGAGATCCGGGACTGGGCGATCAGCGGGTCGATCTGGTCCACCGCGATGATTGTCGGGCCGGTGAGCGCCAGCAGGTGGGAGACGTCCCTGACGATCTCCTGCGGCGACTTGTTGATCGGCCGGATGCCCCAGCGGGCCCGGTCGCCGGTCTCGCCCTCCGGCATCGCGTACAGGAAAGCCTCGCCGAGGTCCTGCAGGGCCGGGTCGGTGGAGGCGTAGAGCACCAGAGCCCGCGCGGTGTCCTGACACTCGCGCCCGACCTTCTCGTCCATCGCCCGCAGCGCGTGGACGAACGCGTCGAGCTCCTCCCTGGACAGGGTCTTCTTGCCGGTCACGGCCCTGCGAGCCATCCGGGACAGGTCGGCGCGTGCGGCCAGCCGTGACAGGAACGCCCTGAGCTGCGTCTCACCGCCCTCGCCCGGCCGGGAGAAGCTGTCGAGGAGCGACACCATGACGCTCTCCCAGAACTCCTTGGCGTCCAGCAGCCCGACCAGCACGAAGTAGCCGCCCTGGCGCTGGGTCACCTCGCGCAACCAGCCGAGCAGGTGGGTCTTGCCGGTGCCGCGCTGGCCCTGCAGGACCACGCCGATCGGGCTGGTCTCCCGTTGGCCGCCGGCCTCCGCCAGGCCGTCGAGCAGGATCTTCGCCGAGTGCCCGTGCAGCCCTTCGACGTGGAATGCCGAGGGCCGCCAGACGTCGTCGGCGCCCTCGGTGTAGTTGAAGCTGAGCGCGGTGAGCGCCTCGGTGCCAGGCCCTGTCATGCTTCCCCGATCCACAGCAGGTGCTTCTCCTGACCCCCGATGATCACCCCGGCTTCCCGGTCCGCGGGCGTGAGGATCTTCTGGTTGGACTCGGGGACGATGTTCACGTCCGGCAGCCGTTCCAGCCGGCCGAGCGCGGCGTCGACCTCGTCCCTGGGCGCGTCTCCGAGCAGGGGACGCAGCCGGGCCAGCCCCACCCAGGAGCCGGGCCGGGGCGCCAGCCGCGCGTACGCGCCGCGGATCCGCGCTTCCAGGTCACCTGGTGGCAGCCCGGCCGGCTCGTCCACCGGGGCCTCGTCTCCAGGCGGAGCGGCTTCCAGGGGTGTGGACACGTCGGCCAGTCGCAGACCGGACCGGTCCATGTACTTCCGCAGCCAGCCCTGCAGACCACGGGCGATGACCTTCGGCGAGCCGGTCATCGCGGGAAGCGCTCCGGCGCGCAGGTCCTCCTCAAGGCGAGCCCAGCCGCTGTCAGTGAGCATGTGCACGTATGACCGGCCCTGTCGCCAACTGTCGACCAGTTTCAGCTCGTTGAGCTTGAGTCGTCTCTTGCCGTCGATGGTCAGGCCGTGCCGCTCCTGGAGGTCGGGGTTGGAGATCTCGCCGTTCTCCTCGGCCAGCGCCATCAGGGCGGCGAATTCAGGGAGCGACAGCTTTCGCTCTGACATTTTTCATCCTTCTTGAGAGGCTCGACGGTTCCGCAGGAAAAGCTCGATGTGACGGACCACGGCCTGGGGATCGGTCAGCACCTGGACATCGGTGAACCGGAGCACGGCGTAACCGGCGATCTGCAGTCGCACGTCGCGGGCGCGGTCGGTGGTGAACTTGTCCAGCTCGCGGTGATCCGGCCCGTCCAGCTCGACGACGCACCACTCGTCCTGCCACACCAGGTCGGCCCGTACCGGAGAGGCCAGGGCGCCGGGGCGGATCGTCTGGTTCCAGGCCCGGCCGGCGGCCCACGCGTGCCCGCTCAACGCGGCCTCCAGCGCGCGCTCCACGGCGCTCGCCGGGTGCGGGCGGCCGGCGACGGGCGGGTGGCCGGTCCTTTCAAGCCGCGACGTGGTCGCGGGCAGGGAGGGGGCCGGGCTCGGCGCGTCCGCGACGAGGACGGTCTCCACCCGGTCCACCGCCGGGAGCGGTCCCGAGAGCCAGATGCCCAGCCCGGCGCGGTGGGCCAGCCACTCGCCCGCTGCGACCAGGGCTTCCTGACCGGCGGGCGACAGCCCTTCCGGCACGTCCACCAGCAGCGCCGTGCCCTGCCTGGAGAAGGCGGCGGCCAGCGCCCTGGCCAGCCCCGCGGCCCGTACTTCCGGCGGGAACCCGCTGGACCGGATCTCGGAGGAGAGGCTCGCCCGCAGGTCCGGGAGCCGGCCGGGACGAGCGCGCAGGGCCCGTTCCGCCAGCTCGGCGAGGAACGGTCCGAAGTGGGCGGAGCCGGCGGCGGTGCGGAGGGCGAGGGCGCGTACGGCGGCCAGGCCGGTTCCGCCGGGCCCGTCGATGGCTCCGGCGTCCGGCAACCAGGCGGGAAACAGCCCCAGCACCGTGGCGTCCATCTCGTCCAGGATCGCGGCGGCCAGCGCTTTCGGGGATCGCGACTCATGGGCGGTGCAGGTGAGGATGGCGGGGGCCTCGCGCGGCAGGGAGTCGATGGCGAGCGGCAGCGCACGGGCGCCTTCCAGGCGCACGACCTTGCCGGTCGGTAACGCGGCCCAGGATCGCACCGTTCGCCTCCGTCACTGGCTGGCCTCGGACAGTGGTGGCGACGCTATACGTCACTCCATGGGGCTGTCATCCGTTAGGCGCGGAGAAGACGATGGCGGCCAGGTGGCCGTCGCCGTCGGGGGCGACCTTCATCAGCATCTCCTCCCGGAAGATGCCGTCGGCGTCGTTGCGGGTGTCGCGCTCGCCGTGGTCCGCGTACGGCCGGGTGGCGAGGACGCGGTCGTTGAGCGCCTCGTCGAACATCATCTGCGTGGTCAGCACCCGGGCGTCGCTGACGTGCACCATCGCGTGGATGTGCACGCATCGTCCCCGGTACCAGCCGGGCCAGACGGTGGTGAACTCGACGATCCCGTCGGCGTTGGTCACCTGGGCGCCGCGCAGGTAGCGCTGGTCGTCCTGCGGGGTGAGGTCGGGCGGGTCGGCGGAGAGCGCGCCGCCGCCGGAGCCGCGGGACATCGCCTCGGCGCCCGAGTAGAGCCCGCCCGCGTCGCAGTGCCAGATCTCCACCACCGCGTCCTTGATCGGCCGGCAGCTCTGGCTGTCCTGGACCTTGACGGCGACCCGCAGCCGGACGCCTTCGCGGTCCTCGCGGATGTCGGCGCGGATCTTGTCGGCGTCGAAGTAGTAGGGCCCCGGGGTGGTGGCGGGGGTGAGCGCGCAGGTGTTCGCGCCGTCGAACAGCGAGGTGAGGTCCTCGGCGGTGGTCGCCCGGGGGGTGACGGACGCGCCGGTGGAGGTGGTGACCGCCGGCCCGCCGGGGGTGCAGGCGGCGATGAGGCCGCCGAGCCCGATCGAGCCGACGCCCGCGATCAGCCGCCGCCTGCTGACCCGCCGGCCCTCGTCATCGTGTCCCATGGCACTCCCTTCGGCCGATCCTCGACGGTAATGGACCGATATGAACGTGTGCTGAGAGCGCCGGATGAATGTCGGTGGGCTCCGCTACATTTCCGGTCGTTGATCATCGCCGAACCGGCTGGAGGTCGTCCCTCATGCCCGCGGACCCGACCGCGTACGAACAGACCAGCGTGACCTGCGTGGTGCCTCCCGTCCAGCCGCGCAAGCTGGCCAAGGTGCCGTTCGTCGAGCTGGCCGACGGCAGGCTGCAGGGGGTGGTGTCCAGCGGCTCCGACATCGCCCGCGTGTACGTCTCCTCGATCGCCGCCGTGACCCACGGCTTCAACTGCAGCACCAACAACAACCGCCCGTGCGGCGGTCTCTACGGCTCGCTCTGCAAGCACCTGCGGTCCCTGGTGGACGAGGCGGTCGTGCAGTACGGGGCCGAGCGGGTCGCCCGCTACCTCCGGGTCGAGGGGGCCGAGACGGTCGCCTCCGGCGCCGACCTCGCCGCCCGGCTCGACGGCGGCCACGAGCCGCTGCCGGCCGCCGTGGTGTTCAGCCGGTTCCTGCGTCACCTGGGCTACCTGGAGCTGCCGGTCACCACGGCGCCGCTGCCCGAGCTCCACTGGTTCCCCGGGACGGTGCGCTGATGCTGGCGATGCAGCTGACCGGGCTGGCGGGCGGGCCGCCCGCGGGCCTGGCCGAGGCGCTGGAGCTGGTCGACGGCTTCGACGACGTGCTGTCCCACGGTCTCGGCCGGACGGGCGAGCAGCGGGGCGCCGCGATCGCCGCGCTGGCGGGCGCGGTGGCGGCGACGCCGCTGGGCGACCGGGCGGCGGAGGCGGCCGGCAAGGTGTCGGCCGGCTCGGTGGGCGGCGAGCACCTGGTGGCCCTGGCAGCCGCCCGCGCCGCCCTGCTCGGCGCCGCCCACGACGCGCTCCTGGCCCACCTGGACGAGTCACTGGGCCGGCAGCGGGAGCGGTGGAGCGCCCCCGCTCCCGCCGATCCCGTGCCCGACAACCAGCTCGCCGGGTGCCGGTCGTGGCTGCACGAGCTGGCCATCACCGGTTGGCGGGGGGTCGGTCACGACCTGGCCGCCGCCTGCGACCAGTCGATCGAGGGCCTGCTCGCCGAGCCGGCGCTGCGCCGCCTGGCCGTGCTGCTCGACGGGCTGGCCGCCGAGCTGCGCGACTCCTCGCCGGTGGCCACGATGGAGCGGCTGCCCGCGCGGCGCTGGGCCGACCTGTGGACGCGGGCCATGCTGCTGGCCGAGCTCGGCCGGCTCGGGCAGGGTGCGGACTCTGGGGCCGAGGCGGTCTCGGGGCGGCTGCTGCCGCTCGGGGCCGACGTGCACGAGCACGGCACCGCCGTCCAGGTCCAGCTGCACGCCGTGCTGGAGCCCGCGGACGGCGGGCCGGCCCGGCTGGTGCGGGTGAGCGTCGCCGCGGGCAAGGTCGACACCATCACCGGCCCCGCCGTGTGGGGGCTGCTGCAGGGCTACCCGGTGCTGCTGGCCGCGCTGGCCAGGCATCTCGCCGTCGAGGTCGACGGCCTGCCGCTGCTTCCCGGCGGCGACCTGCTCTGGCGGGAGGACAAGGCCGCCGCCGGCGAGCCGACCGACCCGTTCGCCACCGCCCGGCTGCTGCTCGCGGGCGCGCTCGTCCCCGCGACCCCGCCGCTCGACCGTCACCCGGCGCGCGTCGCCGAGCCGGTCTTCATCGAGGGCTACCGGGCGGCCAAGGCCGACGGCGGGGTGACGTTCACGCTCGACGGGGCCACGCTCCCGTTCGCCGCCGGGCGGTTGCCGGGGTGCGGCCCGCTCACACCCGAGCTGCTCGCCGCCTCCACGGCGTGCGTCGGGCTGCTGCGCTGGGACGCCGGCGGATGGCTGCTGCAGCCGCTCGCCGTGCAGGCCACGGTCAAGAAGAAGCCGGTCGCCGCGCACAACGGCGACTGGGCGCTGGGCACCACCGACCCCAAGGCGGCCAAGGCCATGGCCAAGACGGGCGACCCGGTCGGCGTGCTCCGCGAGCGAGCGGGACGGCTGCTGCGCTCATGACCTCACCCGACCTTCCCCCTTCCGACACCGCCGAGGCCAACCGCCGGCAGGTGCTGCTCTGGCGGTTGCTGGCGCGCGTGTTCGGCACCGACGAGCAGCCGACGCTGGAGTCCGCGAGCGTCGCCGTCGTCGAGGACCTCGGCCTGCCGGCCCAGCTGCTCGACCCCGGCGTGTCCGTCGACAACCTGGTGCAGCGGTTCCCCGACCTCGGCCCCGAGTTCCAGGGGCTGCTGACGGGCGACGACGACCGCGACCGCGCCCGCACCGCCGCGCTCGCCTCCAAGCTGCTGCTCAACCTGTTCGCGACCGGGGCGGGCGACGTCACCGCCGGCCGGCTGGCCGCCTGGCAGCGTGACGCGGGCTGGTTCGAGCAGGCGCTCGGCTGCGAGCCCGGCGAGCTGCGCGGCCAGCCGGGGCAGAGTGAGCTGGGCGGGATGCTCGCCGGGCTCGAAGGCGACCTGGTGCGCCGGATGCGGCTGCGCGAGGTGCTCGGCGACCCCGCGCTGGCCAGGCAGCTCACCCCCAGCATGTCGCTCATCGAGCAACTGCTGCGCGACAAGTCCAACCTGTCGGGAGTGGCGCTGGCCAACGCCAAGGCGCTGATCCGCCGCTACGTCGACGAGGTCGCCCAGGTGCTGCGCACCCAGGTGGAGCAGACCAGCGTGGGCACCGTCGACCGGAGCGTGCCGCCCAAGCGGGTCTTCCGCAACCTCGACCTGGACCGGACCATCTGGAAGAACCTCACCAACTGGAACGCCGACGACGAACGCCTCTACGTCGACCGGCTCTTCTACCGCCACACCGCCCGCCGCACCACCCCCGCCCGGATGATCGTGGTCGTCGACCAGTCGGGCTCGATGGTCGACTCGATGGTCAACTGCACCATCCTGGCCTCGATCTTCTCCGGGCTGCCCAAGGTGGACGTCCACCTGATCGCCTACGACACCCGGGCGATCGACCTGACGCCGTGGGTGAACGACCCGTTCGAGGTGCTGCTCCGTACCAACCTCGGCGGCGGCAACGACGGGCCGGTCGCGATGGCGATGGCCCGGCCGAAGATCGCCGACCCGCGCAACACCGCGATGGTGTGGATCTCCGACTTCTACGAGTTCGACCGGTCCCAGCCGTTGTTCGACGGCATCCAGGCGGTCCATCGCTCAGGGGTCAAGTTCATCCCGGTCGGCTCCGTCAACAGCTCAGGTCAGCAGAGCGTGAACCCGTGGTTCCGCCAGAAGTTCAAGGACCTGGGCACGCCCGTCGTCTCGGGCCACGTCAACAAACTCGTCTTCGAGCTCAAGAGCTTCCTCACCTAGGAGATCGCCATGACCGATGAGATGCTGCGCGCCCCCGCCGAGGTCAAGTACGCCGAAGAGCTCGACTGGCTGGAGTCGGTCGACGACGGGCCCAAGCCGTTCTCCTGGCGGCTCAGCCCGCGCATGGTCCGGCTGTTCGTGCTCGGCTCCGAGCGCTCCGACGGCCTGGAGCGGGAGATCCCGCAGAAGTGGTTCGGCGACCGGAGCTTCGTCGAGCGGGCCATCGTCACGCTCGCGTCAGACCGCGGCCTGCTGCTGATCGGCGACCCGGGCACCGGCAAGAGCTGGCTGGCCGAGCTGCTGTCCGCCGCCATCTCCCGCAACTCGACGCTGGTCGTGCAGGGCACCGCCGGCACCACCGAGGACCACATCAAGTACTCGTGGAACGTGTCCATGGTGATCGCCAAGGGCCAGTCGCGCCAGTCGATGATCCCGTCCCCGATCATGACCGCGATGGAGCAGGGCGTGATCGGCCGGTTCGAGGAGCTGACCCGCTCCACCAGCGACGTGCAGGACGCGCTGATCTCCATCCTGTCCGAGAAGTACGTGTCCATCCCCGAGCTGGACGACGACAACATCGTCTTCGCCAAGCCCGGCTTCTCCGTGATCGCCACCGCCAACAGCCGCGACCGGGGCGTCAACGACCTGTCGTCGGCGCTCAAGCGGCGCTTCAACTTCGTCCGCATCCCGGTCGTGACCAACAAGCGGAGCGAGGCGGAGATCGTCCGCTTCCGCACCGTCGAGCTGCTGCGCCGGCACCGCATCGAGCTGGAGGTGCCGCCGTCGCTGCTCGACATCCTGCTGCAGAGCTTCGCCGACCTGCGCGCCGCCGCCCGATCGGCGACCAGCGACGACGAGAAGCTGGAGTCGGCGCTGTCCACCGCCGAGCAGATCGGCGTGCTGGAGGACGCGATCCTGCACAGCAACTTCTTCGGCGACAGCCGGCTGCGCGCCGAGACGCTGGCCGGGTCGCTGGTCGGGTCGCTGGCCCGGCGCAGCCCCGAGGACCTGGCCATCCTCAACAAGTACTGGCACGGCGTCGTCGAGCCGCGCAGCAAGAAGGACGGCGGAGAGTGGCCCGGCTTCCTCGAGGGCGGCCGCCAGGCGATCGCCACCCTGTCATGAGCCCGTTCGCCGCGCTGCGCGAGCAGCTGCACGCCGCCGCCGAGACCTTCGCCGACGGGCCGGGCGAGCTGTCCGGCATCCTGTCGGGCCTGGTCGACGACGTCGACCGGGCGCTGACGGAGCCGCTGGAGATCTTCCCGGTCTGCCACCACTCCCCGGCCTCGGCGCTGGCCATGGCCAGGAGGCTGCGCGAGAAACAGCCCGAGGTCATCTACCTGGAGCTCTGCGAGGACCTGCGGCCGGTGCTCGACGAGCTGCGCAACTGCCGGCTCCCGGTCGCGCTGCAGGCGTTCGCCACCGAGCTCGACGGCTTCCCCGGCGACTGGGGCCCGCTCAACGTGATCGCGCCGATCACCGAGGCGTCCGCCGAATACCAGGCCATCGCCTACGCGCTCGACACCCCGGGCGTGGAGCTGGTGCTGGTCGACCGCTCGGCCGACCATGTCTACCAGTGGCTGCCGAAGGAGCGGCCGGACGAGTCCGTCGGCATCGAGATCGGCGACCTGCGGCCGCGCTTCGCCGAGCTGGAGGCGCACCTGCTGCACCACGCGAAAGTGCGCCACTGGTCGGAGTGGTGGGACCAGTACGTCGAGCAGCCGCTCTCCGGGGCCGACTACGACACCTACCGGCAGGTCATGGTGCTGATCGGCAGCCTGTTCCGGCGGCTGACCCCGGCCGGCTCGCCCCGGCTGGCCGGCGACGAGGAACGCGAGCGCCACATGTGGACCCGCATGCGCGAGCACCTCACCGCCACCGGCGCCGACCCCGGCCGCTGCCTGTACGTGTGCGGCGCCTTCCACGCGGCCAGCCGGGTCGAGGAGTTCGGCCTGCGTGCCGGGGCTCCCGCGTACGAGATCACCCCGCGCACCGCCACCGCCTGGCAGTACGGCATCGTCCCGGCCAGCCACTCGGCCGTCGAGGCGCAGTTCGGGCTGGCCCCCGGCTCGGTGTCGATCGCTGCGGCCACCTACGCCAAGGCGGTCACCCGCGGCGGCGTCAAGACCTACCAGCTCAAGGGCCAGCCGTCGAAGAGCCGGCCGCGCAAGGCCGCCCCGGCCGCCGCCGAGGCGGTGACCGACCGGCTGACCGGGTTCCTGTCCAGCCCGCCCGCGCTGGACGAGCTGGACGAGGCCGAGCTGCTCGGCTGGTGCGTCGACATCGTCCGGCTGGCCCGCCGCAACGGCTACCTGGCCAGCACCGCCGACGCCATCGCGGTGTTCGAGACGTCGATCCTGCTGGCCGGGATGCGCAACCGGGCCAGGCCCACCCCGTACGACTTCCAGGACGCGGCCGTCACCTGCATCGAGAAGGACGCCGTGCCCGGCCGCAGGGACGTGGCGCAGCTCTGCGAGATCCTGCTCGGCGGCGACCGGATCGGCGAGGTCGGCTACGCCTCGCTGCCGCCGCTCGCCCAGGACGTCTACGACCGGCTCCAGCCGCTCGGCGTCGACGTGCGCAAACGGGCCGTGCACCGGGTGCTGCTCGACTTCACCGCCGACCCCGACCTGCAGCCCTGCTCCCACCTGCTGTGGATGCTGCTCCGGTTGATGCCGCAAGGCGCGGTGCGGCCCATCATGGGCGATCGTGCGCTGGGCGAGCGGTCCAGGCAGGAGAGCTGGGACGTCGCCCTCGGCCACCACCAGCGTGCGCTGATCGAGCTGGGCTACGAGGGCGTCACCGTCGAGCAGGTGCTGGAGCAGCGGCTGCGCGCGATGGTGAACGATCCGAAGGCGACCGCCGCCGTCGCGCTGGAGGCGGTGGAGGAGTCCATCGTGCTCCTGGAGAGCCGCCGGTTCACCGAGGAGCTCGGGACGCGGGCGGTGGAGCTGCTGGCGGCCGAGCGTACCGTCGACGACGCGCCCGACGTGCTGCGCCGCATCCGCCGGCTGCTCGCCCACTACCGGGTCGCCGAGCCCGCGCTGCCCGCCTGGTGCGAGCGGTTCGTCACCACCGGATACGCCCACTACTGCACGCTCCTGCCGACCGCGTTCGTGGCCGACGACACCGGGGTGCGGCAGGTGGCGGCCATGCTCGGCTTCCTGGCCGGGATGGAGAGCCTGGCGATCTCGCTCGGCTGCGACCGCGCCCAGCTGGAGCTGGCGGTCAAGCAGTCGCACCCGGAGACGCCCGGCAAGGTGGCGCTGCTGTGGGCGGCCCGGTTCCAGCTCGGCCTGCTGCCGCTGGCCGAGCTGCGGGAGCGCTGCGCGGAGCTGCTGGCCAACCCGCTGGTGGTGCCGTCCTTCCCGCAGTATCTGAGCGGCTTCGTGCAGGCGCTCGAACCCGCGCCCGCGCTTACGCCGTTCGTGGTCGAGCTGATCTCCGACGCGTTCGCGGGCCTGCCCGACAGCGTGCTGCTCCCGTGGCTGCCCAAGCTGATCACCACGCTCAAGGACGAGGCGGCCGAGCTGGTCCCGGTCCTCGTACGGGAAGCGGGCCGGACGTTCCCCGGCACGCTCGCGGCGGTGGACGCGTGGACCCCGCCCTGGCACGCCACACCCCGCGAGGCCGTTCCCGAGGCCCCGGCGGGCGGGCCGGTGGCGGACCTGCTCGCCGCCCGCCCGGATTCGACCGACGCCCTGGCGGCCCTCCTGGGCTGCACGGGCACCTGGCGATCCACCGACACCCCGGGCCCAGGCCCGGCAGGCGACCTCCTGTCCCGCCACCCGGCCACGGCCGACGCCCTCGGCGAGCTCCTCTCGGCTCACTGAGCAGCGTTCCCCGGGGCACTGCTCGCGGCGCGCTGAGCGACCCCTGGGAGCCTGCTCGTGGGCGTGTTGAGCAGCGCCTTCGGGGAGCCCTCGCTGAGCCGGGCCTTGCGGGGGCCGCTGGTCGGCGCGCTGAGCGGGGTCCTCCGGGGGACTGCTCGGCGTGCTCACCGGCGGGCGGGGGTGGGGTTTTCCCTACCTTCGTTCGGCGTGCTCGCGGGACTGATTCGGGCGGCGCGGGTCCGTAGCGTTGCCGGTATGACGACCCTCCACCAGCGCATCGCCATCGACTCCCGCTACGTGTTCCTGTCCTTTCCCGCCGCCGTCGTCTCGTTCCCGCTGGTCGTCGCAGGTGTGTCGGCCGGGCTGGGCGCCGCCGTCGCCTTCGTCGGGTTGCCCGTGCTGGCCGCCACCGCCGCGCTCGCCAGGAACGTCGCCGACGCCGAGCGGGCCGCCCTGCCCGGGGTGCTCGGCCACCCGATCGCCCGGCCCCGTTACCGCGAAGCGCCCGTCTGGGCGGGTTGGTTCCGCCGGATGATGAACCCGCTGACCAGCGGCCAGGCGCTCATGGACGTGCTGCACGTCATCATCGCCTTCCCGATCGCGATCGCCGCGTTCGTGGTGGCCGCCGTCTGGTGGGCGGGCGCGCTGGCCGGCCTGACCTTCCCGCTGTACGGGTGGATCATCGCCGCCATCCCCGGCGCCGTCGAGACTGGCCTGCCCGACCTGCTCGGGTTCGGCGCCAGCCCGGCGCTGTTCGTGGTCTGGCACACCGTTCTGGGGCTGCTGTTCGCCATCACCCTGGCGCCCGTGCTGCGCGGCGCCGCCCTCGTCAAGGCGAGCCTGGCCGAGCTCATGCTCACCCGGCCGGCTCTCGCGCGCCCGGCCGCCGCGCCGCATATCGTGGAGCCGCGGCTCACCCGGACCGCCTGATTTCGGAAGGTTCCCCCTGTGCGCAGCCCCATCTTCGGCAACCTGGACAACCAGCAGCTCCCTCCAGGCTTCGCCCTGCAGAACGGCAAGATGCTCCGGGTGGAGCTGCCCGAGGTGCTCGCCAAGCAGGGGTCCATGGTGGCCTTCCAGGGGGCCTGGGACTTCGACTACGAAGGCTCGGGCGGGCTCGGCAAGCTGTTCAAGAAGGCGATGACCGGTGAAGGCGCCTCGCTCATGCGGGTGCGCGGGCAGGGCGCGCTGTTCCTCGCCGACAACGCCGACGACATCCACCTGTTCTATCTGGAGAACGAGGGCCTGACCGTCAACGGCCGCAACCTGCTGGCCTTCCAGCCGCAGATCAACTGGGACATCAAGCGGGTGCAGGGGGCCGGCGTCGCGGCGGGCGGGCTGTTCAACACCACGCTCACCGGCACCGGCTGGGTGGCCGTCACCACCCACGGCACCCCCGTGATGCTCGACGCCGCCGCCATGCCCACCTTCGCCGACGGGCAGTCGGCGGTCTGCTGGAGCGCGGGGCTGCACGTCGGCGTCAACCGCTCCTTCAAGGCCGGTGCGCTGATCGGCCGGGGCAGCGGCGAAGCCATGCAGCTGGCGTTCCAGGGCCAGGGGTTCGTACTGGTCCAGGCCAGCGAGGGCCCGCCGGTAGTGACGACCGGCTGACGGGGGCAGCGGGGCCAACTCATCCGCGAGCTCTCCTCTCGACGTGGGACAACCGAAGGTAATTTCATAGTCGCAGAGAGTAATATTCTCGTCATGGTCACCGCTCTCCACGAGGGGCTCATCGGGATCACCACTCTCGATCCGGAAGAGACCGCGCGCACACTCCGCACGCTGTTCGGCTTCCATATCCCCTCGTCCACCTCTGAAGTCATCTCCAACGAGCTGTCGGAGATCAGCCCCTCCGTCTACCGGGCCGACGCCGCACTCCTTTACACCGAGGGAAGGGCCAAGCTGGCCGTCATCACCGAGGTCCAACGTCAGCGCGACGACACCAAACACTGGACGTGGCTGGCTTACATCGCCAACATGCGCGCCCGCGACCGCTGTCCGGCTCTGCTGGTCGTCATCTGCCCCAGCCGCGCCGTAGCCGTATGGGCGTCCCAGCGCATCGAGACCGGACACCCGGGCCTGGCCCTGTGTCCCTTCGTCATCGGCCCCGACAACACGCCTGTCATCACCGACGTCGCCGAGGCCGTCGGCAACATCGGCCTGGCGGCGATCGCGGCGATCACCCATAGCGAGGATCCGCAGATCAAAGCCATCCTCGCCACCCTGGTAGAAGCCCTGGACCACATCGACCCGGAGAAGGCCGGACGCTACGCTGAGTACGTAACCGTGGCACTGACGGGGGACGCGCAGAAAGAGATGGAGCAGCTCATGGCCACACAGTCCTACCTCTACCAGGGAGAGTACGCTCAGAGCCTCTTGGCGAAGGGGCAGGCGGAGGGGGAAGCCCGAGGCGAGGCCAAGGGGCTGCTCGTCGTGCTGGAAGCGCGCGGGTTCCGGGTGACCGACGAAGACCGGGATCGGATCATGTCCTGCACCGACACCAAGACGCTGGAGAAGTGGCTGCAGCGGGCCGCACTGGTCGACTCCGTGAGCAAGCTCTTCGAGTAAGACGAAGACGTCGCCCCGGCCCAGAGGGCAGTTCCGAGTTCATCCCCTGGGTTCGCGCATCACCATGGGAGAACGCGCTCTGCCCTCGCTGAGGACGGCCGCCAGTGCGGGGTTTCCGAGGACGAGCACCGGAACCGCCAGCCACGACCACCGGGCGGCGGCGAGTTCCGCCGGGATCGGTGACTCCGCCTCGGAGATCAGTTGCCGCAGCGCGTCCTCCGTACGGGTGCTGCGGGTTTCGGCGTGGCCGACCGAGGTGCGGACGCTCTCGGGGTGGGCGTGCTCCGGGCGGGAAGTGGGGACGAGAGGGCCCAGGCCGGTCACGGCGAGTGCGGTGAGGGACGGAAGGAGGCGGGCGGCTTCCAGGGCGAGGACTGCCCCGGGACCCCATCCCGCCAGCGCCACCGTCCCGCCGGCTGTCGCTGTGTCGCGGGAGTGCGCGATGTCGCCGGCCGCGGCCACCACTGCCGCCAGGTCCTCGACTTCCCGCGCCACCGCGTACGGGGTGGTGTTCCCGCTGCCGCCGGTGCCTCGCCGGTCGTAGCTGTACACGGTGAACCGCTCCGCCAGCAGGGCCGCCGCCCTGTCGGGGAACCCGGCCAGGACCACCGCCGGCCCCGTACCCTTCCGCCGGTACGCGATGGACGTCCCGTCGCAGGACGTGACCCGGGGCACGACGTCACCGGGGCGCGATGTTGAGGTTGAGCCGGAACAGGTTGTCCGGGTCGTACGCACGCTTCACCCCGGTCAGCCGGGCATGATCGGCGTCCGTGTACGCGTCCGCGACCCGCCCGGCGTCGGCCAGGAAGTTGAGGAACGTGGCGCCGGTCCCGTGCGGCGACAGTGCGCCGGACATGCCGGGGAGCCGCTCGCTGACGATGACCGAGAACGCCGCGCCCCGGTGCCCGACCGGCCCCGCGTCCGGGCCTGGGCGGGACATCGCGCCGCCCCAGTGCCTGATCTCCACGGTGGCGTGCCGCCCTGCCTCCACCAGGGTGCCGATCACCTCGTCCGGCAGGTCGTGGAAGAAGTCGAGGTAGCGGGCCGGGGTGCCGCCCATGGCCGCGTCCGCGTACCGGACCGGCCGCACCTCGTCCCTGATCGCGGGCCCTGCCGCCTCCCACAGCGGCCGGAGCACCCGGTCGCCCCGCTCGGGTGCTCCCGCGTACATGGCCTTGATGCCGAGCACCCGCTCGGTCCCGCCCGGCAGGGAGGTGAGCATGACCGCCGTGCTCACCTCGTCGGGGGCCTGCGCCGCCCATGCGCGGTAGTGGGCCAGGGTCTCGGCCGCCCGCTCGTACGGGAAGAAGGCGATCCCGGCATGGACCAGGTCGACCGGGTAGAGCCGGAACTCCAGCGAGGTGACGATCCCGAAGTTGCCGCCCCCGCCCCGCAGCGCCCAGAACAGGTCGGCGTGCCGGTCGGCGTCCGCCGTGACGGTCCGGCCGTCGGCGGTGACCACCTCGGCGCTCACCACGCTGTCGGCCGCGAGCCCGTACCTGCGCGCCAGCCACCCGACCCCGCCGCCGAGCGTGTATCCCGTCACCCCGACGTCGGGCGACGACCCCGACAGCGGCGCCAGCCCGTACCCGGCGGCCTCCCGCAGCACCCGCCCCCAGCGCACGCCGGGCCCGACCCGCGCCACCCGCCTCACCGGGTCGATCTCCACCCGGTCCAGCGCCCCCGTCCGCAGCAGGATCCCGCCGTCGGCCGGCACATGCGTCCCGTGCCCGGTGGCCTGCACGGCCAGCGGCAGCCCGCACGTACCGGCGGACACCACGGCGGCCCGCACGTCCTCCGGCCGCGCCGCCTCCGCGACCATGACCGGCCGCGCGTCGACCGCCGGGTTCAGCGACTGCCGGCCCAGCTCGTAACCCTCGTCACCCGGCAGGTGCACGGCACCGGTGAAGCCGTCGATCCGGTCGGCGATGTTCGTCAGCATGATGCGTCCCTTCGGTGGTTGACCCGATCTCAGACTCCTGCGGCGCCCCCGCGGGGGGCATCCGTGTGGACCACGGATTCACCACGGATTCACCGCCCACTCGCACCCGTTCCGGTGCGGTGGGCGATGATGGGGCCGTGGCGGGTGAAGGGATGTCGGAGCGCGAGGCCGAGGTGCTGGCGGCGCTCGGGCACCGCCTCACCAACGCGCAGATCGCCGCCCGCCTGCACATTTCCGTCCGCACCGTCGAGAGCCACGTCTCGTCGCTGCTGC
Source organism: Nonomuraea sp. NPDC048826 (assembly GCF_043198225.1). NCBI lineage: Bacteria > Bacillati > Actinomycetota > Actinomycetes > Streptosporangiales > Streptosporangiaceae > Nonomuraea > Nonomuraea sp. NPDC048826. Next base: position 385,001 of record NZ_JBICUQ010000006.1, on the reverse strand, counting down.
GCAAGCACGGGGCCGCCGACCGCAAGGAGCTGGCCGCGCTCGCCCGGGAGAGCCGGGCAGGAGAGCTGACGGGGCTGCCGGCGGCGCGCACGAGCTTCGTGGGGAGGTCGGCGGAGCGCGCGGAGATCACCGCGGCCTTCGAGTCCTCCCGCCTGGTGACGCTGGCGGGGCCCGGCGGGGTGGGCAAGACCCGGCTCGCGGTGGCGGTCGCCGGGGCGTCGTCGTCGTTCCCGCACGGCGGCGCGTTCGTGGACCTGGTGCCGGTGCGCGACGGGTTCGTGGCGGAGGCGGTGGCCGCGGCGCTCGGCGTGGCGGAGCGGCCCGGGCAGCCGCTGGAGGACGCGATCGCCGACCGGCTCGGGCGCGGGCGCGCGCTGCTGGTGCTGGACAACTGCGAGCACCTGCTCGATCCGGTGGCCGCGCTCGTGGACCGGCTGCTGGCGGTCTGTCCCGCCACCCGGGTGCTGGTGACCAGCCGCGAGCGGCTCGGCGTCCCCGGCGAGCGGGTGGTCTCCGTAGAGCCGCTGCCGCCGGGGTCCGACGCGGTCGAGCTGTTCCTCGACCGGGCGGAGGCCGCCGGGTTCGCCGCCGGGCGGGACGTCGCCTCGCGCATCTGCGCCCGGCTCGACGGGCTCCCGCTGGCGATCGAGCTGGCCGCCGCCCGGGGGGCCGCGCTGGGGGCCGACGGCCTGCTGGCGGTGCTCGACGACAACCTGCGGTTGCTGGCGGGCGGGCGCGGCGGCGACCAGCGGCATCGGTCGCTCCGCACCGTGCTGGGCTGGAGCCACGACCTGCTGGAGGAGGACGAGCGGGCCCTGTTCCGGCGGCTGGCGGTGTTCGCGGGCGAGTTCGGCCTGGACGCCGTGGTGGCCGTGACGGGCGGCAGCCGGAGCGCCGCCGCCGACGTGCTGGGCAGGCTGGTCGACAAGAGCCTGGTCGTCCACCGCCGCGACGCCGGCGGCTGGCGCCTGCTGGAGACGGTCCGCGCCTTCGCCGCCGAACGCCTGGAGGAGTGCGGCGAGCTCCCGGACACCCGGCGGCGCCACCTCGCCTGGGCCGTCGAAACAGCCGACGCGCTCACCGCCGCCCGCGCGGACGACCCCGACACCGCCTGGTGGGGCCGCTTCGACGCCGTGGCCGACGACCTGCGAGCGGCCCTCGCCACCGCTGTCTCCCCGGCCACGAGCGTTGACAGGCCGGCTGGCGGTGGGGAGGCGCATCGGCTGGCCAGGAGCCTGGCGAGGCTGACGTACGGGCGGAGGTTCCTGCGGGAGGCCGTCGCGCGTTACGAGCAGGCGGCGGTGCTGGCTCCTGGGGAGGGGGAGGCGGCGCGGGATCTGGCCGACGCCGCGGAGTGCGCGCTGGCGTTCGCGCGGGCGGGTCAGGCTTACCGGTTGCAGCTCGGCGCTGCCGAGAGGGCGCGGGCGGCCGGCGACGGGAACGCCGAGGCGGTGGCGCTGGCGCGGGCGGCGGTGATCGCTGAGAGGCACCCGGGGTTCGGGTTCGACGACGAGCCGGAGGAGGAGCGGGTGCGGGCGCTGCCGGTGGAGGCGGCCGCGGTGGGAGACCCGGATGATCCGTACGTGGCCGCGCACGTGGCGGCGGCGCGTGCCTGGGCCACCAGGCGGCCCGACACGGCCGGGCGGGCGTTGGAAGCCGCACGGGCCACCGGGGACCCGGTGCTGACCAGCTCCGCGTTGGACGCCGTCATCTGCGTCGCCGATCGCGGGGGACGGGCCAGGGAGGCGTACCGGCTGGCGGGGGAGCGGCTCGACCTGCTGCCCGCCATGGACGGCGACGACCCGCGCACCGGTATCGAGATCGTCGACGCGCTGCACACCGCGTCCTTCTACGCCGTCGCCGTCGGCGACCTGCCCGGGGCCCTGGAGGCGGCCAGGATGGCGGCGGACGACGACGTCACGGGCAGCCATCCCGCGCTGGCCCACAGCAGGCTGGTGCCTCCGCTGGTGCTCACGGGCGACTTCGACCAGGCGCTCGCGCGGGCGGCCGAGATGGTGGACGGGCAGGCGCGCGTGGACGCCCCGCCCGGACGGTGGATGACTCCCGCGCTCGGCATGGTGGCGCTGGCCCACGGGCTGCGCGGAGACGCCGTGGCATGCCGGGCGTGGCGGGCCCGCGCGATCGCCGTCGGCCACATCGGCCCGGCCTCCCGCCACGCCCCTCTGATCACCTTCATCGACGCCCGCCTCGCGATCCACCGAGCCGACCTCGCTCTGGAGGGTGACGCGGTCGCGCCTGCGGGAGAGGGCCACGGCGGTGGGATGTTCGGGAGGTACGCGATCGCCTCGGTGGCGGAGCTGGCCGTGGTCCGCGGGGATCCGGATGCCGCTGAGCGGGTGGCCGCGGCGGGGGCGGCGGGGGAGGAGAACGCGTGGGCCGCCGCCTGCCTGAAGCGGGCCGTCGGGCGGTTGCGGGGGGACCGGGAGGCGTTGAGCGAGTCGGCGGAGATGTGGGGGCGGATCGGGGCGGCCCATGAGCGGGAGGCCACACTCCGCTTGATCAAGTCGAGCGATCGTTCCGGATAGAGCCGGCCGGGCCGGTTGAGGGGCGCAGTGGGGGCCAAGTCATCCGCAAGTCGGCGCCTCGATCCTGGTGCGCATGGTGACCCCTCGCCGGATCGTGCTGATCCTTCTCTGGCTGGCCGTCTGCCTGGCGCCGATCCCGGTGGCGGTGCCCGGCTTCCAGCTTGCGCTCGGCCATGTCGGCACCCCCGGGACCCTCACCGTGCTGTCCTGTGAGGCGCTGGGCAAGGGGCGTTACGACTGCCGGGGCCGGTTCGTCCCCGATGACGGCGGGGCGCCCGTCATGGTCGCGGCCTCGCCCGACTCCAGTGCGGGTGACGTGACGCGGGCCCGGCTCACCCCCGACGGCGCCCGCGCGCTCCCTGACGGGGTCAAGGGAGTGCTGGGCGCCTCCGCCGTGCCGGCCGCGGGGCTCATGGGGCTGGGCTTCCTCCCGTACGTGATCGCGTACTGGTGGGGTGGGCCGGGAGCGCGCCGCCGGTGCGTCGTCGCGGGGGTGGTCGTCACGACGATCGGGTTCCTGCTGATGATCGTCGGCATGGTGGCCGCGTACTCCTGAGAGATCTAGGAGAGCAGGGCGAGCGCCTTGGCCAGGCCCGGGTCGCGGCCCTTGGACAGGTCTTCCGCCGTGAGCGGGGCGTGGTGGTCGGGGGCCACGCCGATGTCGTCGACGACCTCCTTGTCCGGGCCGACGTGGCGCTTGCCGGGCAGCAGCAGGATGCTCCCGTCGCCGAGCCGGAAGGCGCTCGCCGGGCCGGAGAGCGCGCCGGCGGTCCGGGTGCCGACCAGCGGGGCCAGCTTCAGGCCCTTGACCGCGGCGCTGAAGTCGTCGCAGGCCGAGCCGCACTGCCGGTCGACGAGCACGACCAGCGGCAGCTTCAGCAGCGGGACGGAGTCGTCCGTCCGCAGGGCGGTGCAGGAGCCGTGCACGTCGCACTCGTGGCCGGTCACCTTGCCGTGCGCGAACGCACCGAGCAGGCGGGTCACCTCCTGGGGCGAGCCGCCCCGGTTGCCCCGCAGGTCCAGCACGACCCCGCTCAGCTTGCCCTTCTTGCGGAGTTCGCCGACGGCGCGGATCACCTCGTCCGCCGTGCCGGGGCCGAAGTCCGGCAGCTTCACGTAGGCGGCGCCGCCGGTCCGCCTGGACGACGGCGTCGGCCGTTCGGCGCGGAACTCACCGGCCTTGAGCGTCGTCTTCCAGGTGCGGCCCGTCGCCGGCCGGCGCAGGGTCAGCCGCAGCGGCTCGTTCTCGGCCAGCAGCTTCAGGACGCCGGGGGAGAGGACCCCGGCGACGTACGGGGGAGCGCCGTTCACGGAGACCAGCACGTCGCCGGGCCGGATCCCGCGCTCGGCGGCCGGGCTGCCGGGCATCACGGAGGTGATGTGCAGCGGCGGGCCCACGGCCGGGTCGGGCCGCCCGCCCCGGTGCCCGGACATGCCGTCGACGCCGTAGCCGAACGCCAGGCCCGGTTCGCCCTCGTCCCTGGGGCGGATCCAGGCGGCGTGGTTGTCGTGCAGGGAGTCGGTCATGCCTTGCATCGTGGCCTCGGCGGCGGCCTGCCTGGCCCGCTCCGGCAGGCTCTCCGCCACGCGGGCGTAGACCTCGGCGAACGCCTTCCGGTCGGCCTCCCGGCCGCCGCCGAGCGCGGGCATGGTGGCGTCCGGACGGTCGAGGCCGTGGCGCTGCAGGTAGCGGGTGTAGGCGGCGAAGGCGGAGGCCAGCACGGTGCGGTGGTCGAGCGCCGGGGCGCCGTAGTAGCGCGCGAAGACGCAGTCGTACGCCTGCTCGATCGTCGTCACGGTGGTCGCGGTCAGCCCGCCCTCGACGGGGCCGGTCAGCGGTTCGCACGCGGTGGTGGCGGCGACCGCCTGGGGGGCCCGCGGCGCGCAGGCGAATGCGGTGAACGTCAGGGTGAGGGCGGTGATGACCCTCGTCGTCGTCTTCATGTCCGTCAGCGTCATGGGGAGGCGGTTGCCGGGCTGTGAACGGTCTTGTTAACGTCCCGCTTATTTGACTGATCGTTCTGGATAGGGTTAGGGTCCAGGGCATGGCGAGGAGCAAGGAGTTCGACCCAGACGCGGCGCTGCAGCGGGCGCTGGAGCTCTTCTGGGAGCGCGGCTACGAGGCGACCTCGATGGCCGACCTGGTCGAGCGGCTCGGCATCGCGCGGGCCAGTCTCTACGCCACGTTCGGCGGCAAGCGCGAGCTCTATCTCCAGACTCTGCATCGCTATGTACGCAGCAGGGACCCCGCCGTCCTCGACGCGCTGTCCCAGCCCGGCCCGGTGCTGCCGGCGGTGCGGGCGCTGATCAGGACGTACGCGGCGGAGTCCAGCGGTGACGACCGGCGCGGCTGCATGGTGGTGAACGCCGCGGTGGAGCTGGCGCCGCGCGACGAGGCCGCCGCCGCGTTCGTGGAGGCGAGCTGGAGTCACCTGGAGACGGTGCTGACCTCGGCGCTGACCAGGGCGCGGGCCCAGGGCGAGCTGAGCGAGGACAAGGACCCGCGGGCGCTCGCCCGGATGCTGCTGGTGTTCATGCAGGGCATGCGGGTGCTCGGCCGGACCTCGGGTGGCGCCGCCCGGCTGGACGACGCGGCGGAACAGGCGCTGGCCGTCCTGGGCTGACCCGGCCTTTTTTCATGCCCATATTCCAGATCGATCGTTCTTAAAAGAGGGGCTCACATGCAGGACAAGATCGTTCTCATCACCGGTGGTTCCGCCGGTATCGGCTACGCCGTCGCCCGCGCGTTCAAGGAGGAGGGCGCCACGGTGGTGATCACCGGGCGCGACGAGGGGCGGCTCGCCGACGCGGCCAAGCGGCTCGACGCCGACTGGGTCGCCGCCGACGTGGCCAGCGCCGCCGACTGCGCCCGCATGGTCGACTACACCGCCGACCGGCACGGCGGCCTGCACGTCGCCGTCAACAACGCCGGGGTGCTGGGCCGCCCGGGCCCGCTCGCCGACCTGGACACCGCCGACTGGGCCGACGTGCTCGACACCAACCTGACCGGCGTCTTCCACGCCATGAAGTACGAGATCGCGTACATGAAGGAGCACGGCGGCGGGTCCATCGTGAACGTGGCGTCCAACATCGGCGCGCACCAGCGCGTGCCCGGCCTGGCCGCGTACGCCGCCTCGAAGGCCGCGGTCAGCGTGCTGTCCAGGGCGGCGGCGCGCGAGTACGCCGCCGCCGGCATCCGGATCAACGCCGTCAGCCCCGGCGCCACCGACACGACCATGACCTACCTGCCGGGCGAGACCGCCGCCGAGCGCGACGCCAGGATCACGCCGTCGATGCCGCTCGGCCGGCTCGCCGACTCCGCCGAGGTGGCCGCGACCGTCGTCTGGCTGGCCTCCGGCCGGTCGAGCTTCGTCGTCGGTCACGACCTGGTGGTGGACGGCGCGGCCAGCGCCTGACCGCCGCCTCATCAGAGCCGCATCATCAGAGCCGCATCATCAGAGCCGCATCATCAGAGCCGCATCATCAGAAAGGCGGGGACGGCGGAGCCGGCGCGTACATCTTTCCGCCTACACGCGCCGCGATCCCGTACGCGTCCGCGCGTACACGGGACACAACCGCGGGGCGACGCCCCGGACCGAGCCGTACGCTTACGGTCGGGCGATGAACAAGACGAGCTCTCTCGGGATGTCGCCGATCGCGATCCTGGGGCTGGCCGCGCTCGGCGTGCCCCGGGTCGTCGCGCACGACCTGGGGCCGGTCGGCCCGGTCGTCAACGCGGTGCTGGTGTTCCTGCCGGTCGTGATCTGGCTGGGCGTCGTGCTGTGGAGGCGGGTGCCGAACCCGTTCCTGACCCTGCTGGCGATCGGCGGCGCCTACGGGGTGCTGCTCGCGGTCGCGCACCAGCTGTTCTGGGGGGCGGCGTTCGATGATCCGCCCCAGCTCGGCGGGAATCTGGCGGGCGCGCTGTCGCCGGGCGCGGAGGAGGCGCTGATGCGGACGTTCGCGTTCGGCAGCAGCCTGTTCACCGGGGTCCTGGTGGGCGTGGTCACCGGCCTGGTCGGCTGGCTGCTGGCCCGGGCGGTGCCCGCGTTCCGGCACCGGGACGGCGGCGGGGCCTGACCCCCGGACACGCCGGACCCGTGCACGGCCCGGGGGAGGCCGCGCACGGGGGCTTGAGTCAGCGGACGCCGTTCGGGCGGCGCCGCGCCAGGAGCAGGCCCAGCGCGATCATGCCCACACCCAGGACCAGGTGGAGCCAGTTGTCCGCGTCGTTCACCGGCACGAAGTTCGCCGGGGTGTCGTGACCGATCAGCATCCCGTAGAGCCACAGCAGCAGGTAGATGACGCCGCCGCCGATCAGGAAGTTACGGGCGCCCGACCAGGTGCGGGCGAGAAGGATGCCGGCGACCCCGAACAGCAGGTGCACGATGTTGTGCAGGATCGACACCTGGAACACGCCCAGGAGCATCGCGTCCGACTCGTGCGAGGCGAACTGGAGCTGGTCGAAGTTCGTGGTGATGCCGGGGACGAACCCCAGGACACCGACCAGCAGGAAGACCGCCCCGGCGACGAGTGCCGCTAACTGCACGGGCGTCCGGCGGGCTGTACGCGGGGTGTTCATATGAGCTCCCTCGGAATGGATCTCTTCGGTGCCGGGCCGTCTACCCGGTACGGACCGGGTCAGTCCTTTTTGCCCATGGCTTGGCGGATGACGTCCCTCACGCGGTCCATCATGGCGACGGGAGTGCCCACGAGAATGTTCTTGGTCGCCGACTCGGTGCCGGGGTGCGGGTGCGTGGGCGCCATGGCTTCGGCGGCCTTGACGCCGGCGCCGAGCGCGCGCCGCTCCGCCTCCGTGGTGTGCTGGACGATCTTGGCGAACTCGTACCGCTCCTCGGCGCGGGCGTGCGCCTCGACGGCGGCGCGCAGCGTCAGGAGCTTGTCCATGAAGCCGGGCGCGTCCGGGCCCTCCTGGTCCATCTCCTGGAGGAGCTTCTTGGCCTCGTGCTCCTCCTCGAGGCGGTCCTCGACCACGCCCGCCCCGCCGTCCAGCTTGGCGCGCGCGTACGGGTGGACGATCTCCTCCTCGGCCGTCTCGTGCACGGCCAGCAGCCGCACCAGCCGGGTGAAGGCGTCACCGCGCTGACCGGGTGGCGCCTGTTCGACCTCGTCGAACAGATTCCTGATCATCCCGTGCTGGGCGATCAGCAGTTCGATGACGTCCGTTTCCTGCATGCGTTCAGGGGCCGTCTTCGTCACGTTCCATCTCCTTTCGGGGTCCCGGCCGCTGCCTACCCCTGGTGCGGCTGGTCACGCATGTGCCTCCGGCGAGCCGGGGCGATTGCCTTCGAAGTCCTCGGGTAGGCCGGACTCGCACGCCCCCCGAGTCGATTAGCTCGAAGGAGCGCACATCCATGACCTTCAATCCCTTGCAGGAGCGGGGCATCCCGCTGGACAAGCAACTGCGCAACTGGCGTGAACTGAACGTCATGCCGATCGATCCCGACCACGCGGACCCGTACACGCGCTGCCGCGTCATCGCGATGAACGGCATCGAGACAGAGGCGATCTTCTTCAGCCACCAGCTCGCCCGCCACTGCCCGGACACCGAGATCAAGCAGCAGCTCGCCCGCGTCCGCTACATCGAGGCGCAGCAGCAGAAGGCGGTCAACTGGCTGCTGCCGGGCGTCGCGTCGGTGCTGGAGACGACCATCGCCTACGAGCAGGTCGCGGTCGACCTGACGGCCTGGGTCGCCCGCATGGAGCCCGACCCTTACCTCAAGCAGGCCTACCAGTTCGGCGTCCTGGAGGACTTCGACCACCTCTACCGGTACTCCAACCTGTACGAGATGATCGAGCACCGCAAGGCCGAGAAGATCGTCGACAACCTGACCGAGATCATGCCGGGCCGGCCGACCTACCTGCACCACCGGGACCCGATGGACAACGTCCGCGACCCGTACGACAAGAGCACCACGGAGCCGATCTCCAAGCTGCACGCGCTCACCATCATGGCCGCCGAGCAGCAGACGATGAACTTCTACATGAACGTCGGCCCGACCTACATGGAGCCGATCGCCCGCCAGCTCTACCAGGAGATCGGGCTGATCGAGGAGGAGCACGTCACCCACTACGAGTCGCTCGTCGACCCGGGCGAGAGCTGGTGGGAGATGCTGCTCAACCACGAGTACAACGAGTGCTACCTGTACCACTCGTTCATGCAGACCGAGTCGGACCCCAAGGTGAAGAGCATCTGGGAGCTCCATCTCAACATGGAGCTGGAGCACCTGCGCCTGGCGGCCGAGCTGTTCAAGAGGCACGACGGCCGTGACCCGGAGCAGGTGCTGGCGCCCGAGCTGCCGGCCCCGGTCACGTTCGAGCCGAACAAGGCGTACATCCGCGAGCTGCTCGCGACCCAGATCGACTACACCACGCTGGGCACCGGCTACGTCCAGGAGGCCCACGAGCGGTTCGAGAAGCTGCAGGAGCAGATCATGGGCGGCGAGCGGCCGCCGTCCGAGAGGGTGATGGAGGAGAACGTGCACAAGTCCGGCGAGGAGTACCGGCTGGAGACCGAAGGCGCCCACCCGGTGCGCAGTCTTCAGCTCGGTCGCTGACTTGATCGGCACCATGGCGGCGTTCGGGGCCCGGCTGCGCGGCGGCCGGGTCCTGCACCCGCGCGGCCGGTTGCTGGCCGGGACGCTGGAGGTGACCGGGGCGGGCAAGCTGGGCGTGCCCGTCCTGGACGAGCGCGGACGGTACGAGGTGATCGCCCGGCTGTCGAAGGGCGGGTCGCTGCCCGGCCGCCTGCCTGACGTGCTGGGGCTGGCGATGCGCCTGCCCGGCCCGCTCGACCTGCTGCTCTCCACCTGTGGCAGGGCTCCGTGGCTGCTGTGGCCCAGGGCGGGGTTCGCCGCCGGGCCGTACTCCAGCGTGGTGCCGTACGCGAGCGAGACGGGACCGGTCTGGCTGGTCGCGGTCCCCGAGGGGGAGAACGTGCCGGCCGATCCTGCCCTGCTGCCGGCGGCGCTGGGCCGAGGTCAGCTGCTGTTCCACCTGCTGGCGGCGCGCAAGGGCGGACCGTCCCTGCCGCTGGCGACGCTGCGCCTGCGCGCCACGCTGGCGGAGGGCGCGGACCTGTCCTTCGACCCGGTACGGCACGCGCACCCGTCGCTGCGCATCGAGGGCGTGCTCGCCCGGCTGCGCCGCGACGCCTACCGGGGCTCCCGGGAGGGCCGCGACGCCACCCTGGACGAGGTCAGCGAGCCGGTCGGAAAGTGATCGGCACGCCGAGAGCCTCGGACGCCGGTACGAACGGGTCCCCCTCGCCGGTGCGGCCGAGGGGGACGCCCGCGGCGTGCAGGAGTCGCCCGGTGGCGGCCGGGTCGGCCACCTCGACGGCGAAGGCCGCGAACCCCGGCACCCCCGGCGGAGCCTCGCCAGGGAACAGCTCGGGGAACGCCGACGCGCCCACCACCCTGACGAGGCCAGGCGACCCGCCCAGGTAGGTCGCGTACCGCCGCTCGGTCGCGGCGACGTCTCCGTCCTCGACGCAGAGCACCACCTCGGCCAGGCCCACCGCGCCGTTGGGATGCCCGGCCGCCTCCGCCTCGGAGAGGTTCTGCGCCATGCCGACCCGCCCTTCGGGGAGGTCGGTCAGCTCCAGGTAGCGTGCCGGGTCCATCCGGGTGCCCGACGGCGTCTCGACCGGGCGCCGGATCGGCTGCACGCCGCCGTGGCCGACGCCGTCGGCGTCCAGCCGGGCGGCGGTGACCTCCAGGTCGGCCGAGTCCAGCATCACGATGTGCACCCCCTGGAACCGCCGCAGGCGGGCCACGAGGGAGGCGGTGACGGCCTCCAGCGCCGCGGCGACGGCCGGGACCCGGTCTTCGGGCACGTCCAGGGGGAGCGGCCGGGCGTCCGCCGGCATCCGGCCGAACGCCACCAGCTCCAGGAAGCCGCGCTCGAAGTACGCGTGCGCGTTCGCCACCCCGGCGGGCCGGGTCGACCCGGGCAGCACGGGATAGGCGGGCGGGGCCAGGGTGAACCCCAGGCGGCGGTAGCGGTCCACGGCGTCGGCCAGGTCGTGCACGAGGTGGCCGACGTGGTGCGGGCCGGTGATGTCGTGACCCATGGCGGGTCGCCTCCTCAGCGGTAGGCGGCGTCGCCGAACTCCTGGCCGAGCCGCTCGAAGACCGCGATGACCGGGCCCGCCGCGCGCGCGTACCGCTCAGGGGGCGGCGGCTCGGCGGGCTCGAACGTGCGGCGCAGCGTCTCGGCCAGGTGGCCGGCCTTGGCGTCGAGGTCGAGGTCGAGCTGGGGCGGCAGCAGCGGCTCGACGGCGAAGAACCCGTACGCGATGGTGGGCAGCGGGTAGTCGAGGTCCTCGGGCCGCAGCCCCGCGCGCAGCAGCCCGTGGCCGGCCAGGATCTCCAGGTAGGCCCGCGAGGCCAGCAGCTTGGCCCCTTCGAGCGGTCGCCGCGCCGGGCTGGTCAGGAACTTGCCCATGGTCTCGGCGTCCCTGGTGAAGATCGCCCGCAGCACCGGCCGTTCCATCGCCTCCAGGAAGAACCGCCGCAGGTAGCGGTGGAGCGCGATCTCGCCGGGGTCGCGCCGCATGGCGCCGGTGACGGCGGCGAGCATGTCGGCCGCCTCGCGCGCCGCGACGGCGAAGAACAGCTCCTCGCGGGAGCGCCAGTGCAGGTAGACGGTGCCCTTGCCGACGCCGGCCCGCTTGGCGATCTCCTCGATGCTGACGCGCCGGTAGCCCCAGCGCAGCAGCAGGTCCTTCGCCGCGTCGAGGATCCGGTCGGCCCGCTCCCTCTGGCTCACGACCACTCCCTTCATGACCGATGACCAGATTAGCATTTTGGTCATCGGTACGCGTGAGAAAGCCGGACGGCCACGGATCGGGGATCAGCCCGGCTTGCGGCCGACGCCGGCGGCGACCCAGTGCTCGGCGGCCTCGGCGTCGGAGACCGGCGCCTCGGGACGCCACTGCCGGACGTAGACGAAGCCCGGCTCCACCAGCTCCAGGCCGTCGAAGAAGCGCTTGACCTGGGCCATGGTCCGCGGCCCGCCCGAGGGGCGCTTGAGCGCGTCGCGGTAGATGTCGGCGATCGCCTCGGCGATGTCGGGCCGGGTGTCGAAGACGGCGTGGGTGATCGCGATGTGGCTGCCCGGCGCGAGGCGGTCGCGCAGGGCGGCCACGCTCTCGTAGGCGCCGTAGTCGTCGGGAATGTACTGCAGCATGCCGAAGAGCAGCACCATCACCGGCTGGGAGAAGTCGATGAGCTGCCGCGTCACCGGGTGCTCGAAGATCTTGTCGGGGTAGAGGATCCCGCCCTCGGCCACGCCGGTGCGCTCGTTGGTGGCCAGCAGGGCGCGGGCGTGGTTGAGCGCGACCGGGTCGTCGGAGACGTAGACGGCCCGGGACTCGGGCGCGAGCTCCTGGGCGATCTGGTGGACGTTGCGCTGCACCGGCAGCCAGGCGCCGATCTGGAGGAACTGCCGCACCCCGGCCTCTATCATGTGGGCGACCACCCGCTGGCGGAACTCCTGGACGTGGTCGCCGATGTCCTTGGCCTCGGGGGCCAGGGCGAGCACCCGCTCGGCGATCTCGCGGTCGATCGCGAAGTTGTCCTTGCCGCCGGCGAAGTAGTTGTTGATCCGAGCGACGCTGGGCGTGCTGGCCGACACGCCCGGGACCGGCGGCGGGGTGGCATCGCTCATGAGTGATCTCCTGTTCGCGGAGCGCTACAGACCACGGTAGCGGCTTCTCAACGGACGGAAAGGACGATCCGCCCCGAAGGAGCGCCCGAGGCCTGACGTTGCCACGCTTTCGCGGCGTCGTCGAGTGGCACGGTCTCATGGACGACCGACAGTCTGCCATGCGCGGCGTGGTCGGCGATCTCGGTGATGGCGGCGGTGCGCTGGGCGGGCGTCAGCTCGTTGTTGGTGTAGCCCAGCAGCCGCAGCGACTTGCCGCGCAGCGTCGAGGAGTCGATCGGGCTCGTCTCGGAGGCCGAGCCGCCGAGGTTGACCAGGCGGCCGCCGGGGCGCAGCGCCCGGGCCGCCGCCGCGGCCGGCGCGCCGAAGAGCGGGTCGAGCACCAGGTCGGCGGGGCCGTCGAGGGCCGCGGAAAGCGCGGCGGCCAGCTCGTCGACGTCCTCGCTGTCGAGCGGGACCACCGCGTCGGCCCCGGCCCGCTCGGCGCGTTCCCTGGCGGCGGCGGAGCGGGCGGCGGCCACCACCCGCCGGGCGCCGGCCAGCCGGGCGAGCTGGACCGCGGCCTGGCCGACGGCGCCGCCCGCGCCCAGCACGATCACCTGCTCGCCCGCCCTGAGCTCGCCGCACCGGCTGAGCGCCTGGTGCGCGGCCACGGCCGACAGGCCCAGCGCCGCCACGGTCACCGGGTCGGCGCCGGGCGGCAGCTCCACCAGGTCGCTCTCGGGCACCGTGGCCAGCTCGGCCATGCTGCCGTCGCCGGGCGCCATCCCGGCCCTGGTGGGGAACCAGACGGTCCGGCCGCCCGCGGTGCCCACGCCCTGGACGCCCGGTACGTACGGGGTGGGCGGGGTGCCGAAGTAGGACGTGCCGGTCGCGCAGAGCAGGTCGAGCGGGGTGATCGGGGCGGCGATCACCTCGACGAGCGCCTCCCCGGGGCCGGGCGCGGGGACGGGGCGGCCCGCCACCACAGGCGGCTCGCCGCAGGCGTGGATCTGGACGGCGCGCATGGTCAGGTCGCGATGTCCGGGTAGGGCAGGCTCATGTGCGCCAGCTTACGGGCGTACTCCTTCTGGAACCCGAGAGGCTCGTAGTCGCGCTCGAACATGGCGATGAAGAGTGTGAGCGTGAGGAACGGGTGCGCGCCCAGCTCGAAGAGCCGCACGTAGTCGTGCGCGGTCAGCGCCTCCCGCTCGGTGCCGTCGAAGCGCAGCCAGGTGGACGCCTCGCCGCCGTGGCAGTTGAGTATGAGGTTCGCCTGCGTGGACTCCCACCACTCGACCGTGCCCCTCGGGTCCTCGCGGTAGCGCTCGACCAGCTCGGGGTCGCGGTCGACGGTGAACAGGAACTTGTTCAGCAGATACTTGCTCACGACCGGCCTCCGCGCGGGTACCAGGTGAAGTAGGCCTCCATGGTGTGGAACAGATCGTAGGTGTCGACGTAGTCGGCCTTCTGGCCCTCGCCCGCCACGCCCATCATGAGCATGAAGTCCATGAACCCGTGGGTGGCGTTGCCCGGCGCGTGCAGGCTGTCGAGCGTGACCTCGGCCAGGCAGCCCTCGATGTCGCCGCCGGCGATCCACTCGACGGCCTTGGCGTCGAACTCCGGGTCGGGGCCGTGCGGCCCGAACTGACGTGGCCCGCCCAGCTCCAGCGACAGGTGGCCGGTGCCGATGACGGCGACCCGCTGGTCCGACGGCCACGACTCGACGAGCTGCCGGATCGTCCGGCCCAGCTCGACGAACCGTTTCGGCCGAGGCAGCGGCGGCGCGAAGATGTTGGTGTAGACGGGCACGATCGGCAGGTCGTTCTGCGGGCGCAGGGTGATGATCGGGCACGTGATGGAGTGGTCGATCCGCAGCTCGTTGGAGAAGGCCAGGTCGAAGCCCGCGTCGAGGCCCTCGCGCAGCACGTGCGCCGAGAGGTCCTCCTGGCCGGTGAAGAGCATCCGGGGCAGCCCGAACTCGCGCTCCTCGTTGTACCAGTTGGCGTCGTAGTAGGGCGCCTTGCCGATCAGGAACTGCGGCATGTTGTCGAGCCAGAGCTGGTGGAAGTGGTCGGACCCGACCATCACCAGCACGTCGGGCCTGGCCCGGGTGAGGGTCTCGCGGAACGCCTCCACCTTGCGCACCCACTCGTCGGCGAACGGCGGCCGGTTCTCGCCGGTGGCCGTGCTGGCGCGGTAGTAGAACGGATGGTGGGTGGATGCGATCACGGCGACGAGTTCAGCCATGCGTGCCTCCAGGGGGGTACGGGTCGGGGGCGACGGACCGGTTGTTGAGGTCGACCGACAGGAAGATGTCGTTGGCCACCGGGTGGCGCAGCTCCTCGGCGAGCTGGCCGATCAGCCCGGCGGTCCTGGCCAGCAGGGCGAAGCCGCGCAGCAGCTCCAGCGGCAGCCCCAGGTCGGCCAGCGCCGCCCCGCAGGCGCCGGCTCCGTTCAGCGGCAGCGTCTTGCCCAGCACCTCGGGGTGGACGCGGCCGATCGCGGCGAACAGCGACAGGTGGGGCCCGTAGAGCCCCTCCTCGGCGGCGATCCGCATCAGCCTGGGCGTGCGCGGGTCGCCGTTCTTGTGCACGTGGTGGCCGAGCCCCGGGACGAAATTGCCCTGCTCGCGCTGGGCGCGCACGGTCTCCAGGGCGAGCGCGTCCCATCCGGCGTCGTCCACCGGCCGTTCATCGGCGGACTCCAGCACGGCGTGCAGGAACCGGCCGCAGTCCTCGGTCACGCCGAGGAACCGGGACCCGCCGCCGAGCAGCCCGGCCGCCAGCGCGCCCTGGACGGAGTCGGGCGCCGACAGGTAGGTGAGCCGGGTGACGATCGCGGTGGGCGTGAACCCGTGGTCGGCCAGCGCGGCGAGCACCGCCTCGAACACCCGCGTCTCGCCGGGGGCCGGCCTGCGCTGGGTGGCCAGCCAGAACGCCAGCTCGCCGAAGCCCACCTGGCCCATCACGTCCTCGGCGAGGTCGTGCCCGAGCAGGGTGATCTTCTCGACCGAGGAGGCGCCGAGCGCCGTGGGGTACTCAGGCACGGTCGTCCCCCTTCGACAGCCAGGCGCGCAGCTCCGCGCCGTGCTCGTCCAGCTCGGGAGGCGGCAGCTCGTACGTGAGCGCGCTCTCGGAGAACCGGATCGGGTGCCGCGTCGTCGGCACCGCCCGCTCGCCCTCGCCGACCTCCACCACCGGGTCGAGCCCGAACCGCTCGGCCATCGCGAACCCGCCGTCGACGGTGTTGATCGGCCCGCTCGGCACCCCGGCCTCGACCAGCAGGTCGAACCACTCCACGGCGGTCCTGGTGCGCAGCCGCCCGACGAGGACCGGCCGCAGCTCCTCTCGGTTGGCGGTCCGGTCGGCGTTGCGGGCGAAGCGCGGGTCGTCGGCCACCTCGGGGATGCCGAGCACCTCGCAGAGCTTGCGGAACTGGCCGTCGTTCCCGGTCGCCACGATCAGGTCGGTGTCGGCGGCGGGCAGCGGCTCGTACGGGAACACGCTCGGATGCGCGTTGCCCATCCGGAACGGCACCACGCCGCCCGCCACGTAGGCGGAGCTCTGGTTGACCATCGCGGTCAGCGCCGACGAGAGCAGGTTGATCTCGACGTGCTGGCCCTGCCCGGTGGCGTCCCGGTGGCGCAGCGCGGCCAGGATGCCGATGACCGCGTGGTTGCCGGCCATCACGTCGAACACCGAGATCCCGGCCCGGTAGGGCGGCCCTTCCGGGTCTCCGGTGAGGCTCATCAGGCCGGACATGGCCTGCACCATCAGGTCGTAACCGGGCACCTTGGCGCCGGGGCCCGAGCCGAACCCGCTGATGGACGCGTACACGACGCCGGGGTTCGCGGCCCGCACAGCGTCGAAGCCGAGGCCGTACTTGTCCAGCCCGCCCGGCTTGAAGTTCTCGATCAGCACGTCGGCCCGCCGGGCCAGCTCCCTGGCCAGCCCGGCGTCCTCCTCGTCGCGCAGGTCCAGCGCGATCGACCGCTTCCCCCGGTTGACGCCCAGGTAGTAGGTGGCCGTCTCGCCGCGGGCCGGCGGTGTCCACGACCGGGTGTCGTCCCCCTTGGGCCCTTCGACCTTGACCACCTCGGCTCCCAGGTCGGCCAGGAGCATGGTGGCGTACGGGCCCGCCAGCACACGGGAGAAGTCGGCCACCAGCACACCGGACAGAGGTCCTGCTGTCATCCGGCTCCGCCCTCCATATCCGTCAAACGGACACTTGTCCGTGACGCTCATTCTCACCATCGAACAGGAGAAGCGTCAACCATTGACAGGCCGCGGGCACGTCATCAGAGTGTCCTTTACCAGCAATGACCGTATGACGGACAGTCGTACGCTGAGATCGGGGTTGAGGGAGTCCACCATGACAGAATTCGAGGCCGGACGCCCCGTGGTGCTCCGGGGCGGCACGGTGCTGCCGATGGACGACAGCCGGCAGGTGCTCACCGGCGCCGACGTCCTCGTCGAGGGCGACCGGATCTCCGCCGTCGGGGCGGACCTGCCGGTGCCCGACGGCACGATCGAGATCGACGCCGCCGACGGCATCGTCATGCCCGGCATGATCGACACCCACCGCCACATGTGGCAGACCGCGATGCGCGGCTACGGCGCCGACTGGACGCTGACCCAGTACTTCGTCTGGTACTACCTGGAGCACGGCAGGCTGTTCCGCCCCGAGGACGTGCAGGCCGGCAACACGCTGGCCGCCATCGAGGCGATCGACGCCGGCGTCACCACCGTCGTCGACTGGTCGCACGGCCTGCAGACGGTCGACCACGCCGACGCCGCCGTGGACGCGCTCCAGTCGGTGCCGGGCCGGTTCGTGCTCGCGTACGGCAACATCCAGGCGCCGCCCGCCGAGTGGACCGCCGCGCCGGAGTTCCGCGACTTCGTGAACCGGCGCATCACCGGCGACGACATGCTCGGCTTCCAGCTCGCCTTCGACGTGGTCGGCGACCCGTCCTTCCCCGAGAAGCCGGCCTTCGAGGCGGCCCGCGACCTGGGCGTCTCGGTGACCACCCACGCGGGCGTGTGGGGCGCCACCAGCGACGAGGGCATCAGGCAGATGTACGAGCACGGGTTCATGACCCCGGGCACCGTCTACGTGCACGCCGCCACGCTGGAGCCCGACTCCTACCACCGCATCGCGGCCACCGGCGGCTCGATCTCGGTCTCCACCGAGAGCGAGCAGAGCGCCGGCCAGGGCTACCCGCCCACCTGGGCGATCCGCCTGCACGGCATCCCGGTCTCGCTCTCCATGGACACCAGCGTCTGGTGGAGCGGCGACCTGTTCTCCGCCATGCGCACCACGCTCGGCGCCGACCGCTCCCGCGCCCACCTGGAGGCGCACGCCAAGGGCGACACCGTCACGCACTGCGCGCTCCGCGCCGACCAGGTCGTCGAGTGGGCGACCAGGGGCGGCGCGCGGGCGCTCGGCCGCGACGACCTCGGCAGCCTGGAGCCCGGCAAGAAGGCGGACCTGGTGCTCATCAAGAACGACCGCTCGCCGGTGTCGTTCCCGCTGCTCAACCCGTACGGGCACGTCGCCTTCCAGGCGCAGCGCGGCGACGTGCACACGGTGATCGTCAACGGCCGGGTGGTCAAGCACGAGCACGAGCTGGTCGGCGTCGACCTGGCCGCGGCCCGCCGCCAGGTGGAGTCGACCGTCGAGCATCTGCGCTCCACCATGGGCGAGGAAACCTGGATCAAGGGCATGAACCCCGACATCCCGGAAACGAAGATCCTCGACAACCCGTACACGTACACCGACTACAGAAGCTCCGCGACGCGCGACCGTTAAAGTCCTACCCGTGAGACCTGCTGAGCGAGGCGTCGATGGCACGCGCTGACACCGGACCCGATTTCATCGAGGCGCTGGCCCGCGGCCTCGATGTGATCAAGGCGTTCCGGCCCGGCCGGCCCGTCATGACGCTGACCGAGGTGGCGACCGCGACCGGGCTGGCCCGGCCGACGGCCCGCCGCATCCTGCTGACGCTGACCGAGCTCGGTTACGCGCGGGCCGAGCGGGGCGGGTTCGCGCTCACGCCGCGGGTGCTGGAGCTGGGCGTGTCGTACGTGCGCTCGATGGGGCTCTGGGAGGTCGCCAGGCCCCATCTGGAGCGGCTGGTGGCGCGGACCCACGAGTCGTCGTCCATCGCCCAGCTCGACGGGTCCGACATCGTCTACGTGGCGAGGGTGGCCGTCCCCAAGATCGTCACCCTGTCGGTGCAGATCGGCACCAGGTTCCCGGCGCTGCAGACCTCGCTGGGCAAGGTGCTGCTGGCCGCGCTGCCGCCGGCCGAGGTGGAGCGGGTGCTGGCCGAGCCGAGCCGGTCGGGCATCACGCCGCGCTGGCAGCCCGGTCGCGAGGAGCGCGAGAGCGCGCTGCGCGCGGTCCGGGCCAAGGGCTGGGCGCTCACCGACGAGGAGCTGGCACTCGGCATCAGGTCGGTGGCCGCCCCGCTGCGCGACGGCCTGGGCAACGTGATCGCCGCCGTCAACGTCAACGCGCACGCCGCCGAGACCCCGGTGGAGAAGCTGACCGAGGAGCATCTCCCGCTGCTGCTCAAGACCGCGAGCGCGATCAGCGCCGACTGGTCGCAGTACGAGACGGTGCCACAGGTCACCGCGTCTTGACGACGCCCTCCCTGACCAGCCAGTCGACCGACTCGCGGATCGCCTCGAAGGGCGTGAACCGCGGCCGGAACCCGAGCAGCCGCGCCGCCTTCTCCATGCTGCAGTGCGGGCTGTGCAGGATGTGGTCCCAGGTGACCTCGGCGTCCTCGGCCGAGACCGTCTCCTTCCAGCGCTCCCACGGCAGGTAGGTCAGCCGGGCCTCCTGGCCGAACCAGCCCGCCGCCGTCTCGGCGTAGCCGCGCAGCGTCACCGCCGAGGACGCGACGCAGTGGAACGCCTCGCCGAGCGCGACCGACCGGTTGCCCAGCGCGGCCATGAACAGCCGGGCCACGTCGTCGGCGTGGACGTGCTGGACGGTCTCCAGGCCCAGGTTGGGCAGGGCCAGCTCGCCGCCGTCGGCGAGAGTCTGGAAGGCGACCGGGTTGACGTTGCCCGCCGGGGTGACCGGCACCCAGCCGGGGCCGACGATGTGGCCGGGATGGATCAGCGTGGCGGGGAAGCCGTCGCGCTGCGCCCGGCCGAGCAGGTAGGCCTCGATCGCGGCCTTCTTGATGCCGTAGTCGCCGAACGGCCGGCGCGGCGCGTCCTCCAGGGTGGGCACGTGGACGCTGGGCCCGTGGACCCAGACCGTGCCGCAGTGGAGGAAGTGGCGGACCTTGCCCGCCAGCGCGTCGGCCAGGTGGCGGGCGCTGGACTCCTCGAAGCAGATGAGGTCGATGACCGCGTCGGGCTCCAGCCCGGTGATGCGGCCGCCGAAGGTGCCGGCCGCCTCCTCCGCCTCCCGGTCGGCGGTCACCGGGGTGACCCGCTGCCAGGCGCCGTGCGGGGAGTAGGGCCGCCGGGTGCCGCGGCTCACCGCGACCACGTCGTGCCCCGCCTCGACGAGCCGGGGAACCAGGTAGGTGCCGATATGGCCGCTCGCGCCGATCACCACTACACGCATGCCGCAAGCTTAGGCCGCCGCCCGGTTTGCCGGTATCCCGCGAGGGCAGCCGCCGGGCATGGCCGACAGCAGCAGCCGCCGCCTCAACGCCGCTCGGCTGGCGCGCGCACAAGGATTGTTCACCATCGCGAACGGGCTCTGGCCCGCGATCTCCATGTCCAGCTACGAGAAGGTGTACGGGACCAAGACCGACCGCTTCCTGGTCCGTACGATCGGGAGCCTGCTCGTCGGGATCGGGCTCAACCAGGTGCGGGCCGCCGCCCGCCCGGAAGGGCTGCCGTACGCCAGGCGCATCGGCACCTCGGCGGCCCTCACCCAGCTCCGTCTCGACCTGCTCAACGTGTTCGCCGGACGGGTGCCGCCGACCTATCTGCTGGACGCCGCGGCCCAGGCCGGCTGGCTCTACGCGTGGCGGCGCGCCGACGTGCCGCCGCAGCCGCCGGGGCCCGGCACGAAGTTCGCGGCGGGGGCGGGCATGGCGCTCGCGGGCGCGGCCCTGGGCGTCGGCGCGGCGCTGGCCGGCGAGGCGGTGGCGCGCCGGATCGGACGCGGCGGCGCGGTGACCGGGGACGAGCCGGCGAAGCCGGAGTTCCAGCCTGTTTGACCTGCTCTTTCCTGGTCAGGGGACGGGGGAGTGCAAGGGGGAGAACATGAGCGAGCAGCCGGGGTATGAGGTCGAGCGGGATCTCGGCCAGGCCGAGGATCCCTCCCGCCGCCCGATGGGCGCCACTCCAGGCATCGAGGACAGCATCGACGAGCACGAACTGCGCCGGCTCACCGAGCTGAACCCCGACGACTTCGAGTGACGGGAACGGATGACGGCCGGCGGGCCGCTCCCGCCGGCCGCCCGGGACGCCGTCGTCCCCAGCTTCTTGCCTTGCTGCCTGCGAGGACGGACGATCACGCATGCCGCCAGGTGTGAAAGCCGTATGAAACGGCATGTTCCTGGCAGATCAATTGCGAGAGTGCCGTACCGCGGGAGGGTCCATGACGACGGGGAAGAAGACCGAGCCCGCGCCGATGGCGACGGTCCGGGTGTTGTTGTCACCGGGGAACGTCTGGCGTGCCGGGCTCGTCGTGATCGGCGTCGTCGCCCTGGCGATGTTCCTGCGGTTCGTGCTGACCGACGCGGGGTCGTTCCTCTTCGTCGTGGTGCTGGCCTGGTTCCTGTCACTGGCCATGGAGCCGGCGGTGAGCAGGCTCTCGCGCCACATGCGCCGCGGCGCCGCGGCCGGGCTGGTGATGGCCGCGCTCGCGCTGTTCGGGGCGATCTTCCTGGCGCTGTTCGGGCAGCTCTTCGTGGAGCAGGTGGTGCTGCTGGTCCAGGGCCTGCCGGACGTGCTCGCCGGGGGGACGGAGTGGGTCAACGCGCGGTTCGGGACGAACTACAACGTCTCCGACCTGCTGGAGGCGGTCAAGCTGACGCCCCAGCAGGCCGCGGGATACGCGCAGGGGGTGCTGGCGGGCCTGATCGGCGTGCTGGGCACCGTGGCCGGTCTGGTGTTCAACACCTTCGCGCTCATGCTGCTGACCTTCTACCTGTCGGCCGACGGGCCGCGTGCCCGGCAGTGGCTGGCCCGGCAGCTGCCCGGCCGCACCCAGCAGATCGTCGTCAGCGTGTGGGACATCTCGATGACCAAGACCGGCGGCTACGTCGCGGCCCGGCTGATCCTCTCGCTGATCAACGCCACCGCCTCGGCGATCGTGTTCCTGGCGCTGGGCATGCCGTCGTGGCTCGCGCTGGGCGTGTGGACCGGGGTGGTGGCCCAGTTCGTGCCGACCATCGGCACGTACATCTCGATCGCGCTGCCCGTCGTGGTCGGGCTGGTCTCTGACCGGCCCTGGATCGGGCTGGCGGCGCTGGCGTGGGGGATCCTCTACCAGCAGATCGAGAACCTCACCCTGGAGCCGAGGATCAGCGGGTGGGGCGTGGACATCCACCCAGGGGTCTCGTTCTCGGCCGCGATCATGGGAGCGCTGCTGTTCGGCGTGACGGGGGCGCTGCTGGCGATCCCCACGGTGGCGATGCTCCTGTCGCTGCTGGAGACCTTCGGCACCCGCCACAAGCTCGAACCGCCGGTGACGCCCGCCGACCAGAAACCCCCGGAGGGAGAGGAGCCCCCGATCCCCGAGGCGCCTCCCGCCGCCGAGGCGCCTCCGGCCACTCAGGAACCTCCCGCCAAGAAGAGCTGACCGGCGAGTTCCGCTCCTTCGCCGACCGGCCGTGGGCAAGTGCGTCAAGTACGCGGGCAGCGCCCGCGACACCCGCCTCGACTTAGCCGAGGCCAGGAACGGGCGCTCGACCTGGGGCAACTGCGGCTGATCAGGCGGGTACGCTTCGGCGGAGATGCTGAAGCTCGATCGGTTGGTCAACGTCCTCGGCGGGTACGGCGCGCGGCTGGTGTGCGCCCCGGCCTCCCGGGACGTGCCGCTGCGCAGCGTGGTGGTGCACGATCCGACCGATCCCCGGCCCGCCACCGGTGACGTGTTCCTGGCCGTCGGGATCGGGTCCGCCGGTGAGGCGGTGCGCCTGGGGCAGGCCGCCCGCGCCGTCGTGGTGCTGGTGCGCGACGAGGCCGACGGCGGGGCCGACGGCGCCGCCGCCGCGGAGGGGCGCGCCGCCGGGCTCGCGGTGCTGCTGGTCGACCCGGCCGTGTCCTGGAGCCAGTTGCTCGGCATCGTGTACGGGCTGGTGCTCGAAGGGCGTGAGACCGAGGCGGGGCGCGGCCCGACCGACCTGTTCGCGTTCGCCGACACGCTCGCCGGGGAGCTGGGCCACCCGGTCACCGTCGAGGACCAGATGTCGCGGGTGCTGGCCTACTCCGGCTCGCAGCAGACCGCCGACCCGGTGCGGCTGGAGACGATCCTCGGACGCCGGGTGCCCGAGGCGATGCGCGGGCTGCTGGAACGCCAGGGCGTCTTCGCCCACCTGGCCGCCTCCGACGAGCCGCTGTTCGTCGCGCCGTCGCCGGAGCACGGGCTGCGCGGCCGCATGGTGGTGGCCGTACGGGCCGGGCGTGAGCTGCTCGGCTCCATCTGGGTGGAGTGCCAGCACGCGCTGACCGGGCGGCAGCGCGAGACGCTGGCCGACGGGGCCCGCGCCGTCGCGCTCCACCTGCTGCGCTCCCGGGTGAGCGCCGACCTGGAGCGGCAGGTCGAGTCCGACCTGGTGATCCAGCTCGTGGAGGGCACCGCCGACGCCCCGGCGCTGATCAGCAGGCTGGGGCTGCCCGGCGGCCAGTTCCGGGTGATCGCGCTGCAGGCGCACGTCGGCGAGGAACGGCACGCGGCCGTGCTCACCGCCTTCGAGCGGGCGACCACCGGCTTCGGCTGGTCGCGGCCGGGCCGCAGCGCGCTGTTCGGCAACACCCTCTACACGGTGCTGCCCTGCGGCAACGACCCCGCCCCGGCCCGCGACTGGGTGCGCGCGATCGTGTCCGCGCTGCCTCCCGGCGTCACCGCCCCGGCCGGGGTGGGCGGCCCCGCCGATCCCGCCCAGCTCCCCGCGAGCAGGCAGGAGGCCGACGAGAGCCTGGCCCTGCGCGCCTCCGCGCCCGGCGGCCCCGTCGTGTACGACGAGTCGTGGGACCGGATCCTGCTCCAGCGGCTCCGTGCCGCCGCCGCCTCCGGCCGGGCCCCGGCCCGCGGTCCCGTCGCCGACCTGAGCCGTCACGACGCCGAGCACGGCACCCGCTACGTCGAGACCCTGCGGGCCTGGCTGGACGCGCAGGGCGACCTCGCGGCCGTGGCCGCCCGGCTCGGCGTGCACCCCAACACGGTGCGCTACCGGCTGCGCAAGATGGACGCGCTCACCCACCTGGAACTCGACCGGCCGGAGAAGCGGCTCGCCATGATCATCGCGCTGGCGGCCCACCAGGGCTGAGCCCCTTTGTCGCGGGCGGACAAACGGGCCGCGGGCGGTTGTCCCCGCACTACAGAGCGTTTCGGTCCGGTACGGGCGATCCTTCGTGTAACGGAGGAAGGAGACGGCAGCTATGGGCATCGACGGCGGGCCGCGTACGGCAGTGGTGATCGGCGCCGGTGTGGTGGGCCTGTCCACCGCCTGGTTCCTGCAGGAGCGCGGCGTGGAGGTGACCGTGGTCGACCGCGACGGGGTCGCCGCCGGCGCGTCGTGGGGCAACGCGGGCTGGCTGTCCCCGGGGCTGGCCATTCCGCTGAACGAGCCCGGCGTGCTCCGTTACGGGCTGCGCTCGCTGCTCGACAAGGACGCCCCGCTGCATGTCCCGGCCACCCCCGACGTAGGGCTCTGGTCGTTCCTGACCCGGTTCGCGCTGCACTGCAACTGGCGCTCGTGGGGCCGCGCCGTGCAGGCCAACCTCCCGTTCAACGAGGAGTGCCTGGAAGCCTTCGACGTGCTCACCGGCAACGGCGTCGAGGCCCCGACCATCGAGGCGCCGATCATGGCCGCGTTCGAGACGCGCAAGCAGGCCGTCTCCCTGCTGCACGAGCTGCGCCGCATCAACGACTCCGGGCTGGAGATCCGCTACGCCGCGTTCGAGGGCGACGAGCTGCGCGCCCAGATGCCGCAGCTCTCGGCCGGCGCCACCACCGGCGTCCGGCTCGACGGCCAGCGCTACATCGACCCCGGCGCGTTCACCCACGCCCTGGCGGCGGCCGTCACCGCGCGCGGCGGCGAGATCCGGTCCGGCTTCCGGGTCACCGGCGTCACGTCCGAGGCCAGCGGGCTCGTGGTCCGCTCCGGCGGCGGGGACGCGGTCAAGGCCGACGCCGTGGTGCTCGCCACCGGTGCCTGGCTCAACCAGCTCGGCAAGGAGTGGGGCGTGCGGACGCGCGTCCAGGCCGGGCGCGGCTACTCGTTCACGGTGCCGACCGACGAGCCGGTGCCGAATCCCCTGTACCTCGCGGCCGTGCGCGTCGCCTGCACCCCGTACCAGGGGAAGCTGCGGGTGGCGGGCACGATGGAGTTCCGCGACGCGGACGCGCCGCTGTTCGAGCGGCGGGTCGAGGCGATCATCAAGTCCGCCAGGCCGCTGACGACCGGCGTGCACTGGGAGGAGCGGACCGACACCTGGGTCGGCGCGCGCCCGGTCACCCCCGACGGCAAGCCGCTGGTCGGCGCGACGCACGTGCCGGGCGTCTACGCGGCGGGCGGGCACGGCATGTGGGGCGTCACGCACGGCCCGGCCACCGGCCGCATGCTCGCCGAGCAGATCACCACGGGCAAGACCTCCGCGATCCTGCGCGAGTTCGACCCCACCCGCTGACACACCACGACGGGCCACCGCCAGGAGGCGGTGGCCCGTCGCGCTGTGTGGAATCAGATGCCGATGGCCTGGTTCCTCAGCCGGTAGCCGTTCGGGCAGTCGAGCACGTTGCGCCGGCCGTTGAACTCCTCGGTGACCTCCAGGGACCTGCTGCTGTTCTCGCAGCGGATCCAGTGGACGTAGTCGTCGCGGTAGCGGCAGTGGGCCAGCGAGGCGTTGCCCGCGTCCACGGTGCGGAGCTTGCACTCGAAGCGGTCGCCCGTGGCGGCGGACGCGCTGCCGCCCATCGCGAGGAGACCGGTGGCGAGCATGGCAGGAACGGCAAGCGAGATGAGGGTCCGCTTGAGCATGAAAACCTCCAGAACGAGGCGATACCAGGTGGTATCGCACCTTTCGTGACGGCGCGTTCACGCCGCGTTGCCATGCTGGTCCCCTCGGTGCGCCCAGCGGGGGAACGGCAGGGCCGAAGAGGTTCAAATTCCCGTCACGTCGCCCCGCCTTCTCAGGTCACAGTGGTGTGAACCCGGGGGAAAGGGAGAAAGCTCCCGAAGCCCGGATCGAAGCCCATGTTCCTGACGGAACCGTCCGGCGAACGCGCAGCCGTACGCTCTACGGCATGGCGGATCATCTGACCATCGGCGAGATCGCCGAACGCACCGGTCTGAGCGTGCACACCCTCCGCTTCTACGAGCGCGAGGGCCTGTTCGCCCGCCGGGTGGAGCGCGACGCCGGCGGGCGCCGCCTCTACACCGTGGGGGACGTGGAGTGGCTGGACGTGTGCGTGCTGCTGCGCGCCTCCGGCATGCCGCTGCCGGACATCCGCCGGTACGCCGAGCTGGTCAGTCAGGGCGGCGGCACCGAGGACGAGCGGCTGAAGCTGATGCGCGCGCACCGCGAACGGGTGCTCGCCCGGCTCGAGGAGCTGAACCGGGCGCTCGACCTCATCACCTTCAAGGTGGGCGTCTACGAGGACCGGCTCGAGTCGCGCCCGCCCGGACGGGAGTGCCGGGTGTCGTCGATCTGAGACCTCACCAGTTGGCGGGCAGGCCCGGCGTGGTGGGCGGCAGGTCGTGGCCCGGAGGGTGGATGACGTAGACGATGCCGCCGCTGCTGGAGCTGCGCAGCCAGACGTTCTCGAAGGCGGCCCGGTCGTAGACCCGGCGGACGGCGTCGTTGCTGGGCGAGGCCGGGTCGTTGGCGATCACGTCGCCGTCAGCGGTGAAGCCGACCACCACCATGATGTGGCCGTTCGTGCCGTAACCGGCGCCGGGCAGCTCGTTCTTCTTGAAGGACTGCGAGGTGATCACCGGGACGCCCGCGCTGATCAGCTTCTCCAGCTCGGTGAGCGTGCGCAGCCGGGTGACGAAGCCGTCCATGCCGTAGCGGCCCGCGTAGGCGGTGTTGAACGGCCAGTTGCCGGCGCCCTGGTAGGCGTGGTCGTAGGTGCGGCGGGCGGCGTGGTCGACCTCGGGATCGGGGTCGGACGGGTCGACCCACGCGGTCTCGTCGGCGCTCGGCCACCGGCCCCAGTACCCCAGCACCATCGTGGTCGAGGTCGGGCTGCACCAGGCCTGCCCGCCGCCGTCCCACTCGGGGTAGTGGCCGGAGTGGATGCTCTGCGACCGGCGCGGCACGTCCAGCTCGGTGCCCCAGGCGCCGCCACCGGGGCTCACCGGCACGGTCTTGCGTTCCGGCACGTTCGAGGCCATCGCGCCGAGCGTGCGCACCCGCGGCACCACGGCCGAGCCGGGCGTGCGGTAGAGCGTGACGCGCAACTGGTAGGCGGAGATCTGCCGGCCCTCGGCCGCCACCAGCGTGTCGACGGACACCTGGGCGTCGTCGTCGCCCTGGCCGGGCACCGACGTGCGCCTGATGTCGCTCTCGCCGTAGGCCCAGCGGCCCAGCACGTACCACTTGGTCAGCCCGGCCGAGTTTCTCGCCCGCGCCTCGACCTGCACCCAGCTGCCCGCGGGGACGTCGGCGGTCCAGGAGGCGACCAGCTCGGTGGCGGTGAACTCCAGCGACCGTTCGGGGCCGGTCCAGCGGGCGTACTCCCAGGTCTTGGTGCCGAGCGCGTCGGTGTAGGAGGTGGTGCCGACGGCCGCGGCGAACGCGAGCCCGTCGCCCGTGACCGTGCCTTCCGGCGTCCCGGAGGCGAAGTCGGCCCGCTTGAACACCACGTCGGCGGCGCGCGCGGGGGGTTTCTTCGGTGCGGCCTCCGCCGGCGCCGTGAGGGCGGTCGCCAGCAGGACGGAGGAGAGGAACACGGTCAATGTGCGCATGGGCCCACCTTCGTCGGACACAGCCGTCGGACACAGCATGGTCCGCCGACAGTAGGCGCGCCGCCGGTGTCACACATCGGCGAATCTACGTACGCCCCTACTTGAAGTGGCCCTTGGCCTGGCCACGGGGCTGGGAGTTGCCGGGGGCCCTCGTGCGGCCCTGCCCGGAGTCGTCGGCCGACCGGTTCGAGGAGGCGTTCGAGCGGGGGGAGGTGGACTGGCGGGGGGACGTGGATTGACGGGGGGACGTGGACTGGTACGGGGAGGCGGACTCGCGCGGGGAGGCGGACCGGGTCGGGGAGGCGGACCGGGTCGGCGTGTCCGTCGCGCGGGTGCCGGTGGTGGATCGCGTCCGGCTGCGGGTGAGCTGCTCGCGGACGGCTTCGGTGCGCGGGCTCGTGGTGGGCTCGGCCCGCAGGACACCGGTGGGCTGCCCCGAGGTCGGCTGCGGGATCGGGTCGGCGCGCGGTCGCTGCCGCGACGAGGAGTGCAGCGAGACGGTGGCGACGACGGTCGCGATCAGGGCCGCCGTGGCGGCGGCCTCCCGCCATCGGGACGCGAGCAGCCGCAGCGCGCGGGCCGTCCGCGGCGGTCGCGGCGGGGCGGCCGGCCGGATCTTGACGCGGCTCGTCCGGCCCGCCACCTGCCGCAGCAGCTCCTGGGCCCGCGCGGCGTCGGGCCGCTCGGCCGGGTCCTTGGTCAGCATGGCCGCCAGCACCGGCGCCAGCTCGCCCGCCTGCTCGAACGGCGCCGGGTCGTCGGCGAGCACGGCGCGGAGCGTGTCGAGGCGGGTGCCGCCCTGGGGGAACGGGGCGCGGCCTTCGACGGCGGTGTAGAGGGTCGCACCCAGCGACCACACGTCGGACAGCGCCGTGGCCCGCCCGCCCGCGGCGCGCTCGGGGGCGACGTAGGCGGGCGTGCCCATCACCATGCCCTGAAGCGTGAGCGAGGAGCTGTCGTGCGAGTCGTCGAGCGTGACGGCCAGCCCGAAGTCGGTGAGCACGGCGTGGCCGTCGGCGGTGAGCAGGACGTTGGCCGGCTTGACGTCGCGGTGAAGCACCCCGGCGGCGTGCGCGGCGCGCAGCGCGGCCAGCACCTCCAGCCCGATCATGGCCACGGTCGGCACCGCCAGCGCGCCCCGGTCGTAGATCTCGCCGGCCAGGCTCCGCGACCGGACGAGCTGCATGACGATCCACGGCCGGTCGTCGGCCAGCACCACGTCGTACACGGCCGCGATGTTGGGGTGGTGGAGCCGGGCGGCGATGCGCGCCTCGCGCATGGTGCGCTCGATCAGCACCTCGCGCTGCTCCGGCGGCGAGGCCGGGGCCGTCAGCTCCTTGACGGCCACCTCGCGGTCGAGCAGTTCGTCATAGGCGCTCCAGACCGTGCCCATGCCACCACGGCCCAGCTCCGACCGCAGCCGGTAGCGTCCGATCAGCAACCGTCCCTCGTCACGCGCGTCGGGCATGGCAGCAGCCTTACCCGCCTATCCCTCCGTCACAACGATGTCCTGCACTCCGTTTGAATATCGTTGTCATGCCCGCAGCACGCGGCCCCGGCGCTCGCCCGCGAACTGTCCCGATTCCACCACCACGTGCCCTTCGAGCAGGACGTGGACGATCCCGGACGGCGTGGCAGCCGGGGCGGCGTAGGTGCCCGCGTGGCCCACCTCGGCGGGGTCGAAGACGCAGACGTCCGCGTACGCGCCCGGCCCCAGCCAGCCGCGCCCGCGCAGCCCGAACTGGTCGGCGGTGGCCGAGGTCGCCTTCCTGATCGCCTCCGGCCAGCCGACCACCTGACGTTCCCGTACGTAGGCGCCCAGGAAACGCGGGAAACAGCCCCACGTACGGGGGTGCTCCAGGCCGGTGGGCGGGCCGTTGTCCGAGCCGATGCCGATCAGCGGGTCGGCCATGATCTCGACGACGTCCTCCTCCGCCATCATCTCGATCACCATCTGGGCAGCCGGGTCGGCGGCCACCAGGTCGCACAGGGTCTCCCACGGATCGCCGCCGGCCGCCAGGTCCGCCAGGGTGAACCCGACGATCTGGTCGCCGCGCGAGTCGCCGGTGTGCGAGGTGACCAGGACGCCGGCCGGGGTGGTGTCCTGCCACAGCCCGGCGCCGGTGCCGCCCGCCTCGGCGAGGGCCCGCAGCCTGGCCCGTTCGGCGGGGGAGCCGAGCAGGTCGCGCACCCCGCCGCCGGCCAGCGCCGACGGCGGCAGCAGCGCCGCCAGCACGGTCGAGCCCGCCGTGTAGGGGTACTGGTCGCCGCGCACGTCCACGCCCGACACGCGGGCCTCGCGCAGCTTGGCCAGCAGCATGCCGGCCCGGCCGTGGTTGGGCCGCCCGGCGACCTTGCAGTGCGACACCTGCAGCCGGACCCGGGCCCGGCGGGCGATCTCGATCGCCTCGTCCAGCGCCCGGCCGACCGCCGAGCCCTCGTCGCGCAGGTGGGTGGTGTACGGGACGCCGTAGCGGTGCGCGACCCTGGCCAGCTCGACCAGCTCGTCGGTGTCGCCGAAGCTGCCGGGCGGATAGATGAGGCCGCTGGACAGCCCGCAGGCCCCGGCCTCGAACGCCTCGGCGGCCAGCTCGCACATCCGGGCCAGCTCGCCGGGCGCCAGCTCCGGGCGGAAGCCCGCCACGGCGCCGCGCAGCGTCGAGTGGCCGACCAGCGTGGCCATGTGGTTCGTCGGGCCCGCCTCCGAGATCGCCGACAGGTACGCGGCGAACGTCCAGTCGGGCACCGACACCCCGGTCAGCTCCTCGACCCGGGTGGCGTCCGGCGCGTACGAGTAGCCGCAGTTGCCGTTGATCTCCGTGGTGACGCCCTGCAGCAGTTTGAACGGCTGCGCGTCCGGCATCAGGGGCACCAGGTCGGAGTGCGCGTGCGCGTCCACGAAGCCGGGGGCGACGATCAACCCGGTCACGTCCAGCACCCGCCGCGCGGCCCCCAGATCGCGGCCCACGGCGACCACCCGGCCCCCGTCGACCGCCACGTCGGCGGTCACCCCGGGAGAGCCGAGCCCGTCATGCACGGTCCCGCCGCGCACCACCAGATCGATCATAGGAACCACCCAACACCTCATAAGCCGAGATTTCTTGTGGTGAACGACCTAAGGGGATGCCTCCTGTTGGTGCGAAACGACGATGAGGGTCGGGCGGGCCACCGCCTAGCGTGCGGGCATGACCAAGAGGCTGGCAGAACTGATCGAGGAGTTCCGGGTGCCCGGGGCTGCCTTGGCCTACTGGCACGGGGGCGAGATCCACCAGGAGGCGGCCGGGCTGCTCAACCTGAGCACCGGCGTGGAGGTGACGCCCGACTCGCTGTTCCAGGTCGGCTCGGTGACCAAGGTCTGGACGACGGCCCAGATCATGCTCCTGGTCGAGCGGGGCAAGCTGACGCTCGACACCCGGGTCGCCGACGTGCTGCCCGAGATCCGGCACGGCATCCGGATCGAACACCTGCTCTGCCACACCAGCGGCATCGACGGGGACTTCTTCCACGACACGGGGCGCGGCGACGACTGCCTGGCCGCGTACGTCACCGCCATCGCCGCGCGGCCGCTCACCCACCCGGTCGGCGCCGCCCACTCCTACAGCAACGGCGCGTTCTCCGTGGCCGGGCGCGTGATCGAGGTGATCACCGGCACGTCCTGGGACGCGGCGCTGCGCGAGCAGCTGATCGAGCCGCTCGGGCTCACCCACACCTGGACGCTGCCGGAGGACGTGCTGCGCTTCCGTTCGGCCACCGGTCACCTGGGCGACGCCAACGAGCCCACGCCCACCTGGGGCATCCCCCGCTCGAACAGCCCGGCGGGCCAGATCTGCTCGACCGCCGCCGACCTGGTGCGCTTCGGCCGGGGCTTCCTGGAGGGCAGGGTGCTCGGCCGGGCCGGCACCGCCGCCATGGCGCGGCCCCGGGTCGAGCTGCCGTGCCGCGTCTACGGCAGCCACTGGGGGCTCGGCTGGATCCTCGACACCTGGGACGGCGCGCCCGTCTGGTCGCACGGCGGCAACACGATCGGGCAGTCCGCGATGCTGTGGGTGGTGCCCGACCTCGGCACGGTCGTCGCCCTGCTGTGCAACGGCGGCGACAGCGACGGCCTCATCCAGGCCGTGGCGGAGGACCTGTTCCCTGAGCTGTGCGACATCCGCCCGCCGGTCCCGCCGGAGCCGGCCGCCGCGGCCCCCGGCGATCTCCGCCCGCACGAGGGCGTCTACGAGCGCACCGGCGTCCGGCTCACCGTCGAGGACGGGAAGCTGACGTACGAGAACCTCGGCGAGCTCGCCGGCCTGCAGCCGCCCTTCCACTTCGACCTCGTCCCCGACGGCCCGGACGGGTTCCTGGCCCGCAGGCCCGGCGACCGGCTCTGGACCCGGGGCGCCTTCTTCAGGCTGCCCGACGGCTCGCCGTACCTGTACTTCGGCGTGCGTTCCACCCCCAAGGTCTCGTGACGCTCTCCATCGCCGAGCTGACCGGGGTCGAGGAGCATCAGCGGGGCGCCGAGCTGATCGCCAAGATCTGGCGCAGGGAACTGCTGGAACCGGGGCTGATCACGACCATAGCGCACGTCGGCGGCTACGTGGCGGGCGCGCGGGCCGACGGCGAGCTGATCGGCGTCTCCGTCGGCATCTTCGCGGCCGACGGCCACCTGCACTCGCACATCACCGGCGTGCTTCCGGGCGCGCGCGGCGGCGCGGGATACGCGCTCAAGCTGCACCAGCGCGAGTGGGCGTTGGCCCGGGGCGTCGGCCAGGTGTCGTGGACCTTCGACCCCCTGGTCAGCCGGAACGCCTATCTCAACTTCCACAAGCTGGGCGCCCGCGCCGCCGCGTACCTGCCGGACTTCTACGGCACCATGCGGGACGCGATCAACGCGGGCGAGGCCACCGACCGCATCTACGTCGAGTGGAACCTGGAGCCCCAGCCTGCCCCCCGGCCGGAGGCGGACCTGGACGGCGCGCTGGTCCTGGTCGACCGGGACGGTGAGGAGCCGGTGAGCACCGGCAGGACGCCCGAACCGGGCACGCGGCTCGCGGTGGCGATGCCGCGCGACGTGGAGCGGCTGCGCGCCGAGTCGCCCGCGACCGCCCAGCGCTGGCGGCACGCCGTACGAGACGCGCTGCTCACAGCCCGGGAAGCGGGAATGGTGATTGTCGACGTGGCCCGGGATGGCTGGTATCTCCTGGGGGATGGGACTCGGGTTGACCACTCTCGGCCGCATACTTGACGATCTCGGCTCCACGTTCCTCGACATCGTGGCATCTCCCGGCGGCGTCGAGGTCGAGGTGGCGACGGTGCAGATCTACGATCCCCTGGACGATCCGGGCGTGCCGCCGGGCGCCATCCTGCTGGGCGTGGGCGTGGAGGGCAGCGACCGGATCTGCGAGCTGCTCTCGGCGCTCGGCCCGGCGGGCGCCGCGGGGCTGGTGGTGAAGTCGCCGGTGGCGGTGGACGAGGCGGTGCGCGCCAAGGTGCTGGAGACCGGGGTGGTGCTGCTCGGCCTGACCAGGGCCGCGTCCTGGGCGCAGGTGGCGGCCCTGCTCCGGTCGATGCTGGCCGAGGGCGACGTGGGCGTCCCCGGAGACCCGGCGGAGACCGGCGACGACCTGTTCACGCTGGCCAACGCGGTGTGCGAGCTGCTGGACGCGCCGATCACGATCGAGGACCGGTCCTCGCGGGTGCTCGCGTTCTCCGGCCGCCAGGACGAGGCCGACCAGGCCAGGGTGGAGACCGTGCTGGGCCGCAAGGTGCCGGAGAAGTACCAGCGGATGCAGGAGGAGCACGGCATCTACCGCGAGCTCTACCAGAACCGCGAGCCGATCTTCTTCGACCTGGGCAACGGCATGCTGCCCCGGACCGCGATCGCGGTGCGGGCCGGCGACGAGATCCTCGGCTCGATGTGGGCGACCGTGCCGGGCCCGTTACCCGAGCACCGGCGGCGGGCGTTCGCCGACGCCGCCAAGATCGTCGCACTTCACCTGCTGCGCCAGCGGGCCGGGGCGGACGCGCAGCGGCGGCTCCGCGCCGACCTGCTCTCCACGGTGTTGGAGGGCGGCAGGGACGCCGCCGACGCCGCCGCCCGGCTGGGCATCGCCACCGAGCGGGTCTGCGTGCTGGCCGCGGGGCTGGACGAGAGCGCCTTCCAGGACGTCGCCGGGCGGGAGGGGGAGCGGCAGCGGTTCTGCGACGCGCTCGCGCTGCACGTCGGCGCCATCCACCCGCACGCCGCCGCGGCCCTGGTCGGCGGCATCGCCTACGCGGTGCTGCCGCTGCACGCGCAGGGGTCCGACGCCGAGCAGCGGGCGGTCAAGGTCGCCGAGAGCTTCCTGACGCGCACCGGGCGCCGCTTCCCCGCCGCGATCGGCGTGGGCCGGCTGGTGAGCACGCTGGCCGAGGTGGGCAGGTCGCGGGCGGACGCGGCCAGGGCGCTGCGCGTGCTGCGGGCGCGGGGCGTCTCCGGCGCGGCCGCCTCGTACGCCGAGGTGTACTTCGAGTCGCTGCTGCTGCAACTCGGGGACCTGGTGGCGGCCGAGGAACAGCCGCCCGCCGGGCCGTACCAGAAGCTGGTCGCCTACGACGCCGAGCACGGCACCGACCTGGTCGGCACGCTCAAGGCGTATCTCGACTGCCTGGGCAACGTGCACGCCGCGGCCAAGGCCGTGCAGGTGCACCAGAACACCTTCCGCTACCGGCTGCGCCGGCTGGCCTCGATCTCCGGCCTGGACCTGGACGACCCGGACGCCCGGCTCGCCGTCGCCCTCCAGGTCCGTCTCTACTCATGAGAAAGGGCGCCGTGCCTTCCGGCGCGGCGCCCTTCACCTCACTTGCTCAGCATGCGGATCGTGCTCGGGGCGAACACGCCGCCCAGCCGGCCGAACTCCGCGCCGTTGCCGTACAGCGGGGTGGTCGTGTCGGCGAAGGGCACGATGTCCGCCTTGGCGTAGAGCGCCTTCTCCGCCTCGTTCCACTTGGCGCAGCTCTCGTCGCCGGTGGCCTTGGCGGCCTCCGCCACGAGCCGGTCGTAGTCGGCGTTCTTGATGGACGACCAGTTGGAGCCCTTCGGCGGGCCGTCACCGGTCAGGAACGGCACGATCATGCTGGGCAGCGGCACGTTCACCTGGATCCAGCCGGCGTCCCAGTCGGTGCTGCCGTCGTTCACGCCGCCCAGCTGGGAGCTGGGGACCTGCGACAGCTCGGTGGGCACGCCCAGCTCGGTCCACTTCTGCTTGATCAGCTCGGCGGCGGCCTTGCCGGGGTCGCCGTGCTCGGTCAGGTAGAGGAACGTGAGCTCCAGCTTCTTGCCGTCCTTGGCCCGGACGCCGTCGGCGCCCTTGACCCAGCCGGCCTCGTCCAGCAGGGCCGCCGCCTTGGCCGGGTCGTGCGCGGGCAGCGCCGTGGTGGTCACGTCGGGGCAGACCCGTGGCTGCATGCTCAGCCCGTCGGGCCGCACGCCGGTGCCGCCGGTCGCCACCCTGGCCAGCTCGTCCAGGTCCAGCGCCGCGGTCAGCGCCTGCCGCACCTTCTCGTCCTGCGCGGGACGGCCCTCGGCCTGGTTGAACGTGTACTCGCCGAACATGAGCCGGATCTCGCTCTTGAACAGCTGCTTCTGGTCCAGCCGGGCCCGGTCCGGGCCGATCACGTTGGCCGCGTTCAGCTGGTTGCTCAGCAGCAGGTTGGCCGCGGTGGTCTCGTTCTTGACCACCTTGAGCACGACCTTCTCCGGCAGGCCCGGCTCCTTGGCGGTCACCCCGCCGGGGCCCCACGCGTACTCCGGCCGCCGGGTCAGCGTGTAATGGTCGTCGGCCACGGACTCGGTGATCTGGTAGAGGCCGGTGCCGTGCTTGCCGGCCTTGAGCCCCTCGGCGTCGGTCAGGCCCTTGCCGCACACGATGAACACCGACGACAGCCTGCGCAGCAGGAACGGGTCCGCCGCCTCGACCGTCATCGTCACCTTGCCCGCCGCGTCGTCCGCGGTGGCCTTCAGGTCGGCCGGCACGAACAGCCCGAGCAACTGGGACTTGTTCTCCGGGTCGGCGATGAAGTTCACACTGTCGGCCACGTCCTTGGCGGTCAGCGGCGTGCCGTCGGCGCAGGTGACGCCCTTGGCCAGGGTGAACTCCACCGACGTGGCGGTGTCCTTCCACTCGGTGGCCAGGCCGGGCAGCACCGTGCCGTCCTCCTTGTACGCGACGAGTGTGTCGTACAGGAAGAAATCGACCTGCCGGGGTTCGGACAAGGCGGTCAGCAGCGGGTTCAGATCGCCGGGTTCCAAGATGGCCATCGTGAACGTGGCGCCCTCGGCGTACCGGCTCGTGCCCGCGGGGGCAGGCTCCCCGCCGGACCCGGAGGTCCCGCACGCCGCGGACGTCAGGGCCACCGCGCACAGCAGCCCGAGCAGGCGAGCGCGCATATCGTCTCCCATCCCTATGTTGCGGATACGGGCCAGCGTGCTGCCCGGGGGCGGGGCGGTCATCGTGGGATCCGACGAAGCCACGAAATATCACGGTACATATGTACGAGCCGTTGTTTCGGTGGACATATTGGGATGCCAGGTGTGGGCGATTCCCACGATTCCGTAGGGCGAGGTGCGTGACAGGATGCCCGCCATGGCCATCCAGCAGAGTCATCCCTGGGCCGCGTATGTGGGCAGGCGCCTGGTGCGCTTCCTGCTCTCGCTGGCCCTGCTGGTGACCGCCACGTTCGGGATGGTGCACGTCATCCCCGGCGACCCGGTCAGGGCGTCGCTGGGCGTCACCGCCTCACCGGAGCTGATCGCCGCCCGCACCCACGCGCTCGGCCTCGACTTACCCCTCTGGGAGCAGTACGGGCGCCACGTGGCCGGACTGTTCACCGGCGAACTGGGCGAGTCGCTGGTGTCCGGGCTGCCGGTCGCGCAGACGATCGCCGACCGGCTGCCGTACACGGCGCTGCTGGCGCTGGTGGCGTTCGCGGTGGTGATGCTCACGGCGATCCCGGTCGGGATGGCGCTGGCCGCGTGGACCAGGGGCGGCCGGCGGCGCGGCCTGGAGCTGGTGTTCACCGGGGTCAGCGGCTTCCTGGCGGTGGTGCCGGAGTTCCTGCTGGCCGTGGCCCTGATCGTGGTGTTCGCGGTAACCCTGGAACTGCTGCCGGTCGCGGACGTCACCGGCGCGATGGGGCCGGAGCACTACGTGCTGCCCGCGCTGGCCCTGGCACTCGGCCCGGCCGCCGCGCTCGGCCGGATCGTCCGGGTGGAGGCGCTCGGCGTGCTCTCGTCCGACTACATGCGCACCGCGCGGGCCAAGCGGCTGCCCGCCCGGCTGGTCTACCTGCGGCACGCGCTGCCGAACCTGCTCACCGGCGCGCTCACCATCGGCGGCCTGCTCATCTCCGGGCTGATCGCCGGCAGCGTGCTGGTGGAGAACGTGTTCGCCTGGCCCGGTCTGGGCGACGCCCTGGTGGAGGCGATCAAGGCCAAGGACTATCCCGTCGTGCAGGGCGTGGTGCTCGTCTACGGCGCGGCCGTGCTGCTGGTGAACCTCTTGGTCGACGTGGCCCTGGGCAGGCTCGACCCCCGCTCCACCATCCGGGAGGACTGAAATGCGCAGGCTCCGCAGCCCGCTGGGCGTCGCGGCGGTCGCGTCGCTGGCGTTCCTGCTGTTCATGGTCGTCCTCGGGCCGGTCTTCTGGGCCGAGGAGGCGGTCCGCACCGACACGATGGCGCTCGGCCAGGGGCCCAGCGCCGACCACCCGGTGGGCACCGACGGGCTCGGCCGCGACGTGCTGGCCCGCGTCATGGTGGCCTCGCAGCTCACCGTCGGGCTGGCGCTGCTCGCCACCGCGATCGCGGTCGGCGGCGGGCTGCTGCTCGGCGGGCTCTCCGCCGTGCTCGGCCGCCGGGCCGGGCGGCTGGTCAACGGGTTCATCGGGCTCGTGGTGGCCTTCCCGGGACTGCTGATCGCGCTGGTGCTCGCCGTCGTGCTGGGCAGCGGCGGCACCTCGGCGGCGGTGGCGATCGGGCTGGCCGGCGTGCCGGCGTTCGCCCGGCTCACGCAGACGCTGGCCGCCTCGGTGGCCGGACGGGACTTCGTCGCCGCGGCCCGGGTCCTCGGGGTGGGGCGGCTGCGGATGCTGTTCCGGCACATCCTGCCCAACATCGGCGAACCGCTGATCGTGCAGGCCACGCTGGGCGCGGGCGGCGCGCTGCTGGCCTTCGCCGCGCTGTCCTTCCTGGGGCTGGGGGTGCAGACGCCCGACTACGACTGGGGCCTGCTGCTCAACGAGGGACTCAACCGCGTCTACCTGAACCCGGCCGCCGCGCTCGCGCCCGGCGCCGCCGTGGTGCTCGCCGGGCTGGCGTTCAACGTCCTGGGCGAGTTCGCCGCCCAGGTGTTCGGCGGCCGGGCGTCCGACGCCCACCCGTCCGGCCGCTCGATCCGGCCGGTCCCGGGCGACGCGCTCACCGTCGAGGACCTGCGGGTCGCGTACGGGGACGCCGAGCCGGTCAAAGGCGTGTCGTTCCGGGTCGCGCAGGGGGAGCGGGTCGGCCTGGTCGGCGAGTCCGGCTCCGGCAAGTCGCTCACCGCCCTGGCCGTCTCCGGGCTGATCGAGCCGCCCGGCGTGGTGTCCGGCACGGTCCTGGCCGGCGAGACCGCGATGGTCTTCCAGGATCCGATGACCTCGCTCAACCCGGCGCTGCGGGTCGGCACCCAGCTCGCCGAGGTGGCCCGGGTGCACGGGCGGCTGGCGCGCAAGGCCGCCGCGGAACGGACCGTCACCCGGCTGTCCGACGTGCACATCGCCGCGGCGGCCAAGGTCGTGCGGCAGTATCCGCACGAGCTGTCGGGCGGCATGCGGCAGCGGGCGATGATCGCCATGGGGCTGATGGGCAGCCCGCGCGTGATCGTCGCCGACGAGCCGACGACCGCGCTGGACGTGACCGTACAGAAGCAGATCCTGGACCTGCTGCGCGAGGTCAGCGACCGCACCGGGGCGGCGATCCTGCTCATCTCGCACGATCTGGCCGTGGTCGGGCAGCTCTGCTCGCGGGTCCTGGTCATGTACGCGGGCCTCATCGTGGAAGACCTGACCGTGGAGCGGCTGCTGGCCGGGCCGGCCCACCCGTACACGCGGGCGCTGCTGGCCTCGGTGCCGGACATGGCGGCCGACCGGTCGCAGCCGCTGGCCACCATCCCGGGCCGGATGCCGTCACCGGCGGAGCGCCCGGCGGGCTGCCCGTTCGCGCCCCGCTGCCCGCTGGCCGACTCCCGGTGCGTGA
Organism: Nonomuraea sp. NPDC048826; assembly: GCF_043198225.1. Taxonomy (NCBI): domain Bacteria; kingdom Bacillati; phylum Actinomycetota; class Actinomycetes; order Streptosporangiales; family Streptosporangiaceae; genus Nonomuraea; species Nonomuraea sp. NPDC048826. The sequence goes on along the minus strand of NZ_JBICUQ010000006.1, from coordinate 346,405 downwards.
GCGAGCTGCCGCCGCTGGAGGACGGGGTCCGGTGCTGGCACCCGGTGCTGGGCGAGCCGGTGACGATCATGGAGAAGGGGAGCGAGCGGTGACGGCGCTGGAGTTTCATGGCGTACGGGTGCGACTCGGGCGCGGCAGGCACGCGACCGAGATCGTGCGCGGCGTGGACCTGGAGGTGCCGTCGGGCACGGTGGTGGGCCTGGTCGGCGAGTCCGGCTGCGGCAAGTCGACCCTCGCGCGGGCGGCGGTCGGCCTGGTGCCGCTCGCCGCCGGCCACGTCGTCCCGGACCGCCGGCGGGCCGTTCAGCTCGTCTTCCAGGACCCGTACTCCTCCCTGGACCCGCGCATGACGGTCGGCGCCGCCATCGCCGAGGCCCTCCCGCGCCGCCGCCTCCTCGGGTCCGCGGCGGCGGGCGCTTCGGCCGAGGTCGCGCGGCTGCTCGACCTCGTCGGGCTGGAGGCCGCGCACGCGCAGCGGCTGCCGCGGCTCCTCTCCGGCGGGCAGCGGCAGCGGGTGGCGCTGGCGCGGGCGCTGGCGGCGCGCCCCGAGGTGGTGATCGCCGACGAGATCACCTCGGCGCTCGACGTGTCCGTCCAGGGGATGGTGCTCAACCTCGTCAGGGACATCCAGCGCGAGCTCGGGCTCACGCTGCTGTTCATCTCGCACAACCTGGCCGTCGTCCGGTACGTGAGCGACCGGGTGGCGATCATGAGCCGGGGCCTCGTCGTCGAGGAGGGCCCCGTGGACGAGGTGATGGCCTCGCCACGGGACCCGTACACGCGGACTCTCCTGGAGTCCGTCCCCAGGCTGCGCTAGCCGGTCACGGTGACCGTCCGCAGCGCGGGCGAGGCCAGCACGTCCGCCTCGCAGAAGCGCTGGGTGATCCACCGCTTGGCGGCGAACTCGGCCGTCTGGTCCGCGTAGTGCGGCGAGGCCGGGTTCCCCGACTGGGAGTACGTCAGGAAGCCGCGCACGTCAGGGCAGGAGTCGCCGTCGAACGACACCGCCTGGACGTAGCTGGAGCCGTGCAGCATCTCCGAGTACCCGGCGGCCGGGTCCCACTGCGCGATGTTGAGGTTGTAGACGCCGCCGGTCGACCCGCCGCCGCCGTGGATGGGGATCTTGACGCCGTTGCGGGTCACGTAATGGTGATCGCCGAACTTGGCGCCGTACGCGATGCCCGCGTTCTGCAGATCCCGCAGCGCGTTGCCGAAGTCGATCCGGTGGCCGGGGGTGACCTTCAGCCCGGTGGGCGTGCCGATCGGGTCGGCCGCAGAGAACGGCGTCAGCCACGGGTTCTTGATCGCCTGCTCGGGCAGCGTGGCCCCGATCGTGGCCCGCTCCCAGAACCGCTGGAACAGCAGCGCGCCCCGGCTGTCCGGGTCGTTGCGCAGGTCCCAGGCGGCCAGCACGTCACAGGAGTCGCCCACCGCGATCGGCCCCTGGTTCGACGGCGCGAACCCGAGCGGCATGCTGCGGCACATCGCCACCAGGTCGTCCCTGGTCAGCTCGGCCGCGTGCACCCGGTTGGAGAACAGCAGCCCTTCCATCTTCGCCCGGGTGAGCTGCCCCAGCCCGGGGATCGTGGTCAGCGCGTACCGCGACCGCAGGTCCTGCGCGACGCCCGTCTTGACCATGGCCTTCGGCAGGGTGGTGAACCGGTCGCCCGGATAGTGGTTGACCAGCCACGGACTGTCGTTGGAGTTCTCCACGTACGTGCGCACCGACTTCGACGGCTGGTTGGCCGGCCCGAAGATGCCCGGCACGATCGCGTCCGGGTCGTCGCCCGGCAGGCAGGAGGTGCGGGTGCCGTCCAGCACCGTCAGGTTGTACAGCCCGGTCACCTGGCCGAGCAGGGTGACGCAGTCGGCCAGCTTGGCGTCGGAGACGTTCGGCACCACCTGGATGTCGGCGAAGTAGGCGTTGCCCGCGGAGTCGGCGGCGATCGTGTTCACCCACGGGATGCCCTGGTTGCCGCGGAGCGCCTGGTCCAGTTCGGCGGTGCTCTGCGCGTGGTTGAAGTCGAACCAGGCGTTGACCGCCCGCAGGTTCCGCACGTTCGCGTCGGACACGCTGAACGCCAGCAGCCCGCCCCACGGCAGCGGCAGCGGGCCCACCTGGGTGGTGACCGGGCCGTACCGGCTGTACCAGAGGCGGCGCGTCACCGTGCCGCCGCCCTGCACCGGCACCGCGATGTCCCGGCTGGTCATCTGCTCGACCTGGCCGTCCACGATGTAGGAGGTGGGGCTGCCCGGCACCGTCTTCAGGTCGTAGATCACGAACGGGTAGGCGGCGCTGACCGTGTGGCTCCACGCCACCCCGGCGGTGTAGCCGATCTGGATGCCCGGCAGGCCGAGCAGCGACCCGCCCGACACGTTCAGCTCGCCCGGGATGGTCAGGTGCGACTGCCAGAACCGCAGCCCGTCGTGCCACGGGAAGTGCGGGTTGCCCAGCAGCAGGCCGCGCCCGTTCTGGGACAGGTCGCCGCCGGCCGCGACCGCGTTGCTGCCGAGCTGCCGCTCACGCAGCATCTTCCACGCCGCGCCGGACGCCACCTCCTCGCTCGGCTCCGCGGCCGAGCCGGTGCCGCGCTGCCCGTCGGCCTGGGCGATGCCCATGGCCGCCTGCCCCAGACCGGCGTACATGAGGCGGCCGTAGATGTACTTCCAGGCGTCCTCCTCGGTGATGGCGCGCACCCACGGTTGTCCCGCGCAGCGGGCGTCGGTGATGCCGCCCTCGGCGACGACCTTGTTGTAGCCGGCCACGTAGCCGCGCATGATGTCCTTGACCTCGTCGCGCGGTCCCTGCGGGTACGGCTGGGCGAGCAGCTCGGCGAGGATCCCGCCGGCGAACAGGCCGCGGAAGTAGACGTCGCTGTCCAGGTTGTTCTGGGCCGTGGAGTACACGTTGGTGGCGGGCACGTGCAGCGGCGCGGAGTCGGCCCCGAACGCCTTCCCTGCCTGACCGAAGAACAGCGACCGCTCGCCGCGCACGGTCACGTAACCGTTGGCGAGCGTGCAGATGTTGTCCTTGGCCATGGCGTACCCCTGGCCGAAGCCGGCGTCGCCGTAGCTGCCGGCCGTGACGTGCGGGATGCCGAACTCGGTGTAGCGGATGGTCGCGGAGTAGCCGGCGGCGCCGGTGGCGGTCGCGGCCGACGCCGGCGCCACGAGCCCGGCCGCGACCAGGACGACGGTGCATAACAGGCGTGTGATCATGCCGCGAGTGTCCGTCCGGGTTCCGGCACGGGCATCGTCGAATAGCCCCAAGCGCTCGCCCGGCGTTGGTCTGATCGGCTAGCCGGGCCCTGACAGCAGATAGTCGCGGAGCACCACGGCCTGGTTGTGCTCGGTGTCCTTGGCCGAGTAGAGCAGGGTCACCGGGCCTTCGGCCGCGGCGTCGAGCAGCGGGCGCAGCGCCTCCCGCCCGGCGTCGAGCTCGGCCCGGTAGCGTTCGGCGAACTCGGCGAAGCGCTCGGGCCGGTGGCCGAACCACTGACGCAGCTCGGTCGACGGCGCGGCGTCGCGCACCCAGCCGTCGAGCCGCAGGTCTTCCTTGCGTACGCCGCGCGGCCACATCCGGTCGACCAGGAACACCGCGCCCTCGGCCGGCCGGTCGTCGTAGACACGCTGGATGGTGATGGGTCCCACGTCTACCTGCCTACCCCCTTCTCGCCATGACACCGCCCGCGGGCCGGTCACGGGTAGGGGCGGACGTCGGGCGGGCCGGTGCCGAAGGTCCCATCGGGCCGGGGTCGTACGGCTCTGCCCGCGATCTCGCGGATCCGATGAACTGTAACCAGCGAAAGGCACCCGTGAAAGGACAGGAGCCATGGCCACCACATACGACCGTCCCACCGCACGCAAGATCCCCGTGCACACTCCCGCGGCAGAAACCCGTCGCCCCGTCGACTACGTGTGGGCCGTGGCCAGGATCGCCCTGGGCTGGACCTTCCTCTGGGCCTTCGTCGACAAGACCTTCGGACTCGGCTTCGCCACCCCGGCCGAGAAGGCCTGGCTGGCAGGCGGCAGCCCCACCACCGGCTTCCTCAAGGGCACCGAGGAGAACGCGCTCGGCGGCCTCTTCACCGCACTCGCCGGCCAGGCCTGGGTCGACTGGATGTTCATGCTCGGCCTCCTCGGCATCGGCCTCGCGCTCATGCTCGGCGTCGGCACCCGCGTCGCGGCCGTCGCGGGCGGCCTGATGATGGTCCTCATGTGGGCGGCGGCGCTGCCCCTGACCACCAACCCGTTCATGGACGAGCACCTCGTCTACGCGATCGTCCTGGCGGGCCTGGCCATGGCGAACGCCGGCGCCACCCTCGGCCTCGGCAACCTCCCCATCGTCCAGCGGCACCCCATCCTCAAGTGAGCGCCACGGAACAAGACCCGGCCCGGACGGGCCGGGTCTTCGGCATTGGGGGAAGTTCTCCGGGTGCGGGTCCTTCCACCCGCCCCCGCCCTCTTCGCTGTTGGAGGAGGTTTCCCGAGTGCGGGTTCGGATAGAGGGTTGGGGTTCTTCTTACCGAAGCAGCATTGGGGGTGCCGGCATGGGTGCCGACGACAAGGTTTCCAACAAGGCCGAAGAGATGAAGGGCCGGGCCAAGGAAGGTCTGGGCCGCGCGACCGACGACGAGCGCCTTGAGGCCGAGGGCCGCGCCGACCAGTCGGAGAGCAAGGTCAAGCAGGCGGGCGAGAAGGCCAAGGACGCCGCCAAGAACGTCAAGGACGCCTTCAAGCGCTGACCGCACGACGCACGGGGCCGCCGCCGGGCTGACCGGCGGCGGCCCTGCCGTGTCCGGGTCAGGTGACGCTGCGGCGCAGGTGGGTGCGGTAGGAGTAGTGCTCCGGCAGGAAGTGGCTGATCGCCAGCTCGACCGGGGCGCCCTCGGTGTCGTAGTAGAGCCGGTCGATGCGGAGCAGCGGGTGACCGGGGGCGCAGCCGAGGTGCCGGGCCGCCGACGGGTCGGCGGCGGCGACCGTGATGCTCTGGTCGGCCTCCGCGATGGGCGCGGCGAGCCGGGTGTCGAGCAGCCCGATGATGGTGACCGCGCTGGTCGCACCCTCGGCCGCCAGCTCGGCGACGTCCTGGAGCAGACCGCCCACGCGCGGCGGCAGGTAGACGGTCGTGACGCAGAACGGCACGGCGTCGTGCAGCCGGCGGAACGCGAGGCTGCTGACCGCGTCGCTGGTCAGCCGGAGCCGGCCGGCGGCCGCCACGTCCACCCGTCGGTGCAGCGGCACGGTGATGTCCATCCGGGTGTCGACCGACAGCGCCATGAGGTCCTCGACCGAGCCGAACTGGCGCAGGTAGGTGCCCTCGCGCGGCCTGGCGAAGGTGCCGCGCCCGGGGACCCGGTAGACCATCCCCTCGGCGACCAGGTCCTGGAACGCCCGGCGCACGGTCTGCCTGCTCACGCCGTGGCGCTCGGCGAACTCGGCCTCGGTGGGCAGCTGCCGCCCGTCGGCGTAGCGGCCCGCGAGGATGTCGTTGCGGACTTCCCTGGCGAGCGCGCTGTAGCTGCTCTCCCGCCGCCCGGTGCTCGCCATCGCCGACCTCCCGTGTGCCCCGCGGCAGCCTACCGGCCTACGCCAGAACCGCCGCGAATCGCCAGTCGAGCACGTCGGTGGCGCGGTTGGCGCGCACCCGTGAGCGCAGGTGGGCGAGCGTGCCGGACGGCAGCGGGTCCAGCCGCTCGACCTCGACGGTGCTGGTGAGGGTGTCGTTCTCGCGCACCGGGCCCAGGTGGTCGCAGCCGTGCCAGCCGACGACGGTGACCAGCGACGGCAGCGCCCGCACGGCCTGGTGGAGCGCGATCCCGATGGTGTGACCGCCGTAGACCAGGCGTTCGCCGGCCGCCGCGTCGTGGTGCACCTTGGCCACGTTGAGCGTGAGGCGGGCCAGCTCGGGCGCCGAGGAGACCACGTCGCCGCCGGCCACCTCGAACACGTCCCCGGCCTCGACCGCCGCGCCCCGGGGATGGGCGGCCAGGTCCCAGCCGGCGGTCACGGCGGCCAGCTCGTCATGGTCGGGCCCGGAGCCGATGGCGGACAGGTCGTCGGCGTGGCCGGTGTCCAGGTCGCCGTCGCGCAGCGGCAGCATGGCGCACCGCCAGAAGTCCAGGACGGGCCTGCCCTCCTGGTCGGTCGTGCTGATGCGGAGCGCGGCCAGCCCGGTCGGCGCGCGGCCGGGGCGGCGCGTGTTCTGCCGCAGGCCGGCCACCTCGGTGACCGTGGTGAGCGTGTCGCCGATGGCGGGCGCACGCCGGAACACCACGCCCCGGTAGAACAGGTTGGCCACCACGGTGTGGGTGGCCACGGTCGACTGGCCGATGGCGACGTCCCAGACGAGCGGGGGCGCGGCGAGCACCTCCCCGGTGACCCGGCGCGACAGGCCGTGGTCGAGCGCCAGCGGCAGCCGGCAGCCGACGATCGCCTGGTGGGCCGCCGCCAGCCCCTCGGTGAGCGTGACGGCCGGGGCGGCGTCGAACCGCATCCCGGCGCTCAGGTCCTCGAAGTACGGGCCGTCCACGAGCGCCACCGGCCGCCTCCTGCGATTGGTACGGAAATATACGGCCAAATGAAAACGTGCTGGCCTCGTAGCTGTCAACCACCCACTTGTGGCACATATGAGGCATGTGTCATAAATATGGCCGTACAAATCGACGAGGAGGTAGGCCATGGGGCGGCTCGCGCAGACCGACGGACTGACCGACGTGCAGCAGGAGATCCTCGGCACGGTCCGGGAGTTCGTGGACAAGGAGATCCTGCCCGTGGCGCAGCGCCTGGAGCGCGAGGACGCGTACCCGGCGGAGATCGTCGACGGGATGCGGGAGATGGGGCTGTTCGGGCTGACCATCCCCGAGGAGTACGGCGGGCTCGGCGAGTCGCTGCTGACCTACGCGCTGGCCGTGGAGGAGATCGCCCGGGGCTGGATGAGCGTGTCGGGCATCGTCAACACGCACTTCATCGTCGCGTACATGATCATGAAGCACGGCACCGAGGAGCAGCGGCGGCACTACCTGCCGCGGATGGCCGCCGGCGAGGTGCGCGGCGCGTTCTCCATGTCCGAGCCCGGCTGCGGGTCGGACGTGTCGGCGATCACCACGAGGGCCGCCCGCGACGGCGACGGGTACGTGATCGACGGTCAGAAGATGTGGCTCACCAACGGCGGCACCGCCAACCTGGTGGCGGTGCTGGTGAAGACCGACGAGGGCGCCGACTCGGTCTACCGCAACATGACCACGATTCTGGTGGAGAAGGAGCCGGGGTACGGCGAGGTCGAGCCGGGGCTCACCATCCCGGGCAAGATCTCGAAGCTGGGCTACAAGGGCGTCGACACGACCGAGATGGTGTTCGACGGCTACCGCGCCGCCGCCTCGCAGGTGCTGGGCGGGACGCCGGGGCGCGGCTTCTACCAGATGATGGACGGCGTCGAGGTCGGCCGGGTGAACGTCGCCGCCCGCGGCTGCGGGGTCGCGCTGCGCGCCTTCGAACTGGCGGTCCGCTACGCCCAGGAGCGCCGGACGTTCGGCAGGCGCATCGCCGAGCATCAGGCCGTGCAGTTCAGGCTCGCGGACATGGCCACCAAGGTCGAGGCGGCCCACCAGATGATGGTGATGGCCGCGCGCAAGAAGGACTCCGGGCAGCGCAACGACCTGGAGGCGGGGATGGCCAAGTATCTCGCCTCCGAGTACTGCAAGGAGGTCGTGGAGGACGCCTTCCGCATCCACGGCGGGTACGCCTACTCCACCGAGTACGAGATCGAGCGCCTCTACCGTGAGGCCCCGATGCTGCTGATCGGCGAGGGCACGGCCGACATCCAGCGCATGATCATCGGTCGCCGGCTGCTGGAGGAGTACGGGCTGCCCTCCTGACGTCGTGGACAGGGCTGAATCCAGGCTATATCTTAGCTATCCTTGCAATGATTGAAGTGAGGTGGCAGCCGTGCGCTTCGTAGACAGCCACATGCACCTGTGGCATCTGACCGAGCACAAGTGGTACCCCGCCCTCGACCCGCCCGAGGACTCCGACGACTTCGGCATCGGCGACATGGCCGGACTGCGGCGCGACTACCTGCCCGAGCACTACCGCGCCGACGCCGCCGGCTCCGGCCTCGACGTCGTCAGCACCGTGCACGTCTCGGCCGTCACCGCCCCCGGCACCCACCTCGACGAAGCCGGCTGGCTGGACCGGGTCGCCGCCGAACACGGCCTGGTCGGCGCCGTCATCGGCGCCGTCGAGCCCGGCGCCGACGCCGACACCGTCGCCGCCGACCTCGCCGAACAGGCCAAGAGCCGGCTCTTCAGAGGCATCCGCGTGCTGTACGGGTTCGACCCCGCCGACCCCGTCACCCGGCGGCTGGTCGAACTGCTCGACGCCGGCGCGCACGTCTTCGACGTCGTCATCCACCCCGGCGAGGTCGACGCCTGGCTGCCGCTGCTGCGCGACTTCCCCGGCCTCGCGGTCGTCCTGGAACACGCCGGCTGGCCCGACGGCGGCGACCCCGACCAGTTCGCCGCCTGGCGCGACGGCCTCACCAGGCTCGCCGCCCTCGACAACGTCGAATGCAAGATCTCCGGCCTGCCCATGAGCCTGCACACTCTCGACGCCGAGACCCTCCGGCCGTGGATCCAGACCTGCCTGGAGGTCTTCGGCACCGGCCGCGCCTTCTTCGGCAGCAACTTCCCCGTCGACTCGCTCTTCGGCGGCTACGACCGGCTCGCCGAGGCCTACCTCGGCGCCACCGCCGGGCTCACCGACGACGAACGCGAGCAGGTGTTCGTCGCCAACGCCACCCGCCGCTACCGGATCTGAGGAGAGGTCATGCACGTCGGATTCACCATGGACATGCGCAACCCGCTCGGGCGGCCGTGGCGCGACCACTGGGAAGACTGTCTCCACCTCATGTGCGAGGCCGAGGCGATGGGCTTCGACTACGTCATGGTGCAGGAGCACTTCTTCCAGCCGGACGGGTACGCGCCCTCCGTGCCGATCTTCCTCACCATGCTCGCCGAGCGCACCAGCACCATCAAGATCGGCTCGTACGTCTACATCCTCCCGCTGCACCACGCGGCCATGCTGGCCCAGGAGACCGCCGTCCTCGACCACGTGTCCGGCGGCCGGCTCGACGTGACCGTCGGCTCCGGGCACAGCGCCGCCGAGTACCAGGCGCTCGGCTACTCGCCCAAGACCAGGCCGTCCCGCATGCAGGAGGGCCTGGAGGTGCTCAAGCTCGCCTGGACCCAGCGGCCCTTCAGCTACAGCGGCCGCTACTACGAGCTCAAGGACGTCACCGTCGCGCCCGCGCCGCTGCAGCAGCCGCACCCGCCGCTCTGGGTCGCCGCCACCGCGCCCCCCGCCGCCCGCCGCGCCGGGCGGATGGGCGCCAACCTGCACGGCGCCTCCGTCGACCCCGAGTTCCACCAGGCCTACTTCGACGGCCTGGCCGAAGCCGGCATCGCCCGCGACCAGGTCCGCGTGTCCAACCCGTGGGCCATCACCGTCACCGACGAGAACCCCGACGCCGTCTGGGAACGCCGCAAGAACCTCATCTTCGAACGCTGGGACTTCTACCGCCGCATCCGTGACGAAATGGGCGACCCGGACCTCCAGTACGGCCTTGCCCCCTCACCCGAGGCATACCGCGACTACGAGATCATCGGCGACGCCGACACCGTCATCGGAACCCTCGAATCGCTGGTCAAGGACCTCCCGCTGACCGACATCGTGCACTCCGGCCCGGCGGGCGGCACCCCGCCCGAGGAGGCGTACGAGGACCTCAAGAGATTCGCCGACCGCGTGCTGCCGACCCTCAAGAGCTGGTAGCCCGCCGCCCGCCCCCTCCGTCAACTGCGCTGCGGAGGGGGCGGGCCCCTTTTCGGCCCTTTTCGGCCCTGCGGGAAGTCCTTTCAGCCCTGCGGGTAGTAAAGCGTGATCGTCTCGGCCACGCAGGCGGGCTTCGCGCCCCCCTCGATCTCCATCGTCGAGCCCAGCACCGCCATGACGCCGCCGCTCGCCTCCCGCGCCTCCCGCAGCTCCGCGGTGACCCGGATGCGCGAGCCGACCCGTACCGGACTGGGGAAACGCACCTTGTTCAGCCCGTAGTTGACGCCCATCCGCAGGCCCTCGATGCGGTAGATCGTGCCCATGAGCACCGGCAGCAGTGACAGCGACAGGTAGCCGTGCGCGATCGTGCCGCCGAACGGCCCGTCGGCGGCCCGCACCGGATCGACGTGGATCCACTGGTGGTCACCGGTCGCGTCGGCGAACGTGCCCACCCGCTCCTGCCCGATCTCCAGCCAGTCACTGGTGCCGAGCGTCTGCCCGACCTGCGCGGTGAACTCGTCGAGACTCTTGAAGACCCGCATCAGATGTTCCTCCCGCCGGCGACCTCCACCGTGATGCCGGTGACGAACGACGACAGGTCGGAGGCGAGGTAGAGCGCGGCGTTGGCGATGTCCTCCGGCTCGCCGATGCGGCCGAGCGGGATGTTGTCGACCATCTTCTGCAGCGCCTCCGGCGGCATGGCGGCGGTCATGGCGGTACGGATGGGGCCGGGCTGGATGGCGTTGACCCGGATCTGGTGGCGGGCCAGCTCCTTGGCGGCGGCCTTGGTGAGGCCGATCATGCCGGCCTTGGCGGAGCTGTAGTTGGTCTGCCCGAAGTTTCCGGATTTTCCGGAAATGGAGGAGATGTTGATGATGGCGCCGCTCCGCTGCTCCCGCATGATCCGCGCCGCCGCCCGGGTGCCCAGCCAGGCCCCGGTCAGGTGCACGTCCAGCACCAGCTTGAAGTTCTCCAGCGTCATCTTCGGCATCGTCGCGTCGCGGGTGATGCCGGCGTTGTTGACCATGACGTCCAGCGACCCGAAGGCGGACTTGCACGCGTCGGCCAACGCCTCGACGGCCGCCTCGTCGGTCACGTCGCACGGCACCGCGATCGCCTTCAGGCCCTGGGCCTCCAGGTCGGCCGCCGCCTGCTTGGCGCCTTCCGCGTTGACGTCGCTGATCACCACCGACGCGCCGTTACGGGCCAGGACGGTCGCGATCGCCAGGCCGATGCCCTGGGCCGAGCCGGTGACCACGGCCGCGCGGCCGTCGAGCAGGTTCGTCTCCATACTCATCCTCTTCTCTCATTCAGCCCAGCGGGGCTCGCGCTTCTCCACGAAGGCGAGCGGTCCCTCGGTCTGGTCATGGTGCCCCCACATGCCTACCAGGTGCTGCGTGCCCACCTTGCAGGCGTCCGTCAGTCCCAGTTCGAGCGCGGCCCAGAGGGCCTTCTTGGTGGCGGCCATCGCGGCGGGGGAGTTGCGCGCGACCTTCTCGGCCAGCTCCTGCGCGGCCTCGCGCAGTTGCGCGGGCGGGTCCACGACCTGGCTGACCAGGCCCAGCTCAAGGGCGCGCTGCGCGTTCATCCGCTCGTGCGAGCCGACCAGCGCCATCCGCATCACCGCCTCGAACGGGATCTTCTTGGCCAGCCCGATCACCTCGATCGCGGTCACCTGGCCCACGCTCACGTGCGGGTCGAAGAACGTGGCGTCGGACGCGGCGATCACGATGTCGGCGTCGGCCACGAAGTGCAGCCCGCCGCCGGCGCAGATGCCGTTCACGGCCGCGATGACCGGCTTGCTCACGTTCTGGTGCCAGGACGTGAAATGCAGGTCGAAGTTCATCAGGCTGTCCTGGTAGCGCTGCATGCCCACGCCGTCGTTGGCGATCTCCGCGAGGTCGGCGCCCGTCTGGAAGGCGCGGCCCTCGCCGGTGTGCACGATCACCCGGACCGACGGGTCGCGGTCCAGCTCCAGCCAGGCGTCCGCCAGTTCGTCGCGCATCGCGTTGTTCATCGCGTTCAGCACCTCGGGGCGGGCGTTGATCAGCCAGCCGACGCGGCCGTGCCGCTCCACCTTGATGGTCTCGTACGTCATGCTCTCTCCTCAGACGACCCTTTGGACGACCCTTTGGACGACCCTTTGGACGACCCTTTAGACGACCTCGCGCTCGAGCATCCCCGCGAGCGCCGCAACGTGCTCGCCGGCATCGCCGAGCAAGTGAGCGCTCGTACGCGCCCGCTTGAAGTACAGGTGGGCGTCATGCTCCCAGGTGAAGCCGACGCCGCCGTGCAGCTGGATCGTCTGGGCGGTCACCCAGGACGCGGCCTTGCCCGCCATGAGCGCGGCCACCCGCGAGTCGCGGGCGAGCGCGGCGCCCTCCGAGCGGGTCGCCGTGTAGACGGCGGAGCGGGCCGACTCGACCTTGATCAGCGCGTCGGCCAGCCGTTCCTTGATGACCTGGAACGAGCCGATCGGGCGGGCGAACTGGATCCGGGTCTTGGCGTACTCGACCGTCATGTCGAGGCACCGCTGCGCGACCCCGGTCTGCTCGGCGGCGAGCAGCGCCCGTGACACGTCGGTGGCCGCGGCCAGCGCGTCCGCGCAGCCGACCGGGCCGACGAGCGTGGCCGGGACGCCGTCGAGCTCGATCCGCGCCATCTTCCTGGTCAGGTCCAGTGTGACCAGCGGCTCCACGGCCATCCCGGGCGCGTCGCGCTCGACCGCGAACACGCCGGGGCCGTCCGGGGTTCCGGCGACGACCAGCAGCAGGTCCGCGGTGGCTCCGTCGACGACGTGGGACTTGCCGCCGTCGAGCCGCCAGCCGTCGCCGTCGCGGCGGGCGGCGGTGCGGATCGTCCCGAGGTCCCAGCGCGCCCCGGCCTCGGCCAGCGCGACGGTGGCGGTCAGCTCGCCGCTCGCGACGCGCGGCCCGTACGCGTCGAGCGCGGCCTCGTCGCCGAGCGCGAGCAGCAGCGGCACGGCCAGCACCGAGGTGCCGAACAGCGGCGTGCAGGCCAGCCACGCGCCGCACTCCTCGGCGACCACGGCGAACTCCGCGGCGCCGAGCCCGCTGCCGCCCCAGCGTTCGGGCAGCATCAGGCCGGGCAGGTCGAGCTGGACCAGGGCGCGCCAGGTGGGCTCGTCACGCCCGCTCGCCGTCAGCATCGCCTCCCGAACCCGGGCCGAGGTGCTGACCTGCGACAGCGCGCCCCGCACGCTCGCGCGGAACTCCTCCAGGTCCTCTTCGGACGTCACCGTCATGACCCCTCCTCGCTCGTCCGTACGGCGCCATCGGCGCGCAGCTTGGCGATGGCCGTCGCGTCGTGTCCCAGCTCCCGCAGCACCGCCTCGGTGTGCTCGCCCAGCCGCGGCACCGCGCGGGCCGGCGGCTGCCAGGCCGCGGTCACCGGGGGCGCGAGCGGGGCGGCGACCGGCCCGGCCGGCGCGTCCACGGTCAGCCAGCGGTCGCGGGCCACGAGCTGGGGGTGCTCGACGACCGCGGCCAGGTCGTTGACGAGCCCGCAGCCGATCCCGGCCGCGTGCAGCGACTCCACCGCGCGGTCCGCGTCCACGGCCCCGATCGCGGCGGCCACCAGCGCGTCGATCTCGTCGCGGTGCGCCACGCGGGCCTGGTTGGTCGCGTACCGGGGGTCGTCGGCCAGCTCCGGCCGCCCCAGCACCGTCGCGGCCAGCTTGGCCCACTCGCGGTCGTTCTGCACGCTCACCGTCACCAGCCGCCCGTCGGCCGCCCGGTACGCGTCGTACGGCGCGATGGCCGGATGGCTCATCCCGGGGGACAGCGCGGGCTCCGTGCCGTGCCGGCGCACCACCAGCGGGTAGCCCATCCAGTCGGCCATCGCGTCCAGCATGGACACCTCCAGCACGCATCCCTCGCCGGTGGTCGTCCGCCGGAGCAGCGCCGCGAGCACGCTGGAGAAGGCGAACATGCCGGCCGCGATGTCGGCCACCGAGATGCCCGGCTTGACCGGGTCCTGCGGGCTGCCGGTGATCGCCGTGAGCCCGGACTCCGCCTGGACGAGCAGGTCGTACGCCTTGCGCCCGTCGTAGGGCCCGCCGGTGCCGTAGCCGGAGATCTCGCAGACCACCAGGCGCGGATGGGCGGCGCGCAGCGACGCGCCGTCCAGGCCCAGCCGGCCGGCGGCGCCCGGGATCAGGTTGTGCACGAACACGTCGGCCCGCGCCAGCAGCTCACCGACGACCTGCCGGCCGCCGGGCGTCTTGACGTCGACGGCCAGCGACTCCTTGTTCCGGTTGGCCCAGGCGAAGTGCGCCCCGGTGCCGTTGGCGTGGGTGTCGAAGGCGCGGGCGAAGTCGCCGCCGTCGGGCCGCTCCACCTTGATCACCCGGGCGCCGAGGTCGGCGAGTTGCCGGGTGGCGTACGGGGCGGACACGGCCTGCTCCATCGAGACGACCAGCAGGCCGTCGAGCGGCCTGGTCATGACCTGGCGAAGTGCCGGATCGCGGCCTGCAGGGTGCCGTCGAGCGTGGTGGCGCCGCCCATCGGCTCGGGCAGGGCGACGGGGCCGTGCTCGCGGCTCGGCAGCAGGATGGTGGCGGTGGCCGGCGCGGTGACCTCGCCGCGCTGGTTGGTGGCGGCCAGCTCCAGGTCGACGGCCGGGTGGACGCCGTTGCCGTCCTCCATGAGGTGCTTGCGCACGACCTTGCCGGTGATCCACTGGGCGTCGCCGACGTAGTTGAACTTGCGGAACTCCACCCGGATCCGCCAGAGCCAGGCGTCGTCGCCCATCCAGTCGGTGCAGGCGTGGATCATCCACGTCTCGCGCATCCGGCCGTAGTCGAAGGTGGTCGGGTTGCCGGAGCGGCGGGCGAACTCGGGGTCCCAGTGGACCCGCTGCATCGCGTCCCACACGCCGAGGTCGTCGCGGTGGTAGAAGCGCGGGATGCGCTGCCGGTTGCGGTGGCCGAGCCGCAGCGGCGCGACCCCGTACACGCCCATCCCCATGCCGGTGTGCCAGCAGACCATGTCGGTCACCGTCAGCGGGCCCTTGACCAGCGGGGTGATCTCCTCGCCTTCCTGGACGTCCTCGAACCAGCGCGGCTCCGCGCCGCGCGCCCGCTCGGCGGCGTACCGGGCGTCGATCTCGGCGATCTTCTCCTCGGTCCACGGCTCGATCACGACGTCGTCGTACTTCTTGCGCTTGCGCGCCTCGTCGCGTTCGGTACGGATCATCAGCCGGTACTGGCCGGCCAGCGGGGTGCCGTCGGCGGTGGCGAACACGTTGGCGTTCCACTCGTGCACGGCCCGGCCGCTGAACTCGCTGGGCTTGTCCAGCACGCCCACCAGCGCGTTGCGCCGGTGCACCGCCTGGCCGGAGTGGAGCGGGTGCCACCACTCGCGCTCGCAGGCCGAGTAGAAGGCGTGCACGCCGCGCAGCGGGTCGCCCTTGACCTCGTCCTGCCGGGCCAGGTCGGCCTCGGTGAGCACGTCCTCGCCGATCAGGCTGTCGCCGCCGACCAGCGGGAACGGCGCGATCGGCTGCCCCCAGCGGGAGCGGGCGGCGTGGTCGGGGTCGCACCACAGCGGGTTGTCGTCGCCGTACGAGCGAGCCACGATCCGGAACGTGTCGGTGCCGGGACGGAGGTAGTGGGGCGGGACGGGATTGGGCTGGGGGATGCCGATGCGTGCCCGGAGCGCCTCCACCCCCTCGTCGGTGATACGGGGGCGGGTCTTCTCTTCCGTCGGAGCCATGTAGCTGTCCGCCTTCTCTCGCCTTTTCTTTGCTATCTTATATATAACTATGGCAGAGGGAACAGGGGGTCGGATGGCGTACGAGACGCTGGCGGTCGAGCGCCGTGGCCAGGTCGGCTGGCTGGAGTTCGACCGGCCCCGGGCGGGCAACGCCATGGACGCCGCGATGATGGCCGAGCTGCCGGTCGCCTGGCGCGAGCTGGACGCCGACCCCGACGTACGCTGCATCGTCGTCACCGGCCGCGGCCGGGCCTTCCAGACCGGGCTCGACATGGCCGCACTCGCCCGCGACCCCGCCAGCCTGCGCGAGTCCAGCCGCCGCACCCGCGCCGGCGAGCTGGAGCTGACCGGCTGGCACCTCGGCGTCCGCACCCCCGTCGTGGCCGCGGTCAACGGCGTCTGCGCGGGCGGCGGGCTGCACTTCGTGGTCGACGCCGACATCGTGCTCTCCGCCTCCACCGCCACCTTCCTCGACCCGCACGTCAGCGTCGGCCAGGTGAGCGCCTGGGAGGCCATCGGCCTGGTGCGCCGGACGTCCGCCACGGCCGCCGCCCGGCTCGCCCTGATCGGGGTGCACGAACGGCTCGACGCGGCGCGCGCGTACCGGCTGGGCCTGGTCAGCGAGGTCGTCGAGCCCGACGCGCTGCGCGACGCGGCCCAGCGGGTCGCCGAGACCGTCGCCCGCGCCGACCCCGCGCACGCCCGCGCGCTCAAACAGGCCCTCTGGCAGGCCCAGGAACTCGGCCTCACCGCCGCCCGCACGCAGGCCGCGCGCGGTCCAGGCCATCACGACGACGGGGAGATCCACCCATGACCACACTGCCCACCGGCCCCGACGTCACCCCCGGCGAGGCCGTCGAAGCCGCCCTCGGCTGGATCGCCGCCCACCTGCCCACCGCCTGGCGTGAGGCCGGCGAACGAGGCGGGCCGCGCGCCGTCCGCACGGTACGCACCCGCGAGGAGTACCGCGCGTGGTACCCGAGCTTCGGCGCCTCCGGCCTGGTCGCCTCCACCTGGGAGGTGGACTACGGCGGGCTCGGCTGGTCACGCAAGGCCGCCGTGGCCGCCGACGAGGCGCTGCGCCCCTACCACCTGCCGCGGCTCAACCCGCTCGGCCTCAACCTGGCCGCCCCCGCCCTCTTCGCCCACGGCACCGAGGAGCAGCGGCTGCGCTTCCTCAAGCCGATCACCAGGGCCGAGGAGATCTGGTGCCAGCTCTTCAGCGAGCCCGGTTCCGGCAGCGACCTCGCCTCCCTGTCCACCCGGGCCGAGCTCGACGGCGACACCTGGGTGGTCAACGGGCAGAAAGTCTGGACCACCTGGGCAGACCAGGCCGACTACGCCGTGCTGCTCGCCCGTACCGACCCCGACGCCCCCAAGCACCAGGGCATCACGTACTTCCTCCTCTCCATGCGCCAGCCCGGCGTCGAGGTCAGGCCGCTGCCGCACATCGGCGGCGAGGCCGAGTTCTTCGAGGTGTTCTTCGACGGCGCCCGAGTCCCCGACGCGCACCGGGTCGGCGACCCCGGCAACGGCTGGCGGGTCGCCCAGGCCACGCTCGCCGGCGAACGCCAGATGGTGTCCGGCGGCGGCTCCGTCGGCGTCGACCGCATCGGCGGGGTCAGCGCCTCCCACCTCGTCCGCCTGGCCCGCCGCCGCACCGAGGCCGGCATCCCCGGCGGCTGGGACGACCCGCTCACCCGCGCCCGCATCGTCGAGCTGTGGTGCGAGGAACAGGTCCGCACCTGGACCAACCGCCGCGTCCGCGCCCGCGCCGCCGGCAACCTGCCCCCCGGCCCGGAGAGCTCCATCGGCAAGGTCCACGGCACCGACCTCAACCAGCGCATCCAGGAGATGGCCGCCACCCTCGCCGGCGAATCCGCCATCGCCTGGCCCGGCGCCGTCACCACCCCCGCCGACTACTGGGCGAGCATGCCCGCCGAGACCCGCGGCATGCTCCGCAGCCGCGCCAACACCATCGAAGGCGGCACCACCGAGGTCAACAAGAACGTCATCGCCGAACGCGTCCTCGGCCTCCCCAAGGACTTCGACCCCTACCGCGGCAAGCCTTGGCGCGACCTCCCCCGCAGCTGAGGCCGCTAGGCGCGCAGCACGGTGACCTGCCGGCCGGACGGCGTGACGGCCTGCTCGAACGCGCCGCGTTCCTTCCACGGCGGGGCCTCGGGCCGCCGGTCGAAGATCACCAGGACGCCGGTGGTGAGGGTGAGCCGGTCCAGGTAGCCGTCGAGCTGGGCGAGCCCCTCGGCCAGCGGGTCGTCCTTGCCGGCCCGCCAGACCTTCAGCTCCATCGCCTCGCGCTGGATCAGGCGTTCGCCGTCGGTGCCGGGGTAGGGCCAGCGGACCAGCACGTCCAGGCGTTTGGTCCCGGCCGCGTACTCGCGGTCGAGGTAGCCGCCGCCGTTGACCAGCCGGTGCAGGAAGGCCATCAGGATGATCTGGCAGGCCGCCTCGTGGTAGTTCTCCTGGCGGATGAGGACCTCGCCGTGCTCGCGCCAGAACACCACGAACTCCCGGAGCAGCCGGGGCAGGTCGAACCGGCCGTCGGGAAGCACGAAGCTCCGCGGATCGGCCCTGACGAACCGCTCCGCTCGATCGCCCAGCACCCGCAGCAGGACCTCCCGGTAGATCGGGTTGGCGATCTCCAGGTCCCTGGTGCTCCGGATCAGGCCCAGGTCGCGGACGTAGGAGACGTCATCGAGAGACACATCCATGCCTGGCCATGCTCCCGCCACGATCGGCTCGATGACCCGTGCCACCCGAGGCTCGTGCAGCCGAGAGATCGGCGCGTGGAGCCGGATCGCCCGCGCCCGGACCAGTCGCTCCTTGGCCTCCTCCACCTGGGTCACGCCGATGGCACCGGTCACGCCCATCTCGATGGTGATCTTGTACGCCAGGACGTTGACCAGCCACGGCTGCCCCTGGGTCAGCTCGAAGACCCGGTCGACCGCGTCCTTGGTGAACTCCTGCCCGGTCGCCTCGGTGTGCTGACCGTACAGCTCGCCGATCTGATCGGCGGTGAAGTCACCCAGGCGCAGCGACTCGGCGACGATGTTGAACGGACTCGGGAGATCGGACCGGCCCGGATGCGCACTCCGCCTGCACAGGATCACGGACGAGGGGAACGGACGCCCCTGCGGCCGCGCGTTGTGGCCCTCACGCAACTGGCTCAGGATGCTGACCATGCTGTTGCCCTGCAGGCCGTCGATCTCGTCGAGAAACAGCACCACCCGGCGCGGGCTGTGGCGGCACCACTCGGTCAGCGCCGAACCGAACCGGCTGCCCGGCGTGGTTCGCGGCCACGGGTCAGGCGGCAGTAGTTTCTTCGGCCAGCCCGACCGCTCGGCGGCCTCGCGAATGGATTCCAGCAGGATCGACTCCCCCCAGGCGACGTCGTCGCCGACCACCTTGGCGCGCTCGCAGGAGAACATCAGCGCGGCGATGTCGCCCTCGGCGGTCAGGTCGGACGCCAGAACGCGCAGCGCGGTCGTCTTGCCGGTCTGCCGGGGCGCGTGGAGCACGAAATAGCGATCCATCTCTATCAGCGCTCGCGCCTCGGGGATGCGCGGCGTGGGCGGCAGCATGTAGTGGCGCTGGGGATCGCAAGGCCCGGTGGTGTTGAAGTACTTGGCTCGGGGGCGGCTCACCGTCACATTGTGTCATCGAACCGCCACGGTGTGCGGATCAGACGACGCAGAACTCGTTGCCCTCCGGGTCGGCCATGACCACGTGGTCCAGCCGGCCGTCCACCTCGTCCTCGCGCAGCACCGTGGCCCCCGCCGCCAGCAGCCGCTCGACCGCCGCGCGGACGCGAGGCGCCCGCACCTCCCAGGGCACCCCGCGGCCTCCGCCGGCCTGGATGTCGAGGTGGATCCTGTTCTTGGCCGCCTTCGGCTCCGGCACCCGGAGAATGGAGATCCGCGGCCCTTGCTTGTCCGGATCCTCCAGGTAGGCGGCGGCGTCCCGCTCCTCGTCGGGCACGTCGTGGTGCCGGTAGAACTCCTCCCAGTCGGCGAACCCGCGCGGCGGCGACGCGTCGACGTACCCCAGCGCGGTCTTCCAGAAGGCGGCCAGCGTGGGCGGGTGCGCGCTGTCGAACGTCAACGTCCAGGCAACAGTCATCCAGGCAGCCTCCCCGACTCCGCCCCCATCGGCAACCGCGCGGGACGCGCTCCCAGGCGCGATCCGGATGGCGTGGCGCCGGCCGAGCTCTGTTCTACACCGATGGCTGGGAGTCGCGCCTGGACCGGTTCGCCCGCGCGTTCTTGCTGCCTGGGTCCGGTCTCCGGCTGGATTTCGACCGCCTGGCGAGGGAGGGCGCCGACCTCCGCACGATCGCGGTCAAGCTCGGCAGCTGTTACCAGGTGGACATGACGACCTTGGCTCGCCGCCTGACGGACATCGGCCTGATCTCTTCCGCCGAGGCCGCCGATGTCCGCTCGGTGCGTACCGGCAAGGCCGACATCATCGAGCTGAATCTCGTGGTCAAGCACGAGCTCGCGCCTCCCTGCCTGCCCAAGCCGTACGTCAAGTCCGTCCTCGCCCTGTTCCGGAGTTCCGGCGTCTCCGCCGCCCGCGCCATCGACCTGCTGTTCGACACCTGGATCGAGGACGAGCTACCTCCGGCGCAGAAACTGCCCGAGAACGCGATCTGGGAGTTCGTGTCCTGATGGAGAAGGACGCGAGCGAGACGTTCGTCAACATGATGCTTACGGATGCTGATCTCTTACGGTTGAGAGCACGGAGAAGGGGCCGTCTCGCTCCTGAGAAGGGTCCGGCCGTGAAAGACTTCGCTGGTGGAGCAACTGATCGTAAGCGTTGAGCAGGACCACCTGGAAAGACTGGTCAAATCTCCCATCCATGGGATGGCCGAGCTTATATGGAACAGTCTCGACGCGGACGCTTCCACGGTGGCTGTGGAGTTGATCACAAACGACCTGGGTGGCATCGAGAGCGTTACGATCGCTGACGACGGCGCCGGGATCACCCCAATTCAGGTAAAGAGGTACTTCAGCCACCTCGGCGGGTCATGGAAAAAGACGACCACGCAAACTGACGGCGGACGGCTCCTGCACGGACGCAACGGTCAAGGTCGGTGGACGGCATACGGCATCGGCGAGCATGTTCAGTGGACGACCGTCGCTGACGACGGCCCAGGCCGGCGCACGCGGATCGAGATCACAGGACGTCGCAGCGCGCTCAGAGAGTTTCAGGTGGACTCGTCCGTTTCTTCGGCCGAAGCCGAAACCGGCACGCGTGTGGTGATCACCAATCTCACCGAAGCCGCTCAGAAGAGCCTGCTGAGAGAATCGACCGTTGACGAACTGACAACCTTTCTCGCCCTCTACCTCAAGCAGTATCCCGTCAAGATCGTTTGGGGGGGAAATCTCCTCGACCCGGCCCGGCTGCAGGTCAATCTCCATGAGACCGAATTGGAGGTGGACGGCCTGACGGGTGTCGTTCTGACCGTGATCGAGTGGAAGCATTCTGTCAAGCGCGCCCTGCACCTCTGCGATACATCGGGGACGTCTCTTTTCCAGCTCCCGCCCGGCATCCAGGCCCCAGGATTCGAGTTCACCGCGTACATCGCCTGGAGCGGTTTCCGGGGTTCGACAGCCGATCTGGCGCTGGCCGAACTCGGGCAGGAACCTCTCGCCTCCATCGTCGACGCCGCCAAGGAAGAGCTGAAGCGCTATTTCAAGGAACGCGCGAGCGAACGGGGCAGCATCCTTCTGAAGACCTGGAAGGACGAGCACAGCTATCCGTTCAAGGACGAGCCTCGCACGGTCATCGAGCGGGCTGAGCGAAACCTCTTCGACCTCGTCGCGGTAGCCGCCGCGCCGGCGGTGGAGACAACCGATACCCGATCTCGCAAGCTTTCGTTCAGGCTCCTGCGTGAAGCCCTGGAGAAGAGCCCGAGATCCGTTCACGAAGTTCTCCGGGAGGTTCTGGATCTAGCCCCTGATCGGCTGGCTGAGCTCACCCAACTGATCGAACGCACGTCGCTCGGCGCCATCATCACCGCCGCCCGTCACATCACCGACCGGCTGGACTTCCTGACGGGGTTGGAACAGATCGTCTTCGACCGAGACCTGAAGAAGCACTTTCTGGAGCGTAGGCAACTCCACCGAATCCTCGCTGGCGAAACCTGGATCTTCCGCGAGGAGTACGCCCTCACCGCGGACGACGTGACGCTCAAGACGGCACTGCGCGACCACATCAAGTTGCTGGGCCGAGTCGAACTGACGCCCGCCGAGGTGGATGCCGCCGAAGTGCTGGACGAGGACGGCCGGAGAGTCGTTGTCGACATGATGCTGAGCCGGGTCGTCGAACAACGGCGCAACCACCGCGAACACATCGTGATCGAGCTCAAGCGCCCGAGTGTCCACGTCGGCATGGAGGAGTTCTCACAGATCCAGAACTACGCCACCGCCGTCACCATGGACTCCCGGTTCGCGCGCATCGACTGCAGGTGGGAGTTCTGGATCGTCGGAGATGTGCTGAAGCCCGCCGTCGAGAAGATGGCGAACCAGAAGGGGCGCGCTCCGGGCATCATCGTCGAGGGGGACGGCTTCGTGGTCCGCGCGGTTACCTGGGCCGAAGTGATCCAGGATGCCCGTCACCGTCTCGCCTTCGTTCGCCAGGCACTCGACTACCAGAGCACCAATGACACCGGTATCCAGTACCTACAGCGTGCCCACAGCCGGTGTCTTCCCGACCTGATCGCCTCTCCCGTCGTCCCGGCCCCGCGCGTCGAAGTCAGTGACGAGTCATCTGATGCGGCGTCGGCAGAGGCCTGATCGCCGTCAGCCCGGCCGGCAGCGGTGAGCGACCCTGAGGGGCCGCCGCGTGGCATACGAGCTTGCGGGGCGGGGCGTCTACATCATGCTGCGCTGGACTGGCCGGCGCTACGAGGAGACGGGGCGTGGCCGGTACGCCGCCGCGGTCAAGGCGTGGCCTCGCCGACGAGCACCGGCACCCCTGATCATCCTCGGGGGAGCCCCAGGACGCGCTGGGCGACGATCTGGCGCTGGATCTGCTGGGTGCCGCCGTAGATGGACTGGGCGCGGGACCACAGGTAGTCGCCGTACGGGGCGGGGTCGCCGAGGACGAAGGACGGGCCCGCCAGGTCGGCGACCACGTGGTGGAGGTTCTGCTCGACGCGGATGGTGAGCAGCTTGTCCACCGAGCCGGCCGATCCGCCGGGGTCGCGGCCGGCCAGGGAGCGGGCCACGTGCCACTGCATGACCTGCAGGTCCACCGACGCGGCGGCGAGGCGGCGGCGCAGCGGCTCGTCGGCGGGGACGCGCCCGGAGCGGACGTCGTCGCGGGCGGCGGCCAGGACCCGGCCGAGCCGTCCCACCCAGCCCATGTCGGCGGGGCCTCGCTCGTACGAGAGCATGTGCATGGCGATCTGCCAGCCCTGGCCGCGCGCGCCGACCAGGTTGGCCGCGGGCACCTCGACGCCGTCGAAGAACACCTCGGCGAACTCGCGGCTGCCGCTGGCCAGGACGATCTCGCGCCGGTCCACGCCCGCCGACTCCATGTCCACGACCAGCATGGACAGGCCGCGGTGCCGGGGCTGGTCGCGTTCGGTACGGGCGAGCAGCAGGCACCAGCGTGACCACATGGCCCCGCTGGTCCAGATCTTCTGGCCGTCGACGACGAACCGGTCGCCGTCGGGGGCGGCGACGGTGGTGAGCGAGGCCAGGTCGGATCCGGCGCCGGGCTCGCTGAAGCCCTGGCACCACACCTCGGTGCAGCCCAGCAGGCCGGGCAGGACCCGGGACTTCAGCTCCTCGCTCGCGAAGTCGGCGACGGCGTGCGCGATGTGGCCGATCGGCGGTGGCGGGGGCGCGCCGGCCGTGGCCAGCTCGTCGTTGAGCACCGCCTCGTACAGGTCGGGCAGCCCGTGCCCGCCGTAGGCGGCGGGGAGTGACAGGCCCACGTAGCCGGCGGCGGCGAGGGCGCGGTGCCAGCGGAGGGTCCGCTCGACGGACTCGGCCGACTCGTAGCCGGTGGCGTCGCGGTGCTCGTCGAGGTGGTCGTGGAGCCAGGCGCGCAGTCCGGCGCGGAACTCGGCCACCTCGGGGTCGTCGGAGTAGTCCACGGTCAGCTCCCGGAGAACTCGGTGGCGATGACGGCTTCATGGTGGTGCTCGTCGCCGAACGCGGCGCGGGCGGCGTGCGCCCGGCGCAGCCAGATGTGCGCGGGGGCCTCCCAGGTCATGCCGATGCCGCCGAAGACCTGGATGGCGTTCTCGCACACCTCGACGGCCGAGCGGGAGGCGTACGCCTTGGCGATCCGGGCGGCGCGCAGCGCCTCGTCGCCGGGCAGCGCGTCGACGGCCCAGGCCGCGTACCAGCACGCGCTCCGGCAGGCCTCGGTGAGCACGTGGCTGTCGGCGAGGAGCTGCTGCACGGCCTGGAAGGAGCCGACGGGCGCGCCGAACTGCACGCGCGTCCTCGCGTGGTCGAGCGCCGCGTCGAGCGCGGCCTGCATGGTGCCGAGCAGGTCGGCCACCAGCAGGCTCAGGGCGAACGCGGTGGTCCGCGTGGCCGTCTCGCCGTCCGGCGCCGTCAGCGAGGGGATGGTCTCGGCGGGCTCGCCCAGCGGGCGGACGGCGCGCGTCTGGTCGGCGAACGGTACGGGGGAGCCGAGCGTGTGGGCGACGCCCGTGGCCGGGATCACCGCGGCGTCGGCCCCGGCGGCGTCCCAGGCGAGCGCGCCGGAGCCGGCGCTGTCGGCCAGGACCGTCAGGTCCGGGGTGAGGGCGGGGGCGAGCCGGCGGCCGCCTTCGGCGATCTCCTCCAGCAGCCCGGACGGCGCGCCCCAGGACTGGAGCTGCTCGGCGGCGATCACCGTGCCCAGCACGGGCGCGGCGACGGCGTGGTAGCCCAGCTGCTCGGCGAGGATCATCATGTCGACGGCGCCGGCCTCGGCCCCGCCGTTCTCCTCGCGCAGCCGCATGGCGAGCCAGCCGGCCTCGGCGACGCGGGACCAGGTCGTCTCGTCGGGGTCGGGCGGGCCGACGTCGTGCGGGCCGCGGCCGCGGTGCCAGCGGGACGCCAGGTGGGCGGCCAGCTTGTCGCAGGACTCGCGGAAGGCCCGCTGCTCGGCGGTGAGCTCGATCTCCATGCCACTCCGAGGACTATCATTTTTATCTTTTACAGGATAGGGGCATTATAGGACTCACCCGCCCGTGCGGCAACGAACCCCGAGGAGGAAGCCGATGGCAGATGACAGGAGGGCTGTGGTCGTCGACGTGGCGGACCACGTCGCGTGGATCACGCTGGACGACGTCCGGCGGCGCAACAGCCTCAACCCGGTGCTGGTCCGGCAGCTCGCCGAGGCGTGCGCGGGGCTCGGCGAGGACGTGCGGGCCGTGGTGCTCCGGGCCAACGGGCCCGTCTTCTCCTCGGGCGGCGACATGGACGCGCTCCTGACGCCCGCGGACGACCCGACCGCCGTCTACCGGGGCTTCGACGCACTGGCCGCGCTGCCGATGCCCGTCCTGGCCGCGGTGCACGCCCCGATGATCGGGGCCGGGGTGAGCTTCGCGCTGGCGTGCGACGTGGTGGTGGCCGCCAGGAGCGCCACGTTCGACCCGCGCTTCCTGGACCTCGCCATCCACCCGGGCGGCGGCCACCTGTGGCGGATGGAGCAGCGCGTCGGGCGTCAGGGCGCGGCGGCCATGGTGCTCTTCGGCGACAAGCTGACGGCCGAGGAGGCGGAGCGGCGCGGCCTCGTCTGGCGTTGCGTCGAGGACGACGAGCTGATGGACGTGGCGCGGCGGATGGCCGCGAGGGTGGCGGGCCGTTCCCCTGAGGCGGTGCGCCGGGCCAAGGCCACCATGCGGCTCAGCCGCTCGCTGACCCAGCCCCGGATGGCCGCCGACCTCGAACAGATCGCCCAGGACTGGTCCATGCGCCGGCCCGCCTTCACCGACGCGGTCGCCGCCCTCCGCGACCGCGTCCGCCGCGGGTGACAGGGCGCGCCGGGCGCCGATCGATGACGCCCGGCGGCCCTGGACGGGTCAGCCCGCTTCGCGGAGGAGGCCGCGGGCGAGTTCCTGGAGGCGCGGTTTGGCGATCTTGCCGACCGCGCCGCGTGGCAGCTCGTCGAGGATCCAGATGCGCCGGGGCACCTTGAAGTTCGCCAGCCGCTCCCGGCACCAGGCGACGAGGTCGCCCTCGTCCAGCTCCTCCGAGACCACCACGAAGGCCGCCGTCACCTCGCCGAGACGGTCGTCGGGCACGCCGACCACCGCCGCGTCCGTGACCGCCGGATGGTCGGCGAGGACGTGCTCGATCTCCGCAGGGTAGACGTTGAACCCGCCGACGATGACCATGTCCCTGGCCCGCCCGGCGATCCGCACGTAGCCGTCGTCGCCGATCCACCCCAGGTCGCCCGTACGGAGCCAGCCGTCGCGCATCACCTCGGCCGTGGCGTCGGGGTCGTCGAGGTAGCCGACCATGACGTTGGAGCCGGTCACCTCGATCTCGCCCACCACCGGGTTCCCGGTCGCCCCGGGCGCCCAGATCCGCGCCCGGACGCCGTCGATGGGCCGGCCGATCGTGTCGCACACCAGGTCCAGCGGGTCGCCGCGGCGGGTCATGGTGCACACGCCCGTCGCCTCGGTGAGCCCGTAGCCGATGACCACGTCGCCGACCCCGAGCTCCTGTTTGAGGTCCCGTACGAGGACGGGCGGGACGATCGCCGACCCGATGACGGCCACGCGGATGGCCAGCTCGCCGGGGATCCGGCCGCCGCGGCGGGCCGCGACCACGTACTGCTGCGCGGCGGGCGGCGCGTTGAGCACCGCGACCGGCAGTGTGCGGACGACCTCGGCGATGGACTCCGCGGACACCACGGGGATCAGCACGGCGGTGGCCCGCGCCTGGAACGGCGAGATGAGACCGGTCTTGAACCCGCCGATGTGCGCCAGCGGATAGGTCACCGGGTAGACGTCGCCCCGGCCGAGCCCCACGACCCCGGCCCAGGTGCGGGCGGTGGTGAGGAAGGGCTCCTGCCGGAGCACCGCGCCCTTGGGCTTCCCGGTGGTGCCCGAGGTGAACTGGATGGCGATGAGCTCGCCGGGCGGTACGCCGTCGGCGTCGCCCGCACCCGCGCCTGTGCGGAACGCGTCCCACCCGACGGCGCCCTCGGGGACCTCGGGGCCGAGGGCCACCACCTGGGCGCCGCCCGCGATCGGCAGGGCCTCGGCGGCCAGCCGCCGCCCGGCGAGCAGGCCGGGGGCGACGAGGAAGCGGGAGGAGACCCGGGGCAGGATCGCGGCCACCTCGGCGACCGTGTAGCGCGGGTTGAGCGGGACCAGCACGCCTCCGGCCACGATGGCCGAGAGCATGGCGACGGCGCACTCGATCGTGTTCGCGGCCCAGCAGGCCACCCGGTCGCCGGGGCGCAGGCCGTGCGCCCGCCAGGCGGCGGCGCCCTCGCGGACGCGCGTGTGCAGGTCGGCGTAGGTCACCGACTCGCCCTCGCACAGCAGCGCGGGAACGTCCGCGGCGTCCTCGGCCGCGGCTGCCAGAAGCGTCTCGATCGACGTGGTCATGCTGAGCGATCCTCTCCAGTAGAGGACATCATTGCCCAAACGCACACGAAAGGTCATCCCGCCCGGCTGGTCCGGCTGCTGATCCGCCAGCCCTCCGGCGTCCGGACGAGCTCGTCGGTGTAGACGCCGAAGACCCGGACGACCGGGGTGCCGGTGGTGTCGGCGAAGAACAGGAAGTACGAGACCGCGGTGGCCGTGTCGCCGGTCACGGTCACGTGCAGCGGGACCACCATGTGGCGGGTGTCGGTGCCGGGCCCGCTGACGCCTTCGGCGCGGCGCTGCCGGGTGGCGGCGACGATCTCGTCCGCGCCGTGCTGGGTGCTGCCGCCGAAGCTCCAGGTGGCGTCGGCGGTGTAGAGCCTGCGGTAGTCGTCCGGCTCGCCCTCGTCTGCGAGGTGGGCGGCGAGCCCGATGAGGGAGCGGATGAGGACCTCGTCCTCGGCGTGGCTGGTGTCGACCATTGTCTCAATCTATCATTTCAATGATGTAAATCATAAGAGGAGAGTGCTCGTGATCGTCGTTTCCGCGCCCCGGCCGGGCGTCCGGCTCGTCACGCTCGACCGCCCCGCCCGCCGCAACGCCCTTGACCTGGCGGGCTTCCGCGCCCTGGCCGCCGCCTGGCGCTCCATCACCGCCGAGGCCACCGCCGGGGCCGCCGCGGGGGTTGGGGGCGAGGGTGGGCGGGCCGCCGCCGGCGGTGAGGGCGGGGCCGGGCGGGGTGCCGGGGTCGGGGCTGTCGTGGTGACCGGGGTGCGGGACTTCTCCTCCGGCGCCGATCTGGCGACGTTCTCCGGGGACGTGGCCGCGGCGATCCGGGGTGGCGAGCCCGCCGCCGGCGTGTGGGGCGACGTGCACCACGCGCTGCTGCGGGACGTGCTGCTGGAGATCCCGGTGGTGGCCGCGATCGAGGGCGTCTGCTTCGGCGCCGGGATGGAGCTGGCCGGCGCCGCCGACATCCGGGTGGCCGGCGCGTCGGCGCTGTTCTCGCTGCCGGAGGTGCGGCACGGGTTCATCGCGAGCGGCGGGTCGGTGGCCAGGCTGCCCCGGCAGATCGGCTATCCGGCGGCGATGCAGGTGATGCTCACCGGTGAGCGGTTCGGCGCGGAGCGGATGCGGGAGTGGGGGTTCGTCGGCGAGGTGGTGCCGGAGGGCGCCGCGCTGGACCGCGCACTCGACCTGGCCGAGCTGATCGCCGGCCATCCGGCCGCCGCCGTGCGCGGGATCAAGCGGGCGGTGGGCGAGGGCGTGCGCGGCACGCTGGCGGAGGCGTACGCGGTGGAGTCGCGGGTGTCGGACGAGGTGCTGGGAGGGTGAGTCCGGAAGGTTACGGGTTGGCCTTAACCGGAGCAACGGCCTTGTCGCTGACTAGCGTGTTGCGTATCTTATTAATGATTGACTTTTAGATCAGCTCCGACGCAGTGTTCCGAAAGGCGTACGCCATGCCGCCTCCAAAGCCCGTGAAGATCGCCGTGCGACAGCTCGGCAAGGTCTTCTCCAGCGGCTCCGGCTCTGTCCGCGCCCTGGACGAGATCTCGCTGGACGTCCACGACGGCGAGTTCCTGTGCCTGCTGGGCCCCTCCGGATGCGGCAAGACCACCCTGCTCCGCGTGATGGCGGGGCTGGAGCGGCCGTCCAGCGGCGCCATCGAGATGCGGCACGACGACCCGTCGCGGTCACTGTCGGCGGTGGTGTTCCAGGACTACTCCGTCTTCCCATGGAAGACGATCAGGGAGAACGTCATCTTCCCGCTGCTGCAGACGGGAGTCCGGCGGGCGCGGGCCAAGGAGATCGCCGACCACTGGCTCGCCCAGCTCGACCTGTCCGGCTTCGAGAACGCCTATCCGGACACCGTCTCCGGCGGCATGAAGCAGCGCGTCGCGATCGCCAGGGCGCTCGCCGTGGAGCCCGAGACGCTGCTCATGGACGAGCCGCTGGCCGCGCTCGACGCCCAGCTCCGCCTGCTCCTCCAGGAGAAGCTGCTGGACCTGTGGCAGGCCAACCAGAACACGGTCGTCTTCGTCACCCACTCGATCGACGAGGCGCTGCTGCTCGGCGACCGGATCGCGGTGATGAGCGCGCGGCCCGGCCGCATCGCCACGGTGATCGACGTGCCCTTCGACCGGCCGCGCGACCCCGACGAGATCCGCGCCTCGCCCGACTTCGCCCTGCTGCGCGACGAGATCTGGCACCGACTGCGAAGGGAACTCCAGCCCGCATGAGCCCCGTCACCCGCGATCAGGATTCCGCCACCGCGGAGCGCACCGGAAACTGGCGGACCATCGCGCCCGGCCCGGCCGAGCTCGACCCGCGTGGGTACGCCCGGCGCCGCACCCTGCTCGAACGCGGCCTGGCGGTGCTCGTCCCGGTCGCGCTCATCGGTCTGTGGCAGATCCTGGCCGGAGCCGGGGTGCTGGAGAGCAACTACTTCCCCGCGCCCACCGAGATCGCCGCCTCCTGGGCCGACCTCGTGGCCAACGGCGTCTACCAGGAGTCGGTGCTGGCCAGCCTGGGCCGCATCGTCTCCGGCTATCTCCTCGGCACGCTGAGCGCGGTCGCGCTCGGCATGGTGATCGGCTCGGTCCGGCTGATCCGGGTGGCGCTCGAACCCACGATCTCGGCCCTCTACACGGTGCCGAAGCTGGCGATCCTGCCGCTGCTGCTGCTCATCTTCGGGCTCGGCGAGACGAGCAAGATCCTCCTTGTCGCGCTGACCTGCTTCTTCGTCGTGCTCATCAACACGATCGACGCGGTGGGCGGCGTCTCGCCCCGCTATCACGACGTGGGCCGCTCGGCCGGCGCCTCGCGCTGGTCCACGCTGCTCCACATCACGCTGCCGGCGGCGCTGCCGCAGACCCTCACCGGGATGCGCATCGCCTCCGGCCTCGCCGTCATCGTCATCGTCGGCGCCGAGTTCGTCGCCGCCGACGCGGGCCTGGGTTTCCTCGTGTGGAACTCGTGGAACCTCGGCGTCCCCGAGCACATGTACGTGGGCATCGTGTCGATCTCGCTGATCGGCGTGGTCTTCGGCCTGGTGCTGCGGGGCGTCGAATGGCTGCTCACCCCCTGGAACCGGTGATCCCCCGCACCGGCCGATCGAAAGGAACGACCCGTGACCGCACGGCTCTCGTTGGGCAGGCGCGTCATCGCCGCGCTCGCTCTCCCCATTCTCGCCCTCGGCGCGCTGACCGCTTGCGGCGCCGACGAGGAGACCGGCACGGCCGGCGGTGACACCACCCGCACGCTCAAAGTCGGCTACATCTCCGGCACCTCGCTCGGCCCGGCCTTCGTCGCCGACGCCCTCGGGTGCTACCGCGACGCGGGCCTGACCGTCGAGTTCGAGCCCATCAAGAACCCGGCCGACGCGATCGCCTTCCTCGCCACCGACAAGCTCGACGCCTACGTCGGTTCGCCGTCGGCGGGCATGTTCAACCAGGTCGCGAAGGGCGCCGAGCTCAAGATGGTGGCCTCGCTCGGCTCGGTGAACACGCCGGAGGGCGAGGCCGCGCCCAGCGGCCTGTTCGCGGCCAAGTCGATCAAGTCGGTCGAGGAGCTCAAGGGCAAGCGGGTGGCCCTGCTGGGCACCGTCGGCTCGGCGACCTCCTACCTGCTGGGCAAGTCGCTGGAGGCCGGCGGGCTGACCTTCTCCGACGTCGAACTGGTCCCGCTCAACAGCTCCGACATGGTGCCGGCGCTCAAGAACGGCGGCGTGGAGGCGGCCCTGCTGTTCGCGCCGGAGACCCAGAAGGCGATCGATCAGGACGTGGCCCACGCGCTGGTCGACTCGAAGAAGGCGTACGGGCAGAGCACGACGGCCGGCATCATGTACGGCCCGAAGCTGCTCAAGACCGACCGGGCCGCCGGGGTGAGCTTCCTCAAGGCCAACGCCTGCGCGGTCAAGCGGTTCGAGGGTGACTGGCGCAAGGACGCCGAGATCGTCAAGATGCTCGCCGACTTCATGAAGGTGCCGGAGAACACGATCAGCGGCGGTGGTCTCTACGCCTTCGACACCAGCCTCGCCATCAACGAGAGCACGCTGACGGAGATGCAGGAGATGTTCATGAAGGTGGACGGGACGCTCACCTACACCGACGTCATCCCCGCCTCCAAGCTCGTGGACGACACGATCCGGACGGAGGCGGTCGGCCAGGCCTGACCCCGGAACGAGGAACGGCCGCCGGGAAAGTCCGGCGGCCGTTCCCTGCACCGGGAACGAGGAACGGCCGCCGGTGGACCGGCGGCCGTTTCGCGTGGGGTCAGCGGGTGCCGTAGTCGATGTTGTCGAGCAGGTCGGTGTTGACCAGGTCGTCCTTCGCGGCGCCGAGGCTGGAGCTGCGGGTGGCGTCGAGGTGGGCGGTGGCGAGCTTGACGGCGCGCGGCCCGTCGCCGGCCTCGATGGCGTCGACGATCTTCTCGTGGTCACGCAGAGCGGCCCGGAGCGACTTGCGCGCCATCGGGGAGTCGGTGTCGTCGCCCACCTGGACGTCGCCCCAGACCGTGGACTCGTGGGCGGTCCAGATCAGCTCCAGCGAGCCGATGATGACGATCATGGTCTCGTTGCCGCAGGTCTCGACGATCTTCTCGTGGAAGCGCCGGGCCAGCCGGGGGAACTGCTCCGGGTCGTCGAACGCCTCCTGCTGCTCGGCGACGACCTTGCGCAGCTCGGGGACGGTGGTCTCGGCCCGGTCGGGGCGCGCGGCGCAGAGCGCGACGCAGGTCGGCTCCAGGCTGAGCAGCGCGCCGCTCACGTCGGACATCGTGGTGCGGCGGGTCTGCAGCACCATGCTGATGGTGCGGGCGATGCGCTGCGGCGTGGGCAGGTGGACGACCGCGCCGCCGACGTTGCCGCGGCGCACGGACACCAGCCCTTCGGTCTCCAGGATGCGCATCGCCTCGCGCACGGCCGGCAGGCTCACGCGGAACTCCGTGAAGAGGTGCTCCTGCCGGGGCAGGCTGTCCCCTTCGGTGAGCCGGCCCGAGAGGATGTCGTCGCGCAGCTTCGCGGCGACGATCTCGGCGAGACGCGGCTGTCGTAGCTGTCGCACGCGTGCCTCTTCTCTCCTATGGTTTCAAGGGAACGAACGGAGCGCCGGACCGGCGCTCGCAACGCCGCGTGACACGTCGTTGTCAATCATACAATCATTATGATTACAGCATAACTTCCCGAGGGGGAGTGCTGACCCGCAACTGACGGCGCAGCACCTTGCCCACGTCGTTGCGCGGCATCGCGTCGATGGCGACGAACGACACCGGCACCTTGTACGGCGCCAGGTGCTCGCGGCACCAGGCCGCCAGGGCGGCGGCGTCAACCGTACCGTCCACCGGGACGATCCACGCACAGGGCACCTCGCCGAGCCGGCGGTCGGGCACGCCCGCGACGGCCGCGTCGCGCACCGCCGGATGACGCCGCAGCACCTCCTCCACCTCGTCGGGGAAGATCTTGAGGCCACCCCGATTGATCATGTCACTGACCCGGCCCTCGATCCAGAGGAACCCGTCGGCGTCCAGCCGGCCGACGTCGCCGGTGCGCAGGTAGTCGTCGAGCATCCGGTCGGCGTCCTCGGAGCCCGCCACCGCGTACCCGCGCATGCGGTAGGGGGAGCGGATGTGGATGTGGCCGAGCTCGCCCGGCGGCAGCTCGGAGTCGTTCTCGTCGAGGATGCGCACGTCCACGTCGTCGTAGGGGCGGCCGGCCGCGCCGAGCTTCTCGGTGCCGTAGGTCCGGATGTCCTCGATCGTCCAGCCGACGACCTCGCCGCCCAGCTCGGTCTGCCCGTAGGAGTTCAGCACGAGCACGCCGTAGCGGTCGTGGAAGCGCTGGGCGACGGCGGGGGAGAGCGGCGCCGTGATGGAGCGGACGATGCGCAGCGGCTCCAGGCTGTCCAGGTCGGGGGCGTCCGTCAGCATCGTGATCATGGCGGGGGCGAGCACCGTGGACGTCAGCCCGTGCTCGCGCACCGCCCGCGCGAACTCCTCCGGCGTGAACCGGTCGAGCAGCACCACGCCGAACCCGGCGCGGAACGAGAACAACGTGTTGAAGATCCCCGCCCACAGCGCCAGGGAGAGCGGGATCAGGTTGACCCGGAGCGCCGCCCGCGGCTCGCGCGCCCCCCGGTCACGCCGGCGCAGCTTGCGCAGGCTCGCGTCCAGCGCGTCCAGCGTGCCGTCGTGGCGCAGCAGCACCGCCTTGGGCTTGCCGGTCGTCCCGGACGTGCGCAGCACCAGGGCGATGTCGTCGTCGTACGTGGTCGCGTCGGCCGGCACCGGCCTGCGGGTGCGGGCGCTCCAGGTGGCCTCGTCGAGCTCCACCACGCCGATGCCCGCGTCCCGCCCGTCGAGGTCGTCGGCGGTGCCGAGGAGCAGGCAGACGGGGGTGTCGTCGATGAGTGCCGCCACCTCGTGGCCTGTCATGCGGTGGTTGACCGGCATGTAGACGGCGCCGGCCCGCCAGGCCGCGAACATCGCCACCACGCCGGAGGTGCCCGACCCGACGAGCGCGCCGACCGGATGGCCCGGCCGGACCCCGGCCCGTACCAGCTCGTCAGCCACCCGGGACACGGCGGCGCGCAGCTCGGCCAGGGTCATGGTGCTGCTGGTCGAATGCACGACGGTGGCCTCGTCGAGCGCAGGCAGCTCATCGAGGAGCTCCATCAGCGATCGCCCGGCCGGCCCGTCGGCCTGCCCGTCCCCCCGTGGAACGCTCGTGCTCATCCGCGTCCTCTCCATGAAACGCAATCATTACAAAGATAGTAACATCGATAGGTAGGGCTGACGGAGTCTAAGAGTCCATCTTTATAATGCTTGTATGCATAGCGAGTATCCGGCCGTCGAAGGCCTGGTCGTCGAGCTGTCGGAGGGTGTGCTCTCCGTGCGCCTGGACGATCCGCGCCGGCGCAACGCGCTCAACGACCGCTCCCTGCGCGGCGTCATCGACGCCCTGGAACTGGCCCAGAACGACGAGCGGGTACGCGCCGTCCTCCTGTCCGGCTCGGGCGGCGACTTCTGCAGCGGCTTCGACATCGTGGCGCGCAACGCGGGTTCCGGCGGCCGGCCCCGGCCGGGCGCGATCCAGCGGCGGCTGCCGTCCCAGGCGCACCGGCTGATCCCGCAGCTGTGCGAGCTGCAGGTGCCGGTGGTCTGCGCGGTGACGGGATACGCGGTCGGGATCGGGTTCCAGCTCGCGCTGGCGGCCGACTTCGTGGTCGCCGACACCACGGCCGCCTTCTGGCAGCCGTTCATCACCCGCGGCATGACGCCCGACAGCGGGGCCACCTGGCTGACCGCCCGCGCGGTCGGCCCGCTGCGCGCGCGCCGCCTGCTCATGCTGGGCGAGCGGCTTGACGCCGAGACCGCGGCCGGGTGGGGGATCGTGCACGAGGTCGTCGAGCCGGGGCGGGCCGGCGAGGTGGCCGGCGCGCTCGCCGCCCGGCTGGCGGCCGGGCCGACGGTGGCGCTCGGCCTCACCAAGGCCCTGATCAACCAGGCCGCCGACGCCACCCTGGCCGAGCAGCTGCCCGCCGAGGCGTTCGCGCTGGAGATCTCCTCCCGCAGCCAGGACTTCCGCGAGGGCCTCGGCGCCTTCGTGGAGAAGCGTGAGCCGAAGTTCACCGGGAGATAGGAGACCTTGATGGAGATCGAGCGAGCGGCGGAACGCACCGTGCCGCGCATGCTGATGGCCGGGGCCGAACGGTTCGGCGACCGGCCCGCGGTGCTCGACGGCGAGGTCGAGCTGACGTACCGGGAGCTGCTCGACCGGGCGCTGGAGGTGGCCCGCGGCGCCATCGCGCTCGGCGTCAGGCCGGGCGACCGGGTGGGCATCTGGGCGCCCAACACCTACCGGTGGGTCGTCACCTCGCTGGGCCTGCACTGCGCCGGCGCCACCGTGGTCCCGCTCAACACCCGCTACCGGGGCCGCGAGGCCCGCGAGATCCTGGGCCGGGTCCGGGCCACGGCGGTCTTCCTGGACAACGGCTTCCTCGGCTACGACTACGCGGCCGCGCTGCGCGAGCGCGACGAGGACGAGCCCCCGCTGGGCGAGCTCGCCGTGGTCGACCTGCTCGACGGCGGCGACGGCCTGGGATGGAAGGACTTCCTGGCCGGGGGCGCGGCGGTGAGCGCCGAGACCGCCGTGCGGACCGCGCTGGCGGTGGACCCCGACGACCTGAGCGAGGTCATCTTCACCTCGGGGACCACCGGCCGGGCCAAGGGCGTGACCATCCCGCACGGGGCCTGCCTGGACCTGTACGCGTCGTACGGCGAGATCTGGGGGCTGCGGCCCGGCGACCGCTACCTGGTGTCGCTGCCGTTCTTCCACACCGGCGGCAACAAGGCCGGCATGATCACGAGCCTGATGAACGGGCTGACGATCGTGCCGCTGGCCGTGTTCGACCCGGCGGAGGTCCTGCGGATCATCGAGTCGGCCCGCATCTCGGTCATGAACGGGCCGCCCACCATCTACTACGCCTTGCTGGAGAGCCCCGAGCGGGCGTCCCGCGATCTCGGGTCGCTGCGGGTGGCCGCCACCGGAGCCGCGGTGGTGCCGGTGGCGCTGGTCGAGCGGGCCCGCTCCGAGCTGCCGTTCGAGCACTTCATCACCGCCTACGGGATGACCGAGTGCTTCGGCACCGCGACGATGTGCCGCAGGGGCGACCCGTCCGACGTGATCGCCCGCTCCAACGGGCGCGCGCTGCCGGGCGTGGGCCTGCGGGTCGTGGACGCCGAGGGGCGCGACCTGCCGCCGGGCGAGCCGGGCGAGGTGCTGATCCGGGGCGCCAACGTCACCCCGGGCTACTGGGAGGATCCGGCCGCCACGGCCGAGGCGATCGACGCCGGCGGCTGGCTGCACTCGGGCGACGTCGGCACCCTGGACGCCGACGGCAACCTCAAGATCACCGACCGGATCAAGGACCTCTTCTTCGTCGGCGGGTTCAACGTCTCGCCCGCCGAGGTCGAGCAGACGCTGGCCCGCCATCCGGGCGTCTCCGAGGTGGCGGTGATCGGCGTGCCGGACGCCCGGCTGGGCGAGGTGGCCAGGGCGTACGTGGTGCGCCGCCGCGGCACCGAGGCCACCGGCGAGGAGATCATCGCGTGGGCGCGGGAGCGGCTGGCCAACTTCAAGGTCCCGCGTACGGTCGAGTTCGTCGAGGAGCTGCCCCGCAACGCCAGCGGCAAGGTGCTCAGGCGGGATCTGCGCGCCGCCCTCTGACCTCCGCATACGCCGCGCCGGGGGATTTTCACCGTTCCCCATTGCCAATGGAGAGGGCCTTGTGCCAGCCTTCTCTTACTAGGATTCAATCATAGATAAGATTGGATTGATGCAATGAAGGGCCGACGGGCGAGGTGGGCGGCGCTGGCGATCGCCCTGCTCGCGCTCCCGGCGTGTGGCGCCGCCGAGGACGCCGGGACAACAGGGGCGGCTGACGCCCCGTACGTGATCATGGTGAGTGCCGGCAGCGACGCGGGCCCCGTCACCGACCAGCTCATCACCGGCGTGAACTCGGTCAAGGCCGCGGTCGAGACGGTCAACGAGTCCGGCGGGATCAACGGGCGTCAGGTCAAGCTCATCGAGTCGCAGGACAACGCCAACCCGACCAAGGCGGTGTCCGGGCTGCGCGCGCAGCTCGCCAAGGAGAAGCCGGACGCCTACATCGTCACGGCGGGCACCCAGGTCAGCTCGGCGGTCGCGCCGATCCTGAACCAGAACAAGATCCTGTTCATGAACTCCGCCAACCTCGACGAGACGGCGGACCCCAAGCAGCACCCGCTGGCCTTCAACCTGGCCGCCTCCCCCCGGGTGGTGGTCGAGGACTACCTGCCGGAGTTCGAGGCCAACGGCTACAAGAAGATCGGCATCCTGCACGGCAACTCACCGTACGCCAAGTCGTTCGGTGAGCTGGCCGAGAAGGTGTTCAAGGAGAACAACTACGAGGTCGTCGGCACCATCGAGTACGACTCCGCCGCGCTCGACATGACCGCCCAGATCTCCGCGCTCCGCGACGCCGACCCCGACGTGGTCGTCTTCAACGCCTACGGCGCCCCCACCGGCTACGTGCTCAAGGGCATCACCAAGCTGGGCTGGGACGTCCCGCTGCTGGGCGAGACGTCGGTCGCCTCGACCCCGCTGGTCACCCAGGACCCGCCGGACGGCCTGCTCGGCTCGCCCGAGGTCAAGAACCTCAAGATCGAGGTGAACGCGGCCACGGTCTACGACCAGGCGGCGGAGGCCACGAACAAGGCCGTCGAGAAGATGAAGGCGCTGGGCGGCATCAAGGGCGCCATGGTCAACGTCCTCGGGTACGACGGAGTCCTGCTCATCGCCGCCGGGGCCAAGAGCGCCGGCAGCACCGACGCCGCGGCCATCGCCAAGGCGCTGGAGGACCCGCAGGTCAACGGCAACGCGGGCACCGCGGTCTACGGGAGCTACCCGTACTCGGCGGACTCGCACGAGCCCAAGCTGCCCCGCGGCACGCACAAGTTCGTGGCTCCGGCCCCGATCGTCAACGGCCAGATGGGCGCGTCCACGTGACGCTGATCTACGCAGGGCTGTCGCTGGGAGCCGTCTACGCGCTCGTGGCCATCGGTTACAACATCGTCTTCGTGGCCTCGCGGTCGTTCAACTTCGCGCAGGCCCAGCTGATGATGATCGGCGCGTTCGTCGCCTACACCGGCCACGTCACGTTCGGGCTCCCGGCGGTCGCCGTCATCCTCCTGGCGATGGTCGTCGTCATGGTGATCGCCGCCATCGAGGAGCGCATCGCGGTCAGGCCCGTCGCGGACCACCAGACCCAGCTGATCACCACGCTGGGTTTCGGCACGGTCCTGACGGGCCTGGCCCAGCTCATCTGGGGGACGCAGCCGCTCGACGTGCCGTTCATCGGCTCGAAGGAGGCGTTCACGCTCGCCGGCGGCCGGGTCTACAGCTTCGAGATCGGCCTGGTCGTCATGGCCGTGCTGCTCGTCGTGGGCATCCACCTGTACACCCGCAGGCGGCTCAACGGCCTGGCCGTGGTGGCGATGTCGCAGGACGCGGAGGCGGCCGTGCTGCGCGGGGTCAACGTGCGGATGCTGGCCTTCGCCGCGTTCGCGGTCACCGGGCTGCTCGCCGGGCTGATGGGCTTCTTCATCGGCCCCAAGACGTTCGCCGTCGCCACGCTCGGCTCGGCGCTGGCGCTCAAGGGCTTCGTGGCACTGGCGATCGGCGGCTTCGGCAGCTTCTACGGCGGCCTGGCCGGCGGCTTCACCGTCGGGCTGGTGGAGGAGCACGCGGCCCGCTACCTCGGCTCGGAGTTCAGCAACCTGAGCGTCTTCGCGATCCTCCTGCTGGTGCTGATGATCCGGCCCACCGGGCTGTTCGGCAAGGTCCAGGAACGGGTGGTGTGACGACGATGAAGGCGTGGGCTGCCCTGCGGGCGGTGCCTTCGTGGGTGTATCCGGCGCTGCTGGGAGCCCTGCTGCTGGTGCTGCCGTTCCTGGGCGCGGACTACGGGCTGACCCGGCAGGTGGAGCTGACGCTCATCATGGCGCTGATCGTCAGCGGCCTGAACCTCTCGCTCGGGTACGCCGGCCAGCTCGCCATCGGGCAGGTGGCCATGTACGCGGCCGGCGCCTACACGGCCGCCATCCTGTCCAAGGCCGGGACCACCGACCTGCTGGTCCACCTGGTCGCGGCGGGGCTGGCGGCGCTGCTCGTCGGGATCCTCACCGGCATCCCCGGGCTCCGGCTGGGCTCCTGGTCGCTGGCCATGACCTCGTTCTTCCTGGTGCTGCTCGTCCCGGACGTGGTGACGATCCTGGAGGACCACACCGGCGGGGCGCACGGCCTGTCGGGCATCCCGCCCGCGACCCTGTTCGGCTTCCCGCTGATGCCCGAGCACTTCTACTTCTGCGTGGTCGCCGTCGCCATCGCGTGGTTCGCGGCCTTCCGCAACATCGTGGCGTCCCGGCACGGGATCGCCTTCCAGGTGCTCAAGCAGAGCCCGGTGCTGGCGTCCTCGGTCGGCATGTCCATCTTCCGCACCAAGCTGGCCGGGTACGCGATCGGCGCGATCCCCGCCGGGCTCGCGGGCGCGCTCTTCGCCAACCTGGACCTGTTCGTGTCGCTGGACGCCTTCACCTTCCACGTCGCGACCGGCGCCCTGGCCGCGTCCATCCTGGGCGGCTCGGTCAGCGTCTACGGTGCGCTGATCGGCGCGGGGGTCGTGGAGTACGGCAGCACCCAGTCGGCCAGTTTCCAGGAGTACTCGCTGGTCTTCTTCGGCCTGTTCCTGCTGATCGGCGGCGTGCTCCTGAACGGCGGCCTGGCCGGCGTGGCCCGCAAGCTGGTCGCCAGGCTCGACCGGGCCGCCGGCGTGCTGGGGACGGACGCCGCGGGGACGCGGACCGAGCTCGCCCCCATCGCCGGCGGTACGCTGGAGGTCACCGGCGTGGCCAAGGCCTTCGGCGGCAACCAGGCGCTCGCGAACGCGACGCTGCGCGCCGAACCCGGCCGGGTCACGGCGCTGATCGGCCCCAACGGCTCGGGCAAGACCACGCTGCTCAACCTCGTCTGCGGCTACTACCGCAGGGACTCCGGCACGATCACGCTGGACGGCGAGGAGATCGGCAGGGCCGCGACCCACCGGATCGCCAGGCTGGGCGTCGCGCGCACGTTCCAGACGCCGCTGATCCCGCCCGGCATCACCGTCAGGGACGTGGTGGCCTCGGGCCGCTACACCGCCGAGCCCGCCTCGTTCGCCGGCGCGATCCTGCGCACCCCGCGCTTCCGCGGGACCCAGCGGCGCGACCGGGAACGGGCCGCCGAGGCGCTCGCCCTCGTCGGGCTGGACCACCTGGCCGACACCGAGGCGGCCACGCTGCCGCTCGGCATGCGCAGGCTGCTGGAGGTCGCGCGGGCGCTGGTCGCCGAGCCCAAGGTGCTGCTGCTCGACGAGGTCGCCTCCGGACTGGACGAGACCGAGGTCGAGACCCTGGCCGCGCTCATCCGCCGGATCCGCGACGCGGGCTGCACGGTGATCCTGGTCGAGCACAACTTCGGCCTGGTGCTGTCGCTGGCCGACGAGATCGTGGTGCTGGCCCGCGGCTCCGTGCTCGCCTCCGGCACCCCCGCCGAGATCGAGGCCGACCCGCGGGTGCGCGACGAGTACCTCGGCGTGACTGACGACCAGGTCGCCACCGGCAAGGAGGAACGCGCATGAGCGACGCCCTGCTGACCGTGACCAACCTGGCCACCGGCTACGGCGACCTGCGGGCCGTCTGGGACGTCTCCTTCGAGGCCAGGCCGGGCCAGGTCACCGCGCTGCTCGGCCGCAACGGCTCGGGCAAGACCACCACGCTGCGCGCCGTCGCCGGGCTCAACCCGCTGCACGGCGGCGAGCTGGTCTACGACGGCCGCCCGCTGGCCCAGGTTCCCGCGCACGCCCGGGTCAAGCTGGGGATCAGCTACGTCCAGGAGGGCAAGCGGGTCTTCCGCGAGCAGTCCGTACAGGAGAACCTGCTCCTCGGCGGCTACAGCCTGGGCCTGCGGCGCCGCGCGCTGGAGGGCGAGCTGGCCCGGATCTACGAGCTGTTCCCGATCCTGGCCGAGAAGCGCGAGTCCCCGGCGGGCTCGCTGTCCGGCGGGCAGCAGCAGATGGTGGCCATCGGGCAGGCCCTGATGGCCAGGCCGCGGCTGCTCATGCTCGACGAGCCGTCGGGCGGCCTCGCGCCGTCGGTGGTGGCCGAGGTGATGGCCAGGGTGGCCGCGCTGAAGGCGTCGGGCCTGGCGATCGTGCTGGTCGAGCAGGCGGTCGAGGCCGCGGTCGAGGTCGCCGACCACGTGACGGTGATCGACGTCGGCAAGGTCGTCGTGAGCTCCCCCGTGGCCGAGATCGACGACCTGGAACGGATCAAGGACGCCTGCATGGGCAGGTGACGAGAGAGGAAGACGACACATGGACAGCGGGGACTTCGCCGCCGTTTTGAGCACCGTGCGAAGCTTCGTACGCGACGTCGTGGTGCCCGCCGAGGACGTCATCGAGGAGACCGACGAGATCCCCGAGCGGATCCGGGCCGCCGCCGCGGAGATGGGGCTGTTCGGCTACACCATCCCGGAGGAGCACGGCGGCCTGGGCTGCGACGCCGAGCAGGACGCCCGCCTGGCCATGGAGCTGGGCTACACGACCCCGTCGTTCCGCTCGATGTTCGGCACCAACAACGGCATCGCCGGCCAGGTGCTGGTCAACTTCGGCACCGAACGGCAGAAGGCGGAGTTCCTGCCGCGGATGGCGGCCGGGGAGTGCGTGGCCTCCTTCGCGCTGACCGAGCCGGAGGCCGGGTCCGACCCGAGCGGCCTGCGCACCCGCGCCGTGCGCGACGGCGACGACTACGTCATCGACGGCCACAAGCGGTTCATCACCAACGCGGACCGGTCGGACCTGCTCATGGTGTTCGCCCGTACCGGGGAGGCCGGCCCGAAGGGCATCTCGGTCTTCGCCGTGGACACCGCCACGCCGGGGGTGACCGTGGGCCCGAGGGACAAGAAGATGGGGCAGCGCGGCTCCCACACCAGCGAGATCGCCTTCGACGGCGTCCGGGTGCCCGCCTCCCGGCTGATCGGCGAGGTGGAGAACGAGGGGTTCGCCGCCGCGATGCGCTCCCTGGCCAAGGGCCGGCTGCACATCGCCGCCTGCTGCGTCGGGCTGGCGCAGCGGCTGGTCGACGAGAGCGTGGCGTACGCCGCATCGGCCAAGCAGGGAGGCGCCGTGATCGGCACCTTCCAGCAGGTCCAGGCGATGATCGCGGACTCGCAGACCGAGCTGATGGCCGGTCGCGCGCTCGTGCTGTCGGCCGCCCGCGCCTACGATGACGGCACGGATCGGCGGATCGGCCCGTCCAGCGCCAAGTTGTTCTGCAGCGAGATGGCCGGTCGGGTCGCCGACCGCGCCGTCCAGATCCACGGCGGCAGCGGCTACATGCACGGGGTGCCGGTCGAGCGCTTCTACCGTGACGCCCGGCTCTACCGCATCTACGAGGGGACCAGCGAGGTGCAGAAGTTGATCATCGCCAGGAATCTGATGCGCGAGGTGGCCGCCCGATGACCGGATCCCGTGACGTCGTGATCTGCGAGCCGGTGCGGACGCCGATCGGCCGCTACGGCGGTGCGCTCAAGGCGCTCACCGCTCCCGAGCTGGGCGCCCAGGCGCTGCGCGGGCTGCTCGCCCGCACCGGCGTCCCGCCGGAGGCGATCGACGACGTCGTGCTCGGCCACTGCTACCCGACGAGCGAGGCCCCGGCCATCGGCCGGGTGGTCGCGATGGACGCCGGGCTGCCCGTCACCGTGCCAGGCCTCACCGTCGACCGCCGCTGCGGCTCGGGCCTGCAGGCGATCCTGTACGCGGCCAGGGAGGTCGAGACGGGCAACGCCGACATGATCGTCGCCGGTGGCGTGGAGAGCATGAGCAACGCCGCCCACTTCTCCTTCGACGTCCGATGGGGCGCCCGCCAGGGCGGGGTCACCCTGCACGACAGCCTGGAGCGCGGCCGGGTCACCGCGGGCGGCCGCCACCACCCGGTGCCCGGCGGCATGCTGGAGACGGCGGAGAACCTGCGCCGCGAGTACGCGATCCCGCGCGCCGAGCAGGACGCGCTCGCGCTGCTGTCGCACCAGCGGGCGGTCGAGGCCCAGCGCGACGGCCGGAGCGCCGAGGAGATCATCCCGGTGACGGTCCCGGTCAAGGGCGGCGAGACGACCGTCGACCGCGACGAGCACCCGCGCGCCGACACCACCCTGGAGTCGCTGGCCAGGCTGCGCCCCATCCGCGCCGCCGCCGACCCGGAGGCGACGGTCACCGCGGGCAACGCCAGCGGCCAGAACGACGCCGCCGCGCTCTGCGTCGTCACCACCGCCGACCGGGCGGAGGCACTCGGGCTGCGGCCGCTGGTGCGGCTGGTGTCGTCGGGGATCGGCGCGGTGGAGCCGCACCGGATGGGCATCGGCCCGGTCCCGGCCACCGGGATCGCGCTGGACCGGGCCGGGCTGCGGCTGGCCGACATGGACCTCATCGAGCTCAACGAGGCGTTCGCGGCCCAGGCGCTCGCGGTCATGCGCGAGTGGCGGTTCGGCGAGAAGGACCTGGAGCGCACGAACCCGCGCGGGTCGGGCATCTCGCTCGGCCACCCGGTCGGCGCCACCGGCACCCGCATGGTCGGCGCGCTCGCCCGCGAGCTGCACCGCCGCGAGCAGCGCTACGGCCTGGCCACCCTCTGCATCGGCGGCGGCCAGGGCATCGCCGCCGTCTTCGAGCGGATCGCCTGAGCCACGCCTGACGGTCTCCCCGGCCCCGGGGAGACCGTCAGGCGAGCAGCTCCTTCAGGCGCTCC
This sequence comes from Nonomuraea sp. NPDC048826, assembly GCF_043198225.1. NCBI lineage: Bacteria > Bacillati > Actinomycetota > Actinomycetes > Streptosporangiales > Streptosporangiaceae > Nonomuraea > Nonomuraea sp. NPDC048826. The sequence goes on along the minus strand of NZ_JBICUQ010000006.1, from coordinate 302,896 downwards.
TGGCTCACCTTCAACGACGGCGTACGGGGCAGCGCCTCCATCGCCACGAACCGGACCGGCACCTGGTAGGGCGTCAGCCTCCCGCGCGCCCAGCTCGCCAGCCCGTCCGGGTCGAAGGCGGCGCCGTCGGCGACCTCCACGGCCGCGACCGGCACCTCACCCAGCCGGACGTCGGGCAGGCCCACCACGGCGGCGTCGCGTACCGAGGGATGGTCCTTCAGGACCTCGGCCACCGCGCCCGCCGACACCTTGAACCCGCCCCGGATGATCACGTCGTCCGTCCGGCCGAGCACCCACAGGAAGCCGTCCTCGTCGACCCGCGCCAGGTCGGTGGTCTCCTGCCACCGGTCCGGGTCCGGCGACTGCGCGGTGCGCACGTCCAGCCGGCCGGCCTGGCCCGGCGGCACCGGCTCGCCGGTCTCGGGGTCGCGCACCCGTACGTCGACCCCCGGATGGATCCGGCCCACGCTGCCGGGCTTGGCGTCGCGGTGGCGTTCCCAGTCCTTCATCGTCCAGCCCGCGATCCCGCCCGCGAACTCCGTCGCCCCGTACGTGACCAGCACCGCGACGTCGTAGACCGCCTCGAACCGGCGGCCCAGCTCGGGCCGGAGCGGCGCGGTGCCGCACACCACCGCGCGGACCCCGGCGAACACGCCCGGGTCCACCCCGGCGTCCAGGACCATCCGCATCGAGGTGGGCGTGAGCGCGAGCAGCCGAGGGTCGTACGCGGTGACCAGCCGGACCAGGCCGTCGACCGTGAACCGCTCCAGCATCGCCACGCTCCGCCCTTCCAGCAGGTTGAGCAGCAGCCGGAACAGCCCGCTGGTGTGCAGGATGGGCGCGACCACGACGGCCACCCCGGAGCGGAGCCGGGGCCGCCACGGCTTGCCCGACTCGTAGTGCGCGGCCCCCGCGAAGCTGGCCGCCAGGTTGCGGTAGCCGACCGGGACGCGCTTGGGCGGGCCGGTGGTGCCGCTCGTCAGCATGTTGACGGCCACCCCGGGGTGCGCTCGCGCGGCGACCGTCCCCGGGTCCAGCGCGCACCCGGTGACCAGCTCGACGGCGCCCGGCTCGTACGCGGGCACCGAGAGCCCGAGCACGCCGGCCGACCGGGCGGCCGCCACCAGGCTCTCCGACTCCCAGTCGGCCGCGTCGGCGACCACCGCCACCAGGTCCAGGTCCCGGACGTCCCGGGCGAGCGACTCGGCGGGCGCCAGGTGGCTGAGCGACACGACGCAGTACCGCCCGGCCAGCACCCCGAGCACCGCGCCGACGACGCCCGGCCGGTTGCGCATCACCACGCCGACCCGCGCGCCCTCCGGCGCCCCGATCGAGCGCAGCCGCTCGTCCAGCGCGCGGGCGCCCGCGGCGAGGTCGCCCCAGGTGCACCACCGGCCGTCCAGCTCCAGCGCCCGCGCGCCCGGCTCGACGGCCAGGACCGCCCGCAGCCGCTCCGGCAGGTCGAGATCCGTCATGTCGTCAGCCGTCCCTTCAGCGGAAGGCCCCACGCCGCGAACACCCCGTCCAGCGCGGCCACGAGGGTCAGCGGCTGGTCGAGCATGACGTGGTGACCGGAGCCGGCGATCTCCACGACCGGCAGCGAGGCGTTCAGCCGCCGGCGCATCGTCTCCGTCATCCCCGGCGGGGGCAGCCCGTCCTCGGCGCGGAGCAGCGCGACCGGGCAGCCCGGCGGAGCCAGCTCGGCCATGGTGAGCGAGGCCTGCCCGAACAGCAGCGGGTCGAACTTCCAGGTCCAGCCGCCCTCGACGGCCCGGACCGAGGTCTCGGCCAGGTGCTCGACGATGAACCGGTGCGCCCGCCCGACCTCCGGGATGGGGTGGAACCGCGCCACCGCCTCCTCCCTGCTCGGGTAGAGGCGCGGGCGGCGCAGCGCCCGCTGCCGCCGGTGCACGTGCTCCGGGGTGTCGTCCTCCTCGCGCAGGATCGAGTCCACGCAGACCACGCCGCCCAGTCTCGGCCCGTACGAGAGCGCCGCGCGCAGGCAGACCAGCCCGCCCATGCTGTGCCCGACCAGCACCGGAGGTCCCGCGACCCCGGCGTCGTCCGCCGCCGCGAGCACCTGCTCGGCCCAGGAGTCGTGGCTGTAGCGCCGGGCGTGGCCGCTGTCGCCGTGCCCGGCCAGGTCCGGGGCGACGACGCGGTGGCCGTCGGCGTAGAGCGGCGCGAGATGGTCCCACCACCGGCCGTGCGCCGCGCCGCCGTGCACGAACACGACCCCGGGCCGGCCCGCGGGACCCCAGGCCCGGTAGCGGATGGGCACCCCGCCGACGGTGATCTCGCCGGTGTCGGCGGGCCGGGCGAGCGCGTCGCGGAACCAGGAGGGGACCACGGCTCAGTACCCGCGCGCCAGGTCGACCGGGTTGATCACCGGTTGGCCGCGTTCGACCCGCTCCAGGTTGCGGGCGAACAGCTCCACCACCTTGCGGGTGTAGCCGGGCGAGCTCCACGACACGTGCGGGGTGAGGATGGCGCCGGGGGCGTCCCACAGCGGGCTGTCCTGCGGCAGCGGCTCCTTCTCGAACACGTCGAGCGCGGCGCCGCCGATCGAGCCCGCGCGCAGCCGGGCGGCCAGCTCGCGCTCGTCCACCACCTCGCCGCGGGAGACGTTGACGATCAGGCACGACGGGCGGCACCGGTCCAGGACCTTCCCGTCCAGCAGGTGGCGGGTCAGCGGCGTCGCGGGGACCGCCAGGACGATGGCGTCGGCCCGCCCGGCCAGCTCGGCGAAGCTCCCGGCGGGGTGCGTCTCGTCGAACTCCGGCACCGGGACGGGCTCGCCGCGCACCCCGATCACGGTCATGCCCAGCGCCCGCGCCCGGACGGCGACCTCGCGCCCGACCGGCCCCGCCCCCGCCACCAGGAGGGTGCTCCCGGACAGCAGGACGGGATGGTGCCGTTCCCAGGTACGCGACCGCTGGCTGGCGAGCACCTCGGGCAGCCGCTTGGCCAGGGCGAGGAGCATGGCCACGGCGAACTCGGCCATGGCCGGCGCGGACACCCCCCGGGCGGCGGCCACCGGCACGTCCGGCGACAGTCCGGCCGCCGGCAGGATGCTGTCGGCGCCGGAACCGACGAGGTGGACCAGCCGCAGCCGCCCGGCCGCGGACCAGTCGGGCACCCGCATGCCGAAGCCCAGCACGGCCTCGACGCGGTCCAGCTCGCGGGCGAAGCTCTCCGGCGTGGGGCAGGTCACCACCTCGCGGTCCCGGAGCACGTCCGGCGCGCCTGCCACGGCGTCGATGGCGAATGTGCCGTAAGCGTGCACCGTGCCGATCCTGCCCACCCCGTACGCCCTCCTGAAGTCGAATCATTACTATAATAAAAGAAAAGACTCGACTCTCGGAAGGGTGCTCGGGGCGCTCAGGAGTAGGTGATCTCCAGCAGGACGCTGGTGCCGTCACCGTCGCTGCGGATGCTGAGCCGGCTGGCGCCATGCCTGGCCAGCAGCAGGCCGCGGCCGGTGGTGCTGGTGGCGGGCGGTGGCGGCGCCCACTCGCGGCCGGAGGGCAGACCGCGGCCCCGGTCGGCGACCTCGCAGAAGAGCCGGTCGTCGCCCTTCCACAGGGTCAGCCGGCCGTGCCCGCCGCCGTGCCGCACCGCGTTGGTGGTGATCTCGTTGACCGCCACCACGAACCGGTACAGCGCCAGCCCGGCCAGCCCCTGCTCCTCGCTGCGGCGCTCCACCTCCCGGCGCAGCGTGACCAGGGACTCCCGGTCGAAGTCGCGGCTGAACAGCGGTTCCAGTTCCTCAGCCATGGCCGCCCTCCGCCGGGACGGGCAACCGGCGGGCCGCCAGCACGCAGGTGTCGTCGTGCGGGTTGGCCTCGGGCAGCTGGGTGATCACGTCGGCGACCGGCTGCCTGCTGCCCTCGGCCGAGGTCCGGTCGAGGGTCTCGATCACGGGGTCGAGCCCCTCGCGCAGCGTCTTGTCCCGGCGCTCGACCAGGCCGTCGGTGTAGAGCAGCAGCAGGTCTCCCGCTTCGATGGTGACGGCGGCGGTGCCGTAGGCGGCGGTCGGCACGGCCCCGAGCAGCGGGCCGTCCGGTCGGTCCAGCTCGACAGTACGCCCGGCCCGGGCGTGCAGCGGCGGCGGGTGCCCGGCCTGGGACCAGCGCAGCTCGCCGGTCTCGGGCAGGTAGCGGCCCACCACCGCGGTGGCGGTGCTCGTCCCCGCGCCTCCCACGTACAGCAGGTGGTTGAGGTGGGCGAGCAGCTCGGCGGGTTCGCTGGTGGTGGTCACGGCCAGCGCCGCCAGCGCGTACCGGAGCTGGGCCATGCACGCCGCGGCGCGCACCCCGTGACCCGCGACGTCGCCGATGGCGAGCACCACGCTGCCGTCACCCGCGACGGCCGCGTGGTACCAGTCGCCGCCGACCCGCTCCGCCTGCACGGCCGGCAGATAGCGGACCGCCACCCGGAGCCGGGGCAGATCGATCGGCTCGGACGGGATGGGCAGCACGATCTGCTGGAGCTCGGCGGCGAGCCGGTGCTCGACCTCGAGGTTGCGCCGGTGCTCATGCAGCTCCTGCTCGATCCTGGCCAGCTCGGCCCGGGTGGTCTCGCGGGTGGTGACGTCCTGGATGATGCCGAAGACCTTGGCCGGCCGGCCCTCGGAGTCGCGCACCGCGTCGGCGACCATGCGCAGGTGCTTGACCCGGTCGCCGATCCTGGCCCGGTACGTGAGATCGACGGTCCGGCCCCGGGCGAAGTCCGCAGCCGCCTGGGCCCGGACCGGCGCGTCCTCCGGCAGCGTGAAGGTGTCGAGCAGGTCGTGGGCGAGCGGCCCGCTCGCCGGGTCGCGTTCGTAGACCTGGTAGAGGCCGGGCGACCAGGAGACCTCGCCGGTGACCAGGTCCCACTCGCCCCAGCCGAGGTTGCCCAGCCGCTCGGTCTGCGCGACCCGGTCCTCCAGGCGGGTCTGCACGTCGTGCCGCACCCAGCTGTTGATCACCCCGCCGCCGACCGGCCTGATCTGCACCGAGATGGACATCTCGGCCGGCGCCCTGGACGCGACGCTGACGTACGGGATGGGGCCGACCTGACGCGGCATGCCGTCGGCGAGACACCGCTCCCAGGCGTCCCACACGACCCCGCCCACGAGCGTCGGGTAGACCTCGCTGAGCCGCAGGCCGACGATCTCCGCGCCGCGCCGCCCGGAGATGTCCACCAGCTCCGGACCGGCGGCCATGAACCGGTAGTCCTCGATGCGCCCGTCCTCGCCCCGCATCGGCACCAGCACCGTGAAGCTGCCGCCCACCGCGTCCAGGACCTGCTGGGCGACCCGTGCCCAGTCACTCGTCCCCTCCGGGGGCCGGTGCGACGGCCGCGGCCGGGGCACCGGGCGCAGCGCCGAGGCCACCGTGGCGCGCAGCCGCTCCGGCCCCTCCTCGGCATGGCCCTCCAGCGCCACCAGCACCTCGGCGGCCAGCTCGAACACGTCACGCCCCTGGTCGGCGGCGAGCCCGCGCAGGTAGGCGTGCGCCTCGGAGATCCGGCACGAGGTGCGCCCGGCCAGCACGCCCGCGGCCCGCTCCAGCGCCATCGCGTCATCGCCGCGGGTCCGACCCAGCCGCGCGTCCAGGTCGGCCAGGCGGTCGAAGTAGTTCTGCGAGGGCTCCATCGGTTGTTCAGGACCGTCCATGTCGCGGCCACCCCACCTCGCCGGAGACATCATGCCGACCCGGCCGGACGGCGGCGTGTTGATTGTCCCGGCATAAGGCTGTCTATCACCCATAAGAGGGTCTTGCCAGCGTAATGACGCTCTCCGTCCTGTCGGAGAGACCGATGGTGACGACTTGTAGCATGACACGCCGAATACAGACCCTCACCTTGGAGTGCCGATGCGGCGGCCGGTCCAACTCGTGATCACCCTCACGGTCTTCGTCGACCTGCTGGGGTTCACGGTGATCCTGCCGTCGCTGCCGTTCTTCGCCGCCGACCTGGGCGCCACCGGCGTCTGGTACGGGGTCACGGTGAGCGCCTACTCCGTCGCGCAGTTCCTGGCCGCGCCTCTGCTGGGCAGGCTCTCCGACCGGTACGGACGACGCCCGGTCCTGCTGATCGCGCTCGCCGGCTCGGCGCTGTCGCTGGCCATGTCCGGCGCCGCGACCTCCCTGGCCTGGCTGGTCGCCGCCAGAGCGCTGGCCGGGGCCTTCGGCGGGAGCATCTCGGTCGCCCAGGCATACCTCGCCGACGCCGTGCCGGAGGACCGGCGCACCGCCGCGATGGCCCGGCTCGGCATGGCCATCGGCACGGCGTTCGTGGCCGGTCCCGCACTGGGCGCGGCCCTGGCCCCGTGGGGGTTCCAGGCCTCCGCGTACGCCGCCGCCGCCCTCGCCGCCGCCAACCTGGTCGCCGCGGTCTTCCTGCTCCCCGAGCCGGAACGGCACCAGGAGGCCGCCGGCCGCACCGGCCCCCAGGGGAGCGCGGTGCTGCTCCTGGCCGGGACGGGCTTCCTCACCATGGCGGCGTTCGTCGGCATGGAGACGACGCTCGCCTTCCTCGGCAGGGACCGGTACGGCTGGGGCCCCGAGGCCATCGGCCTCGCCATGGCCGCCGCCGGGCTGTCCATGGCGGCGATCCAGGCGGGGCCCGTGACGCTGCTGGCCAGACGGTGGGGCGACGCCCGCGTGGCCGCGGCGGGGGCGGTTGTGATGGCGGTCTGCCTGCCCGTCGTCCCCGCCGGCCCGGCCTGGCTGTGCCTGCTGGCCGTGTGCGTCCTGTCGGCGGGCAACGGCCTCGTCACCCCCACCGTGGCCAGCCTCCTCGCCGCCGCAGGCCCACCCGATCGGCGCGGAGCCCGCCTCGGCACCGGCCAGTCGGCCGGCGCCTTCGCCCGCATCGCGGGCCCGGCAGGCGCGGGCGCCCTGTTCGACGCGGCCACGGCGCTGCCGTACGTGGCGGGCGCGGGATTGGCGGGGCTGGCCGCGGTGACGGTCTCGGCCGCCCGCAACCGAAGCACGGTCCCGGCGGGCCAAGAAAGCCCCTGAAGGCCAGCATTCCAGTCCGTTGAGGTAGATCCCTCGCCTTTTCCGGACAGGCGGATCATTCATTCCGTCTCTGCCGTCACATCCGTACCAGGGTCCGAATTTTGTTCGGTGGGATTCTTTCCGTACGCGTGAAGAAAAGGGAAACGCATCAGCGGTCCCGAATTGCTAGGTGTTGACCATTCAACGAGGTTCGGGAGACTTGACCGGCGTGGCAGGTCAAGTCTGGTTTTGCAGATGTTTCTCTGGTGAATTGAGGGCATATAGGTGCTACCGTCCGAAAAAGACGGTTCGATCGATTCGGGGGAGGCAGAAATGGCTCTTACGAGTGGATGCGGAAGAAGGCGGCGGTGCTGCCGAAGGCGCAGGTATCGCTGCTGTAGCTGCTACTACTACCGCAGGTGGTGGGAGTGGTAATGGATAGTCGGGAGAGCCGGCGGGTCAACCGCCGGCTCTCCCTCCGGTTGGCCGACCGGAGCGAGCGCGGGCCGCTCGCGCCGGCCGTGTCGCTGCGTCGTACGTTCCGGGAGTTCTGGCCCGACACCCGTGGGTTGCGGTGGTTCTTCGCGGCGGGCGTGGTGTTCGCCGTGCTGGCCGCGCTCTGCGAGGTGGTGGCCATCCGGCTGTTCGCGCACATCACCGACGAGGTGCTGACCACGCGCGACATGGACGCCTTCTGGACGCCGGCGGGCGCGTGGCTGGGGCTGGCGGTCGTGGCCGGGGGGGCGTCGATCGCGGGCACGTACACGACGGCGGTGGGGGCCGAGCGCTTCCTGCTGCGGCTGCGCGACCGGGTCTTCGCCCACCTGCAGAAGCTGTCGCCTGACTTCTCGGAGAACCGCCGCCTGGGCGACCTGATGGCCCGGCTGACCGACGACATAGAGGCCATCGAGGAGATGATGGGCTCCGGGCTGGTCAAGCTGCTGACCACGGTGGCGAGCGCGGTGTTCTTCGCCGCGGCGGCGTTCTTCATCCGGTGGGACCTGGCGCTGGTGACGATGGCGCTGTTCCCGGCGTTCCTGATCGCCTCGAAGGTGTTCGCGTCCCGGTTCAGGACGGCCTCGGCGACCGAGCGGGCCAGCAACGGCGACATGAACAGCGTCATCGAGGAGGGGCTGGCCAACCAGGCGCTGGTGCACGCGTACAACCGCGAGGCGAGCGAGTCGCGGCGGCTGCACCGCGCCGGGCGGGGCTGGCTCCGCGCGAACCTGCGGCAGGCGTGGCTGTCGAGCGTGTACGGACCGCTGATGCAGGTCATGGAGACCATCTGCCTGATCGTCATCCTGGGCGTGGGCGCGTGGGAGATCGCCACCGGCCGGCTCACGCTCGGCGGGCTGCTGGCCTTCGCCGCCTACCTGGCCATGCTCTATCCGGCCGTGCAGAGCCTGGGGGAGATCGCGCTCACCGTGTCGGAGGCGGCGGCGGGCTCCGACCGGGTCATCGAGATGCTCAAGATCCAGCCCACCGTCACCGACCGGCCGGGCGCGGAGCCGATCCCCGGCCGCGCCCGCGGCGTGATCGCGTTCGACCACGTCACCTTCACCTATCCGGGGCGCAGGCGGCCGACGCTGGTGGACCTGTCGTTCACCGTCGAGCCGGGCGAGCTGGTCGCGTGCACCGGGCCGAGCGGGGCGGGCAAGTCGACGCTGGCCAAGCTGCTGCTGCGGTTCTACGACCCGCAGGCCGGGGCCGTGCTGCTGGACGGGATCGACGTCCGCGACGTGACCCGGCAGTCGCTCCGCGACAACGTCACGATCCTGCACCAGGAGACGCTGCTGTTCGCCGGCTCGGTCCGCGACAACATCGCCTACGGGCGGCCGGACGCCTCGCCCGACGAGGTGCTGGCGGCGGCCGAGCTGGCCGGGGTGCACGACTTCGTCAAGACGCTGCCGCGCGGGTACGACTCCTCGGTGGGCCAGCGCGGCAGGCTGCTGTCCGGCGGGCAGCGGCAGCGGCTGGCGATCGCCAGGGCGATCCTGCGTGACGCCCCGGTGCTGGTCCTGGACGAGCCCATGACCGGGCTGGACGAGGACACGGTCGCCCGGGTGATGGAGCCGCTGCGCCGGCTGATGGCGGGCCGGACCACCATCATGATCACCCACGACCTGCGGCACGTCCCGGACGACGCCCGCGTGATCCACCTGGAGCCCGCCGCGCCGTCGCACGGGCCGGTCAAGTTCAGGCGCTGGGCCGCGGGCGCCGAGTTCCTGATCTTCTGACGTACGGTGGGCTGGTGCGCCGAGACGGTTACGAGCTGGAGTTCGAGGACACGTTCGACGCCGCCGAGCTCGACGGCGGCAAGTGGGTGGCCCGCTACCTGCCGCAGTGGACCACCGCCGACCGGTCGGCGGCCCGCTACCGCACCGGAGGCGGTCGGCTGCGGCTGCTCATCGAGGAGGACCAGCCGGCGTGGAGCCCCGAGCTGGAGGGCGGGCTGCGCGTGTCGTCCCTGCAGACCGGCGTGTTCGCGGGCCCGGTCGGCAGCACCGTCGGCCAGCACGGGCGCGGCGCCGCCGTGGTCCGCGAGGCCCAGGACGACGTCCGCCTCTACACCCCGCACCACGGCCTGATCGAGATGCGGGGCAAGGTGACCGACGACCCGCGCGCCATGTGCGCGCTCTGGATGATCGGGTACGAGGACGCGCCGGAACGCTCGGCCGAGATCTGCGTCTGCGAGATCTTCGGCCGGGACGTCGGCCCCGGCACGACAGGCGTCGGCATGGGCCTGCACCCGTTCGGCGACCCGGCGATCACCGACGACTTCACCCGCGAGACGCTGCCCATCGACGCCCGCGACTTCCACACCTACGCGGCCGAGTGGACCCCGGACGAGGTGGCCTTCTTCGTCGACGGCGAGCACGTCAGGACCGTCGCCCAGTCGCCCGGCTATCCGATGCAGCTCATGCTCGACATCTACGAGTTCCCCGGCCCCGAGCGGGGGCCGTACCCGAAGGAGTTCACCGTCGACTACGTGCGGGGCTACCGCCGGACGTGAGAGGGCCGGCCCCGGATCGCGGAGCCGGCCCTGTCAACGGCCGCGGATCAGCGGAGGCCGTTCCGCATCGCGGTGATCAGTTCCCCGTTGGTCGTGTCACCGCTGAGCTCCCAGAAGAACGCGCCACCGAGGCCCTGGTTCTTCGAGTAGCCCATCTTGCCGCCGATCGTGGCCGGCGTGTCGTAGCTCCACCACTGGTTGCCGCAGTGCGCGTACGCGGTGCCCGCGACGGTTCCGGTGGCGGGGCAGCGGGTCTTGAGCACCTTGTAGTCCTCGATGCCCGCCTCGTAGGTGCCGGGGGCCGCGCCGGAGGCGGAGCCGCCCGGGGCCGCCTGGCTGACGCCGGTCCAGCCGCGGCCGTAGAAGCCGATGCCGAGCAGCAGCTTGCTCGCCGGGACGCCCTTGCTCTTCAGCTTCTGGATCGCGGCGTCGGAGTAGAACCCCGGCGTCGGGATGCCGCTGTAGGAGGTGAGCGGCGAGTGCGGGGCGGTCGGCCCCTGGGCCGCGAAGGCGCCGAAGTAGTCGTACGTCATGACGTTGTACCAGTCGGCGTACTGGGCGGCGCCCGCGTAGTCGGCGGCGTCGATCTTGCCGCCGTTCGTGCCGTCGGCCGTGATGGCGGCGGTCACCAGGTTGCCGGAGCCGAACCGGGCCCGGAGCGCCTGCATCAGGTTCCGGAACGAGGCCGGTCCGCTGGTGTCGCAGCTGAGGCCGCAGGCGTTCGGGTACTCCCAGTCGATGTCGATGCCGTCGAACACGTCCGCCCAGCGCGGGTCCTCGACCAGGCGGTAGCAGGACTCGGCGAACGCGGCCGGGTTCTGGGCGGCCTGGCCGAAGCCGCCGGACAGGGTCCAGCCGCCGAAGGAGAACAGCACCTTGATGTGCGGGTGCTTCTGCTTGAGCTTGCGCAGCTGGTTGAAGTTGCCGCGCAGGGCGCCGGTGTCCCAGGTGTCGGCGACGCCGTCGACGCTCTCGGCCGCGCTGTAGAAGCGGTCGTAGTCGGCGTAGGTGTCGGTGAGCGCGCACTGGCCGTTCCGCACGTCGCCGAAGGCGTAGTTGATGTGCGTGAGCTTGGCCGCCGAGCCGCTGGTGTCGATGTTCTTGACGTGGTAGTTCCGCTGGTAGACGCCCCAGTTGACGAAGTAGCCGAGGACCTTGTCCCCGCCTCCGCCGCCTCCGGTGGAGGTGCGGGCGGTGACGGCGGTGCTGGCGGCGGAGCGGTTGCCGGCGGCGTCGCGGGCGCGGACGGTGTAGGTGTAGGCGGTGTCGGCGCTGAGTCCGCTGTCGGTGTGGCTGGTGCCGGTG